>NZ_JAADZW010000042.1 GCF_010645065.1 Flavobacterium fluviatile | reverse complement strand
TAATTTTCCAAAGAGTATTAATTTGATGGCTAAGTTAGGAAATCTTCAATTCCTCCCCAAGTTTTGTTCTTGACCCAGCATTAGTGCTTCTGTTGTCAAAATAGTTCAATATGGTTTGATAATGATTTATAATTGTTCGAGAGATAGTGCCAAAAGACTTAAATCCGATTTGATTTACTTTTTCATGCCATTTGGCAAGTTTGGCAAAAGCAATAAGTTTATCGGTTGTATTCTCAAAAATACCACGAAGCTCCTGAGTTAAATTATATCCTTTTTCAATATCAGGATATAGTTCAAACAGTAAAGACAATCGTCAAACCAGGTGCATAATTAATAACCTTATCAGAAAAACAACTCACATTTAGCGCATTTGCTTAGATGTGCGTTATTCTACAGTATAATCATATTTTATGCACTAAACCAAAATTTATATATTACATTTAGTTTAAAAAATTAGCTTTGCCAGTTTATAATCCAATCTTTAAATAATCGCTACAAGCTATACCTCCATAAATTATATTAAAATTTAAGCCCCGCATAATTTAATGTAAAAAACATATAGTGTAATTTTTTTTTAAATAATTTTAGACTTCTATTATGTACAGAATATGAACCCTTTTATCCTTGCACTTCAGGCCCGCAATCTTACTGTCGAGATCCATCATCATTCCGCGTACCAGATTGTCTTATCCAACGACACAGCCTTTACTTCAACAATTAATGGGAAGTTATATGAGCATATCCACGGCTTTTTGATAAAGCCCAATGTAAGCCATCACTGCATTGCCGAAAAAGGAACATTAAACGTTTTGAACATAGAACCTTATTCCAGTATTGGTTTAGAATTATCAGGCAGATTTAAAGAAAATGAAGAAGCTGTAATTTTTGATTCTCCATTAGAAATCAATGCTTTTTTTTATACTCCAAAAAACAGTCTTAACATTAATGTCTTACTGGATGCCCTGCTTTCAAAATTACCCGCTGTAGATTATGATGAAAGAGTCATTAAAATAGTGGCCTATATTAAAGAGAATTACTTTAAATCAGACATAACACCTCAGACCTTTGCTGATATTGTTTT
The DNA here is from genome assembly GCF_010645065.1 of Flavobacterium fluviatile. GTDB lineage: Bacteria > Bacteroidota > Bacteroidia > Flavobacteriales > Flavobacteriaceae > Flavobacterium > Flavobacterium fluviatile. The sequence goes on along the minus strand of NZ_JAADZW010000042.1, from coordinate 12,288 downwards.
TCTCTCTCCATCACGTCTTGCTGCTCTTTTTAAACAGCAGACTGGCAGCAGTCTGTCAAAATATTTATTGTGGACAAGGATGCGTCAGGCAGTCTATATCGCTCTTACAGATAAAGAAAAAAGCCTTACTGATATTGCTTATGATACTGGCTTTTATGATCTTCCCCAGCTGAACAAGTATATGTATAAAATGTTCGGAATGCCGCCTAAAGCTTTAAAATTCAACAGTGATTTAATACAGATTTACTAAATTTTACATAATATAATTACCAAAGGGTATCAGCACAGTGCTCATACCCTTTTTTTATTTCGCAGATTTTCTATTTATGCTTTGCTGATCACAATAGTGATTTGATACAAGTCTGCCCGGCAGGTTATATGCAACTTTGTCTTATCAAAATGAAACAATTAAAAATTTAAGACATGAAAGCAATAGCTTACAACAATTTTGGAAATACAGATGTTCTGCAAATTTCAGAACAAGCAAAACCTTCAGTACAATCAAACCAGGTACTGGTGAGAGTAAAAGCATTTTCTATCAATCCAATGGACTGGAAAATTAGAAAAGGAGAAATGAAATTAATGTCCGGATCAAAGTTTCCAAAGAATACAGGGGCAGATTTTGCAGGTATCATTGAAGATACCGGATCTTCTGTCAACGGATTCAAAATTGGAGATGAAGTTTTTGGAGTAGTAAAAAATCTGATGAAAGAAGGAGCTTCATCAGAATATGTTGCCGTCCCTTCTTATCTGGTTTGGAAAAAACCTGAGAAAATTAGTTTCTCTCAAGCAGCTTCTATTCCTGTAGTTGGAACAGCCGCTGTTACTGCAATCGAGAAAATGGGGAAAATTAATCCGCAGACAACGATTTTGGTTAATGGCGCTACGGGCGGTTTCGGAACGTTTTTACTCCAGTTACTAAAACAGTACGGCGCAGATGTTACTGCTGTCACAAGCAGTAAAGGAATAGAATATGCTGAAAAATGGGGTGCCAATAAGGTAATAGACTACACAAAGGAAAATGTTCTTTTACAAAAAACAACTTACGATATCGTCATCGATTTATCAGGTAAAATGGGGTACAAAAATGCTAAAGCCATCATGAACACTAAATCTCTTTTTCTTAACCCGACTCCCCAGCCAATTGAAATTCCTCTTTCACTTTTAAAAAACCTTTTTACAGCTAAAAAGCACGTTGTTGTTCTTTCAAGCCCTGGTACAAATTACACTAATATTTTATTAAATGCAGTAAAGAAAGGTGTTGATATCGAGGTTCACAAAGTTTTTTCTTTCGAGCAATATATAGAGGCGTATCAATATGCAGAAAAAGGCGGATATATTGGAAAGATTGCCATAGAAATATAATCAAGATTATGATAACTAAAATTGACAATACCCTTAAATACGGCAGACAGGATCAAGGATCTGGAATACAGATCTTATATCCTGGCCTTATCAAACCTCATTTGGGTGATACAGGTTTTCAACCATAGGCAGGATAGATCAGGCACGTATAACGCCAGGCACGCTTATTCCAATGCATCAGCATAGGAACGATGAGATTTTGACTTACCTGCGAAGAGGCATGGTAAAACACCTTGATTCGGAAGTACATACAGACATTATTCCTAACTGCCGACTGATGATGATGAATGCTGGGAAAAGTTTCTTCCATGAGGAATTGGTTTTGGAAGAAGGAGGTATTCTCAATGGGCTGCAGATATTTATCAGACCAGAAAAAAGCAACCTGCGTTCACTGATTCAGTTCACGATCTACCGGAAATATACAGCATCAATCAATGGCGAAAAATAACAGGAAAAGGGAAAGATTACCCGCTTCAGATTAGAAGTAATACCTGACTTATGGATATACGGTAGAAAAGGGCGAAGAAATCTTTTTACCCGAACCTTTCTCACTAAACGCGGTATTTCTATTTTATGTAGTTGATGGAGCCATAAATGTAAATGACAGAATACTTTTAAATACAGGAGAAAGTTCAATAATTGAAAATGAAAATCCGACATTTCGGCTGTAGACACCAGTGATATAATACTGTTCATCACTGAGCCTGATGCTAGTCACTATGACGAAGGAATGTACAGCGGAAATCTCCTGTAATAATTTGAATTAAAATAAGAACAGTGATTTGATACAAGTTTCCCATCGCTGATCCCGGCATCTTTGTAATATAAATATCAACCTCTAAAATTATTAAAAATGACACCACCAAGTAAAGAGATAAAAGGTTTCAAAAAAAATCCAGAAGTGGCTATCGTAATGACGTTAAATTCCTCAATAGACAGAGCATTCAACTATATAGTCCCCATAAACCTGACCCACATTTTTCGCGGCAATGCTGTAATAACACAAATGGCAGTTCACTGATTTAGGGGATCCGCACACAAGGATCGAATGAACATATCGTGCAGTCCCTGCCAATTTCTTTGCAAGAATTGTTGTAAAGTTAGTGCTTATCAAGGCGCTTCGTTCAGTTCTAAAAAGTGCTCTCGAAATAATCAAGAATGACCTTGAAACCGGAAATTTGAAAAATGGCAGCATCTGGAAATCTTAAAGACAATAATCAAAATTTAAAAATGAAAAAAATGAAACGAAAAATAGTAATACTTGGAGCAACAGGAACTGTTGGAAGCAAAATTTCAGAAAACCTTTTAAGTGATGGGCACGACGTAACTCTTATTGCCAGAAATATTGAAAGATTGAAAAAATTTCAAAGCATGGGCGCAGAAATCATTTCCGGCGATGTTAATGATGTAGAAATTCTTACCAATGCTTTTAGGAACGCAGACAGTGCTTTTCTTATTCTGCCGGATAATGTCAAGGCCGAAAATACAAGAAGCTATCAAAGACTGGTGACAGGAAATTTCATTAGAGCTATTGAAAAGTCCGGCATAAAACATATTGTAAACATGAGCAGTCTGGGTTCTCATATGCACGAAGGAAACGGAATAATGGGAGGAACAGGAGAACAGGAAGTGCGATTAAATCAATTAAGAGATGTAAATGTACTGCATGTCCGTTCAGCGTATTTTATGGAAAACTTTTTAAGAACAATTGCTCTGGTAAAAAATAAGGGCATAAATGGGACTGCTGCAGATGGAGACCATTCAATTCCGATGGTTGCCACAAAAGATGTTGCAAAAATTGCAGCTGGACATCTGGCAGATCTTGATTTTGAAGGCAAAAGTATCCATGCCGTTATGGGACCCCGCAACTACACGATGAGAGAGTTTACCAAAATTGCCGGTAAAGCGGTTGGAATTCCAGATTTACAATATGTTCAAATTCCTTTTGAGCAGGCTAAACAAATCTTTTTAGGCAATGGATTTACTGAAGATTTTGTAGATAATTTGCTGGGAATGGCTAGTGGTATCAAAGAAGGCATATTCAATTATCAAAAAAGAAATCAAGCCGCCACCACTCCAACCACAGCAGAAGAGTTTGTAAAAGAAGTTTATGCCGCAGTTTACAATACTTAATACACTAAAAAAATGCATATCAATCTGTAGAAAGAATGCATTTTATATATAACTTATAAAAATTAAATTAGATGAATACTATACTAAAGTCCTTTGGATTTGCAGTGATATGCAGTTTACTTTTATTGTCCTGCTCAATTTCAAAACCGCAAAAATTAAATGAAGTTTTCAGCAGTTCAAAATCAAAAAAAGTATTGCTCGTGGGAATTGACCCCAAAAAATTAGACTTTACAAAAATTAACTTTGTAACAGAGAAGGAATTGAGTGCCACTTTGGAAACACAAAAGCAAAAACTTATTACTGCGGGTTATGATACAGAGTGGTGCTTAGTTGATTTGGGGATGACTGCAGAAAAAACTGTAAAAGATAAATTAAGGAATGATCAATACAATTTAGTATTGATTGGGGCAGGCATCCGTACATTGCCCGATAATTTCCTCCTATTTGAAAACTTGATAAATGTAATCCATCAATATGCTCCAAAATCTCAAATTGGGTTCAATACTAATCAAAATGACACTGAAATTTCTGTAAAAAGACGTGTGAAATACAATAATATTAAAGATACAATATATTCAAATTGAAGTAAAGAAAAGGGATTTTTTATTTATAATTTAATAGTATACTACAGTGATCCCATAATAGATAGAGAATAAAAAAAATAGCTTTTTCTATTTCATATAACTCCCCCCGAGCTAAAAAAAAAGTTTAAAATCTATTCCATTTATTAATTTTCATACTTTTAAAGATAACTATTGAGAGTCAAATTTACACTGTACCTATGGGTGTACCAAGTTGAGATTTCGAAAGAAATATTCAAAAAACAAAAACCTTAGATCTCACGATTTAAAGGTTTTTCTGCTTTTACAATAAACTGTACCTATCGGTGTACCTGCTCTGAAAAATGATGGATCAAATTAAGCATAAATATTTGTTAGCCTAAAAAGGAAGAATTCTACATTTCTAAACTCCTCTGAATTTTGCTCTGGAAGCTTTTATTTTTGCATTGAATGAATATTCACATTCTTTTAATTTAATTTCAAAGGAGTTCATGAATTTCATTTCTGCCGAAGCATTAGTGCTTCTGTTATCAAAATAGTTTAAGACTGACTAGTAATTGAAAGTTATTGTGTTGAGCAGAATATTGAAGATACTATCCCAAAAAGTTTGTAAGCATAACCGGTTGCCTGAACCTTTTTTCCATTAGTTCTAATCTGGCCAATTATCTGTGTGCATAATGCTGATAATTGGCATCTTTTCCCAAAGCTCCCATTGGCAGATATAAAAACACTATACAGTCCTCAATCGGCATTTGATAATTCTTGCAGTAACAAATACCAATACATTCGGATAGTTATAAATATAAAAGAGTTATTGAAACGAATTCCAATAAACTTTTATTAAATTATCTGACTGATTTTGTCAAATCATTAAGTGTTCTCAAAAATTATATTTTCGTTATAATAAATTCACTTCGTCTGTTTATCTGGTGTTGTGCTTCGGTACAGGGAATCCCATTCGAACAATTGTTCAATAGCTGAGTTTCTCCATAACCTATCGCGCTTTCTATTCGGTCCGGTGCAATTCCCTGCGAAATTATATAATCCCGGGTGGATTTGGCTCTTCGGTCTGAAAGTTGTAAATTATAATCGTCTCTCGCCCTTGAATCGGTATGGGACTCAATTTTGATAACCACAGTTGGGTATTGTGTCATCAATAAGACCACTTTGTTTAACTCTATTGCAGAATCGTATCGAATGTTTGATTTGTCTAAATCAAAGTATATAATACCTATTTTTATTTTCAAAATTCCGTTATTACGTTCTACAAGAGCAGGGTCAAGTCCGATAGGAACATTAGTAATTCCTGAACTTTGAGGCGTAAAAACCGTTTTTGTATTGGCTGTATATTTATCTTTTGCAGCTTCAATGGTATAAGGGGTATTACAGTCAATATTGGAATTAAATTCAAATCTGCCATCAATTTTAGAAACTGTTTCTTCTATTTTTTGGTTTTCCTGATTCCTAAGTGTCACCATTGCTCCCGAAATTCTATTGGTCGAAATTGCATCAAACACATATCCATCAATACTTTGTACGCAGCTTCTTTCAAAAGAATAAATATCATCATCTCCCTTTCCGGTTTTTCGGTTAGAACATACAAAACCTTTATTGGTCTCTTCATTTATGATATAACCAAAATCATCTCTGTTACTGTTTAATGGTGCTCCTAAATTATTTGGTGAGTTAAAAACATCATCTTTAAATTTACTTTCAAAAACATCGAGCCCACCCAGTCCAAGAAAACCATCAGAAGCAAAATAGATTGCTTTATCAGTTATAAACGGAAACATTTCGCGTCCGCTGGTGTTAATTTTTTCTCCCAAATTTTTCGGATTAGAGTATTGGTTTTCTCCTATAATATCGACTACAAAAATATCTGTCAGACCAATAGTGCCGGGCATATCAGATACAAAATAGAGTTTTTTTCCGTCTTTGCTTACCGAAGGCTGTCCAACAGAATAATCATCACTGTTAAAAGGGAGTTCAGTTACATTCCCCCACCGTACAGTACCATCACTATTTTCTTCGGCTTTTGCAGAATAGATTTTTAAATTATTAACGCCTTTATTGTCTCTTTTGAGTTTTCCGTTGTAATTATTCCGTGTAAAATAAATGGTTTTTTCGTCGGGAGAAAAAGCGACACAGGCTTCATGATATTGCGTAGTTATGTCTTTTGCAAAACGCTCTTTAAATGTAACATTAGATTGAGAAGCACTAATTATACCAAGCTGTAAGTTTAAAAAAGGCTGATCGTTCCATCCATATTTTTCAGTTTTAAGGTAAGAAGAATCGACAGTTGTTGAATACACTAAATTTCCTTTGTAAAACATCGGCCCAAAATCGGAGTATGCTGAATTTATATCAAGATTTTCAAGTACAAACTGAGGTTTTATGTTTTTTATATCTTCGATAGTTATCTCTTTTTGAGAAAAATTTTGTGCTTTAGAATCGGTTGATTTTTGTTTTTCAGAATAAGTTTTCATCCATTTTTTAGCCAGATCATAATTCTGGACTCCTTGTAATGACTGTGCATAACGATAATAATATTCGGGAGAGACGTCATTAGGATAGTCTGCGAGTAATTTAGCATACCATTGGTTTGCCCGCTGCATTTGAGTATTAAAATAATGAGCGTCACCGGCACGCTGTAAAATCTCTTTTGATGTGTCACCATTTTTAATTAAAATTTCATACAGCTTTGCAGCTTCTACATAATTCATTTTATCAAATAGTGCATCGGCAGTTTTGTCTTTAGTTTGCGACTGAACTGCTTGTATGGCTAATAAAACGAGTATTAAAATTCTTTTTTTCATATAAAACAGTATTAAAAGAATCTAGGAGATTTCAATCCTTTTTTGCGTGAAATTAATTCAAAACGGAGCATTATTTCGTGTGTCCCATTATTATAATTTTGTAATTCGGTAGTAGTATAATCGTATGTATACCCAACAAGTATTTGTGGTGTTATTTGCAATGATGCCAAAAAGCTAACCGAGTCCCCTGTTCGATATGATGCTCCTAGTGTGATAGCATTATTGAACATGAAATTGGCCGAAAAATCTGCAATTAAAGGAGCTCCGGCAACGTATTTAACCATTGTTGCGGGTTTGAATTTTGTATGTGCAGAAAGATCAAAAACAATCCCGCCAATCAGGTAAACGTGTATTCTTTCATTAATGAGATCTTCTGCGATATCGTCATACTGATAACGTTCTTTTGTCATAAAATTAGGAACAGATAACCCAATATAATCCCTTTCACCATGCCAGTACAAACCTGCCCCTAACACAGGCAGAAATTTATTGGTTATGTTTTCCCTAAACTGAACATCAGGATCTTTATAACTTCCTTTTGACCAGTCAATATTTAGAACACGCCCTCCCCCTTTTATACCGAAAGATAACTGATGAGTTTCTCCGGACTGAATTGTATAGGAGAAGTTTGCATCAACATATTGCTCTTCAGAAGGTCCTATTTCTTCACTTACTATAGATAAACCAAGTCCGACATTTTTCCCCACCGGTGAATCAATAGTAAGCGATTGCGTATCCGGGGCTCCTTCAATACCTACCCACTGGGTCCTGTATATTCCCGTTATGGCTAAATGTCCCAGAGAACCGGCATAGGCAGAGTTTACAGTCAGTGTATTATACATATATTGAGTATACTGAGGTTCCTGTTGTGCAAAAGCACAAAATACTGACAGCATTGAAATAATTGTAAAAACCTTTTTTATATTTTGAATCATAGCCAATTCTTTATTTGGGTTGTTCTTAATTTTATCTTAAGTAAAGCCATCCAGATGTTTTTGGAGAACCGTTTCCGAGATCAAGGATATAGAAATAGGTGCCTTCCGGAAGTGTTTTTGCAGATCCTTCTGCTTTTCCGTCCCAAGAGTTGTCATATCCTTTTCTAAAATAGACTAAATCTCCCCAACGGTTAAACACGCTAAGTTCGTTGTCAGGATACTGTGTGATACAGTCTATATAGAACGTGTCGTTTTGTCCATCATCATTTGGAGAAAATTCATTGTAAATTTTCAAACAATTTGGAGAAACTGTTGCATCATCTTCATTGTTTGATGAATTAGTATCAATCTGATCTAATTTTACAAGATGAGCCTTATTTAGATAGTCATTAAAGTCAATAACTTTTGCATTAATTGTTAATATCTGGGCACTTCCAGCATTTATAACAGGTATTGTCCAGATTCCTGTTGCACTATTGTAAACACCTGATGATGTTGTATAGCTGTTTAAAGAATATCCTTTTGGCAAAATATCCTGAACTTCTACATTTGTAGCAGTAAGGTTTCCGATATTTTCTGCGGTTATTGAGAAAACAACTTCACTGCCCATCGGAACATCTGTTTTGTCAACATCTTTGGTTATTGCAATATCAGTTGATGGAATATTTATGAATTCAGAATCTTCATCATCTTCGCTCTGGTCTCCATTGTCGTTATTTGGAGTTGAATCCGGATCAAACTGATTGCTGGCTGTCACCTGGGCGATATTTATATAATCTGAACTTTCGAGACTATATGGGTTTACTGCGGTAGCGTTGTAGGTTAGACTTAGACCTCCAACAGGAATAGTTAAATTAACCCATCTTATAGTATTTAAACTAAATATTCCTCCATTGGTTATATTAGAGATGTTTCGGTAACCCAGCGGAATATTGTCTTCTATTGCGACTCCTGTAGCTGTAGCCGGTCCATCATTTCCGATGTACAGCGTAAAGGTTACTGTTTCGTCTACGTTTGCATTTTTATTGCTAACAGTTTTATCAAGACTTAAATCGGCAACATTTACATTTATAGTAATACTGTCGTAATCGTCTTCAGAAATTACTCCGTTATTTGGAGTTGAATCCGGATCAGGAAGATTACTTGCTGTTATTTCAGTTATATTAGTGTACTCACCACTGCTGCCTGAAGGAGCATTTACCTGGTAATACAATTGAAGTGTTTGCGATGTACCCGAATTTATGCTTCCCACGTTCCAGATACCGGTAACATAATTGTAAATACCAATTGTAGATGTATAAGTGAGATACCTGAATCCTGCCGGAAGTAAATCTTTTACCTGTACGCCGGTAGCATCATCAGGGCCGTCATTAGTAACGGTGAGTTCAAAAATTATATTTCCGCCTACATCAAATGTTGTATTGCCACTAAGGGTTTTCTTTTTGATTGATAAATCTGCCGTTACAATTACTGGTGTAACTGCAATACTATCGTAATCATCTTCTGTACTAATGCCGTTCCCTGGAGTACTGTCAGAGTCTAATTGATCTGAAGTCATTATTTCGGCTGAATTTAAATATTCATCTGTTATACCAGTTGGATTTTTTACATATACATTTAATAATAAAGTATGACTATTGCCAGGCAAAATAACATTTGGATTCCATATACCAGATACAGGGTTGTAGCTGCCTGATGTTGAATTAAAGAAGTTATATTCATATCCGGCCGGCAGTATATCTTTTACAGTAACTCCTGTTGCTATTCCAGGTCCTGAATTCGTTACAATGACTGAGAAAGTAATTTGTGATCCTACAGCAGGAGTCAGTATATCGTTGACTACTTTTTTCTCAATAGACAGGTCGGCTATTGCAGAAACAGGAGTAATAGTTACAGAAGAAATATCATCCTCGGTTGCAATTCCATTATTTGGAGCTGAATCAGGGTCTGCTACGGCAGAAGAATAAACTTCGGCAGTATTTTGATAATTACCAGTATTATTAACGTTTGCAGAAATTAACAACGATTCAGACTCACCACTTGCAATAGTTCCAATACTCCATATTCCGGTTATATCAGAATATTGTCCTGTAGTTGAGCTGTAAACATTGTATTCAAATCCATTAGGCAATAAGTCAATAACGCTAACTCCGCTCGCTGCTTGCGGTCCGCTGTTTTGAACAGTTATTTCGAATGTAATGGTTGAACCAAATACTGGATTTAAATTACCGCCAACCACTGTTTTTACAAGGGATAAATCTGCTAATGCCTGAACTGGAGTTACGGTTACACTTGCATAATCATCTTCAGTTGTAATTCCGTTATTTGGAGTAGAATTCGGATCTGGCAGACTGCTTCCTGTAACTTCCGCAATATTGGTGTAATTTCCAGTTGAGTTCACTGTGGCCGTTATTTGTAGTGTTTGTGAATCACCATTTATTAAAGAACCGATATTCCAAACACCAGTTGAAGCATTATAAGTCCCTTTTGTAGCCGTAAAGCTATTGTAAGTAAAGCCGTTAGGCAAGACGTCATTTACTCTTACAGCAGCCGTGTTTTGAGGACCACTGTTGGTTACTATGATTTCGAAAGTAACAACAGAACCTACTAATGGCGTTGTATTATTAACAGTTTTCGTAAGAGATAAGTTTGCTGCCTGCATAATTGGTGTTGTAGCAGCCGTTGCGTAATCATCTTCAAGAACGACACTATTATTTGGTGTGGAATCCGGATCCGGAAGATCGCTCGCCGTAACTTCAGCAGTGTTTAGGTATGTTCCGGTTGGGTTGACCTTGGCGGTTATTTGTAATGTTTCTGAAGCTCCATTGATTAAATTGCCAATTGTCCAAACACCCGTTGCCGGAATATAAGTTCCGGTTGAAACGGTAAATCCATTGAAAGTATATCCTGAAGGAAGCAAGTCAGTCACCTGAACACCTGTATTGTCCTGCGGACCATTATTGGCAACTATTATTTCAAAAGTCACCTCAGAACCCACCAAAGGTGTTGCATTGCTCACCGTTTTGGTCAATGATAAATCTGAAGATTGTTGTATCGGAATAGTTACAGCTGTTGCGTAATCATCTTCAAGAACGACACTATTATTTGGTGTGGAATCCGGATCCGGAAGATCGCTCGCCGTAACTTCGGCAGTATTCAAATAGGTTCCCGTTGGGTTGACTGTAGCGGTTATTTGTAATGTTTCTGAAGCTCCATTGATTAAATTACCAATTGTCCAAACACCGGTTGCCGGAATATAAGTTCCGGTTGAAACGGTAAATCCATTGAAAGTATATCCTGAAGGAAGCAAGTCAGTCACCTGAACACCGGTATTGTCCTGCGGACCGTTATTGGCAACTACTATTTCGAAAGTTACCTCAGAACCCACCAAAGGAGTTGCATTGCTCACCGTTTTGGCCAATGATAAATCTGAAGATTGTTGTATCGGAATAGTTACAGCTGTTGCGTAATCATCTTCAAGAACGACACTATTATTTGGTGTTGAATCCGGATCCGGAAGATCGCTTGCCGTTACTTCGGCAGTGTTTAGGTATGTTCCGGTTGCGTTGACTGTAGCGGTTATCTGTAATGTTTCTGAAGCTCCATTCATTAAATTGCCAACAGTCCAAACACCCGTTGCCGGAATATAAGTTCCGGTTGAAACGGTAAATCCATTGAAAGTATATCCTGAAGGAAGCAAGTCAGTCACCTGAACACCGGTATTGTCCTGCGGACCGTTATTGGCAACTACTATTTCGAAAGTCACCTCAGAACCCACCAAAGGAGTAGCATTGCTCACCGTTTTGGTCAATGATAAATCGGAAGATTGTTGTATTGGAGCGGTTGTCGCTTCTGCGTAGTCGTTTTCAGTCGTATCTCCATTTGCAGGCGTCGAGTTTGGATCCGGAAGATCGCTTGCTGTAACTTCGGCAGTATTCAAATAGGTTCCTGTTGGGTTGACTGTAGCGGTTATCTGCAGGGTCTGGGTAGCCGTATTTACTAAAGAACCTACTGTCCATACACCCGTTGCTGTGTCGTAAGTTCCTGCCGTTGCAGTGTAGGACACATACGTATAACCCGAAGGAAGCTGATCGGTAACGCTCACACCCGAAGTATCCTGAGGGCCATTGTTGGTTACATTCACACTGAAGGTTACCTCAGATCCTACAACCGGCGTTGCATTGCTCACCGTTTTGGTCAATGATAAATCGGCAGATTGTTGTATTGGAGCGGTTGTCGCTTCTGCGTAGTCGTTTTCAGTTGTATCTCCATTTGCAGGAGTTGAGTTCGGATCCGGAAGATCGCTTGCTGTAACTTCGGCAGTATTCAAATAGGTTCCCGTTGGGTTGACTGTAGCGGTTATTTGCAATGTTTCTGAAGCTCCATTGATTAAATTACCAATAGTCCAAACACCCGTTGCCGGAATATAAGTTCCGGTTGAAACGGTAAATCCATTGAAAGTATATCCTGAAGGAAGCA
>NZ_JAADZW010000041.1 GCF_010645065.1 Flavobacterium fluviatile | reverse complement strand
AACAGGTTTTACTGGTGAAAGTAGTTCTGGATAATGGCTACCAGACGACCAAAAAAGTTATCTTCAAATAATACAACAAAACAAAATGAAAAATCCGATGACGAAAGTTATCGGATTTTTTTATGGCATTCATTAAACAATTATTTCACTGTAATTGTTCAAGTTCTTTTACTTTATCATAGACTAAATTACTTTCGTAACCTCTCCGAAGGAGATAATCACAAAATTTCTTTCGCTTTTTTACAGGATTTCTTTCGATTAGATTTTCCCAACATTTTTGCGAAAGCTGATTAAATGTTGCTTCGTACTCATCTGGGGATATTTCTTTTAAAGCCAGGTTAATATTGGCTGTAGAAATGTGCCTGATTTTTAATTCATTTACTATTCTGATTTTTCCCCAGTGTTTGATACGGTGTTTTCCACGCGCAAAACTACAGGCAAAGCGCGTTTCGTTCAAAAAATTATCTTCAATGAGTTTGACAATAATCAGGTCTGTTTCGTCCGGAGACATTTTTAAAGAATATAATTTGGTTACGACTTCATCATGACAACGTTCCTGATAGGCACAAAAATGTTCAAGTTTTTGTATTGCATCTTTTATAGTCATAATTACGCTGCTTAAATAAGGATTGAGTTTGTAACAAATGTAAAATTTTAAGAATGGATGACAATTGTGAAATATGTAAAAAAAGAATCAAAAAATTATAGTATTAACATAAAAACATTTTTTATTTTTTTATATTTGAAATACTGTTTTTTAAGCATCTTAATTTCAGTTGTTTAGCATACTAAATATTTTTGAGAAAAAATGTAACTTCAGACAAATCTCAATACTCTGACAGCTTTCTTTTTTCAATACCACTCATAAATACTTCAAAGAATTAATTGATTTTTTTAATCTTTAAACTCTGCTATTATGAGAATAAAATTATCTTTTCTGTTATTTTTTGTTTTTTCTTCTATTTGGGCTCAGCCTCCTCACACCTATACAACGCCCGGCAATGGTACATTTAAAGTCCCAGCTGGTGTTACTTCATTAAATGTTGAATGCTGGGGAGGAGGAGGTGCCGGAGGAGGAACCCAGACACCAGCTCTTATCTCTCTTTTTGGCGGTGGTGGCGGTGGTGGTGGAGCCTATAGCAGATCTGCAACATTTGTAGTTACCCCGGCAACGACATTAAATTATAAGGTAGGTGCGGGTGGAGTTGGCATTAATGGTGCAGACGGACCAAACGGAGAAAACACTAATTTTTCTACGGTAACTGCAAATGGAGGAACCGGTGGTAAAAATGGAAACTCAGCAAATGGTGCCGGTGGGGCAGGAGGGACTTCATCTGGTGTTGGAAGTTTTGCTGGAGGTAACGGATATGCCGGAGGACTTGTAGGGGCAATAGTCCAAGTGTTGTCTTCAGGAGGCGGTGGTGGTAGTGCAGGACCTGGTGCCGGATCTGGAGCTAATGGAAATAATGCTACACCACAACTTTTATATATTGCTGGTGGTGCTGCAGTAACAGGGGGCGGAAAAGGAGGCGACGGAATAACTTTAGCTTTAGCTTCTGGTGGAAACTCCGGCAATGCACCCGGAGGTGGTGGCGCTGGTGCATTAGGCTTAGTAGGAGGTAATTATAAAGGAGGAAATGGAGGAAACGGTCAGATAAAAATTACCTACACATGTCCTACTTACGCGCTTACTTCGCCAACTACCGCAAATGATGTCTGTACCGCAATAGGAACAAGTTCATTAGTAAGATTAACGGGGGGCGCATCTTTGCCTAATGGAGATTATGTGGTAACATACAATCGAAGCAATCCCGCTGCAACCGGTTTAACAGCAACTATGTCGGTTACCGGAGGAACAGGGACAGGCACCTTTACAGCAGTTGGCCTAAGTGCAGCTGGTTCAAGTACAATAACCATAACCAATCTTACTTCAGAATCTTGTACTAACACTATAAATGCAAATAATTCCGTAACAGTAAATGTATATTCTGCAAGTACAGGAGGTACTGTAAGCGGTGGAACTTCTGTTTGTAGCGGTAGTACAAGTGGTTTGCTGACTTTGGCAGGTCATACAGGGTCAGTTGTTAGATGGGAATATGGAGTAGAAGTATTTTCGGTTGTTAGCTGGACGCCAATTCCTAATACGGCAACAACTTATACGTCAGGACCTTTGACAGAAACAACACATTTTAGAGCAATTATAAAAAATGGTGCTTGTAGTGAGACAGCTTCCGTAGCTACAATTGTAACTGTAAATCCTTTACCAGCCATTACAACAACCGGAACACTTGATAATATTTGTTTCGATACAAGTTCACAATTGGCATCACTGCCTTATTCAGCCACAACAAACACACCAGTAAATTATAGTATAGTGTGGGATTCTGCTGCAATTGCGGCTGGATTCACAAATCAGGGAACTACAGCTTTTTCATTTTTATCAGGAGGAGGAAATTTGAATACTATCACCATACCGGCAGGAATACTTCCGAATACATATACAGGTACGATGACCATTCAGAATGCGAATTGTTCTTCAACCCGGGCGATACAGCTTACTATTGTTCCCAGACCTGCTGCACCCATAACAGGAATAATTACACAACCTACCTGTGTAACACCAACCGGAAGTGTCACGTTAAGTGGACTGCCTGTTTCGACTCCGTCAAATGTCGATATAACAATTGTGCAAAACGGATCGTCGTTGGCTAATTTTACTATTGCACCCACAGCAACTCATACTATTTCTGGTTTAAATCCGGGAACATACAATTATACAGTACATTATGCGGGTAGTTGCATTTCGCCAATTTCATTAAATGTAGTAGTGAATAATCTGGTAACCAATACTTATAATGGTAGTTGGTCAAATGGAACGCCGACAATGAATCATAATTTGATTTTTACTTCAAATTATTCTTCAGCAGGAGGAGGACTAGGTAATATTACTGGCTGTTCCTGCATGGTAAATTCCGGTGTTGATGTTGTAATAAATAGTAATGACACATTAATAATACAAAATGCAGTTGTTAATAATGGAGGGACATTAACTTTTGAAAATAATGCCAGTCTGGTGCAGAATAATGCAGCTGCTGTCAATTGGGGTAATATTGTTTATAAAAGAATTACAGCACCAATGAAAAACTTCGACTTTACGTATTGGTCATCACCTGTGGCAGGGCAGACGTTATATAATTTATCACCCAATACGCGTTGGGATAAATATCTCTCTTATACCGGAACAGTTTGGCGTGAAGAGCAATACGGTGCATCAGATATGACACCGGGAATAGGATATATTATCAGGACTCCTTCTGAAGGAACATGGCCTAATGGAGAGCATGTATCTTTTCCTTATTCACAGGAAGTGGAGTTTATCGGAATTCCCAACAACGGAAATATTGCAGGACAGTCAGTCACCGCTGGAAATTATTATTTAATTGGTAATCCGTATCCTTCTGCGATTAGTGCAGACGCTTTTTTGTTTGCAGATTCAAATAATAATGCGATTTTAGACGGGACTATTTATTTCTGGACTCATAATACACCTATACAAATGATGGGTACCAAACCAGCATATACCTCAGATGATTATGCCAGTTATAATGGAGTGGGCGGAACATCAACCTCACGAGCACCTTCTGGAGGAGCTGAACCCGCAGGAACTATAGGGGCAGGACAGTCTTTCTTTGCCTTAGCCAGTGCCAACGGAACCGTTATGTTTAATAATGGTATGAGAATTCAGGGAAACAACAATCAGTTTTTTAAACCGGCAAAACCAAATATATTAGAAAAACATCGGGTATGGCTTAATATGACTAATAAAGACGGTGCTTTTAAACAATTATTAATTGGTTATGTCGAAGGAGCGACCAATGGATATGACAGTGATTATGATGGAATAACTTTCGATGGAAATGCGTACATAGATTTTTACAGTATTGATCAGGGAAGCAATCTTGTCATTCAGGGGCGGGCAGTGCCTTTCGATGATTCTGACATAGTGCCTTTGGGATACCGAAGCAATATTGCTGGTGATTTTACAATAGCAATAGAAAAAAGCGATGGGATACTCAGTAATCACCCTGTTTATTTAGAGGATAAATTAACTCATACGATTACTGACCTAAGTCAAAATGATTATATTTTTAACAGCAGTACAGGTATTTTTAATAATAGATTTATGATAAAATTTACCAATACAACATTAGCTGCTAATCGGACTGAGCACAATAATGATGTTGTGGCCTGGTTTGATAATATGACCTTAAAACTTAATTCTTCGGGAGAAATTATTAATAAGGTTTTTATTCATGATATTTCAGGAAAATTAGTTTATAGTGATTCAGATATTTCATCTTCTGAGGTATCAATAAGTAATCTCAAATTTAAAAATGAGTTGTTATTGATTAAAATTGTTTTAGCAGACAATAATGTTGTAAATAAAAAAATTGTAACTGCGTCAGAATAGTTTATTGCTAAATGGGATGTAAAAATGTTGACGTTTAATCAAAAAACAGGTGTAGATAGCATTTGAAATTTTATATGGGAAAAAAAAACTGACAAAAATTTCTGAAGTGCCCTACATTTCTTTTCGAAATTAGCTTTATAGTCCATTTTGTGTTTGTAAATATAACTTGTATCTGATTGATTTTTAATTGAATATTTTGACTCAGTTTGCCGAATAAATTGGTGATATGTATTTAATCGATTTTTTTTACCCTTTATCGATTTTCAAATAAAAAATCATTATCTTAATAGTGTTCTCTGATAAATACGAAAAAAGAAATTTTTGACCCCTTTTTTTGTTAAAACTGAATTATTCATTTAATATTTAATTGAGATGAAAAGGATTTTTATTACGGTAGGCATATTAGTGAGTATATGCTCGTTTGGACAATCAACTACAAATGCATTTAATGATGCAATCCCGGAAAACAACATTCAATTCTTTGAATCATCAACAACCTCAAAACCCAGTGCGTTAGAAAAACATCGTATTTGGCTCAATATGACAAATACACAAGGAGCTTTTAAGCAGTTATTAGTTGGTTATATTGAGGGAGCTACAAATGGATATGACAGCAAATTTGACGGAATAACTTTGGATAAAAATCCATATATAGATTTTTACAGTATTAATCTGGGGAGCAATCTGGTTATCCAGGGCCGTGCATTACCGTTTAATGAATATGATGCTGTGCCTTTGGGGTATCGTAGTATTATAGAAGGGGAGTTTACCATCTCGATTGACCAAGTGGATGGAATGTTTTCTGATCATCCAGTTTATTTAGAAGATAAAGTAACCAATACAATTAATGATTTAAGAGACAATGGCTATACTTTTACTACTGCAACAGGGGTTTTTAATAATAGATTTGTTTTAAGATATACGAATAAAACGCTGGATACAGATAATTTTGTGGCAACAAATGATGTAGTTTCAATTGGAATTAAAAATCAGATAATTTCAGTGCATTCAACTGTGCAGAATATTGATAAAATCTCTGTGTATAGTATTTCCGGGCAGCAATTATCAAATATAGAGAACATTCGGGATACCTACTCAATAATCCAGGATTTGCCTTCTGCCCAACAGATTTTAGTAGTGAAAGTACTTTTGGAAAATGGAAAATCCATTACTAAAAAAGCATTGTTTCAATAAATTGCAGACTACTTAAAAAAATCCGACAATTTATATTT
Source organism: Flavobacterium fluviatile (assembly GCF_010645065.1). Lineage (GTDB taxonomy): Bacteria > Bacteroidota > Bacteroidia > Flavobacteriales > Flavobacteriaceae > Flavobacterium > Flavobacterium fluviatile. Next base: position 8,074 of record NZ_JAADZW010000041.1, on the reverse strand, counting down.
CTTGGATTTTGTGCGACCTCAATTTTATAAAATAATCCTTATCGAAAACCAATTCAATAGATCATTCGCCATGTCTGTTCTATCTACATTCAATCTTTTGAGTTAATCTTTAATTCATCGAAGTTAAATCTTACTGCTGATTATAAGTACTTTAGGTAATAATTTAATTAATTAAGGCTAAAAATTATAAAAAAAATCGGCGTAAAACATTTATTTATGGAATAGAACTACTTAACCTTAATATAAATTAAAATGAAAAATATATACACAGCTATAGGTCTCTTTTTAATTTTTGCATACTCGTTTGGACAATCGGCAAGTAATTATAATTTTACAGCAATTCAGGGAAATTATATTTCGCTTACAGGGGTTGCCGGAGTAACTGATACTTCAATACCGGCAACTGCAGATGAAGGTATTTCAAATGCTATAACACTACCCTTTACTTTCACATTTGCTGGTACAGCGTACAATTCTATAAGAGTTTCCCCTAATGGATGGATGTATTTAGGTACAGGAACGCCTGCTGAATCGAATACTAATACTCAGGTTAACGCAGAATCAAGAAAACCGATTCTGTTTCCTTTATGGGATAATTTAAAATGCAACGTTGCACCCCGTTATGTAACAACCGGAATTGCCCCCCACAGAAGGTTTAAGGTAGAGTGGATACAGCAAAGCTGGGATAATGGAGTTGCCGGTGATGTAATTTCGTTTCAGGTATGGCTGTTCGAAACTACAAATGTTGTTGAATTTTTGTACAATCAGGGAGCAGTAGCCGCAAATACGGCATCTTCGGGCGGTGCTTCGATAGGTATATATGATGGTTCCAGCAGATATTTGACGTTAAATAATTCAGGCGGAACCCCAATTGCACAATCCGATGTATTTACAACAAACATCAGTACAAAGCCCGCAAACGGTCAAATATATAGGTTTAGTCCTCCCAATTCGGCAGGATTAGAGGCAGACAACTACTGTTTTTCTGCAAGTTCAAGAGCCTATGATAATTTATTGGGTACTACAGATGTACCAGGACTGGCCGCTAGTGCAGATGACGCACTTTCAAGCTCGGTTGCCTTGCCATTTACCTTCAACTTTGCAGGTTCTTTTTATTCGAATATAAGGGTGTCCAGTAATGGTTGGATCACATTTGGTTCGCCAAATCCAAACGCATCTCAAAATTATACCAATAATGTTGCGAATGCAAACATTATAAAACCTGCATTGTTTGCATTGTGGGATGATATTGAACTTACTATAGTTCCAAAGTATGTAGTTTCGGGTACTGCACCTAACAGGATTTTCAAACTTGAATTTTCGAGGCAAAAATGGGATTATGCAGGCCCAAATGATGCGATTTCTTTTCAGATATGGTTATATGAAAAAAGTAATATTATAGAATACATTTATAAACAAGGCTCCGGAGCCTTACGAAACCCATCTGCTACTATAGGGATATATGATGCAAACAGTAATTATCTGCTTCTTAACAATTCCAGTTCAAGTCCGACACCAAGCTCTAGTTCTTTTACATTTACAATTAATACAAAACCAGCCGCAGGACAGGTCTATAGATTTACACCACCCCCATCCATTTCGTATCCCGGAAATGCTTTTATATCAACGGGTACGGTTGCAGTTACACAAACCGGAGCTACCGGTGGCACTTATTCTGCAACTCCCCCCGGTTTATCATTTGTGAGCACAGCAACAGGTGAAGTCAACTTAACAGGAAGTTTAGGAGGGACATATACGATAACTTATAACGTCGCTGGATGTGCCACTGCAACTACAGAAATGACCATTTTTCCTTTGCTGCCACAGCCTGTAGGAACTGTAGGTATCGCTTCATGTGCCAGTGCCAGTGACGGAAGCATAACCATCACGAACATGAATAATAGTGCAAATTTTGTAAAAGCAGATAATGATTATATTGATTTAGGGGCTCAAATGCTTTCTAACCGAAGTGCTTTTACTATCGAGGGATGGATAAAGTTTAATTTAGCCGATATTACCGGAAGAACAAGTTTGTTTGGACAGAATAATGCCATTGAATTTGGTTTTGCCAATTCATCTACAATAGAATTATGGACAAATTCTTCCAGCACAGCTACAGCAACACTGCCGGCTTCTTTAGGAAATGGTCAATGGCATCATATCGCTGCTACAGGTGATGGAACACGAATCAGGATATATATTGATGGCGTTAGTGTAACTGTTACCGGTGGTGTAGTAACGACTTCTAATTACGGCGCTTCTGCCTTTACCACTAAAATTGGCAGTCGTGTATTTAGTGATATAGCAGGGGAATCATTTAGCGGAAATGTATTAAAAGCAGGATTTTACAATACTGCACTTTCTGCATCACGGATCCAGAGTCTTGCATTTGGACCTACAGTTTACTCTGGCTACGAGCAGGGTTTGATCGCCTCATATAACTTTTATGATGGTGGAGGAACTACTTTAACATCTATACCTGCAGGATTTAATGGAACATTTCAGAACTCTCCGGTATGGGTAGATCCTTATACTTATGCATGGCAGAGAGTGGGAAATAATACGGTTATTGCTACTACAAAAGACCTGACAGGACTTACACCTGGAGATTACAGGGTGACAGTGGCATTAACCGGAGTGAGCAGTCCAAACGCTAAAGTTTTTACAGTTGGTTCAGCAGAAAATGTTGTTGCAACAGCCGGAACAGGCGCAAATTGTACCACTACTATTACTGCAAATTGGAATGCAGTAGCAGGGACTACAAATTATATACTTGATGTAGCAACAGATGCTGCATTTACGAATTTTGTTGCCGGTTATAATGGTTTAAATGTTGGCAGCGTAACAACTTATGCTGTCACTAACGTTCCTCCCGGACCTATATATTACAGAGTGCGAAGAAATACCAGCTGTGGGGTAAGTGCAAATTCTAATACTATACAGTATCAAACCTTGCAAGTCAAAACTCCGGTTGCAACGGCTGCCGCAACATTATCGTGTACCAGTTTTACAGCCAACTGGAATGCTGTTGACGGGGCTAATGCCTATTATTTAGACGTATCTGCAAATGCTGGTTTCTCTAGTTTTGTTTCAGGTTATAATGGCTTAAATGTGGGAAACGTAACAAGTGCTGCCGTTACCGGACTAAGTTCTAATACTACCTATTATTACAGGGTGCGATCTGGTAATGCTGCTTGTGGTCAGATGGCTACTTCTTCTAATGTCATTTCAATATTAGTTAGTACAGGTCCGGCAGCTCCTACATTAGGGACGATAACACAGGCAACATGTGCTAATCCAACAGCTAAAGTTGTGTTAAACGGTCTTCCTGCAGGAGAATGGACGTTGCAATTTTCAACAGGACAGACTTTTACAGGAAGCGGTACAAGTGTCACCATATCCGATCTTGCACCGAATAGCACCTTTACTGCTGCCGTTAAGACAGATGCATGTTATTCTCCTAATTCAGCTAATATTGTGCTGAACCCTTTAGTGGTGACAACATCAACATGGAACGGTTCTAATTGGTCAACAACACCCACAATTAACGATAATATTGTTTTTGCAGGCAATTTTAGTTCTACAGGAGATTTGAGCGGTTGTACCTGTACTGTAAACTCCGGAGTTTCCGTTACAGTTAATTCGGGGCATACATTTACTATTACCAATGCAGTTACCACTACCGGGGGTACATTAACCTTTGAAAACAATGCAAGTCTTGTGCAGACGAATGATATTAGTAATACAGGAGATATTATTTATAAAAGAAGATCACAGCCGATGCAAAAGTATGATTTTACGTATTGGTCTTCTCCTATAGCAAATCAGGTACTCAATGTATTATCGCCAAATACAAGGTTTGATAAATATTTATCATATAATTCAACTGTTGATCAATGGCAGGAAGAACTTCCAACAACAGCTATGGTAGCCGGAAAAGGTTATATCATCAGAACCCCAGAAGCAGGAACTTACGGTAATGGAGAAAATGTAGCTTTTCCTTATTCTCAAAACGTTCAGTTTGTCGGAGTTCCTAATAATGGTCCTGTTTATGGAGAAGAGATAACCACAGTTACGGCAACACGTTACTTTTTGTTAGGGAACCCATATTCTTCGGCGCTGGATGCAAATTTATTTTTATCTGCAAATAATCTAACTTTAGAGGGAACCATCTATTTTTGGACTCATAATACACCAATTGGTCTAATTGGGGCTCAATATGCATATACAACAGATGATTATGCTTCTTATAACTCGACTGGCGGGGTAGGAACGTCTGCTGAAAGTGATCCGGGTCATAATGATGATCCTGCATTAGATGCGGGCAAAAAACCAACGGGAAAAATAGCTGCCGGACAATCCTTTTTTGTTGCTTCTAAAGCAGCGGGTTCTATTGCATTTACAAATGCAATGCGCATACCAGGAAATAATAATCAGTTTTTCAGATCTGCAAAATCTTCTGATATTGAAAAGCACCGTCTATGGCTGGAATTACGAAATGACCAGGGAGCTTATAAGCAAACGTTAGTAGGTTACATAGAAGGGGCAACTGATAATTATGATCATCAGTTTGACGGAATAACTTTTGATGGCAATCCTTATGTAGATTTTTATAGTATCAATGAAGACAAAAAGCTTGTAATCCAGGGAAAGGCTTTACCTTTTGAAAATACAGATATGGTTGCTCTGGGATATAAAAGCACAATTGCTGGCAACTTTACGATAGGAATAAATCAGGCAGATGGCATTTTGTCTAATCAGCCGATATATCTTGAAGACAGGTTAACACAGACTGTTCATGATTTAAGCATAGCTGATTATACTTTTACAACGGCAATCGGAACTTTTGATGACCGTTTTATTTTAAAATACAAAAACACCAATTTAGGTTCGGAAGATTTTGAAAATAATAAAAATAATTTAATTATTACGGTTAATAATAAAGTCATTAACATCAATGCTGTGAATGATACTATCGATAAAATCTTTATATATGATATTTCTGGAAAATTGATTTACACCAAAGATAAAATAAATAGTATCCAGTTTTCCAGACATTTAAATGTTGCTGAACAGGTTTTATTAGTAAAAATGATTTTAGGGAATGACCGACAGGAGACACGAAAAATTATATTAAGGTAATTAGTTAGTTTATTTTAGTTAAAAATCCGATAGTAATTATTGCTGTCGGATTTTTTTGATTTAAATGCTCTGTTAGCTGCTAATCAATTAATTTTTAGAATCAATAAATTATTGGATTAAAACATTTTTAAAATAAATCTATAGCATAAGTAAGATTTTAACTTCAAATAAATTTTTTTATTAAAAAACTAAACTTTTTATCGTGTTTTTTTGCCTTTTATCGAATTCTTTATTTTTTGTTAAAAATCCAATTGAGAACTATTATTTTTGTTCCATAATTAAGCCCCAAATTAATTATATCTTTTGATTTTTAAATCTTATATTTTGATTCTCAGAACATCAAATCTGTTAGCGAACAGATTTAGTATAAATTAAGTTTAGGGGCAGCTATTAAAATTGGTTTTTGAAAGTAACAATCAATTAATAAAAATCAATTTTTAATAGAAAATAAGTTTACTTTTTAAATTTAATCCGCCCCAAATATGATTAAAAAACTACTCATTCCTATTCATTTATTTTTTTCGAAACAAAATCAGAATACTCCAAAAGCCATTGCAACGAACTTATTTGGCTATAATGCTAAATGGCTTTGTTTTGCTATGTTTTTGTTTGCCAATTTTTCTTTTGGTCAGTCTCAGACATTTATTTCCTCTGGTACTTTTAATGTTCCTGCTGGCGTTACGAGTGTAACGGTTCAGGCATGGGGAGGTGGTGGTGCCGGCGGTGGTGCCAATAATGCTAATGCAACCAGAAATGGAGGCGGAGGAGGCGGAGGCGCATATACCATAAGAACGGTGTCCGTTACTCCTTTGTCTACTATTGCAGTTACTGTGGGTGCAGGTGGTACAGGAGTAACAGCGTCAGATACTGGAACAAATACAGGAAACGGAGGTGATGGAGGGACTTCAACTTTTGCATCTACAGTTGCCGTTGTTGCTGCTGGTGGAAAAGGGGGAGAGGTTGGTAATTCAACTCATTCAGACAATGGAAATGGTGGGGCCGGTGGTTTAGGAGGAACATTTAATGGAGGAAATGGACAAAATGGATCAAACGCAGGTTCAGGAGGTGGCGGAGGAAGTGCTGGAACAGCAATAAACGGAAATAACGGAACCTTAGCAGGAGCAGCAGCAGTAACCAGCGGAGGTGCGGGCGCAGGAGGTAGAAATAGCAATGGACCAGGAATATCTGCTACTACTCTTGGAGGAGGAGGAGGAGGAGGTCGTATGAATAATAATAGTCCTGATGTAAAGGGAGGAGATGGTTTTAGAGGGCAGGTACTTGTTACTTGGACTCCTTGTTCTACTTTTAGCCTTACAGGTACAAATACTGCCACTGCAGCATGTACATCAACAGGTACATCAACCGTGACTTTAGTTTCGAGTGCCGCCGGATTACCGGTAGGTAGTTATACAGTTACGTATAATACTGATTCTCCTTCGCAAACAGGGTTAACAGCAAGTATGAATGTTACTAATGCCGGAACAGGAAGTTTTACAGCTACAGGATTAACAAATGCAGGGTCAAGAACTATAACAGTTACCAGATTAGCAACAAGTACCTGTTCTTTTTCTATAACATCAAATAATACGGCTAATGTAATAGTAAATCCCCAACCAACAATAGCAAATGCCGGACCCGATCAATCTACGGGGAGTGGTTCTTTTATATTGGCAGCTAATACACCAACCATAGGTACAGGGGTGTGGTCAATTGCTAGCGGTCCAAGTACGTTGTTGAGTCAGTTTAGCAATACTTCAAGTCCAACAGCTACATTTACTCCTGCAGTTGCCGGAACATATGTACTTAATTGGGCGATTAGTAATAGTTGTGGTACTTTTAATGATCAGGTTGTTGTTGCAAATAATTGTGTTACTAACATGATTAGCAATTCTGATTTTAGTGGTGGTGCGACGGGCTGGACATTTGCAACAACATATGGTGATCGTGTTGAAGTAAATCCCGAAAACACATATTTCTCTAATGGAAATTCATCTATAACGGCTGAACTAGATTCTCAGGCATCACTCAGACAAGTTACGACAGTTATTCCTGGGGTTTCTTACACAGTAAGTTTTCGTTATGCAAGAAGATCAAATGCTGCTACTCCTGCAACAACAGGTGTAACAGTTAAAATTACGGGAGGATCTACAGATCTTATATCAACAGGTTTTACAACAACCAGTACAATTTCTCAGATAGGGACTTATACTTTTATACCAACCAGTTCTTCAATAGGACTTGAATTTTATAATACTTTACATGGAGGTATAACATTTGGAACCATCATAGACGATATCGTTTTGATACCAACTTCACAGGTTAATCCGGCTGCAACAACATCACCAAAAGGTGTTTTTAATACTTTAACATCCTGTGCCGGAGTGGCCGTACAACTTGATGTTGAGAACGTTCCTGCTTCAGGTGTTACATATGCATGGACAGGACCAGCAGGAGCAGTATTTTCTTCTACAACCATTAAAAATCCTACAGTAATCTTAACAGGATCGGGTGTTCAGCAAGTATCAGTAACTACGACCACAGCAGCGGGCTGTTCAGGCAGTTCGATAACATATATCAACGTAACTGCGGCTCCAACAATTACAGCACCTGTAGCTAGTTCTGTTTGTAGTGGCAGCACTTATTCAAGCGGCGCTATTAGCTCAACAGGAACTACATTTAGCTGGAGTCGTGGAGGTGTTGCAAATATTAACGGAGGTGCAGCCGGAGCAGGGGGCACAGGTATAGCAAACGCTACAGGATTTACTGAGGTATTGACGAATTCTACTGCCAATCCTATTAATGTTACTTATGTTTTAACGCCAGGCCCCCCATCTTCTGGCTGTTCAGGTACGCCTTATAATTTGGTAGTTACGGTCAATCCTACAGTTGGTATCGCAATTACAGCACCTGTAGCTGGTTCTGTTTGTAGTGG
>NZ_JAADZW010000040.1 GCF_010645065.1 Flavobacterium fluviatile | reverse complement strand
GTTACAGTCGCTGAATCAATGGAAATCAGCTACGAGAAAACAGATTCTGTTTTAGCAGATCATACTGACACGTTAGCTGAGGCGATTGGTGATGAATTAACATTTAGCTGGATTAAAGGCTTTAAACCTGCTGTTGGCGGCGGCACAACAGTTGAGTATATTCCTGCTGCCAGAAGAATAGCAACAACAGGAGCGGATACTGCTGTAAATGGTGTCGATGGTCAAACAGGAAGTCGTAAAGCCTGTACTTACAAAGAGTTTGATATAATGCAGGCTACTTTCAATAAAGATAACGTGCCAAAGCAAGAACGTTATGCAATGCTTGAATCATTCATGTTAAAAGAGTTTCAAAACTCACTAACAGGTAACCAGATGGCAGCCTTTCAGGCAACCGCCGATTTAGCAAACGGTATTGTAGGTAAATATGCAGGATTTACAATTTTAGAAAGAAGCTCTGTTTTGGCTATTCAGGCTAACGGAACTTTTAGACTTCCGGGTGAAGCTTTAGGAGCAACTGACAACTTAGCAAGCATTTTTTGGCAAAAGCAAAGCGTTACTAAAGCTCTTGGAGATACTAAATTATTCCAGGACATGGATAACCCATTGTACTATGGTGATATTCATTCAGGATTGGTAAAAATGGGAGGCCGTTGTCGTCGTGAAGACTGGAAAGGCATTGGGATTATTGTCCAGGCTCCAACTGCATAAAAGAAATCTAAATTATAAATATGTAAAAGGCTGTCTCTTGATAGCGACAGCCTTTTTTTAAACCTACTCACAGTGATAGAATATTACGACATTTTTATCGACTTCATCAAAAAATTAAATCCTTACATATTGGGTGGTGCAATTGGTGCAATAATTAACAGAATGCGAAATGAAATGTCTTGGATTGCTTTTTTAAAATCGGTCATCATGTCAATGTTTATATCGTTTTGTGTGGGTACTTTTTGTAAAGATTATTTATTGCTTCAAAATGAGAATATCATTTTTGTTGCCTGCGGTCTATCAGGGGCATTTTCTAAAATCATACTTGATGAGTTTGAGCAAATTTTAAAACTCGCATCAGTTTACGCAAAATCAAAATTAGGAATATCAAAAAAAACAGAGGAATGACAAAACAAGACTATGTAAACTACTTGTATCCTTATGCATTAGCAAGTCAAAAGTTAACCGGAATTTCTGCCATTGCATTGTTAGCACAAGGCGCACTAGAGAGCGCATGGTTTTCGGTTGCACCAGGCAATATGATTTTTGGTGTAAAAGATACGGACGGTGTTAACGGTAATGAGCAGTTGCTTACAACTACAGAATATTCAAAAAGTGCAAACGCCAAATTTCCAAACATCATATCAATAACTCCGGTTGTTAGAAATGGTCAGAAATGGTACAAGTACAAAATCAAAGATTATTTCAGAAAGTACGACACCCCAAAAGACAGCTTTGTCGATCACGCTAATTTCTTTTTGAAAAACAAACGTTACGCAAAAGCTTTGACAGTAAAAAATGATCCTTATAAGTTCATTGATGAAATAGCGAAAGCAGGTTATGCGACAGACCCAAACTACGCAAATAGTTTAAAGAGTATCGCAAAATCAATTGAAAAATTAATTCCAAAATCATAACATGAAAAATCTAACAATCAAATTTTTGCTGTCCATCCGAAAGTAAATATAAAAGATAATGTACTAACGGTTGATTGTGAAGCTGAGGCGTTCAAATTGTTTGCTCAATGGAAAGATGTTTATACTAAAGAGCATCAGCAAATAATTAAAAAAATACCCTATCCGGTTGAGCGGCAACTTACATGGTGGCAACAAACACAAATTAATTTAGGCAGGTTGTTTTTAGTCCTGTTGGTCATCTTAATAATTGCGGTTGTTGTCCGGAAGTGGCAACTGGCTTAACGATTAAATACTAATTAAATACTATTTAAAATGGCGTACGAAAATGTAGTCGATTATTTCGACAGACACCCATCAAGCAATGAATGTCATGTTACTTCAGACGAAAGAATATTTCATACTAAAGGAGCTGCCGACGGTCATGCAAACGGTCTAAAAGACAATAAAGTCAATTCGCATTATAGAAGTGATTTCGAAATCATAAAAATCAATCAAAATTCGCCTGATGCACAAAAGGAAAACCTTAATGATACGAAGACTAATCCTTTAGAATTGTTGAAAAACTTTGATCCTAAAACAGCAATTTATCCTGAAATAAAGGAGCTTGTTAAACTTTTAGGCCTGGAATCACCAACGCAAAAACAGCCTGATCTATTAGCTACTATTGAAGCCTATAGAGTAGCTATTAACACTGAAGTAAAACAATAATGACACAAGGTACCGGAACGCCAAAGGTTACTGTAGCAGTAACCTCTGGCAACCTACAACGTCAAGTACAGGTTCTGGATGGCGTTGCAGGACTTATGGGAACGGCTGAAACAAAAATCGGCGTTATTGAAACTGTTTTCGGTTATGATGATGCAGTCGCAAAGGGTTATACCGCTGTAGCTGAACCATTTTTAAACAAGGCTATTGAAGTTTTTTATCAGGAATTAGGAGGTAATCAGGCTTTAACGATTCTTGGTGTAGAAGATACAATGACACTTACGCAAATGGTTACTTCGACCAATGCGAATGGTCTTAAAAAGTTGCTGAATGCGGCACAAGGGACAATTACCGTTGTCGGATTGATTCGAAAACCAAGTGAGGCTTATACAATGCCGGAAGATCACTTTTTAGATAAAGATGTCGAAGACGCTTTATTAGCCGCTAAAACATTAGGACAATATCAACAGTCAATCAACAAGCCGGTACGAATGCTTATTGAGGGTAGAGTTGCTGACTTAGAGGCTGATCTATTTGAACCTAATACAGTTGGAAATGGTTTTGCCGGTGTTGTACTTGGCAGTAATTTAAATGATGGTTCTAGTGCCAGCGGTGTTGCATTGGCTTTGGCAAGAGCGGTTAAATATCAATCTCATGTCAAAATTGGAAATGGACAAAACGGCCCTTTGACAATTTCAGAAGCTTTTATCGGCGACAGAGCTATCGAAGATTACTACCTGGAAGAATTAGACGCTTTTGCAAATGCTGGTTACACTATTATGCATCGTCGTGACGGATCAGCAGGGTATTATTTTGCAAGGGATAATATGGCGACTGATGACGATTTTAGAATCCTGGTAAATGGTCGAATAATCGACAAAGCGCAAAGAGTCACTACAGCAACCGCAACGCCAATGTTGGAAACTTCTGTTCGTGTTAATGCTGACGGGACAATCAATGCGACTGATGCAAAAGAGTTGGAAGAAACGATTTTACAGCAGTTAAGATCACAGTTAGCCGGACAGGCTAGCGATTTTGAGGTTAATGTACCAACCGATGCAAATATAATCAATACCAGCACCGGAGGGATTGAAGTAAAAGTGTTACCTCTTGGTTATTTCACCTGGATAAAAGTAACAATAGGTTTAACCGCTAATTTATAGCCATGAATGTAAATATAACATCCTCAGAGTGTGCATGGTCAAACTTTGAAGTAAAAATACTAACCCGAACCATTAAGGGGTTGCGCGGGTTTGGCTTCAAAAAAGAAGTCGAAAAAGAGCATTTGTATGGTGCCGGTGATGAAGCTATCGATATTCAAAGCGGAAATATCAAATGTACAGGAAGTATAAAGGTATTAGGTTTTGAAGCCGATGCAATGAATAAGTCGGCACGCTTGGCAGGTTATGAAGATATAACCGAAGTACCTCACGAGTTAATTGTAATTACCTGTTCGTTTAAAAAAAGGTTGATTGATCCAATTTCTACCTATATCGCTTCGGGTGTTTCTTTTACGGAATCAGGTGTTGACATGGAACAAAACGCCAAACACAGAGAAATTACTTTGCCATTCCTGGCAATGAATGTAAGATTACCATAACATAAAACAAAAAAGCATGAACAAGAATGCACAATCAGGAGATTTAAAATCTGCTTTCGCCAATCGTAAAGCAAAAGAAGTTGAAAAACTTAAAGAAAACGACCTAACGCCGTATATCAAACGATTTACTCAAAAAAAGCTTGATGAGTGGAAAGAATTATCCGGAGATCGCAAACTCATCTTTTTGAAACATGAAAATGATCTGGCAGTATTAAGACCTCCAACAGCTGACGATTTAGGTGACTACATGGAAGCCATCGGAACCAATGGACTTAGTAAAGCGGTTGCAATGGTCATGGAGCAACTTTGGTTGGATGGTGACATTGTCCTTATTGAAGATGAAGAAAAATTCATTTCTGTTTTCTTGCAGATAAACAACATCTTGGAAGGGAAGAAAGCTGAGTTTTTTCGCGCTTAGCAATAAAGGCATAAAAGATTGCCAAAATAAAAAAGCTGGATTAGACTACCTAGTTGTATTTGGTAGTATGAAGTTCGGAGCAAATGCCTTAAAAGAATGGGGTGATGAAAAATTTTTCTACCGTACCGGTATTGCGCTTGAATTGTCAAAAAAAGAAGAAACTTAGGTTATGAATAATACGATTGATTTTGTTTTAAGAATGCGAGACATGGCAAGTTCGAACATAACGCGAGTTGGTTCGGCTTCCCAGAACGTTTTTAACAGGATGAGTCAGTCGGCTAATCAAATGACTGGGCGTAACCGGGTATTAGGAATGAGCTTTAGCGAGCTTCAAAATAAAATCAAACAAGTTGAAGACACGATCAGTAGAAGTACTATTCCTAGTCAAATTGCAATGGCCAGACGTGAATTAGCTTCTTTACAAAGGCAATCTGCAAACCATGCAGGAAATACAAACAATATGCCCGGAAGTTCTAAAGGAATTGGTGTTGGTGGCGTTGCTTTGGGTAGTATGCTTGGAGGGATAGCCACGGCAGGAATATCGATGGCAGTGGGTGCCATTCAATCGGGGGTTTCTGAGATTGTAACACAAGCCAACGCCAAGGAAAAGGCGGTAACTGGTTTAACTACGTTCTTAGGAAAATCTGGAGCTAGTGAAGCCTATAACAATATTCGAAAAGATGCTGCGGCAACGCCTTACGATACAGCTTCATTGCTTGAGGTAAATCGCTCATTAATTTCTGCGGGATTGGGTGCTAAGCAAGCTAGAACCGACTCAATGAACTTAGCAAATGCCGTTGCTGCTGTTGGTGGGGGTAACGATGTATTGAGTCGAATGGCTGCAAATATGCAACAGATTAAAACGGTAGGTAAAGCTACTGCGATGGATATTCGCCAGTTTGGTATTGCCGGAATCAATGTGTATGAAATGTTAGCCCGATCAACAGGTAAAAGCATTGACCAAGTTAAGGAAATGGAAGTGAGTTATGAAGACTTAGCCAAGTCGTTAGCTATGGCGGGTGCTAAAGGTGGGATTTACGAGGGTGCATTAGCCGCACAAAGCAAAACAAGAGAAGCCAAGTGGAATACTTTTAAAGAAAGTGTGCTTAACGGATTGGTTGATATGTATGATGCGTTTTCACCCATTATTAGCAGGGTGTTAGATATTGGGGTTGCCTTTGCTAATAACATTGAACCAATGTTACAGCGTGCCAAACCGTACATTGATTACCTAGCTGGTCAATTTGGTAAAGCCGTTGACTTTGTTCGAAATATTTCAAAAGATACGGGTGGCTGGGCTGATTATTTGGCCATAGCCGAAAAGCACTTTTCAAATGTTTGGGAGTTTGTGAAAAAAACCGGAGCACAGCTATGGGAGTTGGTTTCGGGTATAATTGAGTTTGTAAGACATTCCGAATTAATAAAAGACGTATTTAGGTTCTCAGCGTGGTATCTAGAAAAGATTTTTCACATCATTGGAGGTGTTCTTGATGTTATTTTATGGATTTGGAATACTGTATTACAGCCTGTTTTAGGAGCAATAGACAAAGCTTACAAAATTGTAAAAGAATATTTAGGCTTCGGCGATAAAGAAGTTAAGGTTCATAAAAAGCTAACCTTATCAACTCCAAAACCTAATGACCCTGATTCACCATTAACCGGTGGAGCTTCGGCAATGGCCTCAAATTCTGCATCAGGTAAATCAGCCGGTGAAACGGTGTCCGGTGCTGGTCCTAAAGTGACGAATATTCACGTAGGGAAGTTTTTTGAAAACCTGCAATTTACAACAATGAACGCTAATGAATCTGTTTCAGAAATGGAAAAAGTTGTAATGGAGTGTCTGGCAAGGATAGTATATAATGGTTCTAAAATGGTTTAATGATGGTAAGTACTAATACGATATTTGATCTTGCGAAATTGTACAAGACCTATTTTGGCAATAATCCTTATTTTATTACTGATAATTCAGAACAGCCAACCACACAGGAAATAGGTTACTCAATAACAACCGAAAACACAAGACCAAGAGGCAGTATTGACTATTCAAGTAAGAACATACCTTTTAATAAAATTGGCGCGTATGGTCAGGCTATTTGGTTTCCGATAACCTTAAGAGCAACTGACGGTGGCGAATTTACAGAAATTGAAATCGAAGCCTGTACGGTTGGAGTAAGTTTAATGAAGGAAATTATTAGAACGCCGGTTAGTGAGCGTAAAGGAAAAGTAAAAGAATGCTTTTCTATTGACGATTACAGGTTTTCTATAAAGGGGTTTTTGATTGGTCAAAACAGACTTGTTCCAGAAGATCAAATAAACAAGCTTAAGAAAATATTTGAAAGTACCGGAGAAATTGAACTAAACGGAGGTTACCCCGAAATATTTCTTGATGAAAGTTGCAGGGTTGCCGTTAGTAGTTTGGATTTTCCAGAAGTGCAAGGAAAGGCCGTTTGGATACGTCCCTTTTCAATGAATATTGAAACGGATTACATACAGGATTTAATTATATAATTAATGTTTTATTTAACCAGCGACATCACAATTGGAGGATACCCAAATATAAAACCGTCAAAAGTTTCGTGGAAAACTGACATTAATAGTTTTACAGATACCTGTACAATTGAATTGCCCAGGATTAAGTATTTGACAAATGATAAGACGATAACAGAAGATAAACAAGAGCCAAACAACCGAACGGGTTATCTTTTTAAAGAAAACGACAAAATCAGCATATTACTGGGTTATGATGGCAATAATGTTAAGAGGTTTGAGGGATTTATCAAACGTGTAAATATGGGTATTCCCGTAAAAATCGAATGTGAAGGATATAGCTATTTACTATATGACATCATTTTCAATAAAACCTATTCGAGTGTTACAGTTAAACAATTACTAACTGATCTATGCTCAGGAACTGAAATTGTTTTGTCTTCTGAAATTCCAAATATTCCGTTAAAGAATGTGCGATTTAAAAACGCTACCGGTATTCAGGTTTTAGAGTGGCTCAAAAAAGAGGTGCATTTGTCTGTTTACTTCAATTTTAACGAATTGTATGTAGGTACCCAATTTGGGAAAAAAGGCAAAAGAGTAAAGTTTCGTTTGGGTTGGAATACAGTTAAGGACGATGATTTTAAGAAAAGAATAGTCGATAAGAATGTCAGAATCGTAATTCAGGAGAAAGACGGAAAAGGCGAAGTTAAGCGTACCAAATCGGATGCTGATAAATACGACAACGAAAAAAACGTAAAAGTAAAAGCCGGATTGCCTAGCGATCTATTAAAGCAAATCGCAAACAGATTGCAGACAAAAAGCAATTACAACGGCTACGAAGGTAACATAGTAGCGTTTTTAGAACCTGCAACAAACAAAGGTGACATTGCCGAAATAGACGGTTATAAATACCCGGATAAATCAGGAAGTTTTTTTGTTGAAAGCGTTTCTGGTGAGTTTGGAAAATCAGGAGGCAGGCAAACAATCCAATTAGGGTTTATAACATCATCATAATGTCAACATTCGAACAAATAAGAGAAGGATTTAAAAACATAGCAAAAGATCATGGTCCTGCTGTCAGTAACATTGCGAAAGTTAAATCTGTTGATGAAAGTACGGCAATGTGTGTACTTGAAGATGAAGACGGACAGGAAATATTAGATGTACGACTTCGTCCGGTTCTCTCAGATAAAAAGAGTTTTATCCTGGTGCCGAAAGTTGGTAGTTATGTTCTGGCCGTTCGTGTTGAGGATGATGATGACTGGATGATTATTGCAGCGGATGAAGTGACAAAGGTTGGTTATTACATAGGCAATACGATTATCGAAATTGATGCAGCGGGTTTTTTGTTTCAGAAAGAAAGCGAAACCTTAAAAAAAATCATGGTCGATTTTCTGGCAGCAATTAAAGCGATGAGCTTTCAAGTTAATACAACAGGTTCCGCAACTGCTCAGACAGGAACAACGAATGTGTTGATTAATGAAGGTCAATTTACTGCTATTGAAACAAGGATTAATCAGTTTTTAAAATAGGTTTAAAATGACAGATTTTTTATTAGATGATGATTTAGACCTTTTGGTTACAGATGGTGATTTAGTTGTAGGAGAAAGCACCGCACAGCATCAAAAGATGCTAATTTTGATTGATAAAGGAGAATTTAAAGACGTGCCAATGCGAGGCGTTGGAGCGCAAAGATATTTAGAAGATGATAGCCCCGAAAATTTAGCCAGGGAAATTAGGCTTGAATTTGTTGCCGACGGTATGACAGTAAATAAAATACAAATAGGATCAGACTTGAAAATCGAAATTGATGCAAAATATTAGAAAATGACAGCAACTGTTTTAGTCTTACAATCTTGGTTTGATTTAGCCATACAACACACAGGAAACGTTACTAATGCTTTTGCTCTCGCTCTTGCAAATGGTGAAAGGTCGGTTACTGATGATCCGGTTTCGGGTGAACAAATAGTAATCCCTGATAGTATGACAATTTACAAAAAGGAAGTTGATTATTTAAAAAGTAAAACAGCAATCCCGGCAACGGGAATCACTCAGGATCAATTAGAACAATTTAAACCACCGGTTGGAATAGGTACAATGGTAATAAACTCAACTTTTATAGTAGGATAAAATGGCAAGAACAATAACAGATATTCAAAACGGAATTTATGCTAAAATTGCTGCTGATCCAACGCTCCCAAATTCAATAAGCCAGTCGGCCACTTATCGACGTTTTATTTTTATAATAAGTTATGCGATTGCGCTTTTAGAATCTCTTTTCGACACTCATAACCAAGAAGTACAAAATATTATTGAGGCTAAATTTCCGCATCGCCCATCTTGGTACAGAACTAAAGCTTTAGCGTTTCAATACGGACATGATTTAATCCTAGACACTGACAAATATGATAATACTGGGTTTACTGATGAAGAAATTGAAGCTGCTAAAGTAATTAAGTATTCCGCTGTTACTAAATCAGGCGGACAATTACGTATTAAAATTGCGACAGAAGCCGCCGGAGTTTTGGCACCAATTACACCAGAAATTAAAAGTGCATTTGATTTTTATATTGATGAAATTACCGATGCGGGAGTAAATTATTTAGTCTTAAACTTATTGCCGGACATACTATTGTTGAACATTCAGATTTATCGTGATCCTTTGGTTTTGGATGCAAACGGAATGAGTATTCTAAATGCAAATTATCCTGTTCAGGAAGCAATAAATGAATATATGAAAGAGCTTCCGTTTGATGGTGAATTGGTTTTAGCTCATTTGGTTGATAAATTACAGCAAGTACCAGGTGTAAAAGTTCCACATATTGTAAATGCTGAATCTAAGTCAATTAATATAGATACTAACGAGTATAATGATGCTGAGCCAATTAATGTAAAAACAGTTCCGGTAAGTGGATATTTTACTATTCCAAACTTTGACAATATAGCCTATGTGGTATAATGTAGATTTTGACAAACTCATCCTTTTGCTTTTGCCAACTCCGACGCGTAAGCCAAAGAATTTCGGTTTTCTACAAGCTTTGACTTCGTCTATTGCAAATTTGCATTATAGATGGTCAAGAATGCGTGAGGAGAATTTGAAAAAGCTTTCGTACAACTCTCAAAAGTGTTATTTAAGAGGGGTTTTAAACGATAGGTATGATCCAGAAGAAAGACGGATTACCATTAAAAATAAAGTAAATAAAGCTCAGGATTACATCTACACACAGGCTGAAAACTTACCTGTGTATTTAGGAACAATGTGGTTAGAGACAGAGTTTAATTATGAAGGATCAACAATTGACTTCATGGTTAATGTACCACAGGAAATAATGAATTTAAAAATAAACGAGATAGTCGCCACAATCGAGTTTTATGTTTTGGCCGGCAAATCTTACCAAATAATAGCAATATGAATAAACTAGACGTTAATCAAACCGGAGGATTTCCACTAACAACGAGAATACTGGACGAACTGCAAAAAATTTCAGCCGTTTTTAATGGTTTGGGAGGAATTGCCGGAGATAAGACCATTTTGTACGGTTGTAACGTTACTGGTTCAACGGCTAGTGATGGGGTTGTTTTTGTAAACGGTGAAGTCTTCTTATTTAAGGGTGGTATTGTGCAAACAAAAGTTATCATAAAAGAAGACACTGAAAATCTTGTCTTCGAAAATAACGAATCAAAAACGGTTATCAGAACTCGCTATGTACAATTTGGTTCAGGAATTGGCGCAATGGATTGGGCTGACTTCAAAAAACCAAAGGAGACAAAAGAAATTGAAGCTGCTCTTAATAGTAAAACGGATTTGACCACTTTTGAAGCTTTAGCAGATGCGTTTGCCATAGTTTATACAAAAATGCTGACAATTGAGACAGGAGCTCAGAAAAATCTACAAGAGGTTTACGACTTTCAGATTGTAGAGACACTGAACCGCCAAAACGGAATAAATGATAATGATTTTACAAAAAACTATTATGTTGTTAATCCTCCATCCGGTTTTACTATGGCTCATTTGAAAGGCTTTACCGCATCGATTGCAAAAATAGCTTTTAGCGGCAATGTTGACAATAGCGATACGCTTTGGTGTAAATATTCAGTAGGCGCTAATAATGTAACGATAACTTGTAATAATTCAGAAAACCGCTCAGTATCAGAGGTTAGTTATCTGGCGATTTGGAAAAAATAAGACACTATGGCATATATAGATACAGTAAAAGAGTGGTTTAAAACCGGGTTAAAACCTACACAGGCTCAATTTTGGGCAAAGTTTGGTTATCTGAGATGGAAAGATGAAAAAATTCCGGTTGAAGACATTCAAGGAATTGAGGAAATTTTGAATGATAAAGCTGAGGCAGCAGTATTAACAAATCACTTAACAGATACTAACGCTCATGCATTGCAATTTGAAGGCAAAGAGGATAAAGAAAATAAAGGCGAACCTGATGGGTACGCGCCTTTAAACGAGTTTGCGAAAATTGCATCGCAATATCTTGACATTGTTAATGATCTTGTTACCGGAGGCGCAACCTCTTTGCTGTCGGCAGAACAGGGAAAAAATTTGCAAAATCAAATTAATGGAATCAACACAATTCTAACATCAAACGATGTTAATCTTGACACCGTCCAGGAGTTGGTAAATGCAATTAAAACGGTTCAAACTTCATTAAGTACAATCTTGGTAAATGATCTTACCACAGGCGGTGTTACCAAGGCTGCGACTGCCGAAACTGTTAAAATCTTGAAAGGTTTAATCGATTCATTGACAACGGTTGTGAATGGAAAATTAAGCAATATTATAACAACCGTTAAAACAATTACATCTGCTAGTTTGGTTACGCAAGATGTAGCAGGATTTGTACAGTACATTAATGCACTATCAACACCTTTAGTTGTTGCAGCAAATGAAACAGTCGAATATCAATTAAGCGATACCGGAAAGGTGTTTAAGTTGCTTTTAAGGGGTAGAAGCTTCGGTACAGGTCAAACCTCAATTACGGCTACCGATGTGGAAGATACTACGTTGTGGATGAATAAAGATTTGAAACTTTCGAATTATTCAAACGCACGTAATGATGGAGCTTTGCCAACTAATAAAATTTTATCACCCGATGCAAACGGAAATTTAAAGCTTTACACGATGGCGACAGCTCCGGCACCTTTCATTGAGGAATTAATACCCGACTCTCATTTGCCAAATGCAACAGGCAATATTGAGCTTATAGGTGAGTTTTTTATCCCGGCAATGTGTTTGGCTGCCAATTTGAATAATGCTAATGGTATTCAGATTACGGGACAAACAATTAATTATGCCACTTTCGTGAATTCGCAAAAAATATTGATGAATGTGACTACTGGTAGTGCAGAAGGTTCTTTCTCAATAACTTGTAATAATGGATTAAGCACTACGAAAAATAATGCTTTATTGATTATTTTGGGTGATGTTTTCGCCCCTGTCACCTCAGATTGGTCTGCTGAAACAGGAGCAATAGGTATTGATAACAATAACATTCAGACAATTGCTTATGGTTCAACTGGGAGTGCAATTTGGGAAAGGGAGTTTGATTGGACTAAAGACTTTGAAGTAAGAATGTTATTTAATAAATCGCCACTGGGTTCACCAATAAGTCCACAGTTTCCAGTTTTTCAATTTCTTAATGTATCAGATAACAGTAATAAATTGCGACTTGAATGGAATTTTCCGGGGAATTTCTGTCAAGGAAGAACATATTTAGACGGGGGGGCATACCAAGACACAATTTTATATAGCGGCTCCATAACTTCATTGGAAACTTGGAATAATCAAGTTGAAGGAAAAGAATTAAAAATTAAATGGCTAGACGGAGTATTCACAATTTGGCATGATGGGGTTTTAAAAAGAACTTTCACTAACGGCTTATCCCAAAATGTGAAATTAAAGGTAAATACTATTAGAATTGATATTCTAAATATAAAATATATAGAATTAGCAACATAATTATCATGACACAACTAGTTATACAACACTACTTAGATAAGTATCAAACAATGGCTAATACCATGACGGATATTGATTTCAGCAATTTATCATTTCTGACAGAAAAAGAGCCTATTTATAACATGGCAGGTCAAAAGGTTTCAAAATCCTACTTTGACAAAAAAGGCCGTGAGGCAGTAAGAATTTGTTATAACAGAATTTACGGGAACTATATCTATAACGATGTGGTTTATCCAAATGTTTTTTTAGGCTTTTCAAAAACTGTATGTTACTTAGACTGGTCAGGCGAAATTGTTAACAGAAAGTCGTTACAGCCGTACGAATTCAATTTAGAGCCTGTTTTTTTAGGAGATGGTACTGAAACTGTTGTCGGGTTTTCAAGCCAAAAACAGAGAGAAATTTTGAAAACAGAGCGTTTTAAAGCTGATGACTATCTGGCTGGTAAAAATCCTCAATTGTACGCTTTTTTGTATGCGAAATATGGCAATGTTTATAATACTTATTTACGTACAGGAATCAAAAACGATCTTGTTGATGCTTTAAACAATGAAGTCGATACAGAAATATTAGCGGTTTTAAATAACGAGGTTTTTGGCTACGAGCCCATGACTGTGAAAGAATTAATAATTATGAATTTGCAATAATATATGGGAACAATTTTAGCATTTTTATCTGTTTTACTTGCATCAATATTATTTCCTATAGGCCTTGCAATAACGTTTGTTATCAATCTTTACAGGAGGCGTTGGAAATTTTCATTTAAACGTTTAGATCAGCAATTTTTAAGCATTGCTACGAGCGTTGATACTTCAGGTAACGTAATTTGTAAAGACTTGTTTAACCTTATTTTAATTAAGAAAGGAGGTTATCAATTCGGCAATAGGAAAGAAACTATTTCAAGTGTTTTGGGTAAAAATCAACGCGATGGGACGCTTACCAAATTAGGCATAAAAGTTTGTAACGTGTTGGATTGGTGGGATGAAAACCATTGTTATAACAGCATAGACAGTTTAGTGTAAAATTCCCAGGAGGCGGAAATAAAAAAAGTCCTCCAACAATTAAAAACTTCTCAACGGTAATTTAATTAAGCACAAAGCCACAGCGTTGGAGGACATAAGTCTTCTAATGTTGTGGCTTTGTTATGTTTTATAAATTCCGTGAGAGGTGCAAATATAGAATAATCAATCATCAATCAAAAATCGAAAATGAATAAGTATCATCAAATACTGAATAAAATCCTTGAAAAGGGTAAGAATCAAACAAATAAAAAAGGCTCAAATTTATTTTTATTGAATGAGGCTTTACGGCTTAAGCCTATTGACCTGTTAGAATTGTTTGAAGGTCATGCAGTGGCCAAAAAGAAGTTAAAAGATGAGTTACAGTTATTTTTGGCTGGTGAACGCAACACAGAGGCATATAGGGAGATTGGTGTAAGTTGGTGGGATTATTGCGGTCCCATATTAGTCAATTCTTACCCAACGTATTTTGAAAAGCTTCCGAAACTCATTGAAAAGATTAACAGAGAGAAACGAACGTCTAAAAATTACGTGCTTTTTCTCGGTTCTAACGACACCGAAACCAATCAACAACCGTGTTTAAGCTTGATACAGTTTCAAATTGACAACGGCAAGCTAATAATTAGCGCATATCAGCGTAGTTCTGATGCAAATCTGGGATTACCTTCGGATATTTATCATTTGTATCTAATATCAAAGAAAATCGATATGCAATTAAAAAGTATTACTTTGTTTCTGGGTAATGTACATGTTTATGAGAACAATATTGAAGGAACAAAGCAGCTAATAAATGGTGAATCAGTTAAGTTTAGTTTAAACGTTGGTTAAATGGTGTTTAAAGTATAATTAAAAAGCCAATGTGTTATGCATTGGCTTTTGTTATATTTGTCTGTAAAAATGTACATTTCATTTTAAATTTGTGTACATTTCATTTTTGCGATTATA
>NZ_JAADZW010000003.1 GCF_010645065.1 Flavobacterium fluviatile | reverse complement strand
GATTTCTATAGTATTAATGAAGCTTCCGACCTGACTATCCAGGGACGTGCCCTTCCATTCACCGATGCTGATGTAGTTCCTTTGGGTTACCGTTCTACAATTGCGGGTGAGTTTACCATTGCAATCGATCAGGCCGATGGTAATCTGGCGACACAGAGAGTTTATCTGGAAGACAAGCAACTAGGCACAATAAGCGAACTGACAGCCAAAAACTATACTTTTACTACCAAGGCAGGAACTTTCAAAAACCGTTTTGTGCTGCGTTATAAAAACAATACCTTAGGAACAGGAGATTTTGAAACAACAGAAGATGCTGTGTCGGTTTTAGCTCAAAACAAGACAGTTACAGTAAATTCGACAGCAGAAAACATCGAGAAGGTGTTTCTTTATGATCTTTCGGGTAAGCTATTATATACCAGGGATAATGTAAATAATCTTCAGCTGATTATGCAAAACCTTTCATTTGCCCAACAGGTTTTACTGGTGAAAGTAGTTCTGGATAATGGCTACCAGACGACCAAAAAAGTTATCTTCAAATAATACAACGAAACAAAACGAAAAATCCGATGACGAAAGTTATCGGATT
This sequence comes from Flavobacterium fluviatile, assembly GCF_010645065.1. Lineage (GTDB taxonomy): Bacteria > Bacteroidota > Bacteroidia > Flavobacteriales > Flavobacteriaceae > Flavobacterium > Flavobacterium fluviatile. Next base: position 205,478 of record NZ_JAADZW010000003.1, on the reverse strand, counting down.
TTTTTTTAAAATCCCTAAATGTGGGTATTGTAACAGGTTAGGTATAATTATAAATTGCATGTAAATTCTTATTAATTGCAATAATCAAAATTAACCCTAATCTATCTTCTTATTTTGAAATCAAAACTACACTTGTTTGTTATAATTCTTGTTTGCTTTTTATCTACTCATCATAATGCCCAGCAGGGTAAATTAGACACAAATTTTAATGCCTATGATGACGGGCTTAATGGAGACGGTTTTAATAATGCAGTCAGAACTTTATCATTGCAAGAGGATGGAAGCTTAATCGTTGGGGGAGATTTTGTGAGTTTTAACGGAAAACCACTTTTGTATTTAACCCGATTGAAAATTGACGGAACAGTTGATCCGGATTTTGATACTGGTTCAGGTTTTAACGGCAAAATATATGCTTCCTGTATTCAGCCAGACGGTAAAATCATTGTTGGAGGTAATTTTACGGGTTTTAATGGTGTAAGTGCTGGTCGGTTAATTCGTTTGAATAGTGATGGTTCGCAGGATATGGCTTTCAATACGCAGGTGGCTGCAACGACAGGAATTATCAGCCAGATTGCATTGCAGGCGGACGGAAAGATTATTATCGCCGGAAGTTTTACAAAATATAACGGAATCACCGTAAACCGGATTGCCAGAATTCTGCCTGACGGAAATTTAGATACTTCTTTCGATACAGGATCTGGAGCTCCTGCAAACATTAATTCAGTATTGATCCAGCCGGATGGCAAAATTATACTTGCGGGTAACTTTATAAAATTTGATGGTGTCGATGCTAATAAAATCATACGTCTCAATCCTGACGGAAGTATTGATGCCGGATTTACTACAGGGACCGGATTTGATAATGATACCAACGCAATGGTTTTACAGCCAGATGGCAAAATTATTTTAGGAGGGGAGTTTACAGCTTACAACGGAACAGCATCAAACAGAATTATCAGACTGAATGCAGACGGAACAATAGATTCATCTTTTTTATCAGGGACAGGTTTGAGTAGCGGTGCGGTTCATGTTATAAAAATAGACTCGTCAGGAAATATTATGGCAGGAGGTTCGTTTACAGATTTATACAATGGATCAGCCGTAAACAGATTACTGTTTTTAAATGCAGACGGTACTAAAAAAAGTGATTTTGATATGGGTTCTGGTCCGGCTTCGGCATCAGTTTTAGCTTTAAGTAATTCATCAGATGGCTATTGGTTTGTCGGAGGTTCGTTCTCAGTTTTTGATTCACAAAATCAAGGAAAGCTGGCCAAAATTGATACCAACGGAGTTCATGATATCGGGTACCTGTCGGCGGGCGTTGGTTTTGACAATTCAGTTTTAAAAGTCCTGCCTCTGTCTGATAATAAAACAATGATTTTTGGTAATTTTTCCAGATTTAATGGAACACCTTCTTCCAGAATTGCCCGACTCTTATCGAATGGTGATTTGGATGTAACTTTTAATATCGCTCAGGCGGGAGCTAATAATGTAATAAAAACTGCAGCGTCACAGACAGATGGTAAAATTATTATAGGAGGAGGTTTTACCACTTATAATAATACAATTTGCAACCGTATTGCCAGGATTCTTGCGGACGGTAGTTTAGATAGCAGTTTTTTTTCAGGAAGTGGCTGCAACGGACAGGTATTTTCAGTAGCTGTTCAAATGGATCAGAAGATAGTAGTTGCCGGAAGTTTTACAAAATATAATGGTGTTACTGTGGGGCATGTCATAAGATTATTGGAGGACGGAACCATTGATAGCAGTTTTAATACTGTTTCAGGTGCAGACGGAACCATCGATGTAATTATGCTCCAGCCGGATGGTAAAATTATCTTAGGAGGAAGATTTGGTACGTTTAATGGTACAGTCCATTCCAGACTAATACGATTAAATGCAGACGGAAGTATTGATACCAGTTTCTCAACAGGAACAGGATTTGATAAAAACGTATATACTTTAGGATTGCAGTCCGACGGCAAAATTATAGTGGGCGGTTCTTTTTTAAATTATAATGGAATTTCCAGTAAACGAATTTTGAGATTGTATCCAAACGGAACTTTAGACGCAACTTTTGATTCAGGAACCGGTTTCAGCAACAGTGATGTTCGAAGTATTCTGATACAGCCAGATGACAGAATTTTAGCAGGTGGTGGTTTTTCCGGAATTTATAACGGCACGACAGTTTTACGCTTAGTGCGACTTTCATCAAATGGAAATATAGATACATCATTCAGCGCAAATCTAAACAGTACTTTATACACCATGGCATTTACGGGTGATCATAAACTCCTTATTGGAGGTAATTTTAATTCGGTTTCAGGAGTTGCCAAACACAGGATTGCCCGTTTGAAATTATGTACTAATAGTTCAAAATGGGATGGTGCAAATTGGTCAAATGGATTTCCATCTGACGGAAAAGAATTAATTTTTGAAGAGGATTATTTGTTTTCAGCTTCAGCAAATGCATGTAATTGTAGTATCAGCTCAGGCAAGAGAGTGACAGTTTCTGGCGGAAAAACTTTAGGACTGAGCTTTAATTATTCAGGATCCGGAATTTTGATTTTAGAAGATACTGCATCTTTGTACCAATCAGATGATGAAATGGTAAATACAGGTATTATTCATCTTAAACGGAAAACTTCTCCTGTTCGAAAGTTCGATTATACGTATTGGTCTTCTCCGGTTGAAAATCATAAATTGAATGATGTTTCTCCTAATACATTGCCGGATAAATTTTTCTCTTTTGATCCTGAAGTAAATGATTGGAAAGAGGAAATCCCATCAACAATTATGAATCTGGGAAAGGGTTATATTATTCGCGGACCACAGAATTTCTCAGTTACAGTTCCTGAAAAATATGAAGCGGTTTTTAAAGGAATCCCAAATAACGGAAAAATAAAATCCTTTATTGGCAATGCTGATAGTTTCAACTTAATAGGCAATCCATATCCTTCAGCACTTGATGCTGATGCTTTTTTGGAAAATAATTTGGGGGTTATTAAAGGAACACTTTACTTCTGGACCCACAACACACCATTTGCTAATAATAAATACGCTTCGGCAGATTACGCTGTTTATAATGTATTGGGAGGAGTAGGAACAAGAGGAGCACTTTCTTCTGGTGAAAATGAAAGTTTACCTAACGGGAAAATTGCTTCTGCACAATCATTTTTTGTCCAAAGTTTAACTGCCGGGGAAGTGCAATTTGAAAATAAGATGCGAATTATGGAACAGAATTCACACTTTTTTAAACCAGGAAAGTATTCCGAAAAAAAGAAGAAACCAGAAAAAAGCAGAATCTGGCTCAATCTAACCAATGAAGAAAATGCATTTAAACAGCTTTTAATTGGTTATATCGAAGGAGCAACAAACGGTTACGATTTGCCTTTTGACGGCGAATCGTTTAACGGAAACAAGTATATTGACTTTTATAGTTTTAATGATGGAAAGAACTGGACTATACAAGGCAGAATGTCTCCTTTTGAAGAGTCAGATGAAGTGGTACTGGGATATAAAACTGAAATCAATGGAAATTTTACGATTAGCATAGATCATTTTGATGAGAATTTTACTGGCCAATCGATTTATATTGAAGATAAGGACAAAATGATTTTACATGATTTAAAAAAGGAACCCTATGTATTTTCAGCTAAAAAGGGAATTTTTAATGACCGCTTTGTTTTGAAATTTTCTGATAAAAAATTAAATGTAAATGATGTTGAACTAAACAAAAACGCCCTTTCAATTTTTCAAAAGAAAGGGCTTTTAGTCATAGAATCAATTGAATCAAATATTCAAAAAGTTCAGATTTATGATCTTTCAGGCAAATTGATAACGGAACAGAATGCACATCAAAATTCAATAACAATATCAGGTTTAAAACCAAAAAATCAGATTCTGATTTTTAAGATAAAGACTGAAAATAGCCTGGTAACTAAGAAAATAATGTATTAACTGGCCTTTTTAAGCAGATTTTCATGTGTATTCTGAATTGCCTTTTCATTTTTATAGTCAATCCATTTTTGTCCTTTAAATTTTCGCATCAGAATATCAAAATGTCGCATGATAAAGACGTTATAAGCCGCTTTCGACAAGTTGGTAATATTTTTAGGAAAAGAACGTAAACTCATAGAAAATCCGGGAGTCAGATATTTCATGTAATGCCAGTATCCCTCAGGCATATATAACATTTCACCATGTTTTAAATTGGTGATGTATCCTTCAGCATTTTTCAGGGCAGGAAATTTTTCATAATCCGGATTGTCAAAATCTATGTCTTCTCTCGAAATTAAAGCATGAGGCACTTTATACATGTATTTTGACTGGTCAGGCGGGAAAATCATGCATTGTTTTTCGCCATGAAAATGAAAATGCAGAATATTAGAGTAATCAATATCAAAGTGCATGAAGACTTTTGAGTTTTCTCCTCCAAAAAAGAGCATTGGCATTTGTTTGACTAATTTCAATCCAATATCAGGCCACAAAAAATCATTTTTCAGGGTCGGAACATCTTTCATCAGGTTATAAAGAAAAATGCGATAATTAGTTGGTTTTCTTTCAAGCAGATCGATATAATCGCTCATTTTCATTGTAGTATGAGCTTCATTGAATCCGTCTTCATGATTAACCGGTCTGTCATCGTACAACGGAACTGTTTTCTCACCTGCAATTTCTTTAATATAAGATAGTTTCCATTTGTGATAAGCTGGCCAGTCCTCTGTCAATTCTTCAATTACAACCGGTATTTGTTTTTTTACATATTGGGAAATAAAATCGTTTTTTGAGATTCTTTTTACCCTTTCAATTTGTTTTAACTTCATTTCTATAAATAAAAAAAAATTGCTTATAAGTCTGTGTTATAGCCAATTTAAAAATATTTGGTGAGACTTATGTGCTTTATTGCTTAAATTTTTAACTTAATTGAAAAATAACGATTTAATAAAACTAAAATAAAATACTGATCTTGAAGAGGGATAGTGGAGAGAAATAAAGATGATTAGAATAAAAAAATGCTTTTGAAATAATTTATCAAAAGCATTTTTTGTATGAGTTGGAAAAAAAATTTAAACGTTTAGTTTTCCGGAAGCTTCAAGGTTTCTTTCGATAGTATGTCCGGGTCTTGACCATTTTGGTTTTTCACCTAATGATGCAAATTGAGAATCTGCTGCTTCAACTGTTTTTCGCTGAGATACTTTTGTAAAAGGTTTTTGCGGAATTAGTCCTAACATTTCAAACATTTTCATGTCTTCATTAACATCCGGATTAGGAGTCGTAAGCAATTTATCTCCTGCAAAAATAGAATTGGCACCGGCAAAGAAACACATTGCCTGTCCTTCTCGGCTCATATTGGTTCTCCCTGCAGATAAACGAACCTGAGTTTCCGGCATTACAATTCTGGTTGTGGCTACCATACGGATCATTTCCCAGATTTCAACCGGTTTTTCATCTTCCATCGGAGTACCTTCAACAGCTACCAGAGCATTAATTGGCACTGATTCCGGTTGCGGATTTAAAGTAGAAAGTGCGACAAGCATTCCGGCTCTGTCTTCAATACTTTCTCCCATTCCGATAATTCCTCCGCTGCAAACCGTAACATTGGTTTTACGGACATTTTCGATAGTTTCCAGACGGTCTTCAAATGCACGTGTCGAAATAACATCTTTATAATAGTCTTCAGAAGTATCTAAGTTGTGGTTGTAGGCATATAAACCTGCTTCTGCCAGACGCTGCGCCTGATTTTCGGTAATCATACCCAGAGTACAGCAAACTTCCATGTCCAGTTTATTGATGGTACGGACCATTTCCAATACCTGATCAAATTCTTCACCATCTTTTACGTTTCTCCAGGCAGCACCCATACAAACACGGGATGAACCGCTGGATTTTGCACGCAAAGCCTGAGCTTTTACCTGGCTTACACTCATTAAATCATTTCCTTCAACACCTGTGTTATAGCGTGCAGCCTGTGGGCAATATCCACAATCTTCCGGACATCCTCCGGTTTTAATAGATAGTAAAGTAGATACCTGAACTACGTTCGGATCGTGTTTTTGTCTGTGAATTGTTGCTGCTTCATACAGCAAGTCCATCATAGGTTTGTTATATATGGCGATTATTTCGTCTTTGGTCCAGTTGTGTTTTGTAATGCTCATTGATACATTGTTTTTGAAGCTTCAAAAGTAGTTAAATTGTTCTAATCAACCAATGCTGATTGCTGTAAATGAATATTTGACAGGTATTTTCAAAAAAGAAACACTTTAAAATCATAAAAAAATAAAATTCTATGGTTTTAAAGTGCTTAAATAATAGATTTTATCTGAAAAATTAATCAGCAATATATTTGTTGTTCCAGTATAACATCATCATTAAAGTAACAATAACGGAAGATGCAAGTCCTTCAAACAATAAACAAATACAATAAGTGGGTACCGAAGGGTTTCCTCCAAACATAAACGCTTGGGACAAAGACTCAACATAAGCATCTCCGCCTCTTGCATAACTGTAAACTAACAGACCAAAAACGCTCATCGAAACACCAACGACAGAAGTAGCCATTGCAGAAACAGCGTTTGATACAAAATTAGTTTCTCCTTCGTGAAGATTCATCAGCATGGTTCTGTTTACGCCATAAAAGATGAAAAATACATTCAGGGTACGCAAATAGAACAAATCGGCTAAACCTAATACATTCATCAATAAAAAATAAATGCCGATGCCAAGGAATATTAAAGATCCGTTGACAATTTCTTTTGGTAATTTCATGATGGTTATTTTTAAAGAGGTTAATAGTAAATATTTGGTATTCAGTAAAGTGTATTAAATTTACTAAAAAAATAAATACGATGTTTTTAAAAATAACGAAAAGTATATTATTGGAGTTTTTACAACTGGTTCAAAAATTCTAAAGCTGTCTTTTTGTCCAGATTTATCTGTTCTTTCAGTAAATCAACAGAACCAAATTTTTGTTCCTCACGAAGATATTTTAGTAGTGAAATCTCCAGTTTTTGTCCATAAATGTCTGCATCAAAATCAAAAAGATTTACTTCGATAGTTTGTTTCTGGCCGTTTACAGTTGGATTGAAACCAATGTTCATCATTCCGAAAACTTCTTTTTGATCAATAAAAGTCTTCACAACATAAACACCGTTTTTCGGAATCAGTTTGTATTCTTCTTCGATCTGGATATTAGCTGTTGGAAAACCAATTGTTCTTCCCAGTTGTTTTCCTTTTACGACCTCACCGGTTAAAAAGTAAGCGTATCCCAGATATTCATTGGCTAAATTCATATTCCCGTCCTGAAGTGCTTTTCTGATTTTTGTCGAGCTTACTGAAACGTCCTGGATTTCCTGAGCCGAAATTTGTTCCACTTCAAAACCGTATTCAGCTCCAAAAGCGATCAGATTATCAATATTGGCGGTTCTGTTTCTTCCAAAACGATGGTCATGGCCAATAATTATTTTATGAATTTGAAACTGATCTACTAAGATAGAATGTACAAATTCTTCGGCGGTCAATCTTGAAAAGCTGTCGTTAAATGGATGGATAACAAGGTTTTCAATTCCGGTGGCTTCCAGAAGTTTGGATTTTTCGGGAATTGTATTTAAAAGTTTGATCTCTGATTTTTCCTGAAGTACCATTCTGGGATGTGGAAAAAAGGTAAGGACAAGACTTTCATATTTTCCGTCTTCAGTGTTTTGAGTAATTCTTTCCAGAATTTTTTTATGACCAATGTGCACGCCATCAAAAGTGCCAAGAGTTAAAATGGTTTTCTTGGTAGAGTGGAAATCGTTAATAGAATGAAAGACCTTCAAAACAAATTATTTAAGATGCTGCAAATTTATACTATCTATTTTAAATCTGATACTAACCTGAATTGATTTTTTAATTTGATTCGTTTGGTTTTTGTGAAAAAGGAGTATTTCGTCGATGCGAAATAAATATCTGCCGATAATAGGGAAGAATTCAACTTAATTGATTTAATTTTGATTCTCTAAATAACCTCTTGATTATGAAAAAACAGCTACTAATCCTGCTTTTTATTTTTTGTTGTATTACGGCTCATGCCCAGACAAATGTTCTTTGGGAGAAAGTAAATTCGGTTTCGGCTAAAAAAGCCGGTAGCGATGTTGGTCAGAGCAAGTTATATTACAAACTGAATGAAAATCTTTTTACTCAGAAAATTGCAGTTTCAGGCAAAAAATCAAAAAGTGGTGTATCTGAAATCACAGTTCCAAATGCTGAAGGAGTTTTAGAGCGATTTATGGTTTGGGAGTCTTCTAATTTTGATCCTGAACTACAAGCAAAATATCCTGAAATAAGAGCCTATCAAGGAACCGGATTGGATGACAAAACCGCAAAAATTCATTTTAGTGTTGCACCAATAGGTGTTCAGACTATGATTCTTCGTGCAGACAGGGCAACTGAATTTATAGAGCAAAATCCAGAAAATAAATCGGAATACGTATTATTTACATCTATAAATAAGGATACTTCAAAATCTCTAATTTGTAAGACAAAAGACGATCATACCCAAAAGGCTTTGGATAAAACAGCAAAAACAGCATCTAATACTAAAACTTTAAAAACACTTCGGCTTGCATTATCATGTACTGGTGAATACACTGCATTTTTTGGGGGTACAAAAGCAGGAGCATTAGCAGGAATGAATGCCACGATGACAAGAGTAAATGCGGTTTTTAATAAAGATTTGGCTGTACAATTAACTTTAATAGCGAATAATTTAGATGTTATTTACACTGATGCAGCTGCAGATCCTTATTCTAATGCAGCGCAAGGTGCCAATGGAGCATGGAATCTTGAAGTGCAAAGGACATTAACAAATGTTATTGGAAGCAATAATTATGATATTGGGCATTTATTTGGGCGTACAGGTTCAGGAGGAGATGCGGGCTGTATAGGTTGTGTTTGTGATAATCCGGTTTCAGAGACGGATGGGAATGCTAAAGGTAGTGCTTTTACTTCTCCTTCCAATGGAGTTCCTCAGGGAGATACGTTTGATATCGATTTTGTTGCTCATGAAATGGGACATCAGTTAGGAGCTACTCATACTTTTTCTTACGAAATTGAAGGAACCGGAACAAATGTCGAACCGGGAAGCGGTTCGACTATTATGGGGTACGCAGGAGTAACGGATGATTATGATATTCAAAACAGTTCTGATGATTATTTCGCTTATACAAGTATTTTACAAATCCAGAATAATCTTGCTACTAAATCATGCCCGGTTAGTACACCAATAAATAATAACCCTCCGAGTGTTATTGCAGGTCCGGATTATATTATTCCGATTAATACCCCATTTATATTAACCGGAACAGGATCTGATCCGGATGGTGATACTGTTACTTATTCATGGGAACAAAATGATAGTGCTACCACGGCATCCGGCGATAATAGTATTGCGAGGCCATCAAAACCTGATGGACCATTGTTTCGTTCTCTTCCGCCAACAAGCTCTGCAGTTCGATATATGCCAGGCTTTAGTTCAGTATTGCAAAATAGATTAACGACAACATGGGAATCAGTTTCATCTGTAGGAAGAGATTTGCATTTTTCCCTGACAGCAAGAGATAATCCAGTTCTGGCAATACCTCAGATCAATAGTGACAATATGGTTGTTAGGGTAAATGCTGCTGCTGGTCCCTTTGCAGTAACCTCGCAAAACACCAATGATATTGGCTGGCAAAAAAATTCTTTTCAGACCATAACCTGGGATGTAAAAAACACCAGCACATTAGCAGGTTCTGATAATGTAAATATTAAATTATCTACAGACGGAGGTTTGACTTTTCCTGTAATCCTGGCTTCAAATACACCAAATGATGGTTCGCATACTATAACAGTTCCTACAGATATTACAGCTACAAATTGCAGGCTGTTAATTGAACCTGTAGCTAATATTTATTATGCTTTAAATACAAGTCCTTTTGCTATAGGTTATACTTCAGCAACAACTTGTAATTCTTATAGTTTTGGAAGCTCCTTTAGTATTCCTTTTGGATCTGCTTTTACAACAAAAACAGTAAATGTTCCTGCTTCCACAGGGATGGTTTCTGATGTAAATGTGTCAGTTAATGTAACACATGAAAGGTTTTCAGATTTAGAAATTCAAATAGTAAATCCACAGGGAACTGTTGTAAAATTGTTTGATAAAAATTGTGAAAGCATTAATTCGTCGTTAATACTCGAATATGACGATTCTGGAGCTGTTTTAGATTGTTCTAAAACAACGAGTCAGATTGTAATACCGGCAGAATTTTTAAGCGTTTTCAAAGAGGAAAATCCTCAGGGCATCTGGAAATTTGAGGTTCGTGATGCTGTTTCCGGACGTTTCGGAACTATAAATTCAGCAACGGTAAATATTTGCAGTCAAACATTTACATTGGATGATTCTGAATTTGAAAGTGTAGATTTTGCACTATATCCAAACCCAAACAGAGGTAATTTTAATATTCAGTTTGAATGTGATCCTACTAAAGAAGTACAAGTATTAGTGCATGATATCCCGGGCCAAAAAGTACATGATGAAACTTTTGGCAAGGCGCCTTATTTCAATCAGAATATCCAACTAAAAAAGTCAGCCGTTGGATTGTATTTAGTAACCATAATTAATGGTAGTAAAAAATTTGTCAAAAAGATTCTTGTAAACTAAATTTTAAGAATTAGCCATTGCCATACATACAATGCTGATTTTTGCTCCCGGAATTTTGAGTAATGCCCGTGAGCAGGCTTCTAATGTAGCTCCGGTTGTGAGTACATCGTCAACAAGTAAAAAATGTTTGTTACAATATTCTTCTGAAATATGTACATCAAATACATTTTCTATTCCTTCTGAACGACCGAGAAGATTCTTTTTAGACTGGGTTTTAGAATATTTCTTCCGAAACAAAACAGTATCGTCATAGCCAATATTCAGTCCTTTTGATAAAGCATTTCCAAAAGCAGCTACCTGATTGTATCCGCGTTCCCGGAATTTCTTTCGATGCAGCGGAACGGGAATTACAACATCAAAAGGTGTTTTTGTCTGAATGTTTTTTAAGTCTTCTACGTACCAGTCTCCCAGAACTGTACCAATTTCTTCGTATCCTCTATATTTCAGATTATGTATCAGTTCCTGAACAATTCCTTTTTTGTTGAAATACAAAAAAGCCGATGCATGTTCAACTTCAATTTTTCCATAAAACTTTTTGACTGCCTCATTATTAGCATCTAAGTAATATTGTGTCAAAGGCATTTCATGACGGCAGCTGGTGCATAATACATTTTCATTACTCATTAAAATGGAATGGCAGCTGGCACAAACTTTGGGAAAAAACAGATTCTTTATGGATTCAATCATTTGTAAGTATTTTTTGAATAAATATAGAATAATTGACTTAGAAAATGAAGTGATGTATCGTTTTTTATCTTTAAAAAAACTCTAATCTGACCCAAAGTATTTTAATTGATATCCTTGTGTTGAATTGTTAAGATAAAAAACAGATAGCAACTTTAATATAAAAAATATGAATTACTATTCGGAAACAGAAAAACAGTGATTTATTTGTAAAAATTTAATAATCAACGGGCAATCTTCAACTATTTTTCTTTTTTTTAAATTCACTTTTTATATTTTTGCACCACTATGGCAAAACAAGAAGATATATTTAAGAATGTGGTTTCGCACGCAAAAGAGTACGGATTTATTTTTCCGTCAAGCGAAGTTTACGACGGTCTGAGTGCAGTATATGATTATGCACAAAATGGTGTCGAGTTAAAAAAGAATATCCGTGAATATTGGTGGAAATCAATGGTTCAGATGAATGAAAATATTGTAGGACTTGATGCTGCAATATTGATGCACCCTACTACCTGGAAAGCTTCAGGACACGTGGATGCTTTCAATGATCCGTTAATTGACAATAAAGATTCCAAAAAAAGATACAGAGCTGATACTTTAGTTGAAGATTATGCTGAAAAGTTAAATCAAAAGGCTCAAAAAGAAATTGAAAAAGCGAGAGCCCGTTTTGGAGATGCTTTCAATGAGCAGGAATTCATTACCACAAATGTGCGTGTTGCAGAATATCTTTCAAAGAAAAAAGAAATTCTGGAAAGACTTGCAAAAGGAATGAGTGAAGATCTTCAGGATGTAAAAGCCTTAATCGAAGAATTAGAGATTGCTGATCCTGAAACCGGTTCTAAAAACTGGACAGATGTTAAGCAATTTAATTTGATGTTCGGAACAAAATTAGGAGCTTCGGCAGACTCTGCGATGGACTTATATTTGCGTCCGGAAACAGCGCAGGGAATTTTTGTAAACTTCCTGAATGTTCAGAAATCAGGCCGTATGAAAGTTCCTTTTGGAATTGCCCAAACCGGTAAGGCATTCAGAAACGAAATTGTTGCCAGACAATTTATTTTCCGTATGCGTGAATTCGAACAAATGGAAATGCAGTTTTTTGTACGCCCTGGAGAAGAAATGCAATGGTACGAACACTGGAAAGAAACACGTTTGAAATGGCATTTGTCTTTAGGATTAGGAAAAGACAATTACCGTTTTCACGATCATGAAAAATTAGCACATTATGCAAATGCAGCTGCGGATATTGAATTTAATTTCCCATTCGGATTTAAGGAATTAGAAGGTATTCACTCCCGTACTGATTTCGATTTAAAAGCGCACGAACAATATTCAGGAAGAAAACTGCAATATTTTGATCCGGAACTGAATGAAAACTATGTTCCTTATGTTGTAGAGACCTCTGTAGGTCTGGATCGTATGTTCTTAGCAGTTTTTGCAACATCGTTGCAGGAAGAAGTTTTAGAGGACGGATCGACTAGAACGGTACTGAAATTACCTGCTGTTTTAGCTCCAACAAAAGCGGCCGTTTTGCCATTGGTAAAGAAAGATGGTTTACCTGAGGTTGCCAAAAAAATCATCGATGATTTGAAATGGGACTTTAATGTTGCTTATGATGAAAAAGATGCCGTAGGCCGTCGTTACAGAAGAGCAGATGCTTTAGGTACACCATTTTGTATTACTGTGGACCATCAAACTATTGATGACGAAACGGTAACTATACGTCACAGAGACACGATGAAACAGGATCGTGTAAAAATTTCTGAATTAAGAAATATTATCGAGAATGAAGTCTCCATGAAAAACTGGCTGATGAAAATGTAAATTTAGTTTCTCAAAATATTAATCCCAAATTTCTGAAAAATCAGAGATTTGGGATTTTTTTATGTTATATCAATAAGGTTTTTCAGTATTTTTTATAAATTTAATGCTTTCTTTTAAGAAAATGCTCCAAAAAACATAGATTAATACAAAAACGAATCGAGAAATGAATTACACCTACATTATTTTAGATGATGATCCGGAAAGTGTTGATAGAATCATGACAATGGCTAATGAGTTTTCAGAGCTCAATTTTATAGCTTCTGCGAACAACTCTACCGATGGGATGAACCTGATTTTGAAACATACACCTGATCTGGTTTTTTTAGAAATTGATCCCAAGGATAAAGCGAGCGGGCTTTCCCTGACCTTAATTAATGGTTTATTGATGTATTTAAAAGAGCTGCCGAAAATTATTGTCACAACAAAAAGCAAGGATTTGGCGTTTGATTGTATTCAGTATGAGGTAAATGATTATTTTCTTAAACCACTTGAGTCAATTGATCTGGTAAAGCTGATTCATAAATTGAATAAATTGTACAATGAGGATGAAGTGCTTCTGGTGCAGAAACTGAAGCCAAAAGAAAAACAAAATCGGGAAGAAGGGATTCAAATCAATAAAAACCGAAAATCCTTTATTTTATGTGTCAAATCATATGGTGACCACCGTTATATTGATTCAAATGAAATCTGTTATTTTCAGGCCGATAATAATTCGACCGATATTCATCTGAAAAATGGAGAAATGATTACGGCTTTCAAAACCTTAAAACACTTTGAAACCGTATTATCAAATCCTTTTATCAGGATACATAACAGTTATATAGTAAACAGAAATTATATTTCGAGAATCCATACCGGGAATTCGTTATGCTATATTAAAAAAACGACTATTAAACTGCCGTTTTCCAAGTCGTACAAAGCAAATGTAGATTTTATAATTAGCGAATTTGCCAATGAAAATTATATAGAAACTTAAAATAAACCATCTGCCCTGATTTGCTATACATTCACTCATGAACGGATAGCATTGACCATAAACGCCTTTTTTTTAGGTCATTGTTGCGCTTTACTGTTTAGTTTTACCAAAGAATTCCGAACGAAACGGAATCAAAAAAAGTAAAAAAGTATAACAATATAAACTCAACAATCATGAAAAAATTAGCTTTAACATCTGGATTATTCTCTTTCGTAATGGTATTAACTTCTTTTAATACTTCTGCAACAACTACTAATGATACTTTAATAAACAATACAACAGTTGGTATTGATGGAAATCAGTCAGTTGGACAAGTTAGAAAAGTGGATATGATAGGTTCTGATTTATCAAATCAAAAAGTAAGCATTGATGGAAATCAATCAGTAGGACAAGTTAGAAAAGTGGATTAATTACCTGTAATTCATTTAAATATATTAAGGGCCGTCTAATTTAGACGGCTTTTTTATTTAAGTCTAATAGATAGTTTTGTATTTTTGATTAAACATTATAGGCGAAGTTGAAAAAATACTATCTGATATTACTTATTTTTTTTATTGGTTGTAACAGGCAAAATGAGGGTATTCATGTGTCTGGAAAATCCAAAGACAGCCTTGATTTGTATTTATCCCTTGCCAATGAATACAAATTGCCTGTAGAGATAAAACAAAAATACACTCGTAAGGCTTTTGAAGTTATTATGAGCCAGCACGATGATTCTCTCAAAAGGGTCAATCTTTTCAAAGTAGCCAATCGTTACTTTAATATGCGTGACTGGAACGGATATAATAAGACAGTTAAAATTATCTTAGAAAAATCGCAAAAAGCAAAGGATTCGCTTTCAATGTCTAAGGCATATATTTATCTGGGTGACTATTATTCTTCCCAGGCTTCATCAGATAGTGCATTTGCCTGTTATTATAAAGCAGAAAAACTCTATCTGGAGGCTAATGATTTTTATAACCTTGCCAAAACCAGACTGAGCAAGGCTTTATTGCAATTTAACGAAGGTGATTTTTATGGTAGTGAAAAGGCTGTTTTTAATGCTCTTCGGGATATTAAAGGCAAGAACAATATTGATATTTTATATGATGCCTATAATTTACTTGGAGTAATTTATAATGAATTAGGAGATTATGAAAAGGCAATTGAGTTTCACAATAAAGCGATTGTGAGTATTGATGACAAAATTATTCCTGTTGAATTTCAGTCGAAGGCGACTTCTTTGAATAATATCGGGTTTGTCTATCAAAATCTTGATGATTACAAGAAAGCCAATTTCTATTTTAAAAAAGGGTTGGAAGAGAAAAACCTTTACAGTCAAAAGCCTGATTTATATGCAATTTTGCTGGATAATTTAGCGTATTCAAGGTTTAAATTAAACCAAAATGAGGAACTTCCTGATTTGTTTTATAAGGCATTGAAAATAAGGGATAGTTTACAGCTAACAGCAGGTATAACGGCAAGTAAAATGCATTTGTCCGAGTATTTTGCCTCAATAAAGGATACGGCTAAAGCTTTGCACTATTCAAATCAGGCACTTATAGTTTCAAAACGTACCAAAAATTTTCGTAATGTCCTGGTTGCTTTGAAGCAGTTATCTTTAATTCATCCCAAAAAAGCTTCCAAATTTTCAGAAGATTATATTCGCATAAATGACAGTCTGCAAAAGGCCGAACGCAAAATGGGGGATAAATTTACCCGTATAGAATATGAAACCAATGAAATAAAAAGCGAAAATTCGAGTTTAGAAATACAGAACAGGACTTTGGTGTATGTTTTTAGTATTCTTTCGCTCATAGGGTTGTTTTTTTATATTTACAAGACACAGCAGGCAAGAAACAGGGAATTGCTTTTTAAGCAGCAGCAGCAAATTGCAAATGAGGATATTTATAATTTGATGATTTCGCAGCAAAATGCAATCGAAACCATGCGAATAAGGGAAAAGAAAAAAGTAGCACAGGAACTGCACGATGGCGTGTTAGGGCGAATGTTCGGTGTCAGGATCAGTTTAGACAGTCTTGACAAATTAGACGAAGATACAGCAGCTGATAAAAGAAAAAAATATCTGCTTGAATTAAAAGAGATTGAGCAGGATATCAGGGAGATTTCACATGATTTAAACAAAGAAAAATCCGGACTGATAAATAATTTTGTGGCGATTCTGGAAAAGTTATTTCAAAACCAAACCAATACATTTGAGACTCAATTGGTTTATAATATTGATACTAATATCAATTGGGATCTGGTAAGCAATGTCGTAAAAATTAATTTGTACAGGATAATTCAGGAAGCATTGCAGAATGGTAATAAATATGCCAAAGCAAAAACAATTACTGTTGAACTGAAAAGTGAGATCAATTATTTGGTTTTGTCAATATCAGACGACGGAATAGGATTTAATACTCATAAAACAAAAAAAGGAATAGGGCTGCAGAACATCGAGTACAGAACGGCCGAATGTAACGGAAATGTCGAAATAAATTCGGCAAGAGGCGAAGGAACTGTGATTTTAGTAAAGATACCAATAGATCAAAAAATAAATAAAATTCATAATGAAAGCTGATTTACCACCATCGCTTAAACAAACAAGCAATATATTAATTGTAGACGACCATCCGTTTATCATTGAAGGTTATAAAAACGCTATAACACGTTATCATCCTGAAAGCCATGAATTTTTGATTTCGCAGGCTAAAGATTGCAAATCGGCTTATGAAATTATTACAAACCCTGAAACTGTTCCTTTTGATATTGCTTTTTTAGATATCAGTATGCCTGCTTATGATGAAAAAGAAATTTTTTCAGGAGAAGATATAGCAAAACTAATTTTGGAGTATATGCCAAACTGCAAAATTATCCTGCTCACCATGTATACCGAATTGCTGAAAATTAAAACTATTATTCGTACCATACAGCCCAACGGCCTGATTATTAAAAATGACCTGACGTTTGACGAATTGCTTTTTGCTTTTGATAAAGTAATGAAAAGCGATAAATATTACAGTCAGTCGGTTCAGAAAATGCTGAATCAGTCTCCTCATAACTCGATTGAAATTGATGAATTCGATAAGCAGATTTTATTTCATTTGTCTAAAGGAACTTCTGAAGAAGAAATGCCGCATTACATTCCTATTTCCATAAATGCAATTAAAAGACGAAAAAAAGGGCTTAAAGAACTACTTAAAATAAAAAACGATTCAGATGATGATTTGGTAAAAGAAGCCAAAAGCAAGGGGCTTTTTTAAAATAAATATCCAAAACTAAAAATTCCAAATTCCAACGATGCAATATTGGAATTTGGAATTTTTTATTTGAATTTTTAAAATTTATTCACTCAGGGCGTCCCAGCCTCTGGCTTTTAAGGCTATTTTAGTATTGGCGCGGGTAACTAAATGGATGCCTTCGCTTTCATCTGTCATGTGGCCAATGATAGTAAAGTTTGGATTTCCTTTTATTTTGTCAAAATCATTAATGTCGATTGTAAATAACAGTTCATAATCTTCGCCACCGTTAATGGCAACCGTTGTGCTGTCAATATTAAACTCTTCACAGGTCGAAATAAACTGAGGATCCAGTGGCAGTTTGTCTTCATATAAATTACAGCCCACTTTTGACTGTTTGCACAAATGAATAATTTCTGAAGATAATCCGTCTGAAATATCAATCATCGAAGTTGGTTTTATTTCAAGGGCATGCAAAAGTGTACGAACATCTTTGCGGGCTTCAGGTTTTAATTGTCTTTCGACCAAATAAGTGTAAGGATCCAAATCCGGCTGATTGTTTGGATTCACCTGAAAAACCTGTTTTTCGCGTTCCAAAACCTGTAATCCCATATAAGCTGCACCAATATCTCCGGTTACCACCAATAAATCAGTTTGTTTTGCTCCGTTTCTATACACAATTTCATCAGCATCAGCTTCACCAATTGCGGTGATGCTGATAATTAAACCTTTTTGGGATGAGGTGGTGTCTCCGCCAATAACATCTACTTTATACTCGTTTGCAGCGCGTGTGATTCCTTCAAATAATTCTTCCAAAGCTTCTAGTGGGAAACGGTTAGAAACGGCTATAGAAACCGTTATTTGTGTTGGTTTGGCATTCATAGCGCAAATGTCAGAAACATTAACCACTACAGATTTGTATCCTAAGTGTTTCAAAGGCATATAAGCCAGATCAAAATGTACGCCTTCAATCAGTAAATCGGTCGAAACCACTACTTTTTTATCCTTGAAATCAAGAACTGCAGCATCATCGCCAATGCTCTTTAAAGTCGACTCTTGTTTTACATCAAAATGTCGGGTTAAATGTTCAATTAAACCAAACTCGCCTAACTGCGCTATACTGGTACGTTGTGGGTTTTTATCTTCGATCATTTTTTAAAGTTCCAAAAGTTGTAAGCTGCAAAGGTACGAAGTTGATGGCTGATTTGCTATACAAGAAATTCTATTATTGATTTGAAGGAGGAACATCTGGTTTTATTGTTTAGATTGATCCCGCTCTATGTTACAGACAAAGCTTGCTGAACTTTAATCTGGTGCTCGTTTGCAACGAGTACCTATTTACTTATAAAAATTGATTAAAGCGTTTCCAACGCGGCTATTTAAACAATTTTATTATAAATCTTTAAGGAACTTTTGAGTTAATAACCGCGTTACAAACGCTACGATTTATCTTTTAATTTGTGTAAGTACTCGTTGCAAACGAGCACCAGAAGGGTGATTTAGAATTTATAACAGCATAAAAAAATGCGAAAAGTCAGAGACATTTGCGCAGCACTTGTTGAAAACACTTCGTAGAGCTGGGTTTCCTTCCCATTTTTTAATATTTTGTATTGTCCAAAGCAATGCAGCATAACAATCGTTATTAGGTATGGGAAAGGGGTGTTCAGGGGCTACTCTATAATCAACACCAACTACAATGGCCTTAAACGAATTAGCCAAAAGTGTAGCATAAGTAACTGACACATTTGTCCAGGGTAAAACAAATGCACCTCCATGAAAGTAGATAATCACAGGGCTGTTTTTAGGTAAGTTTTTAGGTTTGAAGATAAAGGCTGTCAGGCTATCATTTGTGATTTTAAGTGTGTCAATATTCAGGCCTTTGGTATTGAATGGTACTGCATCTGTGAAATGGCCACGTTGTTCAACCGTCATTTTTTTGAGTTGCGCTATTTGTGTATCATTGTCGCCTGCTACTTTTAAAAATAAGGCCTGACCCCAATCCATACGACCTTCAGGCCTGAATGTCAAAGAATAGATGTATCCGGCAATAATTAAAAAAACGGTCAGTAGTAAAATTAAAATGGTTTTAAAAATTTTCATGATTATTGTTTTTTATGATAGAATGCGCAGTGTTTCATAAATAAGACTTCGTAGGGCTATATTGTCATTAATAATCATAAACAGGTACTGTATAAACGAATACATGTTTACTTATAAAAAATAAATAAAGCGTTTTTGACGCCTGTGCTTAAACGATGCTTTATTATAAATTTTTAATGAACTTTTGAGTTAATAACCGCGTTACAAACGCTACAATTTATCTTTTAATTTATGTAGGTACTCGTTGCAAACGAGCACCAGAAGGGTAGCCGTTTTTTTAGTATAATTTTCGGTTAACTTTGTCCACAATGTCTTTAATTTTCCAATCCTGAATTTGCCAAGTCTTTTCATTGTCTGAGGAAATCAAAGTCAACATTGTTTTTATTTTTTCTGAATTGTTTATTAGAGTTTCTGTATATTCAAAAAAAACATATCCGATAACTTTATCATTTACATTTTCTATTTGAGTGTCTAATATTTTATCCACTTTAAACTTATTCAGTTTATTAAAATAATTTTCGACATCAGTTTTTATTTTTTCGTTTAAAGTGACATCCGAAAAATTGCCTTGACCGCTTTTAATGTAATAGTTTTGCATTTCTACTAACATCCCATTATCCCAAAATTTAGAGGCAGAATCATACTTTTTGTTAATATACATTTCGCTTAAATATTCTTTAGATATTTTTTTCAAAGAACTTTTGATTTCTTGTTCACTTTGACAGAAACAAAAGTTAAAAATTAATACAGTTAAAAACGTAATTATCTTTTTCATTCGTTTGTTGTAAAATGGCTACTAAACATTAGGTCGCTAACCGCGCGTTGCCGCCTTTCGGAGATTGTATTCTCTGCCGAACGGAAGTTAACAAAACTTATAATTTTTTCTAACTTCTAAAGTTGAAAAAAACTCAGTTTTGTTGCTTGTGGAAATGAAATGTACAATATAACATGTTGAGAAAATGGAGATTAGTGGTATTTATCAGCTTGTTGCTTTGAATTACTTTTGTTTAGAAATAGTTTTCACTGAATCAATTTTATAGATTTTTCTTTCTAACACTTCTTGTTTCATCTCAAGCTCTTTTATTCTTGATTGATACATTAATATTCCTACAATCAATGATCCAATTGCAACCAAAAGAGCAATCGCTGAAATTGGTAATGAGTATTTTCCATACGTTGCTTGAAATTTTGAAATTCGCGCGTCGTATATTGCCTTTTGTGTGTTTCTTTCTTTTGCTTGTTGTTCTATATCTAAATATTTTTTCCAACCACCTGAACGTATGACTTCATTACCTTTTTCCAATATAGTTAACTTACCGTGATTTTTAAAAGGCTGTCTTATAAAGGCATTTTCGCAAAGAAAGCTTACAATTTCCCGATACTGAATTTGTGTAGCGTCATTACGCACTATGTCCGATTCTTCTAATATATACTCAGAATTATTGTAAATGTCATTAAGAATGGCATCGATGAGTTTTTCATCCATATTACTCATTTTGTTTTTGGTTCGGTTCTTGACTCCGCCAGTTTTTGGCAATATATGGTAACTTATTTATATGCGAAACAAACATTCTACCCAAATTCATGTGTATATGAGAAGCTGATGTTTCGTATTATTTTCCAAATATAAAAAAATAATAATCTCAAACTTACAAAAATGTCCTTATGCCCGCGTGAAGGATGGGAGCAGGTTACCGAAGTAACGCGGACAGCCTGACAGCAGCCCGGTAAGTGGGCGAATAAACGTAGAGAGAGTTGGCCCACTTATCGGGAGGGTGGCACGCCCAAATGTTTATCGTTTTATACTAAAATGAGTGCAGATGGGGTTGCTAATATTTATACTAAATCAGTTGTGTTCTTAAAAACTAATTCAACCCGTTGGGTGAAATTGATTTAAAATGAATTAATAAGTATAAAATAATAAGTAAAACATCATTTATAACCTAAAAAATTGATGTCATCCTGAGCGGAGTCGAAGGCTTAAGAGCTCAAAAGGGCTTCGACTAAGTTTATCCTGAGCGAAGCCGAATGGACTCAGCCTGAAACTTATTTTAATTTCACCCACCGGGTTAATTTAATTAGGCGGTAAATTAGTGTTTTTCATCTTCTCTATAAAAAGGTTAATTTCTTTCAGGTTATTATTCTTCAGCTTGAATGAATAAAATAGTTTTTGCTCTGTTATTTTAGAAGACTTAATGGGTGTTTTTATTAAATTTTTGTCTAACGCTTCCTCACATAAATGTTTAGGAACTATACTAAATCCGCTATTATTTTTTAAAGCTTCTATGATGTCCAGATAGGAGGGTAATATATATCTTGGAACTATTTTAGGACTGGTATTAAATCTGGAATCCCAGAACTTTTTTATATCATTTTGGTTATTGTCATAGGTAAACCAGGTTTGCTTTTGCAGCCATGTGATGAATTGGGTATCATTTTTTTCAATATTCTCCGGAAGAACAATAGAATTAGAGCAAATTAATTCTAACCCTTCATTCTTTAGGTATGTGAATTGATGGTCGTAAGTATCGTGTTTTTTTATTCCAGCCAATAATTGAATTTTTTCCATTTCAAGAGCTTCAATCAATTCTTTTTCATTTCCGAAATGGATCACTATATACATGTCAAAAGTATAAATATGATGTATTAATTCTTTTCTGAAAAAGTCTGTTGTACAGCCAATTGTTATGGCAGATCGTTGTTTTTTTGCTCTTTGACCGGAATAATATTCTACTTTTTCTAATTCACTTAATGGATTATTAATTTGTGAATATAAAAATTTTCCATATTCGGTAGGTTCTAATTTCCGGGTAGTTCTTTCAAATAGTTTTTTTCCAATATGGCTTTCCAGGGCAGATAAATGTTTACTGACTCCGGGTTGCGTCATATTTAATTTTTTTGAAGCTTCGGTTATATTTTTACAGTCATATATAGCGCTAAAAGTTCTCAGCCATTCTAAATTAATCATAACATATATTATAAATAAGCAAACAAAAATAATTAAAATTATTAATGTGCTGATTCTATATTTGTAAAAAAAATGGACAAATGAAAAAAACATTAGTAATAAATTACACCCCTAGAAAAGGCTCTTACACAAAAATTTTATTTAATGAATTTGTGGAACTGGCAAAAGGAAAAACAGAAATAAAACATTTAGATTTAGCTGAAACTCCGCCAGATTTGTTATTAGAGAAAAATTTGAATTTAATAATGGAATGGAATATGGGTAAAAGAGACTTTTCGGAAACAGAACTCTTAACGCTGTCTAATCATCACAAACTTATAGAGGAAGTGATTGCGGCTGATAATATTGTATTGGCTTTTCCAATTTACAATTTTTCAATGCCGGCAACAGTAAAGGCCTGGATAGATGCTATTGTGGTTAGTGATAAGACATTTTCTTTTAGCCCTGAAACAGGTTTTAGCGGTCTTTGTAAAGATAAAAAGGCTTTATCAATAGTAGTCAGTGGATTTGACTATAATAATTCCGGTACTATAAGGGAATTTGCTTCCTCTACAATAAAACAAAATTTTGATTTTATGGGTATCTCTTCAGAACAGATTTCGGCTTTTGGAGTGGATCAAAACAGAGACCAATTAGATTCAATTCTTGAAAAGGCGAAATTGGAAATAAAAACTTTGATTGATAGATGGTTTCCGGATTAATACTAGTATTTCAGTATTTTGCTCACTAGCATCTTATGAAGTCAATCTGGTGCTCGTTTGCAACGAGTACCTGTTTACTTATAAGAACTAAATATAGCGTTTGTAACGCCACTATTTAAATAAATTGCCTAATGAATTAAGGAAGTTTTGAATTAATAACCGCGGACAAACGCTACGATTTATCTTTTGATTTGTATAGGTACTCGTTGCAAACGAGCACCAGATCGGAAGCCGTCTACTCGATTACCAGCTGTATTTTTATTTAGTTGTCTTTTATTACTTTCGTTTTTGATATTGCATCATGAAATCCATTTCTTGTGAAAAAGAATGAAAATCTATCAAAAGGAATTAATCGACAAAATGTTCGGCTTATTATATCACCAAGCTCCGCTTTTTCTCCTTCTAAGTTTACAACTTTAGTTTTAGTTATAATTTTCCCGACTGTTTTCTGGTATTTGTGTTCAAAAACTATATAATAAGTAGCAATAAAAATTATTAATGTTGTTATTCTGTATATTGCTCTTTCTGTTTGGTTCGTTAGTGATAATAAAGTTTCAATATTGGGAATAATCATGAAATAAATCACAAAAATTATAGTAAAGTCAATCAGGAAATTTAGAAATCTAATTTTTGAGTGGACAGTATTATTTTCTAATTTTTCAAGTTTCTGCTTTTCTGCCTCCACTTTTTCTGCAACTTCTTTAAAACGAGTTGAGTCGATATTTCTGAGTTTAATTTCTTTTTTTGCAGTTTCAATTGCTAATTCTTGATATTTTCCAATATCAACAGTTACAATTTTGATTAGTTCTTCGTCACTTCTATTGGACATTATTTTCGTAAAATCATTTTCCATTCTATAATTTTTCTTGTTTTATTTTCGTGATCTGGGAGAATATAGCTGGTAACGGTTTGCAAGCAGGCGTCAGTCGCGGCGAAGCGAGCTGAGTTTTATCGGTGAAGATAATGTTTTTTCGTGATTTGTATTGCTCCGGTTAGAAGCTAGTTCAGCGATTGCGCTTGCTTGCTGTTAGGCGCAGTTTACCGAAGTTCATACTCATAAATGTAGAAAATATTCTCATTCTCTAAATCAGTATATTCTGAAATACATATTCCTGTAATTAATCCATTTAAAAATAGGTTTGGATCTTCCGTCTCAAAATATTCATGAAAATCACCTTCCATAACTCCAAATAATGTTATGGTTAGATATAATGGATTTGCGATTCGATATTTTAGTGCAAAACAATAGTCGAGCCTAGCAGCAATAAATGTGTGTTCGGAAATTGAAAGCAATTCTTCATTAACTCTTGCTAGATTAATTTTACTTGAATTTAAATTTAAGCCTTCGACAAATTTGGTTATATTAAACGTTTTATCTCTTGGAAAAACCGTAACAGTGTCAATTGTTAAGTTATCTTTTGAAGTAATTTTTATATCTGCATTTCTGAAAGAATACAGGTATGAATTCGTCGTAATTAATTTTTCATTAAATACTTCATCATCATCTTTAAATAACTTGTAAGGATTTCCAAAATATTCTTTCATCAAATCTATGTGCATTCCGGGTTTTAGTTTTTCTAAAATCTCAAAATCAAGGATTTTTTCTTTATGTCTTATTTGTACATGTTTCGATTTTTTGTTTTCTCTGTTATTTTGATAAAGTTGTTGAACAGCCCAAACTATGAGTCCACCGATGATTGCGCTTATGAAATTGAGAAGAATGTCCATATAAATTGTGCCTAACTTATTTATACGCGAAACAAACATTCGCATATCTACCCAAATTTAGGTGTATATACGAATGTTCGTTTCGTATATTTTTCCAAATATAGAAAAATAATAATCTCAAACTTACAAAAATGTTCTTGCGCCCGCGTGAAGGATGGGAGCAGGTTACCTAAGTAACGCGTACAGCCTGACAGCATGCCGGTAAAAGGGCGAATAACCACAAAGTATGTTGCCCTCTTGCCGGGATGGTGGCACGCCCAAATGATTATCGTTTCATACTAAAATGAGCCCTGAAAACCTGGAATGTTCCGTTTAGGGTATAGAAAACCTGAAACCAGTAATCGGTAGAGGGAAGCGGATCGCCATTGTAATTGCCGTCCCAGCCGGGACCGGAAGGTTTTATCTGCTTTAATGTTTTTCCGTACCGGTCGAAGATATTGATGTACGCGTCGGGCTGGTAAGCGAGATCCGGAATGTTCCAGGTGTCATTGTAACCGTCGTTGTTGGGAGTAAAAAACTTGGGATATTTGAGGACGTTGATAATGAGAATCTGGTCGTCGCAGTTTCCTTTGATATCCCGTACCGTGATAACGTGCTCTCCTGAATCGACATCACGAAATATGTTGCTGGTTTGAAAACTGCCGTCATCCAGCTGGTATTCATAGCTCCCGAAACCGTTGTGCAATGTTACGGTGACGTCTGTATTTTCCTGAAATGAGTAGTTCATATTGACGGAAGCAACTGCCGGACCTGATTTTTCGACAATAACCGTAGCCGGATTGTAGCCGCAATCATTTCCAACATCAGGCGTATTTTTAGTAATCTGAAGGGTGTAAGTGCCCTCTTTTGATGCAGTATAATCAGGACCCGTACCAACTTTGTTTCCGGCTAAATACCAGTCGACCGTATAGATAGCCGGATCAAGTCCTGATCTCAGTTGCGCCGAGCGTAGCGTAGTCCCTGTTTGAAAATCAACGCAGATTATTTCGTTTCGCAACAGCAGATTTTTGAGAGGATACACCGTAATATTAAAATCATCCTGAGCATTGCAATCAGGGTTTCCGGCTGCAGCTGCGTAAATATACATTTGCTGGCTGGCGGTTATTTGCTGTCCGGATGTATAAAGTGTTCCGGTTGCATCGGGTCCGCTGTAATAATTCCCAACCGATAAAGGAGGCAAAGTATAACTTCCACAAACGGTAACATCCGGAGCATTTACTAATACCGGAGTTGCTGAGATGTTGACTAAAAAGTTTTTTTCGCTTGTACAGGTCAGTCGGTTTCCTGAAATGGCGTAAACATATATTCTTTGGGATGTAGTTAAAACAGTCCCTGCCGGAATAATGACGCCTGTTCCTCCGGGTTGTGCATAATAATTGCCTAATTGCAATGGAGGAAGAGTGTAGCTGTCGCAAACATTTACATCAGTAAAAGTACCAACATCTATTCCGTTGTAAGTGACTCTAAAAAAAGTTTCGTTACTGCAGCTTGTAAAATCGGCCAATTCGTTATAGATGTAAATAGTCTGGTTTGTGTTGATGAGTGTTCCTTCGGAAATTTGGACTCCCTGGCCATGCGGCCCTCCTGTTGCGGTATAATATTTTCCGTTTTTCAATACAGGAAGCTTAAATGCTGAACAAGTGACTACATCTGTAAAACTATCGACCAAAGGACGTTTCCTGATTTCGACCACAAAACTATGTTCGTTGGTACAATCTGTGTTGGTGGCATATACAAAAATGGTCTGGGTTGAGGTAATGACATCTCCGGCTTTTAATGCTGTTCCTCCGCCATTTGTTTTTGTATAATACTTTCCATTTACCAGAGCAGGCAGAACATAACGCTCACATTCCACTCTATTGCCCGGCGTATCTACCAATGGAAGTGTTTTGATGGTAATTTCATATTTTAAGTTATCGGTACAGTTAGGAGAAGTTGTGGTTGCAGCATAATAATACACCGTCTGTGAAGTGGTGATATTGGTTCCGGCGGGAATATTTTGTCCCTGTCCTGCGGGGGCGGTATAATATCCGCCCACAGCAACCGGCGGCAAAACGTAGTTTCCGCATCTTGTAACCGGAACAAAAGCTGAAGACTTTACAATATCTATTTTAAAGGAATGTTCGTTGGTACATCTTCCGTCATTTGCAAAAACATACAGTGTCCGGCTGGCCGTTATGTTGCTTCCTGCATTTAACCGGGTTCCTAAGCCGCCTGTTGCCGTATAATAATTTCCATTTGTCAAAGGTGGCAATGTATAAGAATCGCAAGTCAACACATTAGCAGGCTTATCTACCAACGGCAATGGGAAGACTGTAAAAGGCACGGCTTCGTCACGACAAACGGCTCCGTTGATTCTGGCGTAATAATAAATAGTCTGACTTGTAGTAAAAATTGTTCCTGCCGGAATAGGGTTTCCCTGACCTCCCGCTGCCGAAAAAAAGCCGCCAGCAGCTACGCGTGGTACAGTGTATTCACCGCAGACTTCTTTTTTAAAACTAAGTTCGTAGATCAGGATTACATTAAAAGAATTTTCATTGGTACAACCGTTGGCTGCTGATCTGTTAAAAATATAATAAACACCTCCTTTGGTAATAACATCTCCGGCATTCAGTTTTGTGCCTGTTCCATTTGGTCCGGTATTGTATTCGCCATTTGCAATTGGGGGCAAGGTGTAACTGTTACAGGCGATTACATTCGGAATATCATCTACTGGAGGAAGCGAGTAAATAATTATCTCAAAATTAACTGTGGCATAACACACTGCACTCGCAATATTTTCAACGCGCACCCAGATGGTTTGAGGTGTTTGGGCTGTTGAGGTATTGAAAGCTTTTGGATCTGCTATGTTATTTGTAGCACTATTTGCTGAAGTTTGACTTGTGTAATAGCTTATTTTGTAATCTGAGGGGTTTTGACCGTTCAGTATGGCGGATTCCTGAACGGTTAGATCAACAATAACTCTTCCGGTAATGGTGTTGCAAACCCGAATATCGGGCGGTTGTACAATATTGACAGGAGGTGTTACCAGCAAATCAAAAGAGATTATGTTAGTACAGAAAAAGCTGTTGTTATTTAAAGGAACAGCTTTTATATAAATAGTCTGGTTGCCTGAACTTGTAAAAGAATTTAATTGATTCTGAGGTATCGCCGGACCGTTTGCATTGGCTGATGCTAAAGAATCGAAATAATAAATGGTATATTTAGAAGGGTCAATTCCCAAAGAGGTTAAATTATTCTGGGTCAGATCATATTGATATGTGCCATTTGTATTGTAGCAGGCGATCAGGTTTTTGGGAGTTTTAATGACCAGATCTTTAATGATTACCTGATCTTTGATGACACAGCCTGAAAGGGTTGCCGTAACACCATAAGTTCCGGATTGCTCTACTGTCAGAGAGCTGCCGGTTTCTCCGGGAATAACAGCTCCGTTTAGTGTCCATTCATAGCTGTAATTACCAGCTATATCCGATTGAAGTATGATTTTTTCGCCTTCGCAAATTAACCTGTCCGGACCCAAATCCATTGTGGTCATAAAACTGCCTCCTTTTATAAATACTGCCGAATCATAGTTGCTGTCATTATAATCCCCAATGGCGAGTTTTATGCTGTAAGTTCTGTTCGGAATCACAGTTGATGAAGCTTTCAGGACTTTGGTTTCACCTCTCATATTGATGGCAGACCCTGCCGGATTGTTTACATTATACCGGTCGAATAAATTAGCATTGGCAGACAAACAGGCAGAATTATACTGCTGGTCCCGAATATTCTTAACAGAAACAGGTGTGGGTGTTCCCGGAACAACGGCAAGATTTGTAGAAACTCCTGTTGTTAAATCGGTCAGGATAAAGGCAAAAACATCACTAAAGCCACACTGAAACTCCCCATATTCATTAGAAGCAAAAAGAAAATCAAAACTGAAATTACTCGACAAAGGTGTAAAATCAAACTGAAGATAACTGACATCAGTAATGGGCACAATTTGACCATTTTCATTACTTATGTTCTGCAAATCGCTGTCATTATTGTTATTTAACCGGGTGCTTTCATTGGTACCTGTATAAGCACCTTCAGTATGTTTGGCGATACCATTGCGAATTATAATTCCGTGTGTAATTGGAAAATTAGGATTGGTATTGGTGAATTTTCCAATACCCAGTCGTGAAGAAAATCTGAAATTACTTTCATTAGCACAGGCATTCTGCATTAACTCTTGTCGAACGAGTTCAGGTATAGCCAAAGTTGTAGTATCGACGGTGATTCCTTGGGATGAGGATAGTGTCGAAAATAGTAATAAAAGCAGAAGCAGAGCTGATCTCATAATCCAAATTTTATTAGTGGTTCTACTTAAAGTTACGAAAATATATCTTTAGATAATATTGATTATCAGTATTTTATGATTTAGAATTATTGTTGCCCAAAAAACGATTTGCAGTTTTAATTTTGTTAAATTGCATAGTAGTTTTAATTCACGACATTATTCTAAATAAAATAAAAATGAAATCATTTGATATAGTTACCCTTACAGTAAACCCTTCAGTAGATAAAAGCACGCATTTTTCTGGTTTGGTTGCTGAGCAGAAAATAAGATGTAAAGAGCCACAGTTTGATGCCGGCGGTGGCGGAATAAACGTTTCTAAAGCGATTTCCCGTCTGCGCGGAAGTTCATTAGCCATCTTCACATCAGGCGGCCCAATTGGCGAAATGCTCAAAGAATTAACCACCAAAGAAAAAATAGATTTTGAAGCAATTCAAACAGAAACCCACACAAGAGAAAATTTTATAGCAGTTGACGATAATACCAATTCGCAATATCGTTTTGGATTTACCGGAGGAGCTTTATCTGATGCTGAAAGCAATACCGTTTTAGAGACCGTTTCCAAGTTAAAACCAAAATATCTGGTAGCAAGTGGCAGTCTGAATGAAGGCTTATCTTCAGATTTTTATCAGAAAGTGGCTGAAATCGCCAAAGCATCAAACTCAAAATTGATTGTGGATACTTCCGGCGAAGCACTTAAGAAAGTTCTAGAAACCGGTGCTTATCTTATCAAACCAAACGTAGGCGAATTGGCAAAACTGGTCGGGGCTGAACGCTTAGAAACAGATGAAGTAAATGAAGCAGCCAGAAAAATCATTTCTGATGGCGGCGCTGAAATTGTTGTGGTTTCACTTGGTCCGCAAGGAGCTGTATTGGTAACTAAAGATCAATGCGAATTTGTTCCTGCACCAAATGTAGCCAAGAAAAGTACAGTTGGAGCAGGTGACAGTATGGTTGGCGGAATGGTTTGGGCATTATCACAAAATAAAACCCTGAAAGAAGTGATTCGTTGGGGAGTTGCCTGCGGATCTGCTGCAACTATGAACGAAGGAACACAATTGTTTAAATTTGAAGATGCTAATCGCTTGTTTGAATGGCTGAAGAATAAATAATAAAAATAATTTTTCCTGCTGACAAACTGTTGTCACCGGCCCCCGATAATTTTGAAGTATTAAACAAATTAAAACTTTAAAATCATGAAAACATTAGAAGCACAAGTAATTACTTCAGAAGATTTATTGAAACACTGGCAGGGACACAGAGCATTAACCCGACGTTTAATTGAACTTTTTCCGGAAAAAGATTTCTTCGAATTTTCAATTGGCGGAATGCGCCCTTTTGCAAAACTAGTCGATGAACTTTTGGCTATTGCTGTTCCGGGACTAAGAGAAATTGTAACGAAGCAAACTGAAGCTTTTTCAGAAGGTGGAGAAAAATTGATTTTCAAAGCGCAATATCTTGAAAAATGGGACGAAGCTACAGTAGAAATCAATAAATATTGGGAGCAATTATCGGTAGAAGATTTTAGTGAAACCTTTAATCTTTTTGGGCAGTACGAATTTCCGGTTATTCAGAATATCTTATACTTTATAGACAATGAAGTGCACCACCGCGGACAAGCCTATGTGTATTTAAGGGCTTTAAATATTGAGCCGCCATTTTTCTGGGAAAGATAAATTCCTGAAAATTTTAAAAAAAACTCCCAAAGACAGAATTTAAAATTCTCTTTGGGAGTTTTTTTATGAAAGTCTCTTTTTATTTCTTTCGATGAGGTTTAAAACCTTTGTTTTTAGTATTTCAGGTTCTACAATTGTGGCATAATCTCCAAACATCAAAAACCATCTTGGAAAACCACTCTCGATATCCCGGCACATAAAAGTCATTTCGATTTGTCCGTCAACCTCTTTTTCTGAAATGAAACCATGATATTTACGTTCTGTAGATAAATACCGGACTATTTTTTTATCCACTAAGATTCTGACTTTTGTGGTTGGACAGGTTTCTGTTTTAGTCAGATAAGTTTCCAAAGAATCGTGTTCAATGGTGAAATCAAGATCTGTTTTTTTGATGCCCTGAATGCGGTCTGTTCTAAATTGACGGTAATCTTTTCGCAAATGACAATATCCCAGAAAATACCAGTTGTTATTGTCGTGAAATACACCAACAGGTTCTAAATTTCGCTGTGTAGTTTCGTCTCTTTCATACGTTTTGTACGTGAGCAGAATTTGCTTTTTCTCGGCAATTCCTTCAAAAAGGACCGCTAAAGTATTGGGAGAATTATCATTAAATAAAGGTTCGGCAGTTTGCATTACCACACGCGATTCAATATTCGAAAGATAATCTTTATCGCCGCTTCTCAAAACCGATTTGAGTTTATACATCGCCGATGCATAATGCGTTCCCAAAGACGGATCAGTAAACTTTTGCATCAGTTTTTCGGCGGCTATAAAACTGCTTACTTCTTCGCGTGTAAACATAACGGGAGGCAGTCTGTAGCCTTCCATCAAGGCATATCCAACTCCCGCTTCGCTATAAATAGGAACTCCCGACGCTTCCAAAGTTCTGATGTCCCGATAAATGGTTCTCAGGCTGCAATCAAAAAGATCCGCCAGTTCCTGTGCCTTTACAATTTTTTTGGATTGCAACTGAATGAGAATAGCGACAATGCGGTCAAATCGTTTTGGGGTTTCGTCGAGCATTTTGGATTAATTTTTTCTAAAGGCTAAAGATACGGTGATATTAACAAAATTGCATAAAAAAAGCTGTTCCGGATCAGAACAGCTTTAGTTTGAATTTTTAGGGATCTAAAATTTATATAAAAGACCAAATTTAGGTTGCGCAAAAATGTTGTTGAATAAATTGATGTTTAATTCAAAACTATCTGATGCGGATCCATTTTCAGGTTTTGCATTGTTGTAAGTTAAAATATCTGCTAAAACAAAAGTTGCTGCAAAACTTTGAGAAAAAAAGTAATTTAACCCTAAAGAAATATTTGCTTTTATACCGTTAGTGGTTTCATCATATGAGCCTCCACCTACAACATTACCTTCTTCTCTTGAATGGCTATACCCTAAACCAACATCACCATAAGCTTTGAATCTTTTTGAATCGGCTTCAAAAAAGTAATATCTCGCAAAAGCACCAATTCCAAAGAAGTTAGTTTTTGCATCTGTAGCTTTTACTTCACTTCCTCCAAAATCTAAATCACCTCCCACAGCAAATTTATTTGTCAAGAAATATCCAAATTTTGGATTTATAGAATATGAATTGTTATCATCATTCGTGCTAAA
Source organism: Flavobacterium fluviatile (assembly GCF_010645065.1). Taxonomy (GTDB): domain Bacteria; phylum Bacteroidota; class Bacteroidia; order Flavobacteriales; family Flavobacteriaceae; genus Flavobacterium; species Flavobacterium fluviatile. The sequence goes on along the minus strand of NZ_JAADZW010000003.1, from coordinate 172,987 downwards.
TGATATTCCTCCTTCAATAAACATACTTCCTGGTTGAAAAGATACTCCTTTGGCAGATTTTATTTCTGCTTCTGCCTCTTGTTGCTGTGCTTGTAAAAATGTAATCACAAATAAAGCAACAACTGTAGCAATAATTCTTGTTTTCATAATTTTATGTAATTAGTTGATTAATAAATATTTTACAACAAAAATATAAAAAAAAGATTACATTTGAATCATAAAGTAATTTAGTTTAATTTTAAAATTAATTGTTATTATGAAAAATACGTTATTTTATTTTGTTCAGTGTTTTTCTTTTCTTGTTCAGATGAGAAAGAGCATTTACCACATAGTTTGGAAACAAAAGTTCCATTTAGATCTTGTACTACGATGGATCCTTTTGTTGATGATAATCTTACTGGAAGAGTTTCCTATAAAAGTTCTTACTGGATGTCAGGACAGACAATAAGAATCAAGTTTTTGAATGGAGATGCTTATCTTCAAAACAAAGTGAAGCAATTTGCTAATACATGGTTGCAACATGCAAATTTAAATATGAATGGGTGACGAGTGGACAGAGTGCTGCAATTAAAATTGCTTTTAAGTGGAATGGTGATGTTGCTTCTTGGTCCAATATTGGAAATCGTTGCTATAAAATTGCTCAAAACTCACCATCAATGAATTTTGGATGGTTTGATAATAATACATCAGACGAAGAATTTAGTAGAGTTGTAATTCATGAATTTGGTCATGCTTTAGGATTTGTTCATGAACATCAAAATCCTACTTCCCCAATACAATGGAATGTAGCGGAAGTATATAATTATTATGCGTTGGCAGGTTGGGACAAAGAAAAGTTGATAATAATATTTTAAATAAATTTTCACCATCTACTGTTGACTATACTACTTTTGATGCTCAATCAATAATGCTCTACTCCTTTCCTAGTTACCTAACTTTAAATGGATATTCATTCCCTTGGAATACAGTTTTGTCTAATGAAGATAAAATATCTGCTACAATATTGTACCCACAACCTTCCGCTTCAGATCGTTTCAAATTCAAACTAGTTTCTGGACAAAGTGTTAAATCTGGGGAATATTTTAGGACAGATAATTATAAATATGTTATGAGAATGAAAAGTGATGGAGATCTTGAAATTTCTGAAGTTACTGGAAAAGTAATATGGCATACTAAAACTTATGGTAACCCTGGAGCGTATGCAGTTATGCAAACAGATGGTAATTTTGTTGTTAAAAGTAAATCAGGAACCATTTTATGGAGTACTGGAACTTCGGGAAAAATAGGGGCTTATATTTACTTAGAATTTACAGGTGATTTAGACTTAATAATTATTTAGGACAAAACATATGGTCTTCTAAAGCAGGGATGTCAAATTCGCCATTTGTTTAGAAACTAGTTCCAAACTCATAAGATTGAGTTTAATAAAGAATTAATCTGATTTTATGTATTCATAAAATTATTTAGGCTGTCCGAAAAAAAATATTGGACAGCCAGTTTAATAACAATAATATTCTGATATAAATCAAAAAACATTTTATCTGTAAAATTGCCAGAGATTGAACTAGATTTTTGACAGTCTCTTTTTTAGTGTTTATTACTAAATCTAATCATTCAATTTCAGTACAGCCATAAACGCCTCTTGCGGTATCTCAACATTTCCTACCTGTCTCATACGTTTTTTACCTTTTTTCTGTTTTTCCAAAAGTTTACGCTTACGCGAAATATCTCCACCGTAACATTTGGCGGTAACGTCTTTACGAAGTGCTTTAATGGTTTCACGAGCGATAATTTTAGCCCCGATTGAAGCCTGAATCGGAATCTCAAATTGCTGACGCGGAATTAATTCACGCAATTTTTCACACATTTTCTTACCAATAGTGTAGGCGTTATCAGCGTGAATTAAGGCAGAAAGTGCGTCTAATTGATTCGCATTTAATAAAATATCCATTTTAACCAGTTTGGATTCTCTCATTCCAATTGGAGAATAATCAAACGAAGCGTATCCTTTTGAAACTGTTTTTAATCTATCATAGAAATCAAATACGATTTCCGCCAATGGCATATCAAAATTCAATTCAACACGCTCAGTTGTTAAATACGTCTGGTTGGTAATTTGTCCACGTTTTTCGATACATAAACTCATTACGTTCCCCACAAAATCAGCTTTGGTAATAATCGTTGCTTTGATGTATGGTTCTTCTACCCGGTCTAATTTTGTAGCCTCAGGCAAGTCACTCGGGTTGTTTACGATAATTGGAGTATCCGGTTCTTTTTTGGTGTAAGCCAGATACGAAACGTTAGGTACAGTCGTGATTACCGTCATATTGAACTCACGCTCCAAACGCTCCTGGATAATTTCCATGTGCAGCATTCCTAAGAATCCACAACGGAAACCAAATCCTAATGCAGCCGAACTTTCAGCAGCAAATACTAAAGAAGCATCATTCAGTTGTAATTTTTCCATCGAAGCGCGTAAGTCTTCAAAGTCTTCGGTGTCAACAGGGTAAATTCCGGCGAAAACCATTGGTTTCACATCCTCAAAACCGGTAATCATATTTTGGGTTGGCGTTTTGGCATCCGTAATGGTGTCACCCACTTTTACCTCTTTTGCTTCTTTAATTCCCGAAATCAAATACCCAACATCTCCGGTTGAAATCACATTTTTTGGGACCTGATTCAGTTTCAAAGTACCTACTTCATCTGCAAAATACTCATTGCCTGTAGCCATGAATTTAATTTTCTGGCCTTTCTTGATTTCACCATTTACAACTCTAAAAATAACCTCAATTCCTCTAAAAGGATTATAATGCGAGTCAAAAATCAAAGCTTGCAATGGCTCATCAACATTTCCTTTTGGAGCAGGGATTTTTTCGATAATCGCAGCTAAAATATTTTCAACACCAAAACCTGTTTTTCCGGAAGCATGAATAATATCTTCTAATTTACAACCTAATAAATCGATAATATCATCACTAACTTCTTCAGGATTTGCACTTGGTAAATCGACTTTATTTAAAACCGGAATAATTTCCAGGTCATTTTCTAATGCAAGATATAAATTTGAAATCGTTTGAGCCTGAATGCTTTGTGCAGCATCAACAATCAAAAGCGCACCTTCGCAGGCAGCGATAGATCTTGAAACTTCGTATGAAAAATCAACGTGACCGGGAGTGTCAATTAGATTTAAAATATATTCTTCTCCTTTGTAAGTGTACTCCATCTGGATGGCGTGACTTTTAATGGTGATTCCACGCTCACGCTCCAGATCCATGTTGTCAAGCAATTGTGCTTTTTCTTCACGGGCTGTAACGGTTTGGGTAGCGCCCAGTAATCGGTCTGCCAGTGTACTTTTACCGTGGTCAATGTGTGCAATAATGCAAAAGTTACGTATCTTCTTCATTTTAATATATCAATTCTCTAATTGAGTTTTAGTCTTTTTCGGGTATAAATTGCACTGCAGCAATTGCTTTAGCACATGTTATTAAAGCGCAAAGATAACGCAAAGTTTTGGATTCTGGAATGTAGTTTTCTGATACTTGATTTTGAAAATTAAATTAGGGTTTTAAAACTCAAAATTGAATCCTTTTTCAGTCAGTTTTTTATAGATTTCCGGGTCAAATTTATAGAGTTTTGCTGCCCGGTGTGAAACATCCTGTTGTTTTTCATCTAAGGCAACCAGCAGTTTCATGTGCAGGATTTTTCGGCGAAAATTAGATTTATCCAGTTCAATTCCCAATATTTCTTCATAAAGATGCATGAGTTCCAGTAAAGTGAATTTTTCGGGCAAAAGATTGAACCCGATTGGGGCCTGACGTACTCTGTTACGAAGTTGCATTAAGCTGAATTGCATGATTTCCTTATGGTCAAAAATCAGATCAGGTAGCTCGTTAATTTTGTACCAGGCCGCTTCCATCAGGGTAAGTCCGGCTTTTATATTATAATCTTCGCGATTCACTAATGTATAATAACCAATGGTTACCACTCTCTTCCCTGGCACACGGTTTGGATCTGTAAATGCTTTTAACTGTTCGAGGTAGATGTTGTCAAGACTTGTTAATTCGTATAAAATTCGTTGTGCTGCATTATCAGAGCTCTCCTCTTTTTTGAGCCAGCCTCCAAGAAGTCCCCACTTTCCAATACTTTCACCTTCAGCATGATGTGCCAAAAGTACTTCGAGGTTGCCTTTATTGAATCCAAATATAACACAGTCGATGGTGATTCCGTCGATTACCGGATTTTGAATTTCAGAGGGTCCTCCAACATAAGTCCTTGAAGTTTTTTTAGAGTGTAAAAATGCCATTTTTTGCTTTTATAAGGGCTGGTTTAAAATTCAAAATTAAATCCTTTTTCAGTAAGTTTTGTATAAATTTCTGAGTCAAATTTGTATAGCTTCGCCGCTCTGTGAGAAACATCCTGCTGTTTTTCATCTAGCGCACCAAGCAATTTCATGTGAAGAATTTTTCGTCTGAAATTAGATTTGTCCATTTCGATTCCTAATATTTCTTCGTACAAATGCATTAATTGCAACAATGTGAATTTTTCGGGCAGAAGCTCAAAACCAATGGGCGCCTGACGAACCCTGTTTCTTAAATGTTTCAGGCTGTATGTCAGAATCTCGTTGTGGTCATAAATCAAATCCGGAATTTCATTAATCTTATACCATTTTGCATCAGATGCTGTAAAGCCTGCCTTAATATTATAGTCTTCCCTTTTAATCAGGGCGTAATATCCAATTGTAATGACACGTCTTAGCGGAAAACGATCCGGATTTCCAAATGCTTTTAGCTGTTCCAGATAAATCTGGTCTAATGCTGTAAGTTCATTCAATAATCTGTGGGCGGCATCATCAGTACTTTCTTTTTTATTAATCCACCCTCCCGGAAGTCCCCATTTTCCTTTACTGATTCCTTCTCCATGCTGAATCAAAAGTACTTCAAGACTTCCCTGGTCGAAACCAAATATAACACAGTCAATCGTAATGGCATTCATCACCGAAGAATCATTTTTTTCGATAGTGTCATTATTCAGATTGTCGGCCATGTTATTAAAATTTTGACAAATTAAATAAATAAAAACTATACAATATACTTAAAGGGATACATATTTTTAAATGAGTGCAATAATATTCTAAATTTTTTAAAATAATACAAAATAATAGAATAAAGTGTTCCAATCTTTGATAATTTGATTGTATAAATGATGATATTATAATTATTTTTAATTGTTTTAAATAATCTATAATGATTTATATGTAAAAATTTAGATAATATTATTATAATTACAAAAAAATAAGTCTAATTTTTTGTTAATATAGAAAAATTGCATTACACTTGTAGTCAAATTAACCATAAGATAAATGTATTTTGACTATAAGTTAATTTGAGAAGAAGATAACAGGGATTTTTTACAGGTGGAAACAAAAAATGATGTACAAAATATTTTGAATGCCTATTAATTAGATTAAAACAACTAACAACAAACTTTAACCAAATTATTAATGATTATGAAAAGCAATTATTGTATTAAACCGACAATGCTCCAGTTTTTCGTGGTGCTGCTGCTTAACGTATTTACGATACAGTCGGGTTTTGCACAAGAGCAATCCCAATTTGTAAGCGGAAATGTAAAATCAGCAGACGACGGTATTGGAATTCCAGGTGCTACTGTAGCAATTGAAGGGACGAAAAGAGGAACTTCGACAGATTTTGACGGTAATTTCAGGATAGAGGCAAAAACTGGTGATGTAATAGCAATCAGTTTTATGGGGTTCAAAACCCAGCGTGTAACTTTAGGATCGCAAAAAACAATTGCTGTCACTTTACAAACTGAAGCGGCAGATCTTAAAGAAGTCGTAGTTATTGGGTATGGTACGCAAAAAAGAACAGCGGTTACTACTGCCGTTGCTCAGGTATCAGGTGAAAACCTTGCTAAAACTAACACTATCAACGCACTTCAGGGACTGCAAGGACAGGCAGCTGGTATTCAGATTACATCTACTTCCGGGCAGCCTGGAGAATCTATGAATGTTGTTATAAGGGGATTAGGGACTACGGGAGGAAGCAGTCCGCTGTATGTTGTAGATGGTGTAATTACAGGTGATATTGCTTATCTAAGCAATTCTGATATTGAATCAATTTCGGTTTTAAAAGATGCGGCTTCGTCTGCCATTTACGGATCTCAGGCTGCAAACGGAGTTGTTTTGGTTACAACCAAAAAAGGGAAAAGAGGTTCTCCGGGAAAAATTACATTTGACCAATATTATGGCGTACAGTCGGTAGCCAGAAAAGTTGATTTATTAGATGCCAGAGAATACGCCACTATTTTGAATGAAGCGGCAGTAAACTCAGGTAAAAATCCTTATTTTACTAATGATCAGATTGCTGCTTTAGGAAAAGGTACGAACTGGATGGATAAAATGTTGACAGATAATGCAGCTACCAAAAACTTCTCGTTTGGAGCATCAGGCGGTTCAGAGACTTCAGTGTATTCTACCTCATTGTCTTATTTAGGACAGGAAGGAGTAGTTGGCGGCAAAGATTTGTCGAACTATGAACGTTACAATTTCAGATTCAATTCAGAACATAAATTATATAAAGACATTTTAACTCTGGGACAGAATCTAAGTTTTGCTTATGTAGATAAAAATGGTATTGGAGTTGGAAATCAATACAACAATTCTTTAAGAAGCGCATTTCAGACTACTCCGTTATTGCCAATGTACGATGCCGATGGTAATTATTTTGACACTACAAATACAAATAGTACTGAACCATGGTTAAATGGAGTTGCAAATCCTTATGCAATGATGGACTACAACAATCAAAATGAAAGTAACAATCAGAAGTTATTAGGAAATGTTTATTTACAGATTGAACCCATAAAAGACCTTACGTTTAGAACAACTTTAGGACTTGATTATTATGTGTCTGAAGGACATTCATACAAACCTGTATATCATCTGTCAATTTATGCAAATAATAATTTTGATACTGTCAACCAAAACATGTTTAAAAGCAGACGTATCAACTGGGATAATTTATTGGGGTATAAATTCAATGTTGCTGAAGATCATCATTTCGAAGCAATGCTGGGAACATCTTATATTAATTATGCAGGAACTTCTGTAGAAGCAAATAATGCAGATTCTGTTTTTAATGATTTAGAACATGCGTGGATAGATAATACTACAAATAAAGACGGCACAAAAATAACTATAAAAGGGAAAAAAGAAGAAAATATATTGATGTCTTATTTTGGGAGATTAAATTATAACTTTAAAGACACCTATTTGATTAATGCTACTCTGAGAGCTGATGGTTCATCAAAATTTGCTCCCGATAATCAATGGAGCTATTTCCCATCAGTGTCTGCTGGATGGGTAATGTCTAATGAAACATTTTTGAAAGATTCTCAAGCTATTAATTTTTTAAAATTGAGAGCGAGCTGGGGTCAGGTTGGTAATCAGGCAGTTGGAAACTTTCAATATTTAGCTGTAATGAAATCGAATAATACAAATTATATTTTTGGTGATACAGAGGGAGTCCTTACACCGGGAACCTATCCTCTGAGATTTGCAAATCCTGATTTAAAATGGGAAAATTCAGATCAGATTAACGTGGGTCTGGATGCCAGATTTTTGAATAATGCCCTGAACGTTACTTTTGATGTTTATAAAAAAACAAACAAGGACTGGCTGATTTTAGCTCCAATGTTAGCAACTGCGGGTGCTGAAGTACCGCCTTATATTAATGGTGGGGATGTAGAGAATAAAGGGGTGGAGTTAAGCCTGAATTATCAAAACAATATTGGTGATTTTAATTATAGTGTGAGTGCAAATGGTGCCTATAATAAAAATACAGTAGGTAAGATACCTACAACAGATGGTATAATTCATGGGTTGAATAATGAACTTTATGATAATGCGGGCGAATTCTACAGAGCGGAAAACGGATTTCCTTTGGGATATTTCTGGGGTTACAAAACAGGAGGCGTTTTTCAGAATCAGGAACAAATTGATAATTATAAATCGGATAGCGGTGTAGTATTACAGCCTGGTGCAGCTCCGGGAGATATTATCTACGTAAATACAAACGGAGATGATAAAATTGACTCTCTTGATAAAACCAGCATCGGAAATCCTAATCCTGATTTTACCTATGGTTTTTCTTTATCAGCAAACTATAAAGCATTTGATTTTTCATTGATGGCAAATGGTGTGGCAGGAAACCAGATTGTACAATCTTACCGAAACCAATCGGGTGCTTTTGGTAATTATACTTCCAGAATATTGAGCCGTTGGCACGGTGAAGGGTCTTCGAATTCAATGCCAAGAGTAACAGAAGATAACAGAAACTTTACACAATTTTCAGACTTATATGTTCAGGATGGTGATTTTTTAAGGATTAACACCGTTACTCTAGGATTTGATTTAGCCAAAATGGATAAATCTAAATCGTTCTTTGCCAGCCAGTTCAGAATTTACTTTTCTGTATTAAATCTTTACACTTTTACAAAATATGATGGTATGGATCCTGAAATTGGATTTGGTTCTTCAAATGATGATCAAAAGTTTTCATCAGGTGTGGATGTAGGGTACTACCCAAGACCAAGAACCTATATGTTGGGATTAAATGTTAAACTTTAATAAATAAGATAATGAAAAATACCTATTTATATATTTTCTGTTTGAGTTTATTGTCTCTGGGTTCTTGCAGTTTAGAAACTGAACCTCTGACACAACAAACAGATACAAATTTTTATAAAACAACAGAGGATGCTTATACTGCATTAGTTGGTTGTTATGATGGTTTGCAAGTAGCGACTGGTGCCGGTGGTTTGGGAGTTCCTGTAATAACAGAAGTGATGTCAGATGATTGTTTTGGCGGTACCGGAGCTTCAGATGGTTACAATTATGCAATGGTAGATGAATTTGATAAGAGTCGTTCTCCATCTGATGTGGATCTTCTCAATAATAATTGGGTTGCCTATTACAGAGCTTTGTATCGTTGTAATGTTTTCCTGTCAAAAATGGATCAGATTGACTGGGGTGGAGATACTGCACTAAGAAGTACTTATGAATCTGAGACTAAATTCATCAGGGCTTATCTTTATTTTGAGATGGTACGTTTGTGGGGAAACATACCGCTTTTAACAACTCCGTCTAAAGAGAACATTCCACAGGCAGCTCCGGAGGAAGTTTATAAAGTAATAGCAGAGGATTTGGTATTTGCTTCAGAGAATTTGCCAGCAGCGGCATACAATTCTGTACCCGGCGGAAGAATTACGAAATGGGCAGCAAAATCCCTGTTAGGGCGTGTTTATTTATATTACACAGGATATTATGGAAAAGCAGATTTAGCCGGGATTGTTACTAAAGCTCAGGCTTTGAAGCATTTAGAAGATGTTATTGCATCGAGTGGTCACGGTTTAGTTGATGATTTTTCTACTTTATGGCCGGCAGCTTCGGTTGATAAATATGCAGGTGAAAGCAACAAAGAATTCATATTTTCTATAAAATATACTTATACAAGTGATTATAACGGAAACACAGATGGCAATCATTGGCTGGTAATGTTTGGTATGAGAGAGTTTTCATCATATCCTTATGGCCGTGGATGGGGAGTTACCGTGAACTCAAAATTATGGGATGATTTTGATGCTAATGATACAAGGCGTGCAGCAACCATCATTGGAATTGAAGAAGAAAACATAGAATTTGACAAAATAAACAGTCAGAGAGAATATACAGGATATTATAATAAAAAATACGCACCAATGGTAGATAAGGACGGAAAAGATCTTCCGCTTGTTTTGGGCAGCCAGTTTTGGGATATCAGCCAGTTTCAGGATTATGTTGTATTGCGATATGCTGATGTATTGTTAATGGCAGCTGAATTAGGCAGCGGGAGTGCTCAGTCGTATTTTGACCAGGTGAGACAAAGAGCGTATAAAACTAATTTTACAGCTAAGTCAGTAACACAGGAAAATATTATGGATGAAAGACGCTTAGAGTTTGCACTTGAGGGCATCAGATACTGGGATTTATTGCGTCAGGGAATCGGTAAAGCCTCGTCAGAAATTGCAGAATCAACAACTTTATTAAGCGGAGGAGTTGCCGGAACAAAAACAATATCGGCTGCTAAGATTCAGGAAACAAAAGGATTATCGCAAATTCCTAATACGCAGATTACATTATCAGGAAATATTTTAAAACAAAATGCCGGCTGGTAATTTTAAACTAAAAACTAAAGAAAATGAAAAATATTAAAATAATAATTACAACATTTTTGACACTGCTATTGCTATTGTCATCCTGTTCACCTGACACTTATTCGTTAGATGCCGTGACTGATAAATCAGATATTGATTATGAAATTACACAGGATTTTGAAGTTGATCCGGGAGGAAATACTGTCATACTGAAAAATAAAACTCCGGGAGTTGTGCTTACCTGGGATTATGGGACAGGTAAATCAAATAAAGCGACTGAAACGGTTAAATATGCTTTTAAAGGAAACTATACAATCAAAATTACAGCTGTTACCGGTGGTGGTATTGTAGAGTTAGATCCTTACACCGTGACGGTTACGCAGGACAACTTAACTTATGTAAACGATCCTCTTTGGAATTTACTTACAGGCGGTGTTGGAAAATCTAAAACCTGGCTTTTGGATTTAAATGCAGATGGGGTTTCGAAATATTTTATTGGTCCAATGTACTTTTACGGAGCTGATAATGCATGGTTAGAAGGGGGTGATAATGGTTGTTATGGTACTGATTGCTGGAATTGGCTTCCGGAGTGGAAGGGCAACCAATGGATTGCAGCTAAAGGTGATTACGGAAGTATGACATTTAGTTTAGAGGGTGGTCCATTTTTAAAAACAGATCATAAGATGTCTCCGGCGTATGGTCAGGAGTCCGGAACATTCTTTTTAGACGCTGCTGCAAAAACCTTAACGACTTCTAATGCTACGATCATACACCCTAATGAAAATGAGAATTGTGTTGTAGATTGGAAATCGATGAAAATCATGTCTTTAACTGAAAACACATTACAAGTAGGTGTGATGAGAAAAAATAGTTGTGAGTCTACAGCAACATTGGTTTTTAACTTTATATCAAAAGACTATAGCGATAACTGGGTGCCAAAAGATGTTCCGGATCCAAATCCTGCAATTGATTTAAATGGCGGAAGTGTGGATGATTTATTGTCAACTACATCAACAACCACTAAAACATGGCATTTAAGCAAGGACACTCCTTTTAACTGGACTGATTTGAATGGTGAAATGTTAAACAACTGGAATTCTGTTGCTGATTATGAAGCAGCTGGCTGGCCAGGATATGTTTCGGGTGATCAGGCTACAGTTGTTAAAAACAAAATTAGCTTCTCAGATGATGGTAAAGTAACAACCATAGACAGTAATGGTGCAACAAAATCAGGGACTTATTCTACCACTACTGATGGAACTAATATTATCACTTTTAGCGGTATAACTCCATCATTTCCAATAGGAAGTTCCTGGGCAACGGTGTCTACTACGGCTAAAAACCAATGGAAAATTGTTAAAACTGCAAAAACTGGTAATGTGGTTACTGACATCTGGTTTGGAAAACGTGATGAGGTGAAAAGTGAGTATATGATTTTCCACTTTGTCCTAAGTAATTAATAATCTAAAAACCATTTTTTAAATAATTAAGTCATCTCTAAATACAATCTTAGTACTATTTTTTTGAAAGAAAGTGTTTAGGGATGTCTTATTATTTTTTTGACAAAATCAAATCAGTTTAAGACTAAAAAATACAACAATACATACCTCAAAAATAATAATTTGCCGCCTTATGAATTGGTTGGTAATTATGGGTAAATTTATTTTCTTCTAATTATTATAAAAAAAAGATGAAACATTTGAATTTTTTAAAGGCCTTGACAATTTTGGGACTTTTTGCAGTTTTTAGCTGCAATAAGAAAAATACTGATTTTGAAAGCAGAAAAGTGTCTTTTAATTCAGACTGGAGTTTCCATCTTAATGATAGCCTCGTTGATAAAGATACAATTAGTGCTACAACAAAATGGAGAACTTTAGACGTTCCCCACGACTGGAGTATCGAAGAAAAATTTAATAAAAAAAGTCCTGCCGGTTATGGAGGCGGATCCCTGAACGGCGGTTTAGGATGGTACAAAAAAACATTCAAAGTGGCTGCTGAAGACACTGCAAAAATAACATCGATCACCTTTGACGGCGTTTACAGAAACAGCGAAGTCTGGGTAAACGGACATTACTTAGGAAAACGTCCAAACGGATATATTGGTTTTCAATATGAGATTACTCCATATTTAAATTACGGAGATAAAAACAACGAAATAATTGTTAAGGTTGACAATTCAAAACAACCTAATTCACGCTGGTATTCGGGTTCCGGAATTTTTAGAAATGTCTGGATCGAAACCACAGACAAACTTCACGTTGAACAATGGGGAACGTATATTACAACTCCAAAAGTTACTGCCGAAAAAGCTTCAGTAAGTATTGAAACAACAATTAAAAATCAATATACAGAAGGTAAAAAAACAACAGTAACGACAACTATTTTTAAAGAAGACACCAAAGTAACATCGGTTACTCAAGATATAACAATCAATGCAGACGGAAGTCAAATTATAAAGCAGTCAGCAGAAGTTGAAAATCCGGCGTTATGGTCAGTTGAAAAACCGGAATTGTACACAGCAGTTACGGAAATTTTAGTTGACGATAAAGTTGTAGATCAATACAAAACCAATTTCGGAATAAGAGAATTTAAGTTTGATCTGAATAAAGGTTTTATCCTGAATGGAAAACAAGTCAAAATAAAAGGAGTTTGCATGCACCACGATTTAGGTCCGTTAGGCGCTGCAATTAATACACGCGCTATTGAGCGTCAGTTGGAGATTTTGAAAGAAATGGGTGTAAACGGAATCAGAACTTCACACAATCCTCCCGCTCCGGAACTTCTAAATCTTTGCGACAAAATGGGTTTTATTGTAATGGATGAAGCTTTTGACATGTGGAAACAAAACAAAACCAAATACGATTATGCAAATGATTGGGACAAATGGCATAGACAAGATTTAGCAGATCAATTACGTCGTGACCGCAATCATCCAAGTATTTTTATGTGGAGTATCGGAAATGAAATTCCGGAACAATGGAATGAAACCGGAATTGAAATCGCTAAAGAGTTAGCTGCCATCACACGCCAGTACGATAAAACAAGACCGTTGACAGCAGGAATGAATCCGCCGGTAAATATGAATATTGATGCGGTAACTTTGCAATTTGAGAAAAAGAATGTTTCGATTAATCCGCTTGCCGGATCTGGAGTTTTAGATTTGATAGGATACAATTATGCGCATCAGACTTTCGAACATCATTTAAAAAATTTTCCAAAAACCCCTTTCATCGCAACCGAAACTACCTCAGGTTTGCAGACAAGAGGTTATTATGATGCTGTTTCGGACACAATTAAAAAATGGCCGGTTAGCTGGGATAAGAAATTTGAAGGAGGAAATCCGGGAAATACCGTTTCGGCTTATGATCAGGTGCAGACACCCTGGGGATCTACGCACGAAGCAACCTGGAAAATCATAAAAAAACATGATTTTCTGGCTGGAATGTATGTTTGGACAGGTTTCGATTACATTGGAGAACCAACACCATACGAGTGGCCATCGGTAAGTTCCTATTTTGGTATTGTCGATTTAGCGGGTTTCCCAAAAGACGTCTATTATATGTACCAAAGTGAATGGACAAATAAAGATGTTCTTCACGTTTTCCCGCATTGGAACTGGAAAACAGGACAAACGGTTGATGTTTGGGCATACTACAATAAAGCCGATGAGGTTGAACTTTTCGTAAACGGAAAATCAGTTGGAAAAAGAGCAAAAAAAGGAGACGATTTGCATGTCATGTGGCGAATTCCTTTTGAAGCGGGGACTCTAAAAGCAGTTTCCCGTAAAGGCGGAAAAGTGGTTTTAGAAAAAGAAATCAAAACTGCCGGAAATCCTTCGCAACTGAAATTAACGGCTGACAGAAGTACCATTAAAGCAGACAAAAACGATTTGTCTTTTGTAACTGCAGATGTTTTGGATGCTAACGGAACAATAGCACCAAATGCCAATAACGAAATCAACTTTTCATTAAAAGGAAACGGAAAAATAGTAGGCGTTTGCAGTGGAGATCCGGTAAGTCACGAACCGTACAAAGGAACTAAACATACCGCTCTAGCCGGAAAATGTCTCGTAATTGTACAATCGGGAGATAAATCCGGAAGATTAGAATTAACCGCTAAAGCGAATGGACTAAAACAATCGACCATTGTAATTACAACAGAATAAGTTTTCTAATTTTTAATTTTTAAATATAGATACAGTTTAAAAGAATTAAAAGATTTTATACTCTCGCAGATTTGGCAGATCATGCGGATTTTTTTTCCCAATCTGTGTAAAAAGATGGCCACAGATTAAAGAATTAAAAGATTTAAATCTGCATGATCTGCAAAATTTGCGAGAGAAAAGAAAAAGAAAAAATCCTTTCGAATCATTTTAATCTGTGGAAAAAAAATAAAACTAACCCATGAAAAACTCACAATTAACCGCACTAGTTTCTGCTTTTGTTTTGGGATTTTTAGCAGTTCCAAAAGCGAATGCTCAAATCCAAAATGCAGATGTGCTTAATGCACCAATAGATATTAGTAAAGATTTTCAGAACTATCTGAATACGTTTTATTTCGCAGATGAATTGGCTTCTTTTGACCCGGCAACAGCAAAAGGAACAATTAAATATTTGCGTTACAATTATAAAACACGTCAGGCTTTCAACAATATGATGATGAAACCTGATGTTGAAAAAGCAAACGAATTCCCAACAACAGAATACGCAGAATCTCCTGTTTTGCCATTCGAAATTCAGTTTGTTTCTGATAGAACCCTTCGTATCAAAACGACTTCTGGTCCACAGTTTCACCCAGAAAAAGAATCCCTGATGTTGGTTGACGGCGTTGCGCCAAATCATCCGGAATTATGGAAATATGCTAAAATCGAAGGCGGTCACAGTTATACAGGCAAACATGGCAGAGTCGAGATTTTGATTAAACCATGGCACGTAAAAATCTATGATGAAAAAGGAAAACTGCTAACCAGTACACTTCATGATACCGATTTTAAAAATACCTATACGCCAACGCTTCCGTTTTCTTATGTTCGCAGAAACAGCGATTACTCCAGAAGTATGGGAGCGGCTTTCAGCTTAGAACCGGACGAAAAAATATTTGGCTGTGGAGAATCATTCACACAATTCAACAAACGCGGTCAAAAAGTAGTTTTATGGACGGATGATGCCAACGGAATCCAGAATGAAACCATGTACAAACCGATTCCGTTTTATATGAGCAGCCGTGGTTACGGCGTTTTCATGCACCATTCAACTCCAATCACAGTTGACTTTGGGAAGTATTTTGCCAGTGCCAACGAAATGTACATTGGCGATGATGAAGCCGATTTGTTTTTCTTTATCGGAGAGCCCAAAGACATTTTAGATCAATATACTGATTTAACCGGAAAGGCTGCGATGCCCCCACTTTGGTCATTTGGTTTCTGGATGAGCCGTATTACCTATTTCTCAGAAAAAGAAGGACGTGACGTTGCGAGAGATTTACGTAAATACAAAATCCCGACAGATGTAATTCACTTCGATACAGGCTGGTTTGATGTAGATTGGAGAAACAATTATGAATTTGCAAAATCCCGTTTTCCGGATGCTGTAAAAATGATGTCTGATTTGAAAAAAGATGGTTTTCAGATTTGTTTGTGGCAATTGCCTTATTTCACCCCAAAGAACACTTTGTTCCCGGAAATTATGGAAAAAAACCTGGCTGTGAGAGATCGTAAAGGAAACCTGCCTTATGAAGATGCGGTTTTAGATTTCTCAAATCCCGAAACGGTTTCCTGGTATCAGGGAAAACTGAAGAAACTATTTGATGACGGGGTTGCGGTTTTCAAAGTAGATTTTGGAGAAGCTGCTCCGCCAGACGGCATTTACCATTCGGGCAGAACTGGTTTCTATGAACACAATTTATATCCATTACGTTACAACAAAGCAGTTGCCGAAATCACTCAGAAAGAAAAAGGTTATACTCTAATCTGGGCAAGAAGTACCTGGGCAGGATCCCAGCGTTATCCGTTGCATTGGGGTGGTGATGCCGAAACAACAAACGGAGCCATGTCTGCAGAATTGCGTGGAGGACTTTCATTAGGTCTTTCCGGTTTTAGTTTCTGGAGTCATGATGTTGGAGGTTTCGCAACTAAATCTCCTGAAAATATTTACAGAAGATGGACACCTTTCGGAATGTTTACTTCGCACGTAAGAAGCCACGGAGAACCGCCTCGCGAACCTTGGTTGTACAGCAAAGATTTCTTGGAAGGATTTAGAAAAGCAGACAATATGCGTTACGAATTAATGCCATATATCTACGCTCAGGCAAAAGAAAGTTCTCAAAAGGGATTGCCGATGATGCGTGCTTTGTTTGTAGAATATCCAAACGATCCCGGAGCGTGGCTGGTTGACAATGAATATTTATTCGGATCAAGTATGTTGGTTGCACCGCTTTTTGAAGAAGTTGAAGAAAGAGACGTTTACCTTCCGGCAGGAACATGGATTGATTACCAGACCAAAAAAGTATACGAAGGAGGATGGCATAAAATTAAAGCAGGTGAAGTGCCAATTGTAGTTTTGGTCAGAGATGGTTCTGCGATTCCGCATATTGCACTGGCACAATCTACCAAGGATATGGACTGGAGCAAGTTGACGCTAAAAGTTTTTGCAAGCGATAAAACCACTTCGGCGACAGCCAAAGTATTTTTGCCAGAAGGAGATGCTGTAAAAGAAATAAAAGTGAACAAAAATGGAAACAATTTCGACGTAGCAGCAAATCCATTAAACGGGAAAACCACTTTTAAAACCGAGTGGATTAAATAAAAAAGTTAGTCACTAATTACACGAATTTCCACGAATTGAATTGGTGTAATTAGGGGCATAAAAAATAGCCACAGATTATACAGATTAAAAGGATTATTACTCTCGCAGATTTAGCAGATCATGCAGATTTTTTTAATATTAAAATCAGCTCAATCTGCCAGATCTGCGAGAGAAAAAATAAAAAATCCTTTTCAATCCTTTTATCCCGATAGCTATTGGGAGTGGCAAAAAAAATATAATACCAAAAAACATGAAAAACTATCTAATTCTCCCAGCCGTATTGTTTTCAATCGTCGTTGGATACAGTCAGAAAAACAAGAACGCTTACGAACTGGCATCGCCAAACGGAAAAAACAAAATCAAATTTGAGCTGGTAAAAAATGCTCCGAAATATGCCGTTTCTCACGGAAAAACCGAAGTTATTACACCTTCAGATTTGGGATTTGTATTGAAAGGAAACGAAGACTTAAGTACAAACTTTGAAATAAAAGGAGCAAAAACTTCTACGTTTGACGAGACTTGGGAACAAGTTTGGGGAGAAAAGAAAAAGATCAGAAATCACTACAATCAATTAATAGTTGATTTAGAACAAAAAACAGGAAACAAAAGAAAATTACAAATTCAGTTCCGTGCTTTTGATGACGGAGTAGCTTTTAGATATGTGTATCCAAAGCAAAATGTGAAAGACAGTATTTTTATCATGGATGAAAAAACGACTTTCAACTTAAAAGAAGACGGAAAAGCATGGTGGATTCCGGCATTCAAACCAGAACGTTATGAGTATTTGTATACTGCTTCACCAGTTAGTAAATTAGATACGGTTCATACACCATTAACCATTGAAAGTAAAAGTGGTTTGAAACTAAGTTTTCACGAAGCCAATTTAATTGATTTTGCGAGTATGACTTTGGAACAAACTGAAGGGACGCAATTAAAATCGAATTTAGTGCCTTGGGCTGATGGAGTAAAAGTTAGAGTAAAAGATGCTTTTACTTCTTCCTGGAGAACGATTCAAATTGCTGAAAAATCAGGAGATTTAATCGATTCCTATTTGATTTTAAATCTAAATGAACCTAACAAATTAGGAAAACCATCGTATGTTCAGCCGTATAAATATTTCGGAATCTGGTGGGCGATGCACATCGGGAAATATACTTTTTGGGAAGGCGAAAAACAAGGAGCTACTACTGCTCATGCCAAAGAATATATCGATTTTACGGCCAAAGAAGGATTGCACCACTTATTGATTGAGGGCTGGAACAAAGGCTGGACTCCGGCTTGGTATGAAAACCGTATGCACATGTTTAGTTTCACACAATCTGCAGATAATTTCGATCTGGAAAAAGTAGTAGAATACGGAAAATCAAAAGGCGTAGAATTGATCGGATATCATGAGACAGGATCGAACCTGATTAATTACATGAAACAAATTGATGCCGGTTTTGCTTTATACAAAAAATTAGGAATCCACACCGTAAAAATTGGCCACGTTGGTTCAAAATTAAATATGAAAGAATGGCACCATGGTCAGTTTGGTGTAAATTATTTTAGATATGTTTTAGAAAAAGCGGCGCAGTATGATTTGGCTGTTTTCTATCATGAACCGATAAAAGATACAGGAGAGCGCAGAACATATCCAAACATGCTGGCAAGAGAAGCAGCGCGAGGTCAGGAATATAACGCATGGAGCGAAGGAAATCCCCCAAGTCATGTTGTGATTCTTCCATTCACAAGAATGCTGTCAGGACCAATGGAATATACTCCGGGAGTTTTAGATGTTGAAATCAAACAAGGTTACCCGGGAAAAAGAATTCACGGAACAACAGCTCAGCAGTTGGCAATGTATGTCACTTTTTATTCTCCCATTCAAATGCTGGCTGATCTTCCAGAGAATTATAATGTTCCGGCAATGCAATTCTTAAAAGATGTTCCGACAGACTGGAAAGATACAAAAGTTTTAAATGCAGAAATTGGTGAATACCTGACTACGGTTCGTAAAGACAAAAATAGTGAAGACTGGTATTTAGGAAGTATGACAAACGAAAAAAGCAGGGATTTAACGGTTTCATTATCATTTTTAGACACAAGTGCAACTTATGAAGCGCAGATTTATGCTGACGCAGAAGGAACAGACGAAACGCATAATCCAACTGCTGTTGCCATATCTAAGAAAAAGGTAAAATCTACAGATACATTACATTTAAAATTAGGTGGAGCAGGAGGAACAGCGATAAGGTTTAAAAAATTGTAATTCGTAAAGATTTTCGTAGAGACGCACTGCAGTGCGTCTAACATATAGTTAAGTAAGAAAATATTTTGCCACAGATTACAGGATTAAAAAGATTTTATGTTCTCGCAGATTTATTTTTCCAAATCTGTGTGAAAAATATAGTCGCCGATTAAAGGATTAAAAAGATTTAAATCTCCATGATCTGCTAAATCTGCGAGAGAAAAAAAGAAAAGAATCCTAATTATCCCGATAGCTATCGGGAGTAGCAAAGAATAGAAACCATTTTCAGATGAAAAAACTTTTAATACTAGCAGCAGCTTTATTTAGTTCAATCCATTCGTTTGGACAAAATGAAAACCGAACCATAAAAGTAGATTTCAATAAATCTTCCGGAAAATTAAACACCATGTTCAAAGAATGTATCGGTGCAGGTCGGGCGAATGAAGGACTCCGCGCCGACTGGCAGCAGCAATTGGCAATGGTAAAAAAAGAATGTGATTTCAAATACATTCGATTTCATGGTTTATTGTCTGATGATATGGCTGTTTATCGGGAAGATTCAAAAGGAAATCCGGAGTATAATTATCAATATGTTGATGTTTTGTTCGACTTTATTGTGAGTTTAAAAATGAAACCTTTTGTTGAATTAGGTTTCATGCCAAATGCACTTGCAAGCGGAAAAGAAACGATTTTTTGGTGGAAAGGAAATGTTACACCTCCAAAAGATTATAAAAAATGGGAAGATTTGATTCGGAATCTAACCGCGCATTTCAAAGAACGTTACGGAGATGAAGAAGTAAAAACATGGTATTTTGAAGTCTGGAACGAACCAAACTTAACACCGGGTTTCTGGACAGGTACTCAGGAAGAATATTTCAAATTGTATGATTACGCTGCGCGTGGCGTAAAAGCTGTAAATAAGGACTTCAAAGTGGGGGGACCAGCAACAGCCGGTGCAGGATGGGTTCCGGAAACCATTGAATTTACTGCTAAAAATAATGTTCCGTTAGATTTTATTTCGACACATACTTACGGAGTAAATCAGGGATATCTGGATGAATTTGGAACTTCGGGAACTGTTTTGAGCCCAGACGAAAGCAGTATCAGCGGAGATGTGATCAAGTCGCATAAGCAGATTTCAAATTCGGTTAAGCCAAATCTGGAATTACACTACACAGAATGGAGTTCATCTTATACACCGTCAGATCCTATTCACGATAGTTACCATTCGGCAGCCTACATTCTTCAAAAACTCAAAGAAGTTGGCAATGCGGCAAATTCTATGTCTTACTGGGTTTTTACCGATATTTTTGAAGAGGCAGGTCCAAGATTTACACCCTTTCACGGAGGTTTCGGATTGCTAAATACGCAGGGAATTAAGAAACCAGCTTATCTCTCGTATTATTTCCTGAACAAATTAGGACAAACAGAACTTCAAAACGCAGATAAGGCTTCATTGGTGACTAAAAATTCAAAAGGAGGTGTTCAGCTTTTATTCTGGGATTTTACCAATACACATCCGGGAGACAAAGTCTGGAACCAAACTTATTATGTACAGGATTTGCCTTCGAAGGAAAAAGGAAAAGTAAAAGTTGAAGTTTCCGGCCTCCAAAAAGGAAAATATACGCTGGAAATCTACAAAGTCGGCTATAAAACAAATGACGTTTTTGCAGATTATCTGGCACTGGGGAAACCTGCACAGCTCACCAGACAGCAGGTTAATTCACTTAAAGAGAAAAATAATGGAGCCGTAATCGCAACAGAAAAAGTAACGATTGATGCAACAGGTATTTACAGTAAGGATTATAAAATTAATGAAAATGATGTTGTTCTTTTTAATCTGATAAAACAGTAAAATAGAACCAAGATAAAATAACAATTTTTAAAGATTTTTTTTGAGGATCAAAAATCTTTAAATCTAAAAAAAAACGATATGAAAAACAAAATTTTAAGACTTTCGGCATTAATGGTTTTTATGGTTTTGACCTCTTGTAAAAACAATGCACAAAGTTTAGATGCTGATTCGGCTCAAAAAGAATATACAGGTAAGGAAATAAGCTCAGAGTTTGACGATGAAATTAACAAACTGATTGCCCAGATGACCCTTGAAGAAAAAATATCCATGTTGCATGGCAATAGTATGTTTACTTCCGGAGGTGTAAAGCGTTTAGGCATTCCGGAATTAAAAATGGCTGACGGACCTCTGGGAGTTCGTGAGGAAATTTCCAGAGACAGCTGGGCTCCGGCAGGTTTAACCAATGATTTTGCCACCTATTATCCGGCAGCCGGAGCCCTGGCGGCCACATGGAATACAGAAATGGCATATACTTTTGGAAATAGCGTAGGCCAGGAAATGCGTGCCAGGGATAAAGACATGCTGCTTTCGCCGGCAATTAACATTGTGAGAACACCGCTAGGCGGAAGAACCTATGAATATATGACCGAAGACCCATTTTTAAACAAAAAAATGGCGGTACCAATGGTTGTTGGTTTGCAGGACAATGATATTATGGCATGTGTCAAACACTTTGCGGCCAATAATCAGGAAACGAATCGTGATTTCGTAGACGTACAGATTGATGAACGTACACTTCGCGAAATCTATCTTCCGGCTTTTGAAGCAGCTGTAAAAGAAGGAAAAGCCTATAGCATTATGGGGGCTTACAATAAATTCAGAGGCGAATACTTATGTGAGAATGATTATATGCTTAATAAAATCCTTCGTGATGAATGGGGATTCAAAGGAGTGGTAGTTTCAGACTGGGCAGCAGTGCATTCTACAGTAAAATCGCTAGAGAGCGGACTCGATATTGAAATGGGAACACCAAAATCTTTCAATGAATTTTTCCTTGCAGATAAATTAATCGCTGCCGCAAAGAACAAAGAAATTTCGGAGACGGAAATCGATAAACATGTAAAAAGAATTTTACGCGTGTTGTTTCAGGTAAAAGCAATGGGTGGCAAAGACCGTGTCAAAGGAAGCATCTCTACCGAAGCACATTATCAGGATGCCTATAAAATTGCAGCAGAAGCTGTGGTTTTATTAAAAAATGAAAACAATGCACTGCCATTAAAAGTGGACGGAATAAAATCAATTGCAGTAATCGGAAACAATGCAACCAAAAAAAATGCTCTGGGCGGATTCGGCGCCGGAGTTAAAACCAAAAGAGAAGTTACTCCGCTCGAAGGTTTAAAAAACAGATTGCCATCATCAGTCGCCATCAATTATGCTGAAGGCTATTTAGAACGCTACGAAGAAAAAAACAAAGGAAATTTAGGCAATATAACCTCAAACGGTCCTGTAACAATCGATCAGTTAGAACCGGATAAATTGCAGGAAGCAATTGAAACTGCCAAAAAATCGGATGTTGCTATTGTTTTTGCCGGTTCAAACCGTGATTACGAAACAGAAGCTTCAGACCGAAGAAATTTAAAATTACCATTTGGACAGGAAGAATTAATAAAAAAAGTGCAGGCAGTAAACCCAAGAACAATTGTTGTTATTGTTGCCGGAGCGCCTTTTGAAATTGAGGAAATCAGCAAAAAAACAAATGCTTTGGTATGGACATGGTTTAATGGTTCAGAGGGAGGAAATGCTGTAGCGGATGTGCTGCTAGGAAAAGTAAATCCATCCGGAAAACTGCCATGGACAATGCCTAAAAAACTGATGGATTCTCCGGCTCATGCAACAAACAGTTTTCCTGGAGACAAAACCGTTAAGTATGCTGAAGAAATCCTGGTAGGTTACCGCTGGTTTGACACAAAAAATATTGAACCTCTATATCCTTTCGGGTACGGATTGTCATATACCAGTTTTGCTTTCGAAAATGCAAAAGCAGATAAAGAATCATATACACCAAACGAAACTATTTCGGTTTCTGTGGATGTGAAAAATACCGGAAAAAAAGAGGGTAAAGAAGTCGTCCAGCTTTATGTTTCCAAATCCGGTTCAAAAGTGACACGTGCTGAAAAAGAATTAAAGGGTTTCGTAAAAACATCAGTAAAATCAGGAAACATAAATACCGTGACAATTAAGGTTCCGGTTAAGGAACTGGCTTATTACGATGCAGCTGCTAAAAAATGGACAGTTGAACCAGGAAAATATACATTGAAAATAGGAAATTCTTCAAGAGATATCAAAAAAGAAATAATAGTAATCATTAAATAAAATTCACATTAGATTAATGTAAAAAACAAAACCACTTTATTAACTATAACGACCAAATAAAATGAAAAAAACAATAAAAAATTACCTGTTAAGCACAATATTGTGTTTGTCAACTATAAGCTTCTGGGCTTGCAGTTCAGATAAGGATATGCCGGAAGAGGACACAGATCCTGTTGTGAAAACCCTTACTGTTGATGTCAATAAAGTTGATCTTGACAGTAAAGCAGGTAGTGCAAATGTAATTGTAGCAACAAACACCACTGCCTGGTCTGTAAGTACATCCGATGCAAGCTGGATAAAATTTACTCCCGGAACAGGTGTGGCAGGTAGAACAACAGTTACGATTACAGCTTTAGAAAACACCAGTTCGGTAACAAGAACAGCAGATATTACCATTAGCTCTGCAGATGTAGCTCCGGTAAAAATAACCGTTTCGCAAGCCGGAACGACTGGTTTATATCCGAACTATAATACAAATCCCATTGCTGCCGATGCCACTGGTATGAGCAGTACTGCAGTACAATTAGCGGCTAAAATGAAACTGGGCTGGAATATCGGAAACACTTTGGAAGCAACCGGTAGTGAAACAGCCTGGGGAAATCCAAAAGTTACAAAAGCCCTGGTAGATCTGGTTAAGGCAAATGGATTTAATGCTATCCGAATTCCTTGCTCTTGGAATCAGTATGCTAATGGTGCAACAGCAAAAATAACTGACACCTGGTTAGCCAGAGTAAAAGAAGTGGTAAAATACTGTACCGATAATGATATGTATGTAATCGTAAATATCCATTGGGATGGAGGATGGTTAGAAGAAAACTGTATTGAATCCAAGAAAGAAGCAAACAATGCGAAACAAAAAGCATTTTGGGAACAAATAGCAACTAACCTGCGTGATTTCGATGAGCATTTGCTTTTTGCCAGTGCAAACGAACCTCATGTAGATGATGCGACTGAAATGGGAGTGTTAAATTCGTATCACCAAACTTTTATCGATGCTGTACGTTCTACAGGGGGTAAAAACGCTTATCGTACGTTGATCGTTCAGGGGCCAGCTACAGATATAGAAAAAACAGCTAAACTGATGACTACTTTGCCTACCGACAAAGTTGCAAACAGAATGATGGCAGAAGTTCACTTTTATCCATATCAGTTTACTCTAATGGCAAAAGACGAAGATTGGGGTAAAATGTTTTACTATTGGGGGGCAGGAAATCATTCTACTACAGATACTGCACATAATCCGACCTGGGGTGAAGAGGCGTTTGTAAATGAAGTTTTTTTATCAATGAAAACGAAGTTTGTAGATAAAGGTATCCCGGTAATCTTAGGAGAGTTCGGCGCCATCAGACGTGATTTAACAGGCGATGCATTAGCGTTGCATTTAAAATCAAGAGCTGCTTTTCTAAAATATGTTGTAAAACAGTCCAAAGCAAATGGCTTAATTCCGTTCTACTGGGATGCCGGAAATTTAGGAACAAATACGATGTCCTTATTTGACAGAAGCAATAATACTGTATATGATTTGCAGGCATTAACAGCACTGCAGGATGGATTAAAATAAAAATATTTATAAGTATGAACCGCAAAGATCGCTAAGGCAAATTTAGTTTGTAAAACACAGCGAACTTTGCGGTTCCTTTTTGTATTTTCTGTTAAACTAAATTTCTAAAAAATGAAAAAATATATAATCTTAATAAATACGTTGAACGGGTTTGAAACCCGTCTGTACTAAATAAATTGGGAAGTTCAAAATAGGTAGTAATTTGGATTATAGAATTACAAAATAATATGCAAAAATTTCAAGGGAAATACCGGATAGAATCTGCCAGGGCCAAGTGGTGGAATTATGATAATCCCGGAGATTATTTCATCACAATTTGTACAAAAAATAAAGATCATTTATTTGGATACATAAAGGATGGGGAAATGATATTGAATGAATATGGCAAGATTGTATTGGATTGTTGGCTGGATTTAACGAATCATTATGATAATATTATTTTAGGAGAATTTCAGATAATGCCGAATCATATTCATTGTATTATTGGCGCTGTAGAGACGGGTTTCAAACCCGTCTGTACTACGAATGTTGATTCCGATACGGATTTGAAACCCGTCTGTACTACGAATGTTGATTCCGATACGGGTTTGAAACCCGTCTGTACGGATATGGATGATAAATCTGCAAAAAAGGCGCACGGTATATTTGAATTTATAAGAGCATTAAAATCATTTTCGTCCCGGCGAATAAATGAAAAAAGAAATTCAATAGGAGTCACGAATTGGCAGGAAAGATTTCACGATCATATTATTAGGAATGAAGCAGAATATGACAGGATTAAAAATTATATCAAAAATAATCCCAAAAAATGGTATGAGGATTGTTTTTTTAATAGATGATTCGTGTCCGCACGTGTAGAGACGGGTTTCAAACCCGTCTGTACGTGTGAATTGAAATAATTTATGATTCGTGTAAATAGGGAAATCCTAATCACGTGTAATTACGATGCGTAGAGACGGGTTTCAAACCCGTCTGTACAGAATCCCGTCTGTACTGAACGTCTGTATAGATACAGAATTTAAAATAAAATAAAATCATATTTTTTTATGAAAGAGTTATATTTAGTTTTTATCATTTCCATTTTTTGTGGAAAAATTACAGCACAGTCCAGCCATGTTTTGTGGTACAATCAGCCAGCCGAATTTTTTGAAGAAAGCCTCGTTTTAGGAAACGGAAAAATGGGTGCAACTGTTTTTGGCGGAGTGAATTCAGACAAAATTTATCTGAATGATATCACGCTTTGGTCGGGAGAACCTGTAAATGCAAATATGAATCCCGAAGCATATAAAAATCTTCCGGCAATTCGGGAAGCGCTTCAAAACGAAAATTACAAGCTGGCTGAGGAACTTAATAAAAAAATACAGGGCAAAAACTCAGAGAAATATGCACCTTTAGGAACAATAGAAATTAGCACTCCCAACAAAGCAAAAGCAATCAATTATCGTAGAGAATTAGATATTTCGAATGCAGTTTCAAAAGTGACTTACGAAATTGATGGTGTAAAATTCACAAAAGAATATTTTGTTTCTGCACCGGATCAAATCATGATTATCAAATTGACCAGCAGCCAAAAGGGGGCTTTAAATTTTGATATTAATTTGAGCAGTTTACTAAAATCAAATGTTGAGGTCAAAGACAATGTTTTATCACTGAACGGAAGGGCTCCGATAAATGAACATGCAGGTTATACTGTTCTTTCAAAATATCTTGAAATAAAAGAAAGAGGAACACGATTTACAACTTTGATGAAAATCAAAAATAAGGATGGGGCGATTACTGCTTCTGACAAAACATTAGGTGTAAAAAATGCGACTGAAGCTGTAATTTACGTTTCAATTGCCACAAGTTTCAATGGTTTCGACAAAAATCCTGCTACAGAAGGTGTAAACGATAAAGCAATTGCATCAGAAAAACTGAAAAAAGCTTTCGCAATACCATTCGATAAATTAAAAACTTCACATGTTGCCGATTACCAGAAATTTTATAATCGGGTCACTTTAGACTTAGGGAAAACAACCGCTCCCGATTTAGCAACCGACGAACGTTTGTTGCGTTACGCTGACGGAAAGGAAGACAAAAACCTTGAAATTCTGTATTTCAATTTTGGACGTTATTTACTTATCAGTTCCTCAAGAACTTTAGGTGTTCCTGCGAATTTACAGGGACTTTGGAATCCGCATTTGAGTCCGCCCTGGAGCAGTAATTATACGATGAACATTAATCTGGAAGAAAACTACTGGCTGGCAGAAAATACCAATCTTTCAGAAATGCATCTGCCATTGCTTAGTTTCATTAAAAACCTTTCGGTAACCGGAAAAGTTACGGCGAAGACTTTTTATGGAGTTGATAAAGGCTGGGCTGCCGGACATAATTCAGATATCTGGGCGATGACAAATCCGGTTGGGCAATTTGGAAAAGAAGAACCAATGTGGGCTTGCTGGCCTATGGCGGGTGCGTGGTTAAGTACACATATTTGGGAGCATTATGTTTTTACTCAGGACAAAAATTATTTAAAAACCGAAGGTTATCCGTTGATGAAAGGCGCAGCTGAATTTTGTATGGGATGGCTGGTAGAAGATAAAAATGGAAATTTGATTACAGCCCCATCAACTTCACCTGAAAATCAGTATAAACTGGCAGATGGTTTTGTCGGAGCGACGATGTACGGAGGAACAGCCGATTTGGCGATGATCCGTGAATGTTTCGATAAAACAATTAAAGCCGCTAAGATTTTAAATGTTGATGCTGAATTTGTAAAAAAGATGGAGGCTGATTTAGCTAATTTGCATCCATATCAAATAGGTAAAAAAGGCAATCTGCAGGAATGGTATTTCGATTGGGAAGATAATGATCCAAAACATAGGCATCAGTCGCAATTATTCGGATTATTTCCTGGGGATCATATTACGCCTGAGAAAACTCCGCATTTAGCTGAAGCCTCCAAAAAAACACTCGAAATAAAAGGTGATGAAACCACAGGCTGGTCAAAAGGCTGGCGAATCAATCTCTGGGCAAGACTCTGGGACGGAAATCGTGCTTATAAAATGTACCGTGAATTACTTCGTTACGTAGATCCGGACGGAAAGAAAACCGAAAAGCCAAGAAGAGGAGGAGGAACGTACCCAAATTTATTCGACGCACATCCGCCATTTCAAATTGATGGAAATTTTGGTGGAGCAGCTGCAGTTGCCGAAATGCTGGTGCAATCAGACGAAAATGAAATCAGATTATTGCCGGCTTTGCCTGATGCCTGGGAAAGCGGTTCGTTAAAAGGAATCTGTGCACGTGGGGGTTTTGAAATAGATATGATCTGGAGTAATAAAAAAGTGAAAAGCCTGATTGTTTCATCCAAGAAGGGAGGAAAAGCAACTGTTATTCTCAATGGTAAAGAGCAAACTGTTTCTTTGAAAAAAGGAGAGAAGAAAGAAATCAATTGGTAATTTTAGGTAGATAAAATTTGATGTATTATTATTCTGAATTTAGTTTTGAAAAGGTAAAATATTGAATAAAACGTCTCATTAGCAAAACAATAGAATTGATAATTGCAGAACCATCTAATTTTGCTAACTTTGATAAATATATTTTATAGTTATGTCTTACAATCCAACAACGATTGCGAATTATTTTATAGATAAATATTCCAAAACAGGAAATCTTACTCCTATGAAAATAATTAAGCTGACGTATATTGCTTATGGCTGGTATCTGGCGCTGACAGATAAACAACAAAGACTGATTGATGAAAACCCGATTGCCTGGGATTTTGGTCCTGTTTTTCCTTCTTTGTATTACAGTATCAAACAGTACAAAAAAGAAAAAATTACTGAAAAGATTCCAAACCCAACCAGAAATGAAAGAATTTCAAGTGAAGATGAACAGTTTTTAGACAAGATTTGGGACGTATATGGAAGATTTGACGGTGTTTATTTAAGTGCCTTAACTCATATTGATGGAACTCCATGGCAAAAAGTATATCGAAAGGATTTGAATGCTGTTATTTCTGATGATGATATTTTTGAGCATTATAAAAAGTTAAAACCAATTTCTAACTGATATGTCGTTACTCAATTTAAGCCAGATTTCTATTGAAAACAGTGCAGCAGTCAGTCCTATAGATATCGATAATGCCCGCATACAAAATAAAATCCTGGAAGATAGGCTCGGAAATGCAAAAGTAGGGCGGTTTATAGAAGACACTATCTTACGAAGATATCTTACCTATATTTTCTCTTTTATTATTTTCCTGTGGCTGGCAGCGGTTGTCTCAATTTTGTATTTCAATCATAATCTTCTGAATCTAAACCTTTCTGAAAATGTACTGATTACCTTGTTGACAACTTCATCTGTAAATGTAATCGGAATGATGCTGATTATTTTGAAAAATTTATTTCCACAAGTGCCTAATCAGGAATAATCAATGTATAAGAATCAGTGAGGTGTCAGGTTGAGCGGAGTCGAAGCCTCTTAAGTGTAAACTGCCTTAGATTCTAATCATTTGAAAATAATTATTTTTTTTGAGCATTAGCTTTTTTTAGCTTTTCATACCCTTTTTCAATCGAAGGATATACAAAAGCAGCTACTTTTTTAATCGGATTATAAAAGATATAATTGTCTAAAGTTTCTTTTTTAGCAAAAGTGTGATTGAAATTCATTTTTTCAAACAGCGCTATAAAAACACTTACGACCAAAACGGTTTTCAAAACCCTGAAAAAGCCTCCGCCCAACTTATTCGGCAATCCTAAATAAGCAAAATCAGCTATTCCGGTTAAAATTTTTGCTAAGAAATAAACACCGATTACCACTAAAATAAAAGTCAGAATAAAAGCGGTAACCTGCACCGTGTTTGGATTCCAGGAAACATATTTTATAATGATGTTTTTTAAAAAAGAGGAGAATTTAATGGCTATGTAAATTCCTAACAGTAAAGAAATAAAAGAAGCAACTTCTACAAAAAGGCCGTTTTTGATGCCTTTGTACAGGCTGAAGGCCAAAAGTGTCCCTAAAATTATGTCGAAAAAACTCATATTTACGGTTGTTTTAATGAGGCGCAAATATAAAAGAATTTATCAGGGATATGTTCTCAAATTTCAACTCCGTATCTTTGTAAGCTAAATTTTATGGTTTGAATTTATAATTCACAATTCATAATTTATAATTATAAGAAATGTCCAGAGATACACAACTAAAAGAGCGCTGGGAAAAGCTCGTCGATATATTGTCCAATCAGTTTTCGCAGGGCGAAGATTTAGATTTAGATGCCATAATTTACCTCATTGGGGTTCAGGAACTCGGTAAAGTACATCGTGAATTCAAAAAAGATGAAAAACTGAACCTGATGCATATTGCAATCTGCCGATTGTTAGAACCCTACGGATTTTATGAATTTGACTATTTCGACACAGAGGGCTGGCCACATTACAAAGTAAAAGAACAATTGCCGCCCTTAAAAGCAGGTGAACAATCGGTTTTAATGAAAGAAGCGATTGTAAATTATTTTTTAGAAAGAGAACTTATTGATTAAAAAACAGATATTGGAGAGAAGATTTTAGATTTTAGGCTGAAAATATAACAGAACTTTAGAAATACTTCTGACTTCTCACACCTGGTATCTGACTTTTTTCCTTAAATTTGTACCCTCAATTGTAGAATGGAAATGATAGACAAGATAAAAGAACATATCGAGGAAGCTAAAGCCTTTAACGAGAAAAATAAAGAATCTTTAGAGAAGTTCCGTGTTAAATATTTAGGGAGTAAAGGTTTGCTGAAAGAACTTTTTACGGAATTTAAAAACATACCTAACGACCAGAAAAAAGATTTTGGACAGGTAATCAATACTTTAAAAGCAGTTGCTGAAGAAAAAGTAAGAACGATTCAGGAAGAACTTGAAAGCAAAGAAGAAGTAAAAGGCTTTTTTGGAGACTTAACGCGTTCGCCTGAACCTGTAATTATTGGTTCACGTCATCCTATTTCGATTGTTAAAAATCAAATTATAGATATTTTTGCCAATATCGGTTTCAATGTTTCTGAAGGTCCGGAAATCGAAGACGACTGGCATAATTTTACTGCACTGAACTTACCGGAATACCATCCGGCGCGTGATATGCAGGATACCTTTTTTATCCAGACAAATCCTGATGTGTTGTTGCGTACGCATACATCCTCTGTTCAGGTGCGTTATATGGAAAATCATAAACCGCCAATTCGTACTATTTCTCCGGGACGTGTGTTTCGTAACGAAGCCATTTCGTCACGTTCGCACTGTATTTTTCATCAGGTGGAAGGATTGTACATTGACAAAGATGTTTCTTTCGCCGATTTAAAACAGACTTTGCTTTATTTTACAAAAGAAATGTTCGGTAAATCTAAGATTCGTTTGCGTCCGTCTTATTTTCCGTTTACAGAACCAAGTGCCGAAATTGATATTTACTGGGGCTTGAAAACCGAAACCGATTACCGTATCACAAAAGGAACCGGCTGGCTGGAAATTGGAGGCTGCGGAATGGTAGATCCAAACGTTCTTAAAAACTGCGACATAAATCCTGATGAATACAAAGGTTTTGCTTTCGGAATGGGAGTAGAGCGTATTGCGATGCTTTTATATCAAATTGGAGATATCCGTATGTTTTACGAAAATGATGTTCGTTTCTTAGAACAATTCAAAGCAAGTATTTAATTTTTTATAAGTTCGAAGTCCTTAGTCCTTAGTTTTTTGCTAGGGACTAAGGACTATGTATTTTGGACTATTTACTAAAACAATGAAAAAAGATATCATAATCCCCGAAGTTGAAAACGTATTTTTAGCCGCTGTTCAGGAATGGAGCGATGATTTTATGGAAAAAGTGTGGTACGCTTATCTGGTAAACGACAGCGACTTCAATTTAGACAGCGTCATGGTCGTTTCAAAAGCGTTCGGAACGATTGATGGCGAAATGAAAAAAACGTCTATCCTTCGACATGCTTTTGTTGAGGTTCCTGCAGTTTCTGTAGTAAAAATCGAAATGATCGAAAAAAGCCTTTTGGTTTTAAACAACGAGTTTATGGTAACTTTCTTCATCGGAAATACGTTATACGACAAGAAATTCATCTTTAAATCAAACCTAATCAACGAAAATAACACTGAAGAAGTGCCGATTCTTTTTGTTGAAGGGGTTATGGTGAAATAAGTTTTTAAAAAATTACTGATTCTAATTATCAAATTCGTCAGTTCGAGTATTTTTTAAGTGGGGAAACGGAACAAAAAATGTATAGAGAACCCTTATGGAACTAAAATTTCTGAATACTCTTTTTGTGCCGATTTTGTTCGTTGAGGATTATGGTGAAATAGGTTTAAACTTATTGATTTGTAATTTTGAAAATTCGTCAGTTCGAGTATTTTTTGAGTAGGGAAACGGAACAAAAAATGTATCGAGAACCCTTATGAAACCAAGACTTCTCGATACATTTTTGGCTAATAAAATTTATTTTCAAAACAAAACCTGGAGCCAAAAACACTCGAAGTGACGTGGTGTTAATTAGTTTCGACTTCTTATAAAGCTAACCATAGAAACAAGTTCTTAAAACCTATAAACCTTCTCAGGTGTCACACAATAATCCAGTTTTATATCCGATTCAAAAACATCATCAATCTGCGCTACAGCTTCAAAAAATGAAAGCCCGATTTTGATGGTTTCAGGTTTGCATTCGGCTAAAAATTTATCGTAAAATCCCTTTCCGTAGCCAATACGGTTTCCAAAAATATCAAAAGCCAAAAGCGGTACAAAAACCACTTCAATAGTTTGAGAAGGAACAGACAAACCATTTACAGGTTCCGGAATATTGTATTCATTCTTTTTGATTTTGGTATTGTCCGTCAATAAAAAATGAGTCATAGTTCGGGTGTCAAAATCACTTTTTGAAATGACGATCTCTTTATCTTTTCCGGAAAGCAAATGCAGGATATACTCAGTGTTGATTTCTTTTTGTTCTTCAATAGGAAGAAAAACATGGTAATACGTTTTGTCCCAAATTGGCAGGGAGATTAACTGATTACTTATTTCAAGACTTTTTTCTTCAATATCTTCCTGATCGAGTTCTTTTCGGAGGTTTTTATGGAGTATGCGAAGTTCTTTTTTAGTCGTCGGCATTTTCATCTACATTTTTAGAGATATGGTAAATAGCATCACCCTGATAAACGATAGGCGAGTGATTGGCGTTAATGACATAACCGTCATGTGGTGCTTTTACTTTTTGTTCAAATTTACCAAAGGGATCTGTAATGGTGGCTAGAATAGTTCCTTTAGTGACAAATTTGGTAATCATGTTATAATCATGTAATAATCCGGATTGTTTTGCCCTTAGCCAAACAGAATTCTTAATGCAAATGGAAGGAAACATCGCTTCTTCAACAACATGTTTTGGATTGAGCATGTTCAGATAATTCAATAAACGTTTAACCCCCTTTATGCCTTCGTTCGCAACGGCATCATTTATATCCAGTGATTTTCCACCTTCAAAAAGCAGCATTTTTACATTGGCTTTTTCAGAGGTGCTTCTAAAGGATCCACTAATATTTTTAGAAAATAAAGTAAACGGAGCATCAAAAACATCAGCGAGAATTTTTAATTCGGGGTTGTTATCTGTAATCCGAATTTGAGGAGCATTAAATCGTCCTGCTCCACCAGCGTGAAAATCTACTGCATAGTCAATAATAGGCAATACCTGATTGGTAATGTGAAAAGCAAAACGGCTTGCCAGTGACCCTTTTTTGCTTCCCGGAAAAACACGGTTCAGATCTCGTCCGTCAGGAAATTCCCTTGATTTGTTGACAAAACCGTAAATATTGATAATCGGAATACAAATAATAGTTCCGCGCGTGGGACGATTGATTTTTTTGCTGATGATTTGGCGGACTATTTCAATACCGTTTATTTCATCGCCGTGAATTCCGGCTGAGAACAAAACTACCGGTCCGTCAAATTTAGATCTCCGCACGACAATCGGAATATTAAGTTTGGTTGTAGTGTGTAATCTGGCAATTTCTACATTGATCGTTTTATTTTCTCCGGGCAAAATCGATTCGCCAAAAAGAACTATCGGGGCATTGTTTTTCATGTCGGATTTTAAACAGGCTCTAAATATAGAAATTATTCTTTTGATTTCGTAAATTTGAAAAGATTTCAGTGTTAAGCTTTCCATTGCCAAATCGGAATGATTTTTGACAAGCCCTTATTACATTTTCAGATAAAATATAATGCAAATACCATCTTTAGAACTTCAGATTCAAACCCTGCCGGACAATCCCGGTGTGTATCAGTATTACGATAAAGACGGTAAGATTTTGTATGTTGGAAAAGCCAAAAACCTCAAAAAAAGGGTTTCCTCTTATTTCAATAAAATTCACGATACAAGGAAAACCAATGTGCTGGTAAAAAAAATTATTACTATAAAACACATTGTTGTCCCTACTGAAACTGATGCGCTTTTATTGGAAAATAATTTAATCAAAAGTCTGCAACCACGTTATAATGTGCTGCTTCGTGATGACAAAAGCTACCCTTGGATCTGTATCAAAAAAGAGCCTTTTTCAAGAATATTTTTGACCAGAAGAATGATAAAAGACGGGTCTGAATATTTTGGCCCGTACACTAATTTTAAAATGGTGTACACGATTTTAGATTTAATCAAAGAATTGTATCCGTTACGAACCTGCAATTATGATTTAAGTGAATCGAATATCAACTCCGGAAAATTCAAGGTTTGTCTGGAATATCACATTGGCAATTGCAAAGGGCCTTGTGAAGGGCTGGAACCTTTGGAAGAATACCAAAGACAAGTCAATGCGATTCGCGAAATCCTGAAAGGGAATTTTAAAGAAAGTTTAAAGGATTTCAGGAAACTGATGAACACCTACGCTCAGAATCTGCAATTTGAAGAAGCGCAGAAAATCAAGGAAAAAATTGAAATTCTCGAAAATTACCAATCCAGATCAACCATCATCAATCCGAAGATTACCAATATCGATGTTTTCTCGATTGTATCTGATGAAAGTGCGGCTTATGTCAACTTTTTGCAGATTTCGCATGGATCAATTATTCGTTCGCATACTTTAGAAATGAAGAAAAAGCTGGATGAAAGTGATGAGGAATTATTAGAATTGGCCATTGTAGAACTTCGTGAACGTTTTCAGTTGTTATCAAAAGAAATAATTGTTCCTTTTGAACTGGATTTAGGCGAAAACATCAAAATAACCGTTCCGCAGCTTGGAGACAAAAAGCAGATTTTAGATTTATCGATTCGAAATGCCAAATTCTACCGAATCGAACAACTCAAACAGTTGCAGATTGTAGATCCGGACAGACATGTAAACCGAATCATGGCGCAAATGCAGAAAGACCTGCGTTTGCCAACAGAGCCGCGGCATATTGAATGTTTTGATAACTCGAACATTCAGGGAACAAATCCTGTGGCAGCCTGTGTGGTTTTTAAAGATGGAAAGCCAAGCAAGAAAGATTACCGTCATTTTAACGTAAAAACGGTTGAAGGCCCGGACGATTTTGCTTCAATGACCGAGATTGTATATCGTCGTTACAAAAGACTGCTGGACGAAAATGAACCGCTTCCGCAGCTGATTATTATCGATGGTGGAAAAGGACAGTTATCAGCAGCCCTGAAAAGTATTGATGAATTAGGACTGCGCGGTAAAATAGCTATCATCGGAATTGCAAAACGCCTTGAAGAACTGTTTTATCCAGGCGATTCGATTCCGTTGTATCTCGATAAAAAGTCAGAAACACTTAAGGTTATCCAGCAATTGCGAAACGAAGCTCACCGTTTCGGAATCACTTTTCACCGTGACAAGCGCAGCAAAGCGGCACTTAATTCGTCTGTAGAAAGTATTCCGGGGATTGGAGAAAAAACCATGCTTACGTTAATTAAGCATTTCAAAAGTGTTAAGAGATTGAAATTGGCTACAGAAAAAGAAATTTCTGAAGTGATCGGAGCATCAAAAGCCAAAAAAATTGTCGAATTTTACAAAATCAATCCATAAGTTTTTATGCGCCTAATCCAGCTGTCCATTTCAAACACTCGGTCAAAAAGCTTTTTTTCCAATGCAAAAAAAGGAGCTTCTTTGGTCGCTCTTTTTTTACAGGAAAAAACAGCTTTTTGCCTCTCGCGGTTTTCCATTTCCATCTGGGGCGTGGCATTGGTGTTTTTAATACTACTGTCATTTACTCCGCAAAATTCATTTTCACAGGAAAAAAAACAAGACAGTATTAAAAGACCCAAAATAGGTTTGGTTTTAAGTGGCGGGGGAGCCAAAGGATTTGCCCATATTGGCGTTTTAAAAGTTTTAGAGGAAGCAGGAATCAAAGTAGATTACATTGGCGGAACCAGTATGGGGGCCGTTATTGGAGGACTTTATGCGACAGGATATAATGCAGCACAAATTGACTCGATTTTCAGACAAACCAATTTTGATGAATTAATTAATGACTATATCCCAAGGGCTTCCAAAAATTTCTATGGTAAACGAAATGACGAACTTTATGCGATTGTGTTGCCTTTTAGTAATTTAAGAGTTGGAATTCCCGAAGCACTTTCAAAAGGAATGTATAATTACAACTTATTAAGCAGTCTGACCCGTAATGTGCGGCACGTACGCGACTTTAATAAACTGCCAACTCCTTTTTTATGTATCGGAACTGATATTGAAACTGGTGAGGAGGTGGTGCTGAACAAAGGAAATCTGGCGCAGGCGATGGTAGCAAGTGCCGCTTTTCCGTCATTGTTTTCACCTGTTGAAGTTGATGGAAAATTATTGGTTGACGGAGGTGTCGTGAATAATTATCCTATTAAGGAAGTTCGCAATTTAGGAGCAGATATCATAATTGGGGTTGATGTTCAGGATGATTTGCTGACCAGAAAAAACCTGAAAAATGCAACAAGGATTCTCGTGCAGATTACGAATCTGCAGTCTATCGAAAAAATGAATGCCAAGAGGGCTGATACCGATATTTATATTAAACCGGATATTCGCGATTTCGGTGTTATTTCATTTGATAAAGGCGGAGAGATCATAAGAAGAGGAGAAGATGCCACGTTTGAGGTCTATGAAAGAATTAAAGCTTTGGCAAACGAACAAACTTTTTATAAAAAGCCTAAATTAAAAATAGCTTCGGATACGCTCGAGATCAAAAAAATAAACAATACAAAGCTTAAGGATTATACGAAAGAATACATAACAAGCAAGCTTCGTTTTAAGTCCGGCAGTACCATAACGTATGAAGATCTTCGGGTAGGAATAAATAATATAGATGCTACACACAACTTCAGCGCTATTTCTTATTCACTTGAGCAAAATGGAGATAAAGATGATTTGAATCTGGTGCTGAAAGAGAATCCTACGCACACTTACTTAAAACTGGGGCTGCATTATGACGGTCTTTACAAAAGTGCAGTTTTGTTAAACCTGACACATAGAAAAACATTTCTAAAAAACGACAATACTTCACTGGACATTGTTCTTGGGGATAATTTCAGGTACGATTTTAATTACTATGTCGAAAACGGTTTTAATATCAGCTTTGGTTTCAACTCAAGGCTTAACCAGTTCAACCGAAATGTAACCGAAACCATCAGCAAACATTCAACAGGCAGCCAGGACAATCTGATTAATGTAGATTTTTTGGATATTTCAAATCAGGCCTATTTTCAGACTATTTTTGTGCAAAAATTCCTTATGGGCGGCGGGCTTGAATATAAGTTTCTGAAAATAAAATCTCCAACACTGGACACTGATTCAACCATTGATGAGAGTAATTATTTTAGTGTTTTCGGATATCTAAAATACGATTCCTTTGATAACAAAAGTTTTCCGCGAACAGGGTGGTATTTCTCAGGGGATGTCCAGACTTATCTTGCTTCGTCTGATTATACCGGGCAGTTCAATCCTTTTTCTACTGCAAAAGCAGAGATTGGAATAGCCAGAACGGTTTTTAATAAGGCAACTATAAAATTTGAGTCGAATGCCGGATTTGCTTTTGGGAATGACAGCGTACCTTTTTTTGATTATATCCTGGGAGGGTATGGTTATAACAAAGTAAATAATTTCAATTATTTTTATGGTTATGACTTCCTGAGTATCGCCGGAGACAGTTATATAAAAGCAGGCATAACTTTCGATTATGAAATATTCAGAAAAAATCACCTTAATTTTTCTGCCAATTATGCTAATATTGGAGACGATCTTTTTAGTACTGTTGACTGGATTGATATGCCTAAATATTCGGGTTATGCATTAGGCTATGGTTTAGAAACCATTATTGGTCCGATTGAAGTAAAGTATTCATGGTCTCCGGAAAATCCAAAAGGTTATACGTGGTTTAATATTGGATTTTTGTTTTAATTTGTAATTTAACTCAATTAAAATTACGATATTTGTTGTAATGAAAACAAAATGGACAGGTTTATTAGAGTATCTTCAATTCCTCATCAAGAGAAATCCTGAGTAAGCTATCGAATTGAGATAATTGAGGTCATTCTGAGAATGATTAGATTATCTGTTCACACAATTCTGATTTTCGATTTATCTAATTTACAAATTATCTAATTGAAAAAGCCATGCCATTATATCATAAACTCGGAAACTTTCCGCAAAAGCGACACACCCAATTTGAAAAACCAAACGACGGTTTTTATTATGAACAATTGTTTGGAACAGAAGGTTTTCATGGACATTCTTCATTGTCGTATCATACACACAGACCAACACAGGTCAAAGAAATTCTAAATTCCTATTCGGTTGAACCAAAAATTGCAATTGGAAAAAATATAAAATCATTGTTATTCAAAGGTTTCGAATTAAAACCTGAGAATGATTTCCTTGACAGCCGAAAAGCCATGTTAGTCAATAAAGACTGTATTATCGGATTGGCAGCACCCAAACAATCGCTTCGTAATTATTTCTACAAAAACGCTGATGCCGACGAAATGCTTTTCATTCATAAAGGAAAAGGAAAGTTAAGAACCATGTTAGGAAACATTCCTTTTGAATATGGCGATTATCTGATTATTCCGCGTGGCATCATTTACCAGATAGAATTTGACTCGAGCAATAGCGAACAGGCGAAGCAAACCGAAGAAAACAGGCTTTTTTACGTAGAATCCTATTCTCCTTTTTATACGCCAAAACGTTATAAAAATCAATCGGGTCAGCATTTAGAGCATTCGCCTTTTTGCGAACGTGATTTTATTCTGCCAAATGAACTGGAAACGCATGATGAAAAAGGTGATTTTTTAATTAAAATCAAAAAGGAAGGCATGATTCACGAAATGGTTTATGCCACACATCCTTTTGACGTTGTGGGCTGGGACGGTTATAATTTTCCTTATGGGTTCTCTATTCATAATTTCGAACCTATAACCGGACGTGTTCACCAGCCGCCTCCCGTACACCAGACTTTTGAAACGGCCAATTTTGTCGTTTGTTCATTCTGCCCCAGACTTTACGATTATCATCCAAAAGCGATTCCGGCACCCTATAACCACAGCAATATAGATTCTGACGAAGTATTATATTATGTTGATGGAGATTTTATGAGCCGTAATAATATCGAACAGGGACATATCACATTACACCCAAAAGGAATTCCGCACGGTCCGGCTCCAGGTGCAATGGAACGAAGTATTGGTCACAAAGAAACTCGGGAATTAGCTGTAATGGTCGATACTTTCAGGCCGCTTATGGTTACCGAGGAAGCTATGAGACTGGATGATGGTGAGTATTACAAATCGTGGACTGAGTAGTCATTGCGAGGAACGAAGCAATCTTATCTACAGCATAATTTTAAGGAGCTATTCCTGCTATCCGTTGCAATCTTTTATTTTTTAAACAAAAAAACAAAAGGATTTCCACTCCTATCAGGGCTAAAATCAAACATCTAAAACAACATTTTCGGTTCATCAAATAAGCGATCCACCGATTAAATAAATAAACAAAATGAGTAAACAAGTAAAATCAGTAGAATACGGATTAGAGAAAATATTCGAAGGAGCACAGGATTTCCTTCCGTTATTAGGAACAGATTATGTAGAATTCTACGTTGGAAACGCCAAACAATCCGCACATTATTATAAAACAGCATTTGGTTATCAGTCATTGGCGTATGCAGGATTAGAAACCGGAGTAAAAGACAGAGCATCTTATGTTTTGAAGCAGGACAAAATCAGAATTGTTCTGACCACGCCTTTAACAGCAGACTCTCCCATCAACGAACATTTGAAAAAGCATGGTGACGGAGTAAAAGTAGCAGCGCTTTGGGTTGAAGATGCTACGAAATCTTATGAAGAAACCATGAAACGTGGTGCACGTTCTTTTATGGAACCAACTGTTGAGGAAGATGAATTTGGTCAGGTAGTTCGTTCCGGAATTTATACGTACGGAGAAACGGTTCACATTTTTGTAGAAAGAAAAAATTACAATGGCGTTTTCCTGCCAGGTTATAAAGAATGGAAATCAGATTACAATCCGGAACCAACGGGATTAAAGTATATTGATCACATGGTTGGAAATGTAGGCTGGAATGAAATGAATACCTGGGTAAAATTTTACGAAGACGTTATGGGGTTTGTAAATTTCCTGTCTTTTGATGACAAGCAGATCAATACAGAATATTCGGCTCTGATGAGTAAAGTAATGTCAAATGGAAACGGAAGAATCAAATTTCCAATCAACGAACCGGCAGAAGGAAAGAAAAAATCACAAATTGAAGAATATTTGGATTTTTATGGCGGACCAGGAATTCAGCATATTGCTATTGCAACAGATGACATCATCAAAACGGTTTCTGAATTAAAATCGAGAGGAGTAGAATTTTTATCCAAACCGCCTCATACGTATTATGAAGCAATTCCTGAAAGATTAGGCGTTCATATGGATATGATGAAAGAAGATTTAAACGAAATTGAAAAATTAGCCATCATGGTCGATGCTGATGAAGACGGGTACTTATTGCAGATATTTACCAAGCCGGTTCAGGACAGACCTACGCTTTTCTTTGAAATTATACAAAGAATGGGAGCGAAAGGCTTTGGTGCAGGAAACTTTAAAGCTCTTTTTGAATCTATTGAAAGAGAACAGGAGTTAAGGGGAACTTTGTAAAATTAAGTTTTTTTTACATAATGTAAAAAAATCCCCTATAAATTGATGATTTTAATGCAAATGTTTTGTTAAACTCGCTATTTGCTGTTTATTATTTAAACTTTGTATCTATCTTTGCACTCGCAAATCAGGAAGGGGTGGTTTCCTTCCGGAATTGATATAAATTTTCATAATTTATAGTTTTTTGGTTAGTTAATAGCAATAAAAACTCAGTCATTCGTTGACTGAGTTTTTTTGTTTTGGTATATTTGGAATAAAATTTGCGTTTATCCATGAATAAACAGTAAATGTCTTATTATGAAAAAACTAACTTTATATATATTACTTCTCAGTACACTAAGTTTTGATACCTACAAAGAAGATGCTTTTGATGTGGGGGAATATTTCAGATTCAGAATTCATTACGGAATTGTAAATGCAGGTTATGCCACTCTTGAGGTTAAGGAGGCTACTGTAAATAATAAAAAAGTCTTTCACGCCATAGGTAAAGGTTATACAACCGGTATGTCTAAATTTTTCTTTAAAGTTGAAGATTTATACGAAAGTTATTTCGACAAAGAAAACGGTGATCCTTACCGATATATCCGAAAAATAAACGAAGGAGGTTATACTAAAAATCAGGAAGGGTTTTTTATGCAGTCGCAAAATCGTGTTTTAGTGAAAGATTATAAGCGTAAAACCGAAAAAACCATTCTTGTTACAGATAAGGCTCAGGACATTATTTCTGCTTTTTATTATTTGCGTAATCATCCAAATATCGACAAATTAAAATCGGGCGAATCCATTACAATTGATATGTTTTTTGATGAGGAGATCACAAAATTTAAGTTAAAATATATAGGTCGTCAGGATATTACAACTAAATTTGGCACCGTTTCAACGATGGTTTTTAAGCCACTGGTGCAAACAGGGCGTGTTTTTAAGGAAAAAGAAAGTGTAACGCTTTGGATAACAGACGACAATAATAAAGTTCCGGTAAGAATAAAAGCCGATTTGGCGGTCGGATCACTTAAGGCCGATCTTGACCAATACAAAGGATTAAAATATCCATTTAAAGTAAAAAAATAATGAATACCACAGATAATTCTGAATCAATCCTGAAAGAAATTGATCTTAAATTTAAAGCCATAAATCAAAGAACGGATGTTCAGCTTGAAGGGTTGCTTTGGTCAAAACCAATTACCTATTGGGATTATATTCAGACTGATGCGCTTTTGAACCTTCAAATACAGCGTACTACGCTTCCGGATGAAATGGTTTTTATAATGTACCATCAGGTCAACGAGTTGATTTTTAAAATGGTGCTGTGGGAAATTGACCAGATTGCAGATACTGAAAATATTCAGGTTGATTTTTTTAGCGAAAGACTTTCCAGGATTACCCGCTATTTTGATATGCTGACCAATTCATTCAGTATTATGGAAAACGGAATGGAGGTTGATCAATACATGAAATTCAGGAATACCCTGACTCCCGCGAGTGGTTTTCAGAGTGCACAATACAGAATGATCGAATTTGGTTCCACAGATGTCATTAATCTGACGGATCGTAGATATAAGGCTAATTTTGATCAAAACACTGATGTAGAAACTTCTTTTGAGCATTTGTACTGGCAGGCTGCAGGGAAAGATTATCACACAGGCGAGAAATCATACTTGCTTCAGGAATTCGAAAAGAAATATAAAGGACAGTTTTTGCGTCAGATGTCAGATTTTAAAACTAAAAATATCTGGAAAAAATTTACGCAGTTACCAGTTGAAGACCAGCAAAATCCGGAATTAATTATGGCTATGCGTCATTACGATTATACAGTTAATATTACCTGGGTAATGCAGCATTTAAATACAGCTATAAAATATATTTTAGAAAGCGGAAAGGGTAATGGTGAAGCAACCGGAGGAAGCGACTGGCAAAAATATATGCATCCAAAATACCAAAGACGCATCTTTTTTCCTAAATTGTGGAGCGAAGAAGAATTGTCTAATTGGGGAAATGAGCCAACTGCTTAGTTTTCCGGAAAAAAAATAAAAGGTTGAAAAAAGCATTCGTAATTATAACACTCTTACTTTCAATAATTTCATGTAATAAAACAGAAGAAAAAGTTGAAGCTAAAATTAGTAAGCCAAAAACTAAAAAAGTAGAATTTGGATTTAATTACAATGATTTTAATGTTGTTCACGATACTGTAAAAAAGGGAGATTCTTTCGGATCTATAATTCAAGGCCAGAATATTGGCGAAAAAAAGGTTTATACTATTGTTGAACAGGTAAAAGATTCTTTTAATGTAAGGACTATTCGCTACAATAAACCTTATACCATTCTTCGGTCAAAAAATAAAACCAATAAACTGCAGGTTTTTATTTATCAGCCAGATGCACTTACATATTATGTTGTAGATTTAAGGGACAGTGTGGCAACTGCTTATAAAAAAGTAAAGCCGGTTACGTTTAAACGTAAAATAATTGGCGGGGTTTTAAAAAGCTCTTTGTCTGAAACTTTAGGGAATAATAGTGTCGAAGCTGCACTTGCCAGCCGTATAACCAAGGTTTTTTCATGGTCTATAGATTTCTTTAAACTTAAAAAAGGAGATCGCTACGGCTTAATTTTTACTGAACGTTTCATCAATGGTAAAACCTACGACGGAGTAGAAGATTTACAGGCAGCCTTTTTTGAATATAAAGGAAAAATTATTTATGCTTTTCCATTTGAAAAAGATTCTCTTTCCGGAAAGATTGAATATTATGATGATGAAGGCAAGACACTTAAGAATTTCTTCTTAAAAACACCAATTAAATTCAGCCGTATCACTTCCAGATTTACAATGAGAAGGTTTCATCCTGTCCAACACCGATGGAAAGCCCATAAAGGAACTGATTATGCAGCTCCAAGAGGAACTCCGATTTCTACAACAGCCTCAGGGGTTGTAGAACAAACAGGTTACACAGCCGGAAACGGAAATTTCGTTAAAGTCAAACACAATAAAACATATTCTACACAATATTTGCACATGTCTAAAATTCTGGTCCGTCGTGGGCAGCGTGTTACGCAGGGGCAGACTATTGGGCTTGTCGGAAGTACAGGATTAGCTTCAGGTCCTCATGTTTGCTATCGTTTCTGGAAAAACGGCGTTCAGGTAGATGCACTCAGACTTAATTTGCCAACCGGAGAATCTTTAACCGGAAATGATAAAACCCGTTTCTTAAAACAAATGGAACCTTTAAAGAGAGAGCTGGATAGTATCGGTAATCTGTAGTACTTTTTAGAAAACATGAAAAACAAACGCATTAAAGAAACTCTTGATGAGACTTTTTCAGATTTAAAACTATTTTACAGGGATACTGATTTGACTGACAGCTTAATTGAAAAGTACAAAGCTGGTCAAATAATAAAAGAAAAAGGCTTTACCGATATGACTTCTATGGGTGGAGGACTTTCAGGGAATTTCAGATATTTAATTGCAAGTGCGAATGCAAAAGATTTGTCGAAATTTAATCCTGATTCTGCTAAAATCGGACATTTTCTTTTGGATGAAATTTCATTTTTTAAGGTATTGGATATTCAGAAAATCGGGAATAAAACTCAGGTTTTTCTGCTTCATATTCCGG
The DNA here is from genome assembly GCF_010645065.1 of Flavobacterium fluviatile. Classification (GTDB taxonomy): domain Bacteria; phylum Bacteroidota; class Bacteroidia; order Flavobacteriales; family Flavobacteriaceae; genus Flavobacterium; species Flavobacterium fluviatile. Next base: position 128,270 of record NZ_JAADZW010000003.1, on the reverse strand, counting down.
ATAATTCACTTTCACTTTTTAAAAACTCAACTTCTAATATTGAAGAAGAGATAACAGAAAAAGCCAGACAAAAATTCAGTTCCAAAATCAATTCTCCTTTAATCCCGGAATTGCAAACCGGAGACTGGAAAGAAAGAACAAAATCACCAATTGGGATGAGTGAAAATGGTGAACTATTTTTTGATGATTCAACTATAAAAACTGAAAAACCAAAAAGAATTGAAATTAATGCCGAGAAAAAAACAATCGAAATCAATAAAAAGCCGTGGTGGAAGATTTGGTGATTCATTGCGTTATTTTTCTATAGAAAACAATCTCAAATTTGCTAAATTCAATAAACAGATAAAATCAACTGAAAAACTTTTGATTTATTTTAAATATTCATTACAATACAAACAAATGAGAATAAAAACAATTTTGAGTTTAATCACTCTGCTCTTCTTACAAACTTTATTTGGACAAATTCTAAAAGATTGTTCCTTATGTAAAAATCAATTGATTAAAAATGAACAAATTAAAGATTTAAATATTGATAAAATAAGACTTTTAACCAATGAAATATTTGCAAGAAATGGCTATGAATTTGAAAACTCAAGATTTCAACAATATTTTGAAAGCAAATCGTGGTATAAGTCAATCAGAGATAATAAAAAAGTTATACTTAACGATACTGAAAAGAAAAATGTTGCTTTTTTTAAAGAGATAACCAAAAATTTAGAGAGCAAAAGAAATGAAATGATTGATGAAATTAAAAACTTTAAAGTTCTTATTGATCAAGATAACATTAGTGAACTAAAAAGTAAATATAATTTCAACTATGAAGAGAACCATAATAGCGGAGAAAAAAAATTCTTAAAAGAAGTTTTTAGCAAAATTAATCTTAATGATATTAATTTTTACAAAGATAAAGGGATTTACAAAACTATAGATGACAATGGATTTGTACAAATTGTTTATACGGTTTATATCGAAAATGACGGAATAGACATTTCATATAATTACATGAGCCATTCTGAGATTATTGAAGGTTTTGATGAGTATTCCGATTATTATTCTGAAAACGAGTTCAGTTACAATTGGCAATTTAAGTTCATTAAAAATAAATTGAATTTTATCAGGCTTATGGTAGCTGGCTAGTATGCAAAGTTGAATTTAGAAAATAAATCGTTTTCGTAACTAATTGCCCCGCAAAGAAGTATTAAAAGCTAATTTCAGTATTTTTGTGTTTCTAAAAAAACTACAATCTTATTAAAATGGCTTTAAATACAACAAATCCAACAGGAACTGATGCGTGGAAAAATCTTCAAAACCACTTTAACGCAATTCAGCAGACTACAATACAGGAATTATTTCAACAAGATAGTGCACGTGCAGAAAAATTCAGCTTGCAATGGAATGACTTTCTAGTCGATTATTCTAAAAACAATATTAGTGAAGAAACTATTTCGCTTTTGCTTGAATTGGCAAATTCAATTGAATTAAAAAGTGCGATTACTCAATATTTCGGAGGAGAAATCATCAATCAGACAGAAAACAGAGCCGTTTTGCATACAGCTTTGCGTGCTCCTGAATCTGCAGTTATAAAAGTTGACGGAGAAAATGTAATTCCGGAAGTTTACGAAGTCAAAGACAAAATTAAAAATTTCACAAACGAAGTAATTTCGGGAGAGAGAAAAGGATATACAGGAAAAGCGTTCACTGATATTGTCAATATCGGTATTGGAGGTTCTGATCTTGGTCCTGTAATGGCTGTGGAAGCGTTGCAATTTTATAAAAATCACTTAAATGTGCATTTCGTTTCGAATGTTGACGGCGATCATGTAAATGAAGTAATCAAAAAATTAAATCCTGAAACCACATTGTTTTTAATTGTTTCTAAAACTTTCACGACTCAGGAAACCTTATCGAATTCAGAAACGATAAAAGATTGGTTTTTAAAATCAGCTTCTCAGGAAGATATCGCTAAACATTTTGTGGCAGTTTCAACCAACATTCAAAAAGTAACCCAATTCGGAATTAATCCTGACAACGTTTTCCCGATGTGGGACTGGGTTGGAGGAAGATTTTCTTTATGGAGTGCTGTTGGTTTGAGCATTGCTTTAGCGATTGGTTTTGATAATTACAATGATTTACTGAAAGGAGCCAACGAAATGGACGAACATTTCAAGTCGGCTGAATTTGATCAAAACATTCCGGTAATCTTGGCTTTATTGAGCGTTTGGTACAATAATTTTTATGGTGCCGAAAGTGAAGCTTTGATTCCATATACGCAGTATTTACAAAAACTGGCACCCTACCTGCAGCAGGCAACGATGGAAAGCAACGGAAAAAGCGTTGGCCGCGACGGAAAACCGGTTAACTATCAAACCGGAACCATTATCTGGGGTGAGCCGGGAACCAATTCGCAGCATGCATTTTTTCAATTAATTCATCAGGGAACAAAATTGATTCCGACAGACTTTATCGGATTCATAAAACCATTATACGGAAATGAGGATCATCACGATAAATTAATGTCTAACTTTTTTGCGCAGACAGAAGCTTTATTAAATGGAAAAACGGCTGCACAAGTCCAGGCAGAATTTGACAAACAAGGTCTTTCTGCAGAAAAAGCAGCTTACTTATTGCCTTTTAAAGTTTTTACAGGCAACAAACCAACCAATACAATCCTAATTGAAAAACTAACGCCCAAAAGTTTGGGTTCCCTGATTGCTTTATACGAACATAAGATTTTTGTTCAGGGAGTAATTTGGAACATATTTAGTTTTGACCAATGGGGAGTAGAATTAGGGAAACAATTGGCCAATTCCATTTTAGATGAAATAAATACAAAATCAGTAAAACCTCACGATAGCTCGACTTTATTTTTACTTAATTATTTCTTAAGCAAAAAATAAATCACCTTTCATTTTAGAAAATATAAACGCCATAATTTTTTAAGTTTATGGCGTTTTTTGTTATAATTTTTTAAAATTTCTTACAAAAAAATGTCATTATTGCCAGGATGTAAAGATAGACAGTAAATATTGTTATGATTTTAATAAAAAAAATGAATATTAAAATAAATAATTAAATTTTATTTATCATTTATAGAAAAAATTGTTTTAATGCTTAACAGGATTTGTAAAACTTGCTTTTCTTAACTTTTCGATAACATTATCTGATTAATTTGTTATAATTTTGCCAAAAACAAATAACAAACAACAGATGAAAAAATTGTCAAAGTTTCTCTTAATGCTTTTAGCATTTATTTATGCAGGAGATATTTATGCGCAAGGTAACACTACTTCTTCCATAAATGGAGTTGTAAATGATTCACAAAACAAATCACTTCCAGGAGCAACAATACTTGCTGTTCACGAAGCTTCTGGTAGCCGTTATTCAACGACTACCGATTTTGATGGTCATTTTAGAATTTCAAACATGCGTGTAGGTGGTCCTTATAAAATTGAAGTTACTTATATGGGCTTTAAGACCTATACGGAAACAGGGGTTTATTTACAGCTGGGAGACTCAAAAGCTTTAAAAGTCAATTTAAAAGACGAAGCTAATGAACTTAGTGAAGTTGTAGTAGTTGGAAGAAAAGATCCAATGTTTAATTCTAAAAAAACGGGAGCACAGACAGTTATTGATAATGAAAAAATAAAAGAATTACCATCTTTATCACGAAATATTGCTGACTTTGCAAGGCTTACTCCGCAAGCACAGCTTCGTGGAGATGATCAAATCTCAATTAGTGGTCAAAATAACAGGTTTAATGCTATTTATATTGATGGTGCTGTAAATAATGATGTTTTTGGATTAGCTGCAAATGGTACTAACGGAGGACAAACAGGTGTTAGTCCAATTTCATTAGATGCAATTGAGCAGTTTCAGGTGAGTGTTTCGCCTTATGATGTTAAATTATCAGGTTTTGCCGGAGGTGCGATTAGTGCAATTACCCGTTCTGGAACAAATAATTTTGATGGTTCTGCTTACTTTTTGTACAGAGATCAATCTTTGGCAGGAAAAACTCCTACACGTTCGGGAAGTGGTATAGAAAGAACCCGATTATCGGATTTCTCTGCAAAAACTTATGGTGTAAGGGCAGGTGGAGCTATTGTAAAAGATAAATTGTTTTATTTCATTAACTATGAGAAACAAGAAAATGAAACACCACAACCTTTTGATATTGCAAATTACACAGGAAATTCGAATGCTGCAGGATTAGAAACTTTAAGTAATTATTTAATCAATACTTATAAATATAATCCTGGATCTTACGGAAATAATACTTCGTCCTTAATTAGTGATAAATTAATTGCAAAAATTGACTGGAACATAAACGATAATCACAAAATCTCTGCTAAAAACAGTTATGTAAAAGCAACGAATTTTTCACCGTATCGTTCTTCTGCTGTAGCAATTAACTTTTTAAACGGTGCTCAAAATTTTGAATCCATCACAAACTCAGCATCATTAGAGTGGAATGCACGTTTCAGTAATAAATTTTCAAACAACTTAGTAATAGGATATACAACTGTAAATGATGACAGAGATCCTTCAGGTGATCCTTTTCCATCTGTTGAGATTAGAGACGGTTCAGGAACCATTTACTTTGGAGCGGAAACGGCATCAACTGCAAACTTATTAGAGCAACGCGTTTTAACTGTTACAGATAACTTTGAAATAAACGCTGGTAAACATAATATCTTAATTGGTACACATAATGAATTTTCGTATGCAAATAACATATTTATAAACAGAAACTATGGCTATTATCAATACAATAATTTAGCTGATTTTATGAATACTACTACTCCTGTTAGACCAATTAGATATCGTCTAGGTTATTCATTATTTGGTGGGACTGGGGATAATTCAATAGGTTCTGGAGATTTTAACATGAACCAATTCGGACTATATGTTCAGGACAATATCAGATTAAATGATAATTTCAGAATCTCTGTTGGTGTTCGTGCTGATTTACCAGTATGGGAAAAAGGTTTAGCGAATGAAGATTTTAATAACAGAACCATTCCTTTATTACAAGCAGCAGGTAAAGATTTAAAAGGAGCAGAAGTAGGGCAAGCTATTAAAAACACTGTTCATTTTTCTCCTAGAATTGGATTTAATTACGATGTAAACGGAGAAAAAATAACTCAGATCAGAGGAGGTATCGGAGTATTTACGTCTAGACTACCTCTAGTTTGGCCAGGAGGTACTTACAATAATAATGGTTTATCTCAAAATGCTATTGATCTAAGAACACAAGCTACGAATCCTCTTTTCAATAGCAACACAGACTTAAACAGTCAATTGTACAGTAACGGACAGCCTATTACAACTGCATTACCTGGAAGTGGAAAAGTAGGTGGAAATGTTGATTTATTTTCTAAAGATTTCAAATTACCACAAGTTTTAAAAACAAGTTTAGCTTTTGATCGTAAATTAGGAAGCGGATGGTCAATCTCTGCTGAAGGAATTTGGAATGAAAACCTAACTTCTATCCAATATCAAAACTTAAACATTGCCGGTCCACAATCTTATTTAACAGGGGCTGACAATAGACCTAACTATAAAGGAGTATTAGTTGACAATACGTATCAAGGTATTTATTTAGCATCTAACAAAAAAGCAGGAAGTTCTTGGAATACCAACTTTACAGTAACTAAAAATTTCTATTCTGATTTTATTGACGCAAACATTTCTGCTAGCTATGCTTATGGAGAATCAAATGTTTGGTTTGATGCTACAAGTTCTCAAAACAGTTCTCAATGGAATTACATAGAAACTGTTAACGGATCTAATGCTGTTACTGGAGTTTCAAGATCTGATTTTGACCAAGGTTCAAGAGTTTTAGCTAATTCTTCTATCAAATTCAAATGGAATGAATCTATCAAAACTACTTTAGGTATCTTCTACGAGGGAGTATCAGGAACACCTATAAGCTATATCTACAATGATAATGGTCAATTAATGCAAGATACTTTTAGTAACTCTGCTTTAGTTTACGTTCCTGCCAACAGAAGCGAAATTAATTTAGTAGCAACTTCAACTTTAACGGCTGATCAACAATGGGAAGCTCTAGATCAATTCATTTCGAGCAATAAATATTTAAATAGTAGAAGAGGAAAATATGCTGAACGTAACGGAGACCGTTTAGACTGGAGTCATGTTGTAGATGTGAAAATTGCACAGGAATTCTCTATAAACGTTAATAAAAAAAGTCATAAATTAGAATTTACAGCTGACATCTTTAACTTCACTAATTTGTTAAATAAAAACTGGGGAAGAAGATATTTCGCTACTAACGACCAGGTTTTATTGTTAAACCGTGTTGGAAATTTACCTGACGGAACAACTCCAACATTTAACTTCAATCCTAATACAACCGTAAATCAAATTGATGATGCAGGATTACAATCTTCAAGATGGCAAATGCAAATTGGAGCTAGATATTCTTTCAATTAATTAAGAACCAAACTAAATATCAAAGCGGCACTGACTTTATAAGTCATTGCCGTTTTTTTTTCACCTTTTTTGTTATATTTGTTTTAAACAAAATATTAATCTATGTACCATTTTCTTCAAAAACTCCACTCCGGCTGGGCTTATTTGGCATTATTGCTTTTACTGATTGCAGTTGTAAATGCTATTATCGGATTCACCTCAAAAAAAGATTTCACAGCTAAGGACCGAAAAATTGCCTTGTTCGCTTTGATAGGAACACATACACAAATGTTAATCGGATTGATTGTTTATTTTGTGTCTCCGTTAGGAAAAGATGCTTTGGGTCAAATGTCAAACGCTGCACTTCGATTAACTTCATTAGAACATCCATTAATCAATCTAATTGCTATTACTCTAATCACGATAGGATGGTCTAAACATAAAAAACTGATTAATAGCGAAGCAAAATTTAAAACTTTCACTATATTTTACGGAATTGGTTTAGTGCTTATTTTAAGCAGGATTCCGTGGAACTTATGGTTTTAAGAAAACCAAAATAAGCCCTTTTTACAGGGCTTTTTTTATCTCGGCATATTATTTGTACAAACTCCCCCCAGGTCTGAAAAAAAATAAATTATGAGGAATAAAAAAAATATTTTGCTCTCACTCCTTTCTGTGACTTTATTGAGTTGCTTTACCTACGTTATGAGTCAGAGTAAACCTGCAGAGACTAAGGTTTCTCAGGATACTTTAAAAACAGATAAACTAAAAATGGTACCCTTAAACGATTCTGTTTTTAGCGTTGAAGGCCTAAAATTGAAAGTTTATAAAAAATCGGCTCATGCTTCCTACTATCATGACCGATTTAACGGAAAAAGAACAGCAAGCGGTGCGCGTTTCAATAATAATAAATATACAGCTGCCCACAAAAAATTACCTTTCGGTACCAAAGTAAAAGTTACAAATGAAGCCAATGGAAAATTTGTAATTGTTGAAATTACAGACAGAGGCCCATTTGTAAAAACAAGAGAGATTGATTTGTCTAAAAGAGCTTTCATGGAGATAGCCAAAAACAAAAGGGCAGGTGCCATGAATGTTACAATAGAAACTATTGAAAATTAAGAAATCCGAAAGTTCTAAACCAACTTTCGGATACTCAATATTATTCCTAAATGGGTACCTTCATGGTAATTATTGAATGAGAGGGCATCTTCAACGTTTCGAAGTGTAAATCCCATACTCGTGGTATATTCTTTGTAATTCACAAAAATTTTATCTGCAAAATCTTGTTGTGCCTGATGTACTGTTGCGGAAAGCAATCTTCTGATTTCATCCACTTCTGCCAGGGAAACATCACCTTCAGGTTTGGTGCCTTTACTGTATTTGGTAATAAAATCTTCAGGAACAACAGAGGGCAGTCCGGATAATTTATAGATTAAACTTTGCTGTGCGGCGATGCAATGTGCAATATTCCAGATCAGATTATTATTGAAGCCCTCCGGAATTTTATTCAATTGCTCTAAGGAGTGATCGTCTAAAACTTTCAGAAGAATTTCCCTGCTTGTTTTTTGTACTTCGAAAACTGAATTCATAAATTTATTTTTTTGAATAAAATTAGACAATTTTTAAGTTTCAATGATTTTCTTTGTAATCCAATAAACTAAAAAATTATGAACAAAATATACTATCTGGCATCGTGTGATACCTGCAGAAAAATCATCAAAGTTCTGCCAAAAGATAATAATCTTGTATTTCATGACATTAAGCAAAATCCGATTACGGAAGCAGAACTGGAAGAAATGTATAAACTTTCAGGAAGCTACGAAGCTTTATTCAGCAAGAAAGCACAATTGTATAAATCAATGGATCTGAAAAATAAATCGCTTTCAGAAACTGATTTCAAAAAATACATTCTGGAACATTATACCTTTTTAAGCCGTCCTGTTTTTATTATCGATGGTAAAATTTATATCGGGAACAGCCAGCAGAATATTCTGCAGGTGATGAAAGCTTTAGAAGGAAAGTAAACAAATTATCGTCAGTTCGAGTGTTTTGTTTAAAAAAGACGATGGTTTTTTTAAAAAAATGTATCGGGAACCTTAGTGCTAAAAAGCTTCTCGATACAATTTTTAATCATAAAGCTATCGCATTAGTATTAAAAATCACTCGAAGTGACGAATGCAATTCGTTAGCTTGATAATATTGGTATGGATAGCCCAGCCGCCAGGCAACGCCCACATATTTAAAAACTCAGACGTCATAAAACTAGAAAACTTCTCTGTAAAGTTTTTTAGTATCTTTGCGCCTTTATACTCAATTATATGATACAATCGATGACGGGTTTTGGTAAAGCTTCTTTGCAATTGCCAACAAAAAAAATTACTGTAGAAGTAAAATCTCTGAATAGTAAAGGTTTAGACCTGAATGTGAGAATGCCTTCGGTTTACCGTGAAATGGAATTGGGTTTGCGAACCATGATTTCGACGAGACTGGAAAGAGGAAAAATCGATTTTGCGATTTATGTTGAAAGTACATCAGAACAGACTTCTACCAAAGTAAATGTGCCGGTTGTAAAAAATTATATTGCCCAGTTAAGAGAAGTATATCCGGATGCTGATGAAACTGAATTGATGAAAATGGCGGTCCGTATGCCGGATGTGCTAAAAACGGAACGGGAAGAAATTGACGAAAACGACTGGGAGCAGATTCAGGTAATCATTCATGAGGCTTTACAAAATATAGTAAGTTTCAGAAAAGACGAAGGAGAATCACTTGAGAAAGAATTCAATCTTCGAATTGGCAATATCCGTCAGTATATGGAAGATGCACTGGCATTAGATCCTGAAAGAGTTCAGGCTATAAAAGACCGTCTCCATACAGCAATTTCTGAACTGCAGGTTAATGTTGATGAAAATCGCTTCGAGCAGGAACTGATCTATTATTTAGAAAAACTGGATATCACGGAAGAAAAAGTACGACTGACCAATCACCTGGATTATTTTCTTGAAACATTAAACGGAAACGAAGCAAACGGCCGTAAGCTTGGTTTTATCACCCAGGAAATGGGAAGAGAAATCAATACGATGGGATCAAAATCAAATCATGCACAGATGCAGAAACTGGTGGTGATGATGAAAGATGAACTGGAGAAAATAAAAGAACAGGTTTTGAATGTATTATAAAGTAATTTAAAGGTGAATTGTAATTAGCTATTCACTTTTTACTAATTACTAATTACTTATTAAAATGAACAAAGGAAAATTAATTGTTTTTTCGGCACCTTCAGGATCGGGAAAAACAACGATAGTAAAACATTTACTGAAACAGGAAGATTTAAATTTAGAATTTTCAATATCAGCAGCTTCCCGTGCCCCTCGCGGAGAAGAAGTCAACGGAAAAGATTATTATTTTATTTCGCTGGAAGAATTCAAAAAACACATCAAAGCAGAGGATTTCCTGGAATGGGAAGAAGTTTACCGAGACAACTTTTACGGCACTTTAAAGTCGGAAATTGAAAGAATCTGGGCTTTGGGTAAAAATGTCATCTTCGACATTGATGTTGCCGGCGGACTGCGTATCAAACACAAATTTCCGGAACAGACTCTGGCCGTTTTCGTAAAACCGCCAAGTGTTGACGAACTTAAACGAAGATTAAAAGAACGCTCTACAGAAAGTGAAGATAAAATCAATATGCGTATTGCAAAAGCTTCGGTTGAGCTGGCTACTGCACCTCAGTTTGATGTGATTATTAAAAACTATGATTTGGCTGTGGCTTTGGAAGAAGCACATGATTTGGTGAAGGATTTTGTTTCTAAATGAGTAATTAGTGATTAGTGAAAGTAATTAGCTTAAAATGGGTGAAATAAAGTCGTACAAAGATTTATTGATTTGGCAAAAAGGAATTAAAATTGTCTGTTTGGTTTATCAGTTAGTAAAATCATTTCCTGCAGAAGAATTATATGCTCTTACAAGCCAGCTAAAAAGAGCTTCAGTTTCGATTCCTTCAAATATTGCAGAAGGTTATGGCAGAAATACAGACAAGTCATTTAGCCACTTTTTAGACATTTCGAGAGGTTCATTATTTGAAATTGAAACACAGTTATTAATTGCTAATGAGTTAGGCTTTATAACGAATCCAGTATTGTATAAAGAAATTTTAAGTCAAATTGAAGAAGAATCTAAAATGATTAATGCTTTTTCAAAGACGCTTAAAAACTAATTACTTTTTACTAATTACTAGTTACTAAGAAGATGAAAATAGGCCTCTACTTCGGAACATACAATCCCATTCATATTGGTCATTTGATTATTGCCAATCACATGGCGGAATTTGCCGGTTTAGATCAGGTTTGGATGGTGGTTACGCCTCATAATCCGCTGAAAAAGAAAGCAACTTTGCTGGATGATCATCATCGTCTGCAAATGGTGTATCTGGCAACTGAGCATTTTCCGAAAATAAAACCTTCGGATATTGAGTTTAAACTGACCCAGCCGAATTACACCGTGAACACTTTGTCGCATTTGCAGGACAAATACCCAAACCATGAGTTTTCACTGATTATGGGGGAGGATAATCTGAAAACGCTTCACAAATGGAAAAATTATGAAGTACTTTTAGAAAATCATGATATTTATGTTTACCCTCGCATTTCAGATGAACCGGAAAACAGCGAACTAAAATCACATCCAAAAGTGCATATTATTGACGCGCCGGTTGTAGAAATTTCTTCGACTTTTATTCGGAACAATATCAAAAACGGAAAAAATATCCAGCCGCTTTTGCCTTCAAGAGTCTGGGAGTATGTGGATCATAATAATTTTTATAAAAAATAAAATGCAATTTTTGTCATTCCGAGGAACGAGAAATCACATAAAGTGAATAAACAGTACGTCGCTTTCTGGATGTGATTTCTCCTCTGTCGAAATGCCAATACTGCATCATAAAAAAGCCTGAAATTTTTAACTTCAGGCTTTCGTTTTATAATTAAGCTTCGATACTTATTTCGCTCTTTACTCTCGTTCTGATTTCACTCAGAGACTGATCAGCCAAAAGTTTCCCGTCCCTGAAAACTTCCTTCAGTTCACCTTGTTTTTCTTCTTCCCATGAAACATTATCTTTTAAATGATACACACCATCAACAAGGTCAATTTTCATTAATCCTTTGGCTGATTTTTTGGTTCCGTCATCTGTAATCGGATCTTTAAAAATCGCTCTGCCTTCGCCATCAACTTCGCCGTAAGTCGCTTTCATAGCAAAGCCAAAAGTATCCCTGGTGTTGTACTGATACGTAAAAGAACCAATTCCTAAAACTACATTGGTTGAAGCGAAACCTTTTGCTTTTAAACGTTCGCAAATCTGAATTGCTCTTGCAACCGTAATACTGTCACCGTAAATAGCTCCAATTTGTGGAATAAGCTCTTTGTATCCTTTTGCGTTTTCTGTGCCTCCAAAAACGTCCCAAAGCAATTCAATAACCCCTTTCTTTTCCTGTTCGGTTTTTCCGTTCGGATTACCGCAGATAATATCAACCGGATCACCGCTGTCAGGACGGATTACGACTTTACCTTCTCTGGCAATAATATCTTCTTTTAATCTTGGCAAATAATCGGTCAAAACTTTCCATAAATCCCAGGTATCAGAAACGATAGAAACGATTCCTTTTGGATAAACCTCTGTAATCAACCTTTTGAAAGTCTCACATTCGCCTTCCGTAGTTCCCATACACATCACAGAATGCTCGGTAGCGGCAACAGAACCTGCTATTAATTCTGTATCAGAATTGGCGTTGTAATATTCTTCAAAAAAATCAATCGCCGGAATCGTATCAGATCCTGTAAAACTCAGTAAATGCCCGGCTGCAGAAGTTACAGCAGCTTCAATACCGCCCATTCCTCTCATAGAAAAGTCATGTCCCTGCCAGTTTACGAAATCAGGTACAGAAGAAGTTTCATCAGCATATTTGTCCAGTACTTTTCTGTATTCACGTGCAATTGTAGCTGAGTTACAAGGCAGCCAGATTACGGCAGAAAGTAACGTTTCGAAGTAATTTGTAAGCCAGAAAAACTCCGGAATCGTATTGTACATCGTAAACATTGGCACTCGCAACGGAACACTTGCACCTTCCGGCAATGCTTTAAAAACCATCGGGATATAGCCTAAATCATGTAAATCTTCTATATGTTTCGTTCCAACCTGGTTTTCACCTAAATAATTATTGATTCTGCGGGCATATTTTGTAACGACTTCTTCTTTTGGCTGTTTAAAGAAATGGGTGTCAAAATCATGAATAATATATTTTTTGATAAAATACTGCAATCCGAAAAAAACGACTTCCTCAAGACCTTCAATTCTTGATTTTCTGGGTGTCCAGTTAGAATATACTAAAGTGGTTTTGTCCGGGTATTGTCTTCTGTGGTCAACTTTGTAACCGTCGGTTAATAATAGTGGGTTCATAATTTTAGTTTGTATTTTTTAATAATCGTTGTGCTAAATCTTTTATATCATGGGCTCTGACCAAATTTTTAATCCATTTTTCAGGGATATTTTCGATTCCGAAATAAATGCCTGCGAGAACTCCGGCAATAGCGCCCGTTGTATCAGTATCTTCTCCAAGATTAACCGCTTTCAGGACAGTTGCTGAATACGAATCGGAATTCAGGAAACACCAAAAACTGGCTTCTAAACTATGAAGGACATAACCTGAAGACTGAATTTCGTCTTCCGAATACTTCGAAATATCATTTTTTAGAATCCTGTCAAATAACTGAATTTCTGCTGAATTAAACTTTTTGTCTTTCAGAAATGCCGAAACAGTGTTTTTCATTTCGGTATATGCGTCGAATTTATCTTTCTTTTTTAAAATTCTCAAACAATAGATTACGTAAATAAAACAAGCAAATATTGATCTGAAATGTGCATGTGTTATCGATGAGACTTCTTTTACTTTTTGGAAAATAACTTCAGTATCATTTTCATTTTGAAGATAAAAAGCCAAAGGCAAAATACGCATTAAGGAACCATTTCCGTTATCACTTTCAGAAAATCCGCCGCACAAATCGGGCTGATGTCCTTTTGCTATATTGTGAATCGCATGAGTGGTCGCTATTCCAATATCGAAAATTTTTCCGTGAGGTGTCCAAAGTTCTTCATTATACCATTTAACAAAATTCCTGGCGATGTCATTTAAATCATAACCTGTACATAAACTTTCAGCCAGACAAAACGCCAGTGAGCTGTCATCACTCCAGGTTCCGATTGGCTGATGATGCGTCCCAAAACCAAACATTTCAGTAACCGGATTTTGTTTTAAATATTCTCTTGATTTAAATTCAACCGGAACGCCTAACGCATCACCAACAGCTAAACCGAATAAACCTGATTCTATTTTGTTTTTCATTTTAGTAACGATTTATAAATCTGATAATTTTCATCATCAAAACAGATAAATAGCACTTTTTCAAATTCTGAAATTCTATCAAAATCTTTTATTGCTTCTACAGCGATTTTAGCTGCTTTATCTTTCGGGAAATGATAAATTCCTGTACTGATATTTGGAAAGGCAATCGTTTTAACTCCATTTTCTAAAGCTACAATCAAACTGTTCTTATAACAATCTGCCAGTAGTTTTGACTTTTCTTCTTTATCGCCATTCCAAACCGGTCCCACAGTATGAATTACATATTTTGAAGGCAGATTGCCGGCTGTTGTAATTACAGCTTCTCCTGTTTTACATCCTCCTTGTTTGTTACGAATTTGAATACATTCGTCTAAAATTGCTTTTCCTCCTTTGCGATGAATCGCTCCATCAACACCACCGCCTCCAAGCAAAGAAGTATTAGCTGCATTTACAATTGCGTCGACTTGAATTTCTGTTATGTCCGCTTTTAATAATTCAATTTCCATAATCATTTTATCTCAATTCATCCCTAACTTCCATCAAGGCAAACCCCAAAAGATTCAAACCTCTCCATTTTTCAGGATTCAAAACATCTTTATGATCTCCCGCCATTCCAATTCCCCAGATTGGATCGACCGGACTTGCTTCGACTAAAACCCGTTCATTCGTATTTAATAAAAATGTTTTTAAATCAACATTTTGGCTGAATTTGTGAAAGTTTCCTTGTTTTACAATTTTGTATCGGTTTTCTAACCAAACTGTATCAACATAATTTTTGACTTCTCTACCTAGTTTTTTGGCTTCTGCAGGAGAATCGGCTTCAAGGATTTTTTCTAAAATTTCCTGATCGTTGAATAATTGGGCTTTTTTAGCCATCATCCAGTGTTCTGCAGTCTTATATGTGATTCCTTCAGTGTCAAAAGAACTTAGCCACCATTGACTGAAACAGGTTTTCGTAATCGTTCCGTCTTTACTTGGCTGATGTCCCCAGAAGAATAAAAATTTACTTTCCGGAGCTATGGTATCTATATTGTATTTCATTTTTTCTATTTAATGCGTTGACAACGGTAATACTAAACAAATGTGATCAATAGTATTATTTTTAATTTTTAGCTAATAAAACCAGTTCACAGAATAACTGGGTTGTTTTCATTGTAATTTTTTCATTATCTGAACTCAATTTTGGAAACGAAAAAATTCCCGATTCCCTATTCACTTTAGATAATGAATATCCGTTTTTTTTAAAAAATAATTCTGAATTATCTGATACTAGAATCTCCCAATCGCCGTGCATATAGCCTTTTGTTTTATTGCTCTCCGTTTTCATCTGAATAAAACGAAAAACATTGTCAAAATTGGTTTTGGAAAAACATAACTCATTATTTTTTTCGCTTTTCATATTGCAGCTCATTTTAAATATTCAAAATTTTTTCTTCATTAATTTAAAAAAGCAGTTTGAAATCTTTTGAATCGGGTGAAAATGATCCGTAAATTTCATTGAATTCTGTTGTGAGACTTTCGAACTCATAATCCTGCTCCAGCTGATCCATACAGGTTACAACCAAATTTCGTTTTGTCATTGGGCTGTAAGCTGCATCAAGTTTTAGAGCATAATTTAGAAGCTCGTAATTCAGAGTTCCAAAACGTAAATGTTTTTGGTATTCGTTAAAAACACAGGTTTCTTCTTCGTTATTTTTTAATTTAATTTCTCCTTCATTCGCCATCCAGCCGTGTCCGTGGCGGGTTGTATAACTTCGGGTTACGTAATAAACGACTACATCTTCAATTTTTAGTGTATTACAAATTTCAAAAGCATTTTTTGAAGTGGTATTGGCATAGGTTACATTCGGAAAAACACCGTGATCCATATCGAGCAGGATTCCCTGACTGCCTTCAAAAATCAGATTTTCATATTTTGAGAGGAATGTATAATCGACAATATTCCATTGTATTTTATCGATTGCTTCCAGATATTGACTGACTTCTTCGTCGATTTCACTTACGTTTAAAAAGCCATAATAATAGGCGATTTGGTTTAGTTTTTCTAACAACATTCCGCGAGGCGCAATCAAATCGATGGCAAACAATTTATACGGACCTTCATTTCTTTTCATGGTTGAACCAATTCCTTTTCCGCAGGTTCCGTTTTCAATGTTTCGCACATTTCCTCTGTTGTGCCAGACATCAAAAGGAGTTGTGACTTTTGCCAGGGGATGTATATACAAATCCAGATTAGCTTCTTTCTCTTTTAATTCTTCTCTTTCGTTGTACAAAAAAAGCGGATGGATAGTGCAATGTTCGCTGTAATAAGACGGAAGTCCGCGAAGTGCTCCGCTTGCAAAACTCGAATGCACATGTTTTCTATCATCGATCATAACCGTGTGTGCGGCCTGCTGTCCTCCCGAAAAGCGAATAACTATAGATTCAGGGTTTTGTTTTGCCAGAAAATCTGTCGTTATGCCTTTTCCTTCATCACCAAATCCTAAACCTATAACTATTTTTGCTGTTTTCATTTTGTTTTTTTTAATCTCGCAAAGTCGCTAAGTTTTTTTAAACTTAAATTTTAAATAAGAATCTTTGCACCTTTGCGTCTTTGCGAGCAAATTTCTAGTTGTCTAAACAAAAAAGCTTATGTTTTAATCTCGCAAAGTCGCAGAGTCGCAAAGTTTAAAGCATTTCTATATTATCTAAACCTGTACTCTTTGTATCAGAAACTGGCATTGTTCCTAAACCAGAACTTTTATGTTTATCGCAAATGATCTTTTTGATTATGTTTGGAATTTCTCTGTGATCTTCGATAGACAAACAGTTTTGTCCCAGTAATTCTTTCCATTCAACATCAGCATTGATGGCCTGACCTGAATGCAGTACACTAATGTGATACACATCGTATCTTTTTTGCGCTTCTGCCAATAATTCAAGATGCGTATAAGTCTGTTGTCCCTGACCCATAATTTCCTTAATTGCTGAAGCCGGAAGTGTTTTCAAGCCTGGTTCATCACCCACTGTGAACAATAATCCTTTTTGTCCTCTTTTTTCGAAAGCATCGGTTTTAGTGTGAAATGCTGCAAAATACCAGGCCAAAAGATAACTTTCTCCGGCGTTTCCGCCACCGCCACCTTCGATGTAGGTTCTGGTTAGCCACATATCCAGTTCCTCGTCACCAGATTCAAACTGGCCTACCTGAAGCGGAAATCTGTCGCATTCGTGATCTCCGATTCCTAAGAATAAAAGTGCCGGATCAGGAACACCGCCCTGAATAATACCGCCCATTAATTTTGGAAGTCCGTCTTTTATCAATTCATGCGGAATATGTCCCATACTTCCTGTAACGTCCAGTCCTAAAATAATAGGAACCGTATTTGGATGAACATCAGAATCTCTTGCTTCTCTAAAAAGCACTCCTTTCGGAATCATTGATTCATGCGCCATTCGCAATGCATTCTGTGTAAAAATCTCACCAGCTGATTTACTGGCATAACCTACTTTTTTTGCCCTGCTTTCGCGGGCTCCGAAATCATATCTTGTACCTCCCATGACTAAAATGTTTTACCAAATAAATATTCAAATCTTTTTTTTGTAACCTCAAGCTGGATGTTTAAATTTCTGATCGTCAGCGAAAGTTCCATGTCTTTCTGAACAAATGCTTCCGGCTGAAAATCGGCAAAAGTCAAGCTGTTTTTATCCAGCGGACTAATATCAATCAATCCTTCCTGTTCTCTTTCGAGCCTTTTGATTTTTAATTCGATGTCTTCGACTCTTCTTCTGTAAATTAATTCAGAATCTTCACCAATTACTTTGGCTCTGTCTTCTCTAATCTGATCATTGTTTCTTTTTAAAGATTCAATAAATCTTGGTTTTAAATCGTCGCTCATAATTTTATTGGTTTGTTTAAGTTTCAAGTTTTTCTTGTTTCACGTTTCCAAGTTATTTGCGCGAACTTGAAACATGGAATATTAAACTTGAAACAGTTAATAGATTTTTTTTTTAAGGTTTGCAAAACAACTTGAAACCTCAAACTTGAAACATTTTTAAACTAATTGATCTAATCCAATTACCTGAACACTTTCGCCTTCAAAATCCTTAAAAGAGTTGGTTGTGAAAATTCCGTCGAAGCAGTTTAAAACTTCAAAACCTTTGTTAAAAATGCCGTGGCTTACTGCTAAATATAGTTTTCCGGCATTTTTCTTTTTTAGTTCTTCGGCTAATCCTACGAAAGTCCCTCCTCCGTCGCAGATATCATCTACTATTAAACAATCCATTCCCTGCAAATCTTCTTCAAAAACTTTAAAACCAGATAATTTTCCGGTTTTTACATCACGGCTTTTACTGCATTCTACAACATCTATCCCGCCTAAAAATTCAGATACTTTATAGATTTTCTTTAAAGCGCCACCGTCTGGAGAAATCAGTTTTACGTTCTCGCCAATTCTATTTAAAACCTCTTTGATAAAAGTATAGTTCGGAATTACAGAACTATTATTCAACAAAGCCGGAGTTACTTCTGAATGCGAATCAAAAACAAAAACTTTATTCAATTGCATCGTGTTGATTATATCAGCATAAACTTTAACAGACAAAGGTTCTCCCGGAATCATAACACGATCCTGTCTGGCAGCCGGGAAATACGGAATGAAAAGATCGATAATCTTAACGTCCATTCTGCGTAAGGCATCAACAGTAATACACAACAAACCTAAATCGTTGAATGAATTTAACCGGTGTGTAATCGTTACTTTTTTGTTGGTATCAAAATCAGGAACGATTTTAATGTGTGGTTCTCCTCCAGAGAAAGTAAAACTTTGAAATTTAATTTCTTCCTGATTTTGAAATGGGGCGAATTTTGGGTCGAGATTTAGTATCATAGTTTTGTATTTTGCGTTAATTATACGCAAATGTAGAATTTAATTTTGAATAAACAATTTATTTTGTGTAAAAATTACGCAAACTTTATTTCGAAGTGAAAGCCTTTTTTTGTTAATTCATTATATTTCAATTTATTAAACTTAAAAAGTTTTGCAGGTCGACCGCTTTTAGATGATCCGAATTGATCCGTTTCTTCAATAATTTCAAAGCTTAATATTTTTTTTCTGAAATTTCGTCTGTCAATTTCTTTTTCCAGAATGGTGCAGTATAAATTTTCAAGTTCAGAAAAAAGGAATTCTTTTGGCAGCAAATCAAAACCTACCGGTTCATAAGTAAGTTTTGCTTTTAGGCGTTCGATGGCTTTTTTTAGGATATCGTTGTGATCAAAAGCTAAGTCCGGAATCTCATTAATTTTGTACCACTGTGCATGGTCAGCATCAGAATCTGCTTTGATTGTTAACTTTGAAGGGTCAACAAGGGCAAAATAGGCCACAGAAATTACACGGTTTCTCGGGTCACGATTTATATCATCGCCAAAAGTAAAGAGCTGTTCAAAATACGTAACGGTAACATTGGTTTCTTCTTTCAATTCCCTTTTTACAGCATCCTGCAACGATTCGTCATTTTTGACCAAGCCTCCTGGCAGCGCCCAATACGATTCCTGTGTGCCAAATTTCTGTTGTATCAAAAGGACATATAATTGATTGTTCTGGTAGCCAAATACGATTGCATCAACAGCTATTCTGATATTTTGAATGTTAGTCATATTCTAAATGCGTAAGATTTACACAAATATAGAGTTTTATATTCTTACGCTGAGCAATTAAGGCTGAGCCGGGGAAAAATTCGCTATAAACGGAATTTCACTATGCAAATTTAATGTGCAGCAGCATATCCATACTCATCATTTTTGATGATTTTATTTAAGGTTATGGTATTTAAGAGGACAAGGCCATTCTCACCTCGTTCGCAATAGTGTCAAAAAAAGTTTTCAGGTTGTTGTTTTTGGCTGCCAGTAAATAGACATATTCTTCAGGAACGTGAAAACTATTCCAGACCAATTGTAGTTTGTTTTGCTGAATAAATTTTCTCGCATTGCAATTCCATGTTATCGCAATTCCCGAATTTTTGGAAAGCATTTCCAGCATTTCATGTTCAGATGGAATAATATAATTAGGGACCATTGCAGGTCTTTTTTTATTGAATGCATGAAGCCAGAATAATTTTATATGCGGAATCCGTGCGTCATGCGAATACCATTTTTGTTCGTTCAGCCATTGTTCTGCTCCGGTAAAATCATCTGATTTGAGTTTTTGGCGAAATTCAGTTATATCTAAGTTCGTTGGTCCAACCATCACCAGTTTAATTTTGGCAACCGTTTCCTGAATAGTATCAAACGTATCATATTTTTTAGAGACAATTGCAAAATCAAGTTTTTTAGAATCGACTAAGGAAAAAAGAGTATCATCATCGGCAAAAGTAAAATCGATTAAATCAAATTTTGCAATTAAACTATTCCCCACACTGCTGAAAAGATGCTTCGAAACACCAACAGAAATTAACCGTGTGGCATCTTCAGCTTTTGACCGAAAAGTAGTTTCTACATTTTCAAGACGATCGAGTGCGTCTATTATTAAGTTATTCAGTAACTTAGCATACTCGGTTGGTTCTACGCCTTTAGACTTTCGGATAAAAAGTTTATTTCCAACATGTGCTTCCAGCATAGAAATTTGCTGGCTGACTGCTGGCTGACTCATGAAGAGTTCTTTTGCGGCAAAAGAAAAGTTTCCGTTTTTATAGACCGCTTTAAAAGTTCTGTACCATTCTAAATTTACCATAGCTATA
The DNA here is from genome assembly GCF_010645065.1 of Flavobacterium fluviatile. Taxonomy (GTDB): domain Bacteria; phylum Bacteroidota; class Bacteroidia; order Flavobacteriales; family Flavobacteriaceae; genus Flavobacterium; species Flavobacterium fluviatile. Next base: position 107,730 of record NZ_JAADZW010000003.1, on the reverse strand, counting down.
AATTTATTTATAACAAACATAGTTTATTTTATTTTTACAAATATCACATTAGTCGTAAATTTGATTAAAATTAAATATTATGAAGAAAATAATGCTAATAGCAATAACCGCATTGACAGTTTTAAGCTTTTCAGCTTCAGCTCAAATAACATCCACAAAAAGTATGAAAAAAGTATTATTTGTTGTAACCAGTAATGATAAACTGGGCAACACAGGAGAAAAAACAGGATTCTGGTCAGAAGAATTTGCTGCGCCTTATTATGAATTATTAGATCAGGGTGTCGAAATATCAATTGCATCTCCGCTTGGAGGTCAGCCGCCAGTTGATCCAAAAAGTGCAGATCCGGCATCAGCAACCGAAGATACCAAACGTTTCGATGCAGATAAAGTTTTACAGGAGAAATTAAAAAACACTTTAAAACTTTCTACAATCAATCAGAAAGACTATGATGCTGTGTTTTATCCCGGAGGCCATGGTCCCCTTTGGGATTTAGTTGAAGATAAAAGTTCAATCGCTTTAATAGAATCATTTTATACGAACAATAAACCGATTGCTTTTGTTTGTCATGCGCCTGCAGTTTTGAAAAATGTAAAAGTTAAAGGTGAATTTTTAGTTAAAGATAAAAAAGTAACCGGATTTACCAATGCCGAAGAAGAAGCAGTGGGTTTAACGAAAGTAGTTCCGTTTTTATTAGAAGATGCTTTGACTCAAAATGGGGCTAAATTTTCGAAGGGAGCCAACTGGCAGCCTTATGCAGTCGCAGACGGACTTTTAATTACGGGACAAAATCCGGCTTCTTCTAAATTAGTTGCGGCAAAATTACTTCAAGAGTTGAAGTAAAGGGGCTAAGGGACTGAGGTACTAAGGTTCTAAGTTTTCTAAAAACCTAAAAACTCTATCTCTGTACTCGCTAATTGCAAAATAAAAATTAATAAATCACAATGTTAAGTTTCTGAGAGTTTACGTTTCAACAAAAAAACTTAGAATCTCAGAACCTTAGCATCTCAGTAACTTTAAAAAACATGTTAAACTTTGAATTATACAATCCGACAAATTTAATTTTCGGAAAAGGACAAATAGAAAAACTTTCTGCTTTAGTTCCAAAAGAGGCTAAAATCTTAGTGGCTTATGGTGGCGGAAGTATTTTTAAAAACGGAATTTACGATCAGGTAATTAATAACCTAAAAGGTTTTGAAATAGTAGAATTTGGCGGTATAGAGCCCAATCCGCATTTTGAAACTTTGATGAAAGCAGTAGAATTAATAAAAGCCGAAAAAATTGATTTTATTCTGGCTGTTGGCGGCGGGTCTGTTATTGACGGTGTAAAATTTATTTCGGCTGCGGTTCATTTTGATGGAAATCCAATAGATATTCTTCAAAAAAGAATTCTGATTAAATCAAATGCAATGCCGTTTGGAACAGTTTTAACCTTGCCGGCGACTGGAAGCGAAATGAATTCAGGATATGTGGTGACAATTGAAGCGACTCAGGAAAAATTAGCTTCCGGTGGAAGTGCTCTGTTCCCTCAATTCTCGATATGTGACCCAACTGTAATTGCTTCCTTGCCTGAAAGACAGTTACAAAATGGTGTTGTAGATGCCTACACGCACGTAATGGAGCAATATTTAACCTATCCACACGAAGCCTTTCTCCAGGACAGGATTGCAGAAGGTATTTTACAAACGCTAATTGAAGTAGGCCCAGGGGTTGTAGAAAATCCGACCGATTATGCTTTGGCATCCAATTTTATGTGGAGCTGTACGATGGCATTAAACGGATTAATCCAAAAAGGTGTTCCAACGGACTGGGCCACACACATGATTGGTCACGAGTTAACGGCTTTATACGGAATTGATCATGCAAGGACTCTGGCAATTATCGGTCCGAGTTTATATCAAGTGATGTTTGAAACCAAAAAAGGAAAATTAGCGCAATACGGAAGAAGAATTTTTAATTTAACAGGTTCAGATGACGAAGTTGCAAAAGAAGCTATCAGTAAAACGGTAGAATTTTTCCATGGGATGGGAATGGATACTAAACTTTCCCAATATACAAATGATTACGACAAAACAGCAGATTTTATCGTAAACCGTTTTGATGAAAGAGGCTGGAAAGGCTTAGGAGAAAAGCAGCTGGTCACTTTAGATAAAGTAAAATCTATCGTAGAAATGAGTTATTAATTCGATGAATTTCAAAGGTTTAAAAAATCCAAAAAAAATAATTTCGAATTAATTTTTTTGGATTTTTTGTTGGAATGACAATGAAGAAGTTTGGAATTTGGGAATTGGTATTTAAACAAAAGGCGTTCTTAAAAAATATTTAGAAACGCCTTTTTAAAATACTAAAACAAAACTAACTAACTCAAGTCTTACTAAATTCATTTAAAAATCTAATTTATAATAAATTACAACGTAAGGATTCTATTCTTATTGTGATAAAAGAAAAATATTTTTTAATTTTTTATAATCAGTAAAAAGCATTGTAACTAGAGAGCACTTTTAAAATTCTTAAACTACATTTTGTGATATTACTGCATTATTAAGTACTTTTGCCTTAAATTAATAAAATAATGAGCCAAAATTTAAAGTTTGCAGTAATTGGAGGAGGGAGCTGGGCAACTGCAATTGCAAAAATGTTATGTGTCAATCTTCCTGAAATTTCGTGGTATATGCGAAATGATGCAGCAATAGAGCACATTCAAAAATACAAGCATAATCCAAATTATTTAAGTTCAGTTGAATTTGATACCACGAAACTTAAATTAACCAATAATATAAATGAAGCAATTGAATATGCAGATTACTTAATATTTGCAATTCCTTCGGCTTTTTTAAATGCAGAATTAGAGTCGTTAACGGTTTCTCTTGAAAATAAAATTATCTTCTCGGCTATTAAAGGGATTGTACCTGAAACAAGTTTAATAGTTGGTGAACATTTTCATATTCAATACGATATTCCATACTATAATATCGGCGTAATTACAGGTCCCTGTCATGCTGAAGAAGTAGCTTTAGAAAGACTTTCTTATTTAACTATCGCCTGCGGAGATCCTGATAAAGCCTGTACAGTTGCCAAAATATTATCGAGTAATTATATAAAAGCTAAAATTTCTGATGACATCATTGGAACTGAATATGCTGCAATGCTGAAAAATATTTATGCCATAGCTGCCGGAATTGCCCATGGTTTGGGTTATGGGGATAATTTTCAGTCGGTAATGATGAGTAACGGAATTCGTGAAATGCGAAAATTCATCAAGAAAGTGCATAAAATGAAACGTGACATCAATGACTCGGCTTATTTGGGTGATTTATTGGTTACAGGGTATTCGGTGTTTTCAAGAAACCGAATGTTTGGCAACATGATCGGGAAAGGCTATACCGTAAAAAGTGCCATGATGGAAATGAGTATGGTTGCTGAAGGTTATTATGCCACTAAAAGTGCTTATAAATTAAATCAGGGCTACGGGGCAAAAACGCCTATTATTGATGCGGTTTATGCAGTACTGTATGAAGGTAAAAATGCCAAGACGGTTTTCAAAAAGCTTACTGAATCTTTAGATTAATCTAATATTTATAAAAAAGAGTCCGTTTCTGCTGCAGAGACGGACTCTCTTTTTTAACTGTGATTTGCTATTTTACTTCTTTTATGGCTGAAGCATCGATCCAGCCTTCAGTACCATCCGTCAATTCGATTTTTTTCCAGTTTTCCAAAGCTTCTTTTACGTAAACTTTAGCACCCTCATGCAATAGAAAAATGCTGGCTCCTGCTTTTTGAGGCTCACTTCGTACTTCAGTCATTTCAGCAAAAACTATCGCAGGGCGATCATTATTGTAGTGGTCTTTTTCAGTTATCCCTGCCGATACACTTAATACTAAAGCAAACAGCAAAACAAACATTCCTATAAAATAGATTCTTTTTGAAAGTGTAAGCTGTGAAAAATAATATCCAATAAAACTCAGTAAAAAAGCAAATGCAATTCCTACCGAAATCCAGGCCCAGGTGTTGTAATTAAAAATACCGGTAAAATTCTGAATCAGTTTTGCGAAACCAACTTTTGGGACTTCTTTAATTTCGTCAATAGTCAGTTTTTTGGCAAATTTCAGGTTATTCAGTGTTTCGGCATCATGTGGTTTCAGGACAAGAGCCTTTTCATAATTATAAATTGAAAGCGCTACTTTATTAAGTTTGTAATAACAATTTCCTAAGTTAAAATACAATTCCGCAGAATGTTGTTTGTCATCCTTAATTATACTTTCATAAGTCTGCGCTGCTTCCCGGTATTGTCCCTTTTGATATAAGGCATTACCCTTTTCAAAGCTGCCCTGAGCAAAGAAAACCTGAGAGATTAATAAAAAAAGATATAATATGTTCTTCATTTTGTATTTGTACTATTTTCAACTTGCGAACTTTAATTTAACGAAAGCTAAATCAATTTCCTTATCGAACGTTGCGGTTAAAAATTAAACAATTTGTTTTTCTAATTCTGATATAATCAAAACTGCTTTGTCATAATCCTGCTGTATTGATGCGCTGGATGCCGGAGCATAACGTGCAAATTCGCAGTTTTCGGTCAGGTTTATAAAACTCTGAACTGTTTCCGGGTTTGCATTTCTGGAAGATAGCAGTTCGCGGATATTGTCTTTGCTCATTTCGGAAGTTTCAATATGCAATTTAGCTTTCAGGAAATTATGCATTGCTTTTTCCAGGGCAATATAAAACGGTTCTTTATTGTTGAGCTGCTTTTTGGCTTCAGATAAATATTTCTTCGCCAGTTTATTGTTCATTTTAATTCGGTTACCCGTTACATCGCTGTCAATCGCTTCTTTTTTCTTCTTAGCAATTATAATAACCGGTAAAATGACGAAAGGCAATAACAATAAGCTGTAATATAAATCGGAGCCGTAGAAATCATCTTTTGCAGTCGAAACTAAAATTGTTTTTGGTTTGATGTATTTAAATTGCTCTGATTTTGTAATCACATTTTTCGATGTATGGGATGCAGCTGTTTCAGTCTGAACCGGTCCTTCTAAGACATCAATCATGATTTCAGGAGAAGTTATGGTTTTATAGCTTCCCGAATTCAAATCGAAATAAGAGAATTCCATTGGTTTTATAGCATACTTTCCTTTAAATTGAGGTATGATGGTGTACTTGTCCGAAATTTTTCCTGACATTCCTGCGAGTGATGTACTTACTTTTTCATCATGAACAGGATCATACATTTCTAATGCATTTGGAACAACCGGTTTTGGCAATGTAAACAATTTCATATTGCCTGTACCAGCAGCACTAACAATCAGGTCAAGACTTTCTCCGCTTTTTAAGGTTGTTTTTGAAGGAGTTACTTTAAAATCAAATTTACCAACAGCACCTGTAAATCCGAGAGGTTTATTTGCCTCAGGAAGTGCTCTTACATTAATTGTCTTGGCACCTGCAGAAACGGTTTTGTTCCCGTCATCAGTTACGATTCGGCCAAACATGTCGCGACCTCTGGGAACCTGAACACCTATGTCTAATGAAAGTGGTTCAATAGTAAGTTTTCCTGATTTTTGAGGGTATAAAATAGTTTTTTTAAGAACAACATAATAACAGCGTTCTCCTTTGTACATTCCTTCTTCAATCTGCAGTTGTTTGATGTCAATGTTCTGATTCCAGAAATCTTTGTATTTTGGTTTTGCCAGTTCCTTAAATCCTGTTACACCAATGCCATAAAAATATAACTTATAAACTACTGTGATTGGTTCATTGATATAAGGGTTCGTTTTGGAAATTTCTGCTACAAGATTCAGGATCTCGCTTCCGCTTCCGCCTCCCTGATGCTGTTGTTGCGAATTAGGATCTCTTTCCTGAGCTACAGCATTTGTAACTGTTATTTTTATCGGAGAGGTTTTGTAAACCTGGCCATTGTACTCAATTGCTGCCTGTTTGATGATAAATGTACCTTTTTGGTTAGGCAGTAAAAAATAAGAATAAATCTTTTGAAATGAACTTCTTCCATTGACCCAGGACTGACTTATCTGCTGGCTAGGGCCGGCTACAATTCTGAAACCGTCAAAAGAAGGCTGTTCAAAATTATCCCCATCGACATTCATGATAAAATCAATTCGTAATCTTTCATTAACTCCAAGTGTGTTTTTGCTTACTCTGGCTTCAAATTGAACCTGAGCCATAAGCCCCTGAATAGTGAATAATAATAGAATTAAATATCTTTTCATTTAATTTTTTAATCAGTTTATTGTTGTTGTTTATAGTTTGTTGTTAATTGTTAAAGTTTTAATTCGTTGCTATAATATTTCAATTAAGAAAAACAACAAACTTTAAACCAAAACCACAAACAAACTATTTACCAGTCTTTTTCTGTTTTCTTTGGTTTTCCTTTTGCTTTTTTGGCATTTACTCTATCCTGAATTTTCTTTTCTTCATTGTTAACTGCGTCTAATAAATTCTGAACGCGATCTTTTGAAATGCCTCCGGGCATAGGTTTTGGCTCTCCGTTATTATTTGACTGATCATCCTTTTTAGGATCGTTTTTACCATCTTTTTTATCCTTGTCCTTGTCTCCTTTGTCGTCTTTCTTTTGATCGTCTTTGCCGTCTTTTTTATCTTTATCCTTATTGTCGCCGTCCTTTTTCTGATCGTCTTTTTTATCGTTCTTTTTATCCTTGTCTTTGTTTTTGTCGTTTTTAGGAGGATTTTCTTTTAGTTTTTGTTTGGCTAAAGCATAATTGTAACGAGTCTCATCATCAGCCGGATCATTACGCAAAGCATTTTTATAGGCTTCAACAGCTTGTGAATAATCTTTCTCTTTCATAAAAACGTTTCCTAAATTATGAAAAGCTTTATGTTTTTCAGATCTGGTTTTGGCGTTTTTAATGGCTTTTGCATAAGCATATTTTGCTTCTGATACCTGATTTTGTTTATAAATGGTGTTTCCTAAATTATAAGAAGACGCAGCTTTATTAGGGAATTTTGATTGAGAAATTCTGTAATTTGCTTCAGCATCACCAAATTTATTCTGCTTATATTCTTCATTGGCCTTTGGCAATGTCTTGTCTTTTTCCTGAGCAGAAACTGCCAAAGAAAAAGTTAGTAAAATATAAAGAAGTAAATTTTTCATTCTGTTTTGTATTTTTTTTGCTCCGGAATATCAGAACAATTATTTCTTTTCGTTAAATAAATTCAACTCGTTTATCCAGTTTGTTTTTCTTTCCAACAGAAAAATATCCAGAAACAATAGTATAAAGGCAAAACCTAAAAACCATTGAAACTGAGACTGGAATTCTGCCATTTGCGTAGCTTCAAATTCTGTTTTCTGGATATTATTCAAAGCATTTTTTACGTATTCCAATACTTCTTTTGTACTTCCTCCGTAAACATATCCGCCTTTGGTTGCTTTTGCAATTGCTCTTAAACCTTCCTGATTTAGCTTTGTAATAACGGTTTCACCATTTTGGTCTTGCTGATAGCTTCTTACTATACCATTTTCCTTCAACGGAATTGTAGCTCCTTTTTCAGTTCCAATTCCAATAGTAATGATTTTCATTCCAATTTTATTGGCTTCTTCTGCTGCAATTTCAGCTCCTTCAGAATGGTCTTCTCCGTCAGAAATCAGTATTAAAAGCTTGCTGGTTTTACTTTTTTCATCAAAATAAGTTGCTGATAATTTGATCGCTTCGTCAAGTGAAGTTCCCTGTGACGACACCATTCCCGGATTCATACCCTGCAGAAACATTTTGGCAACACTATAATCTGTCGTAATCGGCAAAACCGGAAATGCGCTTCCTGCATAAGCCACAATTCCAATCCTGTCGCTTCCTAAATTATTGATGATCTGCGAAACCAATTGTTTGCTTTTTTCCAGACGGCTTGGCGCAACATCTTCCGCGAGCATACTTTTTGAAACGTCAACAGCAAAAACAATATCAATTCCTTCCCGTTTAACGGTTTCCATTTTGGTCCCGATTTTTGGATTAACCAAACCGATGATCAAACAGGCTAATGCCAAAAGAAACAATATTAATTTTAAAACCGGTTTAAAGACAGAACTTTCAGGGCTTAGTTTTTTTACGAGTTCCAAATCACCAAACTCACGCTGTTTTTTTCTTTTCCAATACATATTAAAAAGAAAAAAACATATCACAATTGGGATGAGAAACAAAAGATATAAATATTTTTTTTCGTCTAGTTCCATAAATGTTTTTAAATTCCAAAAATTAAATTCCAAATTCCAATCTTTGTTGTATCCTAAATATTAATTTTTAAATTTCAATTTTTTTGTTTGTTTTTACTTTTGATATTCCTTGTTTGAAGCTCCAATTTGTTATTTGGAATTTCAAAATTGGAATTTTTTGATTTGAAAAATCAAATAAAGCTTCTGTAAACCGTATTTCTTAAACCGACTTCCAGCAATAAAAAAATTCCTGCGAGGAATACAAAGAATCGGTATTTTTCATCATAATCATAGAATTTTAATTCCTGAATTTCAGTTGTTTCCAATTTGTTGATAGAATTGTATATTTCAGCCAGTTTATCATTACTGGTAGCTCTAAAATACGTTCCATCTGTTTTTCTGGCGATACTTTTCAGCAACTGTTCATCAATTTCTACTTTTTGCATTTTGAACAAAAATCCGCCGTTTGGAGCATATGCATAAGGAAATTCGGCCATTCCGTTGGTTCCGATTCCAATTGTATAAACTTTTATCCCGTATTGTTTTGCAATATCAGACGCTGTTTCCGGCTCGATGAATCCGGCATTGTTTACACCATCTGTAAGCAGAATGATAACCCTGCTTTTTGCTTTGCTGTCTTTAAGTCGGTTTACGGCAGTTGCAAGTCCCATTCCAATTCCGGTACCATCCTGTAAAACATTGTCGTATTTGATTTCTTTTATGGCTTCTAAAATAATGGCCTTATCGCTTGTTACAGGCGTTTTAGTGTAGGCTTCAGAAGCATATAAAACCAGTCCGATTCGGTCATTTGGTCTTTCTTCAACGAAATCAGCCGCCACTCTTTTTAAAGCTTCCATACGGTTCGGCTTTAAATCTTTCGCCAGCATACTTCCTGAAACGTCAATTGCCATTACAATATCGATTCCTTTTGTTGTTTTAGTCTCATTGCTGATGTCAACTGTTCTTGGTCTTGCCAAAGCAATAATCAGGGAACACAAAGCAATAATCCTAAAAACATATAAACAAGGTTTTAATTTTGTTAAAAGTGATTCAGAATTTTTAAAACCCTGAGTAGAACTCATTTTTAAGGTAGCCGATTGCTGGTTGCGTTTCCAGAAAAACCATGCAATTGCAACTGGGATTAATAAAAACAGCCAAAAAAATTCCGGATTTAAAAAAGTTATTTTTTCCATTAGTTGTTTGCTCTTTTAAGTTCAACAGAATTTAAAATTCTACTTGAAATATCATTAGCATAAGTGTCTCCCTCTTCATGGAATATAGCAATTTGCTGCAATCCGCCATCTTGTTTAAACATCAGGACTTCATAGTAAATTTTAGTGCTTGATTTCAGAGTTTCGTTAATAAGAGTGAAAGTTCCGTAACCTTTGATACCTGTGATTCCTTCTTTGGTTTGAAAATCTTCCTGTTTGACAATCATATTTCTTGCTCCCTGGCTTTCGATAATTTTTAAATTGCCTTCTAGCGCTTTCGATAAATCGATTTCTGTTTCGGCTTTAAATTTTGCTGTAGAAATTGTAATGTAAAAGTTATCCAGTAAACTTCCATAACCAAAAAGCTGCATTTCTTTAATAAGCGCCATTGCTTCTTTTGGCAGAACTTTTTCAGTATCAAGTCGTTTTAAAACCTTTGGAGTTTCTACTAAAACTCCAGGATTTCCGTATTCGCTTTTTATCCATTCCCCTTCCAGTAATTCTTTCGTTGGATGTCCAATGATATTATCTTTTACAAACTTGAAACCTTTAGTGACAACAAAATAAGTAGTTGTAGCCGTTAGTAAAAACACGACAATTGCAGCAGCAGTTACAATACGTTTATTTCTTTTTTTCTTTAACTGGAGCTTGATTTGTTTTTGCTTTTGTGCTTCATTCAGAAGTAAATCCTCTTCTTCGGCAGGAACTTCGGTCGGTATAGCACTGTCAAGAGTTAAAATTGCTTTCTGAATCTTGTTTCTGTCTTGTGTAATTTCGAATTCTAATGGTTTTGATTTAGCAAATTTTACCAAGTCGGCCTGTCTTAAAACCCGTTCCAGATTTTCGACAGTTTCAGGAGTCAGGCTCATTTTCTTTTTGTTTGAAGCCGCTTTAAGTCCCTGGATCAATTCAGAAGTAGTGCTTTCCATAGCGGGTATCTGAATCGCCTCTTCAATATAATTTCGGGCAATATCGGTCAGTTCGCTATAATATTCCTTAATTTCACCTTTTTGCCAAAGTTCTTTTTTTTCTAATACATTTAGCAGGTTTGTTGCTTTTTCGATTGGTGTTTTGTACACTTCCTCTTCAATTTTTTTCTTTTGGTGTTTTTTCATGTACCAGTAAACGAAAACACCAATTCCTAAAATCAGAATCACAATCAAAAGATAAACCCACCAGTTCCCAATGCCATTTTTTACAGTAGAAATATCTTTAATATCATACATTTTCTGCTGCAAAGTATCCACTTTTACACTGGCTACTTCAACAGAAACCGGATCGCTTAAATGAGGCTTTTTATCAATTAGAATCTTAACTGGCGGAATAACATATCTTCCGGAATCAAATTGTGTTAAGCCATATTTTTTAATAAGTTCATAAGTACCGTCTTTTTTAACGGTGTCGATTGGGTACGACTGAATGACTTCTAACGGACCAATGTTTTTTAAAGCAGGAAATACAACTTTAGATTTTGAACTTACTGTGGTTTTAAGCGTTAGCTTAAACTCGGCGCCAATTTTATTTTTTGTAGTATCAATAGTGGTCTCAATCTGCTTGCTTTGTGCAAAAACAGCTGAAGAAAGTAACAATAGAAATATGTAAAATTTTAATTTCATTTGGTTTTTGATTTTAGATTTTAGTCTAAAATGAATGCTTAAACGAATTTAACTTAAGCGATTTTTTTTATGATTATTGTTCAAATTAATCTAATATTCTAACAATCTAAGATGTCTGATAATCTAAAAATTATCTTGATTTGAAATACCCAAGTAATTTGGTGACATAGCTTTCGTCAACTCTTGTATGTACGACACCGGCACCTGATTTACTAAAAGTTTCTTTGAAATAATGTAATCGTTCCTGATAGTGTTTTTCGTAATTCATACGTACCTTTTTCGAGCCTGTATCAACCAGCTGAATTTTACCGCTTTCGGCATCAAGCATCGATACCATTCCTAAATTCGGGATTTTTTCCTCACGGATATCGTAAACCCGGACACCGGTAATATCATGTTTTTTAGAAGCAATTTTTAAAGTGTGCTCATAATTTTCAGACATGAAATCTGAAATCATAAAAACGATTGCTTTCTTTTTTTGTGTTCCTGAAAGAAACTTTAAAGCTTGGGCAATATCTGTTTTTTGGCTTTTTGGTTCAAATTCGATCAGTTCACGAATAATTCTCAAAACGTGCGAACGGCCTTTTTTTGGAGGAATATATAATTCAACATTATCAGAAAACAATATTAAACCAATCTTGTCGTTATTTTGTGTAGCCGAAAAAGCCATCGTTGCCGCAATTTCGATTACGATGTCTTTTTTAAACTGACTTTTGGATCCAAAACCTTCAGAACCCGAAATATCCACCATTAAAACCATGGTCAGTTCGCGTTCTTCTTCAAAAACTTTTACGTGGGCTTCATTATAGCGTGCGGTTACATTCCAGTCGATGTTACGAATATCATCGCCATATTGGTATTGGCGCACTTCGCTAAAAGTCATTCCGCGCCCTTTAAATGAAGAATGGTACTCTCCTGAAAAGATATGATTGCTCAGTCTTTTGGTTTTGATTTCTATTTTCCGTACTTTTTTTAAAAGCTCTTTTGTATCCATTTTATTTGTTTAAAGTTTAAAGTTTAAAAGTTTCAGGTCATTGTCTTATTGAGAACAACTTGAAACTTGAAACTTGAAACAAATTTTTAAGGTACTTCAATCTCGTTTACGATTTTGTTGATAATGTCTACAGAAGTAATATTTTCAGCCTCAGCTTCATACGTTATCCCAACTCTGTGGCGCAGAACATCATGTACAACAGCACGAACGTCTTCAGGAATTACATATCCGCGGCGTTTGATGAAAGCATAACATTTTGCTGCATTGGCCAGATTGATACTTCCACGTGGGGATGCCCCAAAACTGATAAGCGGTTTTAAGTCGGCTAATTTATATTTCTCCGGATAACGGGTAGCAAAGATGATATCTAAGATATATTTTTCGATTTTTTCGTCCATGTAAACTTCGCGAACTGCTTCCTGAGCCCGTAAAATCTGATCTACTGAAACTACAGGATTTACTTTTTCGTAAGAACCTTTTAAGTTTTGGCGAATTACAAAACGTTCCTCATCAATTTTTGGGTAATCAATTACGGTTTTCAGCATAAAACGGTCAACCTGCGCTTCCGGAAGCTGGTATGTTCCTTCTTGTTCTACAGGGTTTTGGGTTGCCAGTACTAAAAACGGACGATCAAGTTTGAAAGTCGTGTCGCCAATAGTAACTTGTTTTTCCTGCATAGCTTCAAGCAATGCCGACTGTACTTTTGCAGGAGCACGGTTGATCTCATCGGCAAGTACAAAATTGGCAAAAATTGGCCCTTTTTTAATAGAAAATTCGTTTGCTTTAATGTTGTAAATCATCGTTCCGATAACATCGGCCGGCAATAAATCCGGTGTAAACTGGATACGGCTGAAAGAACCCTGAACTGCCTGGGATAAAGTATTAATCGCTAAAGTTTTTGCTAAACCGGGAACACCTTCCAGTAAAATATGCCCTTGTCCCAAAAGTCCGATTAATAAACGCTCGACCATGTGTTTCTGGCCCACAATAACTTTGTTCATTTCCATTGTAAGAAGGTCTATAAAAGCACTTTCTCTCTCAATTTTTTCATTTATCGCTCTAATGTCTAAAGTCGTTGTATTTTCTTCCATATAAATATTTTTAAAAACCTTTTAAAATTCTTGATTTTTATGCCTGATTTTTGAGAGTGCAAATTGAATATTTTTTGAGAAGTAAGATGTTAAAAAATGGTTAAAACTTCGATCAACACTCTAATTTTAAGGACGAATTGTGAATCTATTTTTATATTTTTAAGAACTTTGATAATTATGCTTCAGTATAAAATAAATATCATTAAAATGTACATAGTAAAAGAGTTGTAATGTTGGGTGAAATTATTTAAAAAAAGTTAATTAGCGTTTTACCTGAGCTATAATAACGAAACAAAAAATCGTATCCTGAATCGTTTTTAATTCTAATTTTCTTATTCACGATATATCGAAATAACCCGGACTGACGAAAATTAATATTTAAAAACTAACTGCACTCCAAGGTTCAGTTGTCATAATTTTTTCTGGCTGTTGTTTTAGCACAGAGGGTTTGAAAATTATAAAGAAAGTTATTTTTAAAATTGAAGATTGCATAAATAATGACAATGATACTTATACCAGATTTATGGTTTAATTTATATTTCGAATGTATAAAAATCTTTTATTTGTGGGCAAATAACAGACAGAATGAAAAAAACAGTTTTAGTTACCGGTGCTACGAGCGGAATTGGAAAAGCAACTGCTGAGATATTTGCCCGAAATCACTACAAAATTATTATTTGCGGAAGACGAAAAGAACGACTAAAGGAACTTGAAAATGAACTTTCTGCATATACAGAAGTACATTCTTTAGCTTTTGATGTCAGGGATAAAGATGCTGTTTTTGAAAGTATAAATTCTTTACCGGAATATTTTTCGACAATTGACATTTTAATCAATAATGCGGGCAATGCGCACGGATTGGATCCAATTCATAATGGTGATGTTGACGATTGGGATGCTATGATTGATATCAATGTAAAAGGACTTTTATATGTTTCGAAAGCGATAATTCCGCAAATGGTCGAAAGGGAATCAGGACATATCATCAACATAGGTTCAACAGCAGCAAAAGAGGTTTATCCTAACGGGAATGTCTATTGCGGCTCAAAACATGCTGTTGATGCCATCACGCAGGGAATGCGAATAGATTTGAATCAGCACAAAATTAAAGTAAGCGGAATTCATCCGGGTTTGGTTGAAACTGAATTTAGCGAAGTGCGTTTTAAAGGGGATACAGAAAGAGCTTCAAATGTTTACAAAGGTTTCGATCCTTTAAAAGCAGAAGATATAGCCGATATTATCCACTTTGTGGTTTCAAGACCTTACCACGTTAATATTGCCGACTTGATCGTCATGTCTACAGCTCAGGCATCTTCGACAATTGTTAAGAAGGTTTTTTAAAGTTATTAGGCAGAGGCGCACAGTAGTGCGTCTTTTTTAAGGTTATAATTTGCAGAATTGAAATATTGATTTGATAAGAATTAGAGTAATTTGTTATAAATTAAAAACCTCAAATATGATTAATAAACGCCTTTTAATAAAAAACCTGCTTGCTCATAATGACGAGAGCAGTTTTTATGACAAAAAAAGGCAGTTGAATTTACACTCTCGCGAAGGAAAAGGGAAGTTTCTCAAACACATCTGCGCTTTGTCAAATTCAAACCCAGCCAATAATTCTTATATCGTTGTTGGTGTTGAAGATCAGGATAACGAAATTGTAGGTGATGATTTCTTTGATGATAGCAGGATTCAGAATCTTGTCAATGCTTTTTTGGAAAATCCGCCTAAAATTCAGTACGAAAATGTGCCTTTTCCAAATCTTCCAAAAGATAAGGTTATAGGATTAGTTACAATTAAACCCAAAAGCCAGATTTCGTTTTTCAAAAAAGGAATTCATACTATTCCGGCCAACAGTGTTTTTGTCAGGCGCGGAAGCAATTCGGTTCCCGTAGAAGGTGAAATTGAAAAAAATTATCAGAATACCGAAACAGTTATCGGAATCGAAAACAGTTCCCGAAACAGTATCCAGTATACACTCGACGGCGTATTCGATTTTATGAATTTCAGACACAAAGATATGTCTCCAAAATATCGTGTTTTTAAGGAATTGTTTGTGATCTGCTGGGCTGGCGTACCCAAAAAATCAAGAGAAGAAACCTTTCTTTCGCGTGTAGATATTGAATTGATAAATGAACAGATCAAGCTTTTTTATTCTGCTCAGGATGTTGTTACGATTGTTTTTGATGATGACACTTTTACCATAACCGAATATGTTCCTCTGGGATTAAACGATAAAACCAGTTATTATCCACTTGAAAAGCAAACCATACATTTTTTTGATAACGGTTATTACAAAATCGACCGTCAAATGCTTTTTCAGCCTCCTGAATTCAATAAGCGAATGCTGTTTCATATTTACAATTCAAATATCGCCCTGCTTCAAAAATTGCAGAAAGGTTTTGCTTTGTCGCAACGCGAACTCAAAGATTTGGAAAATTTACCTTCTACTTTTATGATTTGTTACCTCAACGGTTTTGACGAAGCCAAACAAAAACTAATTGATGCCAAATTGCTTCTAAAACCTTTTGGGCCAGTATATTTGTCTTTTAAAGAATCGCTGCGGGTTTTACGTAAAATGAAATATGATATTCAATAATTTTAGGGAGAAATGCGGAGTCTGCCGCTAACTGAATCAGATCATTGAAATTTCAAATAGTTACGTATCTGCTCATACGGAAACAAAATCTCTTTTGGACCATCTGCATAAGAACCTGCTTCATAAGAGTTGTAATAGAGCAGCAGACCTCCTTCGGTATAAAATATATTTTGAGGCAATTGAAAAGTGTCTTTTTCAAACATTAATCCTGTTGCATTTATATTGCCTTTTGGAGGAATTTCATATTTTCTGCGGAACTCTTTTTCGGCGAAAGCCTTAAACTCTCTTTCGTTTTTAAATATTTCATCACAAAAAATGGTTTTTCCGGTAGCAGGATTGAATAGCAGAGAGCGAAAACCCTGATAGCCATGAGCGCCGCCTGTAAATGTATAATGATCCAGTTTTATATTTAATATCTGATCCGACTGATATTCGACATTTCCTTTTACTTTCGCTTCCCAGCCGAATGTTTCAGTTGGAAATTTTTTATGCATTTCTTCGTAGGAAGCAATAAAAGAATCAGCAAGACTGTTGTAATCTTTAGCATCAGATGGTTTTTCTCCGAAATAAACAATATCTTTTAAAACGGCCAATATCTTTTTGTTGATACTGTCAGCAACAACAGGAATGTTTTTTGCAATTGGCACTTCTATTGTAATTTCAGGACAATCTTTTTTGCACGGAATTTTGGATTCTTTTTTATAAACTTCTTTTTCAAAAGTTAATGTTTTAGTGCAGCCAGTTAGTAATAGAAGCACCATGACAAGAAGAGAATAATGTTTCATCTTAAAAAGTGTTAATTATACTTAAAGGTAAGAACTGTATCTGGATTTGAATAAATTTAAAAGTAAATTTGTGAAAGTATTAAGTATTTAAAATTTATAACTATATGAAATTCAATACAAAAGTGATCCACGGAGGTCAGCATCATGATTTGGCTACGGGTGCTGTTATGCCTGCGGTGTATCAAACTTCAACTTATATCCAGACAAGTCCGGGTAAGCCATTAGGAGATTATGAGTATAGCCGTGCAGCGAATCCAACAAGGACTGCTTTGGAAAATGCATTGGCAAGTATTGAAAACGGTACCCGCGGACTGGCTTTTTCATCAGGCTTGGCGGCAACAGATTGTATCCTGAGATCTTTTAAAGCAGGTGATGAAGTAATTGCCATGGATGATTTGTATGGAGGTACCTATAGAATGTTTTCAAGAATTTATAAAGACTCAGGTATTAAATTTCATTTTGTTGATATGACAGATATTGCAAAACTGAAATCTTTGATTAATAAAAATACCAAATTAATCTGGGTAGAAACACCTACTAATCCTCTAATGAAACTGGCTGATATTGAAGAAATTTCCAAAATCACTAAAGAGAACAAAATCTGGCTTGCGGTAGACAATACTTTTGCAACTCCTTATTTGCAAAAACCACTTGATTTAGGTGCCGATATCGTAATGCATTCGGCAACCAAATATTTAGGAGGTCACTCTGATGTTATTGCAGGCGCCTTAATTGTAAAGGATAAAGCATTGGGAGAACAATTTCATTTTCAGCAATTTGCAACCGGCGCAACATTAGGGCCAATGGATAGTTTTCTGGTTTTAAGAGGAATAAAAACACTCTCGTTAAGAGTTCAGAGACATTGTGAAAATGGAGAGAAAATAGTTGAATTCCTGACTAATCATCCAAAAATAAAAACCGTTTATTATCCAGGATTAAAAAGTCATCCTTTTCATGAGATTGCAAAAAAACAAATGAAAGCTTTTGGCGGAATGGTCTCTTTTACATTCGTTTCAGGCAAAAAAGAAGATTCAATTGCTTTCTTGGAAAAGCTCAGAGTATTTACATTAGCAGAATCGTTAGGAGGGGTTGAGTCACTGGCGAATCATCCGGCTTTAATGACTCATGCTTCTATCCCGGCAGATAAAAGAGCTGAGGTTGGAATTACAGATGATCTTGTTCGTTTAAGTGTAGGTATAGAAGATGCCGAAGATTTAATAGCTGATTTAGAACAAGCCTTGTCATAAAAAACAAACCCCAGCTCAAAAGAATTGGGGTTTGTTTTTTGTATCTTTTTTTTAGAACTCTAAATAATGGGAATAACCAAAATTGAACCAGACTTGCGAATCTTTTGCTTTGTTTTCTTTGAAAAGATCCCTGTTAGGATTTAAACCGTCTATCCAGTCTGAATTAAATCCCTGATAACGTATCTCAAAAAGCAAATCGTTCATTTCGTCTAATTTGTATTGAACACCAACACCCAGAAGGGCTGAAATCGTGAAACCGCTTTCTGTTGAAAAACCATATTGATTGCCTTCTGAAGGAAATAAATATTTATCAGGAGTGGTCGCCGGGATGCCCAATTGGCCAAGTGAAGAATTAGCTTCAGTGCTGTAATAACTTCCCATAACACCTATACTTAAATAAGGATAGAAACTGCCAACGTTTTTTTCGAATTCGTGAATTGTCATAAAAGGAGAGTAATTTACCTGAACTCCCACATTAAACAAATATGTTTTCCCACTCATGGCTTTAAGCTTTTCTTTGGTTACAGAAGGTTTTCCTTCTACCCAGCGGCCATAATGCTGAAAATTGGTTTTGTTAAACGAAATTTCAGAGCGAATTTTAAAATGCTCATTGAAATATTCATTTCCATTTGCAGCTGATGAAAAGTTAATCCAGTGAACCGCGCCAATTCCAAAACCTGTATTTCCGACATTTGTAGACTGATCGTGTCTCTGCCCATAGTCAGACTGAAAAGCTACCGGACCAGCTATTAATCCAATTTCGTAGGCTAATTGTGCATTTGATACCGTGGAAATACCAAATATTGTAAAAAGAGTTAAGGCTATTTGCTTGAACATGAGTTTTTCGGCTTTCAAATCATGGGCAAATATATAAAAAACATAAACGACTTTAAAAGAATTAAATAGGCAATTAAAAAATATCTATAAAAACACTTAAAATGTTAATCAAAATAATGGGTTTAGACTGGAATGTAATAGTTGTAAATGCTAATCTTGAGTTTGTTTGAAAAATACATAATTTTCATGAAATTGTTATAAAAATAAATTTTCAATTATGATTTTAATTTACCTTTGTTATGAATAACGAAAACGTTTTCTTGATGAATTTTTCTTATTTATTGATGCAAATAAACGATTTGTAAGCATAATTATTTTCAAAATGATGAAACAAAAAATAAATGATTTTATGGCTCTTGTAGAGTCAAAAAACCCAAATGAGCCTGAATTTTTGCAGGCTGTCAGAGAGTTTGCAGAGACGGTAATTCCTTTTATTGCTGAGCAAAAAAAATACGATGGAAAAAACTTACTTCTTAGAATAGCCGAGCCTGAAAGATCCATAATTTTTAGGGTTCCGTGGGTTGATGATGAAGGAGAAATCATTGTAAACAGAGGATTTCGAATCCAGATGAATTCAGCAATCGGTCCTTATAAAGGAGGTATTAGATTTCATCACACAGTAAATCTTTCAGTATTGAAATTTTTGGCTTTCGAGCAGGTGTTCAAAAACAGTCTGACGACTTTGCCAATGGGAGGAGGAAAAGGAGGTTCAGATTTTGATCCGGAGGGAAAATCTGATGGTGAAATTATGCGTTTCTGCCAATCGTTTATGACCGAATTATGCCGTCACATAGGTCCGGATCTGGATGTTCCTGCCGGTGATATTGGAGTAGGAGCAAGAGAAATTGGTTATTTGTTTGGTCAGTATAAAAGAATCAGAAATGAATTCACAGGTGTTTTGACCGGAAAAGGTCTTGCTTATGGAGGTTCATTAATCAGGCCGGAAGCTACAGGTTATGGAGTGGTATATTTTACAGATCAGATGCTTCGTACTATCGGACATGATATTAAAGGTAAAAGAGTTGCTATTTCTGGATTTGGAAATGTTGCCTGGGGAGTCGCTTTAAAAGTAAATGAACTTGGTGGTAAAGTACTTACGATTTCTGGTCCTGATGGTTATATTTATGATGAAGAAGGCATTTCCGGAGAAAAAATTGACTACATGCTGGAAATGCGGGCAACCGGAGATAACAGGGCAGAAAGATATTTAGAAAAATATCCAAATGCTGTTTTTCATAAGGGAAAAAGTCCCTGGGAAGTAAAAGTTGATATTGCAATTCCGTGTGCCACTCAAAATGAATTGAATGGTGATGATGCCAAAAAGCTGATAGATAACGGAGTTCTGTGTGTAACTGAAGCTGCAAATATGCCTTCAACATTAGATGCGATTAAATTATTTTTAGACAATAAAGTGCTTTTTGCGCCGGGAAAAGCGGCTAATGCCGGCGGAGTCGCGGCATCTGGTTTAGAAATGACGCAAAATTCTATTCGCCTGAACTGGACAAGTGAAGAAGTAGATTTAAGACTAAAAGAAATCATGATCGGAATTCACAATCAGTGTAAAAAATACGGTGCTGAAGAAGACGGTTATGTGAACTACGTAAAGGGGGCTAATATTGCCGGATTTGTTAAGGTAGCTGATGCTATGCTTGCTCAGGGAGTAGTATAAAACATATTTTGAATTTCAAGATGCCTTCATTCATTCTCTAATTAGGATAGAATCGAAGGCATTTTTGTTAACTCAATTTTTTTACTTTCTAAAAATGAATATTTTAAAACAGAACAAAAATCTAATATTTTCGTTTGTAGTATATTTGTCAATCTGAATCTTAGCAAATGAAAAAAAAGTTTCTTTACATTCTGTTTTTTATAATTGTTCAAAATTGTTTTTCTCAGGGAACATTATCCTGGCAGGGTTATTTTTCTTATAATAATATTAAAGATGTGGCTGTAAATCCAACAGGAATTATCGCTGCTTCTGAAAACGCCCTGTTTTCAAAGAATTTAACGAGGGATGTCATTAAAACAACCACGACAATTGACGGTCTTTCAGGACAGACTATATCTTCAGTGCATTACAGCGAAGCTTTTAAAAAAACAATTATAGGTTATGAAAATGGGTTGATGATTATTGTAAATGACGACGCAACCATGCTTAAAGTGGTTGATATAATAAATAAACAGCTGCCATCAAACCTGAAAAAAATCAATCATTTTATGGAGCATAATGGATTGGTATATGTTTCCTGTGATTTCGGAATTGTCCAGTTTAATTTAGCAACTTCTAAATTTGGCGATACTTATTTTATTGGCGATGCCGGTGCTGAAATTAGTGTAAAACAAACTACTTTTTTTAATGGATTTATTTATGCTGCTACTTCAGGCGGAATTAGAAGGGCAAGTAGTACTGATGCTAATTTAATAGATTATAATCAATGGTCTGTTGTTAACTCCGGTGATTGGTCCAGTATAGAAACGTTAGACACAGAACTTATTGCAATTAATGCTGCAGGATATATTCATCGATATAATTCAAATTCTTTTGTTGGTTATTTTCAGCTTCCACAGTCTTCAACAGATATGAGGGCAGTTGATCACCAATTGTTTGTTACAACACCATCATCCATTTATGTTTATACGAATCAGATGGTCTTAAGCCGTCAGATTTCGAATACTCAGGTTCTCGAAACCGGGGTGAATTTTGTCTGTGCAACAGCAATTGGTGATGTTATATACATTGGTACAAAAGAAAACGGTTTGTTTAACTCTACTCTGTCTGCTGTTAGTGCATTTGAGAATAGCAGTCCGGATGGTCCTTTACGAAATAATATTTTTGGCCTCGATGTTAATCCAAATGTACTTTGGGCTGTTTATGGAGATTATGACAGCAGAATGAATCCATATCCCCTCGATAGTTATGGTGTTAGTGCCTTAAGAGAAAAAAAATGGCTTAATATTCCCTATGAAAAAGTATTTGGGGCAAAATCAATAGTAAATATAATAGTTGATCCAAATGATGAAAAGAAAGTTTATGCGAGTTCTAATTTTTCCGGATTACTAAAGATTGAAAATAATGAACCCAATATTCTGTATAATGAAAAAAATAGTGGATTGGAAACACTAACTTTTGTAGGTCCTGATTACATTGATGTTCGGATCAATGGATTGGCTTTTGATAAATCAGGAAATCTTTGGCTGACAAATAATATGATTGAAAACGGTTTGAAAGTGTTAAAGTCAAATGAACAATGGCAAAGCGTTTCTATGAAAACTATTTTGTTAAAACCTGAGGATGCCAGTTATACCGATTTGGTTATTGATAAAAACGGAACTAAATGGATTTCCATGAATAGTGAAGGTGTTGTAGGTTTTAATGAAAGCACTAATACTTTTAAAAAAATAAGTTCCGGCACAGATTCAGGAAACCTGCCAATATCAAATGTCAGGGCTTTAGCAATAGATACTAAAAATCAATTATGGATTGGAACAACCAAAGGACTAAGGGTTTTGTCGAATGTAAATAATTTTCAATCTGAAAACCAATTAACCACGAAGCCTGTAATAATCATGGAGGAAGGATTGGCACAGGAATTATTATACGAACAGTTTATTACTTCAATTGCAGTAGACGGAGCAAATAACAAATGGATAGGAACAGCAGATTCGGGTATTTTTATGGTGTCGCCAAACGGTCAGGAAACAAAATACCATTTTACGATAAATAACTCCCCTTTACCTTCTAATACTGTAAACGACATTAAAATCGACAATAAAACGGGTGAGGTATTTATTGCCACAGCCAAAGGAATGATTTCTTTTAATGGATCTGCTACAAAAGCTAATGAAAATTTAAATAATGTTTATGTTTATCCGAATCCTGTCCGACCAGCATATTCAGGAACTGTAAAAATTGCGGGCTTAATTGACAAGGCCAATATTAAAATTACAGATATAGAAGGCAATCTCGTTTACGAAACTATTTCAGAAGGTGGAACAATTGAATGGGATACGACTGCTTTTGGAAGATATAAAGTAGCATCGGGCGTATATATGGTTTTTATTTCCGCACAGGACGGAGAAGAAACGAAAGTCAAAAAAGTGATGATAATTAGATGAAAATCGTTATACTATTTTTATGAGTTCAAAGCAGCAAGCACTAATCAATATAAATTGTTTTGATTTTTTAAGGTTTTTTTTTGCATTTAATATTCTGCTGGCACACTTATGCGAGCTGTCTCAAAGTAAATCACTTTTATTTTTATCTTTTTTCTCAAATTCTCTTATTGCAGTTAAAGGTTTTTTTATCATGAGTGGATTTTTAGTTGCAAAAAGTTTCGCTAATACCTGTTCATTGAAAGAATATTTTATTAAAAGAGCTGTGAGAATTTTACCGGCATATATTTTTTTAGTGCTGTTTTCTACGGTATTCCTTTCTCTATTTAGCAGATACCATTTTTTGGAATATTTTTCTGATTTCGATACCTACCAATATCTGGGCTGGAATTTGCTTTTTCTCAACTTTCTGCATCCTTGTTTGCCTGGTCTTTTTGATCAAAACCTGATTTGTGCAGTAAACGGTGCGCTCTGGACTTTGAAAGTTGAAGTAGGCTTTTATATAATTTTACCGTTAATTTTTTACATAGTTAAGAAATCAGAAAAACCATTTTTGGTATTAGGGAGTCTTTATTTATTCTCGTTAGGATATTGGTTTTTGTTGGATTATCTTAATCAGCCTTTACTGGCAAAACAATTGCCGGGTTATTTGTCTTATTTCGTGACAGGTATTTTTCTTTTTTTAAATTTTGATTATGTTATAAAAAGCAAAAAAATACTTTTGAGTTTGTCTGTTTTGATAATAATAGGTTGTCATTTCTTCGATTTGCATCTTGACCTGATATATCCTGCAGCTTTTGGTTTGATTGTTATAATTACAGCTTATAGCATTCCTTCTCTCAATAATTTTGGCAAATATGGCGACTTTACTTATGGACTTTATATTTATCATTTTCCAATAATTCAACTTTTCAGACAATACAATTTATTCGAAAAATTCAATCCGGTAATCATGGCAATTGGTGTAATTTTTATCTCAGCATCATTTGCAGCGTTTTCCTGGTTTTTTATTGAAAAAAGATTTTTAATGAGATTCAAAAAGAGCAACCTAAAGAAAGTTCCATTTTATGCAGGTTAAAACCAAAGCCATAGTAATCTCTTCATTAAAATTTCAGGAAAAAAGCCTGATTGTAAAATGTTTCACGCTTTCAAACGGACTGAAATCTTACTTTGTGCGTGATGCTTTTTCGAGTACGAAAGCAAGCCAGAAAATTGCTTACTTCCAGCCTTTGTCTATTCTGGAAATTGAAGCAGTCCATAAAAATAAAGGTACTTTAGAGAACTTCAGGGAAATCAAAACAGCCATTCCGTTTCAGAGTATCCATATTGATATTGTGAAAAGTACCATGGTAATGTTTCTTTCAGAAATGCTTCATTATTCTATTCAGGAAGAAGAAAAAAACGAACAGCTTTTTCTGTTTTTAGAAACAGCACTAATCTGGCTGGACCATCATAATGAAATTTCTAATTTTCACTTAATCCTGATTTTAGAAATCACCAAATACCTCGGATTTTATCCGGATGTTTCAGAAATTGATCTGCCCTATTTTGAAATAAATGAAGGTGTTTTTATGCTTTTGCAAAAGGGAAATGTCCTGTCTGAACATGAAACCAATTTGTTTAAAAGGCTGATTGGATTGAAATTTGACAACGATCAGAAAATCTTTCATGTTGTAGAAAGACAAATTCTTCTGAGAATTCTTATTGATTACTATAGTCTGCATCTTGACGGATTCAAAAAACCAAAATCTTTAGAAATTTTAAAAGAAATTTTTTCTTAAATCAATAAAACAGGCAATTTTTCTTGTAGAAGCTATTCGAAATTTTCTGAAATCGGTCTTTTTCCTATCATCTTTTATCTATTTTCCTCAAAATTCCTTACTTTCGCACCTCGATTAAGAAAAGGATAAAATGAGTACAAAATTTACTGAATACAAAGGACTTGACTTGCCAACGGTAGCTTCTGAAGTTCTTGATTTTTGGAAGAAAGAAAATATATTTGAAAAGAGCGTAACAACCCGAGAAGGTGCAGAACCTTTCGTGTTTTTTGAAGGTCCGCCTTCAGCAAACGGATTACCGGGAATTCACCACGTAATGGCGCGTGCAATTAAAGATATTTTTTGCAGATATAAAACTCAGAAAGGTTTTCAGGTAAAAAGAAAAGCCGGATGGGATACTCACGGTTTGCCTGTAGAATTGGGTACTGAAAAAGAATTAGGAATTACTAAAGAAGATATTGGTAAAACTATTTCTATTGAAGAATATAACGAAGCGTGTAAAAAAACCGTTATGCGTTATACGGATGTATGGAATGATTTAACCGAAAAAATGGGGTATTGGGTTGATATGGAAGATCCGTATGTGACTTATAAACCAAAATACATGGAGTCTGTCTGGTGGCTTTTGAAACAAATCTACGATAAAGGTTTGTTGTACAAAGGATACACGATTCAGCCATATTCTCCAAAAGCAGGAACAGGATTATCTTCTCACGAGGTAAATCAGCCGGGAGCTTACAGAGACGTTACAGATACTACGATTGTAGCGCAATTCAAAACTTTACCAGAAACATTGCCAGGCTTTTTACAAGGTTTTGGAGATATCCACATTTTAGCCTGGACGACAACTCCCTGGACACTTCCGTCAAACACCGCTTTGACAGTTGGGCCAAAAATCGATTATGTTTTAGTTAAAACTTTCAATCAATATACTTTTGAGCCAATCAATGTTGTTTTGGCAAAAAACTTAGTTGGAAAACAATTCGGAAAAGGATTTTTCTTAAGTGAAGATGATGCTGATTTTGATAACGTTAAAAGTGGAGATAAAAAACTTCCATATAAAATCTTAACTGAAGCAAAAGGAGCAGATTTAGTAGAAATTCGCTACGAACAATTATTGCCTTATGTATTGCCATATCAAAATGCTGAAAATGCATTTAGAGTAATCGCCGGAGATTTCGTGACAACTGAAGATGGAACCGGAGTAGTGCATACAGCGCCAACTTTTGGTGCAGATGATGCTAAAGTAGCAAAAGAAGCAAAACCGGAAGTGCCGCCAATGTTGGTTTTAGATGAAGAAGGAAATGCGGTTCCATTAGTTGATTTACAAGGGAAATTCACTTCTCATTTAGGTGACTTAGCAGGTAAATATGTAAAAAATGAATATTACGATGCAGGTCAGGCTCCGGAGAAATCTGTAGATGTTGAAATCGCTATTCGTCTTAAAGAAGAAAATAAAGCATTTAAAGTTGAAAAATACGTGCACAGTTATCCACACAGCTGGAGAACAGACGAGCCGTTATTATACTATCCCCTGGATTCATGGTTCATCAAAGTAACCGATGTAAAAGATAGAATGTTCGACCTGAACGAAACTATCAACTGGAAGCCTAAATCTACTGGTGAAGGACGTTTTGGAAACTGGCTTAAAAATGCCAACGACTGGAACTTATCTCGTTCTAGATATTGGGGAATTCCGTTGCCAATCTGGAGAACTGAAGACAAAAAAGAGGAAGTTCTGATTGGTTCTGTAGAAGAATTGTACAATGCGATTGAGAAATCTATCGAAGCTGGTTTTCAAAAAGAAAATCCGTTTAGAGGTTTTGAAATCGGAAACATGTCTGAATCAAATTATGATTTAATTGATTTACACAAAAATGTTGTGGATGAAATTACTTTAGTTTCTGCTTCCGGGAAACCAATGAAGCGAGAAAGTGATTTAATTGACGTTTGGTTTGATTCTGGAGCAATGCCTTATGCACAATGGCATTATCCTTTTGAAAACAAAGATAAAATTGATGAGAATAAAGATTTCCCGGCTAATTTTATCGCTGAAGGAGTAGATCAGACTCGTGGATGGTTCTATACATTACACGCGATCGGAACTTTGGTTTTTGATAAAATTGCTTACAAAAATGTTGTTTCAAACGGTTTGGTGTTGGACAAAAACGGACAAAAAATGTCTAAACGTCTAGGAAACGCAACAGATCCTTTTGAAACAATTGCAGAATACGGTCCGGATGCGACTCGTTGGTACATGATTTCAAACGCAAATCCTTGGGATAATTTGAAGTTTGACCTGGAAGGAATTGCTGAGGTTCGTCGTAAATTCTTTGGAACTTTATACAACACATATTCTTTCTTCTCGTTATATGCAAACATCGACGGATTTAAATATGCTGAAGCTGAAATTCCGTTAAACGAAAGACCGGAAATCGATCAGTGGATTATTTCTGAGTTGAATACTTTAGTAAAGTTTGTTGACGAATGTTATGAAGATTATGAGCCAACAAAAGCTACAAGAGCTATTTCTGAATTTGTTCAGGAAAACTTAAGTAACTGGTACGTTCGTTTGTGCCGTCGTCGTTTCTGGAAAGGAGAATACGCGAAAGATAAAATCGCAGCTTACCAAACGCTTTATACTTGCTTGTTAACAATCAGCAAATTAAGCGCTCCAGTTGCTCCTTTTTTCATGGATAAATTGTACAGAGATTTGACAGCTTCTACGGGAACCGAGAATTTTGCTAGTGTTCACCTGGCAGAATTTCCAAAATTTGTCGAAAACTTTGTTAATAAAACGTTGGAAAGCAAAATGCAGAAAGCGCAAACTATCTCTTCTTTAGTTTTATCACTACGTAAAAAAGAGATGATTAAAGTGCGTCAACCTCTGCAAAAGGTAATGATTCCGGTGCTTGACGAGAATCAGCGTGCTGAAATCGAAGCGATTTCTGACCTTGTAAAAGCCGAAGTAAACGTGAAAGAAGTTGAGCTTTTAGACGATGCTTCGGGTATTTTAGTAAAACAAATTAAACCTAATTTTAAAGCATTAGGACCGCGTTTCGGTAAGGATATGGGTCTGATTTCTAAAGAGATACAAGGCTTTACTGCAGAACAGATCAACCAGTTGGACAAGCAGGGAACCCTGGATATTGTTATTTCTGGAAATAATGTAACTTTATCCTTAGAAGACGTCGAAATAACATCTCAGGATATTGAAGGATGGCTGGTTGCAAATTCAAACGGAATAACAGTTGCACTTGACATTACCATATCTGAAGAGTTGAAAAATGAAGGTATCGCGAGAGAATTAGTAAACAGAATTCAGAATATCCGTAAAGATTCAGGATTTGAAGTTACTGATAAGATCAAAGTACAAATAAAAAGAGACAGTATCATTTTAGAAGAAGCTGTTTCAAAAAATGCAGATTATATAAAATCTGAAACATTAACAGACGAACTGGTTTTTGCTGACGCTTTGGAAAACGGCACAGAAATTGAGTTTGACGACATTAAAACAATGATATTAATTTCAAAATAATATAAAATACCATGATAGATGAAATTACACGATACTCAGACGCTGATTTAGCAGAGTTCAAAGAAATTATACAAGCAAAAATTAAAAAAGCACAAGAAGATCTTGATTTGATCAAAAGTGCCTATATGAATGATTTGAATAACGGGACTGACGATACATCTCCAACTTTCAAGGCATTTGAAGAAGGAAGTGAAACAATGTCTAAAGAAGCAAACTCACAGTTAGCGATCAGACAGGAAAAATTTATCAGAGATTTAAAAAATGCTCTGTTCCGTGTTGAAAATAAAACCTATGGTATTTGCAAGGTTACGGGTAAATTAATCGGCAAAGAAAGACTTAAAATTGTTCCTCATGCAACAATGAGCATCGAGGCTAAAAACATGCAAAGATAGTCACCCTTAAAATACAAAAGAATTAACGCTCCATTTGGGGCGTTTTTTTTGATTTAATTGTTACTTTTGCCAACATTAAAAATCACAACATGTCATTAAGAAAAGCGTATCTCCTTATATTTATCATATTACTGATCGATCAGGTTTCTAAAATCTATGTAAAAACAAACTTTATTTTAGGTGAAGAGGTTACGGTTTTCAATTGGTTTAAAATTCATTTCATAGAAAATGAGGGAATGGCATGGGGTACCAAAATACCTGGTGAATATGGAAAATTAATTTTGACTGTATTTAGAATTTTTGCTGTTTGCGGAATTGGGTACTGGTTATATGATTCAGTAAAAAAGAATGCTTCTTCTTACCTTGTTGTGGCTATTGCACTTATTTTTGCCGGAGCTGCAGGAAACATTCTGGATTCGATTTTTTACGGTGTTATTTTTGACAGCAGTTATAATAATTTAGCGACTCCTTTTTCTCCAGAACCTTATGGTACATGGTTTCATGGTTTAGTTGTGGATATGTTTTATTTTCCTATCTGGAAGGGCGATTTGCCTTCCTGGATTCCTTTTTTTGGAGGAAAACGATTTGAATTTTTTAATGCTATTTTTAACGTTGCTGATGTCGCGATTTCTACAGGTGTCGGCATTCTGCTTGTTTTTAATAAAAGAGCTTTTCCAAAACATTAATTTTTTAAAAATTAAATAAATTCCAAATTCCAATAACTGATGCACAATCAATAGTTATTGGAATTTGGAATTTTGCATTATTGGGTTTAACTATTTAAAGTGCTATTTTTACCATACAAAAACCAACTTATGCAAAGTCCGTCTTTCTCAATTTATGATGCTTCTGCAGGTTCCGGGAAAACCTATACACTGGTTAAGGAATATCTTAAAATCATTCTTTCTTCACCTAAAAATGACGCTTATCGGAATATTCTGGCTATAACTTTTACCAATAAAGCAGTTCATGAAATGAAAGGCCGGATTGTTGGAAGTTTGTCTGAATTTGCTAAAGACGACCCTTCGGCGAAAGCCATAGATTTG
Organism: Flavobacterium fluviatile; assembly: GCF_010645065.1. Taxonomy (GTDB): domain Bacteria; phylum Bacteroidota; class Bacteroidia; order Flavobacteriales; family Flavobacteriaceae; genus Flavobacterium; species Flavobacterium fluviatile. The sequence continues at coordinate 78,312 of NZ_JAADZW010000003.1, read as the reverse complement.
ATGGAAGACTTGTCCCGGGAAACAGGGCTTTCTGTAATTAAAATCAAAACAAAATCCCAAAATATTATCAAGCATCTTATTCATAATTATGCTGCTTTTGATATTTCTACTATTGATAAATTTACACATAAAGTAATTCGGGCGTTTGCACATGATTTAAATCTGCCAATGACTTTTGAGGTGACTCTGGATACCGAAAATTTGTTGATTGAAGCTGTTGACGCTATTATTGCACAGGCAGGCCAGGACGAAACGCTGACTAAATTGCTGGTTGATTTTACAATGGAAAAGACCGATGATGACAAAAGCTGGGATGTTTCGCGTGAGATTCTCGAAACAGGCAGATTGGTTTTGAACGAAAATAATCGAAATGAAATTATTCATTTTAACGACAAAACAATCGGGGAGTTTGTTGTCATTAAAAAGAAAATGCTGGTCTTGTGCGAGGAATTAGAATCAGAAAATCAACAATTAGCTATTGAAGCACTCTCTTTAATCGACAAAAACGGAATCAACTTAAAATCTTTTTCCCGCGGGACGTTTCCAAATCATTTGGAAAATATTCGTGACGGAAAATTTAATCCGCGAAATAAAACCTTTCGTGAATTTGATGATATTGCAATTAATAAAACAGCAAGTGACAGGGCTTTGATTGAAAATATTATTCCACAATTGCTTCAGATATTAGATAAAATCTATAAAAACTACGAGAAAAGAGATTTCTACAAGGCTTTCCTAAAAAATATTACACCGCTTTCTCTGTTGAATACAGTCAGTAATGAACTGGCAAAAATTCAATCCGAACAAAATGTTTTGTCGATTTCAGAATTCAATGCAATTATACACCGCGAAATCCAAAACCAGCCTGCACCATTTATTTATGAACGTTTAGGCGAGCGATACCGCCACTTTTTTATAGATGAATTTCAGGATACTTCTGAAATGCAATGGCAAAATTTGATTCCGCTTATTGATAATGCACTTTCCGGACAGGATGATTTTGGCAACAAAGGAACCCTCATGATTGTAGGGGATCCAAAACAATCAATATACCGCTGGCGGGGAGGTAAAGCAGAACAATTTATTGAGTTAAGCAAAGATTTAAATCCGTTTAACAATCCTGATAAATCTATTAAGCATTTAGATACAAATTATAGAAGTTACAGCGAGGTAATTGATTTTAATAATGCTTTTTTTAAGTTAATTTCGACTGAATTTTCTAATGAGGACTATAAAAATTTATATGAAAATCACAGTTTTCAGAATACAAATGCTAAGAAAGGAGGTTATGTCAATATTTCTTTTCTTCCTTTAACTGAAAAAAATGATTTAGGCGATGAAGACGAAACAATCGAAAAATCAGATTTGTATGTTCTGGCTACTTTAAATACAATTGAAAAAGTTATTCGTGAAGGTTTTGAATATAAGGATATAGTAATTTTGACCCGTAAAAGAGATCAGGGAATCGCTGTTGCAAATTATCTGACCGAACAGAATATTCCGCTTTTATCATCTGAAACATTGATGATTCAAAATGCTACTGAAGTAAGACTCATTGTTCATTTGCTGAAATATCTCAATAATAGTGTTGATTTGGAGGCAAAAGCAAATTTCCTGCATTTCTTAGGAAGTACAAAAAAGATTGAAATGCCAATTCATGATTTTATTGCAGAAGGAATGAATCAGAAACTTGAGAATGATTTTGAGAAATGGTTATTGACTTTTGATGTTTCGCTTTCATTTGAAAATATCCGAAAGAAATCACTTTATGAAGCCGTAGAGATTATTATATCTAAATTTATTCTTCCTTCTGAAGGTAATGCTTATGTGCAATATTTTCTTGATATTGTTCTGGAGCGTGATATTCGTAATCAGGCAGGAATAGCTGACTTTTTAAGTTATTGGGATAAAAACGGAGAGAAATTCAGTATTCCTTCTCCGGAAGGCAATAATGCAGTCCGGATTATGACGATTCATAAGTCAAAAGGTCTGGAATTTCCGGTTGTAATTATGCCTTTTGCAGAAGAAGATTATAACAGGAAGCCAAAAGACAAACTCTGGCTGGATGCAGAAGGGATTGATTTGGGTGTTCCGAAAGCTCTTATTGACAACAGTAATGCCGTAGAAGGTTTTGGAGAAAGTGCTTCAGCAGTTTTTAATTTGAAAAAGCAGGAAGAATTGCTTGATAACATTAATGTTTTGTATGTTGCATTGACACGGGCAGAAGAGCAGTTGTATATTATTTCTCAGTCATTAAAAGAAAGAAAAGACGGTGAGTTTTCAAATAATATGGCCACTTTTTTTATTAAATTTTTAATGCATAAAGGGATTTACGATCCCGACAAGCCGGAATATGAATTTGGGAATTCAAAAAAACTTTCAGCCTCAGGTAAGACGTTAGATTTCTTAAAAGTAATTCCGGTGGTTTCGGAAGTTTTAAATCCTAAAAATATTATAATTGCACAGCGTGAAGCTTTAATGTGGGGAACACATCAGCAGGAGGCAATTGCTTACGGAAATATTGTGCATGAGATTTTGGCTTTTGTGAAAGACAGGTCAGATATTGATTTGGCAATTACCAAAGCAATAGAAAATGGCTTAATAACATACGATCAAAAAGAAATTGTTTTTAAAACACTTCTGGAAATTGTAAATCATCCTGAAATAAGTATTTGTTTTAATGGTGAAAATGCTGTTTTGAATGAGCAGACGATTGTTCAAAAACAAGGGAAAACATTAAAACCTGACAGGATTGTGCTTACAAAAGACATGAAAGCTTATTTGCTGGATTATAAAACCGGAGCCAAAAACCCCAAATACCTACATCAGATTCAGGAATATCAAAATGCAGTTGAGGATTTAGGATATAAAGTGTTAAAAAAGGTATTGGTGTACATTGGAACCGAAATCGATGTGGTAAATTTGTGATAAAATTAATCAGATGTTAAAGGATTTACGTAGCTTATTTTTTGCTAATGTATTAATTTTTAACGTTTTAAAAATATAGAGATGTACGGAAAAATTAAAGACTATCTGCAAAGTGAGCTGCAGACAATTGAAGCAAACGGAATTTTTAAAAAAGAACGTATAATCACTTCTGCTCAGGATGCTGAGATTACAATTTCTACAGGAGAAAAGGTTTTGAATTTTTGTGCTAACAATTACTTAGGGCTTTCTTCACATCCAGAAGTAATTCAGGCAGCAAAAGATGCAATGGATACACATGGTTTCGGAATGTCGTCGGTTCGCTTTATTTGTGGAACTCAGGATATTCATAAAACTTTAGAAAAAAAGATTGCTGATTTTTATGGTACTGAAGATACAATTCTTTATGCAGCTGCCTTTGATGCTAACGGAGGGGTTTTTGAACCTTTGCTGGGAGAGCATGATGCGATAATTTCAGATAGTCTGAATCATGCCTCTATTATTGATGGTGTACGTTTGTGCAAAGCAGCCCGCTATCGCTATGAAAACAGTAACATGGAAGATTTAGAGCATCAGTTGATTAAAGCTAATGAGGCAGGTGCTCGTTTTAAGTTAATTGTTACAGATGGTGTTTTTTCTATGGATGGACTTGTAGCTCCGTTGGATAAAATTTGTGACCTGGCAGATAAATATGATGCGATGGTGATGGTAGACGAATGTCATGCGGCCGGATTTATCGGGGCAACAGGAAAAGGAACCCTTGAGGCAAAAGGAGTTATGGGAAGGGTAGATATAATTACCGGAACACTTGGTAAAGCCCTCGGTGGCGCAATGGGGGGTTACACTACTGCCAAAAAGGAAATCATAGAATTATTGCGTCAGCGTTCACGTCCTTATTTGTTTTCAAATTCTTTAGCTCCGGCAATCGTTGGTGCTTCTATTAAAGTTTTCGAGCTTTTGGAGAAAGATACGGCTTTAAGAGACAAATTAGAGTGGAACACTAACTATTTTAAAGAACAAATGAAACAAGCCGGCTTTGATATTATAGACGGAGATTCTGCAATTGTACCTGTTATGTTATATGATGCAAAACTATCCCAAACAATGGCAAATGAACTTCTTAAGTATGGAATCTATGTAATTGGTTTCTTTTTTCCGGTAGTTCCTAAAGAAAAAGCACGAATTAGAGTACAATTATCTGCAGCCCATACTAAAGAACATTTAGACAGGGCTATTAACGCTTTTGTACTTGTAGGACAAATGTTAAAAGTTATATAATTACCATTTAATGGAATTTTTGTAGGTTTTTTTTAACATAACATTTTGTATTTAAAAAATTAGGTGTTACTTTTGTCTGTAATTAACTAAATTGTAATTAAAAAAAATAAGTATGAAACATCTTAACAAACTTTTTGTTGCTGTTTTAATGGCGATGGGTATAAATGCCCACGCACAGGACAGTAACAATCCATGGGCTATCTCTTTTGGGGTTAATGCCGTTGATACCAGAACAAGCTCTGGTTCAGGAAGTGGTTTCTTTGATCAACACTTTTCTCAGCCATTCGCTGTTAAAGACAACTGGAATATTCTTCCATCTTTATCTTACATCGGTGTAAATAGATACGTAGGGCATGGTTTTTCTGTTGGTTTACAGGGATCTGTGAATAAAATTGATAAATATGTTGTTTTTGATCCATCTAACGCAGATGCAGATTCAAGAGGAAATGTTGTTTACAACCCAGGAGATTTAATGTATTACGGAATTGATGCTACTATCAAATATAGCTTCATGGAATTAATTAAATCTAAAGTAGTAGATCCTTCGTTATCTGTTGGTGGAGGTTACACTTTCTTTGGTGACAGCAGTTTTGGTACTGTTAATCCAGGTATTGGTTTGACTTTCTGGTTTACAGATGCTATTGGTCTTGAACTTGCTTCAAGATACAAATGGGCTGTAGGTGGAGATAGAGAAGATGCAAATGGTGAGCCAGATGCTCCATCTCACTTCCAGCATACTGCAGGTTTAGTTTTCAAATTCGGAGGTAAAGATACTGACGGAGATGGAATTTACGATAAAGATGATGCTTGTCCGGACGTTGCTGGTTTGAAACAATTCAACGGATGTCCTGATACTGACGGTGACGGAATTGTTGATGCTTCTGATGCTTGTCCAGATGTATTTGGTTTAGCTGCATTAAACGGATGTCCTGATACTGATGGTGACGGAATCGCTGATGCTTCTGATGCTTGTCCGGATGTTGCTGGTTTAGCTGCATTAAACGGATGTCCTGATTCTGACGGTGATGGTGTTGCCGATAAAGATGATAAATGTCCTACTGTTGCTGGTCCAAAAGAAAATGGTGGTTGTCCTTTCTTAGACGCTGATAAAGATGGTGTTGCAGATAAAGATGATGATTGTCCTACAGTTGCCGGACCTGCAAGTAACAGAGGTTGTCCAGAAGTAACTACTGAAGTTTTAGATGAACTTAAAGTTCAGGCAAGAGCAGTTTACTTTAACTCAGGTAAAGCTACTTTCAAAACTGGAGATAAAGAAACTTTAGCAAGATTAGATGCTATCAAACAAATCCTTATCAACTATCCAAATGCGAAATTCAGTATTGAAGGTCATACAGATAGTGATGGTTCTGACAAATTAAATCAAAAACTTTCCGAAGACAGAGCTGCTGCAGTAATGAATGGTTTAATAGAAAGAGGAGTTAGCGCTGATAACTTAGTTTCTAAAGGTTTTGGTGAGTCTCAGCCAGTTGCAAGTAACAAAACTGCAGCAGGGAAAGCACAAAACAGAAGAACTGAAATTAGACACATTGGTTCTAAATATGAAGGTAAACTATAATTTACTTTTCTAAATAATTTTAAAAAGCCATTCTTAATTGAATGGCTTTTTTTATTTTTATGATATGATATACACTTCTTTTTTAGAAAAAATTGCAGCTACAATTATTCAGGATTACTCTGACAGGTTATTTGAAATTACTATTGTGCTTCCTAACAAAAGAGCTAAAGTTTTTTTAATCGAAGCGCTAAGAAAACAAATTAATCAAACAATTCTTTCTCCTGACATTATTTCAATTGAGGATTTTGTGCAGGAAGTTGCCTCTATCCGTTCTGTTGATTCAATTGAGCTGTTGTTTGAATTTTATGAAGTTTATCTTTCCATTACCGAAAAGCAGCATCAACAGTCCTTTGAGTTATTTGCTAATTGGGCGAAAACGCTTCTTCAGGATTTTAATGAAATTGACCGTTATCTTCTGGAACCGACGTATGTATTATCGTATCTTAAAGATATTGAAGACATAAAGAAATGGGGGATTGAAGTCGAAAATAAAACCAGACTACTTGAGAATTATATTGATTTTTGGAAATTGCTTCCGGTTTATTATGAAGCGCTATACAGTCATTTGTTAAATAAAGGTTTTGGTTATCAGGGTTTGATATATCGGGAAGCGGTAAATAACCTAAATCATTTTTCAAATACTATTTCAAATAAAACATTTGTTTTTGCGGGTTTCAATGCTTTAAATGCAGCTGAGGAAAAAATTGTTCAGCATCTTTTAGCTTTTGATAAGGCAAAAATTTATTGGGATATAGACCAGGTTTTTCTGAACGACCCTTACCACGATGCAGGCCTTTTTGTAAGACGGTTTAAAGCAAATTGGAAATACTATAAATCAAATTCTTTTGACTGGATTACGGATGATTTTTCCCAGCCAAAAAACATTCAGGTGATCGGTACTCCAAAAACTATTGGGCAGGCAAAACTTTCGGGAAGTATTATTGAAGATATACTGAGAGATAATCCGGAATCTTCTCTTGATAAAGTTGCTATTGTGCTCGGTGAGGAAAATTTACTGATGCCTGTTTTGTATTCTTTGCCAAATTCTGTTGGTGCTTTGAATATTACCATGGGATATTCAGGTAAAAACAATCCTTCGCAAATTTTAATTGCCAAATTGTTTAAAATGCATACAAATGCCCTTTCCAGAAATGGGGCAAATTATGTTTTCTATTACAAGGATGTACTTGACATTCTTACACATCCGTTAATTGAACCTTTTGCTAAAACCAGTCAATTGGTTAAAATTATAAAAGAAAATAATTATACTTTTATTACCTATACGCGATTAAATGAAATCAACCTGAATCCTTCTGATTTATTTAATCTGCTGTTTCAAAAATGGGAAAATGGATCTTTGGCGGTGCTCGAAAGTATTTCGGAACTCTTACTCTTGATAAAAGAAAATTTCAGTAATGACAATGAGGAAGATAAAATTGCAAAAACTTTTGTTTTCTCCATTTTTAAGGTTATCAATAAGCTAATCAATTACTATTCCCAGCATAGCCATATAGATAATATTCAGACTTTGTATGCGATTTACAAACAGGTTATCGATGTTGCAGAAGTTTCATTTGAAGGGGAGCCATTAAATGGTTTGCAAATTATGGGAGTTTTGGAAAGTCGTGTTCTTGATTTTGATACCGTAATTGTAACTTCGATGAATGAAGGAAAGTTTCCCGCCGGAAAATCTCAGAATTCTTTTATTCCATACGATGTAAAAAGAGAGCTTGGTTTGCCAACTTTTAAAGAAAAAGATGCTATTTATACGTATCATTTTTATCATTTGCTGCAAAGGGCTAAAAATGTTTATCTGATACATAACACCGAAAATGACGGACTGGATGCTGGTGAACGCAGTCGTTTTATCACGCAATTAGAAGTAGAAAAACAACCTAAACATAATTTAACTTTTGATATTTACAATCCGGTTTTGCCAACAACAGCTTATAAACCAATGTTGGTTCCAAAGTCGGATGCAGTGATTGAACGTTTAAAAGAAATTGCTTCCACGGGATTTTCCCCTTCTGCGCTGACTAGTTATATTCGCAATCCAATTGATTTTTATTTTCAAAAAATACTCCGCATTCGGGAAGTTGAAGAGGTTGAAGAAAATATTGCTTTAAATACCTTGGGAACTATTATTCACGGAACATTGGAAGCTTTGTATACGCCTTTTATCGGGAAATTTATTTCGGAATCCGATATTTTAAATTGTTTAAAATTATTAGATGATGAGGTTTTGAGGCAGTTTAAAGTGGTTTATAAGGAAGGAGAAATCAAAAAAGGACGTAATCTTCTGGCTTTTGAAGTTGCAAAACGAAATGTTTCTAATTTTTTAAAAATGGAATTGGAGGCAATCAAAAATGGTGATGCAGTTAAAATTATTGCTTTAGAAGAAACGTTTGGACGTGATTTGATTCATCCGAGTCTCCCTTTTCCTGTTTTAATTAAAGGAAATGTGGACAGAATTGAACTACGTAACGGAAAGATAAGAATTATTGACTATAAGACAGGAAAAGTTGAAAAGAGTAATGTAATCCTGAAATCCTGGAAAGGATTGACTCAGGAGCTCAAAAACGATAAAATCATTCAGGTATTGGCTTATGCTTTTATGTTTGAAAAAGAAGCAGGCGAGTTTCCTGTTGAAGTTGGGATTATTTCATTTAAAAATTTGAGATCAGGTTTTTTACCGTTCGGATTTAAAGAAGATAAAGAATTGGATACTACTGTTACCAGAGAAACTTTAAATAATTATCTGGATGAGATGGTATTGTTATTAAATGAGATTTTTGATGCTAATATTCCTTTCGAAGAAAAAATAAATTGATGATGTGCTGCTTTTTGTAATTTATTTGTTTCTAATTTTCATAATGTCATAGTTAGAGGCCAAGTTTATTTGTTTTTTATGTATTTGTTTTTAGCGACATACGAATTTTTCATTTGAATTTTTGCATACTCTGTTTTTAAAAGCAAGAAAGGATGTATTATAAATAAAAATGATTCAAAGGGATGTTTTGAGTGTTTTTTTTAACAGTTGTTCGTTTAAAAGTTATATTTATTCAAATATCTTTGCCGCATCTAAAAAAATATTATTTTAGAAACCTGACACAGTAGGTCAATTAAAATGTCTAAGATTTTGCCCCCGATAATGAAGAAAGGCCGTTTCATATTGATGATCGGTCTTTTTTCTATTTTAAGTAATTTCTAATGCCTGAAAAAATCTGAGAGAACTGTTTTCAAATCCTCCTTGTTCTCAATGTAGCTCATATGTCCGTCTTCAAAAGAAAAAAGTTTAGCAGTTGTATTCTCAATTTGGGATATACTCTCATCATAATTCAAAACAGGATCCTTTTTGCCTAAAATCAGCAAAACCGGAAAAAGATTTTGTTTTAAAATACTTTCTCTGTCTTTTCTGATTTTCATTCCTTCGAGCGAGGCTACAATTCCCTGTAAGGGTGTTTTTAAGGCTTCTGCTTTTACTTTTTCAATTTCGTTTAATAATCGGGTTCTGTTTTCTTCGCTAAATAAATTAGCGATAGACATGCTCACAAAGTTTGCGAAGCTTTGCTTAACGGCTTTGATGGCACGTGTTCTGTTTACTTTCTTTTCTGCGCTGTCTTCTTTGGATGTAGAGTTCAGTAAAACTAATTTTTCAATTTTATCCGGGTATAATTCGGCGAAAGCCAGACCAACATAGCCGCCCATAGAATGTCCCAGAATTATAGCTTTTCCAATTTTTAAATGTTCTAAAACTTCATTAACAGCCTTGGCATTATCCTCCATTTCGTGAACATAGCCCAAACATTCAGACTCGCCATGACCTAATAAATCGATTGTGATGACACGATAATTTTGGGAGAATAAAACAACATAGTCTTTCCACATTTTTTTGTTTTCCAGAAAACCGTGCAGCAAGACAATTGCGGTACCTTTTCCTGTATCGGAATAGGATATTTTTGTGTTTTTGAAGAGAAGCGTTTTCAAAATTGAATTTTATAGAATGAAAAGCAAAGATAACAAATGATAAACCATACAAGAAATGAAGATTAGTAAACAACGATTATTTTATGGTTTATAATAAAGCCAATAGTTTGATATAAAGGCTTATTTTTGAAAGCCATGCTGTAAATTAAAATCGATTGTCCCCATCCAGAAGATTCCCCAATCCGCCAAGCAGGCTTCCTTCATCACGGCTGTTTCCGCCTGATCTTGGAGCCGATGCTATGATGCGGTCTGCTAAACGGGAGAAAGGCAATGACTGGATATAAACCGTTCCCGGACCTTTTAAAGTGGCATAAAATAAACCTTCACCACCAAAAATGGAGTTCTTTATTCCACCAATAAATTCAATATCATAATCGACGTCTTTGGTAAAACCAATAATACACCCCGTATCGACTTTCAGGACTTCACCGTGAGCCAAAACTTTTTTAGCCATTGTTCCTCCGGAATGTACGAACGCCATACCGTCTCCTTCGATTTTCTGCATGATAAAACCTTCACCGCCAAATAAGCCTCGACCTAGTTTCTGAGAAAATTCTATTCCAACAGAAACGCCTTTGGCTGCGCATAAAAAAGAACTTTTCTGGCATATAAATTTGCCCTGAAATTCGGTTAAATCAATCGGAAGTATTTTTCCCTGATAAGGCGATGCAAATGAGACTTTGCTTTTGGTATGACCCTGGTTTAGAAATGCTGTCATAAACAAGCTTTCGCCCGTAAGGACTCTTTTTCCTGCATTTAAAAGTTTACCAAACAAACCCGATCCCTGTTGTTGGGAACCGTCTCCAAATATGGTTTCCATCCGGATATTATTTTCCATCATCATAAAACTGCCGGCTTCGGCAATTACAATTTCCTGCGGATCCAGTTCAATTTCCACGTACTGCATTTCTTCTCCAAAAATCTGATAATCTATTTCGTGTGACTGCATGATTTTTATAGTATTAAGTTTTTAAAATAAGTCGAATAATGCTTTAAAAAGTTACATTTTAGATCGTATTAAGCTAATTTAAAAATATAAAAAGATTTTGTTATTTTAAATTAGTCTTAATTATGTGTTTATTTCATGTAAATTATATATTTTTGCACCGTTATAATTTTATCAGAATGGCATTAGTTAGCGATTTGACCACCAAAGTATTATTTGAAACCGAAAAAGGATACACATATCAGTGTGATTTGACCAATAGTATAATTGTCAATTTTATTGATACAGTATCAAGTTATAAAATTCAGGATTTTTTGATTTTCCAAAGAAAGGTGAATAGCGTTGATATTCTGGATATGCTTTATGACCTGTCCGATCATGCTGATGCACAGCTGATTGAAACTACTAAGAGAAATTTTTCCAGAAATCTTACCATCTGCGAAATAGTGCAGCTTCGCGAACTATTAAACGGAACTAAATTTACCCTGAGCCTGCATTCTATGCTTTGCAGTATTGCAAATGTTGAGCTTATTTAGATTCTTACTTAGATTAAATCCAAATTTTCAGGCGTTTAATGATGTCTTCCTTAATTTTTGTAAATTTACATAATATAAAAATTAAGGATATGAAAGATTTACTAAGAACCAGTACTTCATTAACTGAAGGAATTGAAAATATATTGAACTTACAGGCAAAAATAGAAAGTGACGCTTCAAACAAATATTTGGCTATGGCTGCATGGCTTGACAGAAATGGTTTTGAAAATACAGCTTCGTATTTGTACAAGCAGGCAGAAGAAGAAAGAGAGCATTTTCTAAAAATTTTCAGATTTATTACGGATATGGGAGGGATTGCAGTTACGCCGTCTGTTCCGGAAGTACAACAGGAATTTGCTTCTTTCAGAGAAGTATTTGAAATCGCTTTGCAAAACGAAATTGCCGTTACCCAGGCAATCAATAAAGTAATTGCAAAATGCAGAGCAGAAAACGATTACGCTACAGAAGATTTTATGATGTGGTATGTGGCGGAGCAGAGAGAAGAAGAAAAAAATGCAAGAAGAGCTTTAGAGCTTTTCGAAATAATCAACGAAAACGAAGCTACAGGCAAATTCGAATTAGATGTGCAAATAGCTAAAATCGGATAATAACCGGTTTATAAAATTTAAAAAGCCCTTAATGTGTAAAGTATTGAGGGCTTTTTTTTATATATTTTTAGGAGCAGAAACATCAGGTGTTTTTAGAGACATCGTTCCTGCTCTCCACTATATCTTTGCTTTTTTAAAGAAAAAAAGCAAAGGATGCCGTTGCGATCAGGGCTAAAAAGAAGCATAGTGATTCTTTATTCAAATTACAAAAAAAGACAGTTTTCAGTACTGAAAACCGTCTTTTATCTTTTCTCTTTATTCTATTTCTAATTAAGAATTCATCAGACTTTCAATTTCATCCACTTCAACCGGAATATTGCGCATAAGGTTAAAAGGTTCTCCTTTTTCCTGAACCACAACATTGTCCTCCAGACGGATTCCGAATTTTTCTGCCGGAATGTAAATTCCCGGTTCAACGGTAAAAACCATATTCGCTTTCATTGGTTCATGAAGTAATCCGTAATCGTGCGTGTCAAGTCCCATGTGGTGAGACGTTCCGTGCATGAAATATTTTTTGTAAGCAGGCCAGTCCGGATTTTCGTTCTGAACATCGGCTTTGTCTAGTAAACCTAAACCTAATAATTCAGAAGTCATAATTTTACCCACTTCAACGTGATATTGTTTCCAAAGCGTTCCCGGTATAAGCATTTTTGTTGCTTCGTTTTTTACTCTTAAAACCGCATTATAAACCGCTTTCTGGCGATCTGAAAAACGTCCCGAAACCGGAATCGTTCTCGTCATATCGCTGGAATAATTCGCATATTCTGCAGCAACATCCAGTAAAATCAAATCTCCGGCTTTACATTGCTGGTTGTTTTCGATATAATGTAAAACGTTTGCATTGTTTCCGGAAGCAATAATTGGCGTATAAGCAAAACCTTTTGAGCGGTTACGAATGAATTCGTGCGCCAGTTCGGCTTCGATTTCGTATTCGGTAACATTTGGCTTTACAAATGACAGCAATCTGCGGAAACCTTTTTCGGTAATATCACAGGCGTGCTGAATCAAATCGATTTCTTCGCTTTCTTTTACAGAACGATTTCTTTGTAAAATTGGATTACTTTTTGCGACATTGTGAGCCGGATATTTTTCTTTCCACCATTTTACAAAACGGGCTTCGCGAGTTTCAGTTTCAACAGCAGCGCGGTAATGTTCGTTGGTGTTGATGTATATCGTATCAGCATACGTCATTATTTCGTTCAAAATTTTATGAAAATCCTGCAGCCAGTACACCGTTCTGATTCCCGAAACCTGAAAAGCACGTTCTTTGGTCAGTTTTTCACCTTCCCAAATCGCAATATGTTCGCTGGTTTCTTTCAGGAAAAGCATTTCTTTCTGGTTTTCATAAGGCGCATCCGGAAACAAAAGCAAAATACTTTCTTCCTGATCCACACCGCTCAGGTAAAAAATATCCCTGTGCTGGGCAAAAGGCAAAGTACTGTCGGCACTAATCGGGTAAATGTCGTTTGAATTGAAAATGGCAACAGAATTAGGTTTCATTTCTGCCGTAAATTTTCTGCGGTTTTTTACAAAAAGATTGCTGTTTATTTGATGATATTTCATAATAACTTAGTTTTTGAACTTGGAATTTCAAAATTACATATTTTAAGTAATCAACGTAAAATTGATTTATTAAAGTTTTCATATTTATTTTTGTTCAATTTTGTCATCTCGACGAAGGAGAGATCACACTCGTAACTCCACAAAGATTGGCAATTTTGTTTAACGCAGATTTAGCAGATTTTGGCAGATTTTTTTCTTTAAAAGTTGTATTGACCCAATCTTGTTATCTCGACAAAGGAGAGATCTCTGCAAGTAGCTCTACAAAGCTAAATAAGCGCAAAGTTCTGTCATTTCGACGGAGGAGAAATCACATTAGAAACTCCGCAAAGAGAATAACCAATCTTTGTCGATTTACGAGTGTGATTTACTTCTTCTGTCGCTATCGCTCGAGTCTCCTCCGTCGAAATGAACAATATTGCGAAATCTCAGCAACTTACTCTCTAAGTGCTTTAAAATTTTATAATGGCGTGTCCCAAGGACCGGGCTTTCGGCTATATTCCCGATTAACAAAAATTACGGTTAAAAAACCTTGTTTTTCTAAATCGGGAGATACCGCCTCAAATGAAATTCACTGAACTCCAATTAAAATATAATAATGTGAAGTAATCCCTCACGCAGACTCTGATTATTTGATATTTCTTGCTATTATAGAAAATGGATTTATTCAGGGTGTTCAGGATTTTAGAGAACAACCGAAGCAATTTTCGCTTCGGTTTTTTTATGGAGTTATTCAGAGAAATGCTAAATTTGAATGTTTACATTTTTATAAGTGATATATTATTTACAGTTTAAAGAATTGATGTCATCCTGAGCGGAGTCGAAGGCTTTTAACCTTGAGGGCTTCGACTCCGCTCAGCCTGACACTTATTTTACCTAACGTATTAATTTAGTAAACATCAATTGAATATGGCAGCAAAAAGATGGAAGTTAAAAAGGATTTTAAAAACAATCTGGATTGCAACAGGTATACTGTTTACCATTTGGCTGTTTTATTCCTATGAGTCTGATGGTGTGGACAAGTCTTTTCTGCAAAGCAATGATTTGATGAATGTAGAAGATGCTTCTGATTATTATTTATTTACGCCTAAAAAAGAATTTAAAAATGTTGTTATTTTTTATCCGGGTGCAATGGTGGAAACAGAAGCTTACGTTCCGCTTTGCAGAAAACTGGCTGATCAAAACATGATGGTCTATTTGATAAAAATGCCATGGCGACTTGCTTCAAAAGGATATAATAAACCTAAAGACTTACATCTTCTTGATGATGATTCTAAAACTTACATTCTCGCAGGACATTCGCAGGGCGGAAAAATGGCAGCTCAGTTTGTGTATGAAAATCCGGATTTAATTGATAAACTGATATTGATCGGAACTTCGCATCCACGGGATATTTCTCTGGTAGATGCCCAAATCCCAATCTTAAAAATTTACGGTTCAAAAGACGGTGTGGCAGATGAAGGGTTCATTATGAAAAACAAATCGAAATTGCCCAAGACTGCAAGATTTATAAAGATAGAAGGAGCAAACCATTGTCAGTTTGGTTATTATGGTTTTCAATTGGGAGATGATAAAGCGACAATTAGTAGAGAGCAGCAGCAAAAAGAAACTTTAAACGGAATGGTTTCTTTTATAAATGAATGATTTATTAGATGGAATCAATGTAAAATTAATTTTGTCACGAAAGAGATCAACAACTGTAAAATTGAGTTTAAAATGGCATTTAATTTAGGTAATAATGTCATCCTGAGCGGAGTCGAAGGCTTTTAACCTTGAGGTGCTTCGACTCCGCTCAGCCCGACACTTCATTTTACTCCAATGGTAATAATAGTTAAACAATAAAAATATGGCATCAGATAATATTTCAGCAAAACCCGAAAACGAAATTGTATCAAACAGAATTGTAAATTTCGCACAGGAACTTGTTTATTCGGCCTGGACAGAACCGGAACATTTAAAAAACTGGTGGGGTCCAAAAGGCTTTACCAATACATTCAATGAATTTGATTTGCGTCCCGGCGGAAAATGGAGTTTCATTATGCACGGACCTGATAAAGGAAATTATGCAAATGAGTGTGAATTTCTAAAAGTTGAAAAGCCCAGTTTTCTAAGCTGGAAACGCCATTCGAAACCACTTTTTCAGGTAGCAGTATCATTTGAAAAGGTTTCAGATAATCAAACTAAAATTGTTTTTAAAATGATTTTTGACACGCCTGAAGAATGCAATAAACTGAAACCCTATGTAGTAGATAAAAACGAAGAGAACTTTGATAAACTTGAGGTCGAATTATCAAAAATGATTTAATAGAAAGTCCTGATATAAAAAAAACCGAAGAATTAATAAACTTCGGTTTTTTGGAATTTGGATTTTTTGGATTGAAAATTAATTTAATCCACCCATTTATAATAGCGAGCTCCGATTAAAGTTGGAATCTCTTTTTCGATTCGGTCTAAAACCCATTCGTTTTTTGGAGTTCTTACACTTTGTTTTTGCTCTTTTTTATGAAGGCTTTCGTAAGTATTGAAATCAATTTCTGTACTTTCTGCTAAGTTTTCAAAAAGCTTCACGTTTTCTAAAGCCGATTTCCATTCCGGCTGAATGGTTCCTTCGAAAACTTTTGATTTCGATCCGCTTCCATAAGCTAAGAAACCGAATTTAGTTCCTGCAATTGCTGCGTTTGTGCCATAAAAATGAGCCAGAGTCGATAATAATCCCATAAAAATAGAACCAGTGTAAAGGTTTCCAATTAAAGAAGAAGCCAATTCTGCAGGCTGTAATTTCTCGGTAACAAAACTTCTGTAATCATCAGATTTTGCCACTTCTTTAATTTTTGCCTGATAATCGGCTGGCACAATATCATCGGCAATAATTTTTTCGGCGCTGTCTAAAGCATAAATTTCAGACAACATTCTGCGTCCCTGAAAAGAATATGGCAAATGCATTACGATACTATGCCAGGTGTTGTATAAAGTTTCGGTAGTATTTTTTAATTTTTTGAATGAAAAGTAAGCATTGCGCGTACGATCCATATAACACTGATTGGAATATTGACCATCAAAAACCGGCTGGTCTTTATGGATTTCGATTTCGGCTTCTAAATTGTCAAACCAGGAATCGTTGTTTGAATTTTGTGTAATGGCTTCTTTTGAAATGCTTCTGTATGGTTTAAAGAAATCAAAAACACCTTTTGTACTTGTTGCCCAGTTATCATCAAAAGCAATAATTTTTGGATTAGCTGAGATTAGCATTGCAACGGCTCCGGCGCCCTGAGTGTATTCTCCGCCGGAATTCAAATCATATTTTGCAAAATCAGAAGTAACTACAATTGCTTTTTTAGATGGATTCAGTTTTACAAAATCCAAACAGTTCTGCACGGCATCAACACCGCCAATACAAGCGAAGGTAAAATCGACAACGTCGCATTCAGCCAAGGCATCTTCTCCAAATTTGTGCTCCATTAGACTAATCAGATAAGAAGCTATTGGTTTCGAACTGTCAATGCCGCTTTCGGTCCCAACATAGATTCTGCTTATTTCGTTTAGGTTGATTTTATTGTCAATGATCAGTTTTGTTAAAGCATTTGCTCCAAAAACTACGGCGTCCTGATGAACGTCCGGGAAAGTCATTTTTAATAATCCGAGACCTTTTTCCAGTTTTTCCGGTTCAATATTTCTGGCATTCGCCAATGTTTTTATGGGTAAATGTATGTTGGCTACATCAAAAGAAATAGCATCAATTCCTGTTTTCATTCTCATTTTTTTTGAAGGCGGTAAAGGTAAAGTTATTAGAATGGAATGGCAATTTTTTAGGAATATAAAATTACAGGCTAATAGCACTTTTGTAAAATAGAGTACGAAAGTTGAAGTAAAATAATAATTTAGTAAAGTTTTGTTATTTTTTATGCGATGCATATTTTCTGAAATAAAATCGACTTAATTATACATTTGAAAATTTTTATAATAATTTAATGCGTAATCTGTTATTTTTATACGTAAAACTACGTATACGTAGTCTATTTTAAAATCATTATAAATAACAGCGAAATGGTTGTAGTTGACGTGTATTTGAGTTATTTTTGCCTAATTTTTAAAACAAAACTACTTAAACACTTATGGCACAATCTGCACTATTGAATGCTTCCATCTTAAAGAAAGTAGCTATGGCTCTTTCGGGAATATTCTTAATCACGTTTTTAGCGCTGCATGTTACCTTAAACTTCATTTCTGTTATTAGTGAAGACGTTTTTAACGAGGCTTCACACTTTATGGGTTACAATCCGCTAATACAGTTTGTAATGCAGCCAATTTTGGCAATCGGAGTAATTTTCCATTTTGTAATGGGATTTATACTTACTGCTCAGAACAGGGCTGCAAGACCTATTGCTTATGCGAATTACAATGGGGCTGCAAACGCATCATGGAGTTCCAGGAACATGATTATTTCTGGATTGGTTATTTTAGCATTCTTAGGACTGCATTTTTATGATTTCTGGTTTCCTGAAGTTACGTATAAGTACATAGCAGGTACGGCACCAGATGCCACTAGATATTATGGGGAGTTAGTTCATAAATTTCATGACCCGATCCGTACGGGATTATACTGTGTGTCATTTATCCTTTTAGGATTTCACTTATGGCACGGATTTGCATCATCTTTACAATCAGTAGGGATGCACAACAAATATTCAAGATTTTTGGCAAAAGTAGGTTACTGGTTCGCAGTTGTGGTTCCGGCTCTTTTTGTAATTATCGCTTTATTTCATCATTTCAATAATTAATATCAATTATAATGGCATTAGATTCAAAAATTCCAAATGGTCCTATAGCGGACAAATGGACAAATTATAAAGATCATATTAATTTAGTAAACCCTGCTAACAAACGTAATTTAGATATTATCGTGGTTGGTACAGGTTTGGCGGGAGGTTCGGCTGCGGCTACTTTGGCTGAATTAGGATATAACGTAAAAGCATTTTGCTTCCAGGATTCTCCACGTCGTGCACACTCTATTGCTGCACAGGGAGGTATCAACGCGGCAAAAAACTATAAAGGTGACGGTGACTCGGTTTACAGATTGTTCTACGATACTGTAAAAGGAGGTGACTACCGTGCACGTGAAGCAAATGTTCACCGTCTGGCTGAAGTTTCTGCAAATATTATTGACCAGTGTGTGGCTCAAGGGGTGCCATTGGCTCGTGAATATGGCGGACTCTTGGATAACCGTTCTTTTGGAGGAACATTGGTTTCACGTACATTCTATGCACAAGGACAAACCGGACAGCAATTATTGTTAGGAGCTTATTCTGCAATGAACCGTCAGATTGGCCGTGGAAAAATAAAAATGTACAACCGTCATGAAATGCTCGAATTAGTAGTTGTTGACGGAAAAGCGAGAGGAATTATCGCTCGTAACTTAATCACAGGAGAAATTGAAAGACATTCTGCTCACGCGGTAGTAATTGGTTCAGGTGGATACGGAAACGTATTTTTCCTTTCTACAAATGCTATGGGAAGTAACGCAACAGCAGCGTGGAAAATTCATAAAAAAGGAGCGTTCTTCGCAAATCCTTGCTACACACAAATTCACCCGACATGTATTCCGGTTTCAGGAGATCACCAGTCTAAACTGACTTTGATGTCTGAATCGTTACGTAATGACGGTCGTATCTGGGTTCCTGCAAAATTAGAAGATGCTCAGGCAATCCGTGAGGGAAGAAAAAAAGCAACTGATATTGCTGAAGCAGACAGAGATTATTTTCTGGAGAGAAGATATCCTGCCTTTGGTAACCTGGTTCCTCGTGACGTTGCATCCCGTGCGGCTAAAGAAAGATGTGATGCTGGTTTTGGCGTTAATAAAACGGGTGAAGCAGTTTATCTTGATTTTGCAGCTGCTATCGAACGTTACGGAAAAGAAGCTGCTCACGTAAAAGGATTGAATGAAAATGATAAAACTTTAGTTACTAAATTAGGAACTGACATCGTTAAAAGTAAATACGGAAACTTATTTCAAATGTACCTGAAAATCGTTGACGAAGATCCGTATGTAACACCAATGATGATTTACCCGGCGGTTCACTACACAATGGGAGGAACCTGGGTTGATTATAACTTAATGACTACTATTCCAGGATGTTTCTCAATTGGAGAATCTAACTTTTCTGACCACGGGGCAAACAGACTAGGAGCTTCTGCTTTGATGCAGGGATTGGCTGATGGATATTTCGTGTTACCATACACTATCGGAGATTATTTAGCTCCGGATATTAAAATGGGACCAATCTCTACAGACTTGCCGGAATTCGTTGAAGCTGAAAAATCAGTAAAAGATTTGATCAATAATTTTATCAGTAATAATGGAACTCATTCTGTAGATTATTTCCATAAAAAATTAGGTAAAATTATGTGGAATAAAGTAGGTATGGCCCGTAATGCTAAAGGATTAGCTGAGGCTATGGAAGAAATTGCCGCTTTGCGTGAAGAGTTTTATAAAGATGTAAAAGTTCCTGGAAGCGCTAACGAATTTAATCAGGAATTAGAAAAAGCAATCCGTGTTGCTGATTTCCTGGAATTAGGAGAATTGTTTGCGAAAGATGCTTTACACCGTAATGAATCTTGTGGTGGTCACTTCCGTGAGGAATACCAGACAGAAGAAGGAGAAGCACTTCGTGACGATGACAACTTTGCATACGTTGCAGCCTGGGAGTACAAAGGAAAACCAAGTGACGCCGTATTACACAAAGAACCTCTTAATTACGAAAACATTAAATTAGTTCAAAGAAGCTACAAATAGGATTTAGCCTTAGTCTTTAGTCCTTAGCTTTAAAATGTTGAGATTGGACTTTAAGATTTTAGACTTAAGACTTTTAAACTTATAAAAGATGAAACTTACATTAAAAATATGGCGTCAGAAAAACGCCCAGGATAAAGGAGGAATCGTTGATTACCCAATCGACGGAATCGAACCGGATATGTCATTCCTTGAAATGCTTGATGTTCTTAACGAACAATTAATCAATAAAGGAGAAGAGCCAGTAGCATTTGACCACGATTGTCGTGAGGGAATCTGCGGAATGTGTTCTTTGTTCATCAATGGTGAAGCACACGGACCGGACAGAGGCGTAACTACTTGCCAGTTACACATGCGTATGTTTAAAGATGGAGATACGATTTTTATCGAGCCATTCAGAGCAAAAGCTTTTCCTGTAATTAAAGATTTAGTTGTGGACAGAAGCTCTTTTGACAGAATTCAGCACGCAGGTGGATTTATCTCGGTAAATACTTCAGGTAATACTATCGATGCGAATACTATTCCGGTACCAAAAGTCGATGCAGACAAATCATTTGATGCTGCTGCCTGTATTGGATGTGGTGCTTGTGTGGCAACTTGTAAAAACTCTTCAGCAATGTTATTCGTTGGTGCAAAAGTATCTCAGTATGCTTTGTTACCACAAGGTAAAGTTGAGGCTACAGAGCGTGTATTAAACATGGTTCACCAAATGGATTTAGAAGGTTTTGGTAACTGTACCAACACCGGAGCTTGTGAAGTAGAATGTCCTAAAGGTATTTCTCTTGAAAATATCGCACGTATGAACCGTGAGTATTTAGCAGCAAGCTTAAAAGGTTAAGTAAATACAACTTAGTTTATAGAAAAATGCATTCATTAATTTGAATGCATTTTTTGTTTCTATTCGTAATACAATTGCGAAGCACTAATTTCCTGTTTTTCTTTTCCTTCCTGCTGTATAAAACAGCTTAATGTAGTTCCTCCAACCTGATCAAAATAACTGATGTTGATTTTATGGAAACCTTTCTCGAGACGGATAGCTCCGTAGGCTTCATTGAGCCAATGAATACCATCGTTGTTTACAATCAATTCATCATCTATAATAAGCTTCGATCCGTCATCAGAAAGAGTTGAAAAGGAATAATTTCCGGTTTCCGGAATAAAGATGTATCCGCCAAATTTTAAACCAATATAGCGCTCTAATTTAGTTTTCCATTTTTCAGCACTGATTTTGCCTCCAAAGATTCCTGAATTAACAGGTCTTGAAAGTTCTAAATCTTGAACTTGAGAAAAATTTCCCGTAAAATACTCATACTTCAAACCATTCTTTTGAGGTTGAATTGTCAAAGCAGGTTTCAAATCTGGATTTCGAACGATAATTTTATTGATGGAACTTCTTCTTCCGCCTGAATTAATCTGAACTGTTTTTATAATTCGGTATTCTCCTTTCGGAATATTTATAGTGACAGGTTTTGTGTAAATTACAGCAGTTTCATCAGGATTGTAACCGTCAATGGTGTAGAAAATTTGCCCGTTTTTGATAGTGGGTTTTAAATCTAAAACATATTTTGATGCAATCAATGCCGTTTCATTCGAACCAAAAGGCGCGGGAACTTTATATAGTCTTTTTTGCGAGTCTAATTTTTCTAAATGATGTGGCATTCTATCCAAAATAAAAGTATTATAATCTTTATTCTGAGGTTCCGTCCAGGCAATTTCTGCCAGGGCGAATATTCTCGGATACAGCATATAATTCAGTTTTGCAGGACTGGTTAGATATTCAGACCAAAGATTTGCCTGAACACCGATGATGTATTTTTGTTCTTCAACCGTTAAGCTGTCCACCGGAGTAGGGTTGTAGTTATAGACTTTTTCCAGAGTACTCAGTCTTCCAACTGTAAGCGGTTCTTCAGGAGAATATCCCTGATTATAGTCAAAATAAACAGTTCCTTCCGGAGTCATCACGACCGGATGTTTTAGTTTTGCAGCATTTATTCCACCGGATTCTCCTCTCCATGACATTACAGCTGCGTTGGGAGCCAATCCGCCTTCGAGAATTTCATCCCAGCCAAAAATCTGTCTTCCATTTGCATTTAGGAATTTTTCAATTCTTTTGATGAAATAACTCTGCAATTCGTGCTCGTCATTCAAACTTAAATCTTTAATTTTCTTTTGACAATTCGGACAAACTTTCCATCTTGCTTTCGGACATTCATCTCCTCCGATATGGATATATTTGCCCGGAAATAAACTCATCACTTCGGTTAAAACATCTTCCAGAAAAGTAAAAGTTTCTTCTTTTCCTGCACAAAATACATCTTCAAAAACACCCCAGAATTCTGCCACTTTATATTTACGATCCGGAAAACAGGCTAAATTAGGATAAGCTGTTAGTGCTGCAGTCGCATGACCGGGCATTTCGATTTCGGGAATGATATTGACATAATGTGCTTCTGCAAATTGTACAACATCCCTGATTTCTTCCTGAGTATAAAAACCACCATACGGATTTCCATCAAAAAAATAGGGAAATCTTTCAAATTTATTGCCCACTAAAGTCTGTGCTCTTTTCGATCCGACTTCGGTCAGTTTTGGATATTTTTTGATCTCAATTCTCCAGCCCTGATCGTCGGTTAAATGCCAGTGAAAGTTATTTAATTTATAACTGGACATCTGTGTAATAAAATCTTTTATAACATTAATCGAAAAAAAGTGACGGCAAACATCAAGGTGAAGTCCGCGGTAGCCGTATCTGGGCTGGTCTTCAATGGTTACACAAGGTAATTTTATCTCTTTTGCTGATGGTTTGTTGGGCAGCATTTGCAATAAACTCTGAACAGCATAAAATAATCCTTCCTCACTTCCGGTAACGGTTATCTTTTTTGAAGTAATATTGATTTTATATGCTTCTTTTTTTAAAGATGCAGATGGGTTTTTGGTAATGAACAAAACTTCAATATTGCTTTTTTTATTTGGTGTATTCGAATTTACAGCAGCTTGAAAAATGGAAGCTGTTTTTTGTTCTTTGGTGCTGTATGTATTGTTTTCGAAAATAACTTTTATCTGACCGTTCAACCGAATACTGTCTCCTGTTGCTTTATAAAAATTAGGTGCAGGAATAATTGTATTGTTGTTGGAGAAATTCTGTGCGTTTCCCAAAGAATACAAAAAAACTAAAATGAATAAAAGACTTTTGTTCATAGGGCGTTATATTTTTTAATTTATTTAAAATCTAATTTGCAAAAAAAATGCAGATTCTGTTTTGTCAGATGTCTTTAAAATTAAGCGTTTCTTAAAGATAATCATTTGTTTCAGAATTTGATTCGCAATATTATTGCAGTTATTGTTTACATTTGCTTTTATTAAAAACGATTCGAAATGAATGATAATGAATTAGTAAATCTTACTAAGGAAGAACGTAAAAATCATATTTTAAAAGAGATTAACCTCCACACGCGTGTGAGTTTTGAAACACTTTCAAACAAACTTTCTGTTTCAGAGGATACTATCAGACGCGATATTAATGAACTTGAATCAGAATCGTTGTTGATTAAAGTGAAAGGTGGCGCGATGACTAATGCGTACCATCATTCTTCGTCTAATGCTACTTATGCCGGAGAAGCAAAACAGGTTATTGCACAAAAAACAGTTGGTTTACTTCATGATGGTATGGTTTTATTGATTGGAGGCGGAACTACAATACGTGAATTTATCCGATTGATTCCAAAGGACATGAATCTTACTATTTTTACAGTTACCGTTTTATCGGCCGTTGAACTTTTGGATAAGCCTAATGTCAAAACTATCATGATCGGGGGCAGCATTTCGTCCTACAGTCAAATGTGTGTCAGCGGCGATGTGTATAATCAGCTGGCCAATATTAAGGCTGATTTATTAATATTAGGAACCAATGCTTTAGATATCGAAGGCGGCTTCTCAGATTCTGACTGGGAAACGGTCCAGGTAAAAAAAGCAATGATTCAGGCTTCTGAAAAAACAGCCATTCTTACTATTTCTGAAAAACTGGACACTGTTCTAAAAATGAAAATTGCCAACTTATCCGAAGTGAATTATGTGGTGACTGAAGTAGGTTCCGATCACGAAAAACTAAAATCGTATAAGAAGGCAGTTCCAGGCCTGGTTTTTATCTAATCCCAGTTTTTCATTAAAAAATCAATCCAGTTTTGGTGAAAGATTTTGTTTAAATCTGCATCAGAATAACCATTATTTTTAAATATAAGAACGAGTTTTTGCAAGTCGGCAATTGTATCTAAATCATAAGGGCACTGCTCAGTTCCAAAAGCACCATCAAGGTCAGAACCTATTCCGATATGATTTGTATTTCC
Source organism: Flavobacterium fluviatile (assembly GCF_010645065.1). Lineage (GTDB taxonomy): Bacteria > Bacteroidota > Bacteroidia > Flavobacteriales > Flavobacteriaceae > Flavobacterium > Flavobacterium fluviatile. The sequence goes on along the minus strand of NZ_JAADZW010000003.1, from coordinate 53,766 downwards.
GGCCAGCTGACAAATGTGATCCATATGGTTGAAAACAGTTTCCAGATTGCAGTTTGTGGCTTTTGGCGTCGAAACACCGCGTTCCCAATCCGGAACCAGCATCCAGGCATCTAAAGCGCCTCCAATAACAGCTCCTCGGGAAATTAAAGCCTGAATCATTTCGTCGCTGTATTGGCGATTATGATTCACCAGACTTCTGCAATTATTATGGCTTGCCCAAACAGGTCCGTGATAATGGTCCAGTGCCTGCCAAAAAGCATCATCGCATAAATGTGTTGCATCGAGAATTATATTCAAACGTTCCATTTCTTTTAATAAATCAAGACCATTTTGATTCATTTTTCCGGTTGCATCAGTTCCGTTTGCGTAACGTCCTGGACCATAATGCGCGGGACCAATGGCTCGTAATCCATAATTATATGCTTTTTCTAAATATGAAATATCTATAATGGAATCAGCACCTTCTAAACTCAGGATGTACCCAATCGGTTTTTTATCATTGGGAGTTCCGTCATTCCATATTTCAATTTGTTTTTGGAGTGATTTTTTATCTGTTATCTGAGTTATTTCACCCGCTTCCTCCATGGCTTTGTACCATGCCAGCTGGCCTTGTGTTTGTGCCCAGGCTTGTTCAGGTGAATTCCATCCCGGAATACTACTGTCCGGTTTTACAAAGCGTGCGATTTGAGTGGCTACAACAATTCCGATATTGCCTTTACGCAAGTCAGGAAATGAAACCGTTGCACGTTCACGATCAGGTTTGTCGGTCATTCCTTTTTCTAAGTGACGCAGAGCTGGAACATGATTTCTTAAATCCCGGTTCCATTCCATTGCATTCATGCTGAGATCTAAGTGAGCATCTATTATAAACATACAGTAAGGCTTAAACTTTTAAATATTAATTTTTCTGGTTCGGGCTTTAACCAGCCATTGATCGTAAATTTGATGTTTCTTGTTCACTACCTCAACCGAATCATAAAGCGCACAAGTTGGGCAAACGTGGTAGGGAAGGGAGTAAACTGTATCCCCAATTTTATAGTCTTTTTCTCCTCGGTTTTCTACAATTAAATGTTCTTCTGAATGTGAAACCGGAATTAAATTTTCATCATTTAAAATAACTACTCTTTTATCGACAGGATTTTCAGAAGAAACCGCTTTGTATCCAATATCAACACAAAATGTTGAATCTGTAGGTTTTGAAATAATAGTTCCCACAATAACCAATGCAGGTCTGAAGTCTTGCTCCGGTAAATTAATCTTGTAATTCGAATCCCAGAAAACAAAAGTTCCCGGACTGCATTCTACATTTTCCTGAGTAGCATAATACGGAAATGAGTTGGAACCTCCGGCAACAATTTTTAATTCATAATTTAATTTTTGCTGTAGTTTTTCGAGCTCTTTTTTAATACTTGAAAATGAATTTGAAGCCGTTGATTTTCGTTCTTCAATAGTGCCTTTCAAATGACCGTCATAAATATGAATGCCTTCAAAATGAAGATTTTTTAACGAAATAATTTCATTTGCCAAATCCGGCCACTGGTCTGAAATCGAAATTCCGGTTCTGTTCATTCCGGTATTTAAATCCAGATAAATATTCAGGGTAAGTTTAATTCTCTGAGCAATTTCATTTAAGGCTTTCGCCGAATCTAAATTATCAGCTATAGTCGAAAAATGGATGCCCGGATATTTTTGAAGCAGCGAAATCCATCTTTCCTTTTTTGCACCAACCGGCTGATAGGCCAGAAGAATATCCGGAATTTCATGTATCGCAGCAAGTTCAGCTTCTGCAATTGTGGCACATTTCACCTTCTTTATGTTGTAGATTTTAAACAGCTCCAGAATTTCGCCAATTTTATGCGTTTTGATATGTGGTCTTAATTTTTGGGTGTCACCGTTTACTGCCCCAATCAACCGCTCCAGATTGAACCGGATACGGTCTTCGTAAACGGCCAAAAATGGGGTATCAATGAGGGTTTCGGGATTTATTTCCCACCAGTTTTCTTTCATAGATTCTTTTTAGTTTCTGAATTTTATTAAAGCAAAATGTTTAATGCAATTCAAAAATAGCTTCGACTTCAACCGGAATATTATCAGGTAATGAACCCATTCCAACAGCACTTCTTACACCAATTCCGTTTTCCTGTCCCCAGATTTCTGCGAATAATTCGCTGCAGCCATTAATAACATAAGGATGCCTTAAGAAATCAGAACTGCAATTGACCATCCCTAAGACTTTTATGACTCTTTTTATTTTGTCTAAACTTCCAAAGTTGGTTACAATTGTTGAAAGCATTGTTAGACCAACTTGTCTTGCGGCTAATTTTCCCTCTTCAATATCCATATCATCACCGATTCTTCCAATAATTAAGGATTTGTCATCGCGAACCGGACCGTGACCTGAAAGATACAGATATTTTCCGTCAACCAGATAGGGTTTGTAAATACCAAGTGGCTGTGGAGCAGGAGGTAATGATAAACCTAATGATTCAAATTTTTCTTGTGGTAATAAATTCATGCTGTTAATGTATAATTGAGTTTAAAATAAAAACGAAAATGATTCCCAGAACAGAAACTAATGATTCCATTACGGTCCATGATTTAAAAGTGTCTTTCATGCTGATATTAAAATATTCCTTAAACATCCAAAAACCCGGATCGTTTACGTGAGAGCACATCAGACTTCCGGCACCTACAGATAAAACTAACAGGTTGGGGTCAAGGTTATTAGTTTGTAATAAAGGTAATAAAACACTGGCTGTCATTAATCCGGCTGCCGTTGCTGATCCAACGCAAATGCGAATAATAGCGGCCATTATCCAGGCCAATAAATAAGGGTGTAGATTGATTTGAGTTAAAGCTGCAACGATGGTTTCATTTACACCACTTACAATCATAACTTCTTTTAAACTTCCGGCACCGCCAATAATAAGAATAATCAATGCGACATCCTTTATGGCTGTTGCATAATCGTCCATTACAGATTGCAGACTCCGGTTCATTCTAATTCCTAAAGTGTAGGTGCAGATGAATAAGGAAATTAACATTATGATGCTGGGATCGCCAATTGTTTTACAAATATTTACCAGAGTTTTATTCTCTGAAATTAATGGTAATAATGAAGTGAGTGTTAAGCCGAATACGGGAAATAAAGCAGAGAATAAACTGGTTGAAAAATCAGGCACCTTACCAGTTGTTGAAACTTCTTCTACATTTAATATTCCGTTGTCAGATTCGGTTTTGATGTTTTTAAGCAGGTTCGAAAATAATAATCCTGCTATAAAAATGGTGGGAACAGCAATTATGATTCCATAAATCAGGACAAGTCCAATATCAGCATTCAGAATACTGCTTAAAGCCATTGGCGACGGATGCGGAGGCAGAAATCCATGTGCTACAGAAAGTGAAGCAAGCATCGGAATTCCCAAATATACTTTTGATAATTTGAACTGATGTGCAACTGAAAAGATTAAGGGAACCAATAATACAAATCCAACACTGTAGAAAAGCGGAATGCCGACTATAAATCCGGTGATCATTAAACCAAGCCGAACGTACTTTTTGCCTGTCCATTGCATAACGGTCTTAGCAATAATATTTGCGGCACCAGATGAAACCGTGAGTTTTCCAATACAGGTTCCAAAAACGATTATTAAGGTAATTGAACCCAGCATTTCACCTAATCCTTTTTGAACGGTTTGTGAAAGGGAATTTATTGGGATTCCTAAAAAGAAACCTGCGAGAAGAGCCGTTATAATAAATGCTACAAAAGCATTAATTTTAAACCACGCTATCTGAATGATTAAAAAAGAAATGCAGAGTATAAGGATTATGATGCTCATTTGGTTGGTTTTGGAAAGTATTGGAAATTCAAATATATAAATTATTTTAAGCTAACGCATTTTTTTTGCAAAAAAATGCGTTTTTTTTGCAAATTACCTTTTTCAATGATTTTAATCAGGATTAATTAATAATCCCACATCTTTTTTAACTTTATATAAAATTATAAAAATGAAAATTGCAGTTATTCAGTCGGATCTTTATTGGGAAGATGCTTTTAAAAACAGAATTCAGTTTCAGAATAAAATTAATCAGATCGATTCAAATGTTGATTTGGTAGTACTGCCTGAAATGTTTTCGACAGGATTTACTATGAATGCTCAACAAGTTGCTGAAACGATGCAGGGAGAAACTGTCCTTTGGATGCAGGCTTTGGCTAAAAATAAAAATTGTGCTGTTGCGGGAAGTCTGATTATTACAGAAAATAATAAATTTTATAACCGTTTTCTGTTTGTGTTTCCGTCGGGAGAGATTCAGTTTTATGACAAAAGGCATTTATTTACACTGGCAGGAGAAGATAAAATCTATACTTCAGGAAGCAAAAAACAAATTGTTGAATATTTAGGATGGAAAATATGCCTGCAGGTTTGTTATGATTTGCGTTTTCCTGTATTTGTCCGGAATGTCGAAAATTATGATCTGATTTTATATGTTGCCAACTGGCCAAAAGTCCGAATAAATGCGTGGGATATCCTGCTCAAAGCCCGTTCGGTAGAGAACCTTAGTTATACAATTGGGTTAAACAGGATAGGTGTGGATGCAAATAATCATCACTATAACGGACATTCGCAGGTGGTTGATTTTCTTGGAAATCCAATTTTAGAACCACAGGAAATTGAAGGCGTTTTTTTAGTTGAATTAGATAAAAACAGCATGTTGGAAACCCGAAAAAAAATGGATTTCCTAAGCGATAAAGATGTGTTTGAAATTCAGGATTAAAAAGCAGTTTTTTTTCTCTTTTTTTCCGCATTTAACTTTGCCTGTTCGTTCTTTTTTGCCAGTTCAGGACTATAAGGTATACTTAGATCGATAGATTCGACTTTATCCCAGTTTGCATGTAGGTCGATTTCTTCCTGATAATAAAAAACTTCTTCGGCATATCTTTTTTCTAAATAGTTACCGGAGTCATACATCTTATTTTTATTGTCATCATAAATTATCCTGACAGAATATACACTAGGTTCTAAAAGCAGAAAATCAAATTTTGTCTGAGATTCAGAATATTCACTGGCCAGTACAATATCTCCTTTTTTATTGGTTAATTCAACGATAACAGGGAAACGCTTTACGTTTTGTAAATTTAGTGTCAGGTTGCCGTATTCTTCTATTTCACGCGTATTGAGTTTGTAGGATAAAGTATCATTTGATTTATCATTAAGATCGGTTAAAGCACCCGGCAAAAATGTAAAATTGTATTTTTCTGAAGGCTCTTTTTTAAAATCGATATATAGTTTCTGCTCGAACTCATCATATTCCATTGTGTAAGGGACGGCCGTAGAATCTTTATTAACTAATTGTATTTTTGATTTATCAAATTTAATAAGTGGTGTTGCCGTTTCAAGTGTAAACCTGTCCCGGAAATGAATAATGCCATTTTGCGCAGCAGTAATGTTTAGACTGTCTTTTTTCTGGTTTTTTATTTTAAAATTAAAGGTCTTATTGTAAGTATCTTTGCTGACTTCCATTGATAATGAATCTGCTTTTACAGGCTTATACCAAATTTGCAGTGAATCTTTTTTTGGAAATTGAGTTATAATAGTTTCAAGAACTTCATCTCCATTTTTAAGGACGATTTTTGGTTTTGTATCTTTAAAATTCTGTTTCCCTTCATAAGGAAGTAACAAGCGGTTTCCAGATGCCTGAATTGGTTTGAAAGTTTTCAAAGGAAGTCGTTCCTTAAATAATTCTAATTCAAAAATAGTATCATTTGGAATCGTTACAGGTTGTTTCAAAAACCCAATTTTGTCATCTTTAGGATTGAATTTATTATTGCTTCCTTTATCCTTTAAAGCTACCAAAAGATATTTTCCCGCTTTTAGATTCTCTAATCGGAAAGTAGTTAAACTGTCTAAAGTGTTGGTTACATAACGGGGGTTTTCCTTGTAAATAACAGAATCCTTAAATTTATCATTTATTTCATACAGCATAACAGTTACAAAATTGTCTGCTGTTTTGTCATAAGAATCTTTAATCTTTCCGTTTAAGGCAAGAGAATCAATATAAGTACCTGTAGAAAAAACATATTTGAACTGATTATACGGATTCCCTTCGTTATTATCAGCAATACTTTGTCCGAAATTAAGACTGTAAGTCGTGTTGGGCTGTAAAGTGTCTAAAATTTTTATATTAATAAATTTACTTGCATTGGAAGGCGTAATAATTGGCGGAGTTTTCATTGGAGGTGAAATAATCAGCTGCTTATTGGTGTTTTTAAGTTTGACATATTCATCGAATGTCAGAATGATTTCATCTGCCTTAAAATTGGTGCTGAAGTTTTCAGGTGAACTTGACCTTAAAACGGGTGCAAGAGTGTCTTTTAAACCTCCGGTTATGCTGCCGCGCTTTGCGCAACTCATCATTAAAAATACCAATAAAAAAGTAAAATATTTTAAGTTGTTTTTCAACATAACGATTTGTCATTTAATTGCACAAAATAACAATTATATTTGCTTTAATTGAAATTTTTTATCGTTTTATTGGGTTTTGGGTTTTTGAATAAAGTTGTCTTTAAATTTAATAAAAGTTATCCTCGCAAGTTTACAAACGGGATATAATTTCTTACATTTGGCTTCAATTTAATTTACAGGTTTTGAAGAAAATTTTCTTTTTAGTATTACTTTCACTTTTCTTGATTTCGTGTCATGATACTACCAAGCCGAATGTTTCTTTTTATTATTGGAAAACCATTTTTAAGTTGTCTGAAACGGAAAAAGAAACTCTTCTTGAGAATAATGTCCGTAAAATATATATCCGTTATTTCGATATTGATTTACATCCAAAAGATACATATCCTATTCCTTTATCACCGATTCATTTTAAGGAAACAATGAGTGATTTTGAAGTTGTTCCCGTGGTGTATATCAAAAACAAAGTGATGCTGAAACCAAATCTTGATATTGAAGATTTGGTTCAAAAAACGTTTGTTTTAGTATACGAGATCAATTCTAAAAATAAAATTAGTTGTAAAGAAATTCAGATTGACTGCGACTGGACACTCTCAAGCAAAGACAATTATCTGAAATTTATTGAGTTGTTTAAAAAGCTTTCGCAAAAGAAAATTTCAGGTACGATACGGCTGCATCAGATTAAATATTTCAAAAAAACCAAAATACCAAACGTAGATTCAGGTGTTTTGATGTATTATAACATGGGCAATATCGCCCCGGATTCGCTGAATTCTGTTTATGATAAGAAAGTTGCTGACCGTTATCTGAAAAGTTTAAAAAAATATCCGCTGCATCTTGATTTTGCTTTGCCGGTTTATTCCTGGGCAGTTCATATTAGAAATCAAAGAGTAGTCGGATTGCGTTCAAAGCTTACTGTAAATGAACTTAAAGAGGATGAAAATTTCGAGCAGACCAGTCCTGTTTTTTTTAAAGTAAAACAGGCTAATTATAAAAACGGCATATTTTATGAAGAAAACGATGTATTAAAAGTTGAGGCCATTTCATCAGAAGATTTAATCGAAATGGCTGAAGATCTGAATGAAAATAGCCATCAAAAACCAAAAGAAATTATTTTTTACGACTTAGACGAATTCAATATAAAAAACCATGAAAAGAATATTTTTAAGCAAGTTGTTTCTTGTTTCTAGTGCTTCCTTATTATTTGTGTATGGAATTATTTATGCCTGTGCAGGCGGAGACGACTGGGATTTTTTTGGCTATAATTCAAATTTTACACCGGAGACCTTTGCAGATAAATCCTATTCACCGCTTTTTTTATCAGGCGATGTATTTTATGGAATCGGTTTTGACACTGAACATAATTCACGCTTCAATGAAAACATCAAATCAGATTGGGTTTCTTATCTCAAAGGAAGTGTAGATGCTGCAACTGTGAATTATTTTTTAATTGGAGATGATAAGCCGCGATATTATTCAGATGAAAAAAGCACAATAAAAAATAAAGAAGAGGTTACACAACTTCATGTGTATTATAAAAATAAAAAAGAGAATGCTGCTTCTGCAAAATGGGGCAAAAAAATGAGCCTTAAAGATAGTAAGGTAAAAAGCTTTATTGAATTTTTGTATTTGGCACAAAAAATTGAAACCGTATCGATTGGAGAAGATTATTGGAGTTATGATCCGGTTGTGGCGAAAACATTTGATGATGCAAAAATGATTCAGTCCATAGAAAATGTTTACAATACGACTTCAGATCCGTTTTTGAAAAACAGATACTGGTTTCTGACCATGAAGGCGCGTTTTTACAGCAATGACAAGCAAAAGGCAATTTTATTTTTTAATAAAACAGAAAATTCGGTTCCTAAAAATACGCTGTATTATCGTGCATTGTCGTATGTGGCAGGAATCCATTACAAACAGAAAAAATATGCGCTTTCTAACTATTTGTATGCCCAGGTTTTTGATAAATGCCCGGAACTGAGAATTGTGACTGCTTATAGTTTTCATCCAAAAAATGATGCCGACTGGAATAAATCACTGGCAATGGCAAAAAATAATAAGGAGAAAGCGGCTCTTTGGGCAATACACGGTTATTATAAAGACGAAAAACAAGCTATTGAAAAAATCTACGAATTAGATCCTAAAAGTGAACATCTGAATTATCTGGCGACAAGACTGGTAAATAAACAGGAACAGGCTATCAATAATTCTTTTCAGCAGAATGCCGGAGAAAATTTACCAATAAAAAAACAGACTGTAGCAGAAAATAAAACTGAAAATCAGTCTAAAATTGATAAAACAGCTTTTGCTTTAGTCGAAAAAATTGCAGCAGCAGGAAATACAGACAGGCCTTATTTATGGGATTTGTGTCTGGGATATTTACAGACTTTAAAAGGCGATTATACAAATGCAGACAAAAGTTTTGACAAGGCAGTAAAAACATTGCCAAAAACTGAATTAGCAGGAATGCAGCTGCGTCTGCTTCGGTTTGTAAATAATCTGAGCAAAATAGATAAACTCACCGATAAAAACGAAAAAACAATTTTAGCCGATCTGAACTGGCTGTATAATGAACTGCCAAAAACTTATAAAGGGCAGGAGTTTCGCTATCAAAATGCCTCTTCATGGAGCAGAAGCTATTTGTCTGCACTTTACAAAGGAAAATCGGATCCGGTGATGGCTGAGATATTTGGTGAGTCTCGTTACAGCTATTGGAACGAAGGGAACTCTTTTTATGATAATGAAAAAAATCTGTTGGATATAAAAGCTTTTCTGTCTAAACCGAATAAAACCGAAATTGAAAAAATTGGTGTCGGAATTTATAGTCTGAAGTTAAAAGACATCAATAATTTTCAGGCTGTTCAGGCTACCTTCCAAAATAAAATTTCAGAAGCCATCGGATTTATGCAACAGACAGATTCTGTTCAGTATCAAACCTTTTTGGGGAATCCGTTCAACGGAAACATAAAGGACTGTCATGACTGCGATCACGCTGCGTATCAAAAAAAGAAATACAGTTATCTCGATTTTTTAAATACAATAAAAACAATGCAGGAGAAACTGGCTCAAAAAGAGGATGTTTATACCAATAGTTTACTGCTTGGAAATGCATTTTACAACATTACACATTTTGGAAACGGACGGACTTTTTATGAAATTTCGATTGTAGGTTATGGGTCAAGTCCATATTCTTTCAGGAATTCGATGAAAGAAATGATAACCAATTGTGATGTGTCAAAAATGTATTACCAAAAAGCATTTGAAGCAGCCATAACCAAAGAGCAAAAAGCAAAATCTATTTATTTAATGTCAAAATGTGAGCGAAATGAGTATTACAATAATAAGTATAATAAAGTCAACAGCTGGTGGGAAATTCAGGATGACAAAATTAATTTTATTGCCTGGAACGGATTTAAAATTTTGAAAAACGATTATTCGGACACAAAATATTATCAGGATGTAATTGCAGAATGTGGTTATTTTAATACTTATGTAAATCAATAAATTGTATTTGAATGTATAAATTATGGTAAATAAAATTGAACATATTGGAATTGCAGTAAAAAATATAGATGACGCCAATATTTTGTTTCAAAAACTTCTAGGCGTTCCGCCATATAAAATGGAAACGGTAGAGACAGAAAGTGTGGTGACTTCATTTTTTCAGACGGGAACCAATAAAATTGAACTTTTAATGGCAACAAATCCTGAGAGTCCAATTGCAAAGTTTCTGAAGAAAAAAGGGGAAGGAATCCATCATATCGCTTTTGATGTGGAGGATATAGAAGCAGAAGTTGCCCGATTAAGAAAAGAGGGTTTTATCCTGATAAATGAGAAACCAAAGCCCGGAGCCGACAATAAAATGGTTATTTTTTTACATCCTAAAAGCACAAACGGGGTTTTAGTTGAGCTATGTCAGGAAATAAAGTGATTTTAATGTTTTAATAATTACCTGATAATCAATTTAATTTTTAATAAGAATTGTTAATATTGAAATTAAGTACAAATGAGAGTATAAAATATTTGGAACGAATAAAAAATAGTAGTAATATTGCAAACTCTTAACCGGTCCTATAGCTCAGCTGGTTAGAGCACCTGACTCATAATCAGGTGGTCCCTGGTTCGAGCCCAGGTGGGACCACTTTAAAAAAAAGCTTCATAATATTTTTATGAAGCTTTTTTTGTATCATAGTCTTTTTTTAATAAAAAGCAATATATTTGCAACGGACTTTGTGAAAGAACCACGCTTTGTTAAAAGTCTGTAAATCAAATTTAAGATAAACTAAGATTTTAAACTGTTTCGTTTTTTATGAAAATGATAAATAAAACTATAATGTTTTTGATGGCGTTTTGTGTGGTTAATGTTTTTGCTGCAGATCCGCCACCGCCAGCATCAACTGCAAAAGCAATGGCGCCAGGTCCTCCGGAACCACCTGCGCCAATAGATGGTGTTGGTTTGCTAATACTGGTATTGGCAGCAATCTTATTAGGTACATATGTCATATACAAACATAAATTAAAAACAAAAGCTTCAGTGTAAAACTGAAGCTTTTGCTTTGTAAAAAAGTTTTGTTTTATTGTTTGATGGAATAAAGTCTGGAAATATATTTTCCAACAACATCAAACTCTAAATTTATTTTAGTGCCAACTTTAAAATTTTTGAAGTTAGTGTTTTCAAAAGTATAAGGTATTATAGAAACACTAAATTCGTTTGTCTTAGAATTTACTACTGTCAGGCTGACTCCGTTTACTGTTATTGAACCTTTTTCGATAGTAATATTGTTTAGGTTTTTGTCGTATTCAAAAGTGTAATTCCAGCTTCCGTTAGCCTCTTCAATTTTTATGCAGGTTCCGGTTTGATCTACATGTCCCTGTACAATATGCCCGTCAAGGCGGTCGCCGAGTTTCATTCCTCTTTCTAAATTAACAATGTCTCCGGCTTTCCAGTCTCCAATATTGGTTTTTAAGACAGTTTCCTCGATTGCAGTTACGGTATAAAAAGTATCTTTTATAGCAACAACAGTAAGGCAGATTCCATTATGGGACACACTTTGGTCAATTTTTAATTCGTTTGTGATGGATGAATCAATTGTTATGTGAAGATTATTTTTGTCTTTTTGTATTTCGTAAACCCTTCCTAAGGTTTCTATAATTCCTGTGAACATTGTTGGTTTTATTTACTAAATTTGCACATCAAAATTAGTAATAAATAATTGGAGCTCATGAATAAAAAAGCAGAAAATATAATAGTTGGAATTTCGATTGGAGATTTAAACGGTATTGGAAGCGAAGTTATATTGAAAACATTCGAAGATTCCCGTATGTTGGAATTATGTACGCCGGTTATTTTTGCAAATGCCAAAATACTTTCTTTTGTTAAGAAAAGCTTCACTTCTACAGTTCAGTTTCATGGTATTGACAAGTTAGATCAGGTTTTGCCCGGTAAAGTGAACGTTTTTAATCTATGGAGAGAAAGTGTTGAAATAAATTTAGGTACAAACGATGAGAAAATAGGTGAGTACGCTATAAAATCATTTGTGGCCGTTACAAAAGCATTAAAAGAAGGAGAGATTGATGTTTTGGTAACAGCTCCTATAAATAAATACAATATTCAGTCGGAAAATTTTAAATTTCCGGGGCATACCGATTATCTCGGTCAGGAACTGGAAGGGAATGCATTGATGATGATGGTTCATGATGATTTGAGAGTTGGTTTGTTGACAGACCATGTTCCTCTGAATGAAGTTTCTTCTCATTTAACAGAAGAATTAATTACAAGAAAAATCGAAACGATCAAAAAATCATTAATCCAGGATTTTAGTATTGTAAGGCCTAAAATTGCAGTGCTAAGCCTGAATCCTCATGCCGGTGATGGAGGTGTGATAGGAAAAGAAGATGATTTGGTGTTAAAACCTGCATTAAAAAAAATATTCGATGCCGGAACTTTGGTTTTTGGACCTTTTCCGGCAGATGGTTTTTTTGGAAGCGGCCAGCATGAAAAATATGACGCTGTTGTAGCAACTTATCACGACCAGGGATTGATTCCTTTTAAAACATTATCATTTGGAAAAGGAGTTAATTATTCGGCAGGACTAAACAGGATCAGAACCTCGCCGGATCATGGTACTGCTTATGATATTGCAGGAAAGGATATGGCAGATCATAATTCATTTAAACAGGCTGTATATCTTGCAATTGATATTTTTCGTTCACGCAATCAGTATGAGGAGATTAGTGCAAAACCACTTAAAATAAAAGAAAAACAGTTATAAACAAAAAAAGGTGAATAAGATTATTAGTTTTATAATAATTTTATATCTTTGCACCCCAATTCAGGTATCTGAGTTTTAGAGCCTAATTGCAAAAATTGATGTTGAAATGAGCAAAACAAAAGAATTTTTAATTCCTTTCGTGGGGTTAAAGCTAGGAAAACACCATTTTGAATATCAAATAAATAAGAAGTTCTTTGAGGACTTTGATTATAATGAGTTTCAAAATTCGGATATCAAAGTCAGTTTAGTTTTAGATAAGAAAAGCAATATGCTGGAATTGGATTTCAAGCATAAAGGAACAGTAAATGTGCCGTGTGACTTAACTAGTGAAGATTTTGATTTGCCTGTAAAAGGAAAGATGAAACTCATCGTTCGTTTTGGAGAAGAATTTAACAATGATAATGAAGAGCTGCTGATCCTGCCTCATGGCGAATTTGAAATAGATGTAGCACAATACATTTATGAAATGATTGCATTGTCAGTTCCGCAAAAAAGAATTCACCCGGGGGTAAAAGACGGAACTTTGCAGACAGAAGCGCTGACCAAACTAAATGAGTTAAAAGTCAAAGAACAAAAGAAAGAGAGTAAACAAGAAGAAGATATTGACCCGCGTTGGGAAAAATTAAAAAAACTATTAACGGATAAATAATATAGTAAAATGGCACATCCTAAGAGAAAGACCTCGAAAACAAGAAGAGATAAAAGAAGAACACATTATAAAGCTACTGTAGCTCAAATCGCTACATGTCCTGTTACAGGTGAAGCGCATTTATACCACAGAGCTTACTGGCATGAAGGTAAAATGTATTACAGAGGGCAAGTTGTTATCGATAAATCTGAAGCGGTTGCTTAATACGTTTTTGTAAATGATATTGGAACTCTCACTATGTGAGAGTTTTTTTTGTTGGATACAACTTTCTTTTTTAAAGAAATTTACGACAATACGTTTAGAAATTTTTTTGTAATTTTCACGTCTTTTAAAAATTTTTCGAATAGAAATATTTGAAAGGAAATAATAGAATATAATGAATACAATCACAGCCGCAATTACCGCTGTTGGAGGATACGTTCCTGACTTTGTACTTTCTAACAAAGTACTAGAAACAATGGTTGATACCAATGATGAATGGATTACTACCCGTACCGGAATAAAAGAAAGAAGAATCCTTAAAGATGCTGATAAAGGTACTTCCTATCTTGCTATAAAAGCAGCACAAGATTTAATAGCAAAAGCCAATATTGATCCGCTGGAAATTGATATGGTAATAATGGCAACAGCTACACCAGATATGATGGTGGCTGCTACAGGTGTACATGTTGCTACAGAAATTGGTGCCACAAATGCATTTGCCTACGATTTACAAGCGGCCTGTTCCAGTTTTTTATACGGAATGTCTACTGCGGCAGCTTATGTACAATCCGGACGTTACAAAAAAGTATTATTAATTGGTGCCGATAAAATGTCATCTATTGTAGATTATACAGACAGATCTACCTGTATTATTTTTGGTGATGGAGCCGGAGCGGTTTTATTTGAACCGAATTATGAAGGTTTGGGTTTGCAGGATGAATACTTACGAAGCGATGGTGTAGGACGCGATTTTCTCAAAATTCCTGCAGGAGGTTCTTTGATTCCTGCTTCTGAAGAAACCATTAAAAACAGACAGCATAATATTATGCAGGACGGTAAAACAGTATTTAAATATGCTGTTACCAATATGGCTGATGCAAGTGAATTAATTTTGCAAAGAAACAGTTTGACAAAAGAAGATGTGAACTGGTTAGTGCCACATCAGGCAAACAGACGTATTATTGACGCTACTGCCGGCAGATTAGATCTTGAAGATTCTAAAGTACTTGTAAATATCGAAAGATATGGTAATACAACTTCAGGAACATTGCCATTAGTGCTTGCTGACTTTGAACACAAGTTCAAAAAAGGAGATAATGTTATTTTTGCCGCTTTCGGAGGTGGATTCACATGGGGATCTATTTACCTGAAATGGGCTTACGATAAGAAATAAACTAAAACTAAAAACGAATCATTATGGATTTAAAAGAAATTCAAAACCTAATCAAATTTGTAGCAAATTCGGGTGTTGCAGAGGTAAAGTTAGAAATGGATGATGTGAAAATCACTATCAGAACAACTTTAGAGACAAATTCAACTGAGGCTACTTATGTACAGCAATTACCAGCTCAGGCTACATTGGCACAGGCAGTTGCTCCTCAACAAACTGCACCGGTAGTTGTAAACGTGAATAGTGAAGCGGCTGCTCCTGCTGAAAATTCTAAATTCATTACTATAAAATCTCCAATTATTGGAACATTCTACAGAAAACCTTCTCCGGATAAACCAGTTTTCACTGAAGTAGGAAGTACAATCGCAAAAGGTGATGTTCTTTGTGTAATTGAAGCAATGAAATTATTCAACGAAATTGAATCAGAAGTTTCTGGTAAAATTGTGAAAATTCTTGTTGACGATATGTCTCCGGTAGAATTTGACCAGCCTTTATTTTTAGTAGATCCATCTTAATTAATTATAAATTATGAATTATAAATTATGAATTGATATTTAATCAATCATAATTTCAAAACTCATAACTCATAACTCATAACTCAGAATAGATGTTTAAAAAAATATTAATTGCGAATAGAGGAGAAATTGCATTACGTGTAATTCGTACATGCAAGGAAATGGGAATCAAGACTGTAGCGGTTTATTCTACAGCCGATGCGGAAAGCTTACATGTTAAGTTCGCAGACGAAGCGGTTTGTATTGGTCCTCCTCCAAGTAACTTATCGTATTTAAAAATGTCAAATATTATTGCTGCTGCAGAAATTACAAATGCAGACGCAATACATCCGGGATACGGTTTTCTTTCTGAGAATGCTAAATTCTCAAAAATCTGTCAGGAACACGGAATCAAATTTATTGGTGCAGCTCCTGAAATGATCGACCGGATGGGAGATAAAGCTTCAGCTAAAGCTACAATGAAAGCAGCAGGAGTACCATGCGTGCCAGGTTCAGACGGATTATTAGAATCTTTCGAACACGCACAAAAAGTAGCTAAAGAAATTGGTTACCCGGTTATGATGAAAGCTACTGCCGGTGGTGGCGGAAAAGGAATGCGTGCCATCTGGAAAGAAGAGGAACTTTTAAAAGCCTGGGAAAGTGCCCGTCAGGAAGCTGCTGCAGCTTTTGGAAATGACGGAATGTACATGGAGAAACTTATCGAAGAACCACGTCACATCGAAATTCAGGTTGTTGGGGATTCTTACGGAAAAGCATGTCACCTTTCAGAAAGAGATTGCTCTGTCCAGCGTCGTCATCAAAAATTGACTGAAGAAACACCTTCACCTTTCATGACAGATGAATTGCGTACAAGAATGGGAGAAGCGGCTGTAAAGGCGGCTGAATTCATCAAATACGAAGGAGCCGGTACTGTAGAGTTTTTAGTGGATAAACACAGAAATTTCTACTTCATGGAGATGAATACCCGTATCCAGGTAGAACACCCAATCACTGAACAGGTAATTGATTATGATTTGATCCGTGAGCAGATTATGGTGGCTGCCGGAATTCCGATTTCTGGTAAAAATTATTTGCCGGAATTACACGCTATCGAATGTCGTATTAATGCCGAAGATCCTTTTAATGATTTTCGTCCTTCACCAGGAAAAATTACTACACTTCATATGCCTGGGGGTCACGGTGTTCGTTTAGATACTCACGTATATTCAGGTTACAGTATTCCTCCAAACTACGATTCGATGATTGCAAAGTTAATTACAACTGCGCAGTCCCGCGAAGAAGCTATCAGCAAAATGAGAAGAGCTCTGGACGAATTCGTAATCGAAGGTGTGAAAACAACAATACCTTTCCACAGACAACTAATGGATGATCCAAAATACATTGCAGGAGATTATACAACTGCTTTCATGGACACTTTCAAAATGAATAGTCCGGAATAATAACTAGAACCTCATTGAAAAATGAGGTTTTTTTATGCTCTGATTTAACTAAAAAATGTCGATTATTTAATCCGGATTTAAAGTTAGGACAGCCGGAAGCAAATACTTTTGCAGACAAAAAAACATGAAATCTTTTTTGTTCCTCGGTATTGCCCTTTTTACAGGTTTTGTAATAATGTCTTTTAATCCCGGAGATAATGAATATATAGCTACAAATGCGATAGTGAATCACGGATTAAAAACATTCAGAGATAAACTGAATGTTTTAAAATCTGACGTCCGTCTTTTTCAACAGCATAAGATTTCAAATGAAGATTTACAGGAATCCTTAAAAAACACCAGAAACTCATACAAGGAAATAGAGTTTTATATTGCTTATCATTATCCGGAATTTTCCAAAACGCATCTTAATGCTGCACCATTATTTCATATAGAAGGTACAGGTACTGCCTCCAATACTTTGCCTCCGGAAGGATTGCAGGTTCTGGATGAACTTATTTTTTCAGATGATGCCGATAAGCAACAAGACAAGATTGTTGAAATAACAGACTTTCTTTGTAATAGCTATAATAGTTTTTACCTGAGTGCTTTAAAAAACGGCTTTTCAGAAGAAAACAATAAAACACTGCCATTGCGTATAGAGCTTATTAGAATTTATACCATGGGTGTTACAGGATTTGACACACCCGGATCGCTGAATGTTTTTGAAGAATCTATACATGCTCTTAGAGGGATTGATAACTACATTAAGAAAGACGATTATTTTAAAAAATTTGATACCAAAAAAGCCGAAAACTTATTGGCAGGCAGTATTGATTATCTTTCAAAAAATACCAATTTTGATGCTTTTGACCGAATAGAATTTTATAAAACCCATCTTCAGCCCTTATATGAAGAGTTAGGGAAATGGGATAATTCTCCGGATGATTTAAAAGAAGTTTCAGGCTGGAACATCAATAACAAAAATTTTTTCAATGACGATTTCCTTGACCCTTATTTTTACACGCTATTAAAACCATCTGAAGATAATGCTGAATTGAGATCTTTAGGAAAAGAAATCTTCTATGATCAAAGTTTAAGCAATGATGCAAAAATGAGCTGTGCGTCCTGCCATTTACCTGAAAATGCTTTTACTGATTTAAAGCCTAAATCTTTAAGCAATGTAGAGGGGAAAACTGTTTTAAGAAATTCTCCTTCACTATATAATGCTGTTTTCGCCAAAAGATTCTTTTATGATATGCGTGCTTATTATCTGGAGCAGCAGGCAGAGCATGTAATTTATAATGAACAGGAATTTAATACGAGTTATGAAAGTATCATCAAAAAACTAAAAACAAATTCTAAATATAAAAAAGGATTCAAAAAAGCATTTAAAAATGGGGAAATAAGCAAACAGAATTTTTCTAAGGCTTTAAGTTCTTATGTAGCTTCTCTCTATTCTTTCAACAGTGATTTCGATAAATTTATGAGAAACGAAAAAGAAATTTCTGAAGATGCAAAAAAGGGTTTTAATCTTTTTATGGGAAAAGCTGCCTGTGCAACCTGTCATTTTGCGCCACATTTTTCAGGATTGGTTCCTCCATTTTATAACGAAAATGAATCTGAAGTTTTAGGGGTAACGAAAAATCCATTGCAAATAGTGCCTTTTGAAATAGATGATGATAAAGGAAGAATAAACAGTAATGTAAAAAAAGAGCAATCCTGGATTTATGAGAACTCGTTTAAAACAATGACTGTTAGAAATGCTGCGCTGACAAAACCGTATTTTCATAATGGAGCTTTTACAACTTTAGAAGAAGTAATAATTTTTTACAACGAAGGCGGTGGACAAGGAATAGGCCTGGAAGTCAAAAACCAGACACTGTCTCCTGATAAGCTTAATTTGGATGAAAAGGAAATAAAACAGCTTGTAGCTTTTATTAATTCTTTGACAGATGTAAGCAAAGCTCAATATTAACCGAATCTTAATCGGTTAACATTAAATTTAAGATTTGCTAATTTGTAAACTCATTATTTAAATTACGCTTAATATAAAGTACGCAACAGAAAAATAACTTCGCATTGTATAACAAAAAGATACAATACCGTGAAAAAAAAATTACTTTCAGTTGCTACATTGTTACTAATAGCAAATTCAGCAATTCAGGCACAGACTACAATTTTTGATAAAGCTTCTTCATGGCGTTATGATGACAAAGGTGTGCAGTTAGCCGGCCAATGGAAAAATCCGGGATTCGATATTTCTGCATGGTCATCAGGAAACGGACCATTAGGTTATGGGGATCCAGTTACTACTACTATTGCTAAGCCTTTGAATACGGCTTATTTTACCAAAGATTTTACAGTTAATTTAGCTGATCTAAGTGCCACTATGGAACTTGGAGTAATGAGAGATGATGGTATTATTGTTTTCTTGAATGGAGTTGAAATAGTAAGAGATAATATGCCGGCAGGTGAAATTACATACGAAACGCTTTCAAGCACAACGGTTGACGGGGCTAATGAAAGCATTTATAATGTCTTTTCAATTCCAAGATCAAAATTTGCAGATGGGGTTAACAGAATTTCTATCGAACTCCACAACAGAGGAGCGGGAAGTTCTGATCTAAGAATGGATGCTTATCTTAAAACAGTTCCTGATAATGGATTTGACAAAGGTTCCTCATGGAGTTATGATGATAAAGGGGTTCAGTTAGCCGGCCAATGGAAAAATCCGGGGTTTGATATTTCAGCCTGGTCTTCAGGAAACGGACCGTTAGGATATGGCGATCCCGTGACTACGACTATCACAAAACCTTTAAATACGGCATATTTTACCAAAGATTTTACAGTTAATTTATCTGATCTTACAGCAACTATGGAATTAGGGGTAATGAGAGATGATGGTATTCTTGTATTTTTAAATGGAGTTGAGGTAGTAAGAGATAATATGCCGGCAGGTGAAATTACATACGAAACGCTTTCGAGCACAACCGTTGATGGTGCTAATGAAAGCATTTATAATCTCTTTTCAATTCCAAAAGCGAATTTTGTACAGGGAGTGAACAGAATTTCTATAGAATTGCACAACCGGGGAGCAGCCAGTTCCGATTTAAGGATGGATGCTTATCTTAAAAATGCAGCCCCGCCTGTAGTTATACCTCCTGATACTTCTTGTAATGACGGAAACCATATTAGCTGTTTTACATCTATTGTTCCTACAGCGCAGACCTCAAAATTAATTATTCCGACACAGCATAAATATCAATTGATTCTTAAAGAAGGTGATTCTTATACTGAAGGTGGAGGATTTGTTGGCGGACAAAACGATTTTACGGGATATGTTGCTAAAAAAAATGGCGGTATGCCAAGCAGTACAGATGGATACCTTTCTGTAAACCATGAAACCAACCCGGGTGGTGTTACAATGGCAGAAATAAATTTCAATGCTGCTACAAAACTTTGGGAGCTGACAAAATCAAGAGCTGTAGATTTTTCAGGAACTAGCTTAGTGCAAACCATTAGAAACTGTTCCGGAGGAGTTACGCCTTGGGGAACTATTGTTACGGCAGAAGAGTCTGTAACAGGAAATGATACAAATGGAGACGGCTACAAAGATTATGGGTGGTTTGTAGAGATTGATCCGGCTACAGCAGAGGTTTCTTCAAAAAATGCCAATGGAACGAAAGGGAAACTTTGGCAAATGGGAATCATGAATCACGAAAACGTAGTGGTTAATGATGCCGGAACATTAGCTTATTATGGTGAAGACGGAGGAACTCACATGGTGTACAAATATGCAATGGATACTCCAAATGATCTTTCTTCCGGAAATTTATATGTTTTAAAGCTGGATCAGGGTTTAACAAACGGAAACCCTGTGGCTACAACGGCAACCTGGATTCAGGTTCCGAATAAGACACAAGCGGATCAAAACAATACAACTTCGCTGGCTGAATCTTTAGGAGGTACAAGATTTAACGGAATAGAGGATGTAGAAATAAGTCCTGTAGATGGTAAAATATATTTTACAGCAAAAGGACTGGATAAGGTATATCGTTTAAAAGATAACGGTACGACAGCTTCAGAAGTTGAGGTTTTTGTTGGCGGAGGATCAACGGTTTATAATTTACATACAGCAGACGGTGTTAAATCTGAAGCCTGGGGAGACGGTAACGATAATTTGACTTTTGATGAATTAGGAAATCTTTGGGTACTTCAGGATGGAGGAAAGAATTACATTTGGGTAGTAGCTCCTGATCATACTCAGGCAAATCCTAAAGTAAAACTTTTTGCTTCCATGCCAGCGGGTTCAGAGCCTACCGGTCTTACTTTTACACCAGATCATAAATTCGGATTTTTCTCTATCCAGCATCCGAGTTCGTCTATTGCTACTGATGTTGATGCAACAGGAAACACCATTAATTACAAAGGGAAATCGGCTACAATAGTTATTGCCCTTAAACAAAATTTAGGAATACATGGCTCTTTAGGGACTATAGATCATGCAATTGACCATGTGATCGTATCTCCAAATCCTACTTCTGGAATTGTACAGATTAATTCAGGAAATCTTAAAAACTTTGAAGTTACCGCTTACAACTTGTTAGGACAGATTGTTTTCAAAAAGAGTTTTTCCGAAACAGATTCTATTACGGAAGTAGATTTAACAACACAATTTCTGTATTCAAATATGCTGATTTTAAATATTGAAGCTGATGGTTTCCAAAAAACCGTTAAACTTCTAAAAAAATAAGTACAAATTTTAGTTTTAGCTGCCGGCATTCAATGCCGGCAGCTTTTATATTTATGAAATCGCTACTTACGAAACGTTTGTTGAAAACAAGTACCGCTAAGAAAAAGCGATACATATAGCCACTTAAAGTAATAACTACATATATGAAAAAAATACTTTTATTGATTGTATTTGTATTGTTCCTCTCTAATGCAAAAGCACAAATTGATCCCGTTAAATATCCTACTTACACAGATATTGATGCGGCAATTTTAAGTAAAAAAACGGTTTATAGTATGAGTTTCAGAGATAAGGGTTTATACAACCTTCCTGCTGATCTTATAAAATTGGATTCCCTGTTTTTCCTAAATCTGATGGCGAATCATTTAGAAAAAATGGACAAAGTAATATTTTCACTGAGGGAACTCGAAATTTTAAATGTAAATGAAAACGGAATTAAGTTTATTCCCGATGGAATTGGCGAATTGAAAAAGCTAAAAACATTATCGATGAACCTTAATAGCCTGACGGCTGTAAATTCAGAAATCTCAAAACTTCAAAATTTAAAGGTGGTACATTTTGATTCTAATAATTTAAGTGTTTTTCCTGAAGCCCTGTTGGATATACCCTCTTTAGAAGAGATAAACCTGCACAGTAATCAAATAAGTTATGTTTCAGACCGGTTAGATAAAATTAAAAATTTGCTCTACCTGAATCTTTCTGCTAATCAAATCAATGACTTAGGAGAAGTAAAATTGCCAAAACAAATAAAATATTTAGAATTACAGAAAAACAGTATTGTAAAAATTCCTGAGGCAGTATTTCAATCCGGGAACATGGAATTTTTAAATGTAAGTGATAATGCTATAACTCAAATTTCTCCAAAAATAAGAGCACTAAAAAATGTGGTAAGTATGAATTTAGCCAATAATAGACTCAGGGATTTACCGGAAGACATTCAGTATCTAAAAAAACTTAAAACGCTCATTCTGGTTGGTAACCCAATGACAAAGGAAACGATTGCTAACCTTAGAGATTTAATGCCTCAGACAATAATTTACTTTTAAAATTAAACCACGTAGTTATATGATTGAAATTATAATATGTTGTTTAATAAAAAAAGCGTGAAAATTCACGCTTTTTTAATGATGCCGGATAATAAATTCGACTAATTAGTGTGTCTTAATTTTTTATCTTGAAAGTAACTCTTCTTACTAATTTTCTCGCTGTAGCAGAATCTTTATCTACAGAAGTATCTACACCTCCGCTTATTACGGTTATTCTTTCCGGAGCAATCTTCGCTTTTAGAAGAATATTTTTTACATTGTCTGCTCTTTCATTAGCTAATTTTTCATTATATACAGCATTTCCAATTTCATCAGCATAACCAGTAATATCTACAGAAGCTGAAGGATTGTTTCGTAAATAGTTTAATACGAAATTAATGCCATCCATTGAAGAGTCCGTAGGAGTAGATTTGTTGAAATCGAAGTAAGCAGCAACATAACCTCCGTTAACTAATTTCGTAATTGATTCCTTGTCACTTATTGGATCATCGCTGTTTGCAGTACCAGGATACGTTTTAGTCAAGTAGCGCTCCAATTCATCAGGGATAGCGTTATTGTTTAAATCAATAGCTCTACCTTTAGAATCAACCATAAGTCCCGCAATTGTATTTGGCTCAAGATCTAAATAATCTACAACACCATCTTTGTCAGAATCAAGGAACATCTTATCATGCTGATCAAGTCTTTCTCTTAAAGCTGCTATTTCTTCGTTTTCAAAAACAATCCAGTCAGCATGGTTTTCTTTTTTACCTAAGTATAATGTCAGGCCTATAGTTCCATTAAATAAAGCTCCGTTGAAACCTTTCTCCGCGTTAACTGCAGCTGCATCATACGTGTGACTTTGAAGAGCATTGGTAATAGTTGAAAAATCTCCGGTCAAAACCAGTTTATCTGATAACTTTACCTGAGCAGTTACACCAATGATAAAGTTAATCATTTTGTCATCTAATGAAGAGTTTTTGTCCTCGAAGTAGGCAGCACCAATACCTGTATGTCCTAATAAGCCGATTGTTTTGGTCCAGGTTTGAAAATCCATAATCCGACCTAAGTTGGCTACACCCTGAACATCAAATCTATAATATTTTGTACTGAATTCAGGTGAGTTTTTTTCTTCCTGAAAGCTATTATAGCCAAAATCAGCTTTCAAACCAAACTTATTGTTGAACATGTATCGTACACCTAAATCAATAACATACGGACTTATTGGTGATGTGTAATATTTCATTGGTTTTTGTGGTTTGTTAAATCCGCCTGCAAATTCAATAGACCATTTGTTGAAATTTCCATTAGTTAAACTTTCGCCTGTGCCGATTTGAGCATTAGCTGTTAAAACTGTTACTAGCAGAACAAGTAATAGTATAATTCTTTTCATTTATTGAAATTTTAAAATTTCGTGCAAAACTACAACTTAATTTTTAACATTTTAATACAGATAATGCAATTAAATGTAATTGTTTGTAAATATGTTAAAAAAAAATTTTAAACAGTTGTTTTGTGTTATTATTTCATTTATGGCTTGTTTTCTTTAGTAATATAAATTCAACAAAAATTCGTTTGTCAGTATTTATTTAATTTTTTTCTTCAAAAAAATTTAAATAGTTTTTATAGTTAGAATTATGTCATTAAAAAATGAAGTTTTTTTAGATTAGTTTTTTTATTTAATGCCACACTTGTGTGTATTTTTTACACATAGTTTCTAAGGAATTATACACAATAGCATTTATTAAAAATGAGTATATTTATGTAATGTACTGAAAAACAACAATTTATGTATTTTTGAAGATGTAATTCTGATTACGGCATAATAATTTCTTTGACTAATGTGTAAAACAACATATATAACATTTAAAATATACATATTATGAAAAATCTATTTTTATCAGCCGCAATCGTTTTGGGAGGTTTAACTTCATTTGCTTCAACTTCTCCAGTTTCAGATAATGTCATAAAAACAGTTTCAATCCAGGATGAATATACTGAAGTGAAATTAGAAGAAGTTCCTACTGCAATCACTGACGCTCTTAAAAAAGCATATCCGGATGTTGTACTTTCGAAAGCATATAAAAATGCAAAATCAGAATACAAATTAGATGTTACTGTTGGTGATAAAGTAGGAAATCTGTTTGCTAATGCAGACGGTACATGGATTAAAAAATAATTTACTAACTTTAAATGACTTATTATGAAAAAGTTAATCTTATCAGCCGCAATAGTTTTAGCAAGTTTGTCAGTTCAGGCATCAGCTTTAAGTTCTGCAAATTCATTTTATTCGATAATTCAGGACGATTACAAAGAAGTAGATGCTGTTCCGGCAGCCGTTAAAACTGGTTTAGACAATGCATACCCTGGTGTAAAACTTGAAAAAGCGTTTGTAAACAGCAAAAAGGAATACAAAATCGAAATAACAGTACGAGGTGATAAATCTATTGTTTATACAGATGAAAAGGGAAATATCATTAAGAAATAATTTAAAAGAAGTATTATGAAAAAATTAATTTTATCTGCAGCACTTATTTTGGGAGGCTTGTCAGTTCAGGCAGCAATGTCTGAAGTAAAAATTTCAAGTGTTAATTCTTTACTGTTTCAGGATGAATATACAGAAGTTGCTTCAGATGCGGTTCCTGCAACTGTTAAATCTACAGCAGAGAAATCTTTTCCAAACACTAAACTCGAAAAAGTATATAAAAATGCAAAAAACGAGTATAAACTGGAAATCTCAAACGGTGACAAAAAGTATACAATTTTTACAGATGCATCAGGAAACATCATTAAAAAGTAATTAAAAAATCAACATTATGAAAAAGTTAATCTTATCAGCAGCAATTATTCTTGGAAGTTTGTCAATTTACGCTACAACTACTAATGTTGAACCCGTAAAAGTTAGCGTAAATTTTCAATCAGAATATAAAGAAATAAAAGCAGAAGAAGTTCCTGAAGCTGTAACAAAAGCACTGGAAACTGCTTATCCGGGAGCAAAACTTGAGAAAGTATTTGTAAACGAGAAAAAAGAATACAAGCTGGAAATAGCAGTTGGAGACCAAAAGGCTACTGTTTACTCGGATGCCAATGGTAACTGGTTAAAAATATAATTAGGTGAATTAGATTTATGTTTTTGGTGAAAAAGAGATTGCTTTACTGCAGTCTCTTTTTTTTTACATAATTTTGTGAAAATACTGTATTAATAGTGGTATTTTAGCAAAAAGTCCCAAAAAGCACATGCCGAAGATATTATTAATAGAAGACGATATTTCATTTTGCAAATTATTGGAAAGGTTTCTGGTAAAAAAAGCATTTGATGTAACTATTGCTTTCTCCGCAGAAGAAGCCCGATTGTATGTCAAAAAAGAGTCATTCGATTTGATTTTGACAGACCTTCGTTTGCCTGATGCAGACGGGATTGTTTTGATGACCGAATTTAAAACTTCGCATCCCGAAATCCCTGTTATACTTATGACGGGCTATTCTGATGTAAATACAGCCGTAAAAGCAATTAAAAACGGCGCTTCAGATTACATCTCAAAACCATTTAACCCTGATGAAGTTTTATTGGTCATTACAAATGCATTGCAAACGGCACCAACTGAAAAAGCAGCAGTTAAAGAAAAAAAAGTCCACAAGAAAGAGGTTTCTGCTCAAAATGAGTTTGTAAAAGGAATTTCAGTTGCATCCAAAAAATTACTGGAACACATTAAACTGGTAAGTCCTACAGATATGTCTGTTTTAATAATTGGTGAAAGCGGCACCGGAAAAGAAATTATTGCCAAAAGTATCCATCAGCAAAGCCATCGTAAAAATAATAATTTTATAGCTGTTGATTGCGGTGCTATTCCAAAAGAACTGGCAGCCAGCGAATTCTTCGGGCATTTAAAAGGATCTTTTACAGGAGCAATCAGTGATAAAACAGGATATTTTGAAGCTGCGAATGGCGGTACAATTTTTCTGGATGAAATTGGAAATCTTTCTTATGAAAATCAGATCCAGTTGTTAAGGGCGCTTCAGGAACGAAAAATTAAACCTGTTGGAAGCAATAAAGAAATCAATGTTGATATCCGGATTATTACTGCAACCAACGAAGATTTGCGTGAAGCAGTTAAAAACGGTGATTTCCGCGAAGATTTATACCACCGGATTAATGAATTCTCAATCCAGTCGCCTTCGTTAACAGACAGGGGAGAAGATTTAATGGTTTTTGCTGATTACTTTTTAGAGAAAGCAAACCAACAGTTAAATAAAGATATTATCGGCTTTTCACCGGAAGTGGTAGCCATTTTTCAAAAATACAGCTGGCCGGGAAATTTACGTGAACTTCAAAACTGCATCAAACGGGCAACACTTCTGTCTCAGGGAGATTTCATTGAGAGTGATGTTTTGCCAATTGAGTTTTTTCAAACAGAAAAACCAGGTTCTTCAGGCAGTTTTTCTTTGTCTGACAATGAAAAAGAAACCATTATTCATGCCTTATCCAGAACCCAAAACAATAAATCTGAAGCGGCAAAGCTGTTAAAAATAACCCGAAAAACGCTTTACAATAAACTGAAGCAATACAATATTGATTAAAGGATTTCTTTTTTTAAACTATCAAAAAGCAAATCAATTTTGGCTTTTAAATTGCTTAAATGAGATTCCAAATCTGAATTTTTCAAGGTGTTTTGTTCTAATTTAGTAAGGATTTCACCAGTTTCGTAGGCTTGGATTTGCCTGAACATTGGTGCCATTCTGTGGCTGATTGCATTTACTTCGGCTATGTTTTTTTTCTGCACGGCATCTTCCAAAGCATTTAAATTTCTTTTTGTACTTTTTATAAATGATCTGATGAACTCTCTTGCTGATTCTGTATCGTTTCCTAAAAACTCTTTTAAAGTTGCTAAAGAATAGGTTTTTGAAGAAATTTCTTCTTCTGTTGTTACAATTTTATTGTCCAGACTTATGGTGTTGTCTAAAACTTTCTGAATAGTTTCAAGCAAGGATTTTGGAGAATAAGGCTTGTTTATTACGGTCGAAAAACCTGCATCCGTATAAGTAGAAAAATCTAAATCTGTTCGCCCTGTTATAGCCATAATGGGCTGATTTTTATAACATGAACCCTTTTTGCTTTTTAGTTTTTTAACAAACAAGAAACCATCAATTTCAGGCATCTGAATATCTGTAATGATGAAATCAAAATCGGTATTGTGTATAGTTTCCAAAGCTTCTGAGGCACTTGTAAATGATAAAACCTGATGTCCCTGCTGTTTTAAAACAGTGCTGGTCAGATTGAGCAAATTAATATCGTCATCTACAACGATAAAAGTAAATTTTTCAGAGTTTGCAGTAATTTCTTTTGATTCGGGGTCCGGAAGGCCTGGACTTGTATCAAATGAAAGTGGCAGTTTAATTTTAAATGTACTTCCTTGTCCAAATGTACTTTCAAGTTTTAATTTTCCGCCTAATATCGAAATGATTTTTTGACAGATGGCCAGCCCTAAACCTGTTCCGCCATATTTTTTTTCAATGTTTTCATTCGCCTGCGCAAATTCTTCAAATACCAGTTTCAGATTTTTCTTTTCGATTCCAATACCGGAATCTTCAATGGTAATGGCAAAAAAATCATTTTCTTCAGCAACATATGCATTAATTCTTATAAAACCCTGTTCAGTAAATTTATACGCATTTCCGATTATATTGGTTAAAATCTGTTTCAGACGAAACGGATCGCCGACGATTTTGGTGTTCAGCTTTTCATCAACATTAATAATCAGGTCAATATTCTTTTGTTTGTTAACGGTCTGAATACTTTTGGCCACTTCATCAATGATTTCAGGTAATAAAAATGGAACTTTTTCAATTGTGATTTTTCCGGCTTCGATCTGAGAAAAATCCAGTAAATCCTGTACCAGCTGGGTAATATATTCCGAAGAATTCCGGATGTTTTTAATGAAATAAGACTGTTTGGTAGTGACATCAGTATTGCCTAAAAGTTCAGAATATCCCACAATGGTACTCAACGGTGTTTTTAAATCATGACTGACTGTTGAGATAAGCTGTTCCCGGCTTTTAAGCAGGTTTTTGGTTTTAAAATTGGCAATCTCCAGCTGTTTTTTATACAACTGGGATTTCGAATAATCACTAACAATGATGATAGAGAAAATGACAGTAAGCAGTAAACCTACAATAGCCGAAACGGTAACGATTTCATTTACTTTTTTTAGTGATTTTTCTTTGAGGGAATTGTTTTTAATCGAATTGATAATAATTTCCCTTTCAATTATCCGGAGTACTTTTCGAAGCTGTTCAGAAATAGCAATTTCATTTTTGAGCAATTTATTTTCTTCAAAATTTAAAGATTCTTTTTTCTTCTCTGCTTTTTGTTTTACATCACTCAAAAGCTTTTTTGAATTAGCCAGAATAGAGTCAGAAGCCTGTTTGGTAAGTGTATTGGTACTGTCATCCGGAATGTTCTGATTGAGATAATCAACATATTTTTGCAGTACATTTCGCTGATAACTTCCTAAATCGTTTGGGTTTTTGGTAAAATCCTGAAGTTCCAGTTTTCGGAGTTTAAACTCCATTTTGGTAATTTCGTCAATCGCCGTATTAACTGAAACTTCGTCCTCAGCTTTATTTTTTATCGTTTTTAATTGTCTGATGTTTTCTGTTTTTTCAGACAATAAGTAAGTAACGCTGTCTAATAAAGCCTTTTGATATTGTGTTGTAACAATTTGTTTTAAGGTGTCAATCCTTGATTTTAAGGAGTCTGTTTCGATGAGATAGCTTTTGAAATCTTTTTCAGAGTTGGTCTGAATTGTTTTTCTGGCTAAACTTTCCGTTTTATATACATTCGAAAAAAGCTTGCTGACTCTTAATATTTTAGTTTTTTCAAAGGCAATTTTATCTTCTAAGTTATTGTAAACTACATTTTCAGAATATAAAAACCATCCCACAATTACTACGAGCCCAACCAGTGCAAGATAGCCGAAAAGTACTTTAATGGGCATATAGCTTTTTTTGCTTTCCATAAATTTAGTAGTAAGGAGTTGTTTTTTGAATGATTACTGCAATTTATTCAATATTTTCTGTTTTAAAAAGCCAAACTTTCTATAAAAAAAGCCACAGACTGGAGAGCTGTGGCCAAAAATATTTTGTTTTTTATTAAAGGGTTTCTTTGAGCCATTTAAAAAATTCGTTTTGCCATACCTGAGCATTCTGAGGTTTTAAAACCCAGTGATTTTCATCAGGGAAATAAAGAAAACGACTCTTGATGCCTCTTAACTGTGCCGCCTGAAACGCCTCCTGACTTTGCCCAATCGGCACACGGAAATCTTTTCCGCCCTGAACAATTAAAATCGGTTTGTTCCAGTTCCCAACCAAAGTTGCAGGATTAAAAGTCGTGTATGCTTTTTGTGCAGCCAAATTGTCTTTTTCCCAGTAAGCGCCGCCAAAATCCCAGTTGCTAAAGAAAACTTCTTCAGTTGTTCCAAACATGCTTTGTGTATTGAAAACGCCATCGTGAGCGATAAACGTTTTAAAACGGTTTTTGTGAATTCCGGCCAGATAAAATACTGAATATCCTCCGTAGCTCGCACCCACACATCCTAAACGGTCTTTATCCACGTATTTTTCTTTGGCTACATCATCAATAGCAGAAAGGTAATCATCCATAACCTGACCGCCCCAGTCTTTACTGATCTGCTCGTTCCATTCTACACCGTGACCCGGCATTCCACGACGATTTGGTGCTACAACTATATATCCTTTAGCAGCCATTAAGGAGAAATTCCAACGGAAAGAATACGATTGTGTCAATGCAGCCTGTGGCCCTCCCTGACAGAATAATAAAGCTGGATATTTTTTTGAAGCGTCAAAATTGGGAGGAAGAATAACCCAAACCAGCATTTTTTTGCCATCAGTTGTCGTCACATAACGCTTTTCTGTTTTGCTCAGGGTTAATGTTTTGTACGTTGCTGTGTTTACATTTGATAATTGTTTCCAGGTATTTTTCTTCAAATTAAAAGAATAAATTTCTGAAGCATGATTCATGTCGGATCTCGTTACAATAATCTCATCACCAGAGAAACCAACCAAGTCGTTTACATCAAAATCCCCGCTAGTTATTTGTCGGACATTGATTGCAATTTTAGTCAGACCCGGAAAATTAACTGTGAAAAGCTGTTTTGTCCCGTCAATTGGTGCTACAAAAAATACAGTTTTCCCATCTTTGCCCCAGATAAAATTATCTACAGTTCCGTCCCAGTGGGCTGTCAAATTTTGTTTGATTCCTTTGAACTCAACAATAATATCATTTTTATCAGATTCATAACCGTCACGCTTCATTTGCAGCCAGGATAAATTTCCTGTTGGAGAAAATTGAGGAGCGGTATCGTAACCCAGATTGCCCTCAGTCCTGTTTATTGTTTTTTGTGTCTCTAAATTGTACTCGTAAATATTTGTATTGGTTGAAATGGCATAATCGGTTCCTGCTTTTTTCTTGCATACATACAAAATGCTTTTGCTGTCCGGAGACCAAATGTAATCTTCGTCGCCTCCAAAAGGTTTTTGCGGACTGTCAAAATTTTCATCTTTCAAAATGTCAATTCCTTTTGCACCGTCCTTATTTTCCTTATAAAAAACATGGTTAAATTTCCCTTCGTTCCAGGTATCCCAATGGCGATAATCAAGGCCGTCGTAAATCTGGGCATCCGATTTGTCAAGATTTGGATAGAAATCTTTTCCTAAAACTTTTTCGAGTTTTACCTCTTCGTTATAAACCACATATTTTCCGTCAGGCGAAACGTTCTTATCGGCCAGAACCTCTTTAGTGTCTTTAATTTCAGTTGCGGTTCCTCCATTTACAGACAGAATGTAAAATTTAGAATGTGATTTGTTTTCCTCTACAGAAGGAGTTGAAACTTTGAAAACAACATTTTTACCGTCTTTCGAAAGTCCGAGTGGCGTTACTCTTCCTAATTTCCATAGCAACTCCTGCGACATTACATTTTGTCCAATAACATTTAAACTCATCATTATTAAGGTTATAAATAATACTTTTTTCATAATAAAATTCTATTCTTTGTGGTGCTAAAAATACAACATTTAGATTCCGATTAGTTAAATTTAAATTCCAATTTTGAAAATTCTAAATTCCAAACTCTGTGAGAGTATATCGAAGGTTTCAATTCCTCTTTAGTGATACAAAACTCAGGAGATTAAGTTTTTGGAATTTTGTCTGAAGATTGGAATTTGGAATTTAAAAAATTGTAATTTACACCAGGATTGGAATTTGGAATTTAAAATTTGGAATTTAAAAAAAAGCAGATGGAATTAAGTTATTGGGAACTGAAAAACTGGTTTACAAATGTAGATTATACTATAGTTGGAAGTGGGATTACAGGGCTTCATACAGCATTGCGGTTGCGCGAAAGATTTCCGGAAGCAAAAATTCTCGTGTTAGAAAAAGGGATGCTTCCGCAAGGCGCCAGTACAAAAAATGCCGGTTTTGCCTGTTTTGGAAGTCTTTCTGAAATTTTGGAGGATTTAAAAACACATACTGAAGAAGATGTTGTCCAGTTAATAGAAAAACGCTGGCAGGGTTTACAGCTGCTCCGAAAAAGGTTAGGGGATCATGCTATAGATTTTAAGCCTTATGGCAGATATGAATTGTTTTTGAAAGAGGATGAATCTGGTTTTAATGAATGTATTTCTAAAATTCCTTTTATAAATGAAGTTTTAAAGCCAGTTTTTAAAGCAGAAGTTTTTACCAAAGAAATTGACCGTTTCGGGTTTGAAAATATCCGGGAATATTTGATTTTTAATCCGTTTGAAGCACAGATTGATACCGGTAACATGATGCAGGAATTACTGAAACAGGCTGTTGCTGCCAATATTTTAATTCTGAATCAGCAAACAGTAACTTCTTACATTGATGCTGGAAACCATGTTGAAGTCGTGGTGAATGATTTTAGTTTTAAAACACAAAAACTGCTTTTCGCAACTAATGGTTTTGCTAATTCATTAACAAAAGGCGCTGTACAGCCTGCCAGGGCACAAGTTTTAATTACAGAGCCAATTCCCAATTTAGATATTAAAGGAACTTTTCATTTAGATCGTGGGTACTATTATTTCAGGAATATTGGTGAAAGGATTTTGTTAGGCGGAGGAAGAAACCTGGATTTTGAAACCGAAAACACTACCGAATTTGGTAACACCAAAATTGTGCAAAATAAATTGGAAGATTTACTGAAAAATGTAATTTTACCAAATCAGGATTTTTATATTGCTCATCGATGGAGCGGCATTATGGGAGTCGGAAACAGTAAAAACCCTGTTGTGTCTCAACTGTCTGATAACGTGTTTTGTGGAGTGCGTTTGGGCGGAATGGGAGTAGCAATAGGCAGTTTAATAGGAACAGAATTAGCAGATTTATTATAATGGCAGCCAAAAAACCAACAACCAAAAAACCAACCGCAAGTAAATCAAAAACATCTTCAAAAAAGTCAAACCGCTCTTGGGGAGAAAAAATAAAATGGTTTTTAATCAAACTGATGTTATGGTTCTTTGGACTCTCAATAGCATCAGTAGTTATTTTTAAATATGTACCGGTACCCTTTACACCACTTATGGTAATTCGTGCCATCGAAAATAAACTGGCCGGTAAAGAAGTTTATTTTGATCATGACTGGGAACCGATTGAAAAAATTTCGAAGAATCTGCAAAAAGCTGTTATCGCCAGTGAAGACGGCACTTTTCTATACCACAACGGATTCGATTTTAAAGCGCTTCAAAAGGCCTATAAAAGCAATGCCCGTGGCCGCAGGATTCGTGGCGGAAGCACAATCTCACAGCAGACAGCAAAAAATGTCTTTCTCTGGCAGGGGAAAAGCTATTTTCGTAAAGGATTAGAAGCTTATTTTACAGTGCTGATAGAAATCATCTGGGGAAAAGAACGAATTATGGAGGTATATCTGAACAGCATAGAAATGGGAGATGGGGTTTACGGAGCCTATGCCGCAACAGAGCACTGGTACAGGCGTGATGCTTCTAGTTTGACACCAATGCAGGCAGCCGGGATTGCGGCTATTCTTCCAAATCCGAGAAAATTTAAAGCTACCGGATCCTCAAGTTATATTGTAAGACGAAAAGAAAGAATTGTTCGCGAAATGCGCGCTGTAGGAAAAATTAATTATGATGGGAAGTAAAAAAAGCTTTTTTCTGCTTTTCGTATGGGTGACAGCTTTTGGTTTCGCACAGGTAAAAAAGACTGAAATAGGTTTTATCACAGATAATGATCTTTATACCTCCTCTAAAAACGATATGTATTATACCAATGGACTGGAGTTTTTTTACAGGTTTTTGTCGAAAAATAACAACGAAAAAATCAATAAGAAAATTACTGAGTTCAGAGTGGGGCAATATATTTACAATCCCAGATTTATTAATGAAGAAGCGGTTACCATAAACGACCGCCCTTTTACGGGATATCTCTTTGCAGAGGCAGGACGCAGTTTCTTTTATCAAAGCGAATCGGTTTTAAAAACTGATTTTCAACTGGGCTTTATTGGACCCAATGCTTTTGGCGAAGAAATGCAGGGAGGTTTTCATAAGATCATAGGATATAAAAAAATATATGGCTGGGAAAATCAGCTGCATAATGCCCTGGCTGTACAGGCTCATGTTATGTATTCGAAGAAATTATTTCCAGTAAAACATCATGATTTTGCTGATCTTCATTTTCAGTCTGAAGCGAATCTGGGAACTATTTTTACAGGAGTTTCCACAGGGTTGTTAGCGCGGTTTGGATTTAAAAAGCTGCTGCCGGTTTACGATTCTAATTTACATGATGCTTCAGTGAGTTTTGACCCTCAGTACAATATTCGGGAATTTTACTTTTATGCAATGCCAAGTGTAAATTATCAGTTTTATGATGCGACAATTCAGGGTAGTATGTTTAATAACACAAGTCCGCTTACTTTTGATCTGGAACCCCTGCGTTTTAATGCTGAAGCTGGTTTAAAATATCGTTACAATAATTTTAATATATCGTATTCATTTTTGTATCGCGGAAGGGAATTAAAAGATCCTGAGACCAATACCAATAGTGGCTATTTTTATGGTTCGATTCGTTTTGGGTTCTTACTGAAATAGTTTATTAAACAGCTAATTTACGGTTAACCATAAAATCGTATTTCTAAGTTTTGTATTTTTATATAATGCAGGTAAATAATTTCTAACTTCTAATTTAACACAAAAGCATGGGAAAATTTGTAATTACCAAAAGAGCCAACGGAGAGTTTCAATTTAATTTAAAAGCAGGCAACGGTCAGACTATTTTGACAAGCGAAGGATATTCGGGCAAAGCAGCTTGTTTAGGCGGAATAGAATCTGTAAAGACAAACTCTCAGGATGATTCTAAGTTCGATAAAAAAGAATCTTCAAGTGGGAAGTTTTATTTTACACTGAAAGCTTCAAACGGACAAATTATTGGAAGCAGCGAAATGTACGAAAGCGCTGCAGGAAGAGACAACGGAATCACCTCTGTAAAAACTAATGCTCCGGACGCAGCAACTGACGATCAGGCTTAGGTTTGGATTTGTAACAATATAATTGAAAGCTCTCTTAATTGAGGGCTTTTTTTGTGGACTAGTATTTGCATTCGACTAAAACTTTAAATTTTTAATACTATATTTGTATAGTGTATAAAACAAAAAATATCATATTATGATAGAAATAGTTGAAAATTATGAGAACTATGTAAATAGTTTACCGGAATTGATTAATAAATCATATTACAAAGCTGATTTTTTTATTCAAAAATTAGGTTTGAAGCATGCAACATATTATAGAAAATTGAGGCTAAAAACGTTTACTCCTCAAGAAGTAAAATTGATTACAACCTTGCTTTATCCAGAAGAAATAGTGGCTCAGGAATTACAGAAAAGCGAGGAAGATATTAAAGCTGGAAAAACAATTAACTATACAGAGTTCAAAGAGAAATTAAGAATGAAGTATAACATCTAAATTCAAAGGGCTTCTTTTATTATCCCAAAATAATACAATGTAAATTATATCAGATTCAATTTTATAGAAAATATAAACTTCTTCAGTCAATAAAAATTTTCTGTAAGGAGTTTTCAGGTATATTTGTCCTATATGGCTGTTTTGTTTAATGATGTCCAAAACAAAAATAGTTTTTCTCGAAAATAAAGAAGCCTTAATTTCTGAATACCTGCTTATTATTTCAAAATATGATTTCTCTGCATTTTTAGTGATTTGTATTTCCATTTACGTTCAGTATAACACAAATATAAATTACTCAATTTACAAATCAGTGTTTTTATTAAATATAATCTTACAAATAAATATTCAACAAAACAATTCAATAGTACATTCTAAAATCGAGCAGTTTACAAAGATCGTAATACTTTTCGTAAAGCGTTTCCACAATTTCAACAAGGTCGTCTTCTTCCTGGCATAATTTGAAAAAGGCTTTGTCAACAGAACCTGTACTGGTAAATTTATTAGAAACATTTCCATAGCCTGAAATAGCTCTTGCGCCGGTGATGTCCAGGAAATACTGGGCTTCTTCTTCGTTTAAATCCAGAATTTTAGAATTGGCAAAATGCAGGATTTTGCCCTTCATTTTCCCTTCAAAGATTTCGGCGATTTCTTCCAGACTATAATAATAGTCATGAAGACAGATATTGTTGGGTTCGCCTTTCATCACGAGATAGATGATTTCGTAATCTTTAAAATTATGGTCGTCGTACAACAAAGTGTTCAGGCTTTCTTCGAGTCCTTCGATCGTATCACAAGTTTTGTAAATACTGGATATACCCTGATTAAAAGCCAGTTTTTCAAGACTTTTAACCACTTCTGTAGCTGTGTCGTTTTCTACATCTGAAATGCCTTCAAGGCAGAAAATAAATTTATCAGCATCCATGACCATTGATTTTATGAAACGGTGTAATTAAAAAATCCGTTGTTTTTAATCCCTGAGAGCAATTTAATTATAATTGTTAAGATATAAAAGGCAGTAAAACACAGTTTAACATATTTGTTGAGGTTTAACCTTTTGATAATATCCTTAAAATTTAGAAACCATAACTTTAATGAAATTTAAAATTATGGAAATCAATTGGATAGTAATAGGAGTGATAGCATTGGTGCTAATTGTACTGATTCTGTTTATGATTAGAAAAAATCAAAAAGAGAAAAAGAAATTAATGGATTTTTTGAATAATGACTTTAAAAAATCCGATGAAGATGAACCGGATTTTGATAATAGTAGCGAACGATAATTTAATATAAAGAAACCGTATCACAATTAAGTAATACGGTTTTTTTGTGGAGAATATCGGATTCGAACCGATCACCTCTACGCTGCCAGCGTAGCGCTCTAGCCAAATGAGCTAATCCCCCGTTTCTACAGCAAATAAAGTCAATTAATTTTCAAAAAGCAAATTTCAAATCAATATAGCACAAAAAATAGTTGCCAAAACCGTAACTTTACTTTAAAACTATATTTATGAGCACAGAAAATCTAAACGGAAGCTTATCAACTTCCTTTCAAAATACCGTAGCAACTATTCAGTTTGGACACCCTGCCAGCAATTCTTTTCCGCGTGAATTACTCGATCGTTTGACAGCCGAAATCAACTTGCTGAGCCGAAATGAAGCCGTTTCGGTTATCATCCTGCAAAGTGAAGGCTCAAAAGTATTCTGTTCCGGTGCTTCTTTTGACGAACTTCTGGCGGTGCAAAACGAAGAACAGGGAACCGAATTTTTCTCCGGTTTTGCACATTTGTTAAACGCAATGCGCAATTGTACCAAACTTATTATTGGACGTGTACAAGGCAAAGCCGTTGGAGGCGGAGTGGGTATTATTGCTGCCTGCGATTATGTTTTGGCAACTCCGGAAAGTGCTGTAAAACTATCGGAACTCGCTATCGGGATCGGGCCGTTTGTAATTGAGCCTGCTGTTTCCCGTAAGATTGGTAAAATGGCAATGACTCAAATGACTTTGGCTGCACACGAATGGAAATCTGCAAGCTGGGCCTTGCAAAACGGACTATATTCAGCTCTTCATAATGCTGATTTGCTCGATGCAGAAGTAGAAAATTTTGCACAAAAACTCAGTTCATACAATCCCGAAGCGCTATTTGAAATGAAGAAAATTATTTGGGAGGGTACTGAACAATGGGAATCGATCCTTATTGAACGTGCTAAAATTACAGGAAAACTGGTGCTGTCTGACTTTACAAAAAACGCCTTATTACAATTTAAGAAGTAGTTGTTTCAGGAGCTGATTCCTGCTCTCCGCTATATCTTTTGTGGCGAACCCCGCCACAAAAGGATGTCGCTGCGATCAGGGCTAAAAACCATAAACCAAGACCTTTTTTTATTAAAAGACCATTTCTCAACATCTATTTCCTAAATTTGCAGAAAAAACAACCGATGAGTAATATCAGAATTACAAAACAATTTAGTTTCGAAACCGGACACGCTTTGTACGGATACGACGGAAAATGCAAAAACGTTCACGGACATAGTTACAAATTATCGGTAACAGTTATTGGTTCGCCAATCACAGACCGGTCAAATGTAAAATTCGGAATGGTAATCGATTTTTCGGATCTAAAGAAAATTGTAAAAGAAGAAATTGTCGATCAGTTTGACCATGCAACTGTATTTAACCAAACCACCCCACATATCGAATTGGCAAACGAACTTAAAAATCGTGGGCATCACGTAATTTTGGTAGATTACCAGCCAACCAGCGAAAACATGGTAATTGATTTTGCAAAAAAAATCATTTCACGTTTACCAGCAGGAATTTCGCTTTTTTCCCTAAAACTTCAGGAAACCGATTCTTCGTTTGCAGAATGGTTTGCAAGCGATAATCAATAAAATTCCAATTTTTAAATTCCAAATTTCAATCTTTCGACTTCACTCAGGAAGACAATAGGTCAAAATCTAAAACTCTAAGAAGTCTAAGATCTAACAATCTAAAACCAAATGAAAAAAATATATTTTGCTTCTGACCAGCATTTTGGAGCTCCAACTCCTGAATTGAGTTTACCGCGCGAAAAGAAATTCGTAGCCTGGCTTGATGAGATAAGAGATGATGCAGAAGCTGTTTTTTTATTAGGGGATTTATTCGATTTTTGGTTCGAATATAAAACGGTTGTTCCAAAAGGATTTGTACGTATTTTAGGCAAACTGGCCGAACTTCGCGATAGTGGCATCCCAATTTTTTTCTTCGTAGGAAATCACGATTTATGGATGCATGATTATTTTGAAACCGAATTGAATATTCCGGTTTATCATGATAATAAAGAATTTGTTTTTAACGGAAAAACATTCCTGATTGGTCATGGTGACGGAAAAGGACCCGGTGATAAAGGATATAAAAGAATGAAAAAGGTCTTTACAAATCCGTTTTCAAAGTGGCTTTTTCGCTGGCTTCATCCTGATATTGGCGTTAGTTTAGCACAATATTTATCAGTAAAAAACAAACTGATTTCCGGAGATGATGATGTGAAATTTTTGGGCGAAGAAAACGAATGGCTGGTTTTGTATGCCAAACGTAAACTCGAAACAAAACATTACAATTATTTCATCTTCGGTCATCGTCACCTGCCAATGGTTATTCCTGTTGGAGAAGATTCAAAATATATAAATCTGGGCGACTGGATTGGTTATTTTACGTACGGTGTTTTTGATGGTGAAACTTTTGAACTCAAAAAATTCGAAAATTAATTTCTACCTGCTCCATACACATATTCATCCAGATCTAATCGGAATAAAGTTCCTTCAATCAAATCCTTTATCGATTTAATTTCTTTCATCGAAACGGCCAAATCTACCTGAGATAAAGGTGTTTTGAGTAAAAATTTATGACAGCTGTTTTTTAATTGACAGGATTCACAACAGGTATTTTCAATAAGACTGTGCTCAATCAAATCACAAAACTGATTCAATTCGGCAATAGAAAGATAAAATCCGGTTTCCCTGAAAACCAATTGTACTTTATCTAAAATGGTTTTGTTTTCCTTTTTCCAGTAAAAGGCTACTCCAAAGTTATTATGGTATATCTGTTCAATATCTTTCATTATAGAATCCTTTATTTCAACAAATATAAATATTATTTATATTAATTCTAAATAAAAAATCCATAAAATTGTGAAAAAATCTTTTA
Organism: Flavobacterium fluviatile; assembly: GCF_010645065.1. Lineage (GTDB taxonomy): Bacteria > Bacteroidota > Bacteroidia > Flavobacteriales > Flavobacteriaceae > Flavobacterium > Flavobacterium fluviatile. The sequence continues at coordinate 14,104 of NZ_JAADZW010000003.1, read as the reverse complement.
CCATATTAAGTTATATAAATTCGTTTTAGTCTACATCGTAATTTTTTAAATGAACTTATGACTAAGTTAAAATTTATCTGTTTAAATCCTGATGATCTTCCATATCTCTGTTAAGATCCAAGTTTCTAAAAGTTGGTGATTTAAGTGCGGTTACAATAACCGTTAAAAGCGTCACACTTCCACCAAAAACAACTGAAGTTACAGTTCCCATTAATTTGGCAGTTGCACCGCTTTCAAAAGCGCCCAATTCATTAGAAGAACCCACAAAAATTGAATTTACAGCACCAACACGGCCACGCATATGATCCGGCGTTTTAAGCTGCAGGATAGTTTGCCTAATTACAACCGAAATTCCGTCAGAAAGTCCACTCAAAAATAAAGCGAACACCGAAAGCCAGAAAAAAGTGGAAAGGCCAAATAAAATAATCGACAATCCAAAAATAAATATGGCTGCTAAAAGTTTCTTGCCTGCATTTTTATTTAAAGGCACATACGCAGAAACAAGTACTGTAATGAAAGATCCTACTGCAGGAGCAGCCCTTAAAATACCAAAACCTTCAGAACCCACTTTTAAAATATCCTGAGCAAAAACAGGCAATAATGCTACGGCTCCTCCAAAAAGTACCGCAATCATATCAAGCGATAATGCACCTAAAACAATCTGGTTTTTGAATACAAAAGTCAAACCTTCAGTAAGACTGTCTTTTATAGATTCCCCAATTTTTGGATTTAAGATTGGTTTTTTGCTGATTTGCGATAAGGCAATTAAGGAAAGGATAGAAAATCCGAATACCAGACACATAGACCAGTGAACACCAATCCAGTTAATTGAGAAACCTGCTAATGCCGGGCCCATAACGGCTGCAATCTGCCAAACCGAACTGCTCCAGGTCGCCGCGTTTGGATATACTTTTTTAGGAATGATCAATGATAAAAGAGAAAAAATAGTTGGTCCCATGAAAGAACGAACGATTCCGCCAACAAAGACAAGAGCATAAATGGAATATAAAATGTAATCTTTAGACCAGTCTCCAACAACTTTTGGCCAGGTTAACAAGAAAAGTCCAAAACTAATGACTGAAAATCCTAAAATACATTTTACCAATAATCCTTTCTTTTCTCTCTGATCGACAATATGTCCTGCAAACAAAGCCATTGAAACGGCAGGAATAATTTCCATCAAACCAATAAAACCTAATGAAAGAGGATCTTTTGTCAAACTGTAAACTTCCCATTCAATTACAATAAACTGCATCGACCAGGCAAAAACCATCGCAAAACGCAATAATAAAAACACATTGAATTCTCTATAGCGCAAGGCCTGATAAGGGTCGTTTTTCTTTTCGTTATTTTTCATTACTTCTAATATCTTTCAGCATCAGCTGAGTTGAAATGTTTCCGTTCCATTCATTTTCAGCAATGCAGTACGCCAGTTGAAACGGATTTTGATTTTGTACAATATTTATTTTTTTTCCGAGTCCGAATCCAATAGCAGCTATTCCGTCAGAGTTATTTTGTTTGACAAAAAGCCTTAAATGTTCTTCTTCTGAACCCAGATTTTTGGCATATCCGGTATCTTTAGCATCCCGTGTCATAAAAACCGGCGTCATGTTTTGTGGACCAAAAGGCTCAAATTGTTTTAGAATCCGAATTAATTTTGGTGTGATATCTGCGAAATTTATTTCAGCGTCAATTTCAATTTCCGGAGTCCGCATATCGGGATGAATAGTTTCTGCTACGCATTTCTCAAAAGCAGCTTTGAAAGCCAGATAATTTTCTGCCTTCAAAGTCATTCCTGCGGCGTACATATGACCTCCAAACTGCTCGAGATGTTCTGAACAGTTGTCTAAGGCATTATACACATCAAAGCCTTTTACAGATCTTGCTGAAGCAGCGTATTTATCTCCGCTTTTAGTGAAAACCAAGGTCGGGCGGTAATAAGTTTCAATTAACCTTGAAGCCACAATTCCGATTACGCCTTTGTGCCAGTCTTCCTGAAAAACAACGGTTGAAAAACGTTCTTCTTCATTATTTTCTATAATTTGCTGAAAAGCTTCTCTTGTTATTTTTTTATCTAAATCTTTTCGGTCTGCGTTGTATTGCTCAATTTCTGAAGCAAACTGCTGTGCCTGTTCAAAATCAAATTCGGTTAACAATTCGACAGCATGATTGCCGTGTTTGATTCTTCCTGCAGCATTAATTCTGGGAGAAATGATAAAAACAACATCGGTAATATCCAGCACTTTCTTTTTTACCTGATGAACTAAAGCTTTTATTCCGGGTCTTGGCTCGCTGTTAATTACCTTTAAACCGAAATAAGCGAGAACACGATTTTCACCCGTAATCGGTACAATATCAGCTGCAATTGCGGTAGCTACCAAATCCAGATACGGAACCAGATCTTCTATCGTTTCATTTCGGTTTTGGCCTAAGGCCTGAATCAGTTTAAAACCAACGCCACAGCCACACAATTCATCGTAAGGGTAGGAGCAGTCTTCTCTTTTTGGGTCTAGAACAGCCACAGCATCCGGGAGAATTTCGCCTGGGCGGTGGTGATCACAAACGATGAAATCGATGTTTTTTGCTTTCGCGTAGGCGATATGATCAATAGATTTTATTCCACAGTCTAAAGCGATAATTAAAGAAAATCCGTTATCGTCCGCAAAGTCAATTCCTTTATACGATATTCCATAGCCTTCGTCATAACGATCCGGAATATAAGTCGCAATATTGGGGTAATGGGATTTCAAATACGAAGAAACCAAAGAAACCGCTGTTGTCCCGTCAACATCATAATCGCCAAAAACCAGAATGTTTTCCTGATTTTCAATTGCCAATTCGATTCGGGCAACGGCTTTATCCATATCTTTCATTAAGTATGGATCATGAAGATGTTCTAATGAAGGGCGAAAGAAATTTTTAGCTTCATCAAAAGTTTCAATTCCACGCTGAATCAAAAGTGTGGCAACAAAATCTTCTACATTTAAGGCTTGAGCCAAATGTTTGATTTTATCTTCAGAAGGTCTTGGTTTTAAGGTCCAGCGCATCAGATTGATGATTTTAAAGGTCGATTTAAAGGTCTGAATTCAACGAATTTGTTTGTCAGGCTGAGCGGAGTCGAAGCCCTTTTTACTAATAAGAATCTCGACTCCGCTCAGCCTGACAAACGGAGAATTATAAATATTTTATTTCAATTCAAGGGCATTCCCTTCAAATTGAATTCCGTCCCAGCCTAAGTTGATGAAATTTCTAATATTTTGGTGGTTTGTTCCGTTTGGATCGCCTAAAACTTCTTCGAAATAGAATGCTCCAAAGCAGGCTAAGGTTTCTTCTTTACTTAAATTCTGCAGTTTTGCAAAAGAAAACAATTTGCAGGAACCGGAATTTTCTCCGGCTGCGTTATGTTGTGTCCCGTTTTGAAAAGCAGTTGGAGTAAAGTTGTAGTTTTCTTCGATTACTGCAATAGTTTCAGGAAACGTGATTTGTGTTGGAGTTTGTTTTACTTTTTCTAAAAAGGTTTGAATGCTCATGATTATGGTTTGATTTTTTTTTTGCCACAGATTAAAGAGATTTAAAAAGGATTTTTTTTGCCACGAATTTCGCGAATTTCACTAATTCAATTCGTGATAATTTGTGAAATTCGTGGCGAACCTTTTTTGATCTGTAATAATCCTTTTAATTTGTGGCTGAAATAATTATTTATTCTTCGTCATCCTTAGAAAACTTACTTTTCTTAGGTTCTTTTGTTATTGTTTTTCCAGCAACCACAACTACGATTTCGCCGCGCGGCGCTGTTTTTTCAAAATGTGCCAGAACTTCTTTTGCCCTTCCGCGTACATTTTCTTCGTGCAGTTTTGATAATTCACGTGAAACGCAAACTTGTCTGTCTTCGCCAAAATAATAGACAAATTCACCTAAAGTTTTAACCAGTTTATGTGGAGAAACGTATAAAATCATGGTTCGGGTTTCTTCGGCCAAAGCCAAAAATCGGGTCTGGCGTCCTTTTTTCTCCGGAAGGAAACCTTCAAAAATAAAACGGTCATTCGGTAGCCCGCTGTTGACTAATGCAGGAACAAAAGCGGTTGCGCCCGGAAGACATTCTACTTCAATCTTGTTTTCGACACATGCCCGGGTCAATAAGAAACCCGGATCTGAAATTGCGGGAGTTCCCGCATCTGAAATCAAAGCGATAGTTTCGCCGGCTTTCAGGCGGGCAATTAAATTTTCGGTCGTTTTGTGCTCATTATGCATGTGATGACTGTGCATGTGCGTGCCAATTTCAAAATGCTTTAAAAGTTTACCGCTCGTTCGGGTGTCTTCGGCCAAAATCAGATCGACTTCTTTCAAAACACGAATAGCCCTGAAAGTCATATCTTCAAGATTGCCGATTGGCGTTGGAACGATATATAATTTTGACATAATTTAGTTTAATGATTTAAACACGAATTTCACAAATTGTAAGTGCTTTTAAAAATTTCACAAAGAAAGAATTTGTGCCAATTCGTGCAATCTGTGTTTTGTTTTTAAGAGAATTTCTTTTCAATAATTCCCAGAAAACGTTCTGCATAATCTTCTTTTCCTTCCCAGTCGTTATAATCAGGTTTTACCATGGTTTCAATAAATTCTTTTGCTTCGCTGAAACTGTCGAATGTCAAAAGCTGATTCAAAACCCGGCTGTAATCTTCGGTGCTGTTTCCGAAAAGGTTTTTGGTAAAGGCAATACGATCATTCAGATCAATATGAAATCCTTTGGCCAGTTTTTCGTTTAACGGAACTGTTTTAGGTTTAACAGGTTCTGCAATAGTGGCTTGAACAGGTGTCTGCTTCTCCTGAAATTCGTTTAATGTTGCTGAAGGAGGAGAAGTAACATCTTTAATATCATCTATTTTTACAAATTGTGCATCAGCATAATTAACGCCTAAAATATCAGCAAACGAAATAGAAACAGCTTCTGGTTTTATCGGAGTTTCTACCTTTGGTTCTTCTGTTTTTATTTCCTCTTTTTCTAATTCAAAAGCCGGTTTAAAATCCGGAATAGGTTTTAAATCGCTGACGGTTTTAAAAGAAAACTCTTCAGCAGGCTCGGTTTCTTTTATGGTTTCAGATACAGGTTCTTCAGTTTTTGCAGCAATCTCTTCGACTACTTCTACAGGAATATCGACTATTGTTTCCTTCTTTTTAGTAATTACTTCCGGAACTTCAGCAACGACTTCGATCGGAGTTTCTTCAATGACTTGAGTTTCAGCAATAACTTCTTCTTCAATTAGAGGCTCATCAACGACTGTCGGAAGTGTTTCTACATTCTTAATTTCTGCCGGAAGGGGTGCTTCTTTTTCAAAAATTGTTTCAAGCTGTGATTCTATTTCGCTGTATCCGATAGTTGGTTTTATATCGTCGAAATTTTCATCTACAAATTTTAAAACCGATAATTTTTCATATAATTTCTGTGTTTCCAGATATAATTGATTAATATCGGATTTGTTTTTAAGTTTCAAAATTCGATGTGCTATGCTGATTAAATCGGCTTCCAGTTTTTTTTTCATGACTATTGAATTATAGTGAATAGGCTATTTTAGTATATTTTGAATGTCTTTTTAAATCGCGAAAGAAATTCGCCGGGTATTTATTTTCTGTTAATAAACGTGAGCGAATCTTTCGTTTGATAAAAATTCTCTACTTTTGAAAAAGTGTAAAAACAGCAGTTTTTGCGTTGATTTATTACCAGTACAAAGTAATAAAAACTATTCATTTTTTAAAGGCAGAAAAATACAAAATGTTTCTCGAAAATACAGTAAATCACAAAGAACAATTTGGTTGGATTGAAGTTATTTGTGGGTCAATGTTTTCGGGTAAGACCGAGGAATTAATCCGTAGATTAAAACGCGCGCAATTCGCCAAACAAAGAGTGGAAATCTTTAAACCCGCTATTGATATCCGCTATCATGACGAAATGGTGGTATCGCATGATGCCAATGAAATTCGTTCAACTCCCGTTCCTGCGGCTGCAAATATTTCTATTTTGGCACAAGGATGTGATGTGATCGGAATTGACGAAGCCCAGTTTTTTGATGATGAGATTATTACGGTATGTAATGATCTTGCAAATCAGGGAATCCGCGTAATTGTTGCCGGTCTGGATATGGATTTTAAGGGAAACCCGTTTGGACCAATGCCCGGGCTTATGGCAACAGCAGAATATGTAACAAAAGTTCATGCAGTTTGTACCAGAACCGGAAATCTTGCCCATTACAGTTTCCGTAAAACCGATAGTGATAAACTGGTGATGCTGGGAGAAACAGAAGAATATGAGCCACTTAGCCGAGCTGCTTATTTTAAGGCAATGAAAAAGAATCAGGAGAAATGATGTTTTCTATTCATAAGCTTCAACAAAACTAAAATATGAGAAAGCAGAATATTCTATTTTTAACAATTATTATAATCGCGTTGGGCATAGTAGGTTATTTTTATTTTTTTCTTGAAGAAAATGCTGAGGAAGAAAATACTGAGATAACTGAATTAGTGTTGAAATACAATAAAAATTGCCCATTAAAGATTCAGGAAGGCATTCGTTTAGACAGTGTGAGTTTACACAAAGAGAGGATTGCACAGTATAATCTGACTTTGTTGCATGTTGTAAAAGAAACTGCAGAAGTAGATATTATAAAAGATGAAATTCAAAAAAGTCTGATAAGTACAGCAAAAGGAAATCCGGGATTAGTGGTTTTTAGGAATAATGATTATACTTTAAATTATAGTTATAGTGATAAAAAGAAAGTGTTTTTATTTAATGTGAAAATCTTGCCAGATCAATATAAATAAGTATCTGACTTCGCTCAGTCTTAAAACGATATAAAAAAAACAGAACCCGACAGATTTTTAATAGCCTGTCGGGTTTGTTATTTGTACGGATAAAATAATTATATTTGTACGTACAAAATAAAAATGATTATGGATGCTAAATTAACTTTGAAATTGGATAAAAGTGTGATTGAGAAAGCTAAGATATATGCAGCTGAACATCATCATAGTTTGTCACTTTTAGTAGAAAATTATCTAAAGGCAATTACTCAAATAGATAAATCTGAACAGAAAAATGAAATTGAAATAAGTTCCTTCGTGAAAAGCTTTACAATTGGGAAAGGAGAAATCAGTGAAGATTTTGATTATAAAAAAGAGCGCCAAAACTATTTAGCAGAAAAATATAAATAGGATGAATTTATTTTTAGATACAAGTGTTCTGATCGATCTAATTGATAAAAGAGAGCCTTTTTATAATGACATTGCAATAATCGCTTCATTAGCAGAAAATAAAAAACTGAAACTGGCGGCATCATCTTTGTCCTTTGTCAATACAGTTTATGTTGTTTCCAGAAATATTGAGAAAAACATTGTTTTAGATGCTTTAAAGAAATTTCGAATTATTTGTGATGTTTCTAATATTGATGAAATTGTGATTGACAAAAGTTTAATTTCAAATTTTAATGATTTTGAAGATGCGGTTCAATATTTTAGTGCATTGCATCACAAATCGGAAATTATCCTAACCCGGAATAAAAAAGATTTTAAAAATTCTGAAATTCCAACAATGACGCCGTCTGAATTTCTTGCTTCAATAAAATAGAAAACCCTGATAAATTTCAATTGTCAGGGCTTTATTTTGTAAAAATTTAAATTTTCTTTCGCATTCTAGCAACCGGAATATCCAGTTGCTCACGGTATTTTGCAATCGTTCTTCTGGCAATCGGATACCCTTTTTCTTTTAAGATTTCAGCTAACTGATCGTCCGGAAGTGGTTTCTTTTTGTCTTCTTCTTCAATTGTATTCTTAAGGATCTTTTTTATTTCCAGAGTTGAAACATCTTCTCCCTGATCGTTTTTCATGGCTTCAGAGAAAAATTCCTTAATCAGTTTTGTTCCGTATGGCGTTTCTACGTATTTGCTGTTGGCTACACGAGAGATTGTCGAAATATCCAGACCAACCATATCAGCAATGTCTTTCAGGATCATTGGTTTTAGTTTGGTTTCGTCGCCGTCTAAGAAAAATTCCTCCTGATAATGCATAATCGCATTCATCGTTACAAAAAGTGTTTCCTGGCGCTGTCTGATTGCATCAATAAACCATTTAGCCGAATCCAGTTTTTGTTTGATAAACTGAACCGCATCTTTCTGCGCAGTCGATTTATCACGGGATTCTTTGTATGTCTGCATCATTTCCTGATAATCCTTAGAAACATGCAGGGAAGGGGCATTTCTTCCGTTTAAGGTCAGCTCTAATTCGCCATCTACTATTCGGATAGCAAAATCCGGAACTATATTTTCAGTGATTTTATTATTTCCTGTAAAAGATCCTCCTGGCTTTGGGTTTAGTCTTTCTATTTCGTGAATTGCTTTTTTAAGCTGTTCGTTCGATATGCTGTATTTCTGCAATAACTTGTCGTAATGTTTTTTTGTAAAAGCATCAAACTGATTTTCGATTATATCAATGGCTAAATCAACATATTCAGTTGGTGTTTTGTGCTTTAATTGCAGTAAAAGACATTCCTGCAAATCACGCGCACCAACCCCTGAAGGTTCTAATTCGTGAATGACATGCAGCATTTTTTCGACCATGGCTTCATCAGTATAAATTCCCTGAGTAAAAGCCATATCGTCAACAATATCCGGAATGCTTCTGCGGATGTAACCCATATCATCAATACTTCCCACAAGGAATTCAGCGATTTCGCGCTCTTCGTCATTGAGGATAAATGTATTGAGCTGATTGATTAAATCCTGATGGAAACTGATTGGTGAAGCAAATGGCGTTTCGCGTTCTTCATCTTCACTGTAATTATTGACTTGTGTTTTATAATCAGGCGTATCGTCGTCACTCAGATATTCATCAATGTTGATGTCGTCTGCCTCGATTCTCTCTGATTCATTGTCATCATAATCGTCGTAGTCGTCATTAGCAAATTCATCGGCTTCGTATTCATCTTCCTGTCCTGCCTCTAAAGCCGGATTTTCGTTCATTTCTTCCAATAAACGCTGTTCAAAAGCTTGCGTAGGCAATTGAATTAACTTCATCAGCTGAATTTGCTGCGGAGATAATTTTTGGGATAATTTTAAATTTAAAAATTGCTTTAGCATTTGTTTTTGTTAAAAGTTTCAAGTTTCAGGTTTCAGGTTTTCCAACAGAACGGATAAACTTAAAACCTTAAACTTGAAACAAATTTTATATAATTTTAGTTTCAGGTTCCAACAACTTGAAACCTGAAACCTGAAACTTTTTAAACTTCTTAAAACTCAGCGCTTCCAGGAGTTCTTGGGAAAGGAATTACGTCCCTGATATTTGTCATTCCCGTTACAAACAATACCAGACGCTCAAATCCTAAACCAAAACCTGCGTGAGTGGCAGAACCAAATCTTCTGGTGTCTAAATACCAGTATAATTCTTCTTCGTCGATTTCTAAGGCTTTCATTTTTTCAACCAGAACATCGTAACGCTCTTCTCTTTCAGAACCACCAACGATTTCTCCAATTCCAGGGAAAAGGATGTCCATGGCGCGAACTGTTTCTCTTCCTGGCTCTGTGTTGTCATTCAAACGCATGTAAAACGCTTTAATATTGGCCGGATAATCAAATAAAATTACCGGACATTTAAAGTGTTTCTCCACTAAATAGCGCTCGTGCTCTGACTGTAAATCAGCTCCCCATTCGTTGATGATGTATTGGAATTTTTTCTTTTTATTTGGAGTGGAATCTCTTAAAATGTCAATTGCCTCTGTATAAGAAACACGTTTGAAGTTGTTTTCTAAAACAAAGTTCAGTTTCTCTAACAGACTCATTTCGCTTCTTTCTGCCTGTGGTTTTGATTTTTCTTCTTCCAAAAGTCTTCCTTCCAAAAATTTCAAATCGTCTTTACAGTTGTCCAAAGCATATTTTATTACGTACTGAATAAAATCCTCAGCCAAATCCATGTTGTCATCCAAATTATTGAAAGCAACTTCAGGTTCGATCATCCAGAATTCTGCCAGGTGACGGGAAGTGTTTGAGTTTTCTGCTCTAAACGTGGGTCCAAAAGTATAAATCTGACCCAAAGCCATTGCAAAAGTTTCACCTTCTAACTGTCCTGAAACGGTTAAGTTGGTATGTTTTCCAAAGAAATCTTTTTTGAAATCGATGTTTCCTTCCTCATTTTTTGGCAAGTTATCAAGCGGCAATGAAGTTACCTGGAACATTTCTCCTGCACCTTCAGCATCAGCTCCTGTGATAATTGGCGTGTTTACATAAACAAATCCTTTGTCCTGAAAGTATTTATGAACCGCATAAGACAAAACAGAACGCACACGCATAATCGCACCAAAAGCATTTGTACGTACGCGCAGGTGAGCGTTTTCACGTAAAAATTCCAAAGAGTGTTTTTTGGGCTGCATTGGGAATTTCTCAGCATCAGAATCTCCAAGGATTTCAAGCTTGTTCACCTGAATTTCATATTTCTGACCCGCTCCTTTACTTTCAACCAAAGTTCCAATTACAGAAACAGCAGCTCCGGTTGTGATTCTTTTTAAAGTCTCTTCCGGGGTGTTTTCAAAATCAACAACACATTGAATATTATTAATCGTAGAACCGTCATTTAAAGCGATGAACTGATTATTTCTAAAAGTTCTCACCCATCCTTTTGCATTTACTTCCTGTAACGTTGTCGTACTGTTTAATAAGTCTCTAACTTTTGTGTGTTTCATTTTTATATATAATTGATTTTAAGTAAAATTCTTTGAACAACTGCAAATATAGTCGATAATAATTAATTTTTGAAGCTGTTCCTGCTCTCCGCTATATCTTTTTCCTGCTAAAGGAGCAGGAAAAAGGATGCCGCTGCTATCAGGGCTATATTATTTCGCTATTCTGTTTAAATAAGAACAAAATCACAAAACTAATTCCTTGTAAAATCCTGTTAACTATTCATTTTTATTGTTAGTATCCTGATTTTTTTCATCATCTGTATCAGTCATATCGGCAAGCACATCAAATGCAGGTTTTGTAAATTCCTGTTCGTTAGCCAATGATTTATTTAAGGTAAGCACCAGACATGGCAGCAGCATTAAATTTGACAGCATACCAAACGCAAGCGTTATTGCAATTAGTCCGCCCAAAGCAATTGTACCTCCAAAATCGGAAAGCATAAAAACCGAAAAGCCGGCAAATAGTACAACAGACGTATAAAACATACTTACACCCGCTTCTTTAAGTGTTGCATACACAGAACGCTTTATCTTCCAGTTGTTTTTGACCAGCTCCTGGCGGTACTGAGCCAGAAAGTGAATAGTATCATCTACAGAAAGTCCAAAAGCAATACTGAAAACCAAGATGGTTGATGGTTTTAAAGGGATGCCAAAATATCCCATCAATCCTGCTGTAATCATGAGCGGAAGTAAATTTGGAATCAGCGAAACAACGACCATTTTAAAAGACCTGAACATGAATACCATCAGCAGCGAAATCAGCAATATGGCAAAAAGTATAGAACTTATCAGATTATTAAGTAAGTATTTTGTTCCTTTTTCAAAAACAAGCGCTTTTCCTGTCATAACTACTTTATAACGGTCAGATGGAAAAATTTCATCTACTTTTTTCTGCAGTCTTTCTTCAATTTTGGCCATGTTTCCGGTACCAATATCTTTCATGAAAGTAGTAATCCTTGCAACCCGTCCCTCCTTGTCAACATAGCTTTTCATGATGTTTTTATCTGTATTTTTGCTGGCATTTTTGGCATAACTCAAGATAAACGATTGTTCCTGAGAAGTCGGCAGCTCATAAAAATCTGGATTTCCGTTGTAGTAAGCCTGTTTTGAATATTTTACAAGATTCAGTATCGATACAGGTTTTGAAAGTTCAGGGATTTTTTCTATCTCCTTTTGTAATTCATCCATTTTACGCAGAGTAGAAAGCTTCATCACTCCTTTTTTTCTTTGGGTATCGATAGTGATTTCAAGTGGCATTACACCATTAAACTCTTTTTCAAAAAACTTTATATCCCTGAAAAAGTCGGTTTTTTGAGGCATGTCCTCAATTAAGCTTCCTGAAGTTTTTATCTGAAAAGCACCAAAAGTACTTACTATAAATATAATTATGGATACTGCATAAACATAGCGGCGGTTATAGCGAACGGTTTCTTCTATCCAGTCCATGAAAGAGCGGGTGTAGTTCCGGCTCAGATGTTCAAGATGTTTTGCTTTCGGAACTGGCTGGTAACTGTAATAAACGGGAACAATTATTAAACATAAGAAAAACAGCGAGATAATACTGATAGATGCTACAAGTCCGAATTCTTTCAGCAATACGCTGTTAGTAATTATAAAGGTAGCAAATCCCGCAGCAGTAGTAAGGTTGGTCATCAGTGTCGCTGTACCAACCTTGGTGATTACACGTTGTAATGCCCTTGCTTTGTTACCATGGGCCAAATACTCCTGCTGGTATTTGTTCGTTAAGAAAATACAATTAGGAACTCCTATTACTATAACCAGAGAAGGCACTAAAGCGGTAAGGACTGTAATTTCATAATGAAACAGCCCCAGTAGTCCAAATGTCCACATTACACCAATTATAACGATGACCATTGAAATCAGGGTAGCTCTAAATGACCGGAAGAAAAAAAAGAAAATTAAAGAAGTCAGCAATAAGGAACCTCCAACAAACAAACTGATCTCATCAACAATACTTTTTGCATTCAGGGTTCTGATATAAGGCATCCCGGAGACACGCAAATCGATTCCGGTTTCTTTTTCAAAATCGTTTATTTTCGGAATGAAATCATTTAAAATATAGTTTTTTCGGTGCGATGTGTTTATGATTTTTTTGTCCATGTAAATTACAGAACGTATAGAACCGCTTTTTTTGTTAAAAAGCAGGCTTTCATAAAAAGGCATTTTTTCAAATAATTCCTTCTTTACAGTTTTCAGATAGGCCGCATCCTTTGTTTTGTTTTGATTAATAAAAGGAACCAGTTCAAAACTCTTTATCGAATCATTTTTTTGTAATTTAGGCAAGTCGGTTACAGAGATTACCAAATCGACTTCTTTTTGATTTTTAAGGGATTCTGTTAATTTTTCCCATGCTGCAAAAGCCTTCGGAGTAAAAAAGGCCTCTCCCTTAACACCGATAACGATGAGGTTTCCCTCTTCGCCAAATTCTTTTAAAAAGGCTTCGTATTGTTTATTTACTTCGTGGTCATCAGGAAGCAGATTGGCTTCTGTAAAAGAGAAACGAATGTTTTTCCACTGTAAGCCAAAGAAAATGGTAATCAAAATAATCAGTGCAATAATTGCAAGTCTGTTTTTTAGTACAATTCGGGCTATAAATTCCCAAAAACCAACATTTGTTCTTTTTTTCATATTTTTATAAAATCGGTGCAAATGTAATGAAAAGTGCTAAAATCATTTGAAAACAGTTTTTGTTTTTACGAGATGTTAACATAAATTAACATGCTTCTTTAGTTTAAATTTGAATATTTTAGGATTATTCTACCAGCTTTTACCATCTTTGCATTTCAATTTTAAAAGCAAAAGAAATGTATTGGATTTTATTAATCATAGCCGGCCTTTTTGAAGTTGGTTTTGCATCCTGTTTAGGCAAAGCCAAAGAAACAAGCGGGGTTGTCTCGACTTACTGGATGATTGGCTTTTTTGTCTGTCTTTCGATTAGTATGATTTTGCTTTATAAGGCAACACAGGTTTTGCCAATTGGTACAGCTTATGCAGTATGGACCGGAATTGGTGCCGTTGGAACTGTTTTAGTCGGAATTTTTATTTTTAAAGAACCTGCCACTTTCTGGAGAATATTCTTTCTTTCTACCCTGATCGCTTCGATTATTGGATTGAAATTTGTTTCCAGTCATTAAGACGAAGGAAAAGAAAATAATTACGCTGGTAAAATGAGCTTTATATCAAAACGTAATGATTACAAGTTTGGACAGCTGTAAAAAACTAATCGGATCTCAGAATGCCTGGCTGAATAATGGCATGGGTTTTAATTTTGAAAACAAAAGCCCTAGGTACTATCTTTAGTTCCTAATTTATTTTACTATTTTTTTTATATTTGTATGACCGAGAGGAAACTTCTTGCGA
>NZ_JAADZW010000039.1 GCF_010645065.1 Flavobacterium fluviatile | reverse complement strand
GCAAGAAGTTTCCTCTCGGTCATACAAATATAAAAAAAATAGTAAAATAAATTAGGAACTAAAGATAGTACCTAGGATATTGATATTCAATAGAAATCTGGTTATAGAAGAAAGAATTATAAAACACTAATTACTAAGGACTAATCACTAAGAACTCAAAAATATGAAATACAGAATAGAAAAAGATACCATGGGAGAAGTACAGGTCCCGGCCGATAAGTATTGGGGTGCACAAACGGAGCGTTCCAGAAATAATTTCAAAATTGGCGATTCAGGATCAATGCCAAAGGAAATCATAGAAGGCTTTGCGCATTTAAAAAAAGCAGCAGCTTATGCCAATCATGACTTAGGAGTTTTATCAATCGATAAGAGAGATGCTATTGCTGCAGTCTGCGATGAGATTTTAGAAGGGAAATTAGACGACCAGTTTCCGCTTGTAATCTGGCAAACCGGTTCAGGTACACAAAGTAATATGAATGTCAATGAAGTTATTGCAAATCGGGCCCAGGTTCTGAAAGGTTTTGAAATTGGTGAAGCAGAGCAATTCATCAAAGCCAATGATGACGTAAACAAATCTCAGTCATCAAACGATACTTTTCCAACCGGAATGCACATTGCGGCTTATAAAATGATAGTGGAAACCACAATTCCGGGTGTCGAAAAACTTCATGCCACATTAGTCAAAAAAGCAACCGAGTTTAAAGATGTCGTAAAAATTGGTCGTACACACCTTATGGATGCAACGCCTTTAACTCTGGGACAGGAAATTTCAGGCTATGCAGCGCAGTTAGCTTATGGCCTAAAAGCCCTTAAAAACACATTGGCACATTTATCTGAAATCGCTCTGGGCGGAACTGCAGTGGGAACAGGATTAAATACGCCGACAGGCTACGATGTAAAGGTAGCGGAGTATATTGCGCAATTCACGGGACATCCATTTGTGACTGCCGAAAATAAATTTGAAGCTTTGGCAGCGCATGATGCCATTGTAGAAACTCACGGGGCCTTAAAACAACTGGCTGTAGCTTTAAACAAAATAGCTAATGATGTGAGAATGCTGGCTTCTGGACCGAGGTCTGGGATTGGCGAAATTCATATTCCGGAAAATGAACCGGGTTCATCCATCATGCCGGGAAAAGTAAATCCAACGCAATGCGAAGCCTTAACAATGGTTTGTGCCCAGGTAATTGGAAACGATGTTGCGATTGCAGTAGGAGGAATGCAGGGACATTATGAATTAAATGTTTTTAAACCTGTCATGGCAGCCAACTTTTTACAGTCAGCCAGATTATTAGGTGATGCCTGTGTGTCGTTTGACGAACATTGCGCTCAGGGAATTGAACCAAATTACAAACGTATCAAAGAATTAGTAGATAACTCACTGATGCTGGTAACGGCTTTGAATACTAAAATAGGGTATTATAAAGCGGCAGAAATTGCTCAAACCGCCCACAAAAACGGAACAACACTCAAAGAAGAAGCTGTTCGTTTAGGATACGTAACCCCGGAAGATTTTGATGACTGGGTTAAACCAGAAGAAATGGTTTAGGTAAATTATAAATTATAAGTTATGAATTAAGAAAAACGGTAAAGACTTTTAGTTTGATTCCGTTTTTCTTATTTCTAAAATTACAATTACTCATTCATGATTTATAATTTAAAACTATTTTTCATCAACATAATCCTGTAAATAGCTAAATCTCTTTGTCAGCTTGCCATCTTCGGTAATTTTAGCTCTTTGCAAAATCCCGTCTTTATCTCCATTAAAAAATGCCGGAATAACATGTTCCATAAATTGTTCTCCAAAACCTTCGCTGGCATCTTTTGGAATTTCGCAAGGCAGATTATCAACCGCCATGACCACAACAGCTGCAGGGTGAAACATATCAACTTCTTTGTTTTCTGATGGCAGATAACCATACAAAGGTTCTGCAATTGTAGAAGAACGGAGTGTACTCGCAATAGGACCGTTTACATCGCACGAAATATCAGCAACAACTCTTATTTTGCAGTCTTTTGCATTTAGCATTTCCTGAGTCAGGATCATTGGCGCGTTGTTAGCGTGAAAATGTCCGGCAATATAAATGTCGCTGACCTTAGTGAATTTTTCAAAGTCGGAGGTATAAGCTTCAGGATTTTGCATGAAATCTGCAAAATCAAGGTTTTGACCGTCAGTTCTTTTGTTGTATTCTAAAGCATCCAGCTGTACATAAACCGATTGGGTGTAATTTTTAGTCAGGAAATTTTCAATTGTAATTTCTTTGACTTTAATCGCTTTTAAAATTTCCTGAGCACCGCTGCCTACTTTTCCGGTTCCGGTAATCACAAATTTCAAAGGAGGTAATGTTATTCTTTTCAGATGCATAATAAGCGCATCTTTTCCTGAAAGGGTTTCTGCTTTTGGGAGTTTGAATAACTCGAATTTTATTCCGAATGCACGAATTGCATTGTAAACACCGACCATTCCGGCATATTTTCCAAACCCGATTAACCTGTGGTTATGCTCATTAACAATGGTTTCGTGATCGTACAATGTTATGTTATTCTCCAATATAGCCTGTAAAAGTTTTTTGTTGTGAGGCTGTTTTTTTATGGTGTGTGAAAAAAAGAAATAAGACTTATTCGGAATTAAATTTTCAATCGGAACTTCTTTTACGCCGAATAAAATATCACAATTCGAAACATCATCAGCAACAGTGATACCCATACTTTTGTACTGCAAATCAGAAAAAACTCTAATTTCTGAGCTTTCAACAGTTACATGAGCTTCCGGATAAAGCTGTTTTAATTTTGCCAGGGCATCTGGCGAAAAGACAACACGTCTGTCAGGTGGGCTTTTTCTTTCTCTGATAATTCCGAATTTCATTTAATGGATTTTTAATATTTATTAATATAACTTTTTTTGCATATTTTGTTTTAAATATAACAAATATAGTTAAATTTTTGTTGCTGTTTTCTTATTTTTATTGGGTACGAATCCTTAAGGTCTGATGTACAATAAGCTGGAGAAAAATGATGTTAATCGTATGTTAATTTTCGTGATTTTCTTCTGTCAAAACCTCTCATCATAAATATTGAATTCTATATATTTGTTATTAAAGCATAATGAAAATGAGTTTCCTTAAAAAAGCAAATATACCACAAATACTTTTTTCAATTTTAGTTTTAAGTTCATGTGGAAAAGATAAAACCAACAATCAGGATCAGCCTGTAAAAGAAAAAGATACATTAGGTAAAATGGTTCCGATGGGGACTGAAAAAAAAATATCCACGGCTTATGTAAATTCTGTAAAAGGTCGGATAAATCATTTTTACAATAAGAACTGGCCAAACAACAGTATGAATGGAAGTTTTCTGGTCGCAAAAAACGGTCAGATTATTTTTGAAAGATATAACGGATTTGCCAATAAAAATAAGGACACAAAAATTACGGCAGATACTCCTGTACAAATTGCCTCTGTAAGTAAAGTAATCACTGCAACTGCTGTTTTAAAATTAATCAATTTAGGGAAAATTGGTCTCGACCAAAAAGTAAATACCATTTTAAAAACCTTTCCTTACGAAGAATGTACAGTTCGCATGCTGTTATGCCATCGCAGCGGAATGCGAAATTACGCTTATTTTACAGACAGGGATAAATCGGTTTGGGACAGGCACAACCAGCTGACCAACAAAGACATTTTAGATATTCTGGCGACTAAAAATGTAGGTTTGGAATCAAGAGTAGGAACCCGTTTTGCGTATTGCAATACCAATTATGCGATGCTGGCCCTTATTGTCGAAAAAATAACCGGGCTTACCTTTAAAAAGGCTATGTATCAAATGATTTTCAAGCCTCTTGGAATGACACATACTTATGTTTTTGATGATGACAAAGAAAGGAAAAATATTGTTCCTTCTTATAAAGGAAATGGGGTAGAAATAGGTTTCGATTATCTGGATAATGTGTACGGGGACAAAAATGTATTCTCTACAGTACGTGATCTTTTAAAATTTGACAGAGCCAGAAATGCTCCTGGCTTTTTAAAACCCGCTTTGCTAAAAGAAGTTTACACCGGACAGAGCAATGAGCGCAAAGGAACAAAAAATTATGGTCTGGGAATCCGAATGATCAATTGGGAATCCGGTCAGAATTTCTACTTTCATAACGGCTGGTGGCACGGAAACACATCATCTTATATCACCCTTATGAAAGAAGGTGTAACAATAATTGCTCTTTCCAATAAGATGACAAGAAATACGTATGCAGTTCGTAAACTGGCTCCTGTTTTTGGAGATTATCCTTTTCAGTTTAAGGACGAAGAATAATACAATAGCTGCAAGTTAAAAGTTGTAAACTCATAAACTTTTATCAGTTAAGGATTGAACTTTATAACTTTATGACTTTTAACCTGCGACTATACAGAATAACAAATTTTTTCTGAAAATTTTAATAAAAAGTAAATGCAAATAGTATAAATTTGCAAACTCATTTTCGGGGTCGACTGGTTTTGACAGCAAGTCGAATTGAAAAGTAAGCACGTCGAGCATTGAGACCTTGCTCGTAAATATAAGATCTCACACTTTTACACGGCGAAAATAACTACGCTTTAGCTGCATAATCTGAATTATAGTACGATTAGCCACGTCCCTACAAGGTAGGGAAGCTGGATTCTCCTTGAAAGCCTTGGTTTGTGGCGTTCTGTTTAGGGGAACCGTAAAAATAAACCTAGATTTCCATGAGCTTCGGGTGGATTTCGAAAATTAAGAAGATAAGTGTTGAGTGGCTGTTTCTGGCCTTGCTCAACATCGAAAATCTAATCAGAAAATAAGCGTGTAGAAAGCTCTTTAGTTGCTTGTTTGGACCCGGGTTCGATTCCCGGCGACTCCACTTAAAGAGACAACCGGTTTATAGTTGTCTCTTTTTTTTTAAGTCTTTCAGGATAAAATACCAATTGTATTAAATTATATTCCAATTGACTGAAGTTGAATTTCTTATTTCATTTCAAACTCAGAAAACGGATACCATCTAAGATTAGTTAGCAGCAGAATGACCTCGTCTGTTTTGCCTGGTATAATATCCCATCCCATCGCGACTCCGGGTTCAAATTGACCGGAAAATGCAACTTTCTTTTTAACAACATCTAAGATTTCTTCGCATTTTAATTTGTCGTAGGCTAAATTTAAACCGATGTATGGCGCAAAACCAGTGTAGTCCGTGAGGTATCAACGTTCCTTTTTGGGCTTTGTAATTAGGGAATCGTTTAGTGCAAATAGATTTTCACTAAAAATAATGGACAATATGAATATAAATAAACGCTGCTTTTACATTTTTTTTAAGTTATAATTGGAAGCACAGCTATTTGGAGTGTCATCAATTTACAATCGGGCAAACGGTTTATTTTCAATAAAAATTGAAATATCATACAAAAGTATGATAGAAAGTAAACGGCAAAAAAACGCTTTTTGTGTAGCTAAACTGAACAAAACTTCCCGATACGATCTGGATTCGAAGTGATATGTGTAGAGAACCGTTTTTAATTTTTATGTTCACGATAGATCCTGATAAAACAGGGATAGCCAGAACTGAAGAAAATTATCATAAAAACTAATTTCAAACAACGGATAATATATTTTTAACTGGACAAAAAAATAAAGTTTAAACTAGCCTGGATTTCTATTATTTACTGCCATTGAAAATTAAATTCATTGATTATTAGAAAGTGGAATATCAAAACAGGTT
Organism: Flavobacterium fluviatile; assembly: GCF_010645065.1. Lineage (GTDB taxonomy): Bacteria > Bacteroidota > Bacteroidia > Flavobacteriales > Flavobacteriaceae > Flavobacterium > Flavobacterium fluviatile. The sequence continues at coordinate 12,174 of NZ_JAADZW010000039.1, read as the reverse complement.
GCAAGTTATAAAATGAAACCTATTTTTTGATTGGAAAACGGTAATAGATTTTCAGTTTAGAATTTAAAAACAACTACCATAAACCAGATTTATTTTTTTTACTCCAAACCCTGAAGTAGTATTATTTTATTTTTTTAATTCACTTGTAATCAATTAATTGTGTTTTATTTTCAAAATAAGATTCACTTTAAAAATCTGTAAAACCTTCCTTGAAAACATTTTAATTTTATTGGAGCATCTAATTAAAACAGATGTTGAATAGTGAAAAATCATCAAAAGACAATAATTAATAAAGTAAATCGGATGAAAAATTATGTTAATTTTAAATTAAAATACTGAATTTCAGTATTGTAAACTATTTTTTGTTAGATACGTATTGAATTAGCTTATTCTGATACAATATCTCCCCCTTAAAGTTTTTCTAAATTATAAATAATCTTAAATCAAAAAATCATGAAAAAGTATCATTTATTTATCGCAGTTTTTTTCTTTTCGGTGGCAGTGTCAGCTCAAAGTGCACAATCTTTTTTACTTAACCTCTATGGAGGCTATACCTTTGCAGACGAAGTAGATTTTGATTCTTCGTATGCACGTGTGGAAGATGGTTTTGAATATGGTGTTGGATTGGAATATTTCATTATGCAGAATCAGTCAGTTGAACTGAAATACAACAGGCTTGATACCAATATGCCTTTATACACAAGTTATCTCATACCAAATGGGCCAAACGGTCCTGTTCCTGCCGGAACTCAGCTTAATGCCGGAGATGATAAAGGTGCTATTAATTACATATTATTAGATTATAACTATTATTTTGGGTCATCTTCTTCGAAAGCACTCCCTTTTTTAGGGGCCGGTGCAGGTATTTCGATTCTTGAAACTCCTCAAAGTGGTAACGGAACTTATTTTGCATGGGAAATTAAAGCGGGTGTAAAAGTAAAGACAAGTTCACCATTATCAATTAATCTTCATGCTTATTTACAGTCTATGTCGGCAGCTGTTGGGTATGATTATTATTGGGACTACTATTGGGGACCTATTGCGGTTACTGATTATGCATCAACTTTCCAGTTTGGGTTAGGGGCTTCACTAAGTTATGACTTCAGCAAATAAAAATTTCAAGATTTAAAATATGAAAAAGATTCTACTTATGCTTGTACTAAGCATTTCAGCCGGATTATGGGCACAAACACCTGAAGATGATGTAGCTGTAATTCAGGATATTTATGGGAAATCAAAAACGCAGCTGGTAGATGATTTTCTTCACTTGCCTGAATCGCAGGCTGCAGCTTTTAAGGAGATTTATAATAAATATGAAATTGAGCGAAAAGAGCTGGGGAAGAAAAAAATCCGGATTATTGAAGATTATGCGGAAAATTATGAAACCCTCAGTGATGAAAAAGCTAACGAGCTAACTCAGGCCAATCTCAAAAACAACCAGGATTTAGATAAATTGCTTTCTAAAACATTTGGTAAGGCCAGAAAAGTGATTGGGGGTAAAAATGCAGCTAAATTTGTTCAGTTAGAGCAATACCTGCAGATTATTATCCGCAGCGAAATCCAGGACAACATTCCTTTTATTGATGAACTTGACAAAACAAAGAAAATATAATTTTTCGGAAATCATAAGATTTTATCATTCGGTAACAATGTGGTAAATGCATTCCAGGTTTAAATCAATAAAATTGCAGATTATTTTTAGAAGGCTATCCGGCCTGATAAAAACCAATTTGTAAAAGATAAACCTATGATTTTAAAAAGTATATTTCCAAATAAAAACAGCAATACTACTTGTTTAGTATTGCTGTTTGTTATTTTTTTAAATAGTATTGTTTCAGCACAAAAGCATCCAAAAACTGATGGCGTTCAGGTTGCTTTTTTGTCTGATGTGCATCTGCAGGATTTATTTGGTAAGTTTTCAGATACTGATTATCGGGGTATTTTAAATCCGAAAACAGGGCAATACACTTTACTGAGAACAATGGCTTCCCAATTACATTCAACCCGAATTTTCAATGAAAACTATTTTGCTTTTTTTGCCTCCCTGGATGATATTGCAAAACGAAAGATAAAATACGTGGCACTTCCGGGTGATTATACAGATGATGGCCAGCCAGTCCATGTTCGCGGATTAAAAGAAATTCTGGATCGCTACCAAAAAAAATATGGTATTGAATTTTTTATCACAACCGGAAATCATGATCCGGTTGGCCCTTTTGCACAAGAATCCGGTAAAGAAGACTTTTTGGGAAAAGACGGAAAAAGCCAGCCCATTTTCAGTAAAGAAGGAATGCATAAGCCCAATTTGGCGACTGAAAATCCGGTTGTTGTAACAGCTGATATTGCCAAAATGGGTTATTTGGGAATTACAGAAGGTTTGAAAGATTTTGGTTTTTATCCCAATAAAAAATATAAATTCTGGGCAACACCTTTTTCGACTTATACCAGTCAGAATTATAATTATGAAAAGGCTTTACAGGAAGCTTCATTACCAAACAGGGTTTATGACGTGGCGCCGGGCTATGAAGTTCCTGATGTCAGTTATGTAGTTGAGCCCATTGAAGGACTCTGGTTGATGGCCATTGACGGCAATGTTTATATTCCGAAGAAAAATGATGGAGATCCTAAGGATTCTAAAAGTTATTCGGAAGCGAGTACCGGATACAACAATGTGCTTTCGAATAAAAAACATTTAATAAAATGGGTCGGGGATATTTCGGCGCAAGCCAAAGAACAGGGGAAAACGCTGATTGCTTTTAGTCATTTCCCGATGATTGATTTTAACGATGATGCTTCAGCAGAAATAAAAGAACTTTTAGGTCCAAACAAATGGCAATTGAACCGTGTACCCGTTGAAGAAGTAGCGCAGGTTTTTGCTGATGCGGGACTGAAAATTCATTTTGGCGGACACATGCATCTTAATGATACCGGAATCCGCACAACGGCAAAAGGCAACACCCTGGTCAATATCCAGACGCCGTCTTTGGCAGCCTACATTCCGGCGTATAAATTACTTACGATTAAAAAAGACAATTTAGCAGATATTCAGACTATTACAATCGATAAAGTAGAACGTTTTAACGAGCTTTTTGATTTGTATAAGATGGAATATGATTTTCTAAAAAGCCAAAACACGAAAGACATTTGGAATAAAGCTATTTTAGAAACCAAAAACTACCACGATTTTACCGATTTTCATTTGAAGGAGTTGGTTCGCCTCCGTTTTCTAAAAGACGATTGGAGTTCAGTGTTTAAAGATTTTTTTCTGAATGTTTCCGGTAAAGATTTATTGATTCTGGCAAATATTCAGACCGGTAAAGATTTTGATTTTATTCTGAAAAATAAAGAATTCCTCAAAAAAGAATGGACAGAAGCTGAACAAAAATCAAACAAAATTTTAGCTGAGAACAACCTCAGACAAGAAGATTTCAACTGGACAGGTTATGATCTTTTAATTGACTTTTATCGTTTCCGAAGTGCTGATGAATTGGCTTTAAAAGATGTTACAAAAAAAAGGGCCAAAGCCTATAAATTACTGTCGCAATCATTCTTCGAAAATCATAAAGCAGCTACTTCAAAAGAGAAACCAATAGAAAATCAAATACGTCTTTTTCTGATTATCTTCAACAAATTCATGCACGAAGTTCCTGCGGATCATTTTAGTGTGGATTTGGAAACGGGTGAGGTTAACCGCAAAGCACGCTAAGATTTACGCAAGGTTCGAAAAGAGTTAAAATTAGTTTTTTAAAACGCGAAGTCCGCAAAGCTGAATTAAAAAGCTTTGCGGACTTCGCGTTTTATGAGCATAAAACCGGTTCAAAAAACTTTGCGTTCTTTGCGGTTAATTTTGATTCATTTAACCTGAAACTATTTCACTCCATTAACCGGATTAGTTCTCACATAACTTCCGTCATCATATTTTATCTGATAAGAAGAATCGAAAAATGTGCTTGGTAAATAATAATCAGTCGTAATAATTTGAGCTCCGGATTTTTTCGCAGCTTCAAAATGGGAGTAATCATTTTTACGGGCTTCTTTAGTATCAGAATCAGCTCTGGTTCTGATGATATATCCCTTTTTGACTAAATCGGCAATTGCAGGATCTTCAGAATTGTTTCTGAACAAAGTTGCTGCTTCCGGTTTTCCGGGTTCGGCATTAATGAAAACAGCACGACCTTTTAATGACGGATGATTCAGGGCATACATCTCTCTTTTGGCTCCGTTATTATCCAAAATAAATAAGAATTTTCCTTTTGCATTTTTAAGTGTTGGCCAGTTGTTGTTCAAAACTGCGTGTTCCAGCGTTTTGTATTTACCGCGAACCATATCCGGCGTTATTAAATTATTTCCTAAGCCTTTACGAAGTTCTTTGTCTAAAGCGTCAAACAATTCTGGCGTAAATTTCTCAGCTTTTGTGCCTAAAAAACTGTCATCATCTTTTGGTTCCAGCGTAATAAAAACCGGAACATGATCCGGATTGGCATCTGACCACTTTTTTAATTCTGCAAGACAGTTTTGCAAAGTATAACAGGAAGTCCTGAAATCGATATCAATCATATGAAAAACTTTAAACCCTGGTTTTTTCATTTCGCCATCCGGGTCATAAGTACCTACAGATTTTGCAATATCCAAACCTTTTGGATGGGCATATTTTCCGCCTTTGGCATCAGCCTGAACATCAATTTCAAGATTTCTTAGTCCTTTGTTTAACTGATCTGTAATGCTGATATGGGTGTATTGTAAACCTTTTAGTGAACGTGAGGTATCTTTTGCCTGAATAGCGTTGTATAAATCCGTTTCGATAGCCTGTCGGTAACTGTTGTGCGAACCAATAACCTGAAATTGATTGATTTTTAGATCGTCGATTTGTGCATTAGAATTGAAAATTACAATTATAGTAATCAAAAAAGTAAACAGAATTCGTTTCATAAATTGAAAATAATTAGATATTAAAAGATAAGGAATAAGATAAATGATTTAAAATTTTTAAAGATAGTGCGAAGATTAGGTGTCAGGCTGAGCGGAGTCGAAGCCTTTTCCGGATTTATCCTTCGACTCCGCTCAGGGTACAATTTATTAGATGAATTTTATTCTCTTTTAAAGCTGACTAAATTAAAGTCTGAATTCTATTTTCGTGTTAGATAAAAAAAAAGAAATCAGTAATCGATTGTCATTTTTGGGTCAAAATAGTAGTATTCTTCATCAAAAGAGGTTTTTTATTTAATTTAAAGTTAACCTTCAGGCAAAAAGCATTGGTATTACATTTCCTTATTTTACATTCTTAAATACCACTAAAAGAAGCCATGATAAGTCCTGAAATTTTTGAAAATGCGTATAGCCAATACTGGAAAAAACTAACTGCTTTTTCCTATACGATGACTCAGGATAATGATCTGGCACAGAATATTGTTCAGGATGTTTTTGTTGATTTATGGGAAAGAAAAACGGATGTCGAAATAAACGCCATCGAACCTTATTTATTCAGGTCCGTAAAAAATCAGGTTTTTAAGCATTACCAGAATAACAGATTTGACAAGACGATTCTGGAAGATAAATTTGAAGACTATATAATTGATCATTTTGCGGAGATTGATCCCGGGGTTATGGATTTGATCTATTCCTTATTAGATAAACTTCCCGAAAAGAGAAAAGAGGTTTTACTGATGTACAAAATGCAGGATATGACAATTGATCAGATCGCTGATGAACTCGGAATCTCAAAACAAACCGTTAAAAACCAGATATCTTCGGGACTGAAACAATTACGTGAAGGGCTAAAAGACCTGGCCTGGCTGGCTCCATACATTATTTTGCATCAAAATTTTTTAAGATAACTTTCTGTTCATGTTTTCATAATATTTCACGATAGTACGATTTTAGATTTCCGGTACTTATAGGTAACAATAAGTATTATGGTAAAAAAAATAAAACATAGTTTAGAATATCTTATCGATAAAAGCCTACGTAAACAAGCATCAGAAACAGAAGAAAATCTGCTTACAAATTTTGCTTTAAACGAATATAAGACATCAAAATGGGATGAAAACTTAATGGGGAATTCTCAGGAAGTTTCCCAAAATATATACGAAGGAATTCAATTTCGAACAGGGAAAAAGAAAACCTTCAAACCGTACTTAAAATATATAGCTGCTGCCAGTTTACTTTTTCTTGTTGGTTTAGGATTTTTATTCAGACCAGGTGTTGCCAGTGAAAAGCAACTCACATTCAAAACATCAGATGTCCCCAAGTCTATCAAATTAAGTGATGGCTCGAAAATTTATCTGGCAGCAAACTCATTATTTCAATATCCTGAGCAATTTGAAGGTGATGAAAGAAAAGTTTCTCTCATAAAAGGAAATGCATTTTTTGAAATTGCCAAAGATAAAAAGCACCCTTTTGTTATCACTTCAGGAGAAATTAAAACAAAGGTTTTAGGAACGTCATTTCACATTCAGTTATCAAAATCAAAATGTGAAGTGATTGTCGTAACGGGAAAAGTAAATGTTACGGCAAAAGGGCAGAGTATAGATCTGGTTCGAAATGAAAAAGCATTGTTTGAAGGCCGGAAATTAACCCGTCTTCAGGCTGATAAATCACTGCTGATTAACTGGTACACTTCGGATATTGCTTTAAACGAGACCCCGCTTGAACAGGTCATTACCATTTTGCAGTACAAATACGATGTAATTTTTCAATTCGAAAACAAATCTGTTTTATCAGCCCCGGTAACAGTATTTATTGAAAAAAACGCTCCGCTTGAAAACGTTTTACAACAAATAAATTATATCACAAACCTAAACTTTAATGTGTATGGCAAGACAGTAAAAGTGAACTAAAATCCAAAAAAAAGCAGTTGCTGAGAACAACTGCGATTAATAATTAAGTATCGAAAACCAATAACTTAAATCATGTATTTTAAACGAATCAATTTAAATTTTCTAAAGAGAACCTTCTTTTTAGCTTTGGCGCTAATGTCTGTTCTGGGCGGTTACAGTTCCACCGTTCTTAAAAAATCAAATGTAAAAAATAAAATAGAAAAAGCGACATTAGTTTCTATTTTTTCAAAACTAAGTCAGCAAACCGGCTATAAATTTAGTTATGGACAAGCCATTATTGCTGATAACACAGCTTATTCAGTAAATTACGGAAATGCATCTGTAGCTGTGATTTTAAGCGATCTTTCTAAGGAAGCCAGTTTTAATTATAACATTAACGGGAAGCTGGTTTTAATTAAAAAGACCTTTACAAAAGCGGTGTCCGGACAGGATAAAATTAAAGTAAAGGGAAAAATTGTTGACGAGAACGGGGTGCCAATGCCTGGTGTAACGATTTTAGAAGCAACGACTAAAAATACTGCAATCAGTAATTTTGACGGAGAATTTGAGATTACAGTTCAGGAAGGCAGTAATCTTGAGGTTTCGTATTTAGGCTATAAAATGAAAATTTCCAGGGTTCAAAATAGCTTCATGACGATTCAGCTGGAACCAAATACATCTGAATTAAGTGAAGTATTAGTAGTGGGTTATGGAAAACAGTCTAAAAAAGATGTTACCGGAGCTGTAACACAATTGGAAGCGGCAAATTTTAAACAAGGGGTTAATATTTCCGTAGATAATTTAATTCAGGGAAAAGTGGCCGGAGTTCGCGTTGTAAATTCAAGCGGAGAGCCTGGAGCAGGGGTAAATGTAACGATTAGAGGAGTTGGGTCTATCAGAAGCGGAAGTACGCCTTTGTTTGTAGTAGACGGTTTGCCTTTGTCCAATGATGATGTAAGCCCGACAGGAACAAATGTTGGTTTTGGTTCATCTTCTGCCAAAAATCCACTGAATTTTTTGAATACAAGCGATATCGAATCGATTACGGTTTTAAAAGACGCTTCGGCAGCAGCCATTTACGGAGCCAGAGGTTCAAACGGGGTTATCCTTGTTACGACTAAAAAAGGGGCAAAAGGCGAGGGTACTATGACTTTTGATTCGTATGTAGGAATTGCAAATGTGGCCAATAAACTGGATGTTTTGAGTGCAGATGAATACAGAAATGCGATAAAAGATCCTGCTTTTGACCATGGCGGAAATACAGACTGGCAGGATGTAATTTACAGAACGGCAGTTACTACAAACAATGCGCTTTCTTTTGCGAAACAAACAGCTTCAGGAAATTATTATGCTTCTGTAGCGAACATGGATCAGGAAGGAGTTATTCAAAATAGTAATTTCAAACGTCTTTCGGGGAGGATTAATGCAGCTGAATCATTTTTGGATAACAAACGTTTAAAATTAAAACTGAACCTTACAGCGAGTGAAACAAAAGATGACGGAGTTCCAACAAGTGATGACGGTGGATCAAACGGGCAATTGATTGTACACACTCTGATGGCAAACCCAACAAGATCTGTTTATGATGCCGATGGAAAGTACACCAATTTCAATATGAACGCTCATTATAATCCGGCTTATTTATTAAGTATTTATGAGGATGAAACACGTACTTTGAGAGTTCTAGGTAACTTAGAAACTTCTTTTAGAATTATCGACGGATTAGAATATAAATTAAACGTAGGTATTGACCGTTCTACATCTGAAAGAAATACGACCATTTATCCAAACACTACCGATTTAAATCCAACAGGAAGATACGCTCAGAGCAATCTGGATTCAAAAAACTCTTTAATCGAGCATTATCTGACTTATAATTTAAATTTAGAAAAGCATAAAATCGAAGCTCTGGGTGGTTTCTCTTATCAGAAATTTGAAAGATCAGGAACCAATTTTACTATCGAAAATATTACTGACAAAGGAGTTGGGGTTAAACCATCAATCAATCCTGGTTATGAAGGAGAAAAACCGGTTATAAGGGGTTATGCACAGGAAAATGAATTACAGTCTTATTTTGGAAGACTTAATTATACGTTTAATGATAAATACCTTTTGACAGCTTCGATGAGAGCAGACGGTTCGACCCGTTTTGGAGAAAACAACAAATACGGTTATTTTCCTTCATTTGCTTTGGGATGGAATATATCTAAAGAAAGTTTCCTTGAAAATGCCACAGTTATCAGCAACCTAAAGCTGAGAACCAGCTGGGGACAAACCGGAAATCAGGAAGTAGAGAACAAACTGACCAAGGCAAGTTATTCCCTGGCAGGTCCTGACGGATATTATTTGTATGATGATCTGAATCTGGTAAACGGTATTTCGGTAGTCAGGACTGCCAATCCGGATTTGAAATGGGAGGTAGTTACACAATTTAATGTAGGGACAGATTTTAGTTTATGGAACGACAAATTGTACGGAACCGTTGATTATTTTACCAAAACAACAACAGATGCAATCTTAAATGTTCCTGCACCGGTACTGAGTCCAACTACAACTATCTGGACAAATATCAAAGATGGTAAAATCATCAATAAAGGTATTGAGATCATGTTGGGTTCAAAAATAATTGATAACAAGGATTTTTCATGGAATGTGGATGTAAACGGTGCTTCATTACGAAATAAAATTGAGGATTTGCCGGTTTCAGAAATCTTAACCGGAACCGTTTCCGGACCTGGGCAATCCGGAGTAAACGCGAATATCTACAAAAACGGCTATGCAGCAGGATCATTTTATATGAGAAAACATATTGGTTTTGATGCTGACGGAAATGACATTTTTGAAGACCAGAACGGAGATGGAAAAATTGATAACAGTGACAGGGTGATTTTTGAAGGAGCACTGCCCACCTTTTACTACGGGCTTAACAGTGATATGAAATACAAAAACTTCAGTTTTTCATTCTCTATCATTGGCCAGACAGGAGGGTATCTGCTGAACAATACAGGATTGAATGCTTTAAACATCAACAACCTCGCTTCAGACAGAAACGTTGCTTCTGAATATTATGAGTCGGGTGCAAATTCTGCCAACTCTCCGGTTTTGTCATCGCTTTTCCTTGAAAAATCAGATTTCATCAGATTAAATACAGCTCGTTTAGGATATGATTTTAACCTGAAAAACCTAACCTGGATAAATGGACTGACACTTTATGCAACAGGACAGAACCTGCTTACGATTACCAACTATTCCGGATACGATCCTTTAGTTAACACTCCTAAATCAAACGGAGGAAACCAGTCTATTGGTATTGATTATGCCAGTTACCCAACTTCCAGAACCTTCAGTTTTGGTGCAACTTTAAAATTATAATGATCATGAAGACAAAAACGATATTCAGTTTAAAAATTATAACGCTATTTTCTTTTATTTTTCTTTTTGCCGGCTGTACAAATCTTGATGAGGTTGTACTGGATGAAGTATTAGGTGGCGAAGCATCAGATCCTGCCGGTGCACTGGCAGCAGCTTATGACAGATTGGGAGACAGGACTTTTACAGATCACGGTGGTGTTTTTTCGCTACAGGAATATACCACCGACGAAGCTATTTTGCCAACCCGTGGAAGTGACTGGGGAGATGGCGGAAAATGGAGAGACATGCACGAATTTACATGGACTTCTAATAACGCTATCGTTGTGGACAATTGGAATTTGCTGACCAACGGAATTACACGTTCCCTGACAGCAATTAAAGCTATCGAAGAAAGTACAATTGCAGACAAAGCACTTTTTTTGGCCGAAGCCAAAGCACTTTTAGCATTTTACACTTATCATACATTAGACTTGTACGGACAGGCACCATACAAAGATCCACAAATCTTAAACGCACCTTTGCAGGTTTTTAAAGCAGATACTCAAATTGATGTATTAATTACTCAGGTTGAAGCTTTAATACCGGATCTGGCTGATTTTGGAACACAAAGAACGCACCACGGAAGATTTACAAAACAGGCGGCTTACGGTTTTTTGGCGACTATGTATTTAAACCGCGCCGTTTTTAAAGACCGTTATAATGCCACATCAAACTTTAACTTTAATGAAGCGGCAGTATCAGGTTCAGGAACCGATATGGATCGTGTTATTTATTACACTACTTTGCTGATTGACTCAGGTAAATTTTCTCTGGAAAACGATTATTTCAAAAACTTTGCAAGGGATAATGATAACGGAAAAGAACTTATTTTTGCGATTTCACAAAAAATAGATTACATCCGCAACGGGTCAAACAGTTTTGCGTATGTATGCGTAGAGCGTAACCAGAGAGCGTCTGCACTAAACAGAGGGACAAATGCGGCTTGTACCACTCCCGAATTCTACGCTACCTGGGATGGAAATCATGATGATCCGAGATTTCACCAGCATTACCAATATGCAGACGGTACCTGGTTTATGAACGACGGAACCGATGTAAGTGTACCAGTTGACGATTTCGTACCAAACAGCAGTCCGGCGGCTCCATGGTTTCACTTCAACAGAGGAATTCAGGCGGGACCACAGTATGGACCTAAACTATTGACATCTGCATCTCTTGAAATGGTGGGGAACCGTATTAAAGTTTCTCCTCTCTATATGGAAAAAAGTACCACCACCAGAATGGATTTTACGCCATCCTTGACATTTTCAAAACCATTGGAATCTGTTTTTGCCCAAAACGAAATCAATCAGGGAGCCCGTATTTTTAAATATGAATTTGATCCCGAAGGAGGAAACGGCAACAGTAATGTAGATATTCCGTTGTTCCGTCTAGGCGGAATGTACGCCATGAGAGCCGAGGCCTATTTCAGAAAAGGAAGCACCGGATTAGCCATGAGCGATTTAAATAAATTGCGTACCAGCAGAAACAGGGAATCCTTATTTGCAAATGCTCCCGGAAAAGTGCTTACCACTTTAGACGCTGTACAACTGTATAAAGAATTAGGTTTCGAATTGTATTGGGAACTGCAGAGAAGACCACAAAGCCTCCGTTTCGGAAAGTTTGATCTGGCCGGAACTGCAAAACCGGCAACAGAACCTTACAGAAGATTTTTCCCGATTCCGCAAACGGTTATCGATGCTAAAGATTTAGACCAAAACGAAGGATATAAATAAGTCAGTGTGTTAGTTTTTTTTTTGACAAAACGCCTGTTTCGAAAGAGACAGGTTTTTGTTTTTTAATCAGGAGCTTATTCCAGCTGTCCGCTATATCTTTTGTGCCGAACCCCGGCACAAAAGGATGTCGCTATCATCTGGGCTCATATCTTTGACATAGATTAAAAATATGAAAATGTATCTTTGAAATACTAACAATTAATAAACAAAAC
>NZ_JAADZW010000038.1 GCF_010645065.1 Flavobacterium fluviatile | reverse complement strand
ATTGGTTCGCAAAACAAATTTACTTAACCTCTGCTTTGTTTTTTTATGCTATCCCAACTAGCAACTTGAATTAATTAGATAATGTGCCAATTTGAAAATTAGATAATTCAATTAAATTGCAATTTTTAAAATTGCTTCGCCTGTTCGCTATCGTTCGGGTCCAAATTCCAATCTAAATCTAAATCTAAAATTATAAATGGATATTCGCACACGAAAATTTAGGATTACAATCCATAAATCCTATCACAGGTCGGATATCCGCTATCCTTAGTTTCTTTAATTAGAAAATGTGCCAATTTGAAAATTAGATAATTTCCAATTCTATTTCGCTCCGCTTGAGCTTTTTGTGGATGATTATGGTATTATTTAGAAACAAAAAATGAATCTGTTGTTAATCTAACAAAGCTACCTTAGCAACTTAAAAGCTTAGCAACTCAGCTCCTTAAAAAAAATGACTTTCAAAGAACAAATACAACAAGGAATCCCTTCAATACTGCCACCAAAGCAGGCTTACGATCCAGCCATCAATCATGCTCCGAAACGAAAAGAAATCCTTTCGGCAGAGGAAAAAAAACTGGCTCTGAAAAATGCTTTGCGTTATTTCGATCCAAAACATCACGCCGAATTGATTCCTGAATTTTCAGAAGAATTAGAGACTTACGGACGTATTTATATGTATCGTCTTCGTCCGGAATATAAAATGTACGCAAGACCAATTGAGGAGTATCCGGGAAAATCATTGCAGGCAAAAGCCATTATGCACATGATTCAGAACAACTTGGATTATGCAGTAGCGCAGCATCCGCACGAATTGATTACTTACGGGGGAAACGGAGCAGTTTTCCAGAACTGGGCGCAATATTTATTAACGATGCAGTATTTGTCTGAAATGACAGATGAGCAGACTTTAACCATGTATTCAGGCCATCCGATGGGTTTATTTCCTTCGCATAAAGAAGCACCCAGAGTTGTGGTAACCAACGGAATGGTGATACCAAACTATTCTAAACCTGACGATTGGGAAAAAATGAACGCTTTAGGCGTCTCACAATACGGACAGATGACCGCAGGAAGTTATATGTACATTGGCCCACAGGGAATTGTGCACGGAACTACGATTACGGTCTTGAATGGTTTCAGAAAAATAAAACAAAATCCGGCAGGAAGCTTATTCGTAACTTCTGGTCTTGGCGGAATGTCCGGCGCGCAGCCAAAAGCAGGAAATATTGCCGGATGCATTACAGTCTGCGCCGAAGTAAATCCGAAGATTACTAAAATTCGCCACGAACAGGGCTGGATCAATGAAGTTGTAACCTCAACAGATGAACTGGTCGCAAGAGTCGCTTCGGCAAAAGCCAATAAAGAAACGGTTTCGATCGCTTATTTGGGAAATGTGGTTGACGTTTGGGAACGTTTCGATCAGGAAAACATTAAAATTGATTTAGGTTCAGACCAGACTTCGCTTCATAATCCCTGGGCTGGAGGTTATTATCCGGTTGAAATTTCATTTGAAGATGCCAATAAAATGATGGCTGAAAACCCGGAATTATTCAAAGAAAAAGTTCAGGAAACATTACGTCGTCACGCCGATGCCATTAACAAACACACTGCAAAAGGAACTTATTTCTTCGATTACGGAAATGCCTTTTTATTAGAAGCTTCCCGTGCAGGAGCTGATGTAATGGCAGCAAATAAAATCGATTTTAAATATCCGAGTTACGTTCAGGATATTATGGGACCAATGTGTTTCGATTACGGATTTGGGCCTTTCCGCTGGGTTTGTACTTCCGGAAACCCTGAAGATTTGTTGAAAACGGATACGATTGCCTGCGAAGTTTTAGAAAAAATGGCTGAAACGGCTCCTGATGAAATTCAGCAACAAATGCAGGATAACATTAAGTGGATTAAAGGTGCACAGGAAAATAAACTCGTTGTAGGTTCTCAAGCCCGTATTTTATACGCTGATGCTGAAGGCCGAATCAAAATCGCAGAAGCTTTTAATCAGGCGATTGCAAAAGGGGAAATTGGTGCTGTGGTTTTAGGCCGCGATCACCATGATGTTTCGGGAACCGACTCGCCATACAGAGAGACTTCAAATATTTATGACGGATCCCGTTTTACTGCCGATATGGCGATTCATAACGTGATTGGAGACAGCTTCAGAGGCGCAACCTGGGTATCGATTCATAATGGCGGCGGTGTTGGCTGGGGAGAGGTCATAAACGGCGGATTTGGTATGGTTCTTGATGGCTCTACAGAGGCTTCAAAACGTTTAGCTTCAATGCTTTTCTGGGATGTAAACAACGGAATTTCAAGAAGAAGCTGGGCTCGCAACCAAGGTGCTGTTTTTGCAATAAAACGTGCCATGGAGATTCAGCCGCTTTTGAAAGTAACTTTACCCAATATGGTTGATGAAAGCTTACTATAAAACAAAACATTTAATTCTAAAAATTATGAAAACTTTCAAATTAGTTCCGATTTTACTGCTACTGATCCTTACTTCATGCAGCAGTGTTACTGTTTATTCTGATTATGACAAAAATGTCGATTTTACGCCTTATAAAACATACGCCTTCTTCAAACCCGGAATTGATAAAGTCGAGATTTCTGATTTGGATAAAAGACGTATCCTTCATGCAATAGAAAGTGAACTACAGGCAAAAGGCTTTACGAAAAGTGAAAATCCTGACTTATTAGTAAATATTTTTACGAAATCAAGAGAACAGGTTGATGTAAACCAATTTAGCGCCGGATGGGGTTACGGTTGGGGATGGGGATGGAATCCATGGATGATGTATGGACCAAATCAAACTACTGTTTCCACTAGTACTGAAGGCACTTTGTTTATTGATCTGATTGATGCCAAAAAGAAAGAAATGATCTGGCAGGGAGAAGGAATTGGTGTTTTAACCCGAAACATCGATAAGAAAGATGAAAGAATTGCTGAATTCGTAAGCAAAATTTTAGCTCAATATCCTCCTCAGGTAAAACAGGCAAAAAAATAATTATTATATTTGCTTCTTTTACAAAATAAAATGACAAACTATACTAACATTATTATCGCTATTATTAGCATTATTGCAATTCAGCAATAATGGCGAGGTGTTGTATAAGTATGTAAAATATAATTTATAAGAACCTCCCAAAACGGGAGGTTTTTTTTATTTAAATCGCCACGAATTGCACGAATTAGCACGAATTAATTTCTTTTACAAATTAGTGTGAATTCGTGTAATTCGTGGCAAAAAAAGAAACCATTATGAATCTATTTAACGAAGTCCTTAATGCCAAAAAACAATTAGAAAATGTAGTTGCTGCCACTCCTCTAACCCAAAATTTAAATCTTTCGGACGAATTTAAATCGAATATTTTATTAAAACGAGAAGATTTACAAATTGTCCGTTCCTATAAAATCAGAGGCGCTTACAATAAAATTTCTTCGTTAACCGATGCTGAAAAACAAATTGGAGTAGTTTGTGCCAGTGCCGGAAATCATGCTCAGGGAGTTGCTTATTCCTGCAATTTACTGCATATAAAAGGCAAAATTTACATGCCTAAAACCACTCCGAAACAAAAAGTAAAACAAGTACAATTATTCGGAAAATCGTTTGTTGATATTGTTCTCACAGGAGATACTTTTGATGATGCTTATGCCTCAGCCACTGCAGATGCCATCAAAAATCATAAAATATTCATTCATCCGTTTGATGATGAAAAGGTAATTGCAGGCCAGGGAACGGTTGCTTTGGAAATTCTTGAAACTTATAAAGAATCTATTGATTATGTTTTTGTTCCGATTGGCGGCGGCGGACTGGCTTCCGGTTTATCTGAAGTTTTTAAACATTTAAGCCCGAATACCAAAATAATCGGTGTTGAACCAAAAGGCGCTCCTTCGATGAAAACTTCGATTGAAGAAAACAAAAATACAGCCTTAAAAACGATCGATAAATTTGTTGACGGTGCGGCTGTAAAACAAGTTGGAGACAAAACATTTGAAATCTGCCGATATAATTTAGAAGATATCATTCTGGTTCCCGAAGGAAAAGTATGCACTACCATTTTACGATTGTACAATGAAGAAGCTATGGTCGTTGAACCTGCCGGCGCCTTGACAATTGCCGCTTTGGATTTTTATAAAGATAAAATTAAAGGAAAAAATGTAGTCTGCATTGTCAGCGGAAGCAACAATGATATTGAAAGAACAGCCGAAATAAAAGAACGTTCCTTGCTTTACGAAGGTTTGATGCATTATTTTATGATTCAGTTTCCGCAGCGTCCGGGTGCTTTAAAAGAATTCGTAAACAACATTTTAGGACCGGATGATGATATTACATATTTTCAGTTTGCTAAAAAAACGAGCCGTGAAATGGGTTCTGTTGTCGTTGGGTTAGAATTGAAAAACAAAAAAGACATTCTCAATATTAAACTGAATATGACTAAAAACGGCTTTGAATTTCAATACCTCAATGACAATCCTAATTTGTTTACCCAGTTAATTGGATAAACAAATCTGTTGTTATGATAAATGTCAGGAAATAAAAAAGACCTTATATCGTATTTTTGCAATTCAAAATTTAATTAAAAAAAACATGGCACTTCAGGATATTTCAAACATAGAAGACATTAAACTTTTAGTAAATACCTTTTATGAAAAAGTACAGAATGACGATTTAATCGGACCTGTTTTTAATGAAAAAATGATGGGAAGATGGCCTGAGCATCTGGAAAAAATGTACCGTTTCTGGCAGACTATTTTACTGGAAGAACATACTTATTCCGGAAGCCCTTTTCCACCACACAAACAACTGCCTGTAAACCAATCTCATTTTGACCGCTGGATGGAAATATTCACTTCAACTGTTGATTCCTTATTCGTTGGAAAATTAGCAGAAGAAGCCAAAGTCCGTGCGGCGAATATGGCCTTCATGTTCAATTACAAAATAGAATATTTTAGAAACGGCGGACACAGCTAATTTATAATCTTACCGTTTCTAAATTTATTTGTTCCGTCTTCCCAAACATCATTTTCAGAAGTCCTTTTGAATGTTTTTGGATTGGCATTCTTTACAACGGCATCCTTATAATACACATGCTGATCGTCTTTGGAATAATCAGGAGCAATAATTTCAAATCCAGAAAAGCTAACTCCAATTATTTTTTTACCGTTATAATATAGGTTCGCCTTGTCTTTACAGTAGCCATAATCTAAAGATTCAAAAGATTCAATATCAATTTCAGGATATTCTGTTCCTTTGTAGATTAAGGTATCATTAACTACTACCGTAAAATAATCGATTTCTTTCGTGTTTTTAATAGTTTCGAAAGTATGAATCGTAAATTCATCTTTCGTAAAAGCAGAAACAACCGCATTTCCTATTTGAACGTATGTATCGTTAATAACTTTGATTTCTCCTTCCATTCTTTTGTGTTTCCGAATGACTTCATCTACATCATGTGCATACATTCCTTCTCCTCTGTCGTTAATAATTGAATAAATAAAATTCGCATCAACTGCTATTCCATCATTTAAAGGTTTGAAAGTTGCAGGATCTCCCTCTGTTTTTTTACTTCTGTAGAAAACTGCATTAGAATCCTTAAACCAGCTAATGCGTTTATGATCCGGAAGTGACTGATCAAGCAGCTGATAACTTTCAGGATCTGCTCCTTCTATAATTCCCAAAAAATTATATTCTTTTCCGTTAGTTGTATAAACATGATTTTTATCCTTAATAATTCCGGAATCATCTACATCAAAAGTGACATAATCAACATCTTGTTTTCTTCCTTTCCAAAAAATATGCTCTTTATCTTTTCCAAAGTCCCTGTTTATGGGCTGAAAAGATTCTACATCTGCATCAGATTCAAAATACCCCAACTCAAACCAATTACCCATTGGCGAATGCACAATCAAATTTTTTCTGTAATGATAAAAATACGAATCCGACACTTTGCTGTTTACCGGATCGCCTATTCTAAATAAAAAATATCTAATTCCTAAAAACCCCAGAACTATTATTGCTAAAATGATCAAAAAAACTTTCATACTTGTAAATACCTAAATATACTTTTTGTAAAACTAAGTATTTTATTGTTATTTTTTCATGTCTGATTTATCTTAAGCAGATAATCTGCCTTCAACAATTGACTTCAAAAACGCTAAACAACTAAAAACTGATAATTCTCTAACAAAACACTCTTATTATTAAAATTAAATATTAAAAAAGGCGTATTCAATACTTCAAATTTGTAATTTTACATTTCAACCTACCTTTTTTTCCAAATGAATCCGAACATTGAAACAAATCCGTTATTAGAAAGATTGCCCAAACATTTAAAGCAATTCATCAAACCACAGGATTATAGTGATTATACTCCCATTAATCAGGCGGTTTGGCGTTATGTGATGCGTAAAAATGTGGATTATTTGTCAAAAGTAGCACATCATTCTTATCTGGATGGTTTGAAAAAAACCGGAATCGAGATTGACGCTATTCCGAGCATGTACGGCATGAACCGAATCCTGACCGAAATTGGCTGGGCTGCCGTTGCGGTTGACGGATTTATTCCGCCCAATGCTTTTATGGAATTTCAGGCGTATAATGTTTTGGTTATTGCTTCGGATATCAGACAATTAGAACATATCGAATATACACCTGCACCGGATATTATTCACGAAGGTGCCGGCCACGCTCCTATTATTGCTAATCCTGAATATGCTGAATATTTAAGACGCTTTGGAGAAATTGGCTGTAAAGCGATTTCGTCCCATAAAGACTATCAGATGTATGAAGCGATCCGACTGCTTTCGATTTTGAAAGAAGCCGAAGATACACCACAGGAAAAAATCGATGAAGCCGAAAAAGCGGTTGCCGATTTACAAAATAATATGGGCGAGTTATCTGAAATGGCCCAGATTCGAAATTTACACTGGTGGACGGTTGAATATGGCTTGATCGGAACGGTTGAAAATCCTAAAATTTATGGTGCAGGACTCCTTTCCTCAATTGGCGAAAGTGCCCACTGTATGACCGATAATGTGAAGAAAATCCCTTATAATATCTCGGCTGCCAATCAGAATTTTGATATTACGCAGCTGCAACCCCAGTTGTATGTAACGCCCACTTTTTCGCATTTAAGTTTGATTTTAGAAGAATTTGCCAATAAAATGGCTTTAAGAACAGGAGGCTTGTCTGGCATTCAAAAACTTATTCAATCCAATGCTTTGGGAACAATTGAGCTGAGTACCGGCCTGCAAATTTCAGGTGTTTTCACTGATGTTATTGAAGAAGAAGGAAAACCGGTTTACATTCAGACAACCGGAAAAACAGCTTTATCGTACCGTGAAAAAGAATTGGTGGGTCACGGAACTTTGACGCATCCACACGGATTTGGCAGTCCGATCGGAAAATTAAAAGGCTTTAATCTGGCAATTGAAGATATGAGTCCGAAGGATTTACAGGCTTACAGCATTGTCGAAAACGAAACTGTAAAACTGGAATTTGAAGGCAATATTATTGTGGAAGGCGAAATCATCACCGGTTCCAGAAATTTACACGGAGAAATTATTCTGATCAGTTTTAGAAATTGTACCGTAACGCATGGTGAAACCTTTTTGTTCCAGCCGGAATGGGGAAATTATGATATGGCAATTGGTAAAAAAGTGGTTTCGGCGTTTTCAGGTCCGGCTGATGTGAATAGTTTTGACCTTATTAATAATGTTCCTAAAACGACAACCATTAAGGCTAAACATACAGACGAACGTGATGATCTGGAAATTTTATATTCGACAGTTCGAAATATCCGAAATAACAAAGATGCTAAATCTGAACTACATTTGGTTTTTGAAAAATTAAAAAACAATCACCCTAACGACTGGCTGCTTGCTGTTGAAATAACAGAACTTTTAAAAGATTCGGACGAAAAACAGCTTTTACAGGAAGTACTGGATTATTTGGCACGATTAAAAGAAAAACGTCCTGAAATAGCACATTTAATCTTAGGTGGACTTGACTTGATTTTTGATAAGGAAGCGGTTTAAAATATTTGATGAAGATGTGGACTCGCAAAGACGCGAAGTCGCATTTTTTTTTGCAAAGCCAACATTCATTGCTTGTCACTACGACAGAGGAGAAGTCACACCCGAAATTCGACAAAGATTGGCGATTTTGATTGCGGAGCTACTAGTGTGATTTGCTTCGCCAGTTCGCTATCGCTCGAGTCTCCTCCGTATAAATGACACAAAAGATCAATTAAATTGAGTCGAAATGATAATTTAGAAATTCTAATTTTGGATTAAAGTCCTTTATTAGTGTAATTTTCTTTTCTCTTCTCCATTTTTTTAATTCTTTTTCTCTGGAAATGGCTTCCTGAATCCAAACAAACTTTTCATAATAAATTAAGAATTTTAAACCATATTTCGAAGCAAAAGTTTTATTAGCAGTTTCTAAATTTTCTTTATGCTGTTGCAATCTTAATTTTAAATTATTGGTAACTCCAATATAGAAAGTAGAACGATAACTATTTGTGAGGATATAAACATAATATGAATGAAAACCTTCCTGAGTATTAAACATAGTCTTTAAATAATTCTATCATTTTCTAAGTTTTTTGTCACTTCGACGGAGGAGAAGTCACACCCGGAATTCAACAAAGATTGACGATTTTGATTGCGGAGCTTCTAGTGTGATTTGCTTCGCCAGTTCGCTATCGCTCGAGTCTCCTCCGTCGAAATGACAAGATTGTAAAAAAAATATCCTAATACCTTAAAATTACAACTTCAAATCCTGATTAAGCTCACTTTCCGATTCAATCACTTTTCCATTATATTGTAATTTCCATCCCATAGAATTTGTTAGGATTAAAATCTTAGACAATTCACTTATTAATCGGTTTTGGGCGTTTGTTTTAAGTGTAGATTTATCGATTTTTTTAGCCAGATTGGCTTTCACGGATTTATTGATTTTATTGTAATCTTCTCCGGTGAAAGGATTCAGTTTGCTTTGCTCCACATCATAAAACTTAATATCCGGATTGATTGTAATTTCTTCTTTAGGAATATTGAGAATTGTGATGGTTT
Organism: Flavobacterium fluviatile; assembly: GCF_010645065.1. Taxonomy (GTDB): domain Bacteria; phylum Bacteroidota; class Bacteroidia; order Flavobacteriales; family Flavobacteriaceae; genus Flavobacterium; species Flavobacterium fluviatile. The sequence continues at coordinate 9,964 of NZ_JAADZW010000038.1, read as the reverse complement.
TGTTTTTTTCGTCAATATCATATTTCATTTTGTGCAAATCGTAGGCTACCGTAACATTTGCATTTACAACCACAAGTGCTTTTTTCTCAAATGAAATCATATTCATGAAATATTTCTGTTGGTTTTTATACGTGATTACTTCAGAAAAATGCCCTTCAGTAACTACCAGCTTTCCAACATTTAAGATTTGCTGTTGAATAAGATTCGTATTATACTCAATTCCGGCATCATAGTCTTTTTTGAATTGACAATATTTGAAAGCCAGAATAATGGCAACTACAATCCCGGCACCAACTAAAATTCTCTTAAGCATAATTTGGATTTACATTTTATAATGATAGCTAATTTAATACTTTTTTGAGTAGAAATGCTTTAGTATTTCTAAAACCATCTAATCGGAAAATTTTGCGCGCATTGGAATTATGTAAGATAATCAGCTTTTTACATAAACCTAAAAGCTTACCTGTACTGTATTTTTGTGAAAAATGAATTTAACCTGCAAATATTTAAATGTTATGATTGAAAAAATTAAGGAGTTACCAGAAAACATGATTGGTTTTAAAACAGCTGGTCACGTAGTGAAAGGCGATGTTGATTTTGTTAAATCAGAAGTGCGTCTTTTAATCCATGAAACCCCGAAATTAAATTATTTATTATTTTTTGATAATTCTCCAACTGATTTTACTTTAGGAGCCTGGCTTCACGAATCCTTGCTCAGCTTTAGAAACATTACAAAATGGACAAGAGCCGCTATTGTAACGGACTGCCAGAGAATGATTAATTTCACTAAAGTTTTCAATAGAATTATGCCGGGAGAATTCAAAGGATTCAAAAAAGAAGATTATATGCTGGCCGTAGACTGGACATCAGAAAAAATTGATTTGGATTAACCCTAAAATTAAGATATCATGCATAAAGATTTAGATAATAAAGAAGCAGTAGAAAAAATAATTTCATTAGTAAAAGAAATTAAAACAGGAATTTTTGTAACTGAATTAACAAAAACACCTCTTCAGTCACGACCGATGAGCATTCAGGATATAGATGATGAAGGAAATTTGTGGTTTATCAGTTCAGCTAACAGCAACAAGAATTTTGAAATTCTGAAAGACAATCAGGTTCAGTTGTTTTTTGCCAATAATTCGAGTTCTCAGTATATTTCGATTTACGGTGCTGCATCCATATATAAAGATCAATCGATAATTGACGAATTATGGTCACCGGTTGCAAAAGCCTGGTTTGAAGAAGGCAAAAATGATCCGAACGTTACAGTTATAAAAGTAACCCCTTCAGATGCGTATTACTGGGACACGAAAGACGGAAAAGTTATTTCACTGCTTAAAATGGCAGGCTCAGCATTGTTTGGAAATACAGCAGATGTTGGTGTTGAAGGAAAATTAAAATTATAAAGAAAAAGGGAGACTTATTGGGACTGCATTGGGGACAGTCAACATTTGTCTCTCTTTTTTAGTTATAATTTTTCTTTTCTTCATTAAGTTCATCAATTACTTCTTTAGTAAGTTTTAAACTCTTCAATTTGGACTGGTGATCAAAAATTGGACTGGTAATCATCACCTCATCAATTCGGGAATAGTCAATAAACTTTTTTAAATCTTCTGCCAGTTGTTTTTTTGTCCCTACGAAAGAGCCGGCAATCATCTGATTGACGTGAAAACGTTCTTCTTCGCTCATAATATCATCCAGAGAATCCACAGGCGGCTGAAGTCCTTTTCGGTCATTTCGAATTAAATTCAAAAACATCTGATATAAACTTGTTGATAATCGGTCAGCTTCTTCAATGGTATCAGCAGCAATAATATTTACGCAAGCCATAGTTTTCGGTTTATCCAGAAATTTTGAAGGCTGAAAATTACTTCGATAAAATTCGAATGCCTGATACATCTGACGTGGTGCAAAATGTCCTGCAAAAGCATAAGGAAAACCATAAGCCGCCGCCAAAGAAGCACTTTCCATACTTGAACCCAAAATCCAGATAGGCACTTTTGTCCCTTCGGCAGGAAAGGCACGTACATTTGCTGTAGCATTTTCTTCCGAAAAATATTCCTGTAATTTGGATACGTTTTGCGGAAATCGCTGTGCCTGTTCAAAGAAATCTTTTCGGATAGCTTCTGCGGTTGGCTGATCGGTTCCGGGAGCTCTTCCCAGACCTAAATCTATTCGGCCCGGATACAATGTTTCTAAAGTTCCAAATTGTTCTGCTACGATTAAAGGCGAATGATTGGGCAGCATGATTCCACCCGAACCTACACGGATATTTTGAGTCTGACCGGCTACATATCCAATCAAAACTACAGTTGCAGTACTGGCTACATGCGCCATATTGTGGTGTTCGGCAAGCCAGAACCTTTTATATCCCAAAGCATCGGTTAGCTGGGCAATTTCTTTTGTTTTATTTAATGTTTCAGTAGCGTTGCTGTCATTATTGATAATAGCGAGTTCTAATATGGAGAGTGAAATTGGATTTTTCATGTAAATAAATATCTTTTTACAAAATTAATTCATTTAAAATGAAAGCTAAATTATGTACTGTTAATTGAATTATAATATTTAAAATGTTTTCTAACTTTCAAATTAAAACTTCAAACCTAAATGATTTTAAACCTAAATTTGTACATCAAATACCAAAATTTGATTTAGCATCTCTGCAAATGACACATACAATATTAATTATAGACGACGAAGAAAAGCTAAGAAGTCTGCTGGCACGCATTGTAAAATCAGAAGGTTTTGAAGTTTTTGAAGCGAAAGATTTAAAATCGGGTTTTAAAAAACTGGAGCAAACGGATATTGATATTGTTTTGTGTGATGTAAAACTGCCTGACGGAAACGGTGTCGATTTTGTTACAAACATAAAAAGCAGTTATCCATTAACAGAAGTTGTCCTGCTGACGGCTTTCGGAAATATTCCGGATGGCGTTCAGGCGATGAAAAACGGCGCTTTTGATTATATAGTGAAGGGGGATGATAATGATAAAATTATTCCGCTTCTTTATAAAGCTGTAGAAAAAGTACAATTGCAGAAAAAAGTACAACAGTTAGAAAAACGAATTAATGATAAGTATTCTTTTTCTACCATTATAGGAAAATCAAAAGGAATAGAACAAGTTATTGATCTCGCACAAAAAGTTGCCAAAACAGATTCTACTGTTTTACTTACAGGCGAAACAGGAACCGGAAAAGAGGTTTTTGCTCAGGCAATTCATGAAAACAGCAATCGGGCAGGAAAATCTTTTGTGGCTATAAATTGCAGCACTTTCAGTAAGGAAATTTTAGAGAGCGAACTTTTCGGTCATAAACAAGGCGCATTTACAGGAGCTTTAAAAGACAAAAAAGGGTTTATTGAAGAAGCAAATGGCGGCACATTATTCTTAGATGAAATTGGGGAAATGCCAATTGATCTTCAGGCGAAATTACTGCGTGTTATAGAAACCAGTGAATATATTCCTGTTGGAGACACGACTCCCAAAAAATCAAATTTCAGATTAATTGCAGCTACAAACAGAGATTTAAAAGAAGAAAGTGAAGCACATCGTTTCCGTTCTGATTTGTATTTCCGTTTGAATATTTTCGAAATCAAACTGCCTTCTTTGCGGGAAAGAGTAAAAGATATTCCCCTTTTGGCGAATTATTACGTTAAACAATTTTCTGAAAAAACGAATAAAAAAGCATTAGATATTGCGGATGATTTTCTGCAGAAACTGGAAAATTATTCCTGGCCGGGAAATATCCGCGAACTTAAAAATGTCATCGAAAGATCGGTTATTTTGAGCAATGGCAATACTTTAACATCGGATGTTCTGCCTTATGAAATGCAATATCAAACGGAAAATAATTTGAAACCAATGTCGGCTTTTTCGATGCAAAGTGTTGAGAAACTGCATATTCAAAAGGTTTTGAATTATACGAAGGGGAATAAAGCAGAAACGGCCAGATTGTTGGAAATTGGAATTGCGACTTTGTATAGAAAGATTGAAGAATATGGGATAGAAAATTCCAAAATTTAAAATCCAAATTCCAATCTCTGATTTGTAAATCATCTTATCATTTCAATAAAAGCTTATCATTTTGATAGGCTTTTTTTATGCCTGATTTTCGGCATAAAACAATAAATTCTTATTTTACAACACCTTACACTCTACAATACATTTTCGGAATATATTTTGGCATAAAGAGGAAGAACATTAAAAATTCTTCTCATGAAAAATCAGGTTAATTCTATTTACAAACAAGCTGAACGCTTTGCCGAGATAACTAAAAAAAATATCATCAGCGGCAATATCGTTCGGGCTAAAAAATGTTTGGCACTTGCTGAACGGTTATTTATTACCGGAAGCATTGAAACTAAAAATGCTATTTCAAACGTGTATGTCTTTTCGGTTTCGTCATTTATGGAAATGCGACACTGCAATATTTCGCATCTTTTTCCGCAAACGCTCAAAGCAGAATATATCAAGCAGGTTAATGCTTCAGGAATTTAATATGAAATATAATTTGTGATATGCCCCCACATTCAATTTTTACAAATTACATTTTACCTCTCTCCTATTACAAATCTAAATTCTAAAAATAATTATGATCACATTTCTTTTATCCGGGCTGGCTGTTTTACTGTTTGCTGTTTGTTTTCTCTGTGTTGAATTCTTCGAAAAAATCTAAATCATGACTGCACTCTTTATTGTTTCAATCGCCGTTTTCGTGTATTTGGTTTATGTACTAATCAAACCTGAAAAGTTTTAAAAATGAAAAAGTCCAATTATAAAAATAAAAATCTGCCATTGGTATATGCTTGTACAGCCTGGGCTTTAGCCTTTTTATTGCTTGTTCTATTTTTATAAATGCCCAAAAATTAAATAATTTCTAATAAACAAAATATGAATACAGAATTAATAGGTGTCATTGGAATTTTTATCCTTACTATTATTTTAGCCATTCCGATAGGAAAATATATTGCTAAAGTTTTCTTGGGAAACAAAACACTTCCTGACCCGATTTTCAATCCATTTGAAAAATTTATTTTCAAAATCAGTGGTATTGATCCGGCTGAAGAAATGAACTGGAAACAGCATCTCAAAGCACTTTTAAGCATCAATATGCTTTGGTTCTTTATCTGCTTTTTTGTCCTGCTTTTTCAGGGTTCTTTACCTTTAAATCCAGATAATAATCTGTCGATGACACCTGATTTGGCATTTAATACCGCCATTTCATTTCTAGTGAACTGCAACTTACAGCATTATTCTGGCGAAAGTGGCCTTTCTTACTTGTCCCAAATGGTGTTGATGTTTTTACAATTTGTTTCGGCTGGTGTTGGAATCGCAGCAGCGGTAATGGTTTTTACTGCTATGCGCGAAAGAACAACTGACAAACTGGGCAATTTCTACAATTATTTTGTAAAAAGCTGTACCCGTATTTTATTGCCTCTTTCAGTAATTGTAGCAATTGCTTTAGTTTTCAGCGGAACTCCAATGACTTTTGAAGGAAAAGATACAATCACTACTTTACAAGGTGATCAGGTTGAAGTTTCTCGTGGACCAGCTGCCGCTTTTATCGCTATTAAACATGTTGGTACAAACGGAGGCGGATTCTTTGGAGTGAACTCTGCGCATCCGTTTGAAAACCCAAATTATACAACAAATACTATTGAACTTGTTGCTCAGTTGATTATTCCTTTTTCGATGATCTTTGCGCTTGGTTTTTTCCTGAACAAAAGAAAATTCTCTTATATCGTTTTTGGAGTCATGACCGTTGGATTTTTACTCTTGGTAATTCCGACAATATCAAACGAGATCAACGGAAACCCTGCTATTGCAAAAATGGGAATCACACAGACAACTGGAGCCATGGAAGGAAAAGAAGTCCGTTTTGGTCCTGCTATCTCAGGTTTCTGGAGTATTGCCACAACGGTGATTTCTACAGGTTCTGTAAACAGCATGCACGATAGCTCGATGCCGGTTTCGGGAGCGATGCAGTTATTGGCCATGATGGTCAACGCTTTTTACGGCGGATGCGGTGTGGGTTATCTCAATTTTTACATTTTTATTATTCTTGCTGTATTTATTTCTGGTTTAATGGTGGGGCGGACTCCCGAATTTTTAGGAAAGAAAATCGAAGCAAGAGAAGTCAAAATTGCTGCTTTTATTGCTATTCTTCACCCATTATTAATTTTAGCAGGAACAGCTTTAGCTTCTTATTTTACTGCGAATGATACTGCGTTGGGCTATTGGTTCAGCGGAAATGCTACGGGCTGGTTAAATAATCCTGGCAATCACGGATTCTCTGAAATGTTATATGAATATACGTCGAGCGCTGCCAACAACGGTTCTGGTTTTGAAGGTTTGGGCGATAATAATCCGTTTTGGAATATCACAACCGGAATTGTTTTACTGTTAAGCAGATTTATTCCGATCATTGGACCTTTGGCAATTGCTGGTTTATTAGCCAACAAAAAATACATTCCGGAAAGTGCGGGAACCTTAAAAACGGATACAACCATTTTTGGAATTATGATTTTTGCTGTAATCGCTATTGTTGCGGCGCTATCTTTCTTTCCTGCACTGGCTTTAGGTCCATTGGCAGAATACTTTACTTTAAAATAATAACTCATTTTTCAATGCTTAAAATATTTTAAACACATAGAAGCATAATTTTTTCTTTACTAAAAAAAATGAATAATAAAGAAACAAGTTTCTAACACATAGCTCTACTATGTGTATTGATGCAAGTGAAACGCCTTTTCCTCAAAGTAAAACCTATGTTTCTATGTGTTTAGAAAAAGTCAACTAAAAATATAAAGAAATGACTAATAATAAATCCACATCATTGTTTGAAAGCAAACAGGTAAAAGAAGCTTTATTGCAGTCTTTTGTAAAGCTGAATCCAAAAATGATGATTAAAAATCCGGTAATGTTTACCGTAGAAATTGGAACTGCCATTATGTTTGCCGTTTGCGTTTCCATCTTAATGGGCGCGACTGATCAGGGCGGTTTTATTTACAATTTAATTGTATTCCTTATTTTATTCACAACACTTTTATTTGGCAATTTCGCAGAAGCCATTGCCGAAGCGAGAGGAAAAGCCCAGGCCGACAGTTTAAGAAAAACCCGTGAAGAAACTCCTGCCAGACAGATCCTTCCAAATGGAGAAATCAGAGATATCAGTTCTTCTCAATTAAAAAAAGACGATATTTTTATCTGCGAAGCAGGCGATTTAATTGCTGCCGACGGGGAAATTATCGAAGGACTTGCAACCATCGACGAAAGTGCGATTACCGGAGAGAGTGCTCCAGTAATTCGTGAAGCGGGCGGAGACAAATCGTCTGTTACGGGAGGAACAAAAGTATTGTCTGATAAAATCAAAGTAAAAGTAACTTCAGAACCTGGCGAAAGCTTTCTTGATAAAATGATTGCTTTGGTTGAGGGTGCGAGCCGTCAGAAGACACCAAACGAAATAGCGCTGACTATTTTGTTAGCTGCTTTTACCTTAATCTTCGTGATTGTCTGCGTAACCTTAAAACCTTTTGCCGATTATGCCAACGCTCCTATTACTATTGCTGCTTTTATTGCTCTATTCGTTTGTTTGATTCCAACCACAATTGGGGGTTTGCTTTCTGCAATCGGAATTGCGGGAATGGACAGAGCTTTGCGTGCCAACGTGATCACAAAATCAGGTAAAGCGGTTGAAACTGCCGGAGATATTGACGTATTGCTTTTGGATAAAACGGGAACAATTACTATTGGAAACCGAAAAGCAACTAATTTTTACCCAACAAAAGGCATTTCATTCGAAGATTTCGTTAAATCTTCCGTTTTAAGTTCGCTTGCTGATGATACGCCAGAAGGAAAAAGTATTTTAGAACTAAGTGAAATGATCGAGGTGAAAAATGAAGCCAAAGCCAGCTTTTTACAAACGACTTCTGACATCTCACACACCATCAAATTTACTGCTGAAACCAGAACTTCTGGCGTGGTTTTAAAAGATGGAACCAACATTCGAAAAGGTGCACAGGATGCTGCTAAAAAAATCGCAGAACAAGCCGGAAATACTTTCCCTGAAGATACTTTGCAACAGGTAATCACAATTTCTTCGAACGGAGGAACACCTTTGGTGGTCATTAAAAACAACGAAATTCAGGGAGTTATCGAATTACAGGATATCATTAAAACCGGAATGAAAGAACGTTTTGAGCGCTTACGCCGAATGGGAATCAAAACGGTTATGGTTACGGGTGATAATCCGTTGACGGCTAAATTTATTGCCGAAAAAGCCGGAGTAGATGATTTTATTGCCGAAGCAAAACCGGAAGATAAAATGAACTACATCCGAAAAGAACAAGCCGAAGGTCGTCTGGTTGCCATGATGGGCGACGGAACAAATGATGCTCCTGCACTTGCCCAGGCCAATGTGGGTGTTGCCATGAACAGCGGAACACAGGCTGCAAAAGAAGCAGGAAATATGGTCGATCTGGACAATGACCCAACAAAACTAATCGAAATTGTTGAAATTGGAAAACAGCTTTTAATGACCCGGGGAACGTTGACTACTTTCTCGATTGCCAATGACGTTGCGAAATATTTTGCGATTGTTCCTGCGCTTTTTATTACGGCAATTCCGGCATTGCAAGGTTTGAACATTATGCATCTGCACAGTCCTGAAAGTGCGATTTTATCGGCTGTAATTTTCAATGCGATTATCATTCCGATCCTGATCCCGCTTGCGCTAAAAGGTGTCGATTATCGACCAATTGGAGCGAGTGCGATTCTTAAAAGAAACCTTTTGATTTATGGTTTAGGTGGTTTGATTGTTCCATTTATCGGAATTAAAGTTATTGATTTACTAGTAGCACTTTTTATGTAAGGTTCTAAGATGCTAAGATTCTAAGGGGCTAAGGTTTTTCTCTTAGAATCATAAAATTCAGGAATCTTTAAAAACTCAAATAAAAAACACAGACTTTAGATTGCTAAGCTTCTGAAAAAAAACTTAGAACCTTAGCAACTTAGTCCCTTAGAATCTCAAAAAAAATGAAAAATCTATTTTCTATAATAAAACTTACTGTGGCTACTTTAATCTTGTTCGCAGTTATTTATCCTTTGGCTATTTACGGAATAGGTCAGTTGTCTCCAAATCAAGGAAAAGGACAAACTATAATCGTTAACGGCAAAGTTGTCGGATATCAAAAAATTGGTCAAAAATTCGATAAGTCGAATTATTTCTGGGGAAGACCTTCGGCTGTTGATTACAACGCTGCGGGAAGTGCCGGAAGCAACAAAGGGCCAAGCAATGCTGATTATCTGGCTTTGGTTCAAAAACGAATTGATACACTTTTATTAGTTCATCCTTATTTAGAGAAATCTGATATTCCTTCAGATATGGTTACGGCATCAGGAAGCGGTTTAGATCCGAATATTTCTCCACAGGGTGCTTTAATTCAGGTAAAACGTGTGGCCAAAGAACGAAATTTAGCTGAAGCTAAAGTAAAAGCTTTGGTGGAGTCTAAAATTAATCCGGCTGTGGTTGGCCCTGAAACGGTGAATGTTCTGGAGCTGAATGTGGCTCTTGATACGCTTCGCTAAAGATGCTAAGGTTCTAAGGTTTTTCTCCTGCAAGGTTTTCAAAAACCTTGTAGGTATTTAAGACTCAGTAGAAATCATAATCCCTTAACCACACAGTTTGTCATCCAGAGGAACGAGGGATCTTCGAAAGTAGCTCTACAAAGAATGTCAATTTGTGTCGATATTGCAACGAAGATTCCTCGTTCCTCGGAATGACAAACTGTACCGAAAAATTTAAATCGAAAACTGAACTTTAAAAAAATTAAATACCTAACAGGTTTTGGAAACCTGTTAGGATACTAGACACCTTTTTACCCCAAATGCCCTAGGTACTATCTTTAGTTCCTAATTTATTTTACTATTTTTTTTATATTTGTATGACCGAGAGGAAACTTCTT
>NZ_JAADZW010000037.1 GCF_010645065.1 Flavobacterium fluviatile | reverse complement strand
TTTGTTTATTAATTGTTAGTATTTCAAAGATACATTTTCATATTTTTAATCTATGTCAAAGATATGAGCCCCGATAGCAGTGGAAATCCTTTTGCGCCGGGGTTCGGCACAAAAGATTGTAACAGATAGCGGGATTAGCTCCTAATTAATCTTATAATTTAAAGAAATCGGTTAGAATTTTAATATACAAATCGACTCCTTCTACAATTTCATTTACAAAAATAAATTCGTCTGCTGAATGCGAACGCAATGTTTCTCCTGGCCCTAATTTTAAAGACTGGCAGCTTAAAACGGACTGGTCAGAAAGCGTTGGCGAGCCATACGTTGTTCTTCCCAAAGCGATTCCGGCCTGCACTAAACCGTGAGCAACAGGAATAGATGACGAATTTAAGTGCATGGATCTTGGTTTAACCTCTGCGTTTACATTCTTTTGTACGACTTCCAGAATTTCAGCATTGGTATAACAGTCCGTAACGCGAATATCAACCACCAAATCACATTCTGAAGGAACAACATTATGCTGTTTTCCGGCATTAATCTGTGTTACGGTCATTTTTACAGGACCCAAAACGTCTGATATTTTATCAAATTTATAGTTTTTAAACCATTCCATTACCGGAATTGATTTGTATAAAGCGTTATCGTCGTTTTGGTGTGCGGCGTGGCTCGCAGTTCCTTTTACTTTTACATCTAAAACTAAAAGTCCTTTCTCTGCAACTGCTAACTGCATTAACGTTGGTTCACCCACAATCGCGCAATCCAGTTCCGGTAAATGCTTTAAAACACTATTTAATCCATTTTTCCCGCTGCTTTCTTCTTCTGCCGAAGCAACAATAACGATATTATGTGATAAATTTTGGTTTTCGTAGAAATGTACAAATGTTGCTAGTAGAGAAACCAGACATCCTCCGGCGTCATTACTCCCTAATCCGAATAATTTGCCGTCTTTTTCAATCGCTTTAAACGGATCATTGGTGTAAGCCTGATTGGGCCTTACAGTATCATGATGTGAATTCAGTAAAAGTGTTGGTTTGTTTTCGTCGAAATATTTGTTGAAAGCCCACACATTATTGTTTTCTCTTTTGAAAGGAATCTCGTTTTGACTGAACCAATTTTCAATTAAAAGAGCCGTTTGATCTTCTTCACTTGAAAATGAAGGGGTTTCAATCAGGTTTCTTAATAATTCAATTGCTTCCCGGGTAAGCGTTTCTATATTTTTCATTTTTATTAGGTACTGAGATGCTAAGATTCTAAGGTTCTAAGCTTTTCTAAACTTATGTTTCTATATTAAATCCTAACCTAAATTTAATTTGCGCAAATTTCTAAAATTAATATTTAAAAGTACTGCGCTACTCTGTTTTTTTGCCACTAATTGCACGAATTTTCATGAATTATTTTTTTGTTACAGATTAAAAATCAAAATAAACTTTTTCATATCTGTTTAAAATTATATTCTCTTTTTAAGCAGAAAAAAATTAGTGCAAATTCGCGTGATTCGTGGCTATATTTTTACAACGTAATCGTTGTATGTGGAATATCTGAATTTTGAAGCATTCTGTGATGTCCAATTTTGATTTTCTGCACACCTCTTGATAAACTATTGAAACAGTTATCCAGTTTTGGAATCATTCCGGAATGGATTACTTTTTCTTCTTTTAGCTTGTTGTATAATGATTCATTGATTTCTGTAATTACAGATGAATCGTCCTCTGAATCCTGCAAAACGCCTTGTTTTTCAAAACAATACGTTAGCGTAACATCAAAAACTTCCGATAATGCAATTGATAATTCACTGGCAATGGTATCAGCGTTTGTGTTTAACAATTGACCTTTTTTATCGTGTGTAATGGCACAGAAAACGGGAACAACTCCAGCTTCTAATAAAGTTGCTAGTAATTTGGTGTTAACTTGTTTTACATCACCTACAAATCCGTAATCTATTGTCGGGTGATTTCGCTTTACAGATTGGATTAAATTCCCGTCAGCTCCCGAAAATCCAATGGCATTATTGTCTTTTGCCTGTAATTGTGCTACAATATGTTTATTGATTTGTCCTGCATAAATCATTACCACAACATCCAGCATGGGAGCATCTGTGATTCGGCGTCCGTCAATCATCTGCGGAACCAAACCGATACTCTGAGCCATTTTTGTAGCCGATTTTCCACCGCCGTGAACTAAAACTTTATACCCTTCGATTTTAGAAAAATCAGTTAAAAATTGTTCTAATTCTGTTGGATTGTCGATGATGTTTCCACCTATTTTTATTACGGTAACTTTTTTCATAAGGTTCTAAGTTGCTAAGGTTCTAAGGGACTAAGGTTTTTGTTCCTCGTTTCTTAGCATCTTAGAAACTTAGAACCTTATCACCTCAAAAAACTATATTTTTTTAAGAATCTTTTGTAAAACTAATTGTGCTGAATACGTTCTGTTATTTGCCTGTTCAATTACGATTGAATTTTCGCTATCGATTACTTCATCGCTTACAATTACGTTACGACGGACCGGAAGACAGTGCATAAACTTTGCGTTGTTGGTTAAAGCCATTTTTTCGGCGGTAACGGTCCAGTTTGGATCGCTGTTCGTTACTTTTCCGTAGTCGTTGAAATTGCTCCAGTTTTTTACATAAACAAAATCTGCATTTTCAAAAGCTTTGTTCTGATCGTATTCGATTTTGCAGTCTTTTGTAATTTCCGGACTTAATTCATAACCTTCAGGATGCGTGATTACAAAATCCATCTCTTTTTGCATCTGCATCATTTCTACAAATGAATTAGCAACAGCCTGCGGCAAAGCTCTTGGATGTGGCGCCCACGAAAGTACTACTTTTGGTCTGTGTTTCGTTTTGTATTCTTCCATCGTAATTGCATCTGCTAATGACTGTAATGGGTGACGTACAGCACTTTCCATGTTTACTATTGGTACCGTAGCATGTTTTAAAAATCCTGAAATAACAGTTTCAGCATAATCTTTTTCTTTGTCAACCAAACCTGCAAAAGCACGGATAGCGATTATATCTGCATATTGAGAAACTACTTTTGCTGCTTCTTTAATATGTTCTGAAGCACCTGAATTCATTACAGCTCCGTCTTCAAACTCCAAAGTCCAGCCTTCGCTGCCAAAGTTCATCACCATAACATTCATCCCTAAATTCATCGCCGCTTTTTGTGTGCTTAAACGGGTTCTGAGACTGGAGTTAAAAAATAACATTACTAAAGTTTTGTTTTTACCTAACTTTTTATTTTTAAGCGGATTTTGTTTGATTTTAATCGCGCTTTTTACCCATTTTGATAAAGAGTCGATATCTTTTATTGAAATATAGTTCATTTGTTTTTTTTTAAATTTAGATAATGTGATAATTAGAAAATTGGACAATTGTGTATTATCTAATTAACTAATTTTCTAATTGACTCATTAGATTATTTTGGTAAATTGAATTTCATCTTTTAATGCTTTTAAAATAAAATTATCATTTAATCCATTTACAATCCAGGTTTCGATATTGGCTGCTTTTGCAATTCCGGCTGCTTCTATTTTAGACTGCATCCCTCCTGTTCCGTGTGATGATTTCGATTCGCCAATTTCTTTTTCTAACGATTTTAAATCACTGACCAACTTAATAGTTTCAGGGTTTTCATCATGAATGGATTCTTTCGTATAAATTCCGTTTGTATTGGTAGCAATAATCAGAATATCAACATTTAGCAGCACTGCCGTTAAAGCTGCTAATTTATCATTATCTCCAAACCGAATCTCATCTGTTGCCACGGTATCATTTTCATTGATAATCGGAATGTAATTATTTTTAACCAATACATTAATGGTATTGACAATGTTTTTTTTGGTTTGTTCTTTTTCGAAATCAGAATAAGAAAGCAAACACTGCGAAGTATTCAATCCTAAATCCTTAAAATTTTCATTGTAAATCCGCATTAAATGAGGCTGTCCGATAGATGCTAAAGCCTGTTTTACAAAAACATCTTTATCCTGATTATCCAGTTTTACAAATTGCTTTGCCGCTGCAATTGCTCCTGAACTTACTATGATAAATTCATATTCGTCGTTTAAAGCTGCAATCTGTATTCCAAGATCTTCAATCTTTCCCCGCGAAATATGATTGGTTTCTTTGGTTAAAGTATTACTTCCTATTTTTAATAAAATCCGTTTCTTACCCATGTTTTGTTTTTTAACCGCAAAGGGCGCAAGGTTTTTTTGATTTTGTTTGTGTATAAAACGTTAAGTTCGCAAAGCTACATCTTTCAAAAACAATTCGAAATTTAAGCTCATAGGTATCATTATCTAATCTGCCCTTCCCCATACACATACCATTTATTGGTTACCAAATGCTGTAAGCCAATTGGGCCTCTTTGATGCAATTTATCGGTACTTATTGCTAATTCTCCGCCAAGACCAAATTGTCCGCCATCTGTGAATCTGGTTGAGGCATTTTGGTAAACCGCAGCTGCATCTATCGCTTCCATAAACTGCTGTGCTGCATGGTTGTCTCTTGAAATAATAGCTGCAGAATGTCCTCCGCAATATTTATTAATCATATCAATGGCATGATCCTGAGAATCAATAGTTCCAACTACGATTTTATAATCTAAAAACTCTTCGTACCAAATGTCGTTGTTTTGAATGGTTTTCGTATTCTCAAAATTTTCTAGCGATTTGTCGACAATTACTTCCACTTTTGATTCTATTAAAGCTTCGATCAACATCGCTGTAAAACCTTCAAAATTGGGTAGTTTTGTATCGATTAGCACTTTATCTAAAGCATTACAAGCCGAAATTTTCGCAGTTTTAGCATTTAAAATTACTTTTAAAGCTAAATCTGTGTCAGCATCTTCATGAACGTAAACAAAATTATTTCCTCGTCCGCTTACAATTACCGGGCAAGTTGCATGTGCTTTTACAAACTCTATTAATTTTTCTCCGCCTCTCGGAACTATTAAATCAACTTTTTGAGTTGGTTTTTCTAAAAATGCCTGAGTTTCTGTTCTATTATAATTCAGATATTCCACCCATTCTTTTGAAACTCCGTTTTCTTCTAAAGCTTTGTGCCAAAGACTTACGATTTTTAAATTTGATTTTAAAGACTCTTTTCCTCCTTTTAATAAAATCTTATTTCCGGATTTAAAAGCAATTCCGCCTGCTTCGATTGTAACATCTGGACGCGATTCGTAAATAATTAAAATCGTTCCGAAAGCTGCGGTTTTATTGACCACTTTAATTCCATTATCATGAGTAAAATGAAAACGCTCAACGCCAACGGGATCTTCCTGTGAAGCTAATTGGTTTAAAGATAGAATCATTTCATCGACTTTTTTATCATCTACTTTCAGGCGTTCTTCCATGGCTAAATCTGAACCGTCGTAATCAGCAAGGTCTTCCTGGTTGGTTAAGATGATCTGATTCCGCTCCTGTTCGACCAGCTTTGCCATAGTCCGCAAAACAGCGTTGCGTTTTTCAATTGATAATGGATTCATAATTTATAGTTGGTTGGTTGTTTTTTGGTTGTTTCTTTTTATCGAAACTTTATTGATCCTAACAGGTTTTGAAAAACCTGTTAGGTTTGATTCCTGAATATACTTTAAGTTTATTTCAATATACCTAACAGGTTTCAAAAACCTTTTAGGATAATCATACTTTTAGTTTTTTAACTCTTCTAAACTTTCTTTTAAAGCTTTTACAAACGTATCAATATCTGCTTTTTTCACAGTCAAAGGCGGTAAAATTCTTAATAGATTTTTATTATTCGCGCTACCTGTAAAAATGTGTTTTTCGATAATTAATTTCTTTCTTAAAGCGGCTACATCAAAATCGAACTCGACCCCAAGCATCAAGCCTTTTCCTTTTACTTGTTTGATTCCTGGAACTTCTTTGATTTTTTCTAAGAAATATTCATAAACTTCATTTACATTTTTTTGTAAATCCAGTTTTTCAATTACATCTAAAACTGCAATTCCTGCAGCACAAGATAAATGGCTGCCACCGAAAGTAGTTCCCAATAATCCGAAACTTGCTTCGAATTTTGGAGAAATTAAAATCGCTCCAACAGGAAACCCGTTCCCCATTCCTTTTGCAACCGAAATAATATCAGCATTGATTCCGTGATGTTGGAATGCGAAAAATTTTCCGCTTCTTCCGTATCCTGATTGTACTTCATCCAAAATTAAAACAACATCATATTTTTTACATGCTTTTTCTAAAGCCTGGAAAAACTCCGTTGTTCCCTGATCTAAACCTCCAACTCCCTGAATTCCTTCTATAATTACCGCCGTAACATCTCCTTTTGCTAATTCAGCTTCAACCAGTTCGATTTGGTTTAAAGGCAAAAATGTTACTTCCTGCTGTGCGTTTATCGGTGCAACAATTTTTTTGTTATCTGTAACAGCAACTGCTGCAGAAGTTCTTCCGTGAAAAGAATTATGAAAAGCCACAACTCTTGATTTTCCGTTATTGAAAGAAGCTAATTTCAATGCATTTTCGTTTGCTTCAGCACCGGAACTGCATAAAAACAATTCGTAATCTTCAAGGCCAGAAAGTTTTCCTAATTTCTGTGCCAATTCCACCTGTAAAGGATTCTGAATGGCATTGGAATAAAAACCCAGATTATCTAGTTGATTCTTCAATTTTGCTACATAATCCGGTTGTGTGTGCCCGATAGAAATCACGCCATGTCCGCTGTATAAATCTAAATATTCTACTCCTTTGTCATCAATAATGGTACAATCGACAGCTTTTACCGGAGTTATGTCGTATAATGGGTAAACGTTGAATAAGTTCATATTTTTTTGTTTGTTTTGTTTCAGGTTTTAGGTTTCAGGTTATTTGTAGAACGTGCAACTTGAAACGCTAAACTTGAAACTAGTTTATATTTCTTTGTATCCATTTCGAGTCACACACAGAACGTGAAACCTGAAACTTTAAACTTGAAACTAAAAATTAAAATCCGCTTGGTTTCAAATGTAAACCAGTGGTTTCTTCTAATCCGAACATTAAATTCATGTTTTGAATTGCTTGTCCTGAAGCACCTTTGGTTAAATTATCTATAATTGATGTTATGAGAACCCGGTTTCCTTTTTTCAATAAACTAATGATACATTTGTTCGTTTGTACAACCTGTTTCATGTTGATATTGGTGGTCGTAACAGTTACGAAAGGTTCGTTTTTATAGAACTCTTCATATTTAGCAACCAATTGCTCCAAACTATCATCACATAAGGTGTAAAGCGTTGCAAAAATTCCTCTTGGAAAATCCCCTCTGTTTGGAATAAAAAGCAATTCACTATCAAAATCATCCTGCAATTGCACCAAACTTTCCCCGATTTCTCCTAAATGCTGGTGTTCAAAAGCTTTGTAATGCGACATATTATTGTTTCTCCAGCTAAAATGAGAAGTTTCTGAAAGGCTTACTCCTGCTCCTGTAGAACCAGTTGTAGCATTAATATGAACATCATTATTCAGCAAATTGTGTTCTGCCAAAGGCAATAAAGCCAATTGAATAGCAGTTGCAAAACAACCTGGATTGGCAATATAATTTGCTTTTTTAATTTCTGCTTTATTTATTTCCGGCAATCCGTAAATGAAATCTTTTCCTTCGAAATGAGCGTCTTTATTCAATCTGAAATCATTTCCTAAATCGATGATTTTGGTATGACTCGCAAACTGATTTTCTTTCAAAAATGAAATCGATTTTCCGTGACCTAAACACAAGAAAACAACATTTACATTCGGATTGATTTCGGCAGTAAAATTCATTTCAATATCACCCATCAAATCGTGGTGCGCTACAGAAAGTGGTTTTCCGGCATTTGTTGTACTGTAAACAAAATCGATGTTTACGTTTGGATGATACATTAAAATTCTGATGAGCTCCCCAGCCGTGTAGCCCGAACCACCTATTATTCCGATATTAATCATAATTTTTATTTTTTAAGATTCCATAAAGAAATCTTTTGTTTTATTATTCTGCAACAATAAATTTAGCAGATACAAACTTTACATAAAATGTCTTTATCTGTTCAGGACTCAGTAAATTTGTCTCATGAGGAGAAACAACATTATATACTTCTGTATAACTAGAATTAGCACCAATATGAATGTATGACTCTTCATCAATAATTTTTTTTATAGGTGTCAATACTATTCCGTTATAATCCAATGTTACGGATGAAGTACCCTTTATAGCAAAATCGTTAGGATTAGTATGTTTTATTTTATAATACAATCGGGATGAACTGTTACCTGTGTCACGAGTAAATTCAAACAATAAAACCTCAGAAGTAATTTCTTTTAAAGTTTCTTTTTCTGGCGATGAATCACTTTCACATCCAAAAAACATTATAAATAATGGAAGTATAAACAAAATATTTGACTTCATAAATTATCCTGGGTTTAATTAATAAAAAGAGTCAATTAATCGAATTTTTCATTGTTGACTGAAGAAAATATATTCTGAGCATTTCCTAAAATCTTGATAAATCCTTTTGCATCTTCAGATGTCCAGGCATTGTTCATTTCGCCGTACTGACCGAAACCAGTGTTCATTAAATCATTTTCAGATTCGATTCCGTCAAGCGAAAAATGATATGGTTTTAATGAAACTGTTACTGTTCCGTTTACTGTTTTTTGAGTGTCTTGCAGGAAAGTTTCAATATTTCTCATAACCGGATCCAGGAACTGACCTTCGTGAAATAACATTCCGTACCAGTTTCCTAACTGTTCTTTCCAGTATTGCTGCCATTTTCCAAGAGTATGTTTCTCTAATAAATGGTGCGCTTTGATGATAATTAACGGTGCAGCAGCTTCAAAACCAACTCTGCCTTTAATTCCGATAATCGTATCCCCAACGTGAATATCCCTACCAATTGCATAAGCGTTTGCCAGTTTTTCAAGCGCTACAATATTGTTTGAAGGTTTGTCTGTTTTTCCGTTTAATCCAACTAATTCTCCTTGTTCAAAATGAAGTGTTACTTTTTCTTCTCCTTCTTTTTGTAATTGAGAAGGATAAGCTTCGCTTGGCAATGGCTGTCCTGAAGTTAAAGTTTCCTTACCTCCAACACTTGTTCCCCATAGACCTTTATTGATAGAATATTGTGCTTTTTCCCAAGAATAGCTTACGCCATTTTTTTGAAGGTATTCTACTTCTTCTTGTCTGGAAAGTTTTAAATCCCTAATTGGTGTAATGATTTCGATTTCCGGAGCAATAGTCTGGAAAATCAAATCAAAACGGATTTGGTCGTTTCCGGCACCTGTACTTCCGTGTGCAATGGCGCTTGCTCCTACTTTTTTAGCATATTTGATTGCTTCAATAGCCTGGAAAACACGTTCTGCGCTAACTGATAGAGGATATGTATTATTTTTTAATACGTTTCCAAAAATCAAATATTTGATAGCTTTATCATAGTATTTATCTAAAATTGTTAAGTTAGCATGTTGTGCACTTCCTAACTCGTAAGCCCTTTTTTCAATTGCTGATAATTCTTCAGCGTCGAATCCTCCTGTGTCAACAAGAACGGTATGAACTTCGTATCCTTTTTCATTTTTTAAATATTTCAAACAATACGAGGTATCTAATCCTCCGCTATAAGCTAATACTACTTTTTTCATTCTTTATAATTTAGGCTAATACTTTCGTATTTAGCAGTTTGAGATTTATTTCAATTCATTCTTTAACTAAATAAAACAGACAAAAATTTGTTTAGGAATAAAGCTTGTTTTATTTTTTTTAATCTTTTCAAAACAGCTTCGTTAAAAGGATGTCTTGGCGGATCTTTTGGTTTGTCTTTTGGATCATACAACATTCCGGTACATAAGCACATTTTGTTTTCCTTGCTTTGTAAAATTGGAAAATTAGTACAGGTTTTACAGCCAGCCCAAAAACTAGGATCAGTTGTAAGCTCCGAAAAAGGCACTGGTTTATAGCCTAATTCCGAATTGATTTTCATTACGGCTAAACCAGTCGTGATTCCAAATATTTTGGCGTTTGGATATTTTTCCAGAGAATAATCAAAAACTTTTGATTTGATTTTTTTAGCCAAACCTAAGTTTCTGTAATCAGGATGCACGATTAAGCCGGAATGTGCCACAAATTTTCCGTGCTCCCAACTTTCGATATAACAAAAACCTGCGAATTTCCCGTCTACAAGAGCAATCATCGCATCTCCATTAGACATTTTTTTCTGAATGTATTCAGGAGTTCTTTTAGCGATCCCCGTACCTCTTAACAAAGCAGACGATTCTATTGTGTCACAGATTTCCTGTGCAAATTTGAAGTGTTCTTCCTGAGTAACAACAATAGAGATTTTCATTTCAGTAATGAAGTTTAGCGTTAAATATTAAAACGTATTGTTTGTTTTGAAATCCAAAAAAGCAGTTGATAACAGACACAACAGAAGCACTACCTTTAAAATCTAAAATCTGATTTAGGAAACTTTTATGAAAATAAATACTTTTGGTATATATCTGTCCGATGGACAATGTATGTGATTTCAAAATGAAGATGAATATAAATAAATACGCGGCGAAAAACTCTTGAATACTATACTAATAGCATCCGTACTTCGGGAGAAGTACCAGGAGAGATTGTCCGTGACAAAGAAGTTATATGTAAACTTATTTCATTCATGGTGCAAAAATACATTATTTTTTTATTTAGAAAACTAATTTTCAAAAATCTAACTTTTTTTTAATACAATGTTATTTTTCAGCATTAAAAAAGCCCGACAGATTCCATAAACCTATCGGGCTGAATTATTTACGAACTTTATTTTAATTTTTAGTAAATGTAATTACTTGTCCATTGCCTAAAATAGTCATATCGAAAGTTGTTTTAGCTTCGTTGAATTTGAATTTCAAACCCGCTGCTTTAGATACAAAAGTGTCTTTTTCGCCCGCTACAGGTTCAACTGTAAACTTAGGAAAGTTTGTAATTTCAACATTCAGAACACTATTTTTCTCCGTTAATTCAATTTTTAAAGGAGCATTTTTTGTAGAATAGACACCTAAATAACCATCCAGAATGATGTCTTTTTCAATTTTACCTTTTTCTGCTGTCCACACATTATTATTTTGATTATTATCCGGAAAAACATGTTCAGGATCTAAAGTAATACTTTCTACTTCTTCAGTAGAATTGTGTTTGAAAGACCAGTCATTATTACGCTGCCAAATTTCTACAGGCAATTTAACCCTTGTCACTTTTCCGCTTTTTGTTTTTACATCCAAAATAATTGGCATTGGCATTTTATCAAAATTTTCAACATTGATGATAACCCCTTTTGCCGGATCATTTTTTACATATTTAATCGAGTTAACTCCCTGGTCAAAACGCCAGTTATTTACATACCAGCTTCTCCAAAACCAACTTAAATCTTCGCCGGCAACATTTTCCATGGATCTGAAAAAATCATCAGGCTGAGGATGTTTGTAAGCCCAGCGCTGAATATATGTTCTGAATGCAGTATCAAAACGCTCTTTTCCTAAAATCTGTTCCCTCAAAATAACCAAACCTGCACTTGGTTTAAAATAGCACAGCATCCCAATATTAGCTTCCTTCATATTATCAGGAGAACTCATAATAGTTTCTAAGTCTGGTCTTGTAAATGGGTCGGCCATTTCATGCAAATCCGTTTGCGGATCTTTATATTCTCCATTATTAAATGCTTCAGTACTTAATGAATTAATAAAGGTATTAAAACCTTCATCCATCCAGGCAAATAAACGTTCATTTGACCCGACAATCATAGGGAACCAGATATGCCCAAATTCATGATCGGTCACACCCCATAAGTCTTTTCCTTTTGATTCCCAGCTGCAGAAAACAATTCCGGGATATTCCATTCCGCCCTCATTTCCTGCAACATTTGTAGCAGCCGGATAAGGATATTCAAACCATTGTTTCGAATAATGTTCGATGGATGCTTTTACATATTCTGTAGAACGTCCATAACCGTCTTTTCCTGAACTTTCAACAGGATAAGCTGATAATGCCAAAGCTTTTTTACCGCTCGGAAGATTAATTTTTGCCCCGTCTAAAATAAAAGCCGGTGATGAAGCCCATGAAAAATCCCGTGCGTTTTTAATTTGGTAATGCCATGTTTTTTCTGCTGTTATGTTTGTGTTTGCACTGGCTGCAACTTCTTCGGCAGAACGAATAGTAACCGTTTTATCACTTTGTCCGGCTTCTTTGTATTTTTTAAATTGTTCTGCAGGTAAAACATCTGCACCATTCAGTAATTCTCCGGAACTTACCACATAATGATTTGCCGGAACAGTAATTTTTACATCAAAATTACCATATTCAAGATAAAACTCAGAAGCTCCCAAATATGGCGCCATGTTCCATCCTCTTACATCATCGTACACACACATACGCGGATACCATTGTGCAATCGTAAAAATCTTGCCGTTTTTAGTTTCTAAAACTCCCATTCTGTCAGATCCTTCAAAAGGAGCTATGAATGAAAACTCGATTTTAATTTTTACAGTTCCTCCTTTAGATGCTAATTCCTGTGGAAGAAAAATTTGCATCCTGGTATCTGTAACTATATATTTCGCATCAGTTTCTGAACCTTTTTTTTCGCCTGAAATTACTTTTACTGATTTAATTTTATTTCCACCGTCAAAAATTTGTCCCTGAGCACCATTACGGCTTCCTGTTAAAGGCACGACCGCATTTCCACGCGAATCATTTTTGAATAAATTCTGATCTAAATTCAGCCACAAAAAGGATAATTTATCCGGACTGTTATTGGTATATGTAATTTCATCCGTACCAATAATTTCGTTTGTCACAGCATTTAATTTTGCCGTAATCTGATAATCTGCTCTGTTCTGCCAGTATTCAACACCTGGCTGCCCACTTGCGGAACGGGTTGGGGTACCATTTTTTGTGTAAAAATGCGGTGCAAAGGCATCATGGTAATTGTAATTATTAACTGGATTTCCTGCTGTTGCCGGTACTTGTTGTGCCGAAACAGAATAAATTCCTACAAACAAAGCCGTTATCAACAAGGCTTTAGCGAATTTTCTTTTCATATGTTATACCTGTTTATGTAGCAAATTAATGAAAAAAAATACTATTTACAGAGAAAACTTAAAGCCTATATTTAATTTTAGCAAAATATTATTAAAAAAATAATTTGACACATTTTCTAAAAATTAAAATTTTTAAAAATTATATTTACAATTTTAAAGCATTTACTCTCACTAAAAAATATCATTTTGAACACAACAATCTCAAATAAAACACTAAAAGCCTGCATAAAACATGCGGGAGCCGAATTATCTTCCCTGACTAACAATCAAAAAAAGGAATATATGTGGAACGCTGATCCGGATTACTGGCCGAAACACTCACCTGTTCTTTTTCCTATTGTGGGAAGTTTAAAAAATGATAGTTATACATTTAATGAAAAAGACTATCACTTGCCAAGACATGGTTTTGCCCGTGACAGAGAATTTGAATTGATCGAAAAAACAGAAGTATCTGCCACTTTTTCTTTATCCTATGATGAAGAAACTCTTCAAAAATATCCTTTTAAGTTTGAATTGCAGATTATTTACAAGCTTGAAGAAAATAAACTCAATATAGCATACAAAGTAATCAATAAAGAAGCAACACAAATCCCTTTTTCTATTGGTGCCCACCCTGCTTTTGCTTTGCCTGAAAAATTTTCAAACTACAGCATTCAATTTGAAAAAAAAGAAAAATTAGAATATTCACTTCTTGAAGATGGCTTAATTTCAAATAAAAAGGAAAGTTTAGAAACTTTAAATAATACAGTGAATTTAAATTACAAATTATTCGAAAATGATGCTTTAGTTTTTAAAACTCTCGAATCAAATTCGATAACTATACTTGAAAACTCCAAACCATATATTAAAGTTGATTTTAGGGATTTTCCAAATCTGGGAATCTGGACCAAAGAAAACGCTCCTTTTATTTGTATTGAACCGTGGTTTGGTTATTCTGACACACCTGAAAAATCAGGTGACTTGTTTAAAAAAGAGGGCATACTGATTCTTGAAGCAAATCAAAGTTTTTATACTTCATTTAATATAGAAATATTTTAATCAAAACAATAAAAAACCCATTTTGAGATGTATCAAAATGGGTTTGTCTTTTATATAAAGCTACAGAATTATCTGCTCCATTCAGAAATACTATCTTTATTCATTTTTACATAATCCTGGTTATTGGCAGCTTCTGCAGCAGCCAAAGAAATTTTGGCCGTTTCTATAGCACCTGCTTTATCACCTTGCTTTGCCTGTATTAATGATTTTAATCTGGTAACATAAAAAGGTTTATCTGAACTTAATTCTAATGCTTTATCTACATAATCTCTTGCAAGCATAATATTTCCGTTTGACTGAAATAAATATTGGGATGCAGCATAATAATCATTCCATGTTGGTCCGGCCAAAGCTTTTTTAATGCTCTCTGTAGCAATTTTTGCAGTAGGAACTTCAAATTTCAATGCTATATGAGAGTTTTCCCAGGCCATTTCCAAATGTCCTGAATTTTGATCCAGATTATTAATGCCAATCGTAAAGGTTTCAACAGGAGTTGGCAATGCATCTTCTTTAACAGTTGTTCTTAAAGCCACATAAGCATCACTCCAGTTTTCAGGTAATCCCCAGTTGTCGGTTGAAAGGTAAAAGATTACTTCCCAGCTTTCTATCCTTGGAATAGTATAAATGGCATATTTTCCTTTTTTTAATGTTTTGCCATCAATAACAACATCATCTCCAAAGTTGATTATGGTGTTTTCATTCGCTCCTGTTCTCCATAATTTTCCAAACGGAACCAGATTACCAAAAACCGCCCTGCCTCTGGCACCTGGTCTTGAATAGGTAACTTCAACATCTGTTAATCCAACGGTTTGTTTGATATAGCCTTTTGGACTAGCTTGAGGTGTTCTTATTTGTGCTTCTGCAACAAAAGGTGCGAAAATAATGACTAATGCAATAAGTAGTTTTTTCATTTTATAAATCTGTTTGTTTTTTTTCAAATTTACAAATTCAAAAAAAGACAAGAGTTAAATTTTACTTAATTCAAGTACTTAATTGTGATATTTTAAAAGCATCTAACTCATTGAAATGATTAATAATCAAATTGGCCTCAGATAAGTCCTGACCTTCTGAATTTTCACTTCTGTAACCCACACAAAAAATCCCTGCACCCTTAGCTGCTTTTACACCATTAGTACTGTCTTCAATTATGATACAATTTTCTTTCGGAGCAACTGACAATGAAGCTGCATGCATAAAAATTGCCGGATTTGGTTTGGATTGTGGAAAATCTTCACCGCTAACAATTGCCGAAAAATACTGATGGAGATTAAAACGTGTAAAAACACGGTCAATAGTTACTTTTGATGCAGATGAAGCCAAAATTAACTGGATACCGTTTGCATACAAATCTTTTATTAAATCTTCAACACCCTCTAATAAATATAAATCTTCTTTTGTATCAAAAGCATCATTAAAAATACTTCTTTTCCTTTGAATCAGATCCTCAACTCCATGTTCTATTGCTGGAAAAAAACCTTTTAAAGTCTGAAACGTATTTCGGGTTGAAAATCCAGTGAATGAAGAATACATTTCTTCTGAAACTTCAATATTTAATTCTGAAAATTGTTTATAATAAGCATAACGATGAACGGGTTCTGTATCGACAATTACGCCGTCCATATCAAAAATTACTGTTTTAATCATTTTTTTTAAGTTGATGAGATATCAGATTTTCATATCCTAAGTTTTTTTTACTACTCACAAAAGCTTATTCTTTTTTAAGTAAGTGACGAATTACGGTTTCAGCGGCATGTAAGCCAAATAAAGCAGGAATATAACTGTTGGTTCCGTAAAATGACTTTTTGAAATTCTTACCATCAGTCATTCTTAAACTCTTCTTGTCCGGAATCTCAGGCGAAAAAACAACTTTTAACTTATAAATTTTTTCTGCTTTTAACCGGCGCCTGATTGTTTTTGCAAACGGACAATAACAGGTTTTTGAAATGTCTCCGACTTTTACTTTAGAAGCCAGCATCTTTCCTCCGGCTCCCATACTGCTTATAATTTTTATTTTTTTTCGTTTTGCAGCAAAAATCAGATTTAGCTTCGGTGTCACACTATCAATACAGTCCAAAACATAATCAAATTCTGGGGAAACAATTTCAAATGCGCGTTCAGGGGATAAAAACTCCTGTACACGGGTTAATTTTAATGCGGGATTTATGTCCATCAGCCGGTCTCCAACAATTTTGATTTTTGGCTCACCTACAGTCGAATGAAGGGCAGGTAATTGTCTGTTTATATTGGTAATATCAACAATATCACCGTCAACGATGGTCATATTCCCTACTCCTGCTCTCGCCAAAAATTCAGCTGCAAACGATCCCACTCCTCCTAAACCTACAACCAAAACATTTGCGCTTTGCAGGTTATCTAATCCTTCTTTTGTAAATAAAAGCTCGGCTCTTTCTGTCCACTCTGCCATATACTTCTCTATTATTTTGTTTGTTTAATTTTTTGCTTCAGAATTATTGGTTCTGAAACACATTTTATAATTATTTGAGATCACTGACCGTAAATCATCATTTTTTAATTCTTTATAACTTGAAGCCAATTCATAAACCTGTTGAATATTTTCTTCAATTGTATCAGTTTCCAAAAAGAAGCGATCATTTGGTATATTCTGAAAAACTGTCTTTAAATCCGGATTTTGCACTAAATATTTCCCAAACGATATATAAAATCCTTCCTTGAGGAGCTGATTAGCAACCTGACTATTTTTAGAAAAACCATGAATTATCATCGGAACCGAAATATTCAACCTCTTTTTTATTGAAATCACTTCCTGATATGCTGCAACACAATGAACAACTACTGGCTTTTTATATTTTTGTGCTAAATATAACTGGCCTTCAAAAACACTAACCTGCTGTTCAAACGGAATTTCGATTCGTTTATCCAGACCACACTCACCAATAGCCAGACAATTATTTTCTTTTAGCTTTTCTTCAATAATTTTTAAATCGGCATCAATTCTGTCTTCAACAATGTACCATGGGTGAATTCCAATCGAATAAAACGGAATCGAAGCATCAAAATCCTGAGGATATTGATTCACCAATTCTAAAATATCAGGATTATTGGTAAACTTATGCGTATGAAGATTGAAAAATTTCATCAATGAAACGTTTTTACACCAGCTTTAATGGCAATATTCAAATCATTTTCTAATGGAACAATTGGACAAGAGTAATTATGATTGTAAGCACAATACGGATTATATGCCTGATTAAAATCGATTGCAATTGTATTTCCTTTTGGAATTTCCAAATCAATATACCTTCCACCTATATAACTTTCTTTTCCACAGGTTAAATCTGAAAAAGGTAAAAACAAATGGTTTTTATACTTCTCTAATTTAGAAAGTTCAACATCCTGATAAACATTTAATTGTAATGCAACTCCGTCAATTGTAAAGAAAACAGTCCCGTATTTAATATATTTTGGTTTTCTGGAAGTTGATGTTTTCATTTCAAATGGTTTCTCGTTTTTAGCTTTTATCAATTTTGCATTTACAAAATATTTACTGTTTATGGGATAGAAATCAAGTGATTTAAACGTTTTCAAATCATTAGCCATTAATGGGCTGGTTTTAGCATCTGCATATTCAGCATTAATAGTTTTCTGAAATTTTTCAGCATTATTTTTATTGAATTTGCCCTGACTATAAGTCCAATTAAAAACCAATAATAAAACAAACAGACTATTTTTCATCATAGAAATTTTGCACAAAAATAGTTTAAAACTAACAAAGCAGCAACCGCTACACATTACAAAGTTTTCTAACTTTGTTGAAAAACAATTTCTTTTATAATGTTAAAAAACGCTTTTCACCATTACATCAACAATTTTAGAGGATTTAGAAGAGAAATATGGATTCTTGCCATTATTACTTTTATCAATCGTGCAGGCACAATGGTATTGCCTTTTTTATCAAAATATTTAAAAGAAGATCTTCATTTTACTTATAATCAGGTTGGCTGGATTATGGTTGCATTTGGGTTTGGATCAATGCTGGGATCCTGGCTTGGAGGAAAATTGTCAGACAAAATAGGATTTTATAAAATCATGATTTTTAGTTTGTTTACTACAGGGATTTCCATGTTTTTAATTCAATACATCACTACTTTTTTGGGACTTTGTATAGGAATGTTTTGTTTAATGGTCATTGCAGATATGTTCAGGCCTGCCATGTTTGTTTCACTTGGTGCGTATGCGAAGCCAGAAAACAGGACAAGAGCTTTAACATTGGTCCGTTTAGCCGTAAATTTAGGTTTTGCATCTGGCCCTGCTTTAGGCGGACTTATCATTATGGGAATCGGCTATCAGGGACTATTTTGGGTTGACGGAATTTCCTGTATCATTTCGATTTCGATTTTTGCTTTGCTCGTAAAAGAAAAGAAAAAAGTCATACCTGAAGATAAAATTGAAGATTCAGCAAATAAAAAATCAGTATTTAAAGACAGGATATTTTGGGTTTTCTTATTTGTGAGTTTTGTGACTGCCATGATCTTTTTTCAGCTTTTTACCACATTACCATTATATCACAATGAGAAATTTGGTCTGACAGAATTTCAAACCGGTCTTTTAATGACCTTAAATGGCTTGCTGATTTTTGCATTAGAAATGCCGACTGTCGGATTTTTGGAAAGAAAAGGTTCTCCGAAAATAAAAATCATTATCTGGGGTTCCTTTACTATGGCATTAAGTTTTTTTCTGTTACTAATCAACGTTTGGGCCGGAATCTTAATCATTGCTATGATATGCATCTCTATAGGAGAAGTTCTCGCCTTTCCTTTCTCTAATGCTTTTGCCCTAAGTCGTGCCCCACGAGGTCAGGAAGGACAGTATATGGCGCTTTACACTATGAGCTTTAGTTTAGCTCATATTATCAGTTCAAAAGTGGGGTTTGAAATTATTTCACGATTTGGATACCAAATGAATTGGTTTTTCATGGCGAGCATTGGTATCATAGCTACATTTTGCTGTTTGTGGATTAAGAATGCTCTTGTTTTAGAAAAAAAACAATAAACCCAGAACCAATAAAATCCTTAATTTCAATTTATTACATTAAATTGAAAAAAAATATTTCTTCTTCCGGATCAAAAATAAACTTCTTTTTTAGTTAAATAACTATTTTTATAGTTGCATAACTAAAAAAATAGTTGTAGGTTTGATATAAATTAAAACACATGCAAAAGTTAACTAATAAAGAAGAAGAAATAATGCATATTTTATGGAAGCTCAAAAAAGCTTTCGTAAAAGAAGTACAGGCAGAAATTACTGAAGACCAGCCTCATTATAATACACTTTCTACAATTATTCGAAATCTGGAAGAAAAAGGATTTGTGGGACATAATGCTTTTGGCAACACACATCAGTATTATCCAATTATAAGCCTTGAAGCTTATAGCAAAAAATATATGAAAACTGCAATTGATAATTATTTTAACAGTTCTTATAAAAATATGGTTTCGTTTTTTGCCAAAGAAGAAAAAATTTCTGCGGCTGAATTACGTGAAATCATAGCTATGATCGAAAATCCAAAAGAAGGAGAAAAATAATTATTTATGGAAGCACTTTTTATTTATATCGCAAAATCATCGGGGTTAGTAGTATTATTTTATTGTGCCTATTATTTTTTACTACGAAAAGAAACATTTTTCAATAGCAATCGATGGTTTTTACTTTCCGGATTGGCAACTTCAGTTTTGCTGCCTTTTTTAGTATATACCAAAATTGTCTGGATTGATCCTGTTCCAATGCCAATTATGAATTATTCTCAGGCTTTTGTACCACAAACCATTAAGCAGGAAACATTTGAAATCGATTGGAATTATGTTCTAATAGCAATTTACAGTATTGGATTTCTGGCACTCGTAATAAAATTTATAGGAGATTTTTACAATTTGAATTCGCTTTTAAAAGGAAAAAAAATACAACAGCAGGCTGATTTTAAATTAGTTGATGTAACTGAAAACATTGCTCCGTTCTCATATTTTGACTACATCGTCTACAACTCATCAATGTACACAGAAGGAGAATTAGAAAACATCATTGAGCATGAAAAAGTCCACAGTGATCAAAATCACACTATTGATGTGTTAGTTTCACGAGTATTTTGTGTGCTTTTTTGGTTCAACCCTGTCATCTGGTTATACAAAAAAGCCATTTTACAAAACCTCGAATTTATTGCCGATAATGAAGCTGCTAAAAAAATATCAGACAAAAAAGCCTATCAATACACGCTTTTAAAAATAACAACACATAAAAGCTGTGTTGCCATCACCAATCATTTTTATCAATCATTAATCAAAAAACGAATTGTCATGTTAAACAAAAATCAATCAAAAAAAAGGAATTCATGGAAGTATTATGCAATTCTTCCGGCGCTTGTGGCTTTTGTGCTTTTATTTCAGATAAAAACCATTGCACAAGAGAAAAAAGAAGCTCAGGAAGTCAATGAAAAAATTCAGTCTGTTGATATTTACAAAATAAAAAATACTACAACAGACGAAGAATTAAAACAAATGACTGTAAAACTGAAGAAGATTCATAATGTAGATGTTGAAATTTCGGAAGTAAAAAGAAACTCAAATAATCAATTAACAGCAATCAAAGTTGATGTTGAAAAAGGTACCGGGAGAGATAAAACTATACAAATTGACGGTGATAATGCAATTAAAAGCTGCGGAATCGTTATTTCAGTTGATGATAATAACAACAAAAAAATCAATATTATTACCGATGACGGAATGGAAAAACCGATAGTTGATGGAGATAATGTTATTATAAATAAAAAAAATCATGTCAAAATAAATACTATTTCAACGATAACTCCTCCTGTCCCACCTACTCCGCCTTCATTTCCTGCAGGACAAATGCCTCCAGCTCCAGCCCTGGATATGTCAAAAATGCCTAAACCGCCGGTACCGCCAATCAATCCAAAGGATAAAGTGGCTATGAGCAAATTCGAGAAAGAAATGACCGAATTTGAGAAAAAAATGGAGTCTTTTGAACCGGATATGTCTGCTTATGAGAAACAAATCGAAGAAATCATGTCTAAACGTGAAGCCGTTTTTGAAAAAGAAATGGAAAAATATGAAATAGCGATGGAAAAATTCAATGCTGATATGGAGAAATTCACTGAAGGAATTCAAATAAAATTCGGCAAAGACTCCAAAGAGTATGAAATAAATATGAAGCAATTTGAAAAAGACATGAAGGCATTCGAAAAAAATATGAAAATTCATGAAAAAGAAATGAAAAAAATGGAGAAAGAAAGTCAAAAATCATAAACATTCATTCCAAAAACACAAAAAAGACTTTGCCATTAAGCAAAGTCTTTTTTTATCTTTGAGAAAAATTTATTCTTATGTTTAAAATATTAGCCAAAATAAACAAACTCTTACTACCAAGTTTTAGCAAGCAGGGTTTAGATATAGCCAAAGCAAAAAAATGGCAGCTGGCAATTATTGGTTATCGGGCGTACGTTACAAAACGCGCTTTAGATTAATTACAAATATCTTTCGACACTATCCCAAAAAGTGTGTAAGTTGAAAAGTTTAGGCTCCTGTTTTTATAATCGGAGCCTTTTTTCAAATATAA
>NZ_JAADZW010000036.1 GCF_010645065.1 Flavobacterium fluviatile | reverse complement strand
GTGCTGGTCAATGAATCGTACCAAACTACATTAGTTTCGTTTACCTGAATATTGGCAACTGTCGGCGCATTCGCTAAACAGAAATCCTGTGTCGCATCTGCTGTTGTTGGTGTGCCCGGGTCATTTATGGTAATGGTTACTGCCAGACGAACTGAACTTTCACAACTTGTTACTGGGTCTAAAATAGCTCCGTAATAAATTCCGTTTGCCAAAGCGGTTGTTGGCGCAATTGCCGTGGTGCTGGTCAATGAATCGTACCAAACTACATTAGTTTCGTTTACCTGAATAGTGGCAACTGTCGGCGCATTCGCTAAACAGAAATCTTGTGTGCTATCTGTGGTAGTTGGTGTACCTGGGTCATTTATTATTACTGTTGCTGTTTGAAGCGTCCCAGCTATATTTTCACAAGTTGTATCACTTGAAACTCCAACATAATACGTAACCGGACTCAAAGCACGTGTTAAACCTGTTACTGTTAAAACTCCTGTAGAGCTTATGGCATAAGTTACGCCACTTACTGTTCCATCTGTTATAGGCTGAGTTTTATTCGCATCAAAATACCATGAAAATACAGGTGCGGATAATACACTTGTAGGTGTTAAGGTTGCCGGAATATTGTGGCAAACTACTGCATCATCAACTAAAATATCATTTTGAACTGATGGAGGCAATATTGTAAAAGTAATTTGTTTTCTGTCTGCCGCAGCAGTTTCACAAAACTCATCTGAACTAACTCCTACAAAATAAGTATAAGTCCCAGGAGTTAATCCATTTCTAATTAACTGGCTTGTCGTTTCACCTGCAATTAACTGACTTGTGGTTCCGTCAAAATTATACCAATAATAAATCGGGTTTGTTAATGAAGGAGTTCCGCTTAAACTTGTATTTAAAGTTATCGTTCCTGTTGGAGAGCAAATTGAAGTATCAACTCCACCATTAAGAGTAATATTTGTTAAAGCATTTTCCGGACTTGAAGCTCGGACTTCAATAGTAACTTCTCCTCTTGATAAAGCTTCACAACCATATCTTACCGGTTGTACATAATATTTATAAGTACCGGCTGCTAATGTAGCAGGAACTGTAAAAGTAATTCCGTTAGCTACAACAGAACCTCCTGTAGGCGAATCGTACCATATATAATTAGAACAAGCTTCTGTCGGAACCTGAAGTGTAACATCTGTTCCCGGACAAACCGTAATTTTGTTATCAGAATCGCTTCCAATTACTTTCGTATTACCAACTCGTTCTACTGTATGAACTCTAAGGAAATCTAAAACTCCTGCAACACCGCCAAAACGAATTCTTACACGATCGTATGCTTCAGGGAGAGAGGATACTAATACCATTGACATTGTATTTCCCGGCAATACTCTAATACTTAACAATGTACTATTGCTTTGAATAGGAGCTCCAACTGCAACATTACCCAAGTAACGCTGAATGCTAAATCCGGTTAGTAAATTGACATCTAAAAGAGCCCCTGGTTTAGAAACTACAAGTCTTAATGTATCACTTACAATTGACGGGGTTTTAAATGTAACTGTTAAATCTGCTGCTGCCAAAACTCCAGCCCCACTATACATGGTTGCGAAAGTAGAAACATCATTATCCGCAACATTCCACGAATCGCTAACTCCAACAGTAGAAGTTAATGCCCCTATTCCAAGATCTGTTGCTCCGAAAAACACATCCTGGATATCCCCAGGAGTACAAACAACTGTTGAAACTTTTTTTGTGTAATAAGCATCGAATACTTTTGTGTTTTGAGCAACACTCAAAAGTGCTCCGGATAGTATTCTGATTCCGTCATAATCTTGCGGACCGGATGAATTTGATGGAACAAAAGTAAACTCATACGATTTTTCTCCAGGCAATAAATTTAATAGTGATCCTGAAACAGGTAGCATTGCTCCAATAGGAACTCCACTTTTAGTTCCAACCACTGATAAACCTTGTGCAACAGCCACACCACTGTATTCTGCTCCTAGCTTAACCGTAACTGGTGTCCCTTTTGTTATATTAGTTGGCCATGTCAAATTCTGCCAGGTAGTACCAACTCCTAAAAGACCAACTCCAGTTACTATTGTTGAATAAGTTTGCGTATTTCCGTCAATGGCATTAGTAGGATTAGCAACTCCACCTGTTACAATTGAACCTGAGCTTTGTCCGGTCGCATAAACTCTTTCTGTCAATAATTGACAGTTGTTTGGATCTATAACATTGATTGTAATTGTTGCTGAAGCAGAACAATTTAGAACACTTGTAGCAACTACTGTATAAGTATAAATTCCCGGAGTATTTAAAACTCCTGTTGTAAATACCGGACCTGTCAAAGGATTTCCCTGAGGATTAAACCATGCTAATGTTCCGTTTGATGTAGCATTCAAAAGAACATTGGTTCCCACATTTACTGATAAGAAAGGTGTTGCAACAACTAGACTTGGTAACGGGTTAACTGTGACTGTAACCGGCAGCTTAGCCGACGGACATGTAACACCGTTACCCTGAGCCTGAATTGAGTAAACACCACTTGTATTGATATTAGCTGCAGCAGCTGCAGGCAAGATATTATCTGAAGGATCATAAAAAGTATAAGTTGTATTTCCGGTTGTATCTAAACCTGTTATCGCATTTGCTAAATTCACAGTTTCACAGCCTTCTAAAGTAGTACCAATTACTGTTAAAGGTGTGACGGATGGAGAATTAACCGTTACTTCTTTCAGTGTATTGATTGCATTTTCGCAAGTAACTGCATTAACAACAGATACGTAATAACTATAAGATGGTACAGCTGAATTCAGACCATTAATTGTTAAAGCTCCTGTTATCGAATCTTTAGAAAAAGTTACTCCTGGTTGAGAAGCGACTATAGAGCCTGTATTAATTTCCTCCGTTTTATTTTGATCGGTATAATATCTGAATTGCGCTCCGACTAAAGCTGATGTTGGAGATAATACAACACTTCCGGCGCAAGAAGCTTCTAAAGGACTGTTAATTGTAATATCAGCACCTGTTGCAAATGGCGACACTGTTACCGTAACAGGCTGGCGAACACTATTAACGCAAGTTCCGTCACGTGTTGCTTCTACATAATAAGTTGTTGTTGCTGTTAAAGAAGGTGTGGTATAGGTTGCTGAAGCAGAAAGTTCTGTTCCTGCACTTGCCGCATCATACCATTTAAAAGTTTCTCCAGCTACATTTGAACTGGCAGCTAAACTGGTTGTTTGTCCACTACAAATTAGAGATGTGGCACCGGTAACTACAGCATCCTTAAATCTATAAGAAGCTCCGTAAATATCTAAATTTGTTAATAAAGTCACTAATCCTCCCAACCGAATCTCAACTTTATTAAATGACGCTGTTGCTGTAAAACTGGCTTTAAATCTATTTCCTGACAGCAGCTGTAAGCTTAACAAACTATTTGTTAGAAACTGTCTGTCGTTATTATAAGTTGCTCCATTATAAGTTGCTAAACTAACGCCTCCTAATAATGAAACATCTGCTAATCCTCCCGGCAATTCTAGTTCGACCTCTATAATATCACCTGCCTGGCCTGTTGTTGGAAAAGTTAATAATTGTTCAACATAAGCTCCGGCTATACCGGCTACTGTTGAAAGTCTTGTAAATGTATTTACATTAGTATCAACAGATCCTCCGGCATTACTGAAACTACACAAAACACACAATAAACCAGGATCTAAGGTTGTGACTTGTGTATTAGCCTGTAAACAACTACTAGCTGAATTATTTATCAAAACGTTAATAGCAGTTCTTGCATTACTTGTACAACCTGAAGTTATACCTCTTGCAGTCACATAATAGGTTTTATTTAATGTTAAAACTGGTGTTGAGTAAGTATTTGTCCCCGTTGCCAAAGCAGTTCCATTGGTTGGTACATCATACCAGTCAAATGTAACATTAGAATCCGGACTTGAAACCTGCAAAGCAACACTCTGTCCTGACTGAATAACCACATTTGAAGATGCGGCAATTGGTACTGCAGGTAATGGATTTACAGTTACCGTAATAGAAGTGCGAGTTGTACTTAAACAACTTCCGATTTCCGCTTCAACAAAATAGTTGGTATCAGCAGTTAAATTTGGTGTGGTAAAAGAAGTGCCTGTGAACATTAAATTTCCTGCTGAAGCTGCATCATACCATTTGTAAACGGTTCCTAAAATGGGAGCCTGAATATTCAATGTGGTAGCCTGACCACTGCAAATTGTAGTACCTGCTGTAGCAATACCAGGAGCTACAGGATTATTAATTGAGATTACTACAGGAAAACGCTCACTATTAACACAGCCATTTCTGGTTATTTCAACATAATAAGTAGTTGGAACCGTTAAAGCCGGAGTGGTGTAAGAAGTTGTAGCTGCTAAAGAAGTTCCTCCAGTAGCTGTATCAAACCATTTAATGGTTTCTCCAACTCCAACACTTGCAGTTAAAGTCGTTGTTTGACCACTACAAATTGTTGTATTACCTGAAATTAAAGGTTCTTTATATCTGTAAGTCGCCTGATAAATATCTAAACTTGTCAATACTGTTGCCAAACCTCCTAACCGAATCTCAACACGATCAAAAGCGGCACCAGCGACTACACTCGCTCTAAAACGATTACCTGACAATAATTGTAAAGTTATCAGGGAATTATTAATTAAAACTCTGTCATTATTATAGGTTGCACCATTATAAGTCGCCAAACTAACGGTTCCTAATAAGGCAACATCTGCAAGTCCGCCTGGCAATTCTAATTCAACATCAACAATATCTCCTTGTCTGCCCGGATTATTGAATTGTAATGTTTGCTGAATCCATCCGTTTAACAATCCAACAGGAACTGTAAGACGAGCTGCTGTAGCAGGATTTCCATCAACAGAATTATTCGGATTCGTTGAGCCGCATAATAAACATAATCCATTTTGATTTGTTTGTTGGCTGCCCGCTTCTAAACAACCTCCCAAAGCTGCTGGCTGTACATTAACAACTACTGGAACTCTGTTGCTAACACAGTTTCCTGTTGCGCTTTGGCTTTCTACATAATATGTTTTTGTCGCTGTTAAAATTGGTGTTGTAAATGTGGGAGAATTAACTGCAATTGCTGTCCCCCCTGAAGCAACATCATACCAATTTAATGTAACACCTGAAACGGATGAAGTTGCATTCAAAGTTGCATTCTGTCCCGATTGAATAGTCACACTTTGAGTTAAGACCGTTGGAACAGCAGGTATAGCAGTTGAAATTACATCAACCTGAGTTCTTGTTAGACTGACACAACTTCCTATCACGGCTTCAACGTAAAATGTAGAAGTACCTAACGGAACTGTTGGAGAATAAGTATCTCCTGAAGCTGCAAAAACCGGTACTCCAAATGCCGTCTCATACCAATTATAAGTCGTACCCGGAATTGGATTAATAATAGACAATGTCGTTTGTAGATCACCTCCTGTAGAACATATTGAAGTACCAGCACCGCTTATTGCTGGCGCTACAGGATTAGAAACGTTGACAACAACTGGTAAACGTTCACTTCCCTCGCACCCACCTGTTCTGGAAACGCCAACATAATAAGTTGTATTAGCTGTTAAATTTGGAGTTGTATAACTATTTCCTGCTGCTAATGCAACTGTTGAAGTAGGAGAATCATACCAGGCAAGCGTAGTACCCACTACAGGGTTAGCTAATAAATTTAAAGAATTTCCAGAACAAACAGTTTGTGTTAAACCATTTGTAACGGTAGGTTTTGCAAAATCGAGCCTTACATCATAAACCCTTAAATTCACTAATACACTAAGAAGCCCACCAACCTGAATCCTTACTTGGTTCGTATCACCTGGCAATGTATATCGCACTACAGCTATTTGATTACCCGGTAATAATTGAAGATTTAACAGCCCGTTATTTAATGCCACAGGATCATCTACGTTTGTACCGGAAAGCTTTGCCTGGATTGTCGCATTTGATAAAAGACTCAAATTCAGCAAACCACCTCCAGTTCCAAAATAAATTACAATTTGATCTCCAGCCTTCGCAGTTTGATTAAATGTTAATGTTTCTTGTGCAAAACAAGCTAAACCAAGCACATTGCTTATGGTAGCAAAAGTACTCATACTTATATCAAATGCATCATTTGGATCAGTAACACTCATACCTGCACATAAAAGACCGCCTGTACTATTTGTTTGCGAAATCGGCCTACATACATTCTGAGCAAAAGAGTTTGAAAATAAAAGCAAAAAAAACAATGCTCCTAATAATCCCTTCTGGAAGTTGAGATTAATAATTTGTAACTTTTTTTTCATAATTTGGAAGATTAGAAAATGGACAATAGAAACCCTGTTGCAGTAAGACAACCGTCTTATACAATTTTAAAAAACTAAAAATCAATTAGTTAAAAATAACGCCCAATTCAAAAATTGAGCTTAATCTAAAATTTAAAAAAATAAAAGCGTAACCAAGAGCGTTTTTATCAATTGATTAAAAACGTCTTAAATATTTGAAGAAGCATGAAGCTTCAAAAAAAGGAGTGATTTGTTTTAGAATAATTTGAATTTAGAATTCACTTTGTATTTTGTACAATTTGACATTTACAAAAAGTTGATTACTCTTTTTATAAAAAACAATTTTTAGATGGTTTTAAAAATTGCATACAAAATACAATCAATGACAATTAGTCATCAATTGGGGTGGGGTATTAAGAATAAAATACTAATGTAATTTTTAAATTTACGGATCAATTTTGCTTTACAAATAAACTTAAACTCTGATAAGTTTATTAAAAACAAGATAATACTAATTCCGAATGCAAATTTGATGAAGAGAGTAAATATTAAGTCCATAAGCAACTAGTTAAATAATTTATTATAAAACTTCAAATTATGCTATAAAAAAGAAATTTTCTTTTTTATAATAAATTTATGAATCTACAATTCAAAATAAAACTTTTTGTTTAAGCTTTATATTTCTAAAATTAAAAAAAAATAAAATACTAAACAAGCGTAAAATTCTTATTTTTTTCATTTATATAAAAAATTAACCCACAAAAAAAGCATTAATCGCTATAAATACTGCCATTTTTAAGCTAAATAATATTTAAAAATATAACAATAAAAAAGCCTTTTTTTTAACACATTAATATATTTGAAAGTAATTACTTATAAATATAATTGTTTTTTCGACAATTATATAAACATGATTAGATCACATATCTAACAAATAAAGATAAATTTTAAAAAAGTCAAAACAGGTATAAATACGGGGTATAAAAGCACCAAAACATTAAACAAAATTCAACTAAAAAAATGCTTTTATCCTAAATAAATAAGTTCTATGATTCTATAATAGAATTAATTTGTCTGAACAATTGCCCATCGCTTAAAAAAGCTCCTTGCTGAATTAATTCAAAAATTGAAGAATTACGATCTTCAGTAAAGGTTTTCTTTCCTGTTTTCATTTCTATTGCGTCAGTAAACATATTATCACTCAACCACTGCAAACCATCTTTAGTCAGGAAATCTGTTTCTGCAACTAAAGACTTCAGTACAATAGATTGTACATGCGTTTCGAAACACTGAAATAAAAATATATGATTTTTAGAAAAATGCTCTAAAAATTCTGCTCTTGACAAAACTCCTTCCCAAATTAAATCAGAAAAGACATCTAATTCCTGCTCTGCGACTTCCGGTTTATTTAATTTTAAAGAATCCCACTCTGCTTTATCTATAGCCTGTGTAGCTAAAAAACTTGCAAATTCTGCATGTAATTCATCAAATTGTTCTTTTGTTAATCTTGCGTATTTCATTTTCTTTAGGTTTTACATATTCTCAAAACAAAAAAAATCCCGATTTACATCGGGATTTTTGTATAAAATTTCAAACTATTACTTTTCAGCAACAATTTCGTATGGCAAGTCAACAATAACATCTCTGTGCAAACGGATGCTCGCTGAATATTTTCCTGTACGTTTTACGATACCGCTAGTGATAAATTTTCTATCAATAGCATTACCTGATTTTTCCAAAGCTTCTGCAATGTCGATGTTTGTGATAGAACCAAAAAGTTTCTCCCCACCAGCTTTTGAAGTAAGTTTAATTTCAAGAGATTTTAACGTTTCAGCTAAAGCTTTAGCATCAGCAACAACTTTAGCCTCTTTATGCGCTCTTTGTTTTAGGTTTTCAGCTAAAACTTTTTTAGCAGAAGGTGTTGCTAAAGCAGCAAAACCCTGAGGAATTAAAAAGTTACGGCCGTAACCAGGTTTTACAGATACTACATCATCTTTAAATCCTAAGTTTTGTACGTCTTGTTTTAAAATAAGTTCCATGTTGTTGTCCTTATATTTTAGAAGTTAGGTTCTGATAAAACAGAAACCAGCGACTAGAGTTTTTAATTATTTTAATAAATCGGCCACGTATGGCATTAAAGCTAAATGACGAGCTCTTTTTACAGCTACAGACACTTTTCTTTGGTATTTTAAAGAAGTTCCTGTTAAACGACGAGGAAGAATTTTACCTTGCTCGTTAACAAATTTCAATAAGAAATCAGCGTCTTTATAATCGATATATTTGATTCCTGATTTTTTGAAACGACAATACTTTTTAGTTTTGTTAGTTTCTATATTTAAAGGCGTTAGATATCTGATATCCCCGTCTTTTTTCCCTGAAGCAGATTGTTGTAATGTTGCCATAATAATTAAGCTTTTGTAGATTTAAGTTTAGCTCTTCTTCTTTCAGCCCAGGAAACAGCGTGTTTGTCAAGACTTACAGTCAGGAAACGCATAACTCTTTCGTCACGTCTGAATTCAGTTTCAAAAGCAATCAGAACTTCTCCGGCTACTTTGAATTCGAATAAGTGATAAAAACCACTTTTTTTGTTTTGGATTTCATAAGCCATTTTTTTAAGACCCCAATCCTCTTTCGATACCATCTCAGCTCCTCTACTAGTAAGAAATTCTT
This sequence comes from Flavobacterium fluviatile, assembly GCF_010645065.1. Lineage (GTDB taxonomy): Bacteria > Bacteroidota > Bacteroidia > Flavobacteriales > Flavobacteriaceae > Flavobacterium > Flavobacterium fluviatile. Next base: position 14,043 of record NZ_JAADZW010000036.1, on the reverse strand, counting down.
CAAATTTCGTTACTGTTTCCTTCACCTGAACTTCAGATAAAACGGGATTTAAAATGAAAACAGTTTCATAATGATTCATAAATACAATATTTATTTGTTAAAATTGGGTGCAAAAGTAACCAATTTATTTTAATAACCAATATTTTTTTTCTTTTATTCGTTGAAATGCAAAAAACAGGCTTCCATCTTAGTTTTTTTTCCAAAAAAATAATACATTTACTATTGTAAACCTTGAATCTATTAAATTTGACTCTTATGAAACTAAACTGTGTTGTTGTAGATGATAGTTCTATACAGAGGGCAATTATTGCAAAATTAGTCAACAATCATCCTGGCTTACACCTGATTGGAGATTTTTCTAATGCAATAGAAGCAAAAAGTTGCATCTCTTTAAATAATATCGATTTGATATTTTTAGATATTGAAATGCCTGTTATCAACGGTTTTGACTTTCTTGATGGTTTAAAATCAAAACCTCAAATCATATTTATTACATCTAAAGCAGAATATGCCTTAAAAGCCTTTGATTATGATGCTACAGACTATCTTCAAAAACCTATAGCAGTTGATCGTTTTAATGCTTCTGTAAAAAGGGCAATTGACATGCATATTCTTAAAAAAGAGGTAAAAGAAGAAGAAGGTGAGCACATTTTTATTAAAAGTAACCTAAAAAAACTCAAAATTTTCACATCAAAAATTAAGTGGATTGAAGCTTTTGGAGACTATGTAAGAGTTGTTACAGAAGATGACAGTAACTTGGTATTGTCAACAATGAAGTCTTTCGAAAAGGACCTGTCTAAGGAAAAATTCATTCGGGTTCACAAATCATATATTATCAATATTGATAAAGTCGAACGCTTTAACAGTAAATTTGCAGAAATTGGTATTACTAAAATTCCACTTAGCCGAAACAAAAAAGAAGATTTAGTGAGAGCTCTGTCAACCCCGTGATAGTTAATAAAAATCTACATTTACAACTAGCTTTATAGATCTGTACTGTGGAACTGCTTCAAAACTATTCAACATTTTCTGAATTGTTATTTTTGTAGCTACTAAGGCTGCGTTTTGCGGAATTTTAATTAAAATTGTTCTGATGTATTCATTCCTGATTCTGTTAATTGCAGGCTCTTCAGGACCTAAAACAGGCATATTCAAATTCTGACTTAGTACCTGATACATCCACATTGTGCCTTCTTTTAATTTATCAAAATCACGATGCTTCAAAGTCAGTTTTATAATTCTAAAATATGGCGGATATTTATAAATCTTCCTGTCATATAATTGCTCTTTATACATGCCTGCATAATTATGCATGGTAACCTGCTGAATTGTATTATGGTTTGGGTTATAGGTCTGAATGACCACTTTTCCTTGTTTTTCAGATCTGCCGGCCCTTCCGGCAACTTGTGTCATCATCTGAAAGCTTCTTTCAAAAGCTCTAAAATCAGGATGATGCAGCATATTATCTGCATTCATAATTCCGACAAGACTAACATTATCAAAATCCAGCCCTTTAGCCAGCATTTGTGTACCAACCAAAATATCGATTTCTCTGTTTTTAAAGGCATCAATAATTTTTTCGAAACCAAATTTTCCTCTTGTCGTATCCTGATCCATCCTTCCTGTTTTAGCTTTCGGAAAAAGTGAGAGCAATTCCTGTTCTATCTGCTCTGTTCCAAAACCTTTTGTTGTCAAATCAATACTGGAACAACTGTGGCAATGCGTTGGTCTTGCAATAGAATAACCGCAATAATGGCAGCGCAATTGATTTTTGTGTTTATGATAAGTCAAACTCACATTGCATTGCTGACAATGAGGCACATGACCACAAGTCAAACATTCTATTATTGGCGAATATCCTCTTCTGTTTTGAAACAAAATCACTTGTTCGCCTAAAGACAATGCTTCAGCGATTTCTTCGATTAAAACATCACTAAAGTGTCCTGTTATTCTTTTCCTAAAATGCTTGTCTTTTAAATCTACCAAAACAACCTGCGGCATTCGGACATTATTATAACGTTCCTTAATCGTAACCAAACCAAATTTTTCAATTTGAGTATTAAAATAAGTCTCAATACTTGGTGTTGCAGATCCCAAAAGCACTTTGGCATTATGAAATTTAGCCAAAACAATAGACGAATCCCTTGCATGATAACGTGGTGCCGGATCTGACTGTTTAAAAGTCTGCTCATGCTCTTCATCAACGATCAGCAAACCAAGATTATTAAAAGGCAAAAACAAAGCCGACCTCGCTCCTATTATAATTTGCGCTTTTTCTGAATTTTCAAGTGTCTGTTTCCAGACTTCGACTCTCTCATTGTTACTGTATTTAGAATGAAATACAGCAACTTTATTGCCAAAATGAAGCCGCAAGCGGGAAACTAACTGTGTTGTTAATGCAATTTCAGGCAAAAGATATAAAACTTGTTTTCCCGAGGCTAGATATTCCTCTATTAACTTAATATATATTTCTGTTTTACCACTAGAAGTCACACCGTGAAGCAGACAAACTTCTTTTTCTAATAAACTATTTTTAATTTCACTTAAAGCTGTTTGCTGAGCCTTACTCAAAACTAATTGCTTTTCCGAAGCTTTTCCTTCAAAAGAAACCCTGTCATGCTGCAAATAATATTCTTCAAAAATTTCTTTTTCAATTAATGCTTTTACCGCAGCCAGAGTCGAATTTGAAACTTCAGTTAGTTTCTTAACTGTAATGGGTTTCTTTTCTGAAGCACTAATTTGAAAATAAGCCAAAACAATTTCTTTTTGTTTAGTAGCGTTTTTCAGTATTTCCAGTAATTCATTCAAACCACTGTCTGATTCATATTTTGAATGCAGCCTTACATATCGAACCAATTTAGGCTTGTAGTTTTCTTTTATTTCTTCCTCTAATACAATGATGCCTTTCGAAATCATTTTTTGAAGAACCGGAAGTATATTTTTCTTATTCAGAATCGAGATAATATCCTGAACCTTAAGTGAACTTTGATGATGTAAAGCTTCATAAATCAAAAATTCATCATCTGAAAGCTCACTAACATTTGCAGCCGCACCTGGTATATGCGAAATAATTGTTTCACTTTCCAATAATAAGCCCACAGGAAATGCTCCACGGTACACATCACCAATGCCGCACATATAATAGTTCGCCACCCAAAGCCAGTGTTTAATCTGGATTTCAGTTGCAATTGGCTTTTCGTCTAATATCTGATGAATTTCTTTAGCTTCATACAATCCTGGCTCATTTTGATGCATATCAATAACCAATGCTGTATAAATTTTACTTTTACCAAAAGGCACAGCCACCCTCATTCCTTTTTTAATAAAATAGAATTCAGTTTCAGAAATACGATACGTAAAGGTTTTAGCTAAAGAAAGCGGCAAAACAACTTCGACAAAAAACATGCAATTATTTTAAATTAGTGAATTATTTTTTACCAGAAGCATGTACAGTATTGTATTCCCGAACCATTTTCAAAGTATGCTTTAAAGATTCTACATTAGTCCAATCGTCATGACCCGGAATAATATAAATCGGATTCTTAAATTTCGCCTGAACCTTTTGGATTGATTTTTCCCATTCTTTCACATCAGCATCACCCAAATACCCTAAATCATTTGCTTCAGCACTTTTAATAAAGCAACCTCCATACAGCACTTTTTTTGTTTATCAAACCAAATTACAATATTGTCCGGGGCATGTCCTTTTCCTGGATAATAAACTTTAAAACTATGCTTTCCTACTGCAAATGCAGTATCATTTGGAATTATAAATTCGGCTCTTTTTTTATTTTGACCCTTAAGAATTTGATCTGTCTTTCCTATAGAATACGTTTTAATTCCTTTTTGTCTGTAAAAACCCAGACCACCAGCACGATCTTCATGAGAATGTGTTGCAAAACACATTATAACATCTTTATTATGTTTTGCCTTTATCGTCTCCAATAAAGGCTGATACTGTGTTTCGTCCCAGGGAGCGTCAAACATAATAACACCTTTATCTGTCACAAGATACATAGCATTAGCAGAAATCAACGTGCCTTTATAAAAATGAAATGTCTTATAAACATAAAAGTCACCTGCAAGATGACTTATTTGCAATGGTGAATTCGTAGATTGCGCTGAACTATCAAATAGCATTGTTAAGAATAAAATTATCGATGCTAATTTTCGCATTTTATTTATTAAATTAATTTTTCACTCGTATCCAATATTGCGTTCTTCCTACAATAGAAATTCCAACATAACCACGAAGTTTCAATTTATCAGCAGAATCTAAGGTAATATAACATTTGTATTTTTTTCCACTTGTCGGATCTAAAATTGTCCCTCCATTGTACTCAGCCCCGTCTTTTTTAAGTCCGTTGATGATTACCATACCCAGAATAGGCTTGTTTTTTTCGGCTCCTTCACACTTGCTACATACATCTTTTTTACGATCAGCACGAAGTATGTCTACAACTTTTCCGTATATTTTTCCCGACTTTTCATAAATCTCTACTATGGATTTTGCCTCCCCGGTTTCATCATCAATTGTTTTCCATTTCCCAACAACACTTTGCGCCTGAATAGTATTTAACATTAGAAAAAAAACACCTATAGCTAAAATACAATTTTTCATAATCCTACTTATTTTTTTGTTTTAATTTTCTGATAGTAGCGTTGAGCTCGAAACCCAACAGTAATATCATACAGTTTATCCAAATATAAAACATTAGAATTAATAATGTGCCAATAGAACCATAAAGTTCGTTGTATTTTGAGAATTTTATAACCCAAATTCCAAAAAAGAACGAAGATAAAACAATTAAAACTGTTGTAAAAACCGAACCAATACTAATAAACGGCACTTTATTATACTGTTTTGTACCATAACGCAATAAAATTGAAGATGTTATCAGAATCATCAGCATAACAAACAAATATCTTCCTAAAATAATCAACGGAATTCGATCACTCAGCACATCCTGAATCATGGTTTTTTGAATAAATACCTCAAAAACTACAATGGTAGCCACAGTTACAAATAATATGATCGTCATTACGAGCGAAATTGCCAAAGCAACTAAATACTGATGAAAAAAACCACGCTTATCAAAAACATGTTTTGAAGATTCAAAACCACTAAGAATGCCATTAATACCATTTGCCATCAAAAAAATAGACAGCAAAAATCCAGATGACAATAAACCTGAATGACTGTTATTTAAAATATCGCTGATAATTTTACTTATAGCATCATAAGTATTTGGCGGGACACTTTGTTGCACAAACAGCAAGAAGTCCTGCTGAAAATTATCTATCGGAATAAAAGGAATTAAATTTAAAATAAATAATGCAAAAGGAAACAGAGCCATAAAAAAACTAAAAGAAACAGCACTTGCATGATAAGAAAAAGCTCCTTCAAGTATACCTAAAATGTACATTTCGAGCAAATCATATAAAGAAAAGCCCTCTAGCCAAGGTAATTTTATGTTCTTTAAAAATCGGACAAGTAAGCGTACAACTGGTATTCTTTCAAGCCTGTCTCCTATCTCTTTAGACATGTTTTCATTAAATTTAGACCTGCTTCAGATCATTAGACTTTCCAAATTAATAATTGAAAATTTACAAGTAACAATTTTAAAAAGCTTTAAGACTCAGGTCCATATTATGAACTGAATGTGTAAGGGCGCCTGATGAAATATAATCCACACCGCAAAGACCATACTCGCGGATTGTTTTCTCGCTGATATTTCCCGAAGATTCTGTCTGACATTTATCACCAATTAATGCTACGGCAGTTTTGGTATCTTCATAATTAAAGTTATCAATCAATATCCTGTGAACTCCGTCACTCAATAAAATCTCACGAATTTCATCCAGATTTCTGGCCTCTACAATAATCTTTAAATCCAGATTATTGTCCTTCAGATATTTCTTTGTTTTTTCTATAGCTAATGTTATACCGCCTGCAAAATCGATATGATTATCTTTTAGCATTATCATATCGTACAAAGCATAACGGTGATTTTCTCCGCCTCCAATTTTCACTGCCCATTTTTCGGCTACTCTGAAATTTGGAGTTGTTTTACGGGTATCTAATATTTTAGCACCAGTTCCTTCCAAAAGCTGCATTAAATGATTTGTTTTGGTAGCAATTGCCGACATACGCTGCATAGTATTCAAAACCACTCTTTCAGCTTTTAAAATAGATTGTGAACTTCCCGAAACTTCAAAAACAACTTGACCATATTCTACTTTGATTCCGTCTTTAATAAAAGTTTTCACCTTCAGTTTCGGATCCACATAATCAAAAATCATTTTAGCAAGCTCAACTCCTGCAATTATTCCCTGGTCTTTTACCAATAATTTAGCTTGCCCGTTTGCAGTATCAGGTATACATGCCAATGAACTAAAATCTCCCGGACCTACATCTTCCCGAATTGCATTACTTATCAATAATTGTAATTCAGTTTGAAATTGTGCTTCGCTAATCATTTTCTAAAATTTTATAAGATGCTAAAATAGGACTTATTTTGGGGATTTGAAAGTTTAGCCTCTTCTAAAAACAAAAATTTCGGAAGAAAGTTCTTCTAATTATTTGTAAAAAAATCAAGGAACATTAAATATCTTTGAGGTACATTCAAACAAAATTATGGGATTAATTAAAGATATTTATTCGGTTTCTTTTTACGAAAAATTTGGTCAGGCTGTTACTGAAGTACATCCGGCTTTCGATAAGCAAAAATTCATCAAAAAGATTTACGAAGGTGATTTCTTGCAAAAAGAATGGAAAGACCGAATGAAACACACTACAATTGTTCTGCATCAGTTTATGCCTCAAAATTTTTCCGAAGCCGTACATTTAATAGATAAAATTATCAAAAATTTAAGGAAAAAAAAATTTGCTGATGGCAATCTGGCTTTTATTTTCTTTGCAGATTATATTGAAAATTACGGCTTAGATGATTTTAAAACTTCGACAAAAGCTTTCGTTACCATTACACAATTCATAAGCTGTGAATTTGCAGTCCGCCCTTTCATTTTAAAATATAAAGAAAAAATGATCTGCGAGATGATAAAGTGGTCTTTACACGAAAATCATCATGTCAGAAGATTAGCAAGCGAAGGTTCAAGACCAAGATTGCCCTGGGCAATGGCGATTCCGTACCTGAAAAAAGATCCAAATTCTATTCTACCGATTTTAGAAAATTTGAAAAATGACACTTCAGAATATGTTCGAAGAAGCGTTGCTAATAATCTCAATGATATTGCAAAAGATAATCCTGAAATTGTACTTGAAATCGCTTCAAAATGGAAAGGTTACAGCAAAGAAACGGATGGGATCATTAAACACGGCTGCCGGACTTTACTAAAACAGGGACATCCTGAAATTTTATGTCATTACGGCTTAGAAAGTACCAATATTGAACTTTCATTATTCGAAATCAGAACACCTATTGTAAAAATTGGAGATCATCTGCAATTTCATTTTCATTTAAATAATAAAAATGAAGTACCAAAAACAGTTCGTTTAGAATATGCAGTTCATTATAAAAAAGCAAAAGGTCATCTGGCTAAAAAAGTTTTTAAAATCAGTGAAAAAATCTATCATCCAAACCAATTAACAAAGATTGAAAGAAACCAGTCTTTTAAACTGATAACTACCCGTGTTTTTCATACCGGAATTCATCATTTATCGATTATAATTAATGGAACCGAAAGCGAAGTTTTAGAATTCGAACTAACAAATTGAAAATATACAGATCAAATTTCTTATTTTTATAACACTAAGTTAAGATAGCTTTTCTAAATCTAAATTAAATTACAGATTTCTATGAGTTTGTAATTTTGCTTTCAAATTAAATCGACCATGTCAAACATCAATTTAATTATCGAAGAACGTGCTGCCAATATTGGCAATTTTATGGTAGGCAGATTATTGCCTTTCCGTGAAAAAAGAGCAGTTGGTCCATTTGTATTTATCGATCATATGGGACCTGCACATTTAAATCAGTATCAAAATATGGATGTTCCTCCGCATCCGCATATCGGACTTTCTACGCTTACTTTTTTGTTCGAAGGAAGCATTATGCATCGGGATAGTTTAGGAACAGCATTAGAAATAAAGCCCGGTGCTGTAAACTGGATGACAGCCGGAAAAGGAATTGTACATTCTGAAAGGACTCCGGAATATTTAAGACATTCTGACAAAATGCTTCACGGATTGCAGATTTGGGTAGCGCTTCCAAAAGAACTGGAACAAATGGACCCTAATTTTACACATGTTGAAGCGCAGGATATTCCGGCCTGGGAAGAAAATGGAGTTTCATATAAACTCATTGCCGGTGAAGCTTTTGGAAAGAAATCTCCTGTTCCGGTTTACAGTCCGTTATATTTTATTGAAATCAAAAGCACATCAGCTCAAAAAATAAATATTGGAAAAGACTTATTCGGAGAAAGCGGTTTGTATATTTTAGAAGGAAGTATTAAAAGCGGAGAACATGTGTATGATCCGAAACAAATTCTAATTACAAATGACAGTACGCTTTGTGAGTTTGAAATTGCAGCCAATTCAACTGTTTATATTTTTGGAGGACAGCCGTTTCCTGAAGAACATTTTATTTTTTGGAATTTTGTTTCTTCAGATAAAGAGCTAATTGAAAAAGCCAAACAGGACTGGACAGCACAAACCTTCCCGAAAGTTCCGGGCGAAACCGAATTTGTCCCATTACCAGAACCAGGAGTTAAATAATTATGGAAACATTATCAGCAAAAATAGACACACGATTGTATCGCACCGAAATAACTTCTGCGAGCGGAAATATTGTAATTGCAGACGAGCCACAGGAATTTGGAGGGAAAAATTTAGGTTTCAGCCCTTCAGAGCTTTTGGCTTCCTCACTGGCTTCCTGCACTTTAATCACGTTAAGAATGTACATCAACAGAAAGCAATGGAATGTTTCTGAAATTGATATAAAAATAGATTATGAAAAAGACAGCGAACAAAATATCTCTCTATTTACAAGAAAGATTGAAATAACAGGTGAAATTGATGAAAACCAAAGACAAAAACTTCATTTGATTGCTGAAAAATGCCCAATCCACAAAATACTTACCAATATAATTGAAATACAAACAACTTTAATTTAAATAGTATGGAAATTAAACAAATAAACGATATCAAAAAAGGCTATTTTGAAGCTATAGAAGACGAAAAAAAAGCCGGAAAAATGACTTATACATGGGCTGGAAATGCTAAATTCATCATTGACCATACTGAAGTAAATGAGGAGTTTAACGGAAAAGGCGTAGGCAAAAAATTAGTTATGGCCGCAGTAGACTACGCCAGAAATAATGGCCTGAAAATTATTCCGCTTTGTCCTTTTGCAAAAAGTGTTTTTGACAAAACAGAAGAAATTCACGATGTATTATTCAGTTAAGAGTTAAGACCTAAGAAAATTGTTATTTCAAGAGGTAAATCAAATTCGTTTTCAAAAAATATCAATTGTCTTTTGTAAACCGTTTCAATCAAATAGTGATTTCCTCTAAAGTAAGTTCTTCTGACTTTAACCTCCAGATCAGAATGCTCAACCATGATTAACTGATGCGGATAAATTAATGATTTTGCATTTTTATCTTCGGAAAGTTGTAATAGATGAGTTGGAATCTCGTTCACTTCTCCAAAAAGAGAAGCAACATATTTCGAAGATGGATTTTTATAAATCTCTGCCGGATTTCCTTTGGTAATAATTTCGCCATCGCGCATCACTATGGCTTCATTTGCAAATGATAACGCATCTGTACTGTCATGTGTTGCAATTATACACGTGATTTTTTTCTGCTTCAAATACCTGAATAAATTACGTCTCAAAGCATTTTTCCGAAAAGCATCAATCTGGCTAAATGGTTCATCAAGCAAAATTACTTCCGGCTCTAAAGCTAAAACTCTTACCAAAGCAACACGTTGTTGTTGTCCCCCGCTTAAAAATTTTGCTTTAACATTAGAAAATTGCTCCATCTCTACCATTTCCAGTAATTCCTGAACACGAAGCTTTTTCATATTGGCAAAACCATTGGATAGAAATTTTCCAACGTTCTCAGCTACGGTTTCATAAGGTGACAAATCAAAATCCTGGGCCAGATATTTCATATAAGGCATTCCGGCGATCAGGTTATATTTTGGACCTAAAACAGGTTTTTCTTCATAAAAAATTTTTCCTTCATTGAGATCATATAAACCATAAATAAGTTTCAATAGTGTACTTTTACCGCAACCACTTTCGCCAATAATGGCAATGTTCTCACCTCTATTTATAGTAAAAGAAATGTTTTTGATAACAGGTTTTTCAGTATACGAAAATGAAATATTTTGAATATCAAGCATGTGTTCTAATTGAGAGTTCAAATTTACAATGTTTAATTTCGAAAGGCAAAAAAAAGCTGCTTCAATTAAGAAACAGCTTTTAATAAATTTTATTGCAATTTAATTAATTCCCAGCTTCAGCCTTCGCATCATTTACCATTTTATCATTTGCAGTAATGGCAAACTCAACGCGACGGTTTTGAGATCTTCCTTCTGCCGTATCATTTGTTGCAATCGGATCAGCAATTCCTAAACCTGAGGTTTTAAAACGGCTTGATTTCAATCCTTTTGACACTAAATAAGCTTGTACAGATGCAGCTCTTTGCGCAGACAAAGTCAAATTATATTCTGGTTTTCCTGTACTGTCAGTATAACCAAAAATTTCAATATTAGTATCTCCGTAATCATTAAATACAGGAACTAATTTGTCTAAATTTGCTTTTGCCTGAGAAGTCAGGGTTGATTTATTGGTATCAAAACGAACCGCATTTTCATTTAATGTAAGGTGAATTCCTTCACCTACTCTTTCTACATCTGCACCTGGAAGAGCCTGATCAATTTCACGGGCCTGTTTGTCCATTTTGTTTCCAATAAGTGCTCCTGTTCCTCCACCTACAGCAGCTCCAATAGCAGCACCTAGCGCTGCGTTTCCGCCTTTCCCTAAATTATTCCCTAAAATACCACCAATTACACCACCTGCAACCGCACCAATTCCTGCTCCTTTTTGTGTGTTATTTGCATTTTTAACTGAATCGCAACTTGCAAAAAAACTAACTAATATAAGTAAGCTGCTCAATCCTAAAACTGTTATCTTTTTCATCTTTATTTTTTTTAAAAATTAATTAGCCCTTTGAAACTGATATGTGACATCTTTAGTTTGTCCTCCAACATTAATAGTATCAATCAACTGGAATGAATTATCAGTTAATCCGGCAACTTTAAGTAAGTATCCCGATGTAACATTTTTTGATTTCGTTCCAGGATCTACAATTTTAAGAACAAAAAGTCCCTGATTGTTTATACTCCAGACAATTGGAGAAGTAAATGCTGTACAACCTGGAGCATTTAAAGTCATTGTTCCTTTATTATTATTAGAAATAAAGTTCCATGTACTGCCAATAAAACATTTAGAATCGGCTAAATCAAAAGAATTTACTTTGATATAATCAGAGCCCGGATATGATACATTTGTAAGGACCCAGTTTCCTTTAATAGCCACCTGAGTTGGTCTGTCAAGTTTTTTTGAAAGTTCTGTTGCTTCTGTTGAAGTTGTAGTTGACGATGCTGATTTACACGCAAATAGGATCGTGGACATCATGCAAATGAAAATAAATTTCTTCATTTTGTAGAATTATTTAAGTTATTACTTACACATTTAACAATTATTGTAAAACAAAGATACAATTCATGTAAATACATTCAGTTCCAAAATCCGATTATTTTCTTTCAGAATTAACACATACGACATTTTGTCATTATTAAAAAATTGGTATTTAATTTGAAGAAGTGAATATCATCTTATTAAACTAAAAAATTAAAAAATATGACAACAGGTAAAATTAATGTTTCTGTAGAAAACATCTTTCCCTTAATCAAAAAGTTTCTATATAGCGATCACGAAATTTTCTTACGTGAATTGGTATCGAATGGTACTGACGCTACTTTGAAATTAAAACACCTGATTAGCATTGGGGAAGCTAAAGTAGAGTACGGAAATCCAATTATTGAAATCAAGGTTGACAAAGAAGCTAAAAAAATTCACATTATTGACCAGGGTTTAGGTATGACTGCTGATGAAGTAGAAAAGTACATTAATCAGGTTGCATTTTCAGGAGCTGAAGAATTCTTAGATAAGTATAAAGATTCTGCTAAAGATTCAGGAATTATAGGTCATTTTGGTCTTGGTTTTTATTCTGCTTTTATGGTTGCTGAAAAGGTTGAAATCATTACAAAATCATACAAAGATGAACCTGCTGCACACTGGACATGCGACGGAAGCCCTGAATTTACATTAGAGCCAGCTGACAAAACTTCACGTGGAACTGAAATTATCTTGCATATTGCAGAAGATTCTTTAGAATTTTTAGAAGATGCTAAAATTAGTGGATTATTGAATAAGTATAATAAATTTATGCCTGTTCCAATTAAATTCGGAACAAGAACAGAAACTCTTCCAAAACCAGAAGACGCTCCTGAAGATTACGTTAATGAAACAGTGGAAACAGACAACATCATTAACAACCCAAATCCTGCCTGGACAAAGCAACCTTCTGAATTATCTGAAGAAGATTACAAAATCTTCTACAGAGAATTGTATCCAATGCAGTTCGAAGAACCTTTGTTCAATATACACTTAAATGTAGACTATCCATTTAATTTAACGGGGATTTTATATTTCCCTAAGTTAGGTTCTGATATGCAAATTCAGAAAGATAAAATTCAATTATACCAAAACCAGGTTTACGTTACTGATAATGTTGAAGGAATTGTGCCTGAATTTTTAACTATGTTAAAAGGAGTTATTGATTCCCCGGATATTCCGCTAAACGTTTCTCGTTCGGGATTGCAGGCAGATGGCGCAGTAAAGAAAATTTCAAATTACATTACTCGTAAAGTTGCTGATAAATTAAAAGCATTATTTAATGAAAACCGTACCGATTTTGAACAAAAATGGAACGATATTAAAATTGTTTTAGAGTATGGAATGCTTTCTGAAGACAAATTCTATGAAAAAGCTGGTGCATTTGTATTATATCCAACTGTAGATGATACTTATTTTACTCTTGAAGAATTAAAAGAAAAGATTAAAGAAAATCAAACAGACAAAGACGGAAAAGTTGTAGTTCTATATGCAGGAAATAAAGATGCTCAACATTCTTATATTCAAACAGCAAAAGAAAAAGGATATGAAGTGTTACTTTTAGATTCTCCGATTATTTCTCATTTAATTCAAAAAATAGAGGGCGACAACAGAGATTTAACTTTCGTACGTGTAGATTCTGATCATATCGACAATCTGATAAAAAAGGACGAAAATACAATTTCTAAATTATCTGATGAAGAAAAAGAAACTCTTAAAGCTTCATTAGAAGCTTATATCCCAAAAGCATATTCTGTTCAGTTAGAAGCGATGGACAGTGGGGCTGTACCATTCATTATTACGCAACCAGAATTCATGCGTAGAATGAAAGAAATGAGCCAGTCAGGTGGCGGCGGAATGTTCGGAATGGGCAATATGCCGGAAATGTATAACTTAGTGGTAAATACTAATTCTGATTTAGCTACAAACATTTTAAATACTGAAGACAAATCAACTCAGGAAAACTTAGTCAAACAAGCCTTGGATCTTGCTAAATTATCTCAAAATTTATTAAAAGGAGAAGAACTTACGGCTTTTGTAAAAAGAAGTTTTGATTTGATTAAATAGAGATTTAGTCGCATAATTTATTAAACCTGCAAATTTAGATTTGCAGGTTTTTTTATATGCATAAAATCAATAAAGAAGCATTTTTACATGGATAAATAAAAGTATATAGATTTAATAACAATTTATATAAATCATAATTATTTTTATGGCGTTTCCATCAGGACCGGGCTGTCCGCTATATCTTTTGCGGGAGAAAGTTTTGGGTAAAAAGAGAAGACGCCAGCCGCAAAAGGATGCCGCTTCCATCCCTAACGCGGCTTTGGGATAG
>NZ_JAADZW010000035.1 GCF_010645065.1 Flavobacterium fluviatile | reverse complement strand
ATCGCAAGAAGTTTCCTCTCGGTCATACAAATATAAAAAAAATAGTAAAATAAATTAGGAACTAAAGATAGTACCTAAGGCTTTTGGGTTGAAAGGATATTTTGGTAAGTTTTAAGAATCTGTAAGTTAGAGTGTTTTTTGTGTAGAAAAGGAAAGAAAAATGTACCAGGAATCGTCTTAAATAAATTTTGTGCTACCCATTTAATTTTATCAAATGTCACCCTGAGCGGAGTCGAAGGCTTGATCATTCGAATGGCTTCGACTCCGCTCAGCCGGACAATATCTTTATTAGACAAATATTCAGACAAGCTTCAAAAAAAAAATGCAATAAAACGTTTGTCTTATTGCATTTAAATTATTGACTTCAAAACATCCTAAGAATTGCTAAACTGTAAGTTACTTAGGTTTTTATAAATACCGTTTTCAAGATTTATCAATTCCTGATGTGTTCCTTCTTCGGTGATTTTTCCGTTATCCAGAACTAAAATTTTATCAGCATTTCGAATGGTTGAAAGACGGTGAGCGATAATGATGCTTGTTCTGCCTTCCATTAAAACTTCTAAAGCTTCCTGAACCAGTTTTTCACTTTCACTATCTAAAGATGAAGTTGCTTCGTCCAGAATTAAAATACTCGGATTTTTTAATAATGCTCTTGCAATTGCAATTCTCTGACGTTGCCCTCCTGACAATTTCACACCGCGTTCTCCAACGAGCGTTTCGAATTTTTCAGGGAAACCTTCGATGAAATTCAATGCATTGGCCTGTTTGGCAGCCAGCATTATTTCTTCATCTGAAGCGTCCGGCTTTCCGTAGGCTATATTTTCCCTTATGGTTCCGCCAAATAAAATCACATCCTGGGGAACGATACTCATATTGCCACGAAGATTTTCTAAATCATAATCGTAAATACTTTTTCCATCCACTAAGATTTCTCCTGAAGTAATATCGTAAAAGCGTAATATTAACGAAGAAATAGTAGATTTCCCGGCACCACTTGGTCCGACAAGTGCAATCTTCTGACCGAAATCAGCGTTGAAATTGACATCTTTCAATACCTGAACTTCTTTTCTTGAAGGATAACTGAAAGCCACATTTTTGAAGGCTACGGTTCCTTTTATTTTTTCTATAGCTGAAGCTTTCGGGTTTGCATTGATAGCTTCCGGAGCTTCTTCCAGTAATTCGAAAACACGTTCTGTAGCACCAACCGCTTTTTGAATCTGCGCATACATTTCGGCTATTCCTCCAAAAGAAGCGCCAATAAAGGTGGTGTAAAGTACAAACGAAATCAGATCACCCACGCCTTCAACTTCACCTTTTATCGTTAGTGTAATTCCGTACCATACAACGGCAACCACACATCCGAAAAGGCATAAAATAATGAAGGACGCAAAATAACCTCTGTACTGACCGCCTTTGATAGCGATTTTTACAATTTCTTTGATTTTGTTTTTATAACGCTGAATTTCGTACCATTCGTTGGCAAACGCTTTTACGTTGCTGATTCCCTGCAGCGTTTCTTCAACAATAACCTGGCTTTCCGCTACTTTGTCCTGCGTTTTTTTTCCGTATTTTCGAATAAACCTTCCGAATATAACGGCAGCAACAGCTACAACCGGAACGATAGCTAGCATCATCAGAGTCAATTTCGGGCTGATACTTGCTAAGATGATAAATCCACCAATAATTAAAATAAACTGACGTAAAAACTCGGCGATTGTTGTTGTAAAAGTATCCTGTAACTGTGAGATATCGGCACTGATTCTACTATTTAGTTCACCAACACGTTTTTGGGAATAAAAGGACATCGGAAGTTTAATTAAATTCTCGTACAATGCAAAACGAATGTTCGACAATGAATTCTCTGTAAAGTTGACAAAAAGTGAAATTCTGAAAAACGAGAATATCGCTTGTAAAAACAGAATTCCCATAAGAGCGATCGCTATTTCGTTTGCTTTGTCAAGATCTTTATTGGTAACACAGTCAACCAGCATTCCCATTAACTTAGGAAAGGCGAGGGCAGTGGCACTTGTTAAGAGTAAAAAAACTAGACCAAGGAAGAATTTCCATCTGTGGTTTTTAGCATATTTAAAAATACGGATTGCTTTTTGAAGGGAGTTAGAGTCTAATTTAGCTTTCGGTAAATCATTTTCCTGATATCTTGCCATTTGAGTTTACAATTAAGGTTTGCAAATGTATGACTATAGCAAGTGAATACAAAAGAATAATTTAATTTAGCGTTTTAAAAACCGTTTTTTAACTCAATCTTAAGTTATTGATAGATTTTGTTTTATTTTTAAGAAGCTGAAAGATAGCTTTATAAAAGGATTTGGAAATTTTCTTTTATATTTTTTACCCAAAAGGCTTGCAATTACAAATTCTAGGTGTATATTTGCACTCGCAATCACAAAATGATTGCAGCCTAGAAAAATAGGGCGATTAGCTCAGCTGGTTCAGAGCACCTCGTTTACACCGAGGGGGTCGGGGGTTCGAACCCCTCATCGCCCACTTTGAGGGATAACAGAAAAGTTGTCCCTCTTTTTTTTGTATAAAAGATATCCTTTTTCTTCCATTTTACTGGCATTATGAGAAAATATCTCCATCATTGTAGGTGTTCGATATATACCCTCTTGATAGTATAAGTTGCCATCGAACACCATGTTCACAAACTCTCGTTTCTGCAAAGTACCTGATTTGGTGTAGATATGTCTCATGTCTCCCAATAGATCCAGATTACTTTCTAAAATCTCAAAAGCTTTACCTTGATTTATATTGAGTCTTTCTATCGATGCAGTAAGAGTCAAAATATGATCACTATATGTAGAATACCATCTTTCGTAAGTATCTTTATTTATTTCGTCTCTGAACCATTTTTCTTCTACAGCATTTAATCTCTGCTGTATTTCTTCAAGTTCATGCTTTTTGTCTAATGCTTTTTTCTTGTTTGTTTTTACTTCCTGCTCAATTGAAGCATAGCTTCCATCTCTTATATCCTTAATCTGTTTCTCTGAAACACTCATTAAGTCGCAGGCATTTAAAAACTGCTCATGTGCTTTGACAGCACTTATATTGTTATGTTTAGAATGCTTGCATTTATAATAGTAGAAGTATTTTCCAGATTTGCCACGGGAAGGAGCACCTGTAAGAGGTATACCGCAATGACATTTTACAACGCCTCTTAATGGTATCTCATCATCAACGGTTACCTTTACCTTATCTTCCTTTTTCATTTTGGACTGCACCATTGTCCATGTTATCTTATCCACTATTGGCTCATGAATGGCTGGAAAAAGACCACCCGGCAGATCCTTGAACGGCTCAACCTTTACGAGTCCTGCATAAACAGGATTTGCTAGCACACGGTCAATAGCCATATTGCCTTTTCTATCAAAACCTGACTGGTAAGCTATTTCCTTAATTTTATATAATGGCACATTACGAAGGAACATATCATAAATTAAACGTACAATTTTAGCTTCCATCTCATTTACTTCGAGATGTCGCTGTTTTCCTTGCCCAACTTTAGTATAGCCGAAAGGTTTTTCTCTGGTAAGAAAACGACCTTCTTTAGCACGGGCTGTGTAGAGTCCACCACGTACTTTAATACTCCTGTTGATATTATCTTCTTCGGCAAGCAGTAATTGTAAACCTGCCCTAAAAAAGCTTCCAGGCGTATCATAATCAAAGACTATCCCTTCGGTCACACTTATAATCTGAATACTATATTTTTTTTGGAACTGCTTGACCATGTTCATCGCTTCGCCAGCATCTCTGCTAAAGCGGTCAAGCTGGTCTACAAGAAGATAATCAACCGATTTATAATGTTTGGCTATAAATGCCTGCAGTTTTATAAAATCTGGACGGTCAAAACTTTTTGCACTTTTCCCTCTGTCAATGAAAGAATCAACTAGCTGTATATTATTATACTGCAGGTACTGGTCAGTGTACAATTCCTGTCTTTCAATCGAGCCATTGCTCTGACCCAATTGACTAAATCTTAAATATCTAATCGCTCTCTTCATATAATTCTTTCAATGTTAATGAAACAATAATTTCAATCATGAGATTTACTAATTTCTGTTCTTTTTCCCTTTCTAAATCTTCATAATTTTTTGATACAATATCATTATTTTCAAACTGTTCATCTTTCAATTTTTCCATATCAATATCATTAAATTTAATTAAGACGCCGTGTATCTCACGGAACCAAAACTAATTTAAAATACAATTTTGCAGTTTTAGTTATTTTGCTTTTAATGGAACAATGTGACTGCATTTGGCTTAAAACACTTTATGCAGATATACCTAAGATGTAATTTGTACTAAACAGCAATTAAAAAAAATACAATAATGTATCCTATCAATTCTTTATATATGGTACATTCAAAATCATGTTACATACATTTGACGTGAATCAATACTATTGCAGATTAACTACTCTTGGAATTTCGCCATCATATCAAGACTCTTTTTTCATATGCTTTTCTTCAAATTCCTCTGTGAGCTGTATTATCTTTTTAGATAAAACAGCTAATTCTATTGTCTGCTTTTCGAGTTTGTACAGATATGCCGAAGCTTTCTTTTCGGAAAATTTTTGATATAAAATCCTGACTACCTGATTATAATTTACCCCGACAGCCCTAAACTGACTGTAAAAGGAGGTCAGGCGCATATAATAATCCACTGTCGCTTTATTGATTTTAACTGTTTTGATCCCTTTTTGAAAAACACACGCTGTAATAAAGTGTGCCATTACATGCATTCCTGATGTTTCAAAAAGAGTCAGGAAACGTGCATTTTCTTCTGCAGTGAGACTGATGGAATAGCGGTGGACTGCGGGATCTATTTTGGAAGGTCTGCCTCCTTTATGCGGGTTCTTTTTTTCTTCATTTTCCATGACTTCAATTATTGGTATTACTTAAAACCAATATATTTCATGATCAGTATTGGTGACCTAATGTGGAAGTACTTGGGAGAGTTTGGAAGTATTTGGCTTACCTGTTCCTAATACAGTCTTATATCTTTAGAATTGGACATCCTCTGTCAAATAAAGCCATCAGAGGACACTTCAAAAGAGAAGGGCTTTTTCAGAATTAATTTTCTGAAAATATAAAATTATGCTCTGCAAAGAAACCGTTACTTCGGAGATGTGGGAACTTCTCCAAAGACTTATGAAAGATGAAAATTTGAAAGACCACATATTAGTTGGCGGTACGGCGCTGGCCTTAAGACTAGGACACCGCTTATCGGTAGACATAGATCTTTTTACAACAAAAGATTTTGATCCGCAGGCTATGCTCAAATATTTGCATGACACTTATGGTGTAAATGAAAAAGAAAGCAGGCTGTATAATAACACAGTTCTTACCTACATCGATAATGTAAAAGTCGATATTGTTACACACAATTACCCTATTCTGAATTCTGTGGAAACAACAGAAGGAGTCCGCATGATTTCCAATGAAGATATTGGGGCAATGAAACTCCACGCCATCCATCAGAGCGGTACCAGATACAAGGATTTTGTCGACATGTACTTTATGCTTGAGCAAGAACCTCTAAAGTTTTATCTGCAAGCCTATCAGAGAAAATATGACAAAGATCCGTACTGGGCTTGCAGAGGTCTTAATACTTATGACAAGATTACCACATTTGAAGGTGTAGATATGCTCAAAAAAAAAGAGCAGAACTGGAAAAACATCCAAAAACGTCTGGAACTGGCAGTAAAAAATCCTTTATATAAATTTAAATCAGAAAGCCAGGATTTACCAATTAACCCTAATAAAAATAGAGGTTTTCGCAGGTAATTCAGCAAAAAATGCTTACATTTGATAATAACCATTTTTCTAAAAACAATGGAGAAGCCAACTAAAAACATACCCAATCTTCACCCTAAATTCTTCTGGGATTTTAGATTCGACAGCATTGACTGGGATGGAGGATATAAAATGGTTATTGCCCGTATTGTGGAGCGTGGAGGTCAGGATCAAATTGACGAAATCGTGCGTTTTTATGGTCGTGAAAAAGTAATTAAGGCAGTCCGTGAAGAGATTTCATTTCTGCCTAACTATGCCATTGAAGATGCCCTTAAATTCTTTCCCGAACTCAAAAAGGAAGAAATGTACTGCTACATCAACCGCAAGGACAAGCCATACCACTGGATTTAGCTTCAGTGTTAAACCATCGGAAATAAAGGGTCATATCCTACCATTAACTATAATTTTATCAGTCTATTCGATTGTCTATGAAAAACAATAACAAACATAAAATTTATACCGGAAATTTCATTTCAACATTTAATGCAATAATACTTATCCTGTTCTTTGTTTTTGTCTGCGTGTATTTTATAAAAGGCGTTTTATCAGGGAGCGTTGCAGGCTGGGTCGGTTTTCCCATTTTTTTTGTTTTATTTTCAATTCTCACATTACCAATGAATTATTTTATCTTAACGGATAAGAAACTAATATCAAAAAATCCTATTTGGTTTTGGAAAACAAATGAAATAGAGTTTGACTCTATTTCCAGCATATCAATTGTACAGCCTCCTAAATCTGCTATCTCTTTAAAAATAGAAACTCAGGATTCAAAAAAAGTTATACCAGCATGCAGTTTAAGAGATAATACATGGAAAGAATTGAAAACACATTTGATTAAAGAGAACATTGTTTTATATGATAAAGTGGGCGTTTAAGTTAAATATCTTTTTTTCGATTGATTTCATATTTTGCCAGTAGTTAAAAAAAATAACAGAGTTCCTAATTTGGATCGCATCTTTTTTTGGGATTTCGATATAGATGCTATGGACTTTAAAAAAGCCTACAAAACTATTATTGCCCGTATTGTAGAGCGCGGAGGGCAGGATGAAATAGATGAAATCGTACTTTTTTATGGACATGGAAAAGTTATTAAAACTATTCGTGACGAAATTTATTTCCTTCCTAATTATGCCATTGAACGTGCATTAAGATTTTTTCCCGAACTTCAAAAAGAAGAAATGTACTGCTACCTCAACCGCAAGGACAAACCCTATCACTGGATATAGTCTTTCTCCTGAATTTATTTAAATGAAATTCTTTTTATTTATATTTTATAAAAAGAAAATAATAAAAAGAAACCCAAGATATGACGGGCTTAACAGTCTGGCAAAAAAACTTCGGCATAATGTCTTGCTCGTTCCTCACAAGCCACCCTTCGGGACTTATTCCGATTCCTTTTGGCCTGTCTGCATCCCGTCCTGTGAAATTGCTTTCTTTTTCTTTTTTCCGTTTTTCTGTTTTCTTTGTAAAAGATATTTTTATTGCTATTTTGAGGTCCAATATCTTGTTGCCTGAAATAAAATCGCAAAGTTTCCAGAAAAACCATAAAAGCATTTTTACATTTTTATGCTTTTAAAAACACTTATACAAATAGGTAAATACCTGTAGAATTGCATATCTGAATGCGTGTAAGCCTGCAGGCCAACATACTTGCCTGCTTGCATTACTGCAAACTTACATATTTGTATGCTTGAATGCCTGGATTTCTTCATGCTTGCTTACTTGCACTCCTGCATACTTGAATATTTTCTTCTAAGAAAATATTTTAAGATACAACTCAATTATAGCATCATATATCTCCCCACAGTCTGCTGGCGTAACCAATAACACTACTATATGATAAGGATCCGCTTTATTCAGATATATCTTTAAAATAAATTACTTTATAAGTATTACAATAAAAAAAGGGCATTAAGCCCTTTCATTAAATCTATCTCTAAAAATATTACCACAAAGGTAATGGCAAGTTGTGTTTTGAGATGCTTGAAATGAATTCAGCATCTCAAAACAACTTGCCCTGCGGGGCTGGAAAAAGCCTCCGAAGTCGGCATTTTATTAAAATTATGAATGGACATAGATTAGTTCGTAGTGCTCTTTTTATTTTCTTTTAAATATTTTCTGTAAAGCATGTCCAGTAAATCTGCCTCTTACAACGGGATCAGCATTTCTATTATCCTCAGCAGACTGTAAACGTATCTTTCAACATGCCTTGGACTATTATTTGTACTGACTTCCATTCCGTCTAATGCAAGCATTCCTGCTTTGAGTAAATCCATAATCATACAAAACAGATCGGAATATCCCTGAACATTTATTTCGAGATTGTGTATATCGTTCCGGATTTTTGATGCAGGTTTAAGCATTATAAAGTAATGCTCCGGATTTTCAACCAGATCATTTAATTTGATTTTATTTTTTTTCATATCAATATATTTTATTAGTTAAATCGAGCATCTCTGAAATGATGCAGTAATTTCAGCATTCGGAATTCTCTTTCGATTCATTAACTTTTTTTATTTTTTCAAGGCCTCTTTCACGCATAAGCTCTCCAGCATCAAGCATTTTTATTAAATGGATGTACGGAGTCGTAAGGTCAATATCCCCCTCTTCTTTGTATGGACACAATGAAAGACTCACTATTTCAGAAAGGAAAAATTCAAACTCCTTCAGGCTTTTCTCTGCAAATGCCTTTCGAAATACTGTGAAAGGATTGTCATATTCCTGCTTTGTCAGTGAAGTGAGATGAAATACATCTTCGGTGCGGACTGACTCTTTAACTCTCCATTTACTGCTTTTTTTATGCAGGCAGTAGTATGTTTTCAAAAATGAGCATATTGCTTTATAGAATATAAAAATCCCGCTTGATTTATCATTACTGCAGATTTCTTCCTTAAAGCTGTACAGTACTGCCTGCGTTAAATTTCGCTTATAGTACTCAAGATGTGCAAAATCAAAAAGGGCATCAGATGCTTCAAATGGATTTCCTGCCTCAAACCCAGCCCAGAACTTGGTTTCAAAATTTTTTTTCTTCTTTTTCATGATTTAAAAAATTAGTTATCCTTTTGTTCATTTTTATTTTCGCTATTAATCTCTAAATAAAGCTTGTGCAGTTTATCAAGCCCTTCCGCTTCACTGCACGGCAGTAGCTGTATCGCAATTTCCAAAATGCTCGTAAGATGAAAAGCGGGATCCTCAATCTGACTGGAATTTTCCAGATCTGAATTCTCCAGTGTGTGAAGTGCTATTTTAAGAAGATCCTGTACTGTATAAATGAGTTTTATGTAGCTCGTAAATTTTATATCTGCATGATAAATACCTTCTTTCTCTCTCTGCGGGGTCAATGTTCTAAAATAAAAACTGCTTTTCAGTTCTTTGATAAAATCATCCGCCTTTTTATTTTCATTGGTTTCCATATTGTTTAAATATTTTTTTGGTTTGCTCAGCATACTGCTGATACATTATTTTTACTTCGCTCAAAAGCCACTGCATTTTTTCATATGCTGATTCAACAATTTCTGCAGTTAACGGTTCAATTTTTTCTCCCCACTGAACAGCTTTTCGGGCAAAATCAAGCTTTGTTAAAACTTCTTTCTCTTCTTTGTTATCTAAATCAAAAGTGTTGCCTAAGACACTATTAAACTTCGCAATGCGCTCCTGCTGGTCTGAAATGCTTCCATCTATCACCCATTCACCCGTTAGAATCCAAGAGGCATTAATAAAAAGATATCGAAACTGCTCATGTATAACATACAATGCCATTAAATGATTCTCGTTTCCACGGTGATACTTTAAATCTCTGCCAATAGTATTGGCCTCTGATATCCACATTTGATAATTTGCAACAGTCTTTTTCAAAAGCCGTTTCATATTTAATTTTTTTATATCTAGAACAGGTTTTCCTACAGTGTTTCTATAAACAAGATCCGTTTCTTTACAATTGAAAATAAAAAATAAATTTCCTTTTCCGACTTCTCTCTTTATACACTCCCTGTCAAAAAAACAGAATGAAAAAGTATTGTAGTTTTCAATTACTTTCCATAAATGGAACACAACATCGTCATAGTAATGGGGGCTTTTTCTGCTCACAACAATTGTCAGAATCCCTGTTTTTGATTCTACTGCGGACTCTGAAAAGAAAATGCACTCAGCTTCTACAAACTCTACTAACAAGTTCACTGTTTTTTTGACTGCCCGATATTTAGGATGGTCTTTCTGTGTTAAAATATTATAGTACATGATCTGTCTGTTTAAGGTTCAGCCGAAATCAGGTTCTCAGTGCGTCTTAATTCGTCTTTTACGACAGCTGTGCAGAAACCCGCAAAATCATTGTATCGATCCTGTAAAAGATTCATATCAAGTTCAGAAAAAGTATCTGCACCGCTGTATCTCAGCGAAGCATATGATCTGCTTAATATCGTAAACACGTTTCTGTCCTGTTCTGTAACCCTCGGAAAGTAACTGCTTATTTCAGGGTTAAAATGATCACAGATTTCCAATAGATAGGAAAGGGAAAAATGATTTGGAGAATATCCCATAAACAAGCGGATCATTCCAAGACAGATCTGTTCTGCCATAGTATGGAGCATCAAACCTTTAAGAGGAGCATAACATGCCCATTCATAATCTTCCTGCCATTTTTCCATATTGTTCACCACAATATTTCTATAGCATAGGTATTCTTTTGCAGATGTTATACTGCGCACTGGAAGATCTCCAAATTCCAGAACAGCAGATTCTTTTTTAAACAAAGCTTTTCCATTTTTTATAACATTCAAAAAGAAATACTTCTGATCGCCTGTTGTAGTCTTAAGCTCTGAAATATGATGAATCAAAAGTGTTGCGGTGCACTGTTCTTTGGTTCTGCTTTTAATAATATCAGCCAGATCATGCACTGCATTTACTTTACTTTCTTTGACAAGCACTAATAGATAAAAGTGTTTAACCCTTTTTTCCGCTTTACCTAAACAATAAACTGCCTCAGTCTTAAGATAAGAAGTAACGGTATCACTGACAATTTTTTCATAGTCTATTACTGCATCGTTTAAAATTTCTGGATTCTGTTTTGGTTCAATAAAAAAAACGGATTTTTCCTCGCAGTAAGAAAACTGGTCTTGGAAGATTTTTTTAGTTTCTTTTAAGATGCGGTAAAGTTTCTTTTGTGCTTCTTTAACCCTGTCTTTCTTAATCTTTGTTTTGCCTCCGTAAGGGAATTCAATCCTTGCTCTATCAAGTAAATCGGCAATTTCTTTATCCTTATCATGATCAGTATTGAACACCTGCTTCAAAATTGGTGCATAGTCCTTTATCGTGTTTAAGTGCTCTAGTGTATAATGATTCGAATGAGATTTTCCCATGACCAGTTCTCCGATTATACCAAAAAGAAGGTTTACCGCCTGATGGATTGTATAGAGTGCCATATAATGGTTATTTGTTCCTTCATAATGCTGGGAACCTCTTCTTAATGATTCTGATTTGGCTAAAAGCCCGCTGTTTTTCTTTACTGCTTTTTTAAGCAGAACAGATACAGTCGGAATATCTTTTTTAATCTTAAAATCAAACTCTTCGTTTTTAAACAGACTTATGTTTGATAAATACCACTTTAAATAATACAAGCTCCCATGCTTTAAGCGATGCAGTACATCCCATAGATTTATAATCACATAAGGAACAGATGGATATTTTTTCAAAACCTTATCTGCCCATTCATACATTTCCGATGCAATCTGCTGTGAATCTTCCCTTAATATTATAGTAAGTATATAACCTATTTTACCTGCTGTCTCTGCCTCATGCAGGGTGACCGCTGTAATGTCCATAAATGATTGGAGCTCTCTAACGGCATTCTCCAATTCTTTCTGATCTTGAAATTGAATTGCACTACTCATAATTTTAATTTTTTTAATTAATACTTGTGTTAAAAATTGTATTTTTGTTTAACACACAGGCAAGTAAGTGATTAGTCGTACTGTACCGTATCAATTTGTCACGTACCGTACAAGACTAATTTCTATATCATACATAGTACTTACTTTTTTATTCTTAATTATTATCTTTGAGCTATGAGTACAGTAACAAAACCAAATCACATAGGACGAAAAATTAGTCGTATTCGTGAATTAAAAGACATGAAACAAGAAGCTTTAGCCCAGGCTATGGGAACAAACCAGCAGGCTATTTCAATTATGGAAAATAGCGAGACAATCGAAGAGGAAAAACTTATTGATGTAGCAAAGGCACTGGGTGTGAGTGTGGAAGCAATAAAGAATTTTTCAGAAGAAGGGGTCTTTAATTATTTCAATAGCTTCAATAATTTTAATGATAATTCATCATTAAATAGTCAATGCACTTTTAACCCTTTGGATAAATTAATGGAATCCGTAGACGAGAATAAAAAACTTTACGAAAGATTACTTCAGGCTGAGAAAGATAAAATCGAATATTTGGAAAAATTACTAAAAGCAAAATGATGCTTTTATAAAAGATATATTAATTCCAAAAAAGAGACTTTCGAGTCTCTTTTTTGTTATCAAATATCTCCATACTTTAATATAAAACGAAATACCATGAATAAAACTATAAAGCTGAGAGTAAGAAAAGAAATTGACAGGGAAAGTGAGCTTAAAGTATTAAAACTAAAAGGGACATTAATTACTAAAGGGTATACAGAAATTATTCATATTGAAGATGAAAATGAAGATTTCTACGTGAACACTTTTTCAACTTCTACAGACCTAAAAAAAGAAGCAGAAAATTATATATTAGAATATATTTCTTCTCATAACGTAAATGATATTATTACATTACTCAGCACTGTTAAGTAGTGTTTTTTTTAACTTCATTTATAGAGATAGAACGAAATTATTTTTAACTGATTACTAATTAATTTACATATAACAATCTTGATATAATAACTATAACTAAAGGCTCAATGATAGAAGATTTAATTAAAAGAACACATACCGATGATTTTTATCAAAACTGCGATTTTAAACTTGAATCATTCAACTTCAAAACATCGGATAATACTGTGGAGATGATTTTTTCAATTAATCAAACCAGTTATGATATTCCAGTTGAACAGGAAGAGTGGAAAATAACTTGCAGAACACTGAAAAATATCATGGTTTCTTTTGGAATGTTCTCCTGCCATATACTAAATTAAAAATTTTAGATAAACATCCAGTATTACTTCTCTACAATCATAATGAACTTGAATGCGAAATAATTGGAGTACCTAAAGATATCAATCAATTTATTGCTGATATTTCTATGATACTTGAAAGAGAGACCGGAAATTGGATTACTGTCCCAGACATTTTATGGAACAGCGAAGAGCATTACAGGCTTTTCAGCAAAAGAAATATAAGTATTCCCAAGTCGATAGGTAATCCTATCAAAGAAGTTTGTACGAAACACAACCTTACATTTAAAGTTACCCATGAAGTAACCGGACATGACAAACGCTATGCGCACAAACAAAAAAGTAAAATTTTGATATTTGGAAACGAAGATGTAAGTCCAAATGATTTTTATCTGAAACAACCGTACGTTATTGCAGAAAGTTTTACTGCAGAACGCATTAAATGAATAAAAGTTAGCACCACCTGTCACTAAATTTAAAGTAGTGCCTTATCAATTCAAGCATACGTTCTTAGGTTAAGTCTAAAGCATAAATCTTATTATCGCTATTCTCTACTGTAATTTTTAATAAGCCAGTTTTTTAAATCAATTTTAAATTCATTAAAAGGTTTAATTAAATCCAGATTCTCGCTTTTTTCCCATTTGGAATCAAATTCGTCAGCAATATCATAAAGTTCAGGGTTTATTTTTCTTAGCTTTTGTAGAAATTTAAGACACTTCGGCTTATCTATAGCAACAACGTTATTTTTTAAAGCAAAAAAATTACCTAAAAATTGATCAATTCCAAAAATATTTAATTTTCGTATTTTCATGCAAATGTAAATTTGGTAATGTCGCTTTAAACTGTAATCAATTCTTTGCTGTACAAAGTCAAATTCTGAAAATCCTAAATTTTTATAATAGGGAAACATTTTTTTATGACAAGCAAAATTATGGATACGACCAAATAAGTTAATAAATAAAAAACTTCCAAAAAGAGAATCATCTCTATAAGTATTATAAAAAGATTCATAGGTAGTCATCCCTAAATCTTCAATATAGATATGTAACAGCTCATGTGTAAAAGATGAATAATTTACTTCGAGATTAGGACAAATTATCTCAATATTTTCACTTACATTTTTTACCAGCCAAGAATCTTCCTTTTTATCATAGAAGAGTTTAATAACATGTTTGTCACTTAAATTTTCCCACAATTTGCGATTTTTATTGATGATATAATTTTCAATATTCTTTG
This sequence comes from Flavobacterium fluviatile, assembly GCF_010645065.1. Lineage (GTDB taxonomy): Bacteria > Bacteroidota > Bacteroidia > Flavobacteriales > Flavobacteriaceae > Flavobacterium > Flavobacterium fluviatile. Next base: position 9,839 of record NZ_JAADZW010000035.1, on the reverse strand, counting down.
TAATATCTATCATGCTTAATCCTTTGGATTTTATTTAATACTTATATTGTTTTAAAACTTTTTACTTTTTTATAAAGTAATATTTTCATTGCTTATCAGATCAGTGAATACCTCATTCAATTTTTCAAATTTCAAAACACTAAATAGTTTACTTGGAACCCATAATCCATTTTGATTTTCATACAAAATTGAGAAGTTATCAGTATCTAAATATTTCTTTAAAATTAATAAAGCCCTTTCTCTATTAACGCTTACAGTTTTTTTATAATTATCAAAATACTTTTTAGGATTATCATTTGAGTTTGGAACTGATGTTATCGTCAATGCATTAATATCAGTTTGTGCAAATGTCTGAAAAGCAACATATACAATATCTCGTTTAACCTGTTCTTCGATTATATTTTTCAAATCACCTTCAAAAATTGGTTTCGAGACCTGAACATGCAATTTACTTTCCTCCAATGAAATGAATTTTAATGTCCCTACTTCTTCACTAAAATCGTACGAAGCTTCAAACATTTCTTTAATAGTTTTATATTTCGGTAATGAATTGTCATGCTCAATATCATCGTTTGAGGGGTCAAGATTTTCAACAGAAATACTATCAGTTGCAATATTGTTCACTTGATTATCTCTATCAGATTTACAGCTTACAAGTACAAGTATTGACAAAGTAAATATTGCTAATTTCATTTTATTCATATAGATTTTTTTTTAATATTTCTAAAACCTCAATTCTGAATTTAACAGCATTGAGGTTTTTAAATTGATTTAAATTCAGTGATAAAACTTATAAGCGTTACCAATATTTATTTAATCTTTGGGCTTATGTTTATGAGGTTTTAAAGCAGGATGCTTTTCCTTGTTGGGAGGATTGACCCGAGGTCTTTTATCTGGTGTTCCATCTTCTTTTTTTGGTTTTGGACCAGGCTTAATTGCTTGAAGTTCATTCATAATAATTTCCTTTTAATTAAATACTAACATTTGTTTCTCACTAACAAATAACATTAAAAAAATTATTATTGTATTACGGAAATCCGTAACAAGGAAATGATTTTAAAGTCACAATACCTACATGTACTGAATTTTATTTGAAGCTTTACTTAGTTTTGATTTAAGATTTACAGCTCTATTTATTTAAATCATTGTCATATGATCTCCGTTTTTAACTATTCCTGTTAAATCTAATTTATAATCATCCTTAACTTTTTTTGCAAATTCAAAAGGATCAACATCTTTAAATATTAAAATTGGCCTTGTAAACCTAGGATAATATAATGTTCCAAAATTACCTATTGGGAAATGGATTCCAATTGCTGGCTGAAAAGGGTCGCTTGATATTAAGTAGCTATATGAAAAAGCTCCAGTTTTCGCATCTCCAATCATTACTGGAACGGATTGATTTCCTTCAATTAACATTGAGATTGGTTGCCCTCCAATAAAGGACATTTTCATTAAATATTCAAGACCTTTTGCCGTTGTATGAACTGTTATATGAAATCCTCCGACACTATCAATTGTTCCACTTGAAATAACTTCCTCAAATGCCTGTGATTGAATATCCATTATGTGTTTCCAATCTGTACTTTTTAAATTAGGAATAAAGTTCTTTTGAAACATATTAAATCCTGATGTATCGCCAATCCAATGATGCTGGTTTGATGGCTCAATTTCTCCCTTAGCGATTTTATAAAGTAAAGCTTGATTTTCTAACGCTCCTATCAAAAAGTCAGTTTCATAATTTGACTCTCTATTTATTTCTAGCAGCAATTTTCTAACTTTGTCTATACTTAGTTCATTTAGTTTATAAACTTGTTCAATTGCCTGTTGAGCAGTATCAACTGAGCCAGCATACTATATTTGGATCAGTGATTTTTGAATCACTTTCTATTCGTAATGAACCCTGTGCTATCCTTCCAATTACCAATGTCATTTCTTAAAATGTATTCAAATTAATCAATTTCTATAATTTTCCAGAGCCATCTTTTTTTGCATCAGAATAACTCCAACATTAATGTATTTGTATGGCTTATGGATTATTCCTGCACTTTGGTTTTGCTGGATTTCTTTTTGTCAAATGATTTTATTCTTTTAGCATAATTGTCTCTATAATTTATAGGAAGATTTTGTTTTGAAAAAGAGTTCGTTCGAATAGAAAAATTTATCTAAACAAAAGTAATTTTAAGGAAAAACAAGATCAAACGTACAAAATGCAACGAACATATTTTCTAATTAATTATAAAATATATTTATTAATCAGTTTTATTTTCTCTTAGCAACAAGAAAATCAATTTGTTGTTGTATAAGACTATTATGAAATTCAACATCTTTATCTAATTCTGAAAGCATTTCTGAAAGTTTAATTTTTAATATAGGCTCATCGATTAATTTAATTATACTTTGATGATAGATCTTGTTCTTCAGGAAAACACTTTTTGATTCCTTTTTTTTTGCGTTTTTATTTATCCAGTTAATTGTATCATTTATCTTATCTTGAGCGAAAGAACCTATATAACCATTTTCCATAAAAAAACTATCACCTAACAGTTCATGTATATTTGCCCCAAACGTATGTTTTTTATCGAATATTTGAAAAGCTTCTCCGTTAATAACTTTAAGAAACATAATGTTACTGCTTGGAATATCAGAGAGTATAAAAGGGGAATGAGTTACAAAACAAATATTAATACTCTTTATATTCTTTAGACCGATTCGCGAAATGCTATCTAGAAAGTATTTTATAAAACATCTTTGCAATTCTGGATGAAAATATAATTCGATTTCTTCAAGTACAATATTTATATTTTCATATTTAATTTTTTCACCCATAACAGAATCAATATTATACAAATGATAAAGTAAAGAGCTTACCATATATATTAATTGTTTTTCTCCTGAACTCAAACTGTCAAATTTTACATCATCACTATTAGATGATTTTAGAATTATTTTAATATCAAAAATTGGTGGAGGAATAAAATTTAAAATTGATTGGTCTGGTTTACGTCTTAAAGTGATAGCATCAGATATATCAGATATAGGCAATGTTAATTTTTTATTTTGATATTGAACATAATCATTTTTCAAATAATTCAGAACCTGTTTTAACTTAAAAGTTATATGACTATCATCTTCCTTTAATTTATTAATCAATTCTCCAAAAAGTGCTGTATCAAACTTCTTATGTCGAGGAAGTAGAAATTTGAAGTAGTCTTCGTACTTCAAGCAAATACTAACTACTTTATAAATAATATAAGATCTAGCTACTAAATATCTTTTTTCAACGAAAAGATCAATGTTAAAATTCTGAACTTGAACCAATTCGGACATTAACAATTTAGCCAAATCATTTCTTTCTGGAATTTCAAAAGCACTTAATCTAAATGTTCTCAGTATTTTTTCTCCACTTGTATCCTTGCGATGATAATAAACAACATCCTTTGATTTTTTTAATTCAAAGCTAATTTTATGTGCAATTAAATTATCGCCAAATTTTCTAAAATCTAAATTGCCCTCAATTGGACGCAAAACATTAGCAAGAATACGTTGCTTAACTAAATCATTTTCACGATTAATATCAAAATTTCCTTCTGTACGCATCGGATTAAGAACAAGGGGAGTTTGATACGAATCATTTTTATGAAACAACTCTTGTAGCCAATCGACAAATTTAGACCCTTCAAAGTACCCGTATTCTTTACTGTTGTAAGCATAATGAGAATAATTTACAGCTTCTGTATAAAATAATTTCTCTAATGAAAAATCTTCTTCTGGTTTTAAATTAATTCTTCCATCTTTATTAAATCTAAATACTTGAAAAATATCATCATTAACAGAAATCTTATAATAATTATCGGTATGAAAATAAAATTCAATATGAATACCTTTAATTACTTCTAAATCAGCAGTAATTGTTTTGTTTTTATTACCCGCAACAAACTTAAAATTATACGCAATATTGTTTATTGCTCTAATAAGAAGATCAATAATAGTACTTTTTCCAGAACCGTTTTTACCTACAATAGCTGAAATATTTATATTAACATCTGAACTTAATCCTTTTATATTATATAACAAAGGGCTTTGCAAAGAAATATCTTCTACAATAGATTCTATCCCATCAATTATTTCGATTTTATAATTTGTGTAAAAAAAATATAATTTATTTTTTTTTAGAACTTTAACAAAAGTAGAATCTGTCCCATCAAGTACTTTTAATGCAATTATTTTAAAATTCATGGGTACTTAGGTTTTATTATCTCCAATTCTGATAATATATCTTTTTTGAATTTACTAAATGGTCTTTTATGAAAATCATCTTCATTAATTTCGATTCCAAATACCAATCTATAAATTTCCTCTCTAGACATTATATTTTTAAATGTTTTATTTATTAAGATATCAATGTAGTTCTCAGAATACTTGTATCTTAGGTCTAATAAATCTCTTAATTCAGTATCTGAATGCGCATTGTATATCTCTTTTATCTTAAATGTTTCAATCATTTTTTTTGTTTTAGCTGGTAAAGAAGATTCATCTGCTATTGTAACGTTATTATCAACAAAGGTTTTTTTGCGGTATGAAAATTTAAATTTTTCATTTAAATCATGGATATACGGCTGTAAGTGGGTATCAAGTTCAAAATTTTTATTACTTTTTAATTTATTACAAGAAGAGCAACTAGGAATTAAATTAAAAAAAGATAAGGCTAGAAGGGGGTATCTATCTTTATTAAACCAGTGATCATATTCAGCCCTACATACCTTATCTTTTGTAGACCCAATAGTTTTAATGTAATTTCTATTACAATATGTACAAGTATGCCGTTTCAATATTTCTGCAAGATAATACCTGTTTCCTGTAATTTCTTTGTAATTAAAAATTGACTGAATAGATTGAATTGCTTGATGATAAGCATGTCTCTCTTTGACTGTTTTACTACCTCTAACATACAAATCATATGTTGCACTGTCATATAGTGGAATAAATTTATAAATAAATTCTAAATTAATATCAGGTAATTCATTTGGAGCACTTGTTATTATATCAAATAGTCTTTCTTTTAGTTCGTTTTTTAATGAAGTAGACAAAAAGCCATCCTTTGAAATTCTATCTTCTATTTTTGATTTAATATCCACGAAATATTCACGAACATTTTTACTGTTTTCTTTTAGATTTAACATATTGAATATTGTTTAAATTTTCCATTTTTTTTTGTAAAAACTCAATTTCTCTAGAAATTATTTCTACTTGCAAGGACTGCGCTGTAGCATTATCATACATTTCAGCTAGCTTTATTTTCATAATAGGTTCATCTATTATTGCAATTAATTTTCTATGTTGATTAAAATATGGATTTTCTTTATTTTTTAATGTTTCGCTACATTCAAGAGATAGAGCTTTGTTAAGTTTGCGTCTTAAAGTTTTTACTTTTGCGGTTTTTTTGTTTAAAACAAAATCCGTGATTTTTTCTTTTATATTAAGAATTTCGTTGAGCCAATCCAAAGTTTTTTCAATTTTTTCTTTTGCAAAATCTCCAATCAATCCATCATCTGTAAAAAACGAATAAGCCAAAAGATCAGTAATATTTGCTCCAAATGATATTTGTGGTCTATCATCATTTTCAAGAACGACAGTTTTATTATCTAAACTTTTTAAATACACAACATTATATCTTGGTAAATCTGATAGTGTTAGAGGGTCATGCGTTGTAAATACTATTTGAAATGATGGTTTATTCTCAATAAGTTCAAAAATGTGGCTTAAAGTATAAACTAAAGATTTTACAAACTTTTTTTTCCATATGGGATGAAACCCTAAATCTGCCTCATCTAGCAAAAGTATATAATGCTTTTTGAGAGGTAAAAATCTATTTCCTAGATCACTATTTAAAAGATTACTAACCACAAAATCATAAATTCTAGAGTAAAAATTCAATAGCGCATTTTCTCCAGAACTTAGTTTTTTTTCAGTTTCATAGTTAATAAAACCATCTATTTTATAACTAGTATCTAAGATTAAATCACTCTCCTCAGATTTTTTAGCATTAAACAAAAAGTATCTTTCAAGTTCTATAATTAATTTTCTTTGTAAAGTTAATATTTCAATAGCATCTTTATAATCTGGATAAATAGTATTCTCATCATAATCAACTTTAGTCTGAACATAATCATCTTCAGCATATCCATCTGAATAATATGATTGGTTGTCAAGAATACTAAAAATATTATCTAAAAATAATTTTATTAGCTCGTAGCTAAAAGGTTTCCATACATTTCCGTGATACTCAATTTTGACCTCTTCAATCATTTTTAAAAAAGTATCTATATAGTTTAAATCTTTTGTTCTTTTTTCAAAGTCCGATTCTAATTTTAATTCAGATAAAAATGTATTTTTTTTGTCAGCTTGTCTAAACAAAACAGATACAATGCACTGGACGATAAAAGTTTTTAATCTTTCATTCTCTAATTCATCTTTATTTATAAAATTATTTTTATCATCATAAACTCTTCTTTTTATCCGAGCTTTTTTTTCTTTGCTAGCTTTTTCTTCTAATGGCTTTAAAGCTCCAAATTTCACATCGAGTGATACATTATCAAATATGTCATCTAATTTATGAGCTCTGAATATCAACTTTGGATTACCATGTTTTGGAAAAGTAAAAATGTCATTAAAAACAGTGTTGTTTTCAAATACTTCAGATGACAAAAATGAAATTTGCCGTAGTGAATTTTTAAATCTTAATTCCCTGTTTGGTCTAAAATTCCAGCCAGCTGGATTTGAATCCTTGTTTGCCAAATCATTTAAATCATTATCTAAAACAGTATCAAATGAAATGTCATAATTATCAATCTTATCAAAGTGGGGATTAACCTTATAATCGTAATGAGGAGAATAATATATTGATTGAAAAGACTCTTCCGTTTTAGCAAGGTCTATATCTAAAAATAATGCATTATTTTTATCAAGTTCATTAATATTTAAAAGATATTTATTACTTTCAAAACTTGATTTAATTAAAATTGGATAATCACTAGTATCATCTTCTCCAATCATAACTACGTATGAGTGCGGAAATGGAGAAGAATGTTCAACAAATTTAGACCTTAGGATATCTAATATAGAAGTTTTACCCGTTCCGTTTTCTCCAACAATTGCGCTTACTAATGACAATTTTGATGAAGTATTTGTTAAATCATAAAAATTATTGATATAGTTATGATTCTCCTCTCTCCTTATTAGTACTGACGAATTATTATATCCTTTAAAATTATAAATATATTTTCCACCAAGGTTAATGGTTTGTGGTTCATCAAACAAGAATTGATGTTCATATATAAAAACAGCTACTAATCTCATCTTTAACTTAATAAAATTTTAGTAAATATAGTACTAAAAATTCTACCGTTAATTTATAAGTATTTTCTATTTAATTTAGAGCAATCAGTAAATTGTAAACAAGTGAACTATGGATAATAACAAAGTGATTAAATAATTATATAGGTACTCAAACTAACAATAACATAGTGGCGGGGAGAATTTAAAAAAAAGAAATGAGAATTTAGACACATTAGATTTAAACCTCTATTTCCAGCATTTTTAAGTCAATTAACCGATTCTTTGTTATCGATTTAACTGGTTTATTTCACTGAATTAGAATGACTGTGAATCTTACAAAACCCACATTTCGTTAAGCCTAATGCCAAATCCTTCGTAGTAATGTTGTGCAATTGTATTGTTATCGCTTAGTTTCTTTTTCAGGTAATTTATTCATTTCTTTCAACGATGCTTTTATAAAAGTCATAATTGGACTTTTTCTTCCTTCTCCAGTCCATCTTATTCCCCAATGTGCTTTACTTAAATATTTAGTATTAGGTAATGTTTCATATTTTTGATTCCAAGCTTTGGTCACTAAAATGAATTTATCATCTGTTTTATTTATTATTTTATCTGCTCTTACTTTTCCAAATTTTTCATTTGCATTAATATATTTAATTTCAATAGGTAAAATATAGGGCTATAAATCAAATATACAATATACATTAATATAAAAAAGGTCGAAAAGTCCAATAAAATCAATACTTCACAGTAAAAAAGGTCGAAAAAAGAAAAAAATTAAAATGTTCATTAATTACTTTTTACTACCGTTATACTACCATTAAAAAAGCCAAAAAGGTTCGATATAAAGCAGTAATTACCATTCGCGGGAGGATATATACGCAAAACTACTATAAAAGCCGTAAAAACAAGCGTTTTACGGCTTTTTTATGCTTTAATATTTCAACTTTAAACGGGTTTTTAAAGCCTTTTAAAAAGTATTTAAACGACATTTCAAAAAACGGTATTTTTTGTATTGCTTTACTTAATGCTTTACCTCTTGCTTTACCTCATGGATGCAAAAAAAAGTACTGGAAAACACCCCGTAATTACACTTTAAAACCAAAAAAGTATAAAAATAAGGCTGAAAGCCCCCCTTTAATTCATTAATTAGACTCTGTTATTATGCATAAAGTATTATAAATCAGTTAATTACTTAGTTGTGTAACCTTATTGAAGCTCGTACAAGCCCAATTGCGGCTATTTGACTTAGTTTTACATCCTTAGGACTGTGGTGTTGATTGTGACTTACAAGCCTCACATATTCGTCACCTAATTCGCTTTGATGAACAAACTTTATAGTTTTCATAGTACTGTATTCGTCTAATTTGACAGCTACGACGTACATTTCTCCAAAAAATATCTGCGCTCGTTCTACTGCGATACGTTTATAAGCGATCATGTCACCAGATTTTAATAAGGGATACATACTGTCACCTGATGCGTAAATAGCTCCATCACACGCTGGCATACTCGGTATAGAAATATAGTCTATTACTTTTTCTTCATCAACTCCATTGCCATCAACCAACGGCACGAGCCCCATTGTTGCTTCAAGATTAAATAACGGTACACGTTGCAGCTCATATATTGCATCTTTTGTTTTTCGATAGCTCTCTACTGGTTCTGCTAAAACATTGTGTTGAATTTTATTTTCTCCAATGAGTTCTGAAACCGATACCTCTAATGCTGTTGCGATTTTTCGCAATCTATCAAGAGAGATATCCTGTTTTTCATTCTCATAATCTACATATGACCTTTTAGGAATACCAGTTTTGGCAACCATTTCGTCCTGAGTAACGTTTTTAAGCTCTCTTATTTGTTTGATTTTCAGCAAAATAAAAAATATTTTAAAGTTAATTGCGAAATTTCGCTATTTATATTGCGATAATTCGCAATTAGTATATATATTTGTAAAGAACAAAACGAATTACAAAACATAATTAACAATTGTAAAGATATGAAAGAGATATTAATCGCAAGTGAGATGAAGAATAAAATCATAAAAGAATTTAAGTCAAATCGTCCGAGTTTGCGATCTGCATTAAAATTCTTCACTAACTCAAATGTTGCCAAGGCAATGCGTAAACGTGCTAAAGAACTCTTGGAAGAAGAGTTAAAAAAAATAAATGAGTTTGACGAACTATAAAACACTAATGAGTCGCACAGAAAATATTATTCAATATGGAAAAAAAAGAAAGCCCATTTGAATACCATAACGACAAACTTGGTGCAAAAATAAAGTTCCTTATAAAGAGCGATAAGCTTGTAAGCTCACACGAACAAAGCTTGAAACTCATTTCCTATCGGGCACTTTATGGCAGAATGAAAAGTAAAACCCAGCCTGAACGAGAATTAAGGCGTGCATCACTCGGATTTGATGCGCTTGTGGAGTTTGACTCTTTAGTACAAGAATGGCGGGATGCATTAGTATTCAAATTCGGAAAGCCCACCGAAATAAC
>NZ_JAADZW010000034.1 GCF_010645065.1 Flavobacterium fluviatile | reverse complement strand
TAGTATTTCAAAGATACATTTTCATATTTTTAATCTATGTCAAAGATATGAGCCCTGATGGAAGCGGCATCCTTTTTGTTTTTTTTTTTTAAAACAAAAAGATACAGCGGACAGCAGGAATAAGCTCCTGAAAACACTCATATTCTTTCTTTGAGATCGTTAAACAAATCCCTTATTTAAAATGAGTATAAATATAACAATAATTGCCCTTTTAGAAAAATTGATTTGGTTTTTATTGCCTGCGAAAGATATATAAGCTACATTTGTCGTAACATTCAAAAATTCCGGAAAACATGTTTGAATTTTCACAGTACTTAGGTTTTTTACTTTTCTTAACCATACTAACTATAGGGTTTTGGTTAATGTTTTTCTTGGTTGGTTTCGTATCTTATTGGGTTACGGGAGCTAGCTGGGAGATGTACAAAGAAAAGAGAGCCAAAAAAAGACAAGAAGAACAATCAATTTAATTTAATTGATTTCATAAAAAAGGACCCGTAAAAACGAGTCCTTTTTTTATGGCAAAAAAGTAAATTGCAATAAAAAAGAAATTCCAAATTCCCACTGTAAAAATTGGAATTTGGAATTTAAAAATTTTGGGAGTTAAACTAAATTACCCCTGAAATTCACCTTCCTCACCGCCATTACCATTGTTTTTTGGTGCATTTTTATCCCTGTCTGTTTTCTTCATATTCAGCCTGTACGTAAATGACAAATTAATCTGCCTTTTTCTCCATTGAAATTCACTGTAAGAATTAACACTTGACAGATTGACTTCATTTTTCATTTTTCTGGAATTGAAAAGATCGCTCACATTTAAAGCAATTGTAGCCTTCTCTTTTAAAATATCTTTGCTGAAAGCAGTATTGACTACGTAATTACCTAAACTTTTTCCCTGAGCTGTATTTCTTGGTCCAAAATACATTCCGGACAATTGCCAGTCAATTTTATATGGAAGATTCAAACGCGAATTTACTCTTCCAAACCATGAGAAAGTCTCATTGTCTAAATTAGTATAAATTTCTTTGTTCTGGGTATTGGTATAAGTATAGCTTCCTGTCGTTTTGATATCTGAAAGGTTAAAGCTACTGTTGATTTTCCATATTTTAAAAGGAGTATAGTTTAAAGTAAACTCAAAACCAAACTGCTGCTCTTTTGCCAGGTTAATTGGACTGCTCAAAATTACAGGGTTATCCCCCACATATTCACCTGTTTCACTTCGGACAAATGCAAATACATCTGTAGTATATTCATAAAACATGGAAGTACTAAATGTCACTTTTTCCCAACGCTTTAAATAACCTAAGTCAAATTTATCAGTAAAAGAAGGATCTAAATCAGGATTACCCCTAAACAAGTTAATATTACTGGAATAATTTGTGGCGGGATTTAAGAAACGTCCACGTGGTCTCGACAAACGCTTACTGTAACTCAAAGAAACACTGCTCTCATCTGATATTTCATAATTGACAAATGCACTCGGAAAGAAATTATTATATTTTTTAGTGTTATAGTTCTGAGTATCCAATAAATTCACATCGATAACAGTATCTTCCCAGCGTAACCCAAACAGATACGAGAATTTGTTAACCTTAAAACCATATTGTGTATAAAAGGAGTTGATACGCTCATTGTACTCTAAAGTATTAGAAAGGTACCCATCGATAGGATTTCCCTGATCATCAGTGTTAACGCTATACACGTTATCCATGTAATTAAAGTTCCCTTTATAACCCGCTTCAAACTGCCCCCCGTTTTTCAATGGCAGCACATAATCGGCCTGAAGCTGTAACTGTTCCTGTTTTTGATCATTAAAAGTTTGGTCAATAGTTGGAGGTTGTCCGCTTCCAATTGTCTCATCTGTTATGTAAGCATTATCCGAATCTTTCTCGGTAGAATATGAAAAATCTAATGTCAGTTTATGACCTTTATCATCAAAGTTTTTCAGGAAATTAGATGAATATTCGAAATCCCTTCCTGTATCATCACCTTCGCTTAATCTATATCTTGTTGAAGTAAAAACACGATTCGGATCAAAGGAATTATAATTTACCAAATCATTGTTAGAGCCACTGTTATCTCTGTAACTAATAGCATTTGTCCAATACGTATTTGGTGCTATTGTCCATTCCAGTCCTGTTTTTGTCGATATTCCTTTTCTTAGACGTTCCGTTTCCTTGTCTTCATCTGTGTAACCAATAATTTCAGGATTATTCTTATCACTATTATCGATATTGGTAGAATTTGTAATCCCTGCCCCCTGACTGGTTCTGTAGTCGTATCCTGTAGAAGTAAAAAAGTTTACTTTCTCTGTTTTGAAGTTCAGATTGGCACTCGCTCCGTACGTTTCAGGAATTCCGCCTGAAATAATGAAACTTCCGTTGAAACCTAAGTTTTTACCTTTTTTCAAAACAATATTCAGGATACCTGCCCCACCCTCAGCGTCATAACGCGCAGATGGATTTGTAATTACTTCTACTTTATCGATGGCGTCTGCCGGAATTTGTCGTAAAGCTTCCGCCATATTTAATGCGTTTGAAGGACGTCCGTCTATAAAAATTCGGACATTTTCATTTCCGCGTAAACTTACATTCCCTTCAACATCTACTGAAACAGAAGGTACGTTTTCTAATACATCGCTTACCGTTCCTCCTTTTACAATCATATCCTGACCAACGTTGTAAACTTTTTTGTCTAATTTAATTTCAACAGTTGACTTTTCGGCACGAACCACAACTTCATTCAGTTGTGCTGCGTCCTCAGACAGATTTATCACTCCCAGATTTATATCACCAGAAATATTTTTTCCCTTTATATCAGTTGACTTAAATGAGATGAATTCAATTTTTATATCGTAATTACCAGGCGCAACAGCTACTTCAAATTCCCCTTTCGGATTCGTAATTCCGCCCGCAATTACTTTAGTATTATTTACTGGCGTGATAGAAATTGTAGCATATTCGAGTGGCTGTTTGGAAACTTTTTCCAAAACTTTACCGCTAATTTTTACTTTGGTCTGGCCTGAAGGGGGTTGCTGCGCATAATTATATAATCCCGAAAATAGTAACAGGATCAGTATGGCAAATCTGATTTTTTTCATTATTTTTTCTGGTATTTTTTCTTTTTAGACCGCAAATATAGGTTTTGGTTTAAAAGGAGAAATCACAAAAAAATGTTAATAGCGGTTTTTTATATTCTTTCTAAAAAAGATGCTACTCTATCTATATCCCGGCCAATAATCGCTTTTTCATCCTTAATTACAATTGGTCTCTCAATCAAAACCGGATTATCAATCATGGCCTGAATAACTTCTGAATCTGTTAGTGTTTTTCCTTTATAATTTTCAATCCAGATTTTCTCCTTCGTCCTCACCAATTCAATGGGCTTTAAATTTAATTTGCCAATCAAATTTTCCAACTCTTCAAATGAAGGTGTTTCTTTAAGATAGGGAATAATTTCATATTCCAGTTTTGCTTCATCAATAAAAGCCAGACAAGTTCTTGATTTTCCGCAACGGGGGTTATGATAAATGTGTATCATTCAATTTTTTTTTAAAATGTTGTAAGATAATTGAGTTTAAAAAAGGTTATTTTAGCTATCCCAAAAATAAGATTTACTTATCAAATTCAATTTTAATCTTAAATTTTTAAATACATGTTTTTAGAACAGGGAATTAAGCCTGAAAATAGCTTTGAAAAGTATATTTTAGGCTCTGTTATTATAATAATAGCTTCATTTATTGGCCAGATTCCTTTTACTGTGGCTTTGTTTTATAAAAGTTTTACAGAAAAAACCGAAATTCCTTCTGACAATGAGGCAGCCATGAAAATATTTGAACCTAATCTTACTTTATTATTGGTTATGATTTCATTTGCATTTGCTTTAGCAGGAGTTTTTTATGTCGTTAGACAGCTTCATAATCAAAGTATTTTATCCGTTACCACCTCCAGAAGAGAAATAGATATTAAACGCATTTTATTTTCCTTTTTATTATGGGCAGGATTTTCAATAATAAGCTTTTTGTTTATTTATTTACAATCGCCTGAACAATTTATTTTGAATTTCAAACCTATTCCTTTTTTGATTCTGGTTGTTATCGGAACCGTGCTGATTCCAATACAAACAAGTACTGAGGAGTATGTTTTCAGGGGTTATCTCATGCAGGGATTTGCCAACTTAGCCAAGAACAGATGGTTTCCATTAGTAATAACCTCGCTTATATTTGGTTCTATGCATTGGTTCAACCCTGAAGTAACTAAAATGGGCAATATTATTATGTTATATTATATTGGCACCGGTTTGTTTTTAGGAGTAATTACGCTAATGGATGAAGGAATGGAATTAGCACTTGGTTTTCATGCCGCAAATAACCTGACAGGAGCTTTACTGGTAACTTCTGACTGGTCTGTTTTTCAAACTCATTCTGTCTTTATAGATTTATCTGAACCTTCTGCAGGTTTTGATGTTATTTTTCCGATAGTCATTATCTACCCTGTTTTGCTTTTTATTTTTAGCAAAAAATACAATTGGAAAAACTGGAAAGAAAAATTAACAGGCGATATAACAGTAACCGAAATAATAAAATAGTAAGTCATGATTCAATTAACACATAAAAACGTTCATAATTATTTTAAAATTAACGGCCATCACCTCAATGGAGACGAACTCCGTAGTGTAGCTTACAGTTTTATCAAAGAAGGCAATCCTAACGAAGAGGCAATAGGAGAATTTTTATTAGACTGGTTTGATGAGAAAGAGTATATCGAGATGAAAACATCTGGTACTACTGGCCTTCCTAAATTAGTTCGGCTACAGAAGCAAGCCATGATACAATCCGCATTGGCAACAGGGGATTTCTTCGGTTTAAAACCAGGAGACAAAGCCTTACTTTGTTTACCTGTGAAATTTGTAGCCGGAAAAATGATGCTTGTCAGAAGTTTAATATTAGGACTGGACTTAGATATCAAAGAGCCTGCCACGCAGCCTTTAGCATTAAACAAAACCGTATATGATTTTGTGGCAATGGTACCTTTGCAGGTGCAAAATTCTATTGAAGCCTTAAAAAATGTCAAAAAACTAATAGTTGGAGGTGCTAAAATGGATACTAAACTGGAAGAGAAACTTTTGCCTTTAAAAACTGAAGTTTATGAGACTTATGGAATGACGGAAACCATTACTCATATTGCAGCCAGAAAAACAGGTGAGAAAGTTTTTACTGTCCTTCCAAATGTAAACATCACTACAGACAATAGAGGATGCTTAGTAATTAATACACCTGCGATCTCTGAAGAACCAATTATTACTAATGACCTTGTAGAATTAATTCAGGAAAACCAATTCACTTTTTTAGGAAGAATCGACAATGTAATTAACAGTGGTGGAGTAAAGTTAATTCCTGAACAGATTGAAGGAAAACTGACAGGCAAAATTAACTCCAGATTTTTTGTAACAGGAATTCCCGATTCAGTTCTGGGAGAGAAACTTATTTTGGTTGTTGAAGGAGAAAAAAAAGACTTCCCTGCAGATTTTTTTGATATCCTGGACAAATATGAGAAGCCTAAAGAAATAGTTTTTATTCCTGAATTCAAAGAAAATGAAAATGGAAAACTGCTTCGTAAACCAACTTTAGCCTGATAAACCAAAATATAAATTTCAAATCTAAAAAATCCCAAACTCCATTTTTTTTATAAAGCTGGAATTTGGGATTTGAAATTTTGGAATTTGAGTAATTTATTTTTTGCGCTCTAAGAGTGCCATATAAAAACCGTCGAATCCTGAATCTGACGCCAACAGTTTACGATCCTCAATAAAAGTAAATTCTTTTCCTATTTCTGTTTTAAGGAATTTCTCTACTTGTTCCTGATTTTCAGAAGGCAAAACAGAACATGTTGCGTATACTAGTTTCCCTCCCGGTTTTACAATTTTAGAATAACTTTCTAAAACCTCAGACTGAACTTTACGAATATTTTCAATAAATTCAGGCTGTAATTTCCATTTAGAATCGGGATTTCTTTTTAAAACCCCTAATCCGCTGCAAGGTGCGTCTATTAAGACACGATCTGCTTTTTCATGCAGTTTTTTAATCACTTTTGTTGTGTCTATAATACGGTATTCTATATTAAAAGCACCGTTTCTTTTGGCTCTTAATTTTAATTGTTTGAGTTTGCTTTCGTATAAATCCATTGCAATCAGCTGCCCTTTGTTTTCCATTAAAGAAGCAATATGCAATGTTTTTCCTCCTGCACCGGCACAAGTATCGACAACACGCATTCCTGGTTTTACATCAAGAAAACCTGCTACCAATTGTGAGTTCGCATCCTGAACCTCAAAAAGCCCTTGTTTAAAAGCGTCTGTTAAAAACACATTCGCTCTTTCTTTCAAAACCAAAGCTTCAGGCTGATCTTTTAAATATTCTGTCTCGATATTTAAATCCATCAAAGTGTTTCTAAGGCTTTCTTTCGTGCCTTTGAGCGTATTGGTTCTTAAAATAACTTTTGCAGGCTGGTTTTGAGCTGCTATTTCCTTTGCCCAGACTTTTTCGCCCAATTCTTTTACACCTAATTCATCCATCCAGTCAGGAATCGATTCTTTTAAAGCCCTTACTTTTGAAAGTTCGTCAAAACGCCCTTTTATTTTTCTTTCAGGTGTTCCTTCCAGTTGTCTCCAGTCCGGAATTGGATATCCTCTTAAAACTGCCCAAACCGCAAACATCCTCCACAAATTATCTCTGTCGTAGGGCTCTTTAACTTCGGCAATCTCAGCATATAAGCGTTTCCAGCGAACAATTTCGTATATCGTTTCAGCAACAAACTTCCTGTCAGAACTCCCCCAACGTTTGTCTTTTTTTAATGCTCTGGCTACCACTTTGTCGGCATATTCTCCTTCATTGAAAATAGCGTTCAAAGAATCGATGGTAGTATAAACTAAATTTCTGTGTAATCTCATTTTAATTATTTGAGTTGCAAAGGTAGTATTAATTGATTGAAAGTTAAATTTTTAATTTGGATTGTTATTATACCTTTCATTAAAAATAAAAAACACTCTGATAAAGTATAAAAGAGTGTTTTTTAAAGTATTTAGAAACGATTTTATTTTACAATCCTCGTTAAACCTATATTCTCAGGAGCATGGAGTACCATTGGAAATTTTTCTATTTTTACTGAACTGCTGTCTAATCCAAATGCGCTTTCTTCAGACAAACTTAATTTTTTAATTAAAAAGTAGGAGTTCATAATGATCTTTTCATGCCATAATAAATCGGAGTCATTCGATAAGAATTTTTCAGATAGTACAAATTTGAAATCTCCCACGATATTATTTTTATTTAAAGATTCGTAACGGCTTGTAATATCAACCTCTCCATTTTTCACCATATCACGAATAACTTCCCTAAACATCAAATTGATTTTGGTTGGTTCTCTAAATCCTAAATTAAAATCAACTCTGTAAATATCGTCTTTGGCTATTTCTGTTACTTTATACTGTGTTTTGTAAGGTTCAGTTAAAATATTTACGTGTACAAACCAATAAATATCTGCTCTTTTTGGTCGTTTTTGCAAGATCGAATACATTACTTTTTGCTCTAGCTCATCAATACGGTTCGCATTTGTCATATAAACTAAATGTGTAGCATATTTAGGAATAGACAAGTCTTTACTTAATTCCATTAGCACTTTTTTGTAATCATCAATTTTGACAATTTTAGTGTAGCTTTTATTAATTTGCTTAGCCACATACCAAACTGTCATTACAGAAATCAGCATAATGGCAATAATCAGGGTTACATAACCACCCTCTGCAAATTTTGTAATATTAGCAAGTAAAAAACAGCCTTCAATTATTAAATAAATTGTGATTAGAGGAACCATGAAATATAGTTTTACCCTTTTCATAATTAGGTAATAATTTAGCAAAATTGTCGTCATGATCATACAAAGCACGATCGCCAGTCCATATGCATGCTCCATATTACTTGATTTTTCGAAATGCAGGACAATTCCAACACAACCAAAAAACAATAACCAGTTAATTGACGGAATATACAATTGCCCTTTAACTTCAGTAGGATATTTAATTCTTACTTTTGGCCAGAAATTCAATCGCATCGCTTCATTTATTAGTGTAAAAGAACCGCTGATAAGAGCCTGAGATGCAATAACCGCAGCCAAAGTTGCTATTACGATACCGGCAGGCTGAAACCAGTCCGGCATAATTAAGTAAAACGGATTACCATTTTCTCCGCCTAACTTCTGGAGAGTCTGACCTTCATGATGAATTAAATAAGCAGCTTGTCCAAAGTAATTCAGAACTAAAGTTAATTTTACAAAAATCCAGCTAATTCTAATATTTTTTCTTCCGCAATGCCCCATGTCTGAGTACAATGCTTCTGCCCCTGTAGTACATAAAAAAACAAATCCTAATACAAAAAAGCCATCAGGATGTATCGCTAACAAATGATAAGCATAATAAGGATTAATGGCCTTAATAACTTCCGGGTAATCTAAAATCTGAATGACTCCCAAAGTTCCCAGCATTGCAAACCAGATAAGCATCATTGGCGCAAAAAACTTACCAACCAACTTGGTACCAAATTGCTGAATAGTAAACAAAACAAATAAAATTCCAATAACAATTGGTATTGTATTTATTTCAGGATAATAAGTCTTTATTCCTTCAACCGCAGAAGAAACCGAAATAGGCGGTGTAATAATTCCATCGGCCAATAAGGCACTACCTCCAATAATAGCAGGCACAATAAGCCATTTAATTTTAGTTTTCTTGACTAAGGCATACAGTGCAAAAATACCTCCTTCGCCATGATTATCAGCACTTAAGGTAATAAGCACGTACTTAATAGTAGTTTGAAGAGTCAATGTCCAGAAAACACAGGAAATACCACCCAAAACAATATCTGCATCAATAGAGTGGTCACCAAGTATAGCTTTCATTACATATAATGGAGAAGTACCGATATCTCCATAAATAATTCCTAATGTAATCAATAATCCCCCTATAGACAGCTTACTGTGTAAGCTTTTATGCGCTGCGCTCATGTTATTTTTATAAAAGACGGTTGCAAATTTACTGTTTTAAAACAAATTAGCCTCAATTATAAAGAACAAAAAAAACACAATCGTTAGATTGTGCTTTTATGGATTTAAAAATTTTTCTTTTGAGATTAAATTCTTCTTCCGCCACCTCTTGATTCTGAAGCATTTGCTCTTTGAGAATTCTCTGCTCCTCTTGATTGCTGACTTGCTCT
The DNA here is from genome assembly GCF_010645065.1 of Flavobacterium fluviatile. Lineage (GTDB taxonomy): Bacteria > Bacteroidota > Bacteroidia > Flavobacteriales > Flavobacteriaceae > Flavobacterium > Flavobacterium fluviatile. The sequence continues at coordinate 17,971 of NZ_JAADZW010000034.1, read as the reverse complement.
TGAAGATTCGGAACGTTGTGAAGCCTGTGGTCTTGCAACTCTGCTTTCAGAAGACGATCTGTTTTGAGCATAGCTTCTTGAAGATTCTGCTCTTTGGCCTGAATCCGCTCTGTTTGAGTTGACTCTGTTTTCAGAATTTCCTCTTGGAGAATTTGTTCTGTATTGATTAGAATTTCCTCCTGATACATTTCCTGATTTGTTTTCAACTCTCACAGGATTAGTTACTGTTCGTGAATTATCTCTTCGGGATGCAACTCTGTCTGAACTGAAGTTTCGGTCAGAGCTGCGTCTATTCCCGTTAGTGTTTCCTTTCGGATCGTATCCTGGTTTATTTTCAACTCTTACCGCATTACTTTTTTTGTCTGAAACAATTCTGTCTGAGTTATAGCTTCTGTCAGATATATTTCTTTTATCGCTATAAACTCTGTTTGAATTTCTGTTATCCGTAGAAATTCTATCTGAATTAGATCTGTTGTTACTGTAACTATTTTGGCTCTTGTTATATTCCCTGCTTGCTACACGTCTTTGATCTAAATCATATCTGTTACTTACATTTGCATGTCTCTGTGAAAAACTACGGTTAGGATACTGTCTTTCATAACCATAACTACGTCTCGATTCGTATAATACAGGAGCTCTGTAACTTCTTCTGTGACTTACATAATTGTAGCGATTGTTCACATTGATACAAACATTGATATTGTTTCTGTATCTGTAAACTGGATAAGGCCTCCACGCTACATAATAAGCTGGAAAAAAACCCCAGTTCCACGTAGAATAATAAGGTCTGTAGTTTGTAACCCAAAATGATGAATAAATAACAGGTGTTACATTATATACAGGCTCATATATATAGTTTGGACCGTAAAAATAACTGTTCCCTACAACCTGAACACTTACTTTATTATAATTATCCCTTTCAACATCTATTGTCGCAATATCCTGATAAACATCGCGATCAAGAACCGACTGGATAACAATAACGTGAGTTCTGTTCTCTACAGTTTCAATTACTCGTAAATAATCTACCTGGTCATCATTATTTAAATCAAGATTTGATATTTGATATTTGGGATCGTTTAATCTTCTTTCAAAATCCTGAAGACTGGCTGATTCTCCAAAAATTGACGCAACAGCCCTTAAATCTAAATTATCACTAATATCTGAGTTTTTTGCATAAACTGTAGTCTGGCTTTGTACGCCACAGGAAGTTAAACCTATTGTTAACAGCGCTAAAAAAAGTACTTTGGCTTTCATGGCAAATCATATTAAGATTAATATTCTGGAGTATCCAATTACTATGCCAGAAAAAAAACAAAATATATTTTACATGTTATAAATAATTGTATTTTAGCAACAACTAAATCTTAACCTATATGAAAAAAATAATGTTATTTTGTAGTGTCTTTATTTTATTTTTATCTTTTAAACCATTGAAATATAACGACAAATCCAGTTTCTATGGTGGTTTTACATCAATGCAGACAGACACTTTATTTGAGGATGAAATTAGTATCAGGGCAATTTCTATAGATAAAAATAAAATTTGGTACGGTGCAGACAACTCTCGTTTTGGGTATTATGATTTAGATAAAAAAGAAAAATTCGAAGAACATATTTATCGTGGTACCTTGAAATTAGAATTTAGAAGTATCGCTCAAACTTCAAAAAACATATTTTTACTGAGCGTTGGAAATCCGGCTTTACTTTATTCTGTTTCCAAAAAAACACATCAGGTAAAATTAGTCTATAAAGAAGCCAATGAGAAGGTTTTTTACGACAGTATGCAATTCTGGAATGATAAGGAAGGAATCGCTATTGGCGACCCAACAGAAGACACTTTTTCAATTATTATAACACGTGATGGCGGAGAAACCTGGACTAAATTATTATCAGATAAATTACCTACAAATGCTAAAGGCGAAGCCGCTTTTGCAGCCAGCAATTCAAATATCGTAATAAAAGGAGACGACACATGGCTGGTGTCAGGAGGAAAAAAATCACGTGTTTTTTATTCTCCTGATAAAGGAAAAACATGGAAAGCGATTGAAACTCCTATTGTTCAGGGAAAAGCGATGACAGGTATATTTACAGCAGATTTTTACGATTCAAAACATGGATTTATTGCCGGTGGCGACTACGAACTTCCTAACCAAAAAAAAGACAATAAAGCGTTTACTACAGATGGCGGAAAAACATGGGAATTAATTGGCCAGGGTATGGGTTTTGGATATGCATCATGCATACAGTATGTACCCGGAGGAAATGGTAAAGAAATTATATGTGTGGGTTCTGAAGGAATTCAATATTCTCAAAATGGCGGTGCAAACTGGACACAATTATCTACAGATACTAAGCTTTTTACGATTCGTTTTATTAACAGAAACACTGCAATTGCTGCAGGATACAACAAAGTTATCAGATTACGTTTTAAATAAATAACAAGACCCCTAAATAATAAAGTAAGTATTATTATATAGGGGCCTTATCGCTGTTGTTCCTTGTGGTATTTGGGGACGACTATGTTTTCATTAGTTTTTACCTGCTTTTTCCTTATACTGCTTCAACAGCTTTCGGTTAAAATCATCTTCAGATTTTTTTAGCTTTAATATTTTTTTTGCAGAAAGTACCTTTCGAAGATTACTCATATATTTCTCTCTTAAAACATACAATTCCTTATCTGTACTTTCTATCTGATATAAGAGTGAAGCTGCTTCTTTTTCTGAAAGGGAATTAACGTTATCATCATTTAATTTCCGCAAATAGGTCTTCATTTTTTGATGGCGTAATTCATATTGCTTATCATCAAAAGCATTATAAATTGGCCAGAACTTCTCTGCTTCATTAGATGTAAGTTCCAATTCTGTAGTTAAAAAAGATACTTTGTAGGCTTTTATTTTTTCCCGTTTTTCATCTGTTTTATCACTTTGTGCATAAAATGAAAAACTAACTAAAAACAGCAATATTGCTAATATATTTTTGATTTTCATCTTCATAGTTTTTTATTTTTATTCAGAAATTAAATTTTCAATATTTGGATTTGAAGATAAAACATCCTCAAGTGTTTCCTGCTCCAGCACAACATTTTTATTTATCGCTTCAATGTCTTTAGTATCTAATTCACGAATCAGATCATACTGATTTATAGTAGACTGATACGACAAATACGTTTCTAAAGTAGCCTCATCAAGTTCTTTTGATTTATTATAATTATTCACAACAGGAATCATTAGCGCAATAAGAACTACTGCAGCAGCAATCATCGCAATAACCTCTTTACGTTTGTAAATAGGTATTATTTTCACTTCCTTTTCATTAATTTGCTGTAAAACCTTTACCGAAAAACCATCAAAATAATGATCAGGAGCCTTAAACCCGGTTTCTATTTTCGGTTGATTTTCTAATTTAAAAACTTTCATAATGTCTATAAGATATGTTTTATAACAAAAGGTTTAATTTGATGTTACATATAATTCAATTTTTTTTACCGCATGATGATAAGAAGCCTTCAATGCCCCAACTGAAGTTCCCAGAATTTCAGAGATTTCTTCGTATTTCAATTCTTCAAAATATTTCATCTTAAAAACCAATTGCTGCTTTTCCGGTAAAGTAGCAATAGCTTTATGAAGCTTTATCTGAATTTCATCACCATCGAAATAAGTATCCGCTTTTAAGTTATCAATGGTTTTATTTTGCAAAGCTTCTGATGTCAAACCATTTAATTTAGCCTTCTGACTTAAAAAAGTCAGTGCTTCATTGGTTGCAATTCGGTACATCCATGAAAAAAGCTTACTTTCTCCTTTAAAATTTTTCAGATACTGAAATACTTTTACAAAGGTATTCTGCAAAACATCATCAGCATCATCATGATTCAAAACAATATTCCGGATATGAGAGTACAATGGTTTTTGATATTCTGACAAGAGTATCTGAAACGCAGCATTTTGCGTTTCAGGATTTAATAATCGTGCTATAAATTCCTTCTCGTTTATCAAGTCTCTTTGCTATCTTGTTTATTTGAATGAATTTATTACAAAAGGTTTAATCAGGTTTTAGTTTTTTTTTAAAACTCTGAATCTTCCTCTTCAGTAGTATTTGTTTTAGCCGGAGGCGTTGCTGCAGGTTTTTTAACTACCGGATCAGCTGAAGATTTTTGAATTGCCGGATCAGCCTGTGGTTTGTAAACTGGAGTTTCCTCCACCACAATTGGCTTTACCTTCGGAATAATCGGATAGTAAATTTCAGTTACAAGTTTAGAAGAACTTTTAACATCCAGTTTACCGGCAGTTAGAATTTCAAGATGCGACCAGCTTAAATCCTGAACAATTTTTTCATTATTAATAAAGGCTATTGTTTTTGAAATTGCTTCTTTAGTATGTGAATAATCTCCTTTTAAAGTAGTTTTCACAGCATCAAAACTATTCAGTTTTCCAGACAAAATATCACTTCCCGAACTTATAGAAATTTCCTTATTTATTGGCAAACAAATTGAAATTTTAGCCAAATTAGTTTTCGTATCATAAGTATGATAAATAATAAAAGGCTTTCCGTTTGTATATAAATCGTTTGTTTTGCTAAATGCCATCAATTTTGGAATAACAATTCTGGCATTTTTATTTACTTTCTGAATCTCGCTTGTAAAAGTCTGTTTAATGTAAAAACTCTCTGTTTTCTTTACAACGCCGTTTACTTTTACAGCATAGGTTTTAGTTTCGTAATCCAGATTCTTATCAATATTCACAAGTGTTTTTTCATACATCGTTCCTATAATTTTATCAGAACCACCATTTAAAACAGTGTAAATTTTAAATAAAAAACTCATTTCACCTTTTGCTTTCCAGGTAACTTTTGTTTTTCCGTTGAGCGTGTCTTTAAAAATCCAGTGAACATCTGCATCCGTACCGTCAAAACTGATTTTCTGATGAATACTTTCGCCTTCTTTTGCCTGTAATGTTATTCCGCTTCCTTTACCTTCGCTGTTTTCCCATGAAAACGAAGCTCCGTTTCCAACCGTTTTTTCCGGAAAAGACATTTTAACACTAGGATCCTCTAACACCCAGGATTCAAAATCTTCAAAATTCCTGAAATCATTTACATAGTGATATACAGTAGCTCTGGGCGAATTGATCACTTTGCTTCTTTCTACACTGAAAAGACCTTTTTGTGTAGCTACAAAAACGCTTAAAGCGATAAAACTTAATAAGAGTAAAAGAAATAGGTATTTTAGGATTTTCATTGCGTAGGTTGTTTGGTGTCGTAAAGTTATAAATTTATTACTGTGTTATGAATAACAAAAAAAATAAAAACGATTCTTTTTAATTAAATCATATCTAAAACATATAACAAACGATTTTTACAAGTTTACAGTATGCTTTATCTTTTATCTTTTAAAAAAGAATTTAATTAAAAACAAAATAACGATAAAAAGCAGGAAACCAATCAATACCTTATAATTGCCTTTATAGAAAATTTTATGTAAGGCTAAATCCTTTCGATAAGCAAAAATCATTACGATCACAAATGCAACAAAAAAACAGACTGCGAATATTAATTGTCCCTGGCTAAACATAGTTGAAAATTATTTTTGGCAAATTTAGAGAATTGTATATGAATTGTTGCTAATTTGGCAGTCCATTTAATGAATAAAACATGAGAAAACAGCTTGATGCAGTAACTGAATTTCATACTGCTTTTAAAATAGGCCACAGCCAGACTCCAATTGCCGATCTTGGAGAGGCTAAAAAATTGCTTCGTTATAATTTAATGAAAGAGGAAAATGAAGAATATCTTGAAGCTGTTCAAAATAATGATTTAATTGAAATCGCTGATGCTCTTGGGGACATGATGTATATTTTATGCGGAACCATTATTGAACACGGCCTGCAGGACAAAATTGAAGCTGTTTTTGATGAAATTCAGCGTAGTAACATGAGTAAATTAGGTGAAGACGGAAAACCTATTTATCGTGAAGACGGAAAAGTAATGAAAGGCCCTAATTATTTTAAACCGGATTTTTCGAAACTTTTATAAAAAACAAAACCCGACAAATGAACTGTCGGGTTTATTTTTATCAATCTTCTTTTTAAGCTATTGAACTTTTACAGTCCAGCCGAAAGTGTCTTCAGCAAGTTTATTTTGAAGATTAGTCAGTTTTTCTTTTAAAAATGAAGCATATGAATTTTCAACCGGAGCCATTTCATAGTAAACATCCTGATAAGAGAATCCTTTAATAACACTTACAACAGCAGCCGTTCCTGCTCCAAAAATTTCTTTTAAAGAACCATTTTTAGCTGCTTCAACCAATTCTGTAACAATTACCGGACGAACTTCAACCTTCAAACCTTCTTTTTCAGCCATAGCAATTAAACTTTTTCTGGTAATACCATCCAAAATTCTTTCACTTGTTGGAGCAGTCAATAATGTATCGTTAATCCTAAAGAACACGTTCATTGTACCGGCTTCTTCCAGTTTAGTATGCGTAGCATCATCGGTCCAGATTACCTGTTGAAATCCATCTTTGTTTGCTAGATTGGTCGGGTAAAACTGTGCAGCATAGTTTCCGGCAGCTTTTGCAGCTCCGATTCCTCCGTTTGCAGCTCTACTGTAATGTTCTGCAATAATTACTTTTACTTCGCCTGCATAGTATGATTTAGCAGGAGAAAGTAAAATCATAAATTTATATTCATCAGATGGATTAGCCACAACTCCAGGGCCTGTAGCAATCATAAAAGGACGAATGTACATACTGCTTCCATTACCTCTCTGAATCCAGTCTTTGTCAATTTTCAATAATTCATTTAAACCATCCATGAAAACAGCTTCCGGCACTTCAGGCATTGCCATACGAACTGCAGAATTATTAAAACGCTTGTAGTTTTCATCAGGTCTGAACAACCAAACATCATTATTGTCATCTTTGTAAGCTTTCATTCCCTCAAAAATTGCCTGACCATAATGAAAGACTTTAGAAGATGGATCCATTAAAATAGGAGCATAAGGCTTAATGACCGGTGTTTGCCATTCCCCATTTTTAAAATCACATTCAAATAAATGGTCTGTAAATACAGCACCAAAGCTTAAGTTTTCAAAGTCTACACTACTAATCTTAGAAGAAGTGGCTTTTCTGATTTCAATTTTGCTTGCTTGAGTCGTACTCATAATAATGTAAGTTTTACGTAATGTTCATTATTTAAGAAGAATTCTTAAAGTGATGATATGATATAAAATAGAATTTATTGAATGCAAAATTAAACAAAATTATATAAATTACTTGCTAAAAAACCATTAATTACCGCATTTAACTGCGATTTATTTATCCTACAATAAACTTAAATTTTTAAGTGGTTTTTATAAAGAATTTATGAAAAAAGGTTGATTTTTTTAGGGCTTTGAGCAGTTGTTTTATTTAATTTTGGCATTAATGCTGTAAATCGGTTTAAAAATTGAATATTTAATTCATGAGGGAATGAAAAGAGAAATTATCAAAACGCTAGACGGTTCAACCACAATCCATTTACAGGAATGGAATGAATGTTATCATTCAAAACATGGTGCAATCCAGGAAGCAAAACATGTTTTTATAAAAAATGGTCTTTCTTTGTTTGGAGGCAAACCGGTAAGTATTCTTGAAATTGGTTTCGGAACCGGTTTAAACGCTTTTATTACTTTTTTGGAAGCGGATGAACAACAACAAAACATTGAATACACGGGTGCAGAAGCTTATCCTGTCGCTTCAGAAGAAGTCTTAGCGATGAATTATGTTTCAGAATTAGAAGCTGATGCATTTGAAAACATCTTTAAAAAGATGCATGAATGCGAATGGAATGAGAAAATCGCCATTACTTCTCATTTTTCATTAACCAAAAGAAAACAATTTTTTCATGAAATAAACGATTTTGAAACTTTTGATTTGATTTACTTTGATGCCTTTGGTTACAGGGTACAGCCAGAATTATGGAGTACCGAAATTTTTCAGAAAATGTACAATAGTTTAAAACCAAATGGCGTTTTGGTAACTTATGCTGCCCGCGGAATTGTTAAAAGAAGCATGATTGAAGTTGGATTTACCGTTGAAAAATTAGCAGGCCCACCCGGAAAAAGAGAAATGTTCAGAGCTGTAAAACAATTCACACAATAGTTATTTATAACAATTCTACATTGCTTTATATTCAGTAAGAAAACGAATTCGCTCTTAATATTTTAAAAAAAATAAGTTAAAAATAACTTTTATATACCATATTTGTTTAAATTTGGCTTGAGTTTAAAAATAGAGATAACCCCCCCAAAATCTTATTTTATTATGTCAAAAATGATGTTTGATTACACGAAATCAATACTTGAAAGAGTAAGTTTCGACCCGGTGCTTTTTTGCAAAGAATTAGAAAAAGCGATCAAAACACTGTTACCTTACGAAATGGAACAACTACAAGAATGGTTAACAAGCTTTATAGTCGGAAAACCAGAATTAAAAGAATGTTTGCTATTAGTAAAAGTATAAAACAAGAAAGACTGTCTAAAAGGGCAGTCTTTTTTTTGGTAATTTTGTTTTGATCACTGGCCTAAGGACATCTAACTGTCCTTAACCCTTTTAATCTCAATAATTGGGAAAAGGATATTTTTTCCAAAATTCCAAACGTTCCCGGATTGATCCTTGATCCCAAAATTCATTCAAAATTAGATGTACAAAAAAGCCCTGAATTACTTCAGGGCTTTAAATTTTTGGGTGGCTGACCGGGTTCGAACCGGCGACCCGCGGCACCACAAACCGCTACTCTAACCAGCTGAGCTACAACCACCATTTTTGCTTAGCGAGTGCAAATATATAACAAAGGTTTGCTTCTACAAAGAAAAAATTAAAAAAAAATCCATCTTTTTTATATCAAATCTCCTAAGCTATTGACTGCCAAATATCTTTCAACTGTAAATCCTTCTGCAAAATCTTTCCCAACCAGCCTTCCTAAGTCCTGTGCCCTGTAATTTAAACTCTCTAAAAAGTTTTTACTTGTAATTGGTGTTGCAGGTTCTTTTGAATCCGGGTCGTAAAATTGTGTTTTATAAGCAAGGACTGCTTCAATCTTTTTTTCTTCGAATCCCGTAATATCTACCACAAAATCCGGTTCGATATTTTTCCACTGAATATAATGATACACAACTTTAGGCCTCCAGGCTTCCTGCTTCTCGCCGTCAATTGAAGTTTCGATTTTCATTAAGCCAGACAAAAAACAGGAATCCGAAACTAACTTGCTTCCTTTTCCGTGATCAATATGACGATCATCAATGGCGTTGCACAACACAATCTCAGGCTTATACTTCCGGATCATTTTTATGACCTCTAACTGATGTTTTTCTTCATTTGCAAAAAATCCATCACGCATACGCAAATTTTCACGTACTATTACTCCTAAAATCTCAGCAGCTGCTTTTGCTTCTTCGTCACGTATTTCCGCTGAACCTCTTGTTCCTAGTTCACCCCGGGTCAAATCAACAATTCCTACTTTTTTTCCAAGGGAAACTTCTTTTAAAATTGTTCCGGCACAACCCAATTCTACATCGTCAGGGTGAGCGCCAAAGGCTAATATATCTAATTTCATTTTTTTTTGTTTTGTTCCAAGTTTCAAGTTTCAAGTTTCAAGTTACGCATAGAACGTGAAACCTGAAACTTTAAACCTAAAACTATTTTTTTAAGACTCTTTTCATCGTCATCGATTTATTGACGCTTTCTTCCCATTCTTTTTCAGGAATGCTTTCTTTAGTAATACCGCAGCCCATATAAAGAGTAGCTTTGTTATCCTGAATCTGCATGCTTCGTAAATTTACAAATAAATCAGAACTTGTATTACTCCCTTCAAAACTGCTGTTTAATTCCCCCAAGAAACCGGTGTAGAAAGTCCTGTCGTAATTTTCGTTTTCTAAAATAAATGCTTTTGCCTTTTTCTTTGGTAAACCACAAACCGCCGGTGTTGGATGAAGCGTATCAATTACTTCTTTTAAAGTCGAGTTGTCTTTTAAAACTCCCGAAATATCTGTTTTAATATGCCAGATTGATCCTACTTTGAAGCTGTACGGTTCTGAAATCACAACCGAAGCCGCAAATTCACGAAGTCGTTTTACTATAAAATCGGTTACGTACTGCTGTTCTTCTTTTTCTTTATGCTTCCAGATAATTTCAGTTTCAGAACTGGCTTTTTGCGTACCAGCCAAAGCTGTTGTTTCAAAAATATTTCCGTTCGCTTTTAGTAATTGTTCTGGCGTTGCTCCCATCCAGAATCCTATTTCAGGATGAAAAAAACAATAACAAAAAGTAGTCGGGTATAATTGTACCAAATGCTGAAATACAACTGCAAAATCAAATTCGGTTAGATTTACAATTTCACTTCTGGATAAAACTACCTTTTTGAATTCGTCATTTTTAATGGTTTCAATTCCTTTCGAAACTAAATCTTCATATTGTTTTTTTTCTTCAGAATTAAAATTCAGCTCATCAGTTTCAATTGGTTCAAATACTGTTGTTTCTTTATCAATCCTGATGATTTCCGATTCACTTTCCGGAATTAAAATCAGTTGTTTTTCATCAAAAGAAGCAAAAACAAATCCTTTTTCGCTATAATCCGAAACTTTATACAAAGTATCATTTTGCTGCAAAATCCCAATGAGATTTTTAGAATTTGGTTTTGAATAAAGTACAAAAGGTAAATTTTGCTCTTTATGTTTTTTGATTTTCAAGAAAAATGGATTCATATTTTATTCACTTTTCTTTTTTTCTAAAACCATATTGGTCAGTTTGCAAAGCGAAATCAGATTTCCGGCTTCGTCTGTAATTTTAATTTCCCAAAGATGCAGGCTTCTTCCTTTATGAATTATACGGGCTGTTCCAAAAACAACTCCTTCACGGATACTTTTTAGATGGTTTGCCGAAATTTCGATACCGCGTACTTCCTGCTCTTTTGCATTGATAAAAAAATGTGATGCAGCACTGCCAACACTTTCTGCCAGAGCCACCGAAGCCCCTCCATGCAGCAATCCCATTGGCTGATGAACAGCAGGATTTACGGGCATTTTGGCGGTCAAAAAATCTTCTCCGGCGTCGATATATTCTATTTTTAGCGTTTCCATCAAGGTGTTTTTCGAAAACTCATTGCAATACGCTAAAATTTGCTCTTTTGTGTAATTCATTAAAATTAGCTTTAAAAATCGTAAAATTAATAAAAGATGAGACACTATTTAGAAAATGCTATTCTAAAATTAAAAATCGCTTTTCGCATATAAGATTTTTGCTATTTTTACAGAAAAACAATTCAAATGCGTCATTCTTTTGTGCTCTTTATTTTCGGAATCCTTTTAGCTGCGAGTTCATGCCGGACTGATTTTGACACCGTTGCCAGTTCCGGGGATTTAAAATTTTCAAAAGACACTGTTTATTTGGATACCGTTTTTAAAAATATCGGATCAAGCACTTATAATTTAAAGGTTTATAACCGGGGCAAAAACGACATTAACATTCCGGTTATTCAGCTAAAAAACGGTTTGACCTCAAAATACAGAATGACAGTTGACGGAATGAATGGCAACAACGGCAAGATTTTTAATAATGTTACGCTTTTAGCCAAAGACAGTTTGTACATTTTTATCGAAACCACCGCAGATATTACAGATGCCAATCCAGTTGATTTTTTATATACCGATGAAATTCAGTTTGACAGCGGTACAAATCTTCAAAAAGTAGCTTTGGTAACCCTGATTCAGGATGCTGTGTTTTTATATCCTAAGCAAAATCCTGACGGAACCAAAGAAAAAATTGAAATAGACGGTAAAGACGTGGACGGGTTTTATCTCGATGAGAATGATGAAATCAACGGAAATGAGTTACTTTTCACCAATGACAAACCTTACGTAATTTACGGATACGCAGGAGTTTCTGAAAGTAAAACAGTAACTTTTGAAACTGGCGCGAGAGTGCATTTTCATGATAATTCAGGGCTTTTTGTAAGTAACAAAGCTTCACTTCAGATTAACGGAGATGTTTCAACTACTAAAAATTTAGAGAATGAAGTTATTTTTGAAGGCGATCGTTTAGAACCCGAGTATTCCGATGTTCCCGGACAATGGAATTCAATTATATTCGCTGATGGAAGTACTAATCATTTCATAAACCATTTAACTTTAAAGAATGCCAAGATTGGTCTGGATATACGAAATCAGGATGCCAGTACTTTTCAGATTAAAAATACCCAGATTTATGATTGTTCCAATTACGGAATTCTGGCTCAAAATGCTAAAATTAACGGAGAGAATATCGTTATCAATTATGCCGGTTTAGCAGCTTTATCCTGCGTTTACGGAGGAGACTATAAATTTACTCACTGTACATTTAACAATACCTGGTCCGGTGGTCAGCAATTTGCAGTTAATTTAAGCAATAAACTGGCCGGAACAACTCCTGAAACCAATCCGCTCACTCAGGCTACCTTTAATAATTGTATCATTTATGGTTCTAATACTAATGAGTTCAATTTAGATAAGGACACGAATACAGTATTTGTTTATCAGTTAAATAATTGTTTACTGAAATTCGGCAGCACATCAAATCCTGACTATCAATTTGGTACAGATACAGCACATTACAATGCTATTATTTTAAACGAAAATCCAAAGTTTTTTAATGTAAATCTGAATAAACTTAATATTGATAATACTTCTGCCGCTTACGCGAAAGGGAATCAGACTTTTATAATTCCGCTGGATATTGTTGGAAATACGAGAACTTCCCCGCCAGATTTGGGAGCTTATCAGAATAAAGATTTTCCGAAATAAGTTAACACCTATTTTATTACTATTAGATACCTTAGACTAAATATCCCTAAAATGAAATTTTCAAAAAGAATATTTTTAATACTCACATTGCTTTTTTCTTGTTTAATTTTCTCACAAGATACTTCAAAAATTATTGGAGAATGGACTGGTAAAGATTATACTGGAAATGAAGGTAAATTTATTTTTTATGATGACAACTTCGCTTCAATGACAATAAGTGGTGAATTTATTGACGGAAAAAATTACAAAATTAATGGAGGAAAAAATGATGGAAAAACTGCAATGCTTAAATACATTGTTGATTACTCAACAAATCCCATATCAATAGATTTTATCGCATTACTACTAGAAAATAAAAAAGAAGTTGAAAAAGGAAGAATTCTTGCAATAGCAAAATTTATAAGTGATTCTGAAATGAAATTATCAATTAGTATCACTGGAAAAAGAGATAAAGATTTCAATGTGGAAAATTTTGAGAATACGATTGTATTAAAAAGGACTAATAGCTTACAATAATTTAATAATCATATTTTGCCAACTTTACTCAAATAGTGCAAAGCCTTATTTTTTTAACCAAATAAGTTATATTAAGAAAACTTAAGTTTTTTTCTCAATTTAATGATCCTTACAACAGGTATTAAATGAACTTATATCACTTATATGGTTCAAAAACCACATAAATACTTTATGATTTTCCAAAGACTTTGTTATCAAATTTGCGCTTACTATTTATTTAAACTAAATTTGCACCTCAATACAACAAACTACACAAAAAAATGATCCATTTCTTTGAAAACCAAAGCAAAACTGTTTTTGCCGTACAAACGCAAAACGAAATTTCAGCTCAAGACATTTCAAAATTAAACTGGCTTTTTGCCGACGCAAATAAGATCGAAAAATCCGCACTGACGGGTTTTTTTGTTGGTCCGCGCGCCACTATGATCACACCTTGGAGTACAAATGCTGTTGAAATTACTCAGAACATGGGTGTTCCGGGCATTATCCGAATTGAAGAATTTCATCCGGCAACGGAAGATTTCAATGATTTTGATCCAATGCTTTTTCAAAAATTCAATGAATTAGATCAGGAAATTTTTACTATCAACATTCAGCCGGAACCAATTCTGGAGATTGATGATATTGCTGCATACAACAAAGTTGAAGGTTTAGCTTTAAGCGAAGAAGAAGTTGAATACTTAAACAATCTTTCGACTAAATTAGGCAGAAAATTAACTGACTCTGAGATTTTTGCTTTCTCACAAGCGAATTCAGAGCACTGCCGTCACAAAATCTTCAACGGAACTTTTGTTATTGACGGTGAAGAAAAAGAAACTTCTCTTTTCAAATTAATCAAAAAAACATCTCAGGAAAATCCTAACGATATTGTTTCTGCTTACAAAGACAACGTTGCTTTTGTAAAAGGACCAAAAGTGCAGCAATTTGCACCAAAATCGGCTGATAAACCTGATTTTTACGAAATAAAAGAATTTGATTCGGTTATCTCATTAAAAGCCGAAACACATAATTTCCCAACAACAGTAGAACCTTTCAATGGAGCTGCAACTGGATCCGGAGGAGAAATCCGTGACCGTTTAGCAGGAGGACAAGGTTCGCTTCCTTTAGCCGGAACTGCGGTTTATATGACTTCATACTCTCGTTTGAAATCCTTCGACTCCGCTCAGGATGACAGGACTTGGGAGAATGCACTGGAGGAAAGAAAATGGTTGTATCAAACACCAATGGACATCTTAATCAAAGCTTCAAACGGAGCTTCTGATTTCGGAAATAAATTTGGTCAGCCGCTTATTACAGGTTCTGTTTTAACTTTCGAACACGAAGAAGAAAACAGAAAAATTGGTTACGATAAAGTAATCATGCAGGCGGGTGGAATTGGTTACGGAAAATTAGACCAATCAATCAAAAAGAAACCACAAGATGGCGATAAAATCGTTATTCTTGGTGGAGAGAACTATAGAATTGGAATGGGTGGTGCTGCGGTTTCTTCTGCAGATACAGGGGCTTTCGGTTCAGGAATTGAGTTAAATGCAATTCAGCGTTCAAATCCTGAAATGCAAAAACGTGCTGCGAATGCCATTCGTGGTTTAGTAGAAAGCGACAATAATCCAATTGTTTCGATTCACGATCACGGTGCTGGCGGACACTTAAACTGTCTTTCTGAGTTAGTAGAAGAAACTGGAGGTTTGATCGATTTGGATAAATTACCCGTTGGCGATCCAACACTTTCTGCAAAAGAAATTATTGGTAACGAATCTCAGGAAAGAATGGGATTGGTTATTGGCAAGGCAGCTATTGATACTTTACAAAGAATCGCCGACAGAGAGCGTTCGCCAATGTACGAAGTTGGAGATGTAACGGGAGATCACCGTTTTACTTTTGAATCAAAATCAAATGGTTCAAAACCGATGGATTATGCTTTGGAAGATTTCTTCGGAAGTTCTCCAAAAACGGTTATGACCGACAAAACTATCGACAGAAAATATACGGATGTTACTTACAACGAAGGAGATTTTGAGAGCTACTTAAAAGACGTTTTACGTTTGGAGGCAGTTGCTTCAAAAGACTGGTTAACCAATAAAGTGGACCGTTGTGTTGGTGGAAAAGTTGCTAAACAACAATGTGCAGGGCCTTTGCAATTGCCTTTGAACAATGTGGGTGTAATGGCTCTGGATTATTTAGGAAAAGAAGGTATTGCAACTTCTATCGGACACGCTCCTATTGCGGCTTTGATTGATCCTGTTGCGGGATCCAGAAACGCTATTGCAGAATCATTATCAAATATTATCTGGGCGCCAATCAAAGATCAGTTAAAAGGTATCTCATTATCTGCGAACTGGATGTGGGCTTGTAAAAACGAAGGTGAAGACGCTCGTTTGTACGCTGCTGTTGAAGGCTGTTCAGAATTTGCAATCGAATTGGGAATCAATATTCCGACAGGAAAAGATTCACTTTCGATGAAACAAAAATATCCAAATGACGAAGTAATTGCGCCGGGAACGGTTATTATTTCGGCTGCAGGAAACTGTACCGATATTAGAAAAGTTGTTGAGCCAGTTTTACAGAAAAACGGAGAATCAATTTATTATATCAATTTGTCTCAGGATGATTTTAAATTAGGAGGCTCCTCTTTTGCACAAATTAGAAATACAATCGGTAACGAAACTTCTACAATTAAAGATGCAGCTTTCTTTAAAAATGCTTTCAATACAGTTCAGGAATTAATCGGCGAAAGCCAAATCTTAGCGGGTCACGATATCGGAAGCGGTGGTTTGATCACTACTTTATTAGAAATGTGTTTTGCTGATGTGAATTTGGGAGCTAAGATTGATTTTAGCGCTTTCTCAGAAAAAGACCTTTTGAAAATTCTTTTTGCTGAAAACATCGGAATCGTATTTCAGGCAAAATCTGATACAGCAGTTGAAGCTAAATTGAAGGCCAACAATATTGAATTCTTCAAAATCGGTTCAGTACAGAATATCGCAGTTTTGGAATTTGGCATTTATAAATTAGATATTGCCAAATACAGAGACGTTTGGTTTGAAACTTCTTATTTATTAGATCAGAAACAATCTAAAAACGGAACTGCAAAAGCCCGTTTTGAAAACTATAAAAATCAGGCTTTAAATTACACTTTCCCAGCTCATTTTACAGGAAAAGCGCCTGTAATTGACAACTCTAAACCAAGACCAAAAGCAGCAATTATCCGTGAAAAAGGAAGTAATTCTGAGCGCGAAATGGCAAATGCCATGTATCTGGCAGGATTTGATGTAAAAGACGTTCACATGACGGATTTAATTTCAGGTCGTGAAACTTTAGAAGACATTCAGTTCATTGGAGCTGTTGGTGGATTCTCTAATTCTGACGTTTTAGGTTCTGCTAAAGGCTGGGCCGGAGCTTTCTTATACAACGAAAAAGCAAAAACAGCTCTAGATAATTTCTTCAAGAGAGAAGATACTTTATCTATTGGAATCTGTAACGGATGTCAGTTGTTTATGGAATTAGAAGTGATTAACCCGGAACATGAAGTACACGGAAAAATGCTTCATAATACCAGTCAGAAACATGAGAGTATTTTTACCTCTGTGAAGATTCAGGAAAACAATTCGGTTATGTTATCTACTTTGGCAGGAAGCACTTTAGGGGTCTGGGTTTCTCATGGTGAAGGTAAATTCAACTTGCCAATGGGTGAAGAAAACTACAATATTGTTTCTAAATATGCTTACGAAGGATATCCGGCAAATCCTAATGGTTCTCATTATGATGTAGCGATGTTATGTGATAAAACAGGAAGACACCTGGTTACCATGCCTCATATTGAGCGTTCTACATTCCAATGGAACTGGGCATATTATCCAAATGACAGAAATGACGAATACACACCCTGGCATGAAGCTTTTGTGAATGCAAGAAAGTGGATTGAGAAAAACTAAAACTTAGTTTTATATTATATAGACAGCCTCAGTAATAGATATTGCTGAGGCTTTTTTTAAATAATTATTTTTTTGAGTTTAACTTTTAAGTTAAATTCAAAAATGAATGATTACTTTCCTGCAAAAATTAAAGTATATTAGCCAAAGAAATGCCCATTTAAAAAGTTCCAAACCTAAAACCTAAGTAAAATGAAAATCCTAAAAGCATTCCTTTTTATCTTATTTTTTGTTTCTATTAAATCACATTCACAAATTCAGGTTGATAAAATCGTATATAAATCAAAAGAACATTATATAACCACTACTCTTCCTTATCATATTGCCGGTACATTCCTGCCTCCGGACAAAAAAGAGCCCAGCACAGTTTTAAATGATGATGGCACCGGAGTAATACAGTATGACGATATGACAAGAAAAAAAATAAACTGGGGAATAGAGTGCAATTGGGAAGGCACTGCTATACGTAAAGAAGGATACAACAGTGTTTCGTATACATTTTGGTACAGAACGGAAGACAGTGACGAATGGATGTATAGTCAGTTTTCTATTCATTTTGCTAAGAAAAAAATGTTTTTGATGGGAGATAGAATAAAATTTTACGAGGATTACAATGTGCAGTAAAGATTTCGGCTAATCTGGTAGTGTCTCACTAACTGTGTAAGTTGAAAAGTTATTCTGAAAAATATTTGAGCTCTTTTAAAAAGCCCAAAAAT
>NZ_JAADZW010000033.1 GCF_010645065.1 Flavobacterium fluviatile | reverse complement strand
CAGCGGACTATGTAGCAAGTAACAGTGCGGATTTAAATCCGACAACCAACACAGAATGGGATGTTTGGGTAAAAGACTTAAACGGATGTACAGTTAAAGTTGATGTGACTCTTGAAACGGATTCTGCCCCATCAGCAGTTGTTGCTAATGGAGCTGGTTGTTTAGGTACTCCAGGAGGATACACCATTACTGCATCAGCAACAGGTGGAACAGGAACTTTATCTTACAGTATTAATGGAGGAGGTTCCTATCAGGCATCTAATATTTTTACAATAACATCGGTAGGTACATATACTATTCGTGTAAAAGATGTTAATGGTTGTACTGTTGATAGTAATCCGGTTACTGTAGCTCCACAATTAACGGTAAGTGCAGTTTTAAATAAAGATATTACTTGTACAGCACCAGCAGTTGCACAAATTACAGTAACTCCAACAGGAGGTGCAGGTCCGTTTACTTATTCAAGTTCTCCAAATACCGGTACTTTTGCAGGAAATGTATTTACCACGAATACTCCTGGAAACTATACTTTCACGGTTACAGATGCAAACTTATGTTCAGCTTCAACAACGACAGCAATTGTTGTTACTCCAACTGTTGATCCTGATATTACCGGAATTGCTCAAACACAATCTATTAATTGTAATGGAGATGATACTGCAGCGATTAATATAACTATAGACAATACAAAAGGCTTGGCTCCATTTGTATTCAACGTATTGAATACAACAACAGGAACTAATTATGGAACTCAGACTTCTGGTTTAGCAGCAGGTAATTACACAATTACAGTAACTGATGCTAAAGGTTGTACAGATACTGGAAGTATTACGATAGCACAGCCTTTGGATATTGTTGTTGCAAGTCATGCTGTGCCAATAACTTGTAATGGTGCAGGTATTTCAAAAGGTTCAGTAATTGTTGATAGCGTTACAGGTGGCGTAGGACCTTATGATTATATTGTAACAGGTGTAAATGGTTATAACAATTCTGAATTAAATAATGCTGGTACTACATCTGTTAGTTTTAATGTAGTTGATTTTGGTTTATATCAAATTAATGTAGTTGATGCAAATGGTTGTTCAAAACTGGTTCAAAATGTATTAGTAGCGTCACCACCGAATGACCTAGATATTACTGTTTCTCCTGCTCCAGGAGTTTGTTCCGGACTAGGATCTGCGGTTGTAGCTATTAGTCCTTCGAATACAAGTATTGGTACAGGTCCGTTTTATTTTAGCTTATATACCGGTAGTGTACCTTCTTATCCAACTGGTACTTGGTTGGCAGAAACTCCGGCTGGAAGCAAACAAACAACGTTTAATAATTTAATACCTGGTGTTACTTATACATTTGTGGTATATGATGCTGCTCCTGTCCATGGTGGTACAGGTACAGGATGTTACTATTATGAAACAGCTGAGTTTCCAATTGGAACAAGTTCTACTATTACGGTTAATCCTTTAGTGGGAAGTAATATTACTTGTAAAGGTTCTGCAGACGGTAATGTAACATTTACAATGAATCAGACTTATGGTGTAGATACCCCAGTCAAGTATCAAATCTATAATTCTCAAAATGTTACGCCTATAGGAGGTGTAGTAAGTGCTACTATTCCTGCTTCCGGATCATTAACTGTAAATAATTTTGGTACATTGCCATTTGGTTATTATTTCGTTTTAATTACAGAAGATACAGGTGCAACAAATGCAGGTTGTAGTGTATCTTCAGCTCCATTTAGTATTACGCAATCAGCTATTGATTTATCAGTTACAGCTTCAAAAATTAAAAATGTAAATTGTAATGAAGATGGTGTAATTGCTGCTCAGGCAAAAGACGGAACAGCACCCTATACATATCAGTATTTATTAGCTACAGCTACAGCACCAACAGCAGCAACTGCAGGTTGGACAGGAAATACAACTTTTGCAACAAGTGTAACAGGAAATTATATTGTTTACGCAAAAGATGCTTATGGATGTATTAAAACAGCCACAGTAACATTAGATGCAGATGATGCACCAACAGTTACTCCGCCAGTAGCTCCGCTTTGTTATGATGGAACAGCGTTTACTATTACTTTTTCAGGAACAGTTGATCCTGATATTGTAGGAGGAGCAACTTATAGTGTAAATGGAAGTGCTTTCCAAAGTTCACCAAGTTTTACATTTAATGCGGCTGGTACTTATAATTTAGTAATTAAAGACGGAAATGGATGTACAGCAAATGTTGATTTTGAGGTATATCCTAAGTTAAATTTATCAGCTTCATTGACTAAAGAGTTAGATTGTTCCACAAATCCGGAAGCAGTAATTAATTTGACAGCGACAGGAGGAAATACAATTCCGGCGTCGAATTATACTTACGAAGTTTCGTTTAATGGAGGAGGATTTGTTGCAGCAACTAATCCATATGATGCTACTACAGCAGGAAATTATGTTTTTAGAGTTACAGATGGTAACAACACAACTTTGTGTCAAACAACTACTAGTTTCGACTTAGATCCGATTCCAACGACAGTATTTAATACTTCTGTAACAAATGTAAGTTGTAATGGCGGTGCTGATGGTACCATCACAGTAAATGTGACTTCAGGAGTGGGACCTTATGAGTATCAATTGGATGGTGGAATTTTCCAATCGTCAAATGTATTTGCAGGATTATCTCAAGGTACTAGTTATGTAGTTACGGTTCGTAATGCTAAAAACTGTACGTTAAGCTCAGGACCTATTACAATCACCGAGCCGGGCTTATTGGCAGCTACAGCATCTGTAACGCCGTTTGGATGTAGTACTGGCAATGTACCACAGCCAGCAGTTGTTAAGGTAACGGCAAGTTCAGGTACAGGACCATACACTTATAATTTTGACGGATCATCTGTGTATAGCAATGACAATACTTCTTCGATAGCGATTCCGGTAACGATCACCGAGCCGGGCTTATTGGCAGCTACTGCATCTGTAACGCCGTTTGGATGTAGTACTGGCAATGTACCACAGCCAGCAGTTGTTACGGTAACGGCAAGTTCAGGTACAGGACCATACACTTATAATTTTGACGGATCATCTGTGTATAGCAATGACAATACTTTGGTTGTAAATGATAACGGAAGTATGCAGACTATTCATTACTATGTAAAAGATGCCAATGGCTGTACTTTTGATGCTACGATTAATGTAGATCCATATTTAACATTGACAGACATTACTTTTGCTGTTGCTACAGCACCGGTTTGTCCAGGCAATGTTGCCGATATTACTTTGACTGTAGCTGGAGGTTATACGCCTATGGCTAAATACGAGATTATTTCACCTATAACAGTTGACAATGGTACTAATGCGACTTTTGCAGGATTAGCACCGGATACCTATTTATTCAAAGTAACGGATGCCTATGGCTGTTCCATCGAGCGAAACTATACAGTTGCTCCGGTAACTCCAATTGCCATTGCAGGCATTATGCTAAATGATATTTCATGTAATGCAGCAGACGGAACAACCAATAACGGTTCAGCGCAGTTTACAGTTACAGGTTTCAGTGCCACAGGCAATTACAGTGTTGTGACTTCACCAGCAGTTGCATCAGGACAGATTTCACACACTGGAGATGTAATTACCCTTACAGGACTATCAGCAGGTACTTATACAGTAACCGTAGAGGACAATACAACACATTGCTCTGCAAATGCTGATGTTACAATAACAGAGCCAGATCCGATTGCCTTTACAGCATTTGGCACAAAAGTGTTCTGTTCACAGGATATTTCAACTATCACCGTTAGCGGTGTAACAGGAGGCACAGGCGCTTATACGTATGCAGTTGTAGCAGGAGGAGCTACAGCTCCGGCTGCTACAGCTTACACAAGCAGTTCTGTATTAACAGTAGATACGAATCTGACAGACTTGTCATGGGATGTTTATGTAAAAGATGCTAATGGCTGTATCCATATTGAGAATGTGACGATCACCAACGATGCACCACCTGCAATAACAGTTCCGGCAGCACAATGCTACACAGGAGCTAACTTGACAGTTGACTTAAGTACATTAACGACTACTTACAACAACGTTAAGTCTTATACAGTAGACGGATCAGCAATTGCTACTTCAACAGCTACTTTTACATCGCCTGGTACCTATAAACTAGGAATTAAGGATGATAACGGTTGTGAGGCATTTGTAAATTATACGATTGAAAAACAATTGTTGGCAACAGCTACATTGACAAAAGACCTTTATTGTGCAGGATCAGTTGATGCTACTATTGATGTTGTAATTACTGACGGAGTTGCGCCATATACTTACCAGATGTATGTAGACGGAGTTGTTACAGGATCAGTTACAGGTGTAACAGGTTCAGGCTTTACAGCTTCAGTTTCAGCGGCAGGAAGTTATACATTTGTTATTACAGACAGCAATGCGGCGGTTTGTTCAGTAACTACTAATGCTGCAGTTGTGACTACACCTGCAACGCCAATTGCTTCTGCAGTTCCAACGGCTGTAATCTGTAATGGAGAGAGCAACGGAACGATCACAGTAACGGCTTCAGACGGAGTTGCTCCATTCAGCTATGCATTGACAGGAGCAGGAGCCAACACTACAGGTAATACTACAGGAGCTTATACGGGTCTTATTGCAGGAACTGATTATGAGGTTGTTGTAACCGATGCTAAAGGATGTGCTTCGATAGCGATTCCGGTAACGATCACCGAGCCGGGCTTATTGGCAGCTACTGCATCTGTAACGCCGTTTGGATGTGATCTTTCAAATAATGCTAAAGATGCAATTGTAACGATTACAGCTACTGGCGGTACTACAGATTATACATACAGTTTTGATGGTGGATCTACTTTCCAAACATCAGCTTCATTTACTGTGAATACTGCACAAACTATTAATTATGTAGTTCTTGATGCTAACGGTTGCCGTATAACAGGAACTACCGCTGTAACACCATATTTACCACCAACGGATATGGATTTATCAGCAAGTCCTATTTATTGTAACACTTCTGGAAATGCAGCTACAGTAACTGTTAACGCAGTAGCAGGTGGAGCAGCACCATATAGATATGAAATTATTTCACCGGCTTCTGCAGCAACTGCTCCAAGCTTAACAAATAGTTTTGCAAACTTAGTAGCTGATACTTACATTATAAAAGTAACAGACAACAACGGATGTAGCACAACTAAAGCAATTGTGGTTGAAGAAGCGGATAAAATATCAGCTACGCATCAAATTATTAACGATGTGTATTGTAAAGGTGATAATACAGGATCTGCGAATTTTACAGTTTCTAATTACATTACTGCTGGCAGCTATACATTTAATTTAACAATGGGTGCAACAACTATAAGTTCATTTACTCAGAGTGGAGATGTTATCAGTTACACTACCCTTGCTGAAGGTAATTATACTTTCACAGTTACAGATAATGTTTCGGGATGTTCAGCTCAGGTTAACTTTAGAATTAATGAGCCAGCAGTTGCTCTAAGTTCAACTTCAGTTGCAACAAATATCAATTGTAATGAAGATAATGCTACGATTACTATTACAGCTACCGGAGGAACAGGTTCTTACAGATATGCTGTAGCAAAAGCAGGTGACCCAGCTCCAACAACAGGTTTCGTGGCAAGCAATCAGTTAACTGTTGATACAAGTAATGGTACTGATGTAAACTGGGTTGTATATGTATTAGACAGCAATAATTGTCCTGCTACCAATACTCAATTGATACAGATGGATCTTAACCCAACCATTGTTAGTGCCGTACCTACACAATGTCCAAGTGCAACAGGAACATACGAGATTACTGTTACAGCAGCAGGATTTAGTACAGCATTGTTGTATAGCATAGACGGTGTGAGTTTTGATTCAAATAATGTTATTACTGTTAATGCTCCTGGTATCTATAATGTAACAGTAAAAGATGCTAATGGTTGTTCTTCAGCTGTTACTCAGGTTACTATTCTTGAGCCATTAGTTCTGACTCCAACAGTTACAACTTCTCCTTCTTGTACAGATGGTGATGGTGTTGTAGAGGTGTCAACAACAGGAGGTTCAGGAAACTATATTTATAACATTGACGGAGGTGCTTTTGGAGCAGCTACACCATTAACAGGAGTTCATTCAGGTTCTCATATTATAGGGGTTCAGGATACGACTACTTTATGTGAAGTATTTGTTCCAATCAATTTGACACCAGCTACAAGAATTACGGGCTTCGTTTTAAATCCTACACATGTAACTTGTAATGGTGGCAATGATGGTACTATAACAGCAATTATAGACACTCCAGCGCCTGGTATTAATGATAATCCTAAATATACTTATAGTCTGAATGGTGGAACTCCACAGGATTCTAATATATTTAACAATCTGGTTGCTGGAAATTATACAATAACGGTTAGATCAGAAAGAGGATGTTCAGAAACATTACCAATAACTATAAACGAACCTCTTTTAATTGCAGTGAATAGTGTTGCTGTTTCTCAATTCGTTTGTACTACTGGTAACACATCAAATTTCGCAACGATTACAGTTGATCCAACAACAGGAGTAACGGGAGGTTCAGGAAACTATTTAGTATATGAATTCTTTAAAAACGGTACTCAGGTTCAAAAAGGTTCTTCAAACACGTATACGGAGTATGATTTAGCAGGAGGAACTTATACAGTAAATGTTTATGACAGTAACGGTTGTATGGGAACTTATGCAGCGCCAATCCTAATTGATGGATATATTGCAATTGACAAAATAAATGTTGTTAATACAGCAATTACATGTAATAATGCGGAAAGTATTACAGCTACAGCTGTCGATGCTGCAGGAGTTGCAGTTGCCGGAATTCAGTATAGTTTGGTAGATGTAAAAGGAACAGTTTCATTCCCATCGAATACAACGGGTAACTTTACAGGTATTCCGGTTGGAAATTATATTATCACAGCATTAAATCCTGTAACGGGATGTAGTATAGACAAACCGCATTATGTAAATGAGCCGAATACGTTCTACTTAAACGCTGTTAAAACAAGTGATGTAGTGTGTTATGGTTCAAATGAAGGTTCAGTATCTATTACTTTGGTTGACAATATTGGAAATCCGGATGAAGCAGGAAGATTCAGTTATACAGTATCTGGTCCTGTAGCAAGTTCAGGAACAACCACTACAGCCGGACCATTAGACTTATCAGGTTTAACAGCTGGAGAATATACAGTTTCAGCAACATTAATTGATAGTCCTTTCTGTACTGTTTCAACTACATTTGTAATTGGTCAGCCAGATGCGAGATTAGAGATTTCTGAAACTCACACTCTTATTACTTGTATTTCAGGCAATAATGACGGAAGCATTTCAGTTTCTGCTACTGGCGGATGGTCTGGTGCATATGAATTCCAGTTAGAGAATAGTACGGGTGTGGTGTCTGTTTGGTCAACAACACGTGATTATACTAATTTAACTGCTGAAAACTATATTATACGAGTAAGAGATTCTAAACAGTGTATTGCAAGCGTGAATGTTTCATTGGTAATACCAACTCCTATTAGTGTGGTTGCTACTCCAGACATGACTATTGTACCATGTTATGGAAGCGAAAGTGCTACAATTACAGCAACTAATGTAACGGGTGGTGAAGGTAAAAACTATAGCTATACCTTGAATAGAATTACAATGGATGGAATAATTTCTTCAGGTCCGCAAAATTTACCAAGCTTCTCAGGATTAGGAGCAGGAACTTATAGTATAACTGTAACTGATGGTTTCACTTGTAGCGGTACTTCTGCTCAGATAACAATTACAGAGCCAACAATTGTTACACCATTGTTAGTTCATTCTGGCAACGCTACTTGTTTAACACAGGATAGTCTGACGCTAAGTGCTTCGGGCGGTACAGAACCATATACTTATAGTACTGATGCTAATTTTACAACTGTTCTGGGTTCATTTACAGAATCATCTCCGATGACATTCAACGTTACTCCTGGTGAGTACAAGTATTTTGTAAAAGATGCAAATGGTTGTGTGGGATTTGTTTCTAATGGAATTAATGTATCAGAATTACCAATGCTTGATGTTGATGTAGATGTTCGTAGTGCTGTTGTTAACTGTAAAGGTGATACAACAGGGGTTATTGTTGCTACAGCGACTGGTGGTTTAGGAAACTATGTTTATTCATTAATAAATGATGTTACAAAAGCAGTCGTTCAGGGACCAAAAGCAGATGGTAACTTTGCAGATTTGGCTGCAGGAGATTATACTGTTCATGTAGTAAGTGTTGATTGTGAGTATGATTCAGCTGTTATCCCAATTACAGAACCAACTGACGCTTTTGCGAGTACATTTGTTAAAACAGACGTAACTTGTAATGGTAATAAAGACGGAAAGGTTGTTATTACTACAACAGGAGGAACTGGAGCTATATACGCAATATCTCCTAACATGAATCAGTTTTTTGATGACGGTACATTTACGAATTTAGAACCGGGTTCTTACACCGTATTGGTTCAGGATCCTTCAGCTGGTTGTTATCATTTTATAGATTTTGTTATCAATGAGCCAACACCTTTATATGCTGCACTTATTCCAGATACGATGTTGCCGGAACAATGTAAAGGCGAGAAAAATGGTTCTTTCAGTATAGAAATAACAGGTGCTACTGGTCCATATAGCTATAGCCTTGATGTAAGAAACGGTACATATACTACAGGCGCTGTAGGACAAACAAGATTCGATTTTGACAATCTTTCTGGAGGTAGACATATAGTTTACATTAAAGATGCTGAAGCTTGTACCTACGAACTGGAAGTTCTAATGGACGATGCAGTTGTACTTGATCCACAATATGTAATTAATTATGACTGTGTGAATAATGCTGCGGCTAATTCAGTAACAATTACTGTTGATCCAAGTATTACAAACCTTGCAGATGTTGATTACGCTCTTGACGGAATTGCTCCTTATCAGGCAAGCAACATCTTTACAAATGTAGCTCCTGGAACTCACTTCGTAATGGCTAGACATACGAACGGTTGCGAGGTTCCAACAGCTAATTTTGTAATAAAAGCTATTGCCCCGTTGAATTTGATTGTAACTCCGGGTCAGCAGGAAATGAATGTAATTTCGGTTACGGCATCAGGTGGATCACCAGCTTATATGTACAGTTTCAACGGAGAAGATTTTACATCTTCTAACACATACAAAATCTACAAATCCGGAGATTATAAAGTAATAGTTAGAGATCAGAATGGCTGTACTTTTGAATTAATTGTACCTATGACATATGTTGATGTTTGTATCCCGAATTACTTTACACCAAACGGTGATGGTCTTTATGACGAATGGGGTCCTGGTTGTACAAATATTTACAACAACCTTGAGTTCTCTATCTTTGACAGATACGGTCGTGAAATTGCCAAATACCGTTATGGTCAAAAATGGAACGGTAAATACAATGGCGAGGAATTGCCAACAGGTGATTACTGGTATGTTCTTAAACTAAATGATAAGAAAGATGATAGAGAGTTTGTTGGACATTTCACTTTATACAGATAACAAAATAATAGCCCCTATGATGTTATCTAAAAAAATTATCAGAATGAAAAAATTAATAGTATCCTTAGTACTCCTAGCTGTAACATCAGGTTACAGCCAGGAGTTAAACCTACCAGTGTTTACCCAGTATTTGGCAGATAACCCTTTTGTGATTTCGCCTGCATATGCCGGTATCGGTGACAATGTCAGAATCAGGCTTAACGGACTGACCCAATGGGTCGGAATAAAAGACGCACCCGACAACCAGTCTGCTTATGTCGATTTCAGGCTTCTGGACAGATCAGGAGTTGGTATATCTGTTTACAATGATAAAAATGGTTATACCAGACAAACAGGTGCCAAGGTTTCATTTGCGCATCATATTATCTTAGATTATTATTCTAAACAATATATGTCTTTTGGTATTTCGTACAACTTTAATAGTTTTAGGATAGATACAGATGAATTTGAAACTGATATCGAACATCCTGTCTTAGATCCTTCTATTACTAATGATCGTTATGTTTCGAATAACAATTTTGATATAAGTGCTTTATATCGTAACAAGAACTTTTATCTGAGTTTTAATGCTAATAATGTTTTAAAGAAAAACACAAACAAATTTAGAGGTGTTGAACCAGATTTACTTTCAAATTATCAGGTATATACTGGTTTTACCTTTAGAGATGCAGAAAACAATCGCATCGAATATGAACCTTCTGTTTTTTACCAGTATTTTGCCAGTGATAAACGTTCTGCAACGGATATCAATTTTAAATACAGACGTTATAACCGCTATGAAGAATATTATTGGATTGGTGTTTCGTACCGTATGTTGAATGACCAGTTTCCAAAACCTTTATCATTAGGGCCAATGGCAGGCTTTATGAAATCCAAGATTTATTTTGCCTATTCCTATCAGGTAATGTTTAATGATTTAGGATATTATAATTCAGGAACACATGTTGTTACACTTGGATTTGATTTCCTTCAGGCATTAAGCAGCTGTCCTTGTACAGATAGTCCGGTTCACGATTAAGTCGCTGTTCTAAGAATTAAAACAGAACTTGAATTTCTTTTTATAGTAATTATTGTTTCAAATAGTTTAAACGGGTAATGGTTAATAAAAATCATTGCTCGTTTTTTTATATAATATATTTTGATTAGAAAGCCAACAGGCAATATCAAACTTTAAAGTAGTTTTTTTTAAGTACGAGGGCGTCATCGAATTATTAATTTTTCAACTCCATTTTCTTATAACAAGACTTTTGTATGAGATACAAAGCTTAATTCGCATGAAAATTTGTGTTTAATATTTAATAAAGGAATTTATTTGTGAAATTATAACGTTTTCGTTCTTTGAATTGTCGATTTTTTAGTTTATCCGAATTTATAAGAACCTTAAAAGTTCTATATTTGTTTTTCTTTCAAAAAAACCATAAAATAATTATCAAATGAAAACTCTAAACGATTTCGATTTTAAAAATAAAAAAGCAATAATCCGTGTTGATTTTAATGTGCCTTTGGATGAAAACTTCAAAGTAACTGATGCTACACGTATCGAAGCGGCAAAACCAACTATTGATGCAATTCTGGCTCAGGGCGGAAGTGTGATTTTAATGTCACATTTAGGAAGACCAAAAGGAGCTGAAGAAAAATACTCTTTGAAACACATCTTAAAAACAGCTTCTGAAATTTTAGGCGTTCAGGTTAAATTTGCTGAAAACTGTGTGGGTGAACCAGCTCAGACTGCAGCAAAAGATTTGCAACCAGGCGAAGTTCTTTTACTTGAAAATTTACGGTTTCACGCTGAAGAAGAAGCCGGAGATGTAGCTTTCGCTAAAGAATTAGCTTCTTTAGGAGATATTTACGTAAATGATGCTTTTGGAACAGCTCACAGGGCACACGCTTCAACAACAATCATCGCGCAATTTTTCCCTACTGAAAAATGTTTTGGAACCTTATTGGCAAAAGAAATTGAAAGCTTAAATAAAGTACTAAATAACAGTGAAAAACCTGTAGTAGCAGTTTTAGGAGGTTCTAAAGTTTCGTCTAAAATTACAGTGATTGAAAATATCCTTGACAAAGTTGACCACATGATTATTGGTGGGGGTATGACTTTTACTTTCATCAAAGCACAGGGCGGAAAAATTGGTGAGTCTATCTGCGAAGATGACAAACAGGAATTAGCTCTTGAAATTTTAAGATTAGCAAAAGAAAAAGGAGTTCAGGTTCATATTCCGGTTGATGTAATTGCGGCTGATAATTTTTCAAATACAGCAAATACTCAGGTTGTTGATGTAACAGCAATTCCAGATGGTTGGCAGGGTCTGGATGCAGGGCCAAAATCTTTGGAAAACTTCAAAAAAGTAATTTTAGAGTCTAAAACTATTTTATGGAATGGTCCTTTGGGAGTTTTTGAAATGGAAACTTTCTCAAAAGGAACTATCGCTTTAGGTGATTATATTGCTGAAGCAACGGCTAATGGAGCTTTCTCTTTAGTTGGTGGCGGAGATTCTGTTGCAGCTGTAAAACAATTCGGTTTTGAAGACAAAATGAGTTATGTTTCTACAGGTGGTGGTGCAATGCTTGAGATGTTAGAAGGCAAAGTTTTACCAGGTATTGCTGCCATTCAGGACTAAAAATATAACAATTAACATTTTTTTTAACGTTTTTTACGCTTATTCTCCTTAAGTTTGTAAAAATACCACTTCTGTAATTCTTTGGATTATAGAATTTTAAAAAAATGTTATATGATTATAAGAAAAATTTCCTTAGCGGTTTCAGTCTTTTTTTCAATAGCTGGTTTTGCACAAGATGTGGTTAAAGCAGATACCGGGAGTAAGCCTGAAGTGAAGATTTCGTACTTAGATTCAGTAAAAAATTCATTTGTAAAAAATGACTTGGCCATTCGGGTTGATAGTCTTTGGATGAATGAATTGACAAGTTTGGATATATATGATGATCTGACTAAGGACATACAGACAATCAATAAAGATGTAACAGTTGATCAGGAATTACCAACAGAGCTTTTAAAACAAAGGCTTCAGCTAATGAATGAAAAGTCGCCTTTTGAGATAGAATACAATCAGGGACTAGAGAATATAATAAAGTCATTTCTTAAGAATCGTAAAAAATCGTTTTCCCGATTAATGGCTTTATCAGAATATTACTTTCCAATATTTGAGGATGCGTTTGCAAAACAAAATGTTCCTCTGGAAATTAAATATTTAGCCGTTGTAGAATCTGCTTTAAATCCTAAAGCAGTTTCTAAAATGGGCGCCACAGGACTTTGGCAATTCATGTACGGTACAGGAAAACAATACGATCTTAAAATTGATTCCTATATCGATGAGCGCAGTGATCCTCTTAAGGCAACTGCAGCCGCATCTGAATACATGACTAAAATGTTTAGCGTTTTTGGCGATTGGGAACTGGTTTTGGCTTCATACAATTCAGGTCCCGGAAACGTAACTAAAGCAATTCGCCGCTCAGGCGGAAAAACCAAATACTGGGATATTCGAAATTATCTTCCAAAAGAAACACAAGGATATGTACCCGCTTTTTTAGCTACAATGTATCTTTTCGAATACCATAAAGAACACGGAATCAATCCCGAAAGAGCCGTTGTAAAAAACTTTGAAACAGATACTATTCGCATCAAAGAAAAAATGTCTTTTAAACAAATTGCCGATTTGTTAGATATGCCGCAATCTCAAATAGAGCTTTTAAATCCTTCTTATAAACTAAAAGTAGTGCCTTTTTATCAGAACGAACAGCATTTTTTACGTTTGCCAAAAGATAAAGTTGCAATTTTTGTAGCTAACGAAGACAAAATTTATGCTTACGCAAAATATGATTCCGGGATTTATAAAATGCCTTCGCGTCTTGCGCAAAAAGTCACTCCTAAAGTAAAGGCAAAACAAGTAAAAGTTCCTGAACCGTTAGATCTCGAATCGTATATCGTTCAAAAAGGAGACAATTTAAGTTCAATTGCCGAGAGATATGATGTTACTGTTGCCGATATCAAAGATTGGAACAACCTTAAGACAAATGCGCTTGTATCAGGCAGATGTTTAAAAATTAAACCAAAAGATTCAGACTCCAAATCTTCTCAGGAAGTGGTTAAGAAATCTGCTGAAACCGTAATTGCAACTGCTGAAACGGCAGAGAAAAATGAAATAGAGGTTGAATACGTTGTGAAAAGCGGTGACAATCTGGGTAGTATTGCTAAAAAATTCGGCGTAACACTGGCAGACTTGAAAGAGTGGAACAAGCTTTCCACAAATAATCTCGCATTGGGTAAATCTTTGATTGTTTCTAAAAAGGAAACTATTGTTGTTGAAACTACTGCTGTGGCTTCAAACTCAATAGATTCATTCAGGAAAAAAGCAACTTCTGCAAAGACTATTGGAGAAGATTATTATGTTAAAAAAGGAGATTCATTATATAGTATTTCAAAAAAATATCCTGGCGTGACCATTTCAGACATCAAAAAATGGAACGGAATCAAAGACGAGGATATAAAACCAGGAATGAAGCTTAAAATAAACGGATAATAAAATATCTTACCTAAATTTGGGTTTTATTTCATTAAAATTATAAAAATGAATAAAACCCATTTTTTGTTGCTGCTAGTTTCAGTTTTACTAAGTTCCTGTTTTCAAAAAAACGAAAACAAGGAACAGCCAAAACCTGGCAAACCCAATACAATTTCTATCATTATTGACGATCAGTTGTGGTATGGCGAAGTTGGTGACAGCATTCGAAATAAATTTGCTTCTCCGGTTTTGGGACTCACACAGGAAGAACCTCTGTTTACAATTAACCAGTATCCGGCAAAGCTCCTTGAAGGTTTTGTAACCGATAGCCGAAGCATTATTGTAGTAAAAAAGGCGACTGTAGATAAATTCGAGGTAAAAACCAATGATAAAACCTTGCCTCACAATACTTTTCGGATTTACGGAAAATCAATTGATGACCTCATTTGCAGTATCGAAATGAATTCTCCGGAAATTATTCGTGCAATTCGCGAAACAGAAATTATGAAATTACAGCAGGATTACAGCAAATCTCTTTTAAATCCTGCCGTCATCAAAAATAAATTTCATATTGATCTGCAGATCCCGACAGGATATGAATACATGCTGCACAAGAAAAATTTTATCTGGCTTAAAAAAGAAATCATTAGTGGCAGTACAAGTCTTTTAATTTATCAGATTCCATTAAACAAACTCACTAAGAATTTGGATGTAGTAGGCAATATTATCAGGATGCGGGACTCTGTAGGACATTATATCAAAGGACGTGAGCCCAATACCCGGATGATTACAGGTGAAGATTATGCACCCTATTTTTCGATAATAACTTTAAATGGCAAAAAAACTTTTGAAACGAAAGGAACCTGGGAATTAAAAAACGATTTTATGACAGGACCATTTATTAATTATGCCATAATTGATGAAGTTTATAATCGAATTTTGGTTATCGAAGGTTTTTGTTACTCACCATCCAATCAGGAAAGGGATTTAATGTTAGAATTAGAAGCTATTATAAAATCTGTCAGAGTGAATAAGAGATAATACTTTATTTTTCGTATTTTTGGTTGTAACAAACCTTAAATCAGTTAATTATGAAAAATTTAGTGATAACATTCTTAATGTTAGTTTTATGTCTTTTTTCCTGTAAAAAAGAAGTAAAAACAGAAATAGTGACCCCTACGGCTGTTAATAGTGTAAAAACAGAAGATTCAATTGCTGAAATACCTTTAGATTCTGCAGCAAAAATGAAAGCATGGATGGATTATGCTACACCGGGTTCTCCCCATAAAATGATGGCTGATGAAACCGGGACCTGGAATTGTGATATGACTTTTTGGGAAGAGGAAGGAGGAAAGGCAGAAAAAGCAAGTTCTACTGCAGACATTGAAATGATTCTTGGAGGACGTTATCAGGAAGCGACTTATCAGGGTACGATAATGGGACAGCCATTTGAAGGGAAATCTACGCTGGCATATAATAATGCTAGCAAAGAATTCACAACTACTTTTATTGATAATATGGGAACCGGTATGATGGTTGCCACAGGAAAATATGATGAGAATACAAAAAGTATGGATCTTAAAGGTGAGGTAGTAAACCCGGAAAACGGAAAAAAAATGCCATATCGGGAGGTTTACACAATTGTTGATGCAAATACCCGTAAGATGGAAATGTACGATACAAAAAATGGTAAGGAATATAAAAGCATGGAAATCATTATGAAGAAAAAATAACCGGAATACTATGATGATTTGAAAAAATTGATAATTTCCCGATTGCAAATTGTAGTCGGGATTTTTTTTAATCTGATATATGTATTCTTCCTGTTTTTGATTTTTTAAATTATTTTTGATTTCCAATTTAAATAATAATACGCAATGGAATTAAAATGGAAAATAAAGCCTTTTGAGGCATTATCTGTTGATGAGCTATATGATTTGCTGAAACTAAGAAGTGAGGTCTTTGTAGTGGAGCAAAATTGCGTTTATTTGGATATTGATGGTAAAGACAAGAAAGCGTTACACTTAATAGGTGAATATGATAAAAAAATAGTAGCTTACGTGCGCTTATTTGATGCCGGGATTAGTTTTGACAATGCTTCAATTGGCAGGGTCGTTGTAGATGCAAATTATCGTGACAGAAAATGGGGTCATGATTTAATGAGAGAAGCTATTGCGGCGATAAAATCCAATTTTGGAAAAGATAAAATTACAATTGGTGCTCAACTATACCTTAAAAAATTCTACGAAAGCCACGGATTTGTACAAACCAGTGAAATGTATCTGGAAGATGATATTCCGCATATCGAAATGCAGCGTAACTAAATCTTAGTAATTTTAAACTCAACCCTCCTGTCTAATTCATCTCCTTTTTTAAGCGGATATTTATTACCGCAGCCCTGATAGGTCATACGGCTTTTGGATATTTTCTTTGATGATAAATAGAAAAATACAGTTTTAGCACGATTCCAGGAAAGCCTTCTTTCATTATTATCACGGTCTATGCCGTCTGTGTAAATTTCAGGAGTACAGCAGACGTGGCCTCTGATTTCAAACTGAATGTTTTTTTTGGACTGCAGAATGGTCACAATTTTATCCAATTCTTTTTTAGAATTGTAAGTCAGTTTTGAGCTGCCAAGATCAAACAAAATATTTTCCAGTAAAACTTTATCACCTACGTTCAATTCACTTTGCAATGAATTACGAATCCCTTTTCCGTAACTGTTTTTTTTAACGGCAATCAGGTCAACACTTCGGTTTTTGGATCTGGTTTCGTTTAGGTTTTCAACTGTATCGCTCCTTATTATTACTCGTCCTTTTCCTTCAAGAATGATAATTCTGCTTTTGTTAAATCCTGAAGCGACCAATATTTCCTGAACAGTATTGACGCGATCCCTGGATAGGCGGTAATTATATTCATCGGTGCCACGATCATCACAGTAGCCGTAAATTTGTACCGATTCTATTTTTGTGGTGTCTATGTTTTTTGCAAAATCAGTAATGACTTTAGTTTGATGAGTGTTAAGTGTATATTGGTCAAAATCAAAATAAATGGTTTCGATGGGTTTTTGCTGCGCCGATAAATTGTAAATGAATAACAGAAATAGGGAGCTACAAAGTTTCATTTTTACATTTTTAAAATCGTTTTATACTCAGTTTGATTGTTTAATACGGCTACTGCTTTTTTAATTTCTGAATTGTTTTTGATGTAATATTGATACAAACCTTCCTGATATTGGTATCTTTTAATCAGTTCCTCCAGAATCAGGTTTTTGATTTCCTTTTGATTTTTGTCTAATAATGTAGTTTCACTTTTTTCAAGTGCATTTAATAACTGCTTATATTCAATTACGATTGCTTCGTCAATTTGTTCATTTTTGGCTGCAGCCAAAGTGTTTTTCAGGGCAAGTTCGGTTTCTGTATCAAAAGTAAATTTGTTGGCTTTTAAATATTGCTTGAAAGCGGCATAATCAGTGTCTGTGATGGTTGGGATTTTATCTCCTAAATTCGGGTTTTTATAATAATAAACAGTCGCATAATCAAAAATTCCGTCATTTTTCAATAATGCATTTGTAATAGGACTCAGTTTGGTTTCATCAAGTTCTATATCAGGCAAAACGCCACCGCCATCGTAAACTGTTCTTCCTTTTCTGGTTTTAAAAGCATTAAAATTTTTAGAATCGGTTTTTTGTGCTACTCCGTTTTTGTCTTTATGTGCATAATCCAACGCCTGGATACAACGTCCTGACGGAGTGTAATAACGTGAAATAGTCACTTTCAACTGGGTTCCGTACGTTAATTCAACAGTGCGCTGAACCAGACCTTTTCCGAAACTGCGACTTCCCAAGATCACGGCACGATCCAGATCCTGCAAAGCCCCTGAAACAATTTCTGATGCCGAAGCGCTTTTTCCGTTTACTAAAATGGCTAACGGAATCTGAGTATCTATGGGTTCTTTAGTTGTTTTGTAGGTATTATTGTGTTTTTCAATTCTGGATTTTGTAGTTACAATCACTTCATTTTTTGGAACAAACAAATTACAAATGTCAATAGCTTCATTTAATAAACCACCAGGATTGTTTCTTAAATCCAGCACAATTTGAGTTGCTCCGTCTGTTTTTAGTTTTTCAAGAGCTTCTTTTACTTCAAAGGCAGCTTTTCGGCTAAAATGTGCCAAAACGATATAGCCGGTTTTATCATCAATTTTTCCAAAGAACGGAACTGACTTAATATCAACTTCATCCAAAACCAAATCAGTGGTAAAGGTTTTTCCCTGACGAAGGTATTTTATTTTAATCTTAGTATTTTTTGTTCCTTTCAGTAATTGTGAAGCATCATCCTTAAAATCAGCGATCATAACATCGCCAATCTGAATGATCTCGTCACCGGCTTTTAAACCCGCTTTGTCAGCCGGATAATTTTTGTACGGTTCGCGAACAATTAAGCGGTCTTTTTTACGGGCAATCATAGCACCAATTCCTGTATATTCACCAGTATTGTTGATTTTAAAATTTACAACATCCTGTTCGTTAAAATAAACGGTATAAGGATCCAGACTCCCTAACATACTTTTTATTCCTTTATCCATCAGGTCACCAGGATTGGTTTCATCAACATAATTGGTGTTAACGGCTTTGAATAAGGTTGTGAAAATTTCTATTTGCTTGGCAATTTCAAAAAAATCTTCTTTGAAACTGGTTCCAATAAATAAAAATCCTGTTGCAACGGCCGGTATAATGAATTTCTTTTTGAAATAACGATGCATGATTATGAATTAGATTATTGAGTACTAAAATAAGAATAAATCATCAATTAAGGTGATTGGTTTATGCGAATCTGAATGCTGTATCTGAAAAGAATTAATTAATAAGGATTTTACAAATCAATTTTAGTTTTCAGAATCTGTAATTTTATTTATTTGCTGAATAAATTTCTCAAACAACTGAACTGTTTTGGTATTGATTTCTTCGTAAGTCAATCTGTCTTTTGTCTGGTAAAAAAACATCAGCGAATAAGGCTGATGCACATTTTCCCAAAGCAAATGTTTGTTCAGTCGGTAAGTTTCTCTTAAAACCCTTTTGAAATAATTGCGGTCAACAGCTTTTTTGAAATATTTTTTAGAAACCGATACCCCAATTTTGATTTTTTCTTCTGAATCAGCTTCCGCCTGACGGTAAACCAGACGCAACGGATATTTAGAAACCGATTTCCCTTCCGAAAACAATAATCCAATTGTCGTTTTGCTCTTTAAGCGTTCATTTTTACGGTAAGTGAAGTTCATTTAATTCAGAAAAAATTTGCAATTCCAGACACAAAGGTACAATTAAACCATAAAAGAGGTTATTGTTTTCAAATTTTATACCGCTAAGAATATATTTACTACTTTTGGCGTTTAATTTTTAAGCATGCAAAAGATAATTTCATATCCAATTTCCGTAATTTATTATTTATGTTTTGGATTGTGTCTGGTGGTTTTTCATCCGATACAATGGATTTGCCTTAATCTTTTTGGTTATCAGGCTCATAAAAAAAGTGTTGACTATTTAAATTTCAGTCTTTTAAGCTGTACAAGACTTGTAGGGACGACTTATACAGTTGAAGGTGTAGATACAATCCCGAAGGGTTTTCCGATAATTTTTGTAGCCAATCACCAGAGTATGTATGATATCGTGGCAATGATTTGGTACTTTAGACGTTTTCATTGTAAATTTGTAAGTAAGAAAGAGTTAGGCAGCGGAATCCCAAGTGTTTCTTTCAATTTGAAATATGGAGGTTCAGTGCTAATTGACCGTAAAGACCCTAAACAAGCGATTCCTGTAATCAAAGGCTTGTCTGAATATATTGAGAAGAACACCAGATCTGCTGTTATTTTTCCGGAAGGGACACGCAGTAAAACTGGAAAACCCAAAGAATTTGCGCAAAGCGGCTTAAAGATTTTATGTAAATATGCGCCTTCAGCGTATGTTGTACCGGTAAGTATTAATAATTCATGGAAAATGGTTCGTTACGGAATGTTTCCGGTGGGATTAGGAAATCATCTTACTTTCACTGCACATCAGGCAATGGCAGTAAAAGATTATAAATTTGAAGAATTGATGGAAATTACTGAAAAATCAGTAAAAGAGGGAGTTAACGAGTATAAACAGATTTAAGTTTTAGAAAAAAAGCTTAAATCCAAATTTGATAAAGTAATGTCTATAAAAAACATTAGATTAGAAGTAATGCAGTTTTTGGAAAAAAACGTGGACAGCTTCGTTGAGCAGTATTTAATTCCGGTTGAAACAATCTGGCAGCCAACAGATTTTCTGCCTAATTCTCAGGGAGAAAATTTCTTTGAGGAGGTAAAAGAACTGCGTGAAATTGCCAAAGAGCTTCCATATGATTTCTGGGTAACACTCGTTGGTGATACCATTACTGAAGAAGCACTGCCCACGTATGAATCGTGGCTTATGGATGTGGAAGGAATTGATCAGGTGGATCAGGTAGAAAATGGTGGAAACGGATGGGCCAGATGGGTAAAGCAATGGACCGGAGAAGAAAACCGTCATGGAGACCTGCTGAATAAATATCTGTATTTGTCCGGTCGCGTGAACATGCGTGAAATCGAAATGACGACGCAGCATTTAATTAACGACGGTTTTGATATCGGAACAGGCAGGGATCCCTATAAAAACTTTGTATATACCAGTTTTCAGGAATTAGCAACGTATGTGTCGCACAACAGAGTGTCGCAAATAGCGAAGAAATTTGGCGATAAAAAGCTGTCTAAAATGTGTAAAATGATTGCCGGTGACGAAATGCGTCATCATCATGCATACAGTGAGTTCGTTAATCGTATTTTTCAGGTTGATCCAAGTGAAATGATGCTGGCGTTTCAATACATGATGAAACAAAAAATCGTTATGCCTGCGCATTTCCTGAGAGAATCAGGCCAAAAGATCAGTTCAGCTTTTGAACAATTTTCTGATTCTGCTCAACGAATAGGAGTTTACACGGCAACCGATTATGTTGACATCCTGCAGAAATTAATTGATAAGTGGGAAATTGATAAGATTTCTAACTTGACAGATGAAGCCGAAAAAGCACGTGAATATTTAATGAAATTACCGGCCCGTATGGCAAGAATCTCAGAAAGAATTGTGATTCCAAAGGAATCTCATATCTTCAAATGGGTTGAGCCGGCGAGACTATAATTTAAGATTAAAAACATATATCATACAAAAATGCAACTTTGTTGCTTTTGAAAGATAAGCTATAAAAAGTGTTGATTATTGAGGTTTTTAAATCTTTGATAATCAACATTTTTTAATATTTCGGAGTCTCTTTTTCTGGAGTAAAATTATTTAAATTCTAAAAATGAATTGGAAAAATTCCATTTATCAATTAAAGAATAGTGTACAGTTAGCATTAAAAAACTATGAATAATTCAGCATTAATAAACAAAACAATCCAATTTGTAAAAGAAAAACTTAATAATGCCGAAGGGGGTCATGACTGGTTTCATATTGAGCGGGTTTATAAAAATGCTCTTTTGATTGCAGAAAGTACAGACTGTGATTTAACAGTAGTTCAGTTAGGGGCTTTGCTTCATGATATTGCAGACAGTAAATTTCATAACGGTGATGAAACTATTGGTCCTGAAACAGCACGTTTATTTTTAGAATCAGAAAATGTTTCTGAAGACATTATTCAGCATGTTGTAAATATTATTGAAAATATCTCGTACAAAGGCGGGAATTTCGAAA
Source organism: Flavobacterium fluviatile (assembly GCF_010645065.1). GTDB lineage: Bacteria > Bacteroidota > Bacteroidia > Flavobacteriales > Flavobacteriaceae > Flavobacterium > Flavobacterium fluviatile. Next base: position 6,008 of record NZ_JAADZW010000033.1, on the reverse strand, counting down.
AGAAGTTTTCTTCTGTGGAATTGGATGTTGTACAGGATGCAGATCGTTTAGATGCCATTGGTGCGATTGGAGTAGCAAGGGCATTTAATTATGGCGGATTCAAAAACAGGGCTTTGTATGATCCTGAAATTACGCCAGTAACCAACATGACCAAAGAAGAATACAAAAATAACAATGCGCCGACGATAAATCACTTTTACGAAAAGCTTTTGCTTTTAAAAGATAAAATGAATACGGAAACCGGAAAACAAATCGCAGAAGAAAGACACCGTTTTATGGAAATGTTTCTGGCTCAGTTTTATGCAGAGTGGGAGGGGATTAAGTAAATTTATTCCGCAAAGTCACACAAAGAAAATACATAAAGCTTCACAAAGAAATTAAAACTCTGCGAAGCTTTGTGTATTTAGTGAATCTCTGTGAAATAAGAAAAATCAGCTGCAGCCGCAATTTCCATCACCGCAGTCCTTTTTCTTTTTGGATTTCCAGAAGAATTTTTTAACCAAAAAAACAATTGAGAGTCCTAATATGGCAAAAGCTATAATTTCCTGAATCATGACTGCTTATTTTAAAATTTGATAGGCAATTAAGGCAGATAAATAGGCTATTGCGCTCATAAAGCCTAATTGCATGGCCGGCCATTTCCAGGAATTCGTCTCTTTTTTGGTAATAGCCAATGTACTGGCACACTGCATAGCAAAGGCATAAAACAGCAATAATGAAATTCCTGTTGCGAAATTGAATACTTTTTCTCCTGTATCAGAATGAACTTCTGCCTGCATTTTACTTTTTATCGTAGCTTCATTCTCACTATCCCCAACACTGTAAATAGTGGCAAGTGTTCCCACGAAAACCTCACGCGCAGCAAATGAACTGATTAAAGCTATCCCGATTTTCCAGTCGTATCCCAAGGGTTCGATTGCCGGTTCGATTGCTCTTCCCATTAATCCGATATAGGAATTCTCCAGTTTTTGAGAAGCCACTTCATTTTCAAACTGAGTTTCATCCAAAGGCTTGTTTATAAATCTTTCTTTTACGATGGCTTCGGCATCATTAAAATCTTTTCCGGGGCCGTACGAAGCTAAAAACCATAAAATAATAGATATTGCCAGAATGATTTTACCCGCTCCTACAATGAAAGCTTTGGTTTTTTCGACAACATTGATTCCAACGTTCTTGAAAAGCGGTAATTTGTAACTTGGCATTTCGACTACGAAATACGTTTTGGACTCCAGTTTTAAAACCTTATTTAATATATATGCCGATAAAATGGCTGCAAAAAATCCTAAAACATACAGCGCCATCAAAGTTAATCCCTGAAGATTTAAAAAGCCAAAAACACGTTTGCCCGGAATAACCAGCGAAATAATAATTGCATAAACAGGCAATCTTGCCGAACAGGTTGTAAATGGAGTTACAAGGATTGTGATAAGGCGTTCTTTCCAGTTTTCGATATTTCGGGTTGCCATGATAGCAGGAATGGCACAGGCTGTCCCTGAGATTAAGGGTACAACACTTTTTCCGGAAAGGCCGAATTTACGCATGATTTTGTCCATCAGAAAAACGACACGGCTCATGTATCCGCTTTCTTCGAGAATAGATATGAAAAGGAATAAAAAGGCAATCTGCGGAATAAAAATAATAACCCCGCCAATTCCCGGTATGATTCCCTGCGAAAGCAGATCTGTCAGAATACCGCTTGGCAGTTCTTCGGCAACCCAGCTGCTTAAAGTAGCAAAAGTACTGTCAATAAAATCCATCGGGATAGTTGACCAGCTGAATATCGACTGGAAGATTAAAAATAAAATCGCAAAGAAAATAGCATAACCCCAGAATTTATGGGTCAGCACACGATCAAGTTTTGCCCTGATGTCTTTTGCCATTGAAGCATCAACCTTTAAGCCCTCTTTTAAAACATCATTTATGAACTGATACCGTTTAATAGTTTCTTTTTGCTGAAGACGTTTTAATTCGGAGTGTGATTTGGTAAAAGTGCTTCGGATTTCATTTCGGTCTAAATTCGAAAAATTTACATCCTGAGTAATAACCAGCCACAATTTGTATAATAACTGATTCGGAAAAGCGAGCTGTAATTTTTCAAAATACTCATTATCAATAACTGAAGCGTTTAAGCAAGGTTCATGTGGAACCGTTTTATAGGAAACAATTAATTCTTTGAGTTCATCAATTCCCAGGCCTTTACGCGAACTTACCAATGCAATTTTGGTTTTTAGTTTTTCTTCTAAATACGGAATATCAAGCGTAATTCCTTTACGTTCCATACGATCCGACATGTTGATGACTAAGATGGTCGGAATTTCAAGGTCTTTTATCTGGGTGTAAATCAGCAGATTTCGTTTCAGGTTTTCGACATCAGTTACTACTACTGCAACATCCGGATATAACTTATCGTTTTTGTTCAGTAAAAGTTCAATCACCACACTTTCATCCATTGAACTGGCATTCAGGCTATATGTACCGGGCAAATCCAGAATATTGGCCTTGATGTTGTGGGGCAGTTTGCAGAAACCTATTTTTTTCTCAACAGTAATTCCGGGATAATTCCCAACCTGTTGATTTAAACCCGTTAGCTGATTGAAAACTGAAGTTTTTCCTGTGTTTGGATTCCCGATAAGGGCAACATTGATATTCTGAACGCTCATTATAAATTGCTTTTGATAAGTTCAACTTCAATTTCGCGAGCTGTTTCAACACGGATGGCCACATGTGAGCCATTAATATCTAAATATAAAGGATCTCCAAAAGGAGCAATTTGAAGTAATTCGACCAAGCTGCCCGGCAAACAACCCATTTCTAACAATTTTAAAGGAATCAAATCGATATCAAAATCTTTGATAATGGCTTTTTCGCCTTTCTTCAGGGTGTGGATAGTGTTTCGCAAGCTTATTTAGATTGAATTTAGATTGCAAAAATAGGTAATAATTCTTTATTTAGAGGCAATAATCAATTTTGAATATGCTAAATGTTTCTAAAAATATCGATTTAATATTCTTTGCACAAGAAATCAATATCTTCTAAAAGACGTTTGATTTCTTCTTTGTCTGTTCCGTCATAAAATCCGCGAACGCGACGTTTTTGATCGACCAGAACAAAATTTTCGGTATGAACCATATCGTACAACTGGTCCGGTCTTCCCAGTTTAACTGCTAAATATGATTTTCTGGCCATGGTGTAAATCTCTTTTTTGTCTCCGGTAACCAAATTCCATTTACTGTCAACTACGCCGTGTTTTATGGCATAAGCTTTTAGAACCGGAACACTGTCTGTTTCAGGAAAAACAGTATGTGAAAGCAGCATTACTTTTGGATTATTTAAAACCGCTTTTTGAACATCAGCCAGGTTGGTCGTCATCTTTGGGCAAATAGATCCACAGGTGGTAAAGAAGAAATCGGCAACATAAATTTTTCCTTCGTAATTTTTTTGTGTTATGGTATCACCGTTTTGATTTACGAACGAAAAATCAGCAATCGTATGATATTTACTTTTATACTGAACAGTGCTATCCACCAATTCCGGGTTTACATCGGCCGGATTATAAACAGGCAATGTTTTTTGAGGTTTTAAAGCAAAATAGAAAAGTGTAATTGTGATTGCCGAAAATACGCCTAAGACAATGAAGAATTTTCGGTATTTGTAAAGAAGCGATTTCATAAATATAATTTGGCTGCAAAAATACGAAAAGAGCTTTTTAAAATGTTTGGTTATTCTTTTTTTTAACAATGAATATACAGGGACAGCTAAGTAAATTATTTAAAAAATAATCTTTAATAAATTATTAGCTGAATTTTTAACATTAGGAATCAAATATTAGCAATATGTTTGCATAAACTCTAAATGGTTAAATATAAATGAAAAAAGTGCTTACTACACCTGCTTTTTATGCTTTTTCTGCAATGCTTTCTTTGGCTGCAGTTCAGGCGCAGACAACTCCCCAAAAAGAACCGGGAATTAATGTTTCTTTTATGAAAAAAGAAATTAGTCCTAAAGAAGATTTCTTTCAATATGTAAACGGAACCTGGCTTGACAAAACAGAAATTCCGAGCGACCGAAATGCCTGGGGAAGTTTTAATGAACTACGTCAGAAAACAGACGATAATTCATTAGCAATTTTAAAAGAAGCTTCAAAAGATCCGAAGTACAAATCAAACACAGATCAGGGTAAAGCGATTGCTCTGTTCAATACAATTTTGGATACTGTTGGGAGAAACAAAAGGGGTATAACACCGCTTAAGCCTTATTTGAAAAAAATTGATGCTATTAAAAATGTAGCCGATTTACAAAATTACCTGATAGAAATGCAGGCTCAGGGCGGAACTGGTTTCTTTGGGGTTCATGTTGGAGCAGACGCAAAAAACAGTAATAAAAATTCAGTTAGTTTAAGTCCGGGAGCTTTAGGGATGTCTGATAAGGATTATTACAATTCTGATGATAAAGATTCAAAGGAAAAACGAGAAAAATATGAACTGCATGTTGCCAGAATGCTTCAGTTTATTGGAGAATCACCTGCGAAAGCTAAAGAAAGTGCCAAACAAATCCTTGCTTTAGAAATCGAAATGTCTGCACCGAGACTGGACCGTGTTGAAAGAAGAGACCGCAGAAAACAATACAACCCAACTGCCGTTGCCGATTTGAAAAAAAACACGCCTTCGATTCAGTGGGATAAATATTTTTCCGGGGTGGGGATGGCGAAATTAGATACAGTAAATGTAGCCCAGCCTCGTTACATGATTGCTTTAGAAAAAACTTTTACTGAAAATAAAGTAGAGGCGTGGAAAGAATATCTTAAATGGTCTGCATTGAATAAAGCGGCTTCCACTTTAAGCACAGAAATTGAGAATGCAAATTTTGATTTCTATGGGAAAACGCTAACAGGAGCTTTAAAACAGCGTCCGCGCGAAGAAGTAGCGTTGCAGGTAATCAATACTGCAACAGGAGAAGCTTTAGGGAAATTGTATGTAGAGAAATTGTTTCCGGCTGAAGCCAAAGAAAAAGCGAAAAACATGATTGCAAATGTGATGCTGGCTTACGAAAACAGAATCAATGCTTTGCCATGGATGTCTGCACCTACAAAAGCAAAAGCGATTGAAAAGTTAAAGAAACTAACCGTAAAAATAGGCTATCCGGATAAATGGAAAGACTATTCAAAACTGGAACTTAAAAATGTTTCTGAAGGCGGAACTTATTTTGATAATATGAAAAACTTAGCAAAATGGGCTTATTCTGAGAACTTAGCTAAACTGGGAAAACCGGTTGATAAATCAGAGTGGGGAATGTCTCCGCAAACGGTAAACGCTTATTTTAATCCATCCTATAATGAAATTGTATTTCCTGCAGCAATTTTACAGCCGCCATTTTACAACTATCAGGCAGATGAAGCTGTAAATTATGGTGGTATTGGTGCTGTTATCGGCCATGAAATCTCACACGGGTTTGATGATTCGGGAGCACGGTTCAATGCAGACGGAAACCTTGTTGACTGGTGGACAGCTGATGATTTAAAACAATTTACGGCACTTGGTGGTAAATTGGCTGATCAGTACAGTGCTTTGGAACCTTTGCCGGGCATCCATGTGGACGGTAAATTTACCTTAGGGGAAAATATAGGGGATTTGGGCGGAATCAATGCGGCTTACGACGGTTTGCAGTTGTATTTGAAAGCTAATGGAAATCCGGGATTAATTGACGGATTTACGCCAGAACAGCGTTTCTTTATTTCATGGGCGACTGTATGGAGAACAAAATCAAGAGATGAAGCTATAAAAAGCCAGGTAAAAACTGATCCGCATTCTCCGGGAATGTACAGAGCTGTTGTTCCGATTCAGAATGTTGATGCTTTTTACGAAGCTTTCGATATCAAAAAAGGAGATAAAATGTATATAGAACCAGAGAAGAGAGTTAAAATCTGGTAAAAGAAGGTAGTGTCTCACTAACTGTGTAAGTTGAAAAGTTATTCTGAAAAATATTTGAGCTCTTTTAAAAAGCCCAAAAAT
>NZ_JAADZW010000032.1 GCF_010645065.1 Flavobacterium fluviatile | reverse complement strand
GTTTTGTTTATTAATTGTTAGTATTTCAAAGATACATTTTCATATTTTTAATCTATGTCAAAGATATGAGCCCTGATAGAAGCGACATCCTTTTATGGTGGGGTTCACCATAAAAGATATAGCGTATAGCAGGGAACAGCTCCTAATAAAAAAACGCTGCAAAACCTAGGTCTTACAGCGCTTTCAGAAATAAATAATTAAAAAACGGGTATTATCTCCAGCCTCCGCCCAATGCACGATATAATTCGGTATTGGCAGAAAGTTGTGCTCTTTTAATGTCTGCTAATTCTAATTCGCTTTGCAGTAAACTTGCCTGTGCAGAAAGTACTTCAAGGTATTCTGCCATTCCGTTTTTGAATAACAAATTCGAATTTTTAATGGCTTGCTGCAATGTTTTTACACGTTCCTGCAAAAATGTTTCTTGCTGTTGTAGTTTTTCAACAGCAACCAAAGCATCGGCAACTTCGCTTACGGCTACTAAAACAGACTGTCTGAAACTGATAACGGCTTTTTCTCTTTCGGCAACCGCAATGTTATATTGTGTCCTTACTCTTTTATTGTTCAGTAAAGGCTGGGTTAAACCTCCCGCCACGGTTCCGAATAAGGAAGCCGGAATATTAAACCAATTGCTGGTTTCAAATGAATTTACACCGCCTTGAGCTGTAATTCTTAAGGCAGGGTACAGGTCTGCTTTTGTGATTCCGACATTGGCATTGGCTGCTTTTAAGGCAAGTTCGGCACTTTTTACGTCGGGTCTTCTGCTTACTAACGAAGACGGAAATCCGATTGCCGGATTATTTCTAATCGAAATTTCGCTCAGACGAATCGTTCTTTCTTTTGAATCCGGAAAAGAACCTGTCAGTACGCTTAAAGCATTTTCCTGAATGGCAATGTTTTGTTCTAATAGCGGAATCAATTGTGCTGAGTTTAATTTCTGCGCTTCAGATTGCTGAATAGCCAATGAAGTTACCTGACCTGCATCATATTTCAGTTTAATGATATTGGTTGTACTGTCATTCAGTTTCAGTGTTTGTCTGGCAATGTCCAATTGTTCGTCCAGCATCAAAAGATTGTAATATCCTTTAGAAACGTAGGCTACAACATTAGTTTGAAGTGCTTTTTTTACCTCTTCAGACTGAAGGTAATTCGCATATGCCCCTTTTTTCTGATTTTTGATTTTCCCCCAGATATCGGCTTCCCATGAAAGTGAGGCTCCGGCAGAATAATCATCAATATGTTTGGCGCCAATGGCCTGATTTAAGTTCAGTCCCGTAAAGCTATTGTCAGACGGATTGCTTGTGCTGGCATTTACAAATAAATTCACCTGAGGAATATTTCCCCATTTTGATTGTGTAAATCGATATTGCGCAATTTCGATGTTTTTAGTAGCGATCTGTAAATCGTTATTTCGGGCTACTGCGCTGTCTATAAGTCTGATAATATCTTTTTCTGTAAAGAAATTTTTCCACTCCAGATCAGCAATACTGGCCGAATCTTTTGAAACCGATGCACTCCTGAAATTCTCAGGAAGCGCATCTTTTGGAGTTTCAATATCCTTCGAAACTTTACAGGATATTAGTGTGGTGATCAAAATGGCGACCATCACGGTTTTGGTTATATACTTTTTCATTTTATAAACTGTCATTAAATTTCTGTACAAGTATCTTTTTTAGTATCAAGATCTTTTGAGATTCTGTACGATATATATCCGATGCCCAATAGGATGGCTACCAGAATTGTCGTTATATAATTTTCCATATTTATTTTTCTTCGTTATGAATTACGGCTATCGGTTTTCCCGAAACCTTTTCTTGTAAATGCTGGAATACGATAAATAAAACCGGGATGATCAGCAACCCGAGTATTACTCCCGAAACCATACCTCCGGCGGCACCAATACTAATCGAATGGTTACCCTGTGCCGATGGACCTTTGGCGCTCATCATTGGAACTAATCCTACTACGAAAGCCAGCGATGTCATGATAATTGGACGCAGACGTAATTTGGCTGCATCAAGGGAAGCTTTAACCAAAGCCTGTCCGGATTTTCGTTTCTGGACGGCAAATTCGACAATCAGAATCGCGTTTTTGGCGAGCAGTCCAATAAGCATTACCAATGCAACCTGTACATAAATGTTGTTTTCTATTCCGGTTAAACCAATGGCTGCGAATACTCCAAAAATTCCTGCAGGTATGGATAAGATTACGGCCAATGGCAAAATGTAACTTTCGTACTGTGCAGCAAGTAAGAAATAGACGAATATCAAACACAATAAGAATATCGTTGCCGATTGCCCTCCTGAAGAAATTTCTTCACGGGTTTGTCCTGAGAATTCGTAACTATAGCCTGCAGGTAATTGTTGCGCTGCTACTTCTTCAATTGCTTTAATGGCATCTCCGGAACTAAATCCAGGTTTCGGAATCGCATTAATCGAAATTGAGTTAAACAAGTTGTATCTGGAAGCGGTTTCAGAACCATAAATACGGCTTAGTTTTACCAAAGTATTTATCGGAACCATTTCGCCATTTTTGTTTTTCACAAAAACTCTGTCAATTGCTGATGGATCTGCTCTGTCGGCAATATCAGCCTGAACAACTACTCTGTAATATTTACCAAATCGGTTAAAGTCAGATGCCTGTGCACTACCAAAATAAGCCTGCATGGTCTGCAGAATATCTTTTACCCTAACGCCTAACTGATCTGCTTTTTCATCGTTGATATCCAATTGTAATTGAGGATAATCGGCTTTGAAACTTGTAAAGGCAACAGCAATTTCCGGACGTTTCATCAATTCTCCAATAAACTGCTGGGAAATTCCACTAAATTTATCCAGTTTACCTCCGGTTTTATCCTGAAGCACCATATCTAACGCCTCAACGTTACTAAAACCCGGAACCGTTGGGAAACTAAATACGAAGAAGCTTCCACCGGAAATCGCGCCCAGTTTGCCACGAACCTGATTCATGATTTCCTCGATGTTTTTTACCTCACCACGCTCTTCGTTTGGTTTAAGCAATACGAAAACAACTGCGGATGACGGACTTGTTGAATTCGTCAGTAAGTTGAAACCTGAAATCGCTGTTACAAATCGGGATGCATCTAAAGCTTTTAGTGTATTTTCAGCTTCAGTCATTACTTTTTGAGTTCCGTCAAGAGATGTTCCTGACGGCGTATTTACTGCAATCGCGATAAAACCCTGATCTTCTGTTGGGATAAACCCTGCAGGAGTTGTTTTAACCATGACAACAGTTGCAAAAGTAATTAGCACTAATCCGCCTAAGCTAACCCATTTGTTCCGAATTAAGAATTTTAATCCGCCCACATAACGGTTGGTCAATGCTTCAAAACTGTTGTTAAATCCGATAAAGAATTTCTCTTTAAAACCCTGTTTCGCATATGGCGTATTTCCATCATTCGCTGCGTGATTATCCTTTAAGAATAAAGCGGCAAGGGCAGGGCTTAAAGTCAAAGCGTTAACAGCCGAGATTACAATTGCAATTGCCATCGTAAAGGCAAACTGACGATAGAAAACCCCTGTTGAGCCTTCCATAAAACCAACCGGCAGGAATACAGCAGCCATTACCAGCGTAATCGAGATAATAGCACCCGTTATTTCGTGCATTGCTTCATGTGTGGCTACTTTTGGAGACAGACGTTTGTGCTCCATTTTAGCATGCACCGCTTCGACTACCACAATGGCATCATCGACCACAATACCAATCGCCAGAATTAATGCGAAAAGCGTTAAAAGGTTAATCGAGAATCCAAATAACTGCATGAAGAAGAACGTTCCTAAAATTGCTACAGGTACAGCAATAGCCGGGATTAATGTTGATCTGAAATCTTGCAGGAAGATGAAAACCACGATGAAAACTAATATAAAAGCTTCCAGTAAGGTATGTTCAACCTGTTCGATAGATTGGTCTAAAGATACTTTTGTACTATAGAAAATATTGTGTTTTATGCCTGATGGGAAATCCTTAGAAGCTTTTTCCATCATTTTATTGATAGCAATCTGAATGTCATTTGAGTTAGAACCTGCTAATTGAATAACTCCGATTACAATTCCTTTTTTACCATTTAAACGTGTTAAACTGTTATAAGAATATGCACCCAATTCAACTCTGGCAACGTCTTTCAAACGTAGAACAGAACCGTCAGCATTAGAACGGATGGCAATATTTTGATAATCTTCTGGTTTGGTTAGTTTTCCTTTATATTTAATTACGTATTCAAAAACCTCTTTGCTTCGCTCTCCAAATTTACCCGGAGCAGCTTCCAGACTTTTATCCTGAATTGCGCCCATAACTTCGTTTGGCGTAACATTGTGTGTTGCCATTTGGGTTGGATTCAGCCAAACACGCATGGAATAATCTTTTACACCACCAAAAATACTGGCAGAACCCACACCCGGAATACGTTTTAGTTCCGGAATGATATTAATCTGAGCATAGTTGGCAACAAAAGTCTGATCGTATTTTGACTCATCATCAGTATACATACCGATTGCCATGATAAAAGAGTTTTGCTGTTTTGCCGTAATTACACCTTGCTGAACCACCTCTGCAGGCAGCTGACTTGTCGCCTGTGCAACTCTGTTCTGCACGTTTACAGCAGCCTGGTCGGCATCTGTACCTAATTTAAAGAAAACAGTAATTGCTAATGTACCGTCGTTACTGGCTGTTGAACTCATGTATGTCATGTTTTCAACACCATTTATAGATTCTTCCAGAGAAGGTGCCACCGAACGTAAAACCGTTTCGGCATTTGCTCCCGGATAAACTGCTGTTACCAAAACCGATGGCGGTGCAATATCAGGAAACTGTTGTAAAGGCAATTTCGTAAGTCCAAGTACTCCCAGGATCACCAACAAAATGGAGATTACGGTTGCCAGTACAGGTCTTTGTATAAAAATTTTAAACATTTTCGTAAAAATTATTTTTTGTTAGTTATTTGGGCAACCTTAGTCGTTTTCTCAGGCTGGATCACTTGTCCTTCCTGAAGTTTGTCAATACCACTTAATACGATTTGGTCACCTGATTTTACACCCTCTTTAATCAGATAGTTAGTGCCGCTTTTACCTACTACTGTGATTGGCATTTTTGTAACCTTATTGTCTTTGCTTACTGTAAAGACAAATACTTTATCCTGCATTTCAATCGTAGCCGACTGTGGAACCAGAATAGCATCGTCATGCTGTAAACCTAAACGGATTCTTCCTGTGTTTCCGGAGCGTAAAGTGCCGTTTGCATTAGGAAAAGTAGCTCTCAGTGTAATCGCACCTGTATTTTTATCAAACTGACCGTCTACCATATCGATTTTTCCTTTTTGCGGATAAGCATTGTTATCAGCTAATATCAAAGAAACCGGAGGCAATTTTTTGATTTTATCTCCAATGCTGTTGCCTGCATATTGTGATTTAAAGTTGATAAAATCTGTTTCGCCTAAAGAGAAATAAGCAAAAACTTCATGCACATCAGATAAAGTAGTTAAAGGTTCTACATCAGTTGCAGAAACCAGACTTCCTTGTTTTTTAGGCAATCTTCCAATGTATCCGCTAACAGGAGCCGTAACATTGGTATATCCTAAATTAATTTTAGCCGATGCTACCATTGCTTTTGCCTGCTCGATATTGGCAGCAGCAATTTTTTGAGAGGCTTTAGCCGTTTTTAACTGATAATCAGAAACTACTTTGTTTTGAACTAAAGGAGTTAATTTATCTACTTCTAACTGGGCGTTGATTAAAGCAGCTTCAGCAGCATGAAGGCTGGCCAAAGCATTGTTTAACTGCTCACGAAAAGGACGTTCATTTATTTTAAATAAAGTCTGGCCTTTGCTTACATATGCTCCTTCATCTACCAAAACACGGTCAAGGTTTCCGCTCACTTGTGGGCGAATTTCCACATCTACAGTTCCTTGTATCGAAGCCGGATAGTCATTATCAGTTGTAGTATTCTCGCTTGTTATAGCTGCAACAGGTAAAAGAGGAGGAGGTGGGGCAGGAGCCTGCGATTTATCTGCACAACTGCTTAGTACAAGTGCCAGAATAAAGGTGGTTATAATTGCATTTTTCATTTTCATATTGGTTTTAATTTGTTGGACTTTTTTCGTTTTAAAATATTTGTTTCTGATATGCTTTAAATTAGTTTCTTATGATGTTAAATTTTATAACATTGTTAAGTAAAAGGATGTGAAAATTCAAATAGTAGTTTATTCCAATTCTGTTTCATAAATCGGTATTAAATTATTTATCGGTGTTAAGTAAATGGACTAAATTGGTCCGTTCTTATGTTAATTAAATTATTTGTTTCTGATATGATTTAAATTAGTTTATTAATGATGTTAAATTTTATAACATTGTTAAGTAAATTGATGTGAAAATTCAAATAGTAGTTAGCTCCTTCTGTTTTATAAATCGGTATTAAATTATTTATCGGTGTTAAGTAAATGGACTAAATTGATCCGTTCTTATGTTAATTAAATTATTTATCACTGTTAAGTAAAAGTATAAAAAAAAGGATTTCTAGTATTAAATCATTTACCACCGTTAAGTTGAAATGAAATTTTTTTTATTGTATTGATTTTATGATACTGCCAATAGCATCTTTCAGAATTTGTCCGTTAATAGTATCCAGAGAAATATTTTTATTGATGATATTAATTGAAATCAAACCATGAATGACTGAAAAGAAAGTAAAATACTTTTGTTTGATGACCTCTTCCGTTGGGTTGCTGTCTTTCATAATTTCTCCAATGACCGAAGTAAATAATTTATAAGGTGTTTTTGCAGCATCACATTGTTCAGAACAACAGTTCATCTGCACACCAAACATTACCTGATACATTTCGGTGTCAGTAAAGGCAAAATCCCAATACGCCATCCACATGGCTTCAATCTGGTCTTCCGGTTTTTCAAATTTAGCTTTGGCATCTTCCAGCTCTTTTCCTAATTTAAGGAAACCTTTGCCTGTTAATTCTCTTAATATGGCATCCTTATTTGAGAAGTACTCATATATAATTGGAGCAGTATATTCGATTCTGTCGGCAATTTTACGCATACTCAAACCAGTCCAGCCTTCTTCTTTCACGATATCATAAGCAGCGGCAAGAATATTATTTCTTGTCTCTTCTTTTTGTCTTAAAATACGATCTTTACTAGCCATTTTGAATGAGTATTAAATTGTTTAACACTGTTAGGCAAATGTATGACGGTTTTTCGAATTACGCCATAATTTTGTCATAAAATTTTCTTATCGTACAATAATCAGGTATGAAACAAATCTGTAATCCCTTGATTTATTTGAATTTTACGATTGTTATTTTTTTTAGAAGCAGAAATATTTTTATGTTTTAAGACGTTTTGTCCCGCTCACCATTATATCTTTTGTGGTGAACCCCACCACAAAAGGATGCCATTTCGATCGGGGCTAGGATAGGAGGTGTTATATTTATAATTTCCTATAGATTGTGGTTTCGACCAGGGGGAGAAATCACACTAGAAGATCGACAAAGATTAGCAAGAATGTAAAGTTATTCAAAATGAAAATTAAGAAACTCAAAAATTTCATTAGAACTCTTTATCAATTCAATTTTTTTGTCTCTTCGCCATTTCTTCAGTTCTTTTTCCCGTGCGATTGCTTCCTGTATCCAGGTGAATTTTTCGTAGTAAACTAAAAACTGAATATTATATTTTGCTGCAAAGCTACTAACATTTAAATCTATGTTTTCTTTATGCTTTGCAAGTCTTTGTTTTAAGTTGTTAGTAACACCAATGTAAAAAGAGGTTCGATGTTCATTTGTTATAATGTAGACGTAGTAACTATGAAAACCAGTTTGAGTGTTTAGCATTTTATTTTTTTTGTACGAATATACGTGTTTTTGGTTTGTGTGAGGGTATGTCATTTCGAGGAACGAGAAATCACACGCAGGATTCGACAAAGATTGACGACTTGCTTTATGGAGTTTCTAGTGTGATTTCTCGTTCCTCGAAATGACAAACCAAACTTCATATTACGATTTCTAATACACATCAATTTTTTTTGTAACATTGCTTAAAAAAAATGAAGCCAGCATCCATTATAAAAATTGCGATTGTTACTTTAATTATCCAATCAGCACAGGCTCAGGAAACTAAAAAGGAAACAAAAGAAATAAAATACTCAATTGAAAACTGCGTCAATCATTTTGAACTGAACAAAGCCACAAAAACAAAAGTGGGCTATCAGTATTGGTTTGCCGATAAAAAATTCACTCAGGAAAACACGCTCAAAATGAGTATCGTAGAACCCGGAAAATCAACCCATGCGCCGCATCATCATCCCGAGGAAGAATTCTTTTATATCCTGGAAGGTACTGCCCAGTTTTTTCTTGATGGAAAAACAGTAACAGCGGGACCAAACACTAGTTTTTACTGCCCGCCAAATGCGGAACACGGAATCAGTAATGTTGGAAAAACCGATTTGAAATATTTGGTGATTAAGAAAGATTTGAAGTAATATTTAATAAAAGTAACCCGTTGGGTGAAATTAAAATAAGTGTCAGGCTGAGTCCATTCGGCTTCGCTCAGGATAAACTTAGTCGAAGCCCTTTTGAGCTCAAGCCTTCGACTCCGCTCAGTTTGACATCAATTCTTTACGTTATAAATGATGTTTTATTTATTATTTTATACTTTTAATTCATTTTAAATCAATTTCACCAACGGGTTAAAAGTATATTATTGAAAAGACATAATATCTTTTGCAACTTCAGATAAATCGTTATCAAATTGATGTCCGCCCGTTTTTATTTCAGTAAAAATAGCGTTCGGGATTTTTTGCTTGTATTGGATAAAATGAGTAAAAGATACCTCTTCATCGTCTCTGGTATGATAAAAGAAAATTGGGATGTGGTCAGGTAATTTTTTTTCAAAATTTTCTTTTAGCTTTAAGCCCTGTTTCCAATCCTCATTGCCACTCCAGAATGGTATAGCAGTAAGAAAAATGGCTTTGATATTTTTATTAACCGTTTTCTCTGTAAGATATTTTAATATCATCGAGGCACCTAACGAATGACCTGCAAGGAAGAACGCACCTTTCATTTCGGCAATTTGTCGGTTAATCTGTTTGGTCCATCCAAAATCAGGTAATGACTCATCAGAATCTAATTCAGGATATTGTATGATGTAATCCGGACCAATTTCTTTCTGTAATGATGCAACTAAGGATTTATCAGTTTCGTAACCATTCTTATCTCCGCCTTGTATAAATAAAATTTGTTTCTTCATCTTCAAAATTTTTAAGTTAACTATTTAAAGAGTTTTATTTTTCAGGGAATTTGAAGTAAAATTCCGCATACTAAGGAGAATTTACCTCAAATAGCAGCACATCGTCCTGCTTTATACCGAAATAAAGCCAAAGCTCTCTGATATCTGGGCCGATTGTAACGCTGCAGAAGAATTGGATAGACGTTTAAAATTATATTTAAAATCCATAACCATAACGATTCACGAAAACTAAATTTTAGGGCAACATAAATCGTGAAGCCCAAAACAATAAAAAAGATAATCAGATGTCCTAATTCGGATTGTTTGGTGCGATATTCCAAATGAAGTAAACTTTCTAAATCATTTTTAACCGGATTTGTCTTTTTATTCAGTTTTTCCCAGCCAATAAGAACCAGCATTTTTCTAAAAAGATGTATTCCAAATTTCTCATAAATTTTTCCGTTATTTTCCCAGTCTTTGGTTTTATAATAGCCGGAATCACATTTTGATTTTAAAGTTTCAGTGAACATCAAAACACACATCATCAGCATGAAATTTAGAATCCATGCGAATAGAAAACCTAAAACACCTATGGAAAGTACAATTCCATAAGTTAATATTAAGGTAACGAGAATTATGATACCAAGAAGCATTATTTTTCTCATATTTTTTAAATTGTAATTATAGTACAATATACGACGTATTTTCTATTTATTGAAGTTCTAAAATTTGTATTATTTTTTCTTCACTATTACAATGTCACTTTTATCATTTGGAATTGAAAAATATGCAAATCTCAATTAAAATTTCACAAGTCCAAAACTTCATTATTTAACACATTCCCTCCAAAAACCAAAAATTAAAAACCCAAATCATAACCCATAATTAATTGAAAGTAATATTTTTACGAAACAAATACAAAAACCAAACACATGCAAATAGGAATAATAGGACTGGGGAAAATGGGATTCAATCTCGCCTTAAATTTAAAACGTAATCACTATCACGTTGTGGCACAGGATGTCAACACCGATTTTGTTTCAAAAATAGGTCAGGAGGGAATTGAAACCGCTTATACTGTTGAAGAACTCTGCCAAAAACTAACCGACAGAAGAGTCATCTGGCTCATGGTTCCGGCGGGCGAAATTGTAGATGCTGTTATTGTTTCTCTGCTGCCCTATTTGTCCAAAAATGATATCATTATTGATGGCGGAAATTCGAATTACAACAATTCCAAACGCCGTTATACCCAGCTAAAAGAACTTGGAATTGATTTTCTGGACTGCGGAACTTCGGGAGGAACTTCTGGGGCTTTAAACGGCGCTTGTACCATGATTGGCGGAGATGCTGATGTATTCGATTATGTAGCCCGAGTTTTTAAGGATATTTCGGTTGAAAACGGATTCCTGTACACCGGTGCTGCCGGAAGCGGGCATTTTACAAAAATGGTACATAACGGAATCGAATACGGTATGATGCAGTCCATCGCAGAAGGATTTGAGGTTTTTGAGCATTCCGAATTTGATATCGATTTTCAAAAAACAGCCAAACTGTTCAATCACGGTTCTGTGGTACGCAGCTGGCTGATGGAACTTACAGAAAATGCTTTTTCAAAAGACGCCAGACTGGATGGAATAAAAGGGATCATGCATTCTTCAGGCGAAGGAAAATGGACTCTCGAAACTGCTTTGGATTTAGGTGTTCCGACTCCGGTAATTGCGCTTTCGATCATGATGCGTTACCGTTCTCAAATGTCGGATACCTTTTCTGGAAAAGTGGTGGCTGCACTTCGCAATGAGTTTGGAGGACATGCTGTTGAGAAAAGCGAATAATTAGGTTGTAATGTTTTTTTTAACACATGGAACAAACATAGGTTTTTCTTTTTCTTAAAGAATATAAAAGAGAAATTCATTTCTCAACACATAGCTATGTGTTTAAAATAAGTGAATTATGATTGTGTGATTTAAGAACAAGTAAGCTATGAGTTTTTAAATAAATGAAACGCCTGTTATTTTAGTTTCCGAATCTTTGAATCTAGCCTGCACTGAGCGGAGTCGAAGTGTGTTTAAAATTTATACTCAACGAATATCATTAATAACTAATCATTTTCGAAACCTATGTCATTACTGATCCTGATTGCCAGTATTCTTTTATTGCTTATCCTGATTTCCGGGGTGAAACTCAATGCCTTTATTGCCTTGGTTATTTCGGCATTTTTTGTGGGGATTGCCAAAGAAATGCCTTTTCCGGATTTGATTAATTCCATTCAGCAGGGAGTCGGAAGCACATTGGGTTCTTTGATTTTGATTATTGCTTTTGGTGTTGTATTAGGAAATTTGCTTTCAGACAGTGGGGCTGCTCAGCGAATCAGTTCGGTTATGATTCGTTCTTTTGGAGTCAGGCACATCAAATGGGCGATGGTGATTACGGGTTTCTCGGTTGGAATTTCGATGTTTTACAATGCCGGTTTCATTATTTTGATTCCGATGATTTTTGCTGTTGCCAAAAGCACCAAACAACCTATTATTTACTTAGGAATTGCGATGGCTTCGGCACTTTCGGTCACGCACGGTTTTTTACCGCCGCATCCCGGACCCACAGCCATTGCGGTAATTTTTAAAGCCAATATCGGCAAAACACTTCTGTACGGACTTTTGGTTGCCCTGCCTGCGCTTTTTACAGCCGGAATTGTGTTTCCTGAATTTATCAAAAAGATAAGTGCTTTTCCGCCAAAGGGATTATTCGAAAGCAAAACGATCACGGAAGCCGAAATGCCTTCGTTTGCAATTAGTATTGTAACAGCACTCGTTCCGGTGTTTTTAATGGGAATGGCGACATTCAGCGAATTGGCTTTGCCGAAAGAAAGTGTATGGCGTTCTGTTTTGCTTTTTATAGGAAACCCAACCACTTCGATGCTGATTGCGGTACTTTTCGCCGTATTTTCATTAGGGATTTTTCGCGGAAAAAAAATGCAGGATCTCATGGATAAGTCGGGTAGTGCGATGAGTTCTGCTACGATGATAATTCTGATTATTGGGGCAGGAGGCGCTTTTAAACAAGTCCTGATCGATAGCGGAATGGGAACAGATTTGAGTCAGTTTTTCGAAAAGTCATCGCTGTCTCCTTTGGTTTTAGGCTGGCTGATTGCGACAATAATCCGGATTGCTTTAGGATCTGCAACGGTTGCCGGATTAACAGCAGCAGGAATTGTACAGCCATTGGTACTCGCTTCAGGCGTAAATCCGGAATTAATGGTACTTTCAATTGGTGCCGGCAGTTTGATGTGTTCGCATGTCAACGATACCGGATTCTGGATGTTCAAGGAGTATTTCGGGATTAGCGTTTCAGATACTTTTAAAACCTGGACCGTTATGGAAACTATTATTGGCGTGATGGGACTAATAGGCGTATTGCTGTTGAATTTATGGATCAAATAAAAGAAATGGAATCACTTTATATCGGAATCGACATTGGTACCACGGCTACAAAAGCAATCAGTTTTGATGTACACGGAAATGTAATCAGACAGGTTTCAGGATCTTATGAAATGTATCATTCGGAACCAAACTGGAGTGTACAAAATCCACAGGAGATTATGGAAACGGTTCTAAACTGTATCGGCGAAATTACAAAAGGCATTCAGCCTGAGTTTATTAGTTTCAGTTCGGCAATGCAAAGTATTATTGCTATTGATGAAACCGGAAAACCATTGACAGATGTTGTTTTATGGGCTGATAACAGAGCGATGGGAATTGCCGAAGAACTTAAAAAATCTGAAAAAGGAAAGCATTTTTACCAGAAAACCGGAATACCTATTCATCCTTTTTCGCCTATGAGCAAAATAGCCTGGTTTAAGGAATTTGATTCGGAAGTTTTTTCCAAAACCTATAAATTCATCAGCATTAAAGAATATGTCTGGCATCATTTGACGGGAGAATATTGCACAGATACTTCAATGGCTTCCGGAACGGGATTGTTGAATATCCATACTTTGCAGTGGGATGATGAAGTGCTTGAATTTTTAAATATTAAAAAGGAACAATTATCTGTCGTTTGTGAGGTAACACATCAATGCAAAGGCATTTCAGATGATTTTCTATATGTAATTGGAGGAGGGGACGGCGCTTTGGCCAATTTAGGAACCGGAGCGATGAATAAAAATTGTATGGCGCTGACCATTGGTACAAGCGGAGCAGTGCGATTGCCCATTGACAAACCGTATCTGGATGAACAAATGCGTACCCAGTGTTATCATTTGATGGATGATCAATACCTGACTTTAGGAGCTGTGAACAACGGTGCCATTATTCTGCAATGGCTTCGCGAAACTTTATTAAAAACAGATAAATCTTTTGAAGTCCTTTTTGAAGAAGCAGAAAAAATTCCTGCCGGTTCAGAAGGTTTACTTTTTGTACCGTATTTATTGGGTGAAAGAGCACCTATCTGGGACGCCTCAGCAAAAGGATCAATTCTGGGAATGCAGATTACACATACACAAGCGCATTTGGTAAGAGCAACTCTGGAAGGCATTTTGTTCGGATTGTTCCAGATTACAGAGATTTTACTTCCCAATCCCGAAAAAAGAAGAAAAACCAAAGTCATGGCCAGCGGTGGATTCGGAAAAAGTGAATTGTGGCTGCAAATGGTCGCCGATATTTTTCAGATGCCCGTAGAGACCTCGCAAACTATTGAAGGTTCTGCCTGGGGCGCTGTTTTAATCGGAATGAAATCTCTAGGGATCGATCTAAATACAAAAAATAAAACCGGAAAAACTTTTCTTCCTAATAGTAAGCATAAAAAAGTGTATGAAGAGGCTTTTGCTAAGTTTAAAAAGGTGTATCCAGTATTGAGGGATTTGTAGAGACATGCAGGAGTATTATTTGACAACATAGTTATTCACACAAATTTGTCATGCTGACGAAGGAAGCATCCCCACAAGAAACTCCACATTTTATATGATTTATATTATGCATATGCTAACGAAGATCCTTCCTTCGTCGGGATGACATTGCTCTGTAATTTCATATGGAGGTTTTTAAGACACAAAATTGGTTCTTAACTTAATAAGTATCAATCACCGTTACCAATAAATCAGAATCTGCCAAATTAGAAGGGGAAACCACTTTTTCTTCCAATGGAATGTCATTACCATATCTTTCTTTCAGAATCTTTTTAACCCTTTCATCAGTTAAATTGAAATCTTTCAGTTCCTGTAGTTTCGATAATTCAATGTTAGCCCCGTTTTTATAGATTTTCCAGATTAATTCGGAACAGTAAATTCGGGTATCGGTCCATTCAAAAAAAGCATCGTATTCTTTGCCCATCAACTGCTGGCTGTAGTCTTTCATTTTCTGCAGTGTGTCCGGAGTTAGTACTTTGGCAGCATTTTTTAATCTTTTTACCATATAATTTTGATCTTTTCCATGTGTAATCCAATTGTCCAGACGGGTTAGTTTTACTGGCTGAACAGCTTCAAAAACAAACAGGTTTCCGTTTATTTCATAAATAATCCCGCAATGTGAAAACTTGGAATTGGTTGCAATTCGTACCGCTTCACACTGAGGCGATTCAGAAGTTTGAAAGATAATATCGCCATCCTGAATTTTATCAGGAAAACTTATTTCTCCTTTTGTTTTGCTTGATAAAAACGGATTGACAGGAAAAACCTGAAGCGTTACATACAGCGCACAACAAAAGCTAAGTAAAAAGGTAATTCCGGGTATGAGGTATTTGGGCTTTTTCATTTTAGATATTTAAAAACCTAAAAGTATAATTATTTTTTACAGATTAGCGCAGAAATTTTAAAAAGAAGATTTATATTCCGGAACCAGACAAACTACGGCAAAATTGCTGAAATTATAAAAATAAAACCCTGCTTTTATTGAAATAGCAGGGTTAAATTTATATAAAATTAAAAATTTTTAAGCCTTAGTCGGTTGTACTTCTTCTGCTTCTTCTTCGTCATCTTTGCCTGGAATAATACCGTAAATAATGAGTCCAATAACCAAAAATAAAATTACTTTTCCCCCATATCTCGTATAAAGACCTAATTGCAGGAGACTTTCTTTATCTAATTTGTTGTCTTTTATAATTTCGGCAAGCTGTTGCTCAGTAAGTTCATAATATACATCAGAGTCTTTTTTTGCCAGTACTAATTTTGGCTCCTGCGTAACCCAGGCCGGAATTACCCATGCGATATTATATTCCTGATGCAGTGTGGCAAGATCCAGATAATCTTTTCCGCCTTCAGTAGCAGTATATTTTTCATTATCAGGTAATTCTGCTACAATTTCAATTTTGTCAATTTTTCCAAAAGGAATCCTCACTTTTGCAGAAACGGTAATAGTAGCAACAAGTGTCAGGATTGTAATTAAAAATCTTTTCTTTGTCATATTTATCATGATTTAAAATGTTTTTATAAACAAATCTTCTTAAGATTTGTTTTACAAATTAAATTCAAAATCAGATAAAGTTTGTAATCATTTTTAGTGATTTTACAATGGTGATAAGCGAAAAATAATTTTAGCAAGTTACTATACCACTTAAAGCTGTCTCATTTTTTGAAACATTTCTTCATATTTTTCTTTAAACATTCCTTCTGCTTTTTCGGGAAATGCAAATCCGTCAGGCCCAACATAAACATGAATGGTATTTTTATCCTCATTGACTTTTCTTATTGTATGATATTTGATCAGCCAGGCATCATAATGCTCAATTAGTTTTGATGCTTCTCCTAGCAGTTCCGGAGGCAGATGATGTCCGTTTTCTAAAAGCATATCCCGTATTTTTTTGTTAGAAGCGTACATTATTTCATCTTCAAAATTGGAGTCATATTTTTTTAGCTTCGAATAAGTATTTTCAAATGCAAGCCGGGTTCTGTTTAAATGCGCATAAACCTGTCCAAGAAGTTCGGTAGTTTGTTTTCTCCATTCAAAGTCGGTGTTGTGTATTTGTGCGATTTTGTCAAATTCATGTTTTATCTCAGCATTATTTCTTTCGGTCTTTTTATGAAAATAATAGACAATAGCACTGGTTAAAATGGTTGTCACTATTGAGCTGCCTAAAATTGTCTTTAATAAGTCGTCCATAAGTTTTTCATTTTGATTTTATTTTGAAAAGTAGGCTGCTTCTAATGAAACGAAGTTATGAAAATATATTTAATTTACAGAAAAACAGTGTGTTATGTTTGTTTGGTTCTTGTTTTATACTTTTTTGAATAAAAAACCAACCTCGTTCAGATTTGCAAAGCGAGGTTGGTTAGTCAATAAATTAACTCTCTTTTGGAGACCAGCATTGTAACATTAAATATTAGTAGGAAGCTATTATGTTGATACTTCCGACTCAGTATGAAGCACGCACACCCAGCTTTCGTTTTCTTTGACCCAGGTAGAAGTACAGGCACATTTCATAGGAGCCTTTTGTTCATCGTCTTTTATTCCTAATTCAATCAGATAGGCAATTACTGCAGCATTTTCGCCAATCATCCGGGTTTCGGTTCCGGAGATATTTACAACTTTTATTTTTGCTCCTTCACCTGATTCAAACATTTTTTTAAAAGTAGGTTCATCTACGTTCTGCACACCATGTTTGCCGGCTACAATGCACGGAAAGCGCGTAAATTCTTTAACAGTTTCGTAGTTGTGGTCTTCCATTCCCTGCCAATATTTTTTCTCTAATTCAATAATTTGCGTTTCCATAATCACTTTTTTTAGATTAAACAGTCATACAAAGTTCAGCTAATTATAAAAAGGGAAATTAAACTTTAACATACATTTAGTTTGATTGTAAATAGATTTTTGTCTGTAAGTGTCTGGTTTACTATTAGTTTATTCTAAAAGTTTGGCAAGTTTTTCAAGAGACGATTTTGTCCCTTCTTCATTATCTTTCGGGTCAATCCCTTTTGGAATATTCCTGAATGTAAAAGTTACAGCAGTACCTGTTTCTACTTTTTCCAAATCAATCTGCATTAGCATTTCTCCGGCAAAATCTTCATCGGAAGATTCAAATGTTACGCTTTCCAGAATTTTTTTATTGTTTTCGATTTCCAGAAATTTTGATGTAAATCTGTCTTCGTTTCTTTCTGTTTTCCCCATGCTGCCTTCTTCTGCAGGATAATAAAGTGACATCGAGTAACCTCCGCCAATTCTAAAGTCAAAGAAATGAATTTTTCCTGTCATATCGCCTGGAATCTGCCATTTCACTATAGAATCAGGATTTGACAAAGCATCAAAAACGTTAGGTAAATCAGCTTTTATAATTCTGGTGTTTGAAGTTTCTTGTTTCATCAGTAAAATTTTAGCAATTGACTGTTGTCCCGAATGTAGCGGAACTTTTTAAATAGTTTATTCTAAAGATACTCAAAAAACAGCAATTTGCGGGCTATAAAAAGCGGATAGCTTCTTGTTCAATTTTTGATAACGTTTTGTATATCTGCACAATTTGATTTTTTTTTAGAAGCAGAAAATCTCATTTCATTACAAAAGTCGTCCCGCTTTTCGTTCCAATCTTATGTGCCGAACCCCGGCACACAAGGATTTTCACTGCAATCGGGGCTAAGCGACAAATTTATGGGTGACAACAAGATTGTTATTTGCGTTCAGAAAGGGCGCTGGTGCCAACTGACATATCATGGAAATATATTAAGGGAAATATATGATTCATTTTCAATCAGAATTTTTTACAGATCCGGTAATTCTCTCTCTGGAATGCCCATTTTATTGCTCATCTAACTAATTATTTTCTTCTGGTTTTTATGCTATAAAATAGTAAACTAAGATAACATCAGTTTTATATAATTTTAATTTAATTTTTGATAATTATTTGAAGAACAATTAATTAACTTTTATTAAAGAAAGGTTTAACATGCTGTGTTTCCGCCTCCTGTCTTAAATAAGTAATTTTAAATAAATCAAATTAATAACGTTTTTAAATATTAAAATTATGAAAAAGAATATAGCAATATTAGCTACAAACGGTTTTGAAGAGTCAGAATTAGCATCTCCTAAAGCCTATCTGGAAGAACAGGGATGGAATGCAGATATCATCAGTCTGAAGTCAGGAACAATCAAAGCGTGGAAAGATGGCAACTGGAGCAATGAATATAATGTTGATGTAGTACTGGATCAGGCAAATGAAGCAGATTATGATGCCCTGTTACTTCCGGGAGGTGTTCTGAATCCGGATTCATTAAGAAGAGAAGAAGCAGCAGTAAATTTTGTTCGTTCTTTTTTTGAAAGCAAAAAACCGGTAGCGGCAATTTGCCATGGTCCTCAGATTCTGGTAGATGCTGATGTTTTGGAAGGTCGTAAAGTAACTTCGTTCTTTTCTGTTAAAAACGATTTAATAAATGCCGGAGCACAATGGGAAGACTCAGAAGTGGTCGTTGACAACGGATTGGTAACCAGTCGTAACCCTGATGATTTACCTGCTTTTAATAAAAAGATGGTGGAAGAAATTAAAGAAGGAAAACACGAGCGCCAGACGGTATAAAACAATAGTTTATCCAGATTTAGAAAAATGCAAGATCAATTTTTGGTCTTGCATTTTTTTATTGACAGTTTAAAAATATTTTGGGTCAAGGATTACAAATTCCCTATTTCGGAATCTTGTGTCGAAATCAATTATACAAAAAAAGCACCTTCAATACTGCAAAATACTTATTTATAATGACGGAGGAAGAATGACAAAACTCTAATTTCGTCTTACAAATTTCTCAAATTATTTAAATCATGAAACAAGTAGTACTATTATTTATATTTTTTATGAGTGTTACCCGAGGGGCAGCACAGGATTTTTTAATTGAAAATGCGCAATATACCATTACAAGTGAAACAACTGTAACTTTTTCAAAGATGAATGGCTTTCCAAAAACATTTGTTATACCTTCAACTGTTGCATACAACTCAAAACAATACACTGTAACAGCCATTGGTAACAGTGCATTTGAGAATTCTGCCCTTTTGCAAACCATATCAATCCCTAATACCATTACTGAAATAGGAGTTAAGGCTTTTAATGCATGTAGAGACTTAACCGAAATAACTATTCCAAATTCGGTTGTTACGATTGGAGAATCAGCATTTGAAACTTGTTCGAGTTTAGTTTCAGTGAAGATTCCAAGTTCTGTAACATCGGTTGGAAAGAGGTTTTTGATGAGTTGTTACCAATTGAAATCAGTAGAATTCTTAAATTCTATAACTACTATACCTGAAATGTCTTTTCTTCATTGTTCAAATTTAGAGTCTGTAGTATTTCCAAAATCTCTTACTACTATTGGTTCTTTTGCTTTTTATGGTACTATATTAAAGTCAATTATTATTCCTGACTCAGTTACTACAATCGGTGAAAAGGGGTTTGGTTTTAACTTTTTACTAAAAAGTGTCAACATACCCTCATCTCTCACTTCCCTTTCAGATGATGTTTTTAATAGTAGCCCTTTGACATCCGTTGTGTGTGATTCCCCAGTTCCGTTACCGATTACTGCGAACTTTTTTAAGGGCGTCCCATTATACAATTGTATCCTGGAAGTTCCTGCATCGAGTGTAGCAGCTTATAAAGCACATGAAGAATGGAGTAAATTTAAATCTATTGTAGCAAAAGGAACGTTAGGACAAACAGATTTTAGTTCTCAAAAAGAAGTGGTGGCGTATCCTAATCCTTTTTCGGATGAAATTACATTAGAATTGAAAGAAAAAAATAATGCACAAATAGAAATGATCGACTGCACCGGAAAAGTTCTTTTAAGTCAAACTTTAAATCCAGGTGGAAGAATTGAAACACATCACTTAACTTCCGGATTATATTTTCTAAAAGTATCATCTGAAAATGGTTCTACAACCACAAAAATGATTAAAAAATAATCCGTTGGGTGAAATTAAAAATAATGTCAGGCTGAGCGGAGTCGTAGCCCTTTCGTATTCAAAAGCCTTCGACTCCGCTCAGGATGACATCAATTCCTTAAGTTATAAATGATGTTTTACTCCCGATTTTATACTTTTTATAAGCAAATCATTTTTTTTAAATCAATTTCACCCAACGGGTTAAAAAATAATTTTTTAATTAGAAAAAGTTATAATATTTAACTGAAATGAGACTGTATCAAATGAACTGTTCCAAAAAAAAATAGACACTATTTACAATTTAGATTCGCGCAGATATTTCAAGATAATATTTCGCAAAGCAGGAAATTTGCTCGTCAGAAAATGTAAAAAGATTAGTTTATCCAGATTTAGAAAAATTCAATTTTTGGTCTTGTATTTTTTTATGTTGTCCGTTAAATACTCACACACTCCCGCACGAATCCTTTCGTGTGGCTTTTGATTTCATTGTTTTACTTTATGTACCCTCAAATTAAGGTAAAACTCGTTGGGTGAAATTATTTTTTTTCAATTCTATCGCATGAGCTTACAAATGAATCTGTCTAAATCTGCTTTAATCTGTGTAAATCTGCGTTAAAAATTAATACGCGTATTTCACGCAGATTTTAAAGGATTTTCGCAGATCAAATTAGATTTAATTCTTGAATAAAGCTATTTTATTGTATTTCAACGAGTTAATTCTAAATAATTGTCTAACGCTTTCTTTATCTAAATCTTACTTAAATAAACTAAACAATTCCTGATTCTTCATTTAAGGGAAATGTTACTATTATGATTTATTAAGAAATAATTTAAATTTTTATTTAATTAAACAGGATAAAATTTTTATCTAAATAAATTTTATAGTCATTATTTATCATAACTGCAGGAGAGCGCAGGACAGTCAGGGCAGAAATTAACTTTATTTTTACATTTCATAACTTAAGGATTTTATAAAAATCAATTTATTAATTAAACTAAAATAAAGTCTATGAGAAAATCTTTATTTAAATTTTGTGTTTGTATATCTCTGGTTTTTGCCGGTTTTATTGCAAACGCTCAGGAAAAAACAGTTTCGGGGAGTGTAAAAGAAACAGACGGACTTCCTATACCAGATGTCAGTATACTTATTAAAGGTACAAAACAGGGTACTCAAACAGACTTTGATGGTAATTTTCAGATAAAGTCCAATGTGGGAGACGTTTTGGTTTTCTCTTTTATTGGAATGAAAACAGTGGAAGTGACGGTTGACAGCAGAACAAGTTATAATGTAGTCCTGAAGGAAGATTTGTCCCTCCTGCAGGAAGTTGTTGTGGTAGGTTATGGTACTAAAAAGAAATCCGATTTGACCGGGGCGGTATCTTCTGTTACGGCTAAACAATTAGCCACAGTTCCTGCAATGACTGCAGCGCAGGCACTACAGGGAAAAGCAGCCGGTCTGAATATTGTAACAACAAGCGGTGCGCCCGGGGCTGGCACTAATATTACCATTCGTGGAGGAACTTCACTAACCCAGAGTACCAAACCGCTTTATATTGTTGATGGGTTTCAGATGGATGATGCCTTAAATGTAATTAATCCTAATGATATTAAAAGTATTGATATTTTAAAAGATGCTGCATCAACAGCTATTTATGGATCCCGTGGTTCTAATGGTATTATTGCAATCACAACCAAATCGGGAGCAAAAGGAAAAACTACTGTGTCTTATAACTCATTTATGTCATTTGACCAGCTTTCTAAGAAAATGGATATGATGTCGAATACTCAGGACTTTGTAAAGTACCAGTATGAAATTGCGACACTTCAGGCAAAACCAGCTTCTTACAGTAACGTTTTTGACAATAGCCTCGCAACAAATTCACCTGGTTTTGCTTCTGGCGCGTATGGACGTATCGACAGCCGTTATGCTTCAGCTTCAGCCATTGACTGGCAGGAAAAAATGTTTGGAGGAACAGGGATAACCCAAAATAACAACTTGTCGGTATCTACCGGAAACGAAAAAACGCAGGTTATGTTAAGCTATAATTATAATAATCAGGAAGGTATTATAGCGAATCATAATGATAAAAGAAATTCATTTCGTACTAAGATTAATTCTGAACTGTTTAAAGGATTGCGTTTAGATGTCAATACTATGCTTACGAGCAGGTCAACAGATGGAGGAGGAGCTTACAACGCGATGAAAGATGTTCTGTTGCAGCCTATCAACGGGGGAACTTTGTTTACTTTGGATGAGATGCTAAACACACAAACTTATGGTGATTTTTCTGCTTTAGATTCAGCTTATGATACTGAAAATCCATTGGTAGAAAATGAAGCATCTCAGTCGAATAAAAAATACCGTGATATTCTTCTTAATGCTGGTGTTGAATTTGATTTTCTGAAAAACTTCACCTGGCGTACTTCAGGACAATATACTTTTTCAAGCAGCAAAGCTACTAATTTCTCGGATGCTAATTCAAGAGCGGCATTGACAGATCCTATTAATACAGGTATCAATGGAAAAATTGAAAATGAAGAAAAATACAGCTACCAGATTGCCAATACATTAAACTATACAAAAACATTTAGCGACAAGCATGATGTCAGCGCTTTAGTGGGACAGGAGGTGCTTTACAGTAAATCAGAGAGCAACGAAATAACTCTTATAAAATTTCCGGAAGCCAACTTTGGACTCAATAATATTGATAATGCAACGGTATTGAATAAGGAAGTAAGTATGCCTTCGCCTGTTGCACTTGCTTCTTTCTTTGCACGCGCAAATTACACTTATGACAACCGCTATCTTATAGCTGCAACGATACGTACAGATGGTTCATCAAGATTCAATGAAGGGTATCAATGGGGTACCTTCCCTTCTATATCCGGAGCATGGAAAATTTCTGAAGAGAGTTTCTTTAAAGACAAAAAAATAAACAATACTATCAATAATCTAAAACTGCGCTTGGGTTATGGTATGACCGGAAATAATGGTGTGGGCAGTAACTTGTTCCTGACTACAATAGCACAGGCAGATTATCCAATGAATAATACCCCTGGTAATCCTGCATACATACCAAGTACAACATTAGGAAATCCAAAACTATCGTGGGAAACTTTAGAGGCTACCAACATTGGTCTTGATATTTCTTTGTTTAACCGACGCATAGATATTACTGCAGAATGGTATAATAATAAAATTGCCGACATGTTATTAAAGAGTGTAGTTCCTGTTTCTACAGGGTATGCCAATCGTTATGAAAATATCGGAAGCATGCAAAATCGGGGATGGGAGTTTACTCTTAGCACTGTAAATTTTAAAACAGATAATTTCCGCTGGACAACAGATTTTAATATTGCTTTCAATAAATCTAAAGTGCTTTCTTTAGAAAACGGACAGACTCAAAGGGCTTTTGCTCAGGGAAATAACAGGTCTGGTACGGTAACTTATTATGCTACAGTTGGAGAATCATTAGGGGATATGTATGGTTATGTATATGAAGGACTTTATACTACAGATGATTTTACACAAAACCCCAATGGTACATTTACCTTAAATCCTGGTGTAGTTAAGCCAGCGACAGGAACTGCCAGCCCGGGTGATATTAAATTTGCTGCAGATAACGAAGCAGGGGATCAGTTTACCAGAAAACTGGTTAAAATTGGTAATGGTACTCCTGACTATTTTGGAGGTATTACGAATACTTTTTCGTATAAAGGCTTTGATGTTAACACTTTTATGACATTTAGTGTTGGAAATGATATTTATAATGCTACAAAACACAGTACAAGCCCTTATGCTCTTTTTCAGAACGTTCCTGAGGAATTTGGAAACAACTATTATCGTCTAATAGATCCTGTAACCGGAGTTAAGGCAACTACACTAGACCGTATCAGCGAATTGAACCCTGATCAGTCCTCACGTACATCTGCGCTGAATCTGGTTAACTCAAGCTATATTACGTATCCTTCTTCTTATTTTGTAGAAGATGGTTCTTACCTGCGCCTTGCGCAATTAACATTAGGATATACGCTGCCTCATGAAGTGACTCAAAAAGCACATATTTCTAATCTTCGTTTGTATTTTACAGCCAACAATTTGTTTACCATAACAGGTTATTCAGGTTATGATCCTGAAGTTTCTGCTGCTGATAATGATTTAGTTACAGTAACTCCGGGATACGATAACTCAGCTTATCCAAGATCAAGAAGCTATGTTTTGGGACTTAATTTAACATTTTAATAAAAAAATAATCATGAAAGAAATAACTATAAAATTGTTTCAGATGAAAAAGATATTTGTAGTGTCTGTACTTACTTTATTCTTTTGTATGACTTCATGCGACGAATTCCTGGATACGCCATCTTACGATACCCTGGATACCGAAACAGTGTTTAAAAACGAACCATCTGCTGATCTTTTTGTTCAGGGCTGTTATCGTAATTTAATTCACTCCGAAATGTTTTATCAATTGGGAGCGGGAGAAACCGTAGTTCATTCTGCTGAAGACGGAACTACTAATAATTCAAAGTATAATATCTGCAATTATTTTTATGATGCAATAACGCCGTACACCGTTACAACCATTTATAAAGAACAGTATCGTATTATTGAATCGACTAATATTGCCATCAGTCGGATAGGTAAAATGCCTGTAACAGATAAAACCAAATCAATGATTGGAGAAGCAAAAGCAATACGTGCTTTCTGCTATTATAATTTGATTCGTATTTATGGTGATGTTCCTGCCGTATGGACACCGCTTGACGAAATGGATGCAGACGATCCAAACACGTTTTATCCTAAACGTTCCCCTCGTGATGAGATTTATGATCATATTATAGCTGACCTTCAATCGGCTGTACAGGATGTACCCTGGAAATCAGCAAGCGGCTATCCTACTGCCGAACGTTTATCAAAACAAGGAGTCTATGCTTTATTAGCGCGTGTGGCTTTGTATGCAGGAGGATATTCATTAAGATGGAACCTGGAAACTAATGATCCTTCTACTTTAAAGATGTCACGCCGCAGTGATACTAACCGTGCAGATCAGCTTTATCAAATTGCCAATGACGCATGTCAGGCAGTTATTAATCAAAACGAAAACAGGTTAGTTACAGCTCAGGGTGGCAAAAGTGGATTTGAATATTTATGGTATAATTTTGCGCAGCGTAACTTTGCTGCAACTAACCCTGAGATGCTTTGGGAAATAGCCAATTTAGGGCCAAATACAAATTCTGATTTTGGTGTTTATGCACATCCGGGATCAAGAGGAGGTTTGTTTGGTTCACGTAAAGCATTGCAGTTTATGCTGCCAACCTATTATTTGTCATTTGATAAAAACGACACACGCCGTGATGTTTCCTGTACATCATATAGTGTTTACTTCCTTAACAACGGTTCAGCAACAGATAAATGGGTAGATGTAGGAACTACGTATTCTTGTATCATGCCAGGAAAGTTCCGTATTTCATGGTGTAAGGAGCCACAAGCGGCAGCACAGCGTAATCTTAACATACCTGTTTTACGTTATTCAGATGTATTATTAATGTATGCAGAAACACAAAATTATTTGAACAACGGTCCAACAGGACCTGCCAGAAATGCATTATTAGAAGTAAGAACCCGTGCAGGTATTGGCTCAATGCCTATCCCTGTAGGAAAACAAGCTTTTGAAGATGCTATTGTGCAGGAGCGTAAATGGGAATTTGCGAATGAATTCAATCTGCGTACGGATTTGATTCGAATGAACCGTCTGGCAACAGAACTGGAAGCGACAAAACAAAGCATGAAAGATCTTTCAGACAGAAAGAATGCTTATGCCAATATTTCAACTCACCGTTTGTATAAGTTTCGTTATGACGCACAAGCATACGGAGACCCGTTTCTGGCAGTTCAGTATATCGACCTGACCGATCCTGCTGAGATTGCATCCATCCAGTCAATCCCTACTGCAGCTGCCCAATACGCTGATTTCCGCGCAAAAACGGCCAGTATTGCACAAGCTCACGGCTTTACTGTGGCACCTGGTGAAATGTGGTATCCTGTAAGGATGTTTGAAGCTTATACAAGTGCTTATAATGGGAATGCCCGTAAAACAGTTGGATTTACCGGCGGGTTTAATGTGCTTCAGATTGGGGCAATTATCTACACAAAACCAACTGGCTCTGCTGAAAACGGAGGGACTTATCCAAACTGGATACAAGCTTCTGATGGTTCTGACGGATTGTACTATGGATTTCAGGCAAATAAATCAGAATTACTGCCTTTTGCCAACAAATCAGCAGGACATCCGATGATTGATAATCCAAACCTGACACAGCACCCTGCTTATAAATAAAATTAATTAGTATTTACAAACAAAAAACTCTCACAGGATAGAAATATCATGGAGAGTTTTTTTTTGTTTTAAAATGCGGCTCATTTCAGAGACATTTGCCGGCTTTTCATAAGATAACATTTTCACACGCTGCCGCACGAATCCTTTCGTGTGGCTTTTGAAACCTAACTTTCTTGCCTGCCACTTCACTAAATCAGTTCGATAATAAAAAAATAATAATTTCACACGCTCCCGCACGAATCCTTTCGTGTGGTTTTTGAAACCTAATTTTCTCACTATATTATTACTGATTGTTATCCATACACACGCTCCCGCACGAATCCTTTCGTGTGGTTTTTGAAACCTAATTTTCTCACTATCTTATTACTGATTGTTATCATACACACGCTGCCGCACGAATCCTTTCGTGTGGTTTTTGGAACCTAACTTTCTTGCCTGCCACTTCACTAAATCAGTTCGATAATAAAAAAATAATAATTTCACACGCTCCCGCACGAATCCTTTCGTGTGGTTTTTGAAACCTAATTTTCTCACTATCTTATTACTGATTGTTATCATACACACGCTCCCGCACGAATCCTTTAGTGTGGTTTTTGAAACCTAATTTCCTCACTATCTTATTACTGATTGTTTATCATACACACGCTCCCGCACGAATCCTTTCGTGTGGACTTTTGAAACCTAATTTCCTTACTACATTATAACTAATTGTTTATATACATAAAATAAATAATCTATATATTTACAGAATAATCTTATTTTTTATCAATGAGTAGGAATTACAAATTTCATAATCCTGATGGATTGTATTTTATAAGTTTTGCAGTAGTAGGCTGGTTAGATGTGTTTACCCGAAATGAATACAAAGATTTGTTTATTGAAAGCATTCTTTATTGTCAAAAAAACAAAGGATTAGAAATTCATGCCTGGTGTATTATGAGCAATCATGTGCATTTGGTTTTTCGTAGTATAAACGGCCAAAAACCTGAGTTATTAGTGGGGGATTTAAAAAGATTTACCAGTAATTCCATAGTAAAAAGCATACAGGAAAATCCAAAAGAGAGTCGGAAAGAATTTCTATTGGATTTTTTCAGAAAAGAAGCCGAAAAGAGTTCAAATGTAAAACATTACCAATTTTGGCGTCATGACAACAACCCAATAGAATTGTGGAGTAATAAAGTCATTCAGCAAAAAATAGACTATGTTCATAATAATCCAGTCGAAGCCGGCTTAGTATATAAACCTGAAGACTATGTGTACAGTAGTGCTATTGATTATTCTGGACAGCAAGGACTTATTGATGATGTAGTTGTATTTAGGATGTTTGAAGTTTAAAACTCTGGTTTTAAAAGTTAATACATCGCTCCCGCACGAATCCTTTCGTGTGGGGCTCCCGCACAAATCCTTTCGTGTGGCTTTTGAAACCTAAATTTTATCATTTTGTATTCGTTGCAAATAAGCACCAAAGAGGTTTTCATTATTTTTTGAAGCAGAAAATTGGTCCTCATAATAGCTTTTATTCCCGCTGTCCTTCCAATCTTTTATTTTTTAAAGGAAAAAATAAAAGGATTTTCCCTCCCATCGGGGCTCATATCTTTGACATAGATTAAAAATATGAAAATGTATCTTTGAAATACTAACAATTAATAAACAAAAC
>NZ_JAADZW010000031.1 GCF_010645065.1 Flavobacterium fluviatile | reverse complement strand
TTTCTGATAAAGCTTACTTTATTTGTCTTTGGACTTCAGTTGAACAAATCGATTAACTAGCAACTTAAATTAATTATACAATCCGGAAGAATGACGAATCAGGAAAAAACGAATAATTTGAAATAGGTTTAGAGAACTGCGTCTCAAAAATGAGTATTTTTGTTATGATATTTAATTTTTAAATGTTTGATAATGAAAAGTATAACTTTTATAATAGGTTCAATTTTGTTCTCTCCATTGCTTTTTGGCCAATGCGATATTCACAATAAAGTTCAGCCAGATGGATCAATGGTGTATTTTTTTGAAGCGACTCCATTTTATACAACAAAATCGAAATCATTGAAGATTAATATTGTTACAGATAAGGAGAATTATTTTATAGCTTTGCAGCCGTTTCCATTTCCACCCAAAGAAGAAGGTAAAAAAATAAAAGATGATCTTATAATTGAGCTTTCAGATAATAATAAGTATAAACTGGAGCATTTTGATACCAGATATATAAAAAACGACTCTATAATGCAGGTTCTTTTCATGATTGATAAAAAAGATTTAGAAGCCTTTTCTCTTTTTGAAGCTGTTTCTGCTGATATCAATATGAAAGGGACGGAATTTATTAGAAAGTATGCTTTTAAACTTCATAAAAAAGCAATTATGAAACAATTAGCCTGTTTCTTAAAAGATGAATGATTTACTCATCTTCCTTAACAGTACTGTTTGATTCGTGTTTGTGTAAAAGCGTATTAAAGTTTTTAAAAAGATTATTAATTGTAAGTGTTAATGAAGCTGCGTTTACAGTTTGATTTCCATTGTTTCTCGGAAGGAATTCATTTACATAGCTAAGTTCGAATTGGAAGTCATCGCTAAACAAATAACCTGCTCCTAAATTAAATCTGTTTCGGTCAAAAAAACTTTCTCCGGTTACTTTTGTTCCGGTCTTTAAGAAGATCTCGTCTGAAGTAAAAGCATAAATTGTACCTTTGCGAAGTACTTTACTGTTTACAGGTTTCAAATATTTGATTTGTTGTCGATAGCGTAATACGTTTTCGTACTCTAAATCTGAGTTACGCAGGTGTCGAAGTTCCAATCTTGATCTTGTACTTAAGGTATAGCCAATTTTGTGGATGTAATAGATGCCCTGAAGCGCAAACCGCCACTCCGGGGATTTAAATTGTCCAATTTCAGGAACATCTTTATTGTTATAATAAGCTAAAAAAGCAGAGGTTTTCCACCTTGGATTCAAATAATAATGTCCCCACAGCCTCAATGATCCCTGGGTGTTATTATCTAAAATGTTAGGAGATGATTCTTCACTGCTGTAGGAACTCGCAATATCAAATTCTGTTGACCATTTTTCATTTAATGTGCGGGTAAATTGTATTTCATTCCAAAGTTGGCCGTAATGGGTGTTTTGTCCATAACAGAAACTAAAAAGAAATGTTATGGGTGAGATTATAAACAGTATTATGGATTGTTTTAAGGGTAAATAAGAATGCATTCGATTTTAAATTAAAATTATTCATTACCTAACTTAAACTTCTAAATATATTAACTTCTTTGACGTACAGTTTCGTATAAAAACGCCCCACAGGCAACGGACACGTTTAAAGATCCTATTGACCCAAACATAGGTAGTTTCGCTTTTTCATCTACAATTTTTAAAACGGAAGGATTAATTCCTCTGTCTTCAGACCCCATGATAATAGCAACGGGTTCATTAAGTTTTAAATCATAAATATTCTGATCTGTTTTTTCAGTGGCCGCTACGGTTTTAATTCCGGAACCCTGCAGGTAAAATATTGCATCTTTGATATGTTCAACTTTACAAATAGGCACATTAAAAACTGCGCCTGCTGAGGTTTTTACTGTATCTCCATTTACAGGAGCAGAACCCGCTTTTTGCACAATAATCCCGTTTACACCGGTACATTCTGCAGTTCTTATAATGGCGCCAAAATTTCTTGCGTCAGAAATTTGGTCTAATATTAAAAACAAAGGTTTTGAACCGGATTCAATGGTAGATTCAACAAGATGTTCCAATTCAATAAATCCAATAGGGGATATAGTCGCAACAGCCCCCTGATGATTATTTGGAGTTAAGCGATTCAGTTTCTCTACAGGAACATAGGAGAAATTAATGTTGGCACGTTTCATTACCTTCATTAAATCCTTCATTAATTCACCCGAAACTTCTTTTTGGATGAATACTTTGTCTACTTCTTTCCCTGCCTGAATAGCTTCTATAATGGCCCTAATTCCAAATATTTGATGTTCTTTTTCCATGGGGCAAATATAAGTAATATGTTTCTATAAAAAAACCGCCCTGAATTAACAGAGCGGTTTAATAATTTAAAAATATTTCTTAAAATTATTTATCCCACCATAGATTAGTAGTTACATTACTAACTACAGTTGCATTTGGATTGTAATTTCTCTCATCTGAAGGAGTTGGGAATCTTACAGGAATAGTTTTTGTATTGGATGATTGGTTTGGAACCAAAGCAGGAAAACCAGTTCTTCGGTAATCATTATACGGCTCCATAGTTAAGAAAAGAGCCAGGTATTTTTGCTGAATAATATTTGCCAAAGTAACAGTTGTAGCTGCTGTAGCTAAGAAAGCTGGTGTAGCTGCAGTTCCTGTAACTTTTAAAACAGATGCTGCAACAGCAGTTTCTAAAGCTGGTTGAGCATTTTGGCCTAATCTGAATCTTGCTTCTGCTTCGATAAATTTAGCCTCGGCATAAGTTACAATTCCAACAGGAGAGTCAGCACTGGCATAAGCAGATCCAATATAAGAAGATGAAGTTGTATCCAAATCATCTGCCGCATTACCTGTATAACCACCATTGTCGTCTTTGGCTATAGCAAATGATAATCTTGGATCTAAATTAGTTTTTAAAGTGTTAACAAAAAACGCTCCAGTCTTAAGATAATTAGCACGGCTATTATCAAAAGCATACCATTGATTAAGTTCATTTGCTTGTTCAGTAAAAAATGTGTTAGCATCATCTGCATTTGAGCTTATTCCGGATGCTGTAATATAATCAAGGGCTTTTTGTGCAGCATTAGTATCTACCTGAGTTAGTCTTAAAGCATATCTTGCTTTTAATACATAGGCAATTTTAATCCATTTGGCAACATTTCCTTTAAAAATATAGTCATCGTTACCAGGGACTGAAACGTTACTTGAAGCAGGTTTTTTTAAATTAACAATAGCTTCATCCAGAATAGTTTGTAATCTTTGGTAGATTTCTTCTTGTGTGTTGTAACTTGGCGTCTTATTTCCTTGTTCTGCTCTAAATGCTTCATCATAAGGGACATCACCCCACAGGTCTGTTGCGTATCCTAAATTAATAGCAGTTAATATCTGACCAATTCCATTATAATATGGATAATCGGCAGAGAAATCACGGTCTAAAATATGACCACTTATCAAAGTGGTTCCATAGACAGTATTCCATTCATTGTTTATATCTTGTTCGGTAAGGATATAACGTTGAATGTCTCCCAATTGACCTACGCTTGTTCCAGCAAGGTGTTGATCAAAAATATTTGAAGTTCTTACTAAGCCACTTGTATGTGTAGAGAATGTTGAAATTTCCATAGCCGCCAACAATAATGTTGGAGTCGTTGTAATGGGATCGTTAGGATTCTCATTAAAGGTGTCTAATTCTGTCTGACAGCCTGTTAGTAAACTAATGCTAACAGCGGTAAGAATTATACTTTTTATATATCTTTTCATTTTGATTTGTTTTAAATTTAAAATCCTACTTTAAGAGTCATTATAAATGATTTGCTTCCCGGATTATTAAAGTAATCTAATCCATTAATTCTGGATCCTGCACCAGTTAAACTGGTTTCAGGATCTACACCTTCATAATTAGTGTCTAGCCATAAGTTTCTACCTGTAAAAGAAATTTGAGCTGAACTGATAGCAGTAAATCTTTTTACATCGAAATCATAACTTAAGCTTACGTCACGTAATCTAATCCAGTTTACATCTGTAACAGCTTCTTCTGCTGCTCCACCACCATCACCTAAGTATTTTTGGTAGTAGTTTTTAGCAGTTATTTGAATATCATTTGGAGTTCCATCTGCTTTAACACCATCAATAATGTAAGTGCGTTCCCTGTCAGCAGATGCTTCAGATACGCCAAAGTTGTGCAATCTAGCAAGCGTTCCATTATAAACAACTCCTCCATGTCTGATGTCTAATAAGCCTGATAAAGTAACTCTTTTATATGTAAATGTATTTCTGATTCCTCCTGTCCATTTTGGAGCAGAATTTCCTAAGTTGCCTGTCTCATCCGCAAGTATTGCTAGACCGTCTGATCCAATAAGCTTATTACCGTTTGCGTCACGAGCCCATTTTGTACCATAAAAGCTTCCTAAAGGTTGTCCTTTTACAGCATAATATCCAATTGATCCAAATGCAGCTTCAATCTGAATATCATCTAGACCACCAGCTATATCCGTTACTTCATTTTCGTTTTTAGCCCAGTTTAAATTGATGTTCCATTGAAAAGGATTACTTTTTTGGAATACATCATATCCAAATTCTACTTCAAGACCTTTATTTACTAATTCAGCAGCATTTTGATATACTGATGAAAATCCGCTTGATGATGGTAATGGTAATGTGATTAATAAATCCTTAGATGTTTTATAATATGCATTTACATCTAATGAAAGTCGGCTGTCAAAAAGTTTTGTACTCAAACCTACTTCATGTCCTACCACTATCTCAGGTCTTAAATCCTGATTTCCTAATGCGCCAGAAACAGTCATACCATTTATTTGGTTGTATGGAAAACTAAGTCCATCAGTGAAACCGTCTGTCATAAATGGTTGAGTAAATGTACTTATAGTTCTGTAAGTTTGTGGAGCTATACCGACTTCACCATAGCCATAAGTTATTTTTGCAAAGCTGATTGCTTCAGGTAAATCAAATGAACTAGTTATTACCCATGATGCTGAAGCTGCTGGGAAAATTGCACTATTTGCATTTGTACCGTAAGTAGAAGACCATTCTTTTCTAACTGAACCTGTTATAAAAAGTTGATTTTTGATGTCAAATTCCAATTGTCCAAATAATGCTCTTGACATAATATTTTCTTCTGAATTAGAAGCATATAACTGTGTTGCATTTGATAAGTTGTAAACACCTCTTACAGCAAGCTGTTTACCTCTTGAGAATACATCTGTGTTTTGAAAAGAACGTAGGTTAAGACCTGCAGTATAGTTGATTTTTAACCATTCTGTTTTTAAAGGCAATAATCCGCTTGCAATGAAATCACCATAATATTCTTTATTAGTTATATTGTTGAAGGCAACTTCTCCAATTCCCGCTAAATTATCTCCGTTAGATGAGACAGCAAAAATTTGTTTACGATAATCTGAGTACGTGTCTATACCTCCTTTAGCAGTTAAAGATAACCAATCTGCAGGAGTATATGTTAAAAACATATTTCCAAAAACACGATTTACATCACTGGTTGCAGGGTTTTCATTTACAGTAAAATATGGGTTGTCATAAGAAGCAAAGTAATTTTTATTGTTTCCTGCTGCGTCTTTGTAGTTTCTCAGGTCATAGTTTCCTACTGAACGTAATAAACTTAGCATTACTCCCGATACGTTACTTCCATTTTGAGCTAACGTATTGGTGGTGTGTGTATACTGTAAGCTACCTCCTGTTTTCCATTTATCGCTTAACCTTAAATCTCCAACAACTCTTAGAGTATTTCTTTTCAAATCAGTTTCTGGTACCATTCCAGTTTGTGTAACATTACCATAAGATGCTCGATAAGTTGCTTTATTATCTCCACCATAAAAAGAGATATTGTTGGTGTAAGTTAGTCCATCCTGAAAAAAGTTTTCAACATTGTCATACATTGGTACTCCTAAAGATTCCGCTGCTGGTCCCCAACTTTGTGGTGTGTTAGTTGGTATTGTAGTTGCAGTAGAGCTAGTGCCTTGAACATATTTGTTTTGTCTGGCAGGTAATTGACTAACTCTGTCAATTGCCAACGAACTTGAAAAGTCAATTCCTAAACCTTTTCCAGCTCTTCCTTTTTTAGTTGTGTAAAGTATAACACCATTACCAGCTCTTTCTCCATATAAAGCTGCAGCAGCAGGGCCTTTAAGTACCGATACACTTTCGATATCATCAGGATTGATGTCCAATGCTCTGTTTGAGTTGTTGATTCCTGATAAATTCGCATTAAAAGGATTGTCACCAGCAGTCGTTTGGCTTGTGGTATTGTCAATTGGTACACCATCAATAACGATTAACGGATCCGAAGGTCTGTTAATACTATTAACACCTCTAATAATAATTTTGCTAGATGCACCTGGAGTACCTCCGGTACCAATAACCTGAACACCTGCAGCTTTTCCGGCTAATCCTTGTAAGACGTTTTGTTCTCCTGATCTAGTAAGTTCTTCAGCAGTTACTTTTGATACTGCATATCCTAAGGTTTTTTCTGATCTTTTGATACCCAAAGCGGTAACAACTACGCCTTCTAATTCTACAGAATCATCTTTTAGGCTTACATTAATTGATGTTGAACTCGCTGACACTTCCTGAGTTTTCATTCCGATGTAGCTAAATACCAAAACCTGGCTTGGTGATGCTTTAATAGAGAATTTTCCATCAAAGTCTGTTTGCGTTCCTGTTTTGGTTCCTTTCACTAATACACTCACACCTGGTAAAGGCATGCCTGCATTATCAGAAACCATTCCTGAAACGGCTCTTTCTTGCGCAAATGTGATTTGCGTAACTAGTGCTAACAAAAGCACTAAAAATCCATTGAACTTTAGTTTCATTTTTAAATATTTTGAATTAGTCTCGCAAAACTCTTAATAATTTGTTAACTATCCTAATGTTTTTTCGAATAACATTAAAATTTAACATTATAACATATGTTTACTATACTGTTATATAATTTTAAAGTTTGGTCATTCGAGAGATTATTTGTGAGATTAATCCTGAGTATGCCATTTTTGGTCAGAATGGTGGCGCCTATTCCGATTCCTGTTAATTTGTCAATTTTTGTGCTTTTTTCATTTCTGGTTAAGTCTTGGTAAATTCCATAATCAAGGATTGAATTTATGTATAAATTTTTAGAAACGACATATCTGTATTCTGTAAGAATAGAAGAAAATAAATTTGCTTGTAAGCTGTTCTCTAAAAATCCTCTTATTGAATTTATGCCTCCAAAACGAAATAATTCATTGGTTATGTAATTTTTACTGTTGAGATAAAAATTTTGCGAATTTACGTTAATAAAATTCTTATTATTTACTTCGAAATTATAATAGAGATTTAGGGTTGTATAAAATTGATTACTGGAAGTGACGCTTTTAGGCTGATTGTTCGTGTTTCTTTGGCCAAAACCAAATATGAGATTAAAGTTAGCCTTTTGCGGTTGTAAATAATTGATAAAATCTGTCTTCGTATAATTATATGTTGCGGTTATAAAAGAGTTTTTAAAATCACTGATGGTGGTGCTATTTGTGTTTTGAATATCGCTGGATTCTGTTGATTGATATCCTAAATATAACTTTGAATTATAGTTAATATAATACCCAAAGTCGATTGCGGTTTTTGTATTTTGAAAAGTGCTGTCCTGCTTAAAGATATTTAATTGGGCTTTAACTCCAAGTGCAGATTTGAAGATGTATGGTAATTCTATTTTCGTATTAAAAGTTTTTTGTTGATTTCCGTCGCTTTTCCAGTATAGGGAAAATTGTTCTCCGGCTTTAAGTGTGTTTTGAAGGGTTATGTCCAGATATCCGTTTAAATTTAATTTTTTGTCTTCGTTATTTGAGAAACCGACATAACCATCAAAAGTATTTGCTTTCCTTTTTTCTACGTAGATGTAAATTTTTGTCGAATCATTTGTGAATAATATTTCAGGATATTTTGTCTGATTTACGAAACCAAAATTGTTTATATGTTCATAAAGTTCTTTCACAGTCTTTTGGTTGAAGGTATTATCGATGTATTTTTTATTAAGTTGTTTTAAATGTCCTTTGGGAAAATAATCCTTACGATTGTCATTTGTATAATTTATTATAATGGAATTAAGACTCCTTTTTTTTTCGGAATTAAAATTTAAGTCCGCATAAATTATCGAATTCTTTCTTCGTATGTTTTCTAATTTTATTTTACTTAAAGGAAATCCATGTTTTTCTGCCTGAGCAATTTTTTCATTTATATAATTTTCTGTCTTTTCGTAAGGAATTATTACAGTGTCATTTTTTGTTTCTGACTGATTTAAAAAAGAACTATTTCTACCTATATATATATAGGTGTATTTTATCTTGTTTCCAAGGGATAATTTGTAGATATAAGTTGAGTCGTTTAGTTTGTTGTTTTCAATGGTTTTGATGTCTAAATAGCCTTTTTTATTAAGTTTTTCTATGGTACTAATTGCTTCTGTTGTTACGGATTTAAGGTTTAGGTGATTTTGAATATAGTTTAAAGAGTCTATAATTGTAGTTTCGGTTTTGGTTGTTCCTTCAATTTTTAAATTAAAAACTTGACCGAAAGCAGAATAGCTTACAGTATATAATAGTAGTATTAGAAATAGCTGTTTCAATTGCAATGTTTGGTTTTTTTAAAAGTATTGCAAATATCTATCGTTTGTTTGAGAAAACATAAGGATAAATAATGTTGTTGAAAATTAATGATTTAACGTTTGTATACTGGAATTTATTTTATACATTTGCAACCCCGTAAAAAGCGGGAATTTAATAAACATAATAATTTTTAGTATTAATTATGCCAACAATTCAACAATTAGTAAGAACAGGAAGAACTCAGATCACTAAGAAGAGTAAATCGGTTGCTTTAGATTCTTGTCCTCAAAGAAGAGGGGTTTGTACGCGTGTTTACACTACTACACCAAAAAAACCAAACTCTGCAATGCGTAAAGTTGCGCGTGTACGTTTGACAAATGGTAATGAGGTGAATGCTTACATCCCGGGTGAAGGACACAATCTACAAGAGCACTCGATAGTATTAGTGCGAGGCGGAAGGGTAAAAGATTTACCGGGTGTTAGATATCACATCGTTCGTGGAGCGCTTGATACGTCAGGTGTTGCAGGAAGAACGCAAAGAAGATCTAAGTACGGTGCTAAACGCCCAAAGGAAGCAAAAAAGTAATTTAAAAACTTTTAAGAAAAAGACATGAGAAAAAGAGCGGCAAAGAAAAGACCACTTTTACCGGATCCAAGGTTTAACGACCAATTAGTAACACGTTTTGTAAACAACTTAATGTGGGATGGTAAGAAATCTACAGCTTTTAAAGTATTTTATGATGCAATTGATATCATTGAAACTAAAAAGCAAAATGATGAGAAAACTTCATTAGAGATCTGGAAAGATGCTTTAACAAACGTTATGCCTCACGTAGAAGTACGTAGCCGTAGAGTTGGTGGAGCTACATTCCAAATTCCAATGCAGATTCGTCCAGACAGAAAAATTTCTATGGCAATGAAGTGGCTGATACTTTATTCAAGAAGAAGAAATGAAAAATCTATGGCACAACGTTTAGCTTCAGAGTGTTTAGCTGCTGCTAAAGAAGAAGGTGCTGCGGTTAAGAAAAGAATGGATACTCACAAAATGGCAGAAGCTAATAAAGCATTCTCTCACTTTAGATTTTAATTCGTAAGAAATGGCTAGAGATTTAAAATATACAAGAAATATCGGGATTGCTGCTCACATTGATGCTGGTAAAACAACAACAACTGAGCGTATTCTTTTTTATACTGGAAAGTCACACAAAATTGGTGAGGTACACGATGGTGCTGCAACAATGGACTGGATGGCGCAAGAGCAGGAAAGAGGTATTACAATTACTTCTGCTGCTACAACTTGTACTTGGAATTTTCCAACTGAGCAAGGTAAGGTTCTTCCGGAATCATTGCCTTATCACTTTAATATTATTGATACTCCTGGGCACGTTGACTTTACTGTAGAGGTAAACCGTTCTTTACGTGTACTTGATGGTTTGGTTTTCTTATTTAGTGCTGTTGATGGTGTTGAGCCTCAATCAGAAACTAACTGGAGACTTGCGGATCAATATAGAGTTCCTCGTATGGGATTCGTAAACAAAATGGACCGTCAGGGTGCTAACTTTTTAGCTGTATGCGGACAGGTTAAAGATATGTTGAAATCGAATGCGGTTGCAATTACTTTGCCTATTGGTGATGAAGCAGATTTTAAAGGTATTGTTGACTTAGTGAAAAATCAGGCTATTGTATGGCATGATGAAACACAAGGGGCTACTTTTGATATCGTTGATATCCCAGCAGATATGGTTGATGATGTTAAGCATTACCGTTCTATTCTTATCGAAGAGATTGCGACTTATGATGAAAATCTTTTAGATAAATACATGGAAGATGAAAACTCTATTACAGAGGATGAAATCAACAATGCGTTAAGAGCGGCTACTATTGATATGGCAATCATTCCTATGCTTGCCGGATCTTCTTTCAAAAACAAAGGAGTTCAATTTATGTTAGATGCTGTTTGTAAGTATTTGCCATCTCCATTAGATAAAGAGGGTATTGAAGGAAT
Source organism: Flavobacterium fluviatile (assembly GCF_010645065.1). Taxonomy (GTDB): domain Bacteria; phylum Bacteroidota; class Bacteroidia; order Flavobacteriales; family Flavobacteriaceae; genus Flavobacterium; species Flavobacterium fluviatile. Next base: position 23,124 of record NZ_JAADZW010000031.1, on the reverse strand, counting down.
TCACCCTGATGATGCCGAATTATTAGAAGAAGATCAAAAGAAAATTTTACGTAAACCAGATGTAAAAGAGCCATTCGCTGCTTTAGCATTTAAAATCGCTACTGACCCATTCGTAGGTCGTTTAGCTTTCTTCCGTGCTTACTCTGGACGTTTAGATGCGGGTTCTTATGTTTTAAATACTCGTTCTGGCAACAAAGAGAGAATCTCTCGTATTTACCAAATGCACGCTAACAAACAAAATCCAATCGAATTTATTGAGGCTGGAGATATTGGAGCTGCTGTAGGATTTAAAGATATTAAAACCGGAGATACTTTGTGTGATGAGAAGAGTCCAATTATTTTGGAATCTATGAAATTCCCTGAGCCGGTTATTGGTATCGCTATTGAGCCTAAAACTAAAGCTGACGTTGATAAAATGGGTATGGCTTTGGCTAAATTAGCAGAAGAGGATCCGACATTTACTGTAAGAACTGATGAGGCTTCAGGTCAAACTATTATTTCTGGTATGGGTGAGCTTCACTTAGATATTTTAGTTGATCGTATGAAACGTGAGTTTAAAGTAGAGGTGAATCAAGGTGAACCACAAGTTGAGTACAAAGAGGCGTTTACTAAATCTGCTCAGCATAGAGAAACTTACAAAAAACAATCTGGAGGTCGTGGTAAATTCGGTGATATCGTATTTAGAATCGAGCCTGCTGATGAAGTTGATGGTAAAGTTCCTGTAGGATTGCAGTTTGTGAATGAAGTAAAAGGTGGTAACGTTCCTAAAGAATATATTCCTGCTGTTGAAAAAGGTTTCCGTGAAGCTATGAAAACAGGTCCGTTAGCTGGATATGCTGTTGATAGTTTAAAAGTTACTTTATTAGACGGATCTTTCCACCCTGTGGATTCTGATGCTCTTTCTTTTGAATTAGCTGCTAGAATGGGTTATAAAGAGTCAGGACGTGCTGCCGGAGCTGTTATTCTTGAGCCAATCATGAAAATCGAAGTTATTACTCCAGAAGAAAACATGGGTGATATCGTTGGTGATTTGAACCGTCGTAGAGGTCAGGTTAATGATATGGGTGACAGAAATGGTGCTAAAACTATTAAAGCGGATGTGCCTTTATCAGAGATGTTTGGTTATGTGACTACATTAAGAACATTGTCTTCTGGTAGAGCAACTTCTACAATGGAGTTTTCTCACTATGCAGAAACACCTTCTAATATTTCAGAAGAGGTAATCAAAAAAGCAAAAGGTAACGCTTAATTTTAAGAAAATGAGTCAAAAAATCAGAATAAAACTAAAATCTTACGATCACATGTTGGTAGATAAATCTGCTGAAAAGATCGTAAAAACAGTAAAAACTACTGGAGCAGTTGTAACAGGTCCAATTCCGTTGCCAACTCACAAAAAACTTTTCACTGTATTGCGTTCTCCGCACGTTAATAAAAAAGCGAGAGAGCAATTTGAAGTAATGTCATACAAGAGATTGATTGATATTTATTCATCTTCATCTAAAACTATTGATGCTTTAATGAAACTTGAATTGCCAAGTGGAGTTGAAGTAGAAATCAAAGTATAATTTTTTTATATTTTTTCATAAAAAAGCGAAACATTTTTTGTTTCGCTTTTTTTGTTTTTAAAGCCTCTATTTAATTTAGAAAATTTAATTTTTCAACTTTTTTAAATATAAAAAAAATAATGTAAGTCCCTTTGTTTTAGGGATGTGCGAGTTGTTTTTGTTTTGGTTTGATTAACGAAATGTTAAATGTAGAACGCTTTTAGAGAGAAAAATCGAGTTCAAATTTTAAAGCGAATCAGGTTTGCTTTAGTAGTGTTTTGATGCTTGGATTTTGATAATGAGCGATTTAATTTTCGCAACTGTTTGGTATATTCAATTTTAATAACTACTTTTGCACTCCCTGTTTGGAAATTTCTGTTATTTTCAAATTGAAGGGAATTTTAGTAATTAATAATTAATATTTATGTCTGGGTTAATTGGTAAGAAAATCGGCATGACTAGTATTTTTGATGAAAACGGGAAAAACATTCCTTGTACAGTAATCGAAGCTGGTCCTTGCGTTGTTACCCAAGTCAGAACCAACGAGGTTGACGGGTATGAAGCGTTGCAACTTGGTTTCGATGACAAAAACGAGAAACATTCTACTAAAGCGGCTTTAGGTCACTTTAAAAAAGCTGGAACTGTTGCTAAGAAAAAAGTCGTTGAATTCCAGGATTTTGCAACTGAACAAAAATTAGGAGATCTTATTGATGTTACTATTTTTGAAGAAGGAGAATTTGTAGATGTACAAGGTGTGTCTAAAGGAAAAGGCTTTCAAGGTGTTGTTAAACGTCACGGTTTTGGTGGGGTTGGACAAGCTACACATGGTCAGCACAACCGTTTAAGAGCGCCAGGTTCTGTAGGAGCTTCTTCTTATCCATCTAGAGTATTCAAAGGAATGCGTATGGCTGGAAGAATGGGAGGAGAAAATGTAAAAGTTCAAAACCTTAGAGTTTTAAAAGTGGTTGCTGAAAAGAATCTGCTTGTTGTTAAAGGATGTATTCCTGGGCACAAAAACTCTTATGTAATCATTCAGAAGTAATGGAAGTAAAAGTATTAGATTTCAACGGAAAAGATACTGGTAGAAAAGTTCAACTTTCTGATTCAGTATTCGCAATTGAACCAAACAATCACGCTGTATATCTTGATGTTAAGCAATATCTTGCTAATCAAAGACAAGGTACTCACAAAGCTAAAGAAAGAGCTGAAGTAACTGGTAGTACGCGTAAGATTAAAAAGCAAAAAGGAACTGGTACTGCACGTGCAGGAAGTGTTAAGAATCCTTTGTTTAAAGGTGGAGGAACAGTTTTCGGACCAAGACCAAGAAGTTATTCATTCAAATTGAATAAAGGTTTAAAGAGATTGGCTAGAAAATCAGCTTTCTCTATCAAAGCAAAAGAATCGAATATTGTAGTTGTGGAAGACTTTAACTTTGAAGCGCCAAACACTAAAAATTTCATTAACGTTTTGAAAGCTTTAGGGTTAGAGAATAAAAAATCTTTATTCGTGTTGGGAGAGTCAAATAAAAATGTATATTTGTCGTCACGCAATTTAAAGGCTTCTAGTGTTGTAACTAGCTCAGAATTAAGTACTTACGCAATATTAAATGCTAATAATTTGGTGCTTTTGGAGGGTTCTTTAGAGTTAATTGAAGAAAATTTAAGTAAATAATAGGACAATGAGTATCATAGTTAGACCTATAGTAACGGAAAAAGTAACCAAAGAAAGTGAAGTTCTTAACCGCTTCGGATTCGTTGTTGACAAGAAAGCAAACAAAGTTCAAATTAAGAAAGCTGTTGAAGCTGCTTATGGAGTAACTATCGTTTCTGTTAACACAATGAATGTGAGACCGGACAGATCTACTAAATACACTAAAAGTGGTTTAATCAGTGGAAAGACAAATGCAATTAAAAAAGCGATTGTTCAAGTACAAGAAGGAGAAACAATTGATTTTTACAACAATATCTAAGATAGAAAAATGTCAGTAAGAAAATTAAAACCTATTACCCCGGGTCAGCGATTTAGAGTTGTGAATGGTTATGACGCTATTACAACTGATAAGCCGGAACGCTCTTTGATAGCGCCGATAAAAAACTCTGGAGGTAGAAATAGTCAAGGAAAGATGACCATGCGTTATACGGGTGGTGGTCACAAGCAGAGATATCGTATTATTGATTTCAAAAGAACTAAAGATGGAATTCCAGCTACAGTGAAATCAATCGAATACGATCCAAATCGTACTGCATTTATTGCTTTATTAGCTTATGCTGATGGAGAGAAAACTTATATTATCGCTCAAAACGGATTGAAAGTTGGTCAGAAATTAGTTTCTGGGCCAGAATCTCAGCCGGAAATCGGTAATACATTGCCTTTAAGCAGAATTCCTCTTGGAACTGTTATATCTTGTATTGAGTTACGTCCGGGGCAAGGAGCGGTTATTGCTCGTTCTGCTGGAACTTTTGCTCAGTTAATGGCAAGAGACGGGAAATATGCTACAATTAAAATGCCATCTGGTGAGACAAGATTAATCTTGTTAACTTGTTCGGCTACAATTGGAGCTGTTTCTAACTCTGACCACCAATTGGTTGTATCTGGTAAAGCAGGTAGGACAAGATGGTTAGGAAGAAGACCTAGAACTAGACCAGTAGCGATGAACCCAGTTGATCACCCTATGGGAGGTGGTGAAGGACGTTCTTCTGGAGGGCACCCACGTTCAAGAAACGGATTGCCAGCTAAAGGTTACAGAACTCGTTCTAAGAAAAACCCGAGTAACAAGTATATCGTAGAACGTAGAAAGAAATAATAAGATATGGCACGTTCATTAAAAAAAGGACCTTTTGTTCATTATAAATTAGATAAGAAAGTTCAGGAAAACGTAGAGAGTGGTAAAAATGCAGTTGTTAAGACTTGGTCTAGAGCTTCAATGATTACTCCGGATTTCGTTGGACAAACTATCGCAGTTCATAACGGTCGTCAATTTGTACCGGTTTACGTAACAGAAAACATGGTAGGTCACAAATTAGGAGAATTTTCGCCAACTAGATCTTTTAGAGGTCATGCTGGAGCAAAAAATAAAGGTAAAAAATAGAAGCAATGGGAGTTCGTAAAAGAGAAACAGCAGATGCGAGAAAAGAGGCTAATAAGTCTATCGCTTTCGCAAAATTGAATAACTGCCCTACTTCACCTAGAAAAATGCGCTTAGTAGCGGACTTGGTAAGAGGTCAGAAGGTAGAAAGAGCACTTAACATTTTAAGATTCAGTTCTAAAGAAGCTTCAAGAAAATTAGAAAAACTATTATTATCTGCAATCAACAACTGGGAGCAAAAAAATAGTGAAGGTAATTTAGAAGAAGCTGGATTATTTGTTAAAGAGATCAGAGTAGATGGTGGAATGATGTTAAAAAGACTTCGTCCGGCTCCACAAGGTCGTGCACACAGAATAAGAAAACGTTCTAATCACGTAACAATCGTGCTTGGAGCTATCAATAACACACAAAGCAATTCTTAAGCAGCATGGGACAAAAGACAAATCCAATTGGAAATAGACTTGGTATCATCAGAGGATGGGACTCAAACTGGTATGGTGGAAATGATTACGGCGATAAATTAGCTGAAGATCACAAAATCAGAAAGTATATCCACGCTCGTTTATCAAAAGCTAGTGTATCTAAAGTAATCATCGAGAGAACTTTAAAGCTTGTAACCGTTACTATCACTACTGCTAGACCTGGTATCATTATCGGTAAAGGTGGACAAGAGGTAGACAAGTTAAAAGAGGAACTTAAGAAAGTTACTGACAAAGAGGTTCAAATCAACATCTTTGAAATTAAAAGACCTGAATTAGATGCTTATCTTGTGGCGACAAGCATCGCTCGTCAAATCGAAAGCCGTATCTCTTACAGACGTGCAATCAAAATGGCTATTGCTGCTTCTATGCGTATGAACGCTGAAGGTATCAAAGTTTTGATTTCTGGTCGTTTGAATGGTGCTGAGATGGCGCGTTCAGAAGGTTTCAAAGAAGGTAGAATTCCTCTATCAACTTTCAGAGCTGACATTGATTATGCTTTGGCTGAAGCTCACACTACTTACGGTAGAATGGGTATCAAAGTATGGATCATGAAAGGTGAGGTTTACGGAAAGAGAGATCTTTCTCCACTTGCAGGAATGGATAAAAAACAATCTGGAACTGGTGGTGGTAAAGGTGGAGATTCTCCAAGAGGAGACAGAAAACCTTTTAACAAAGGTGGTAAACCAGACGCTCGTAAAAGAAAGTAAATTTTTAAACTAAAGAAAAATGTTACAGCCTAAAAGAACAAAATACCGTAAGGTACAAAAAGGTAAGATGAAAGGTAACTCTCAGAGAGGGCATGAACTTTCTAATGGAATGTTTGGTATTAAATCTGTACATGAAGATGGAATGTTCTTAACTTCTCGTCAAATTGAAGCTGCACGTATCGCTGCAACTCGTTACATGAAGAGAGAAGGACAATTATGGATTAAAATATTTCCGGATAAGCCTATCACTAAGAAGCCTCTTGAAGTACGTATGGGTAAAGGTAAAGGAGCAGTTGAGTATTGGGCTGCTGTTGTTAAACCAGGAAGAATTATGTTTGAAGTTGGAGGAGTTCCATTGTCAGTTGCAAAAGAGGCTTTGCGTCTTGCAGCTCAGAAACTTCCGGTTAAAACTAAATTCGTCGTTGCTAGAGATTTCGAAGCATAATTTATATTTATTATGAAACAATCAGAAATAAAAGATCTTTCTGCAGCGGAGTTGCAAGAAAAGCTTAGTCAAACTAAGAAAGTATATGCTGACCTAAAAATGGCTCATGCTATTTCTCCAATTGCTAACCCACTTCAAATTAGAAGTGTTAGAAGAACAGTTGCAAGATTGGCTACAGAGTTAACTAAAAGAGAGTTACAATAATTGTATTCTGCTGAAAGATGGAAGAAAAAAGAAATTTAAGAAAAGAAAGAATAGGTGTTGTTACTTCAAATAAAATGGATAAGTCTATTGTTATTGCTGAAGTAAGAAAAGTGAAACACCCATTATACGGTAAGTTCGTGTTGAAAACTAAGAAATATGTTGCACACGACGAAACAAACGACTGTAACATTGGAGATACTGTAAGAATTAGCGAAACGCGTCCTTTAAGTAAAACAAAATGTTGGAGATTAGTTGAAATCTTAGAAAGAGCTAAATAATTATGGTACAACAGGAATCAAGACTAAAAGTAGCAGATAACACGGGAGCAAAAGAAGTTTTAACTATCCGTGTTTTAGGAGGTACCAAAAGAAGGTATGCCTCTGTTGGTGACAAGATTGTAGTATCTATTAAAGATGCAACTCCTAACGGGAATGTTAAAAAAGGAGCTGTTTCAACTGCAGTAGTTGTACGTACCAAAAAAGAAGTGAGAAGAGCTGATGGTTCTTATATCCGTTTCGATGACAATGCATGTGTTCTTTTGAATGCTGCAGGTGAAATGAGAGGAACTCGTGTTTTTGGTCCGGTAGCAAGAGAACTTCGTGAAAAACAATTCATGAAAATTGTATCATTAGCACCAGAAGTGCTTTAATTCGTTTTAAGATGATAAAGCTAAAAATTAAATCAGGAGATATCGTAAGAGTTATTGCTGGAGACCATAAAGGTGCTGAAGGTAAAGTTTTGCGTGTTTACCGTGAGAAAAATAAAGCGATAGTTGAAGGTGTAAACATGGTTTCGAAACATACAAAACCAAGTGCTAAAAACCCTCAAGGTGGTATCGTTAAGAAAGAAGCTTCTATTCAAATTTCTAACATTGCTTTAATTGATCCTAAAACTAAGGAAACAACTAGGGTTGGTATTAGAGTAGAAGGAGATAAGAAAGTAAGATTTTCAAAAAAATCTAATCAAGTACTATAGTAATGGCATATACACCTAGACTAAAAGAAGAATATAAGAGTAGAGTAATCTCTGCTCTTAAAGAGGAGTTCGGATATACAAACGTTATGCAAGTTCCAAAACTTGAAAAAATCGTTTTGAGCCGTGGAGTTGGTGCAGCTGTATCTGATAAAAAACTTATCGACTATGCAGTTGATGAGTTAACTAAGATCACTGGACAAAAAGCAGTATCTACAATTTCAAAGAAAGACGTTGCGTCTTTCAAATTGAGAAAAGGGATGCCTATTGGAGCAAAAGTTACTTTGCGTGGCGAAAGAATGTATGAGTTTTTAGATAGACTTGTTACTTCTGCTTTGCCGCGTGTTAGAGATTTTAGTGGTATTAAAGCTACTGGTTTTGATGGAAGAGGTAACTATAATCTTGGAGTTTTAGAGCAAATCATTTTTCCTGAAATTGATATTGATAAAGTAAATAAAATTTCAGGAATGGATATTACGTTTGTTACTACTGCAAAAACAGACAAAGAGGCAAAGTCATTATTGGCTGAATTAGGTTTACCTTTTAAAAAGAATTAAGACATGGCTAAAGAATCAATGAAAGCCCGTGAGGTTAAAAGAGAGAAAACGGTAGCTAAGTATGCTGAAAAAAGAAAAGCTTTATTAGAAGCTGGTGATTATGAAGGCTTACAAAAATTACCTAAAAACGCTTCACCGGTTCGTTTACACAATCGTTGTAAATTAACTGGTCGACCAAGAGGTTATATTCGTCAATTTGGTATTTCGCGTGTAACTTTCCGTGAGATGGCTAATAATGGATTAATCCCTGGTGTTAAAAAAGCGTCTTGGTAATCTCGCAATAAGTTATTACTTTTGCAAACCAGAAAAATATTTTTAATTGATTAAAGGTTCGGGAGATGAGTATCTCCCGAAAACCATAATCGCAATCAAATACATATGTATACAGATCCTATTGCAGATTATTTGACTAGAGTTCGTAACGCTGTGGCTGCAAACCACAAAGTTGTTGAGATTCCGGCATCTAATCTAAAAAAAGAAATAACTAAGATCTTATTTGATCAAGGTTATATCTTAAGTTACAAGTTTGAGGACAACTCTGTTCAGGGTTCAATCAAAATCGCTTTAAAGTACGATAAAGATACCAAAGAGCCTGTAATTAAAGATATCCAAAGAATTAGTAAACCAGGTTTGCGTAAATACGCTGGTGCTGCCAAATTACCAAGAATCCTTAACGGATTAGGAATTGCTATTGTTTCTACATCAAAAGGATTGATGACAGGAAAACAAGCTAAGCAATTAAATGTAGGTGGTGAAGTAATTTGTTACGTATACTAATTTTAAAGACTATATAAGATGTCAAGAATAGGTAAAAGCCCAATTGTAATCCCTGCTGGTGTAACTGTAGAAGTTAAAGACGGTATAATTACAGTAAAAGGAAAAAAAGGTCAACTAAGTCAGGAGTTTTCGGACGTGACTGTAACAGTTGAAGGCGATCAAGCTTTAGTAGAAAGATCGTCTGATCATAAAGACCAAAGAGCAAAACACGGATTGTACAGATCATTAATCAGTAATATGATTGTTGGTGTATCTGAAGGTTTTACAAAAGAACTTGAATTAGTTGGAGTTGGTTACAGAGCTTCAAACCAAGGTCAGAAGTTAGATTTAGCTCTTGGATATTCTCACAATATTGTTTTGGAAGTTGCTCCTGAAGTAGTGGTAGAAACAATATCTGAAAAAGGAAAAAACCCTATCGTAAAATTAACATCATTTGATAAACAACTTTTAGGACAGGTTGCTGCGAAAATCAGAGGTTTCCGTAAGCCTGAACCATATAAAGGTAAAGGTGTTAAATTTGTGGGTGAAGTATTAAGAAGAAAAGCAGGTAAATCAGCTTAAAAAATAAGATTATGTCATTAACAAAATCTGATAGAAGACAGAGAATTAGATTCAGAATTAGAAAATCGATTAGTGGTACTGCTACTAATCCTAGGCTATCTGTATTTAGAAGTAACAAAGAAATTTATGCTCAACTTATTGATGATGTAAATGGAGTTACTTTGTTAGCTGCATCTTCAAGAGAAAAAGAAATAGGAAAAGGTACTAACGTTGAAGTAGCTGCTGCTGTTGGAAAACTAGTTGCTGAAAAAGCGTTAAAAGCCGGGATTGATACCATCACTTTTGACAGAGGTGGATATTTATATCACGGACGTATTAAATCATTAGCAGAAGGCGCAAGAGCCGCTGGACTTAAATTCTAATATATTATGTCTAAATACAAAAATGTAGAATTGGTAAAACCTAGTGGTCTTGAACTTAAAGATCGTCTAGTTAGTGTTAATCGTGTTACTAAGGTTACAAAAGGAGGTAGAGCTTTTGGTTTTTCTGCTATTGTAGTTGTAGGTGATGAAAACGGAGTAGTAGGTCATGGATTAGGAAAATCTAAAGATGTTTCTGAAGCAATTGCGAAAGCAGTAGAAGATGCTAAGAAAAATTTAGTAAAAATTCCTTTGAATGGACAATCTGTTCCTCACGAACAAAAAGGTAAATTTGGTGGTGCACGTGTATTCTTAATTCCGGCCTCTCATGGTACAGGAGTTATTGCTGGTGGAGCTGTTCGTTCAGTTCTTGAGTCAGTAGGGATACATGATGTATTATCTAAATCTCAGGGATCATCAAACCCTCATAACGTAGTTAAAGCAACTTTTGATGCTTTATTGCAAATGAGAAGCGCTCATACTGTTGCAAAACAGAGAGGTGTTTCTTTAGAAAAAGTTTTTAAAGGTTAATTCAAGGAAATTATGGCTAAATTATTAGTAAAACAAGTTCGAAGCAAAATCAACTGCCCTCTATCTCAAAAGAGAGGTCTGGAAGCTTTGGGTCTGCGTAAAATGGGACAAGTTGTAGAGCATGATTCAAATCCTGCTATCCTTGGGATGATAAACAAAGTTAAACACTTAGTTTCTGTTGAAGAAGCTAAATAACAAATACTGTTATGAATTTAAGTAACTTACAACCAGCTGAAGGATCAACGCACAATCAAAACAAAAGATTAGGTAGAGGAGAAGGTTCTGGAAAAGGTGGCACTGCTGCAAGAGGTCACAAAGGAGCAAAATCTCGTTCTGGTTATTCTAAAAAGATTGGTTTTGAAGGTGGGCAAATGCCACTTCAAAGACGTGTACCTAAGTTTGGTTTCACAAACATCAATCGTAAAGAATACGAAGGTGTTAATTTAGATACGCTTCAATTATTAGTAGACAATGGTTTGATTACTGATTCTGTTTCTATGGCAGATTTCGTTGCAAATCGTCTGGCTACCAAAAATGAAATCGTTAAGATTTTAGGTAGAGGAGAGTTGAAAGCAAAATTAAAAGTAACTGCTCACAAATTTACTGCTACTGCAAAAGCTGCTATCGAAGCTGCTGGAGGAGAGGCTGTAACAATATAATTTTTCTATTGTATGAAGAAATTTATTGAATCAATAAGTAATGTTTGGAAAATCGAAGAACTTAAAAACAGGATCCTAATTACACTAGGATTACTTTTAGTATATCGTTTTGGAGCACACGTTACGCTTCCGGGAATTGATGCAACTCAACTAACTGGTTTAGCGGGACAAACTAAAAATGGTTTAGGATCTATCTTAGACATGTTTACCGGAGGTGCCTTTTCTAAAGCTTCAGTTTTTGCTTTAGGAATTATGCCTTACATTTCTGCTTCAATTGTTGTTCAGTTAATGGGAATAGCGATTCCATATTTACAAAAACTTCAAAATGATGGCGAAAGCGGTAGAAAAAAAATTAATCAAATTACCCGTTGGTTAACTATTGCTATTACATTGGTTCAAGGTCCGACTTATATCTATAATTTATACAGAACGCTACCTAACAATGCATTTTTGTTAGGGTTCAACTCACCTGAGTTTTTGTTTTCTTCTGTTATTATCCTGGTTACTGGTACTATTTTTGCTATGTGGCTTGGAGAAAAAATTACTGATAAAGGGATTGGTAATGGAATTTCATTATTAATTATGGTTGGTATATTAGCTCGTTTACCACAGGCTTTTATACAAGAATTTACAACCAGAGTTACTAACAACAATGGAGGTCCAATGTTATTGGTTATTGAAATTATAGTTTGGTTGTTGGTTATCATTTCCTGTGTGTTATTAACAATGGCAGTGCGCAGAATTCCGGTTCAATATGCTCGTCGTACAACAACTGGAGATTATGAGCAGGATTTGGCTGGTGGTAACAGACAGTGGATTCCACTAAAGCTTAATGCTTCCGGGGTTATGCCAATCATTTTTGCTCAGGCAATTATGTTTATTCCTGCTGCTGTAGCCGGATTATCTAAATCAGATACATCACAATCTATTGTTGGAACATTTAGTAATATGTTTGGGTTTTGGTATAATTTTGTTTTTGCAACTTTAATTATTGTATTCACATTCTTCTATACTGCAATCACAGTACCAACTAACAAAATGGCTGATGATTTAAAAAGGAGTGGTGGTTTTATTCCAGGTGTAAGGCCAGGTGCTGAAACTTCAGACTTTCTTGATAAAGTGATGTCTTTAATAACTTTCCCAGGATCTTTATTTCTTGCTCTAATTGCTGTGTTCCCAGCCATTGTTGTAAGTGTTATGGATGTACAACAATCTTGGGCAATGTTTTTTGGAGGTACCTCTTTAATAATTATGGTTGGTGTTGCAATAGATACTATACAGCAAATCAATTCATACTTGTTAAACAAACATTATGATGGTTTAATGAAGACTGGTAAAAATAGAAAAGCAGTAGCTTAATATATTTATGGCAAAACAATCAGCAATAGAACAAGACGGATCAATCATTGAAGCATTGTCAAATGCGATGTTCCGTGTAGAGTTAGAAAATGGACATATTGTAATTGCTCATATTTCTGGTAAAATGCGAATGCATTACATCAAATTATTACCTGGTGATAAAGTGAAACTGGAAATGAGTCCTTATGATTTGTCAAAAGCAAGAATTACTTATCGATATTAAAGGATAATTACTATGAAAGTTAGAGCATCAGTAAAAAAGAGAAGTGCCGAGTGCATTATCGTGCGTAGAAAAGGGAGACTGTACGTAATAAACAAAAAGAATCCTAGATTTAAACAAAGACAAGGATAATTATGGCAAGAATAGCAGGGGTAGATATCCCAAAAAACAAAAGAGGTGTTATTGCACTTACCTATATTTTCGGATTAGGAAAAAGTAGAGCTATTGAGATTTTAGAGAAAGCTCAGGTTAGCCAGGATAAAAAAGTTCAAGATTGGAATGATGACGAGATCGGAGCAATTCGTGATGCAGTTTCATTTTACAAAATTGAAGGAGAATTACGTTCTGAAGTTTCTTTGAACATCAAACGTTTAATGGATATTGGTTGTTATAGAGGTATCCGTCACAGATCTGGTCTTCCATTAAGAGGACAAAGAACTAAAAACAACTCTAGAACAAGAAAAGGTAAAAGAAAAACTGTTGCTAACAAGAAAAAAGCAACTAAATAATAAGTAATATGGCTAAAGCAACTGCAAAAAAACGTAAAGTTATCGTTGAATCAACGGGTGAGGCTCATATTTCTGCCACTTTCAACAATATTATTATTTCTTTGACAAACAAGAAAGGTGAAGTTATTTCTTGGTCTTCAGCTGGTAAAATGGGATTCAGAGGTTCTAAGAAGAATACTCCGTATGCAGCTCAAATGGCAGCAGAAGATTGTAGCAAAGTAGCTCTTGAGGCAGGACTTAAAAAAGTTAAAGTTTATGTAAAAGGACCAGGAAACGGACGTGAGTCTGCTATTCGTTCTATTCATAACGGTGGAATTGAAGTTACAGAAATTATTGATGTTACTCCAATGCCACACAACGGATGTCGTCCTCCAAAAAGACGAAGAGTTTAATAATATTATTTAAGTATAACAAGGTAGAATTGACGATTATCGAAGGATATGACCTGAATTCATAATCTCTACCTTAAATTTAATTTTTTAGAAATGGCAAGATATACTGGTCCAAAAACTAGAATTGCTCGTAAATTTGGCGAAGCAATCTTCGGAGATGATAAATCTTTCGAAAAAAGAAATTACCCTCCTGGACAACACGGGATGGCAAAAAAAAGAGGTAAAAAATCTGAATATGCTGTTCAGTTAATGGAAAAGCAAAAAGCTAAATATTCTTATGGAATTTTAGAAAAACAATTCAGAGGTTTATTTAAAAAAGCATCAGCTACTAAAGGTGTTACTGGTGAGGTTCTTTTACAATTATGTGAGGCAAGATTGGATAATGTTGTTTTTAGAATGGGAATTGCTCCGTCTCGTAGAGGTGCAAGACAATTAGTTTCTCACAGACACATTACTGTAAATGGAGAAGTTGTAAATATCCCGTCTTACCACCTTAAGCCTGGTGATAAAGTAGCAGTTCGTGAAAAATCTAAATCTTTAGAAGCTATCGAACGTTCTTTATCAAATTCAAGTCATGTTTATGAATGGATTACCTGGAATAATGATCTTAAAGAAGGAACTTTTGTTTCTGTACCTGCAAGACTTCAAATTCCTGAAAACATTAAAGAACAATTAATCGTAGAGTTGTACAACAAATAATAATTGACTTAGTCGAAATTTATGGCAATATTTAATTTTCAAAAGCCCGATAAAGTTATCATGATCGATTCAACCGATTTTGAAGGTAAATTTGAGTTTAGACCTTTGGAGCCTGGGTATGGATTGACAGTTGGTAATGCACTTAGAAGAGTTTTGCTTTCAGCGTTAGAAGGTTATGCAATTACATCTGTTCGTATCGAGGGTGTAGATCATGAGTTTTCTACTATTTCAGGTGTTGTTGAAGATGTTACCGAGATTATCCTTAATCTAAAACAAGTACGTTTCAAACGTCAGATTGAAGATATTGATAATGAAGCAGTTACAATTTCTGTTTCTGGTAAAGATCAATTGACAGCAGGTGATTTTCAAAAATTTATTTCAGGTTTTCAAGTTTTGAATCCAGACCTTGTTATCTGTAATTTAGATTCTAAAATCAAATTGAATTTCGATTTAACAATTGAAAAAGGTAGAGGATACGTTCCTGCTGAAGAGAACAAAAAACAGAATGCTGCAATTGGAACAATTTTTACAGATTCTATTTTTACTCCGGTAAAAAATGTAAAATATGCAATCGAAAATTTCCGTGTTGAGCAAAAAACAGATTATGAGAAACTAGTTTTTGAAATTAAAACTGATGGTTCTATAAATCCTAAAGATGCTCTTACTGAAGCTGCTAAAGTTTTAATTCACCATTTCATGTTGTTTTCTGACGAAAGAATTACACTTGAGGCTGACGAAATTGCACAAACAGAATCGTATGATGAAGAGTCATTGCATATGAGACAATTGCTTAAAACTAAGCTTGTTGATATGGATTTATCTGTGAGAGCATTAAATTGCTTGAAAGCGGCTGAAGTTGATACACTTGGTGATTTAGTATCTTTCAATAAAAATGACCTAATGAAATTCCGTAATTTTGGTAAAAAATCTTTAACTGAACTTGATGAACTAGTTGCAGTTAAGAATTTAACTTTCGGAATGGATTTAGCTAAGTACAAATTAGATAAAGAATAATTCAATCCCGCTTGCGGGATTAAATTTAAAATAGCAATGAGACACGGAAAAAAAATCAATCACTTAAGCAGACAGACTGGACATAGAAAAGCTATGTTAGCTAATATGGCTTGTTCTCTTATTGAGCACAAACGTATTAATACTACTGTTGCTAAAGCTAAAGCGCTTAAACAATTTGTTGAGCCTTTAATCACAAAATCAAAAGAAGATACGACTCATAATCGTCGTATTGTTTTTGCTTACCTACGTAGCAAATATGCTGTAACTGACTTGTTCAGAGATGTGGCTGCTAAAGTTGGTGACCGTCCAGGTGGATACACTCGTATCATTAAAGTTGGAAATCGTTTAGGAGATAATGCTGATATGGCAATGATCGAACTTGTGGATTTCAATGAACTTTACAATGGTGGTAAAAAAGAAGTTAAAAAAGCAAAAAGCCGTCGTGGTGGTAAAGCTAAAAAAGCGGAAGAGGTAACTCCGGAAGCTCCGGCTGCTGAATCAGAAACGACTACTGAAGCTTCTGAATAATTATGAAAGTAATGATTCTATAGAAATCAAGGATAAGCTAATTTTTAGTTTATCCTTTTTTTTTGATTTTTTTATAACAAAATTTAACTTTTTTAAACAGTGCGGTTTTATTTTTATGAATGAAATTTTTAAAAAATCTTGTCAGCACTCTTTTAAAAAAGTAAATTTGCAAAATATCTAATTAAACCTGAGTTTTAAATTCAGTATACGTTTATAACAATACAAATTAAACAATGAAATACACAACACGACAAAGCGCCATTTTATTACTAAGTGATGGAACTATTTTTCATGGTAAATCTATCGGAATTAGCGGTAAGACTTTTGGTGAAGTTTGTTTTAATACAGGAATGACTGGATATCAGGAGATTTTTACAGATCCTTCATATTTTGGGCAAATCATGGTTACAACTAATCCACATATCGGTAATTACGGTGTAAATGATTTAGAAGTTGAATCTGAAAGCGTTAAAATAGCAGGTTTGGTTTGTAAAAACTTTAGTTTTAATTATTCCAGAGAAGGAGCTTCGGAAAGTCTTGAGGAATATTTTGCTAAACAAAATCTTATTTGCATTTCTGATGTTGATACTCGTGCTTTGGTAAGTTACATTCGTGATAATGGCGCTATGAATGCGGTTATTTGTACAGACGGAACTTCTATTGAAGATTTAAAGAGAGAATTGGCTAATGTCCCTGATATGGAAGGTTTGGAACTGGCTTCTAAAGTTTCAACTAAAGAACCTTACTTTGTTGGTGATGAAAATGCTTCATACAAAATTTCAGCATTAGATCTGGGTATAAAAAAGAATATATTAAGAAATCTTGCTAAAAGAAATTGCTACATCAAAGTTTTTCCATATGATTCAAGTTATGATGACTTGACGGCATTTAATCCAGATGGATATTTCTTATCCAATGGTCCTGGAGATCCGGATCCGCTTTTTGGAGCAATAGAAGTAGCCAAGAAAATAATTGCTGATGATAAACCTTTATTCGGTATTTGTTTAGGTCACCAGATTATTGCTCTTGCAAATGGTGTAAAGACTTATAAAATGTTTGGAGGACATAGAGGTATTAATCATCCTGTGAAGAATCTGCTGACCGGGAAAGGTGAGATAACTTCTCAAAATCACGGATTTGCTGTAAAAAGAGAAGCTTTAAATGGGCATCCGGAATTGGAACTTACTCATATACATCTTAATGATGATACTGTTGCCGGAATGAGGATGAAGAATAAGAATTGTTTTTCTGTGCAATATCACCCGGAAGCAAGTCCGGGCCCTCATGATTCTTCATATTTGTTTGATCAGTTCTTAGAGAATATCAAAAGAAGCAAAGTCTAAAACGATGTAGTTAATAAATAAAGGTGTTTAATGTTTAAAATACGTTTTTAGTATTAAATATTTTTATAATTTCGAAAAAAAAATATAATTTATTAATAAAAAACAAAAATAATGAGTATTATAATTAAAGTTCACGCAAGACAAATTCTTGATTCTAGAGGAAATCCTACTATTGAAGTTGATGTAGTAACTGAAAATGGAGTTTTAGGTAGAGCTGCTGTTCCATCTGGAGCTTCAACCGGAGAGCACGAAGCTGTTGAATTACGTGATGGAGGTAAAGCTTATCTAGGTAAAGGTGTTTTGAATGCAGTGAATAATGTAAATACTATTATTGCTGAAGAATTGGTTGGGACTTCTGTTTTTGAACAAAATACAATTGATCAATTAATGATTGATTTAGATGGTACTCCGAACAAATCTAAATTAGGAGCTAATGCTATCTTAGGTGTTTCTTTGGCTGCTGCAAAAGCTGCTGCTAACGAACTTGGTCTGCCATTATACAGATATGTAGGCGGTGTTTCTGCTAATACACTGCCAGTTCCAATGATGAACATCATCAACGGTGGCTCTCATTCTGATGCGCCAATCGCTTTCCAGGAGTTTATGATTTTCCCGGTAAAAGCGACTTCTTTTACCCATGCTATGCAAATGGGAACTGAAATTTTTCACAACTTAAAAAAAGTATTACATGATAGAGGTTTAAGTACTTCTGTGGGTGACGAAGGAGGTTTTGCTCCAAACTTAGCAGGAGGTACTGAAGATGCTTTGGATACTATCAAATTAGCAGTTGAAAAAGCTGGATATTCTTTCGGTGACGAAATTATGATTGCTCTTGACTGTGCTGCTTCTGAGTTTTATGTAAACGGTAAATACGATTACACTAAATTTGAAGGGGAAACCGGAAAAATCCGAACTTCTGCTGAGCAGGCTGAATACTTAGCTGAACTTGCTGCTAAATATCCAATTATTTCAATTGAAGACGGTATGTATGAAGATGACTGGGATGGATGGAAAGCATTAACTGAAAAAATTGGTGATAAAGTACAATTAGTAGGTGATGATTTATTTGTTACTAACGTTGCTCGACTTTCTACAGGGATTGAAAAAGGAATTGCTAATTCAATTTTAGTAAAAGTTAACCAAATTGGTACTTTGACTGAGACAATTGCTGCTGTAAACATGGCTAAAAATGCGGGTTATACATCTGTAATGTCTCACCGTTCAGGAGAAACAGAAGATAATACTATTGCTGATTTGGCTGTAGCTTTAAACTGTGGACAAATTAAGACAGGTTCTGCTTCCCGTTCAGATCGTATGGCAAAATACAATCAATTATTAAGAATCGAAGAAGAATTAGGAAATACCGCTTATTTTCCTGGGTTAAGCGCTTTTAAGATCAAATAATTGTAAGGATTATATTGATGAAACAAACCATTCGTAAAAACGAGTGGTTTTTTTTTGGGGTTTTAACAAATTCATACTATTATTCCTTTTTTAATTAGTCTTAAATTCCTTAGATTTGATAAATTATTATTTTAAAGAATTATTTCCGATATATTATGTCAAAAATAGCTACATTAGAAGTAGATGGTAAGAAAATTGAACTTCCGGTAATCACGGGAAGCGAAAATGAATCAGCTATCGATATTAACAAATTACGCGATTTAACCGGTATCATAACTATTGATCCTGGTTATAAAAACTCAGGTTCCTGCAAAAGTGAAATTACTTTCCTGGATGGAGAACTTGGTATTTTACGTTACAGAGGATATTCAATTGAAGAATTAGCAGAGAAAGCTAATTTTTTAGAAACCTCTTATCTTTTAATTTTTGGAGAATTGCCAACTGCTCAGCAATTAGAGCAATTTGAAAATGATATTAAAAAACATTCTTTGGTAAACGAAGAAATGAAAAACATTATTGACGGTTTTCCAAAAACGGCACATCCAATGGGGGTTTTGTCTGCATTAACAAGTGCTTTGACAGCGTTTAATCCAAAAGCTGTAAATGTTGATAATGACAAGGAAATGTATGAGGCTATTTGCAAAATGATGTCTAAATTTCTTGTAATTGCTACATGGACTTATAGAAAATCAATGGGCTATCCTTTAAATTATTACGATAATACTAAAGGTTATGTAGAAAACTTTATGCAATTAATGTTCCAGCTGCCAACAGGCCCTTACAAAGCAAGTCCTGTTGTTATTGATGCTTTGGATAAATTATTTATACTTCATGCTGATCACGAACAAAACTGTTCAACATCTACAGTAAGAATGGTAGGTTCATCACATGCTGGTTTATATGCTTCAATTTCTGCAGGTGTATCAGCACTTTGGGGACCTCTTCATGGTGGAGCAAATCAGGCGGTACTTGAAATGTTGGAAGAAATCAACAAAGATGGTGGAGATACTGATAAATTCCTGGCAAAAGCAAAAGATAAAAATGATCCATTCCGTTTAATGGGATTCGGACACAGAGTTTATAAAAATTTTGATCCAAGAGCTAAAATTATCAAGAAAGCAGCTAAAGAAGTTTTGGAGACATTAGGCGTTGAAGATCCAATTTTAGACATTGCAAGAAAATTAGAAACTGCAGCTCTTGAAGATGAATACTTCAAATCAAGAAACTTATATCCAAACGTTGATTTCTATTCTGGAATCATTTACAGAGCTTTAGGGATTCCAACTGATATGTTTACAGTAATGTTTGCAATTGGAAGGTTGCCAGGCTGGATTGCGCAATGGAAAGAAATGCGCGAAAACAAAGAGCCAATTGGGCGACCAAGACAAATTTATACTGGTCATCCATTGCGAGAATTTAAATCGAATAAATAATCATATTGAAAGCTTCACTTAACTGTGGAGCTTTTTTTTATATTTGCAACAAAAAATAACATTTATGTTGCAATTAAATATTAAGAACGAAACTTCAAGATTGCGTGCTGTGGTTTTGGGTTCTGCCGTTCATAATGGGCCAACTCCTACAATAGACGAGGCCTATGATCCAAAGTCATTGGAACATATAAAAGCAGGAACATACCCTCTTGAGAAAGATATGATTGTGGAGATGGAAGCCTTTAATGCTGTCTTTCAAAAATATAATGTAAAGGTTTATCGGCCTCAAATGATTGAAAATTACAATCAGATTTTTGCCAGGGATATAGGTTTTGTAATTGACGATGTTTTTATAAAATCGAATATTTTACCAGACAGGGAGCGTGAACTTGATGCTATTCAATATGTAATTGATGAAATTAATCCTTTAAAAGTGCTGCGTCCGCCTGAAGAAGTTCATATAGAAGGCGGCGATGTTATGCTTTGGAATGATCATATTTTTATTGGTACTTACAAAGGAAGCGATTACAAAGATTATATAACAGCCAGAACTAATATGCATGGTGTTGATTATATCAGAGAATTATTTCCTAATAAAGTTGTCAAGGAATTTGATTTGGTTAAGTCTAAAATAGAGGCCAGAGATAATGCACTACATCTGGATTGTTGTTTTCAGCCTGTTGGAAAAAACAAAGGAATTATCTATAAAAGAGGTTTTCGTGAAGAAGCTGACTATATGTATTTAGTAGCGCTTTTTGGTAAAGAAAATCTATTTCATATTGAAAGAAACGAAATGTATAATATGTTTTCGAATGTGTTTTCTATTGATGAAAATGTAGTGGTTTCAGAAAAGAATTTCACAAGATTAAACAATTGGTTACGGGCAAATAGTTTTATCGTGGAAGAAATCCCTTATGCAGAAATTTCTAAGCAGGAAGGTCTTTTAAGATGTTCGACTTTACCGTTAATTAGAGATTAATCACCGTTTGAGTTTTCAAGTTGACTTTTTTTGTTGTGAGCCTGAAAATTTAAATCTGAATAAAAATATAAAATTATGAAACAAACAACTAATGCAATAGTAATGATTCGTCCGGTTGCATTCAGGATGAATGAACAGACTTCTGTAAATAATTATTATCAAAAAGTTTTAGACGGGCTTTTGCCAAGTACTGTAAATGCTAAGGCACAGCAGGAGTTTGACGTTTTTGTTGAAAAGCTGAAAGCTGTAGGTGTTGATGTTATTGTTGTTGAAGATACGCCTGAAACAGATACTCCGGACAGTATTTTTCCAAACAACTGGGTTTCTTTTCATGAAAATGGAGATGTAGCCTTGTATCCCATGTTTGCTGAAAATCGTCGTCATGAGCGTCGTGAAGATATCTTAGATGTTTTAGAAGAGAAAGGTTTTGAGATTAATGATATCATGGATTATACCTCTGCAGAAGAAGACGGTATTTTTCTTGAAGGGACAGGTAGTTTGCTTTTAGACAGAGTTAATGAAAAAGCATATTGCGCCTTATCTCCTCGTGCAGATGAAGAATTATTTATTGAATTCTGCGAGGACTTCGATTATGCTCCGATAATTTTTGAAGCATTCCAAACTGTAAACGGTGAGCGTAAATTAATTTATCATACGAATGTTATGATGTCTATAGGTGAAACTTTTGCAGTTATTTGTGCTGATAGTATTGATGATAAAAAAGAGCGTAAAATGGTTTTGGAAAGCCTGAGAGCTGATAAAAAAGAAATTATTTTAATTACAGAAGATCAAGTAAATAATTTTGCCGGGAATATGCTGGAAGTTAGAGGGACAAATGATAAAAAATATGTCGTTATGAGCGCATCAGCGTACCAGAGTTTAACCGAAAAGCAAATTAAACAATTGGAAAGTCATGCTGAAATTTTAAGTTCAAGTTTAGATACAATTGAAGCCTGTGGCGGAGGAAGCGCAAGATGTATGATGGCCGAAGTTTTCCTGCCAAGAAGCTAATTTTAAAATTTGCAATAAGAAATCCAAATTCCATTCTGTGATTCAGCCTGGAATTTGGATTTTTGTTTTACAAATTTGAATGGTTACATCAAATTTCCTTTTATAATATTAATAACAGAGCTGACTATGTATTGAATTCCTATGGCAATTACAATAAAACCAATTATTCTGGAAATAGCAACAATTCCTGAAGCTCCTAAAATACGCGCTAAATAATGTGCGCTTTTTAAAATAATATAAATGGTAATTGCTATAGCCAAAATAGCTAAGCTTGTAATTATTATTTCTGTCATTTCGTGATGTTCCTGATAAAAAGCAATTAATAGGGAAATAGACCCTGGACCAGCCAGCATTGGTATTGCTAACGGAGTGAGTGCAATGTCGTTTCTCTTTTGTGCATCATTTTCAATCTTTTTGTTGATCCCTCTTTTCTTGCTTATTTTTCCTGATAACAATGAAAAACCAGAGTTCAAAATTACTATGCCTCCTGCAATGCGAAGTGCGTCAATACTGATTCCGAAAAAAGTCAGTACATATTGTCCAATAAAGAATGAGACCATCAAAATAATAAAAACATTGATAGCGGTCCATAATGAAATACGGGAACGTTCTGCAGCGGAGTCATCATGAGTAAGCCCTACAAAGATTGGGACAGTACCGATTGGATTCAAAACTGAGAAAAGGGCAGCAAATAAATAAATAAATAAATCCATAATATGTTTGGGTTGATAAAGTAAAAGTAATTAAATTTAAAGGTTTACTCTAAAATGATTAGGATTATTGTTTTTATCTTTTATGTGTTGAAATCAATAACTAACAGGAAATTCAGCCTTTTTTGATTACTTTTGTAACTTATTCGGAAATAATGAAAAACAAAAAAACTTTGGTTCTCGGTGCTACTACAAAACCGGAGCGCTATGCTTTTAGAGCTATAAATGTGCTTACCCAAAAGGGACATACTGTTTTGGCAATAGGTCAAAATGCAGGAGAAGTAGCGGGAGTGAAAATCCACACTAAGGCTATTCCTGTTACAAATATAGATACAGTCACTTTATATTTAAATCCGGTTCGTCAGCGTGATTACTATAATTATATTGTGGAGGCACAGCCTAAACGTGTAATTTTTAACCCGGGTACTGAGAATCCTGAGCTGTATCAATTACTTGAGCTTAATAATATAAAAGTTGAAGTTGCCTGTACATTAGTTTTACTGGCAACAAATCAATATTGATTTTTTTAGAAGCTATTTCCTGCTGTACACTATATCTTTTGCGCCGAACCCCGGCACAAAAGGATGCCGTTTCCATCAGGGCTCATATCTTTGACATAGATTAAAAATATGAAAATGTA
>NZ_JAADZW010000030.1 GCF_010645065.1 Flavobacterium fluviatile | reverse complement strand
GCATTACAGAAAGATTGTGTAGCAGTTGCTGTTGGTGCTGCTGTAGTATTGATCGTTACCGCAACTGCTGTACGATTGGTGCTTTCACATGAATTGAGTGTTTGCGATGCGTAGTAAGTCGTACCGCTAACCAGTGCAGTTGTTGACGGCAATTCTGAACCAAGTGTTGAGGAAGCGTACCATTTGATAGCTGTTCCTGTGGCTGATAAATCGCCAACTGTAGCAGCGTTACAAAATATTTGGGCAGCATCTGCAGTAGGTGCAATTGTTGTACAATTTAGTTTGTATTGTGTGATAAAATAATTTCGTTCCCCTACATTTTGACTTAAAAAACTATTTTCTGATAAATCGGCTGCATTTAAGTTAGCCGTTGCTGTCACAGAATTACCCCCTAAAATTACGTTCCCTGCATTATCGTAAATAATATCCGAAATTGTTCTACTACTTGGAAAGCGAAGAGGTGAAGCAAAATTAACTGTGTGGTCGGCATTTAATTTTATCCAATAAACATTTCCGGGACTCAAAGTCAAAACACCTGAAGTTGGATCAATATCATAACCTGTATAATTGTAATCTGCAAAAAGAATTTCGTCATTTTCATTAACATCTAAATTATAAATAGAATTTGAAAAAGTATTATAAACCGGTAAATTCCAAATATAATCTCCATCAGTATTCCATTGAACAATAGTTCTCGTGGCTACATCATTTTCAACTAGATTTTGCTGAGCAGGATTAGGATTTAGATCTGCTGAGTTTCCTGAAGAATTTAAGTCAAGTATAAAGTAAATGGAATTATTACTGATTTTCGCATCCGCAATCGAAGTATATACAAATGTGTTATCATCTTTTTTTATTTCTTTTGTCCAAATATAATTTCCTGATGAAGAATATTTTGAAATAAAAGAATGTGTACCGTTTGATGTAAAATTTGTAACCCCCCCAGTACCATTTAAATCTATTGCTGCGCCATAATAATTAGAAAACTCATATACATTATTTGACCCATCTATTTTTATTTTACTAACAGCAGTATATACTCTTTCTAATTTCCATATAAAATTAAAGTTAGAATCATATTTTGCTATGAAAGAACGTCGTCCGGTAGTTTGCCCATCTATTATTTGTGTACCTGTTCCGGTATCCAAATCAAGATTGCTTCCATTAGTATGTCCAGCTAATATGATATTCCCGCTTGAATCTAATGCCAAATCAGTTATTAAATCCATCGCGTTTGTCCCCAAACTTTTCCCCCAAATTAGTTCGCCAGTGGTTCCGTTATATTTAGCAATAAAAATATCCTGAACACCCTGCGATACAGGATTTACAACAAATGAAGGGGAACTCACAACAATATTAAGATTTGTAGGCACAAAATAGGTTCCTGCTATTATCACATCTCCGGCAGGAGTAACAGCCTGACCAATAATATTATTAGAACTTTGTTGATTATTTATTGTAGCTTTTAAAAAACCTGCCCATGCTATACTGCCATCATTTTTTCTTTTTCCTATAAAACTCTCATTATTAGATAAAGTATAACCAAAATTATAATATGATGGATAAGATGCTGTGAAGTTACTTGGCGAAATATTTAAGGCAGAAGGTCCTGAGTCAACATCAAAAGTTCTGTTAGCCGTTCCTGTAAAAATTGTTTCATTGTTTTGATTTACAGATAATTTTGTCTCAGAAAATGAAGGTACCTGAGCGCTGGTGGCTGAGCCTAAACATGTATAATAATAAGAAGAATATCCACAACCGTAATAATAATTATAAGTATAATTTATGGAATTATCCCCATGTGCATCAGTCCAATCGTACTGAAAGGTTTGTGCACTAATTTTATTAGCTGTTAAAAAAAGAAAAAATAAGAGAATAAAAATGTAAAGTTTCTGCATATAAACATTTTATAAAACCGATTTTCAAAAATAATATTTAACAGAATATTATACCAAAAAAAACTTAATTTTTAGTTAAAATCATAATATTTTACATGGAAATCAGGTATTTATAAGAAAAAACTTTAACGTGTTTTATTCTGTTTCTGAGAGTATCGAATTGTAATAGCTGGTTTTCTTATAATTATTCTTTTTTTGAAAATAATTTATCAAAAAGGATAAAACTCCAGGATTATATGGTTTTCTTATCGCTGCTTTTTCAATATAAGGCAAAGCTTCTAAAGTATCTTTTTTAGTCAAAATATAATTGGCCATTTCTGCATATCCCAAGGGAGATTCTGGATATTTAGCAATGAATTTTTCAAGAATTTTTATTCCTTTTTCCTCCTGTCCGGATTTAAAATAAAGACGGTTAATAGTTTCATATCCTCTTTGATAATCAGGATTGATTATTAAAATTTTCTCCAGGTATTTTATTGCTTTTAAGGTGTCTTTTTTATTTAAAAAATAGTCATGCAAATACATTAAATACTGTTCTTTGTCTCTGGTGGAATTACTTTTTAAGATAAAGTCATTACATTTTTTTTCGTTTCCAAGCTTGCAACTAATGATCTCCAAATTGGATTTTACCATTTGGTTATCTGGAAAAACAGCTATAGACTTTTCATAATATTTCCTGCCAGTAATAAGCGATTTCTCTTTTTCGCTAAAATCGTTTTCAGCCAGCGCTTTTTCAAAATAAAAATTTCCTAATTCTAAAAGTAATTTATGATTCTCAGGATATGACTGAACATCAGCTGTAAACAAAGTTTCTAAATCTTTCCATTGCAGGCTTCTTTTATAACTTAGCATGCTTAAAAACAAAATTGACAGAACTAATACATAATATTTTAATTGATTTGAACCTTTGGCAGCTGAAGCAATTATAGTTACTAATTTAACCAAAAGCGGCACCATAAAAAGCATTATTATAAATCCAAACCTGTCTGCAAAAACACCTGGCAATAACTCCGGGATATTCGAAAAACTAAAAAGGATTACTACTGTAGAAAGTAGAAAAAAACCATAATAATTTCTTTTAAGGAATAAATAAATACCAAGAGGAATCCCAAACATAAAAAACAGTAAACCAATAAAAAAATGAACACTGAAATCTTTAATTACATCAAAAAGAGGATAACCGTAATATGAGGACAAATGTTTCGGATACAAAATAGTGGTAATATATTTTCCTATGACATCAAATCCTGTTTTAATTCTTTCTAATATTGTAACATTTTGATTTACTAATGGGTTTTCAATAAACAATAATACTCTGTCGCCGGATTCTAATTGATCATGAACATATATAGTTAAATATCCCACAAAAAATAACAATCCCGAAAAAATAATGCTTTTTTTAATTTTGAGTTCTTCTGACCACATATAAAAAAGCAACGGAAGAATCACCAATAACAAAATACCCGTTTTCTTAGATAAAATCGCCAGAATATAACAAACAAATAATGAAATAAGATAAGTTTTCTTATTTGTTTTCAAATATTTAAACAAAGAAATTACCGCAACTAAACCAAAAAGAACGACATACAATTCTTCTCTTGCCTTACTGCTGCAGACGATTTCTGTAGACAATGGATGAACAGCCAGAAGTAATATTGATGCTTCAGCTAAAAAAGAATCTTTAAACTGAATAACCTTTTTTATAAAATACCAAAGAAGGATTAAAAAGCTTTGAAAAAAAAGCAAACTTATAGTATGAGAAACAAAAGGGTTCATACCGAATATTTTTACTTCGAGATAAAATAATAGTTTAGAAACAGACCTGTATTCGTGCTTTAATCCGTCAACCTGCGTAAATGAAGGTTCTGTAAAAATAATTTTTACTGCTTCAGTTATATCTTTATTGGCAAGTTCTTCATTATAATATAAGTGATCGTCAATATTAAAATCATTAGACAACGAATTAAAATACAGCAGTGTAGTTACAATTAAAATTATGAGTACAAAATTGTATTTAAATGAAACAATGTTCTTCATTATGCTAAAAAATTATCTTCAGGCTGTAAAACTAAAATTATTTTCATTCACTATGCTAATTTGTCTTCATTAAGTTTATTTTGATCCATGGAATTTATAAAATTTGGGATTCAATAATTTTTATAGTACTTAATACTATATTTGTCGAAATGAAAAGCTTAATTTAATACCATAAATTTTATAATAAAAAGATAATGAAGCCCACAATTGAAGATTTAATGAAAGTGCTAGCTGAAAATATTGAAGGAATTGAACTGGATAAAATCACTCCCGAAACAAACATAAAAGATCTGGATGGCTGGAATTCTATGAATGCATTATTGATCATGGCCCTAATGGAAACAGAGTTTGACACTTCGGTAAAAGTAGACCAGTTAAAAAATTGCAATTCTATTAAAGAGTTATATAGTTTTATATAAAAGATGGCTTTAATTTCCTTCAAAAACTTAGAGCTAAGCGGAATTGCTGTTGCTGTGCCTTCCAATGAGGAACAGAATGATACTTATGAATTTCCTTCTGAGAAAGAGCGTGATTTGTTTATTAAAACAACCGGTGTCAGCAAAAGAAGAAAATCTGTAAAACATCTGTGCTCTGATTTGTGTTTCGAAGCTGCAGAAAAACTTATTAAAAAGCTGAACTGGAACAAGGACGAGATTCAAATATTGATATTTATCTCACAATCCAGGGATTATGTCATCCCTTCTACTTCTATCCTTTTGCAGGAAAGACTTGGACTTTCAAAATCATGTATTTGTTTTGATGTGCCTTTAGGATGTTCAGGATATGCCTACGGACTTTCTATTATGGCTTCTTTTATGACCAATGGACAGATCAAAAAAGGACTTTTACTGGCTGGCGATATTTCGTCATTTTGTTTAAATCCAAAAGACAAAAGCACTTATCCACTTTTTGGAGATGCGGGTTCTGCATCGGCAATTGAATGGAAAGAAAATGGGCAAAGCTGGAAATTTGAATTAGGCAGCGATGGTAGCGGAGCAGAAAACATTATGATTCCGGGCGGTCATTGCCGGGAACCTTTTAATATTGAGCAATTAAAAGATGAAGAAATTTCCATCGGAATAACCCGAAACGATCTTAATTTAAAACTCAATGGAGAAGAAGTTTTTTATTTTTCTGTCAATCAGGTTCCTGTTGCGGTAAAAAATCTTCTGGCTGATAATACTATAAATTTCGATAGCATTGATTACTGGATTATGCATCAGGCCAATAAAATTATGAATGAAACCATTCGTATCAAATGCAAAGTCGAAAAAGAAAAAGTTCCTTATTCATTGGAAAATTTTGGCAATACAAGCTCTGCATCCATTCCGTTAACACTTGTGGTAAATTCAAAACAGCATTCTTACCAAAATAAAACTTTATTATTTAGCGGTTTTGGAGTTGGCCTTTCATGGGCAAATGTAATTTTACAAACAGCTAATGTTGAAATACTGGATTTAATCGAATTATAACAGCAATGAAAACTTACGATTTTCAGAATAAAACTTTTTTAATAACCGGAGCTTCATCCGGTATTGGAAGAGAAACAGCCTGTCGTCTGGCAGAAGATGGTGCCAGTCTGATTTTGTTGGGACGCAACATTGAAAACCTCGAAGAAACACAAAAAAAGTGTATTTCATTAGCTGCAAGTGCTACGTTTGCTATTTTCGCCCTTGATTTAACAGACGAAAAAGCAGTTGCTGAATTTATAGCTAAAATTAGTCCTCTGGATGGAGTTGTCATCTCTTCCGGTAAAATTGAACCGTTTCCCGCATCTTTTATTAATTGGAAAAAAATTGACTCCATGATGCATACTAATTTTTATACTGCAGCGATAATTGTTAGTTTACTGCTAAAACAAAAAAAAATAAACGAAAACGGATCATTGGTTTTTATATCCTCTATTTCGAGTCAGTTCCCTCACCTGGGTGGCACACTTTACAGCTCTTCCAAAGCAGCTCTGGAAGCTTATGTGAGAAATGTGGCATTGGAGTTTTCGAATAAAAGAATAAGGGCAAATTCAATTTCTCCCGGCATGGTAAAGACCCCATTATTTGATGAAGCGGTTGATAATATCTCTGAAGATACTATGAACAAACATTTAGACAAATATCCATTAGGAGTTGGTTATCCAAAAGATGTGGCCAATTTATGTGCTTTCCTCCTTAGCGGCCAGTCGCGCTGGATGACGGGAAACAATATTGTTCTGGACGGCGGCCTGCATTTAGGTACTTTGTAAAATTGGAAATTTCTGTCATCATACCATGCTACAAGTCTTCATCAGTATTAAAAACTGTTTTGGCTGAACTGAAACTTGTCTTAAATACTGTTTCACACGAAATAATTCTGGTTGACGACGGTAACAATTATAATGAAAAACTGGCTTTATATAATCTGGAAAAACAGTTTGAGAATGTTAAAGCACTTCAATTAGACCGAAATTATGGACAACATCAGGCTACATATCAAGGTTGTGTCATCGCAAAAGGTAAATTTATTGTTACTATGGATGATGATGGTCAGCACAATTCTGACTTTATTCTAAAAATGCAAAATTATCTCATAACATCTGGCAACGATTTGGTTTATGCCCGATTTATAGAAATTCAGGAAGCTATCTGGAGAAAAATAGTTCGAAAATTGCTCCGAAATTCAAATGAATCAAAATCATCTTTCAGAATCTGGACACAGGCAATAAATGAAAGATTAATTAATTCGGGTATTTCGGATGAACTTTTGGATAAAAAATTAGCAAAACTTACTCCATCCATAGGCTATTTTGATGTAGTTCACAGAAAATCATTATTGAAAAAATCCAGATATAAACTCAAAGACTATTTTAAATATTTGAAACAAACATTTTAAAAAAATGATTATAAAATATCAAAATATTGAACTGGAAAGCATCAAAAGTCACCATATAGAACAAATTCGGAATTGGAGAAATCTTGAAAGCATTCAGAACAAAATGATTTATCGGGAATATATTACTTTTGATGAGCAGGAGATTTGGTTTGAAGATGTTGTTACCAAAAATAAACTGTTTTTTATATGCAAAATTGACCATGAACCCATTGGCCTTATTTATTCTGACAACATTGACTGGGAACAAAAAATCAGTTACAACAGTGGTATATTTCTAATTGATAATACGATTTACGGAACTGGTTATCCTATATTAATCTCACTTTTATTTACCTATTGCGGATTTAATTTCAACCTCAGGGAAAACATTGTAAAGGTTTTAAATGATAATGATAATGCCCTCCAATTTAATAAATTGATAGGTTATGTTTTAAAAGAAGAGCATCCGCTTTACAGCATATTTTCTTTGAAAAAGAACGATTTTTATAACACAATATCAAAATTCCCAAATGATTTAAAGATTACTGACACTGTAGAATTTTATTTTGAAAAAACTGAAATGGATCACTTTATTCAAAAAATACTGAAAGAAGAAAATATCGTTTTGGGATCAGAATTTAAAATTATTTTTCCCGACTAAAAATTGCAAGAATATATTTTGGCAATCCCAGCAATACAAAAATACTCTTTTTAAACCAGTCCGGACTTTTTAAGAGAAA
This sequence comes from Flavobacterium fluviatile, assembly GCF_010645065.1. GTDB lineage: Bacteria > Bacteroidota > Bacteroidia > Flavobacteriales > Flavobacteriaceae > Flavobacterium > Flavobacterium fluviatile. Next base: position 29,107 of record NZ_JAADZW010000030.1, on the reverse strand, counting down.
GGGGAAAACATACACAATTTTTTGAAGGAGCAGACTCATTAAAACCCTGAAACAAATATAATTTTTCCACTTCTTCAATTCGGGTCTAATTATATCAAGTAAAATAATATATCTGGGAGAACTTGTTCTGTTCCATGATTCATGTTCAAAAGCATCAATAAAACCAAAAGCTTCTCCGTTTTCCCACGGTTGTTCTGTTCCTTTTACCCTGAAGCCGCATAATGGAAGACTTGCCGGAACATCCAGCCCAATGTGAATTCTTATCGTTCCGTTACAATCACCCGAATGTGGCTTTATGACACTATTTGGTTCTAATTTATTGAATGAAAAGGTTAAAATGCTTTTATGTTGTTTTAAAAGCGCATTCGTTTGAGGAAATTTTTTTGCTTTTTTGAGTAATGGAATTCCCCAAACTTTGAGTCCAATGGTTTTCCAGTCTTTTTCATTATTTACTAAAGAAGTATTAAAATAAGGATCCATTTCATTCAACAAAAGGAACTGCTTTAATTCATCATACAGGATTCCCAGATTTTTTTTAATGTCAATTACTTCCTGATAATTGTCAACGATAATAATTGGCGGTTCATCACCAAAATATTTGGCTGTCGGGTCTAAATCATTAAACCAAAGCTGAGTCTTTTGCTCCATAAAATGTTAAAATAGAATTACAAATAGTTATCACATCTTCTTGTGAAAGTGAGTTATAAAGAGGAAGTCTGAGTAACTGTCCGTATAAATTTGATGCATTATTGCAGTTGTCCTCCTGTTGTAACTTCTCCCTGTAAAATTGTGATTGATGCAACGGATAATAATGCTGTCTTGTGTCAATATTTTTATAACTTAAATATTCTTTTAAGTTTATGCAGTTTTCATCTGAATCCAGTACCAAATACATTATTGTTGGACAGAACGATGAAGCGTCTGATTCGGACCAGTTTTTGATTTTTCCACTGTTTTTTAATGCTTTTAAGCACTCATTATATTTTAAGACAATTTTTCTAAGATTGTCAATAATTTTTTTTGAACCCTCAATCTGACTCCATAACAAAGCACATGAAATTTCATTAAGATTAAATTCTAAACCTTCATTAGTCCATTCATAAAATTTTTTATTTGAAATGTTTAGCGAGAATTTGTCTGTGCCATGATTGTAAATTTCATTTGCAGTTTTATTTTTCTCATTCCTATTTAAGACCATCAAACCTCCCTGACCACAATTTAAAACTTTTGTCTCATGAAAAGAAAAAACAGTTATATCCGCGATTTCTATGATAGTTTTCGCTGTTTGTTCAGAAATTAATAAATGCGCCGCATCAGCAATATAAAAAAGATTATTCTCCTTGCAGAATTGGCGAATCCTTAAATTTTCTTCAGATACTATTCCACCATAATAAACATCTATTACCGCTTTTGTTTCAGATGTAATTAATTTTTTAACCGAATCTAAATCCATATCCGGACTATTTTCCAGTGAATCGGCAAGTTTTATCTGGCAGCCTCTGTTTTTTAAGGCATTGGCAACACTTACAAAAGTAAACGAAGGAATAATTATTTCATCTCGTTGCTGCAATTCTAATGTTATTAAAGCCATACAGATAGCATCTGTACAAGACGATACTAAATATGATTTTGACGGAAAGAAAAGGGTATCAAAATATTGTGTACATTTTTCATGAAAGTCACCCCTGAATAAACTTTTTCCTGAATGCAGCGCAGTATTTACATATTTAACTGCATCCGGATTCAAATCAGGAATATAAAAATTAATTTTTTCCATACAGATTTTTCCCTTTCCAGGTTTAAAAAACGAAAATATAATAAATCCCAGAAACTACAACTCAAAACTTTTCCCCTGTTCAGGAAAGATTAATTTCAATCCCAAATCATTCTGAATTTTCAATTGTTCTTTAATTTTTACAATATTCTTAGCAGGCGGTTTTAAATGTGTGATCACAATTTTAAATCCGTTTAAAGAATTTTTGCCTGCTAATTTCTCTAATTTATGAAGTTCATCCATCAGATATTCAGGTGTCAGATGTCCAAATAAAAACTGATCCGGCTGCTCATTCGGGAATGAAACTTCTATAAAAATGCCTTTTAATTGTTTACTCTGAATTAATGGCGCAACAGCTGTCCATAAGTCCTTCAGGTTATTACTTTTTTCTACTGCATCCGGTCCCGTATCACCAAGATACAGAACATAATCATCATTGTTTCTAATTAAAAAAGCAGCACTTTCGTATGGATTCACGTGACTTAACGGAAAAGTTTTTACCGTCATTTTTGTATTAGTAATTGCGGTTTCTTCTTTTAGATTTAAAGTCTGAAAATGATAACGCCTGATATGAAAACCAGGTCCTTCGTCTCCAAAATTAGCCCAGGTCTGGTCATTAAAATAGTGGTCTTCCATCATTTCCATGCATTTTTTTGCAGCGTAAACCGTTTTCGATGAATCTGCAGGTGAGTTAATTATCAACCCCGAAACATGATCTAAATGGGCGTGTGAAATCAAATATCCTTTAATGTATTTCCGCAAAACTTCACTTGCAGAAACCCTGAACACCTTATTTTCAATAGCCTGCTCAATTCCTGCATTTATTGTTCCGGCATCCAGACAGATGTAATCTTTCGTGTTTACAGGCGACACTAAATAAGCCGAAAGATTTTTTTCGTCAATGCCGCCCTTAACTCCCAAAGGAACAACCTGAAAAGCTGTTTTTTGAGCTTTCTGGGAAAATGAATGATTTGGCATAAGAACCAAACAGACTAAAAGTATTTTTATAATTTTCATACCCAAATTTTTACGGTCACAAATTTCATCAATTAAAGTGAATTTAGTTACTTGTATTTTCGAAAATCCTGTAAATAAGCCTAAATTTACTTTATACTTCAACAGGAAAATTCAATCTGAAAACAATATCTTTACGTAAAAATATCACATTTTAAAATAAAAAAGTTATAATGACAACAATAGCATCTCAATTTGGAATTAATGAAGCCCTTGAAAAATTGGGCATCAAATTTATAAATGAAGGAACATCAACGGGTCTGGAAAATTTTTCTTCCGGAGAAATTTTAGATAGTTATTCCCCTGTTGACGGAAAATTAATCGCATCCGTAAAAATCTCTACAGCTGAAGATTACGAAAAAGTAATGCAGTCTGCAACAGAAGCTTTTAAAACATTTCGTTTAATTCCGGCACCTCAGCGTGGAGAAATTGTGCGTCAGTTTGGAGCAAAATTACGCCAAAATAAAGAAGCCCTTGGCAAATTGGTTTCTTATGAAATGGGCAAATCATTACAGGAAGGGTATGGAGAAGTACAGGAAATGATTGACATTTGTGATTTTGCAGTAGGTTTGTCGCGCCAGTTGCACGGATTAACGATGCATTCTGAAAGATCCGGACATCGTATGTATGAGCAATATCATTCCTTAGGAATTGTAGGAATCATTTCAGCATTTAATTTTCCCGTTGCCGTTTGGTCCTGGAACACAGCCTTAGCATGGATTTGCGGAGATGTTTGTGTCTGGAAACCTTCAGAAAAAACACCCCTTTGCGGAATCGCCTGCCAAAATATAATTGCTCAGGTTATCAAAGAAAATAATTTACCTGAAGGAATTTCATGTTTGGTAAATGGTGATTATACCATTGGCGAATTAATGACAGCTGATACACGAATTCCTTTAATTTCTGCAACCGGTTCTACCCGAATGGGAAAAATAGTAGCCCAGGCTGTTGCCGGACGTTTAGGCAAATCATTATTAGAATTAGGAGGTAACAATGCCATTATTGTAACTCCGGATGCCGATATAAAAATGACCGTGATTGGTGCTGTTTTTGGTGCTGTAGGTACTGCCGGACAACGCTGTACTTCAACACGACGACTGATTATTCACGAAAGTATTTATGATAAGGTAAAAGAAGCTTTAGTTGCTGCTTACAAACAATTACGAATCGGAAATCCGCTTGACGAAAACAATCACGTAGGACCATTAATTGACATTCATGCTGTTGAAATGTATGCAAAAGCCCTAAACAGAGTTGTTGCAGAAGGAGGAACAATTTTAGTGGAAGGCGGCGTACTTTCCGCCGAGGGTTATGAAAGCGGCTGTTATGTAAAACCTGCTATTGCCGAAGCAGAAAATGCATTTGAAATAGTCCAACATGAAACCTTTGCACCAGTTTTATATCTGATAAAATATGCTGGTGAAGTCGATAATGCCATTGAAATTCAAAATGGTGTTGCACAAGGATTATCATCTGCAATTATGACCAACAATTTGCGTGAAGCCGAAAGATTTTTATCGGTTACCGGATCTGATTGCGGAATTGCTAATGTAAATATTGGAACTTCAGGAGCTGAAATTGGAGGTGCTTTTGGAGGCGAAAAAGAAACCGGAGGCGGAAGAGAATCTGGTTCTGATGCCTGGAAAGTTTACATGAGACGCCAGACCAATACTATTAATTATTCAACGAGCCTTCCATTGGCACAGGGTATAAAATTTGATTTGTAGCGTTTAATAAATCATAAAAGGCTTCCAAAATTGGAAGCCTTTTACTTTTAAAATAATGGTTAGTCAGGCATTATTTTTTAAAAATTTTCTTAGTAACAGTACCTTCATCCGTTGTCACTTTTACAATATAATTACCTGAAGCAAGATCGCTGACATCAACTGATTCAACCTCATTTGAAACATTTTTCACCACCGCACCTGACAAACTGTAAATCATTACATTTTCTACCTTTTCATTTTCAGAAGAAATAAATAATTGATCGGAAACAGGGTTAGGATATACAGCTAATTTTGAAATCTGGACATTATCTCCTATACCTAACGTTGCGTATGAGGTTTTAAGGTAATATAAATGCGATTCACCATTGCCTTGTAGAATGGTATTTAAACCTGCAGGAACATTCGGGATTACTAAAACCCCATCAGCAGGAATTGGATAAGCTGTGCCGTTAAGCTTGATAGTTGGAGAAGTTTTAGCACTTAAAATAACTAGTGTTAAAGTTGATGCTGCGGTTGTAGTATAAGTTACTTTTCCAGCAGAATCCATTTTGTGAGCCTTTGTCAATGATAATCCCTCATATGTTGTTGCTGCAGGACCAGATTTTGCACTCCCAAGAAATGTATAAAAATTACTTGTCGTTCCAGACAATGTATAATTGTGAATTACATCACCTACAGGTACACTATTAACAGTAATAGTTCCCGATACTGAAACCAGTGTCCCGATACTACCCGAAGTAGTTACCGTAAAAGTAAACGAACCTGTTGCTGTTGGAGTACCAGATATTGTAATTGTTTTTGCTGACATATCCTTTACTGATCCAAGACCTGCAGGCAATGTATCTACTTCAGCATCTACAGCATCCCCGCTCCATGTTAATACAATCGGAGCAATAGCCGAACCTAAAGTTATCGTCTGCGTGCTATTATTATTACTAGTCAGAGTAAGCACTTGACTACTTGGAGGCAGCACAGTGATTGTTCCTGAATCTGAAGCAGCAGTCCCTGCACTTCCTGTTGTCGTTACTGTATATTCCTTTGTTTCAGTAGGCGTTCCCGAAAGCGTTAATGTTTTAGCAGTAGTGTTTTTTGTAGCAGTAATTCCGTTTGGTAATCCTGTAACAGATACATCAGTGGCATCACCTCCCCATGTAAATACAATATTACTAATTGCAGTACCACTGGACACTGTTTGATTATTGTTGCTTGTAGTTGCTGTTAATGTTTGGTTACCCGGCGCTGCAGTTTCTCCCTGTACTGCAACCAATTTTGTTGTATAGTTTGTTAGAGCTGTTTTTAATGCTGTATTCACATCTGATGAAGTGTCATCGACGGCATTGTTAAAAGTCCATTTCAAATCTCCTCCTTCAACACGTCCAGCATAAGCCATTGTATTTGTTTTTGCATCAGCCGGACTATCAGCAGTATAAGAATACATAATTAAAGGATCAATATCAAAATTATTATAAACATTTGATCCTGATTTTGACTTAATACTATTGCTTACAGGAAGTGATTTATCCGTCACTTCAATCGCATCGAATTCTATTGGATTATTGATTGCGTCATAAACAACATAACGTGTTTGGCCACTCATAACATTATTAAAAGCCTTTATTGTTCCTCCAGCCTCTCCGGAGAAAGTCCCTACTGCACCTCCATACTTATCAGTACCTTGCCCGGAAGTAAGCATAGGATACTTACAGTTACGGAAAAAATTTGCTTCCATAAATACAGACGATCCCAGTGTAGATCCGGCTCCATATTTTGAATTTCCATCATAATAATTATTGTACACATGAACAGTATGAGTTCTTACACGCGGATGCCTGCTATCTGAATGATCATACCAATTATGATGATAAGTTAAATATCCAGGAGTTTCCGAATTTCCATTCCCTAAAAGATTAGATTTTCCGGAATCCCAAAAGTGATTATAAGAAAACGTAACAAATGTTGATTCTTTACTATCCAAAGCTCCATCTCCTTTTACCTGATCAGCATCTCCTCCCGGTGCACCGTAAAACAAATCACAATTGTGCACCCAAACGTAATTATTATCAGCCTGAAGACCTATATTATCTCCTTCACCAGCATCAGTCAACATTAATCCAATATTCCTAATTTCTATGTTTGATGCTTTTTTAAGACGAATGCCCCAGCCATTTGCAACCGCATCATTACCAATACCTTCCAGCGTTACATAACTTGAAGCATTATTAGCATTTTCAATAACAACATCTCCCCCCTCAAGAACAACTGGATCAGTAATATTTCCAATCATACGAATAATAAAAGGACGTGTATCTTTACCTTTCTTGATTCCGTATAAAATATTTTGTAAGCCAACACAAGGATTAGCATTAGCACCTGTAATATTAATCGAAATTGTGTTTTTTGTATTCTGGGTAATATACAAAATCACAGCGCCGGTTTTAGGCGTACCATCAGCTTTATATGCTCCGGGAACACGACCTCCATTAAAAGCAAAACCTGCTCGGTCATGAGCCAAAACACTTAAAGCGCCAGTGCTTGTCCCTGAACCTTCAACACCAGATATAACAGCTTTCACAGTCAAAGTATAGCTTCCCGCAGCAATACCCGGAACATCGGCTCGAAAATAGGTTCCGTAACTGCGAATCAGCTGTTCATCAATTTTCTTGTTTGTTTCTCCGCCACCAGTATAATAAACATTATAACTCTCAGCTCCCGCCACAGGTGACCATTCTACAAAAGCAGACTCAAGCCATCCGGAAGATTTTGTAATTGTTTGCCCTTTAACATTTGCTCCAACAAACAGCAAAGCCATGTAAAGTAAAATTCTTTTCATAAAAAATGTGGTTTAAGTAATAGATAGTTTAGTTTTTAAATCATCGAAACAAAATGTAATCGATTACACGAAAATAACTAAAATTTATTAATCACAAAATAATTTAGAAAAAAAATAAATATCTTTAAAAAAAAACAATGTATAAATATTAATAAAATAACTACAACGTTATAGATTTAAATTATCCGAATCCCTGAAAAAACAATAGATTTTCTAAAAAAAAGATATTTTACACGAAAGATTTAAATTAAAATGCTGAAATTTAAAAAAACAGAAAATTCTTAATTTTTATAACAGAAAAAGCGCCAATTTGAAATTACAAATTGACGCTTTCCTTCTTTTATTATATTTTTTTACAAATTAAAAGAGGCTCCTAAGCTGAAGGTAAACTGATTGTTTAAGTGATCAAACATATCGTCATTGTCTCCATATCTTGCAATAGGAAATCCTAACTCTGTAAAAACACCAAATCCTTCAGTAAAAAAATAGCGTCCTCCTACATGGCCTCCAAAATTTTTCAGCCCTAAACTTAAACCAGGATAAATATCTAATTTTTCATCAATATTAAAAACATTTCCAATGTTGGCATTTATTCTGAATTTAGCATCGAAACGATCTTTAAAATCTGGTTTTTCATTAGTATATTGAGTTGTTCCGCCATTATAAAATCCAGAAAATTCATTTACTCCCAATAGATAAGAAGTAACAAAACCATAAGAAAAATTTTCTGCCAGACCAAAATCAACAGAAGCCTGGATTCCTGATCCGTCATCCTGTATATTGGCTCCAATATTAATTTTTGTATCTCCTTTTCCTTTAAAAGCCTGTTGTGCCTGTGCAGCTCCGAATAACACCAAAAACAATAGTGTGATAACTTTTTTCATAAATTTTAAAATTTTTATGTGCAAAAATAGAACTTTACAACTAATTTCTTCCTCTTTCATTAGAATACAATTGATTTAAAGGCTCACTTTGCCAAAACTCTTTTGTATCTACATTCATAATTGTCAAAGGACCTTTAAAGGCTGCTCCGGTATCAACATTCCAAACACAGGCTTTGTTCACAGGAACGGTTTCTCCAATGCGGCTGACAGGCGTGTGCCCGATAAAAATTTCTTTATATAATGTAAATCTTTTAGGATAATACAAATCTTCTTTTTTCATATTCGGATCTAAAGAAAGGGCTGTTTCCCATAATGTTCTGTCCCAGTAAAATAATTTTGGGAAGTATTCATAGCCTACCCCATTTAAATTTGTAAAACCTGCATGAACAAATAAACGATTTTGTTCATCGAGATGATAATCTTCAAGTGATTCTAAAAATTTTATATGTACCTGCTTTTCTCCCTTATTCAATTTTTCATAAGCCAAAACTGTAGCCTCACCACCATGCTGATACCAAAGTTCATTATTTTTTGCATTTTTAAGCCATTCTAATAATAGCTCATCATGATTTCCTCTTATACAAATACAATTTTGTTTGCTTTGAAGATGAATCAAATAATCAATTACCTGGGGTGACTGGCTCCACCCATCAACATAATCCCCAAGAAATACTAAAGTATCTTCCTCTGTCACTTCAGCTCTTTTCATCACTTGCTCAAGTGCAAGTAAACCACCATGAATGTCACCTATAACAAATGTTCTCATTTTTAATTATTTAATCTTTAATTACAAAAATATAGAAAGCCCTGTTTTTACACAATTAACTTTTTAATCTATTTATATTGCTAAATAACAACAAAAATCCCAACAAATCTCAAAAACACATGTTTCTAAGTTTGTCAGGATAATTAAATGTTTTTTAATAATTAAACTCCAAGTTTTTTTGCAATCTCTGTTGGAAGTCCTCCTTTATTAACCATTAGGGCAGTTGTTTTATATTTAACGAAATTTTTAGTCACAAACAAGAAACCTTTATAGTCGTTTGTTTCTCCCCATGAATTTTTAACTATATAATATTCTTTTCCTGTCTGATCTTTTGCCAAACCGATAATATGCATTCCATGATCATCTGTCGTTTGGTAATTGTCAAAAGCTGCCTGACGCATTTCCGGGGTGATTTCAGGTTCTGCTTTTGGTCCGTTAAACATATCTGCTTTTTCTTCAGCAGTCATAACTTCAAACTTTTTTGTCGAAACATAGGCTATACCATTTTTCCAGCTAAAACTTTTCTCACTCACATCAGTCGCCCATGCTACTGTATAGCCCTTTTTCAAAGCATTATCAATAACATCAGTCATATCATTTACTTTAACATTGTAAACCTGATCAAATGACCAGTTATCCGGCACTGCCAAAACTGTTTTCTGATAATACGGGGCACTTGTAAACGATGACATTTCTACATATTCATCAGGATTAATTCCAACTATTTCTTTAGCAAAACTTTGTGGTGTATAATTTTTTCCTTTATAGGTGAAATTATCCGGAACTTTTCCTAAATAAGAATCGATAACTGAAGCATATGCTTTTTCCCAACTTGGCGTCAATTCACCATTTGGATTTTTAACAACAGCTGTCAAAACCCCTTCAATAAGAGCTGCCATTTCTGCAAATTTATTTTTATCTGTTCCGTAGTTGAGTCCGTTATAAACTTCTCTTGGTACAGTCCCGTATTTTTTATACATATTAATTACATCATGCAAAGATCCTCCATCTCCTAAATTAACGGCACCATGCATACGTACATAGTTTTTCCCTTTTTCAACATACACATTTCTTGCAGAAAAAATTTGTGACAATTCTACCGGCTGTTTTCCTAAACGAATCATTTCAGACTCTAAAAAAGAATTTGTAGAATAGCTCCAGCAAGTTCCGGAAGAACCCTGTAATTTTACTGAAGTAGTTCCTAAATTAATAACTTCAGTGAATTTAAAGTTTTCTTTGCTTTTATCACTTGCATTTAATTTTAGTGAATTTACTAAAATGTCTTGTGCAAAACTGTTCGTCGCTCCAACAAAAAACACTGAAGCTATCAATACTGATTTGATTGATAATCGATTCATAATTTTTATTTAATGATTTAATAAATTAGTTGCTATAATTTATATTTTGTTACAAAACAATCAAATTATATACAATTTGTTAGTATCAGTTTCGTTAAATTTTTGCGGAAATATATTATAACACTTAAAATCAGTTATTTACAACAAAGTATTAAAGTCATGAAAAAGTTTTTTATACAGAAAAGCCACCAAAAATAAATTTTGATGGCTTTTGTATTCAGATGTTCTCCTAAGATAAATTACTCTATCTCAGAAACTCTCATGGTATTAACCATTCCCTTATCTTTAATTGGCATTGCAGCAAGATTAATCAAATAGTCACCTTTTACGGCATAACCTTTTTCTATAGCAATATTATTGACATCAGTTACAGTATCATCAGTACTGCTTTCATTATCATAGAAGAATGATTTAACCCCCCATAATAAATTCAATTGCGTTAAAATTCTTCTGTTTGATGTAAATACTAAGATATGTGCCGATGATGGTCTCCATGCCGAAATTTGAAAAGCTGTATAACCGCTATTTGTCAATGTACAGATTGCTTTTGCCTGAATTGTGTTGGCCATTATAGCCGCTTGCTGACAAATTGTTTTGGTTATGAAACGTTTTGTTTTGATTTGTGGTGTATTTTGAGGTACATGAATCAGCGGAGAATCTTCAACAGCTTCACAAATCTGGGTCATTCTCTGGATTACCTGAACCGGATAATTTCCTGTTGCAGTTTCTCCTGACAACATTACGGCATCAGCACCGTCCATTACTGAGTTTGCAACGTCATTTACTTCAGCTCTTGTTGGTGTCAGACTTGTAATCATTGTTTCCATCATTTGTGTAGCAACAATAACAGGAATTCTGGCAGTTTTTGCTCTGCGAATTAAATCTTTTTGAACCAATGGCACTTCATGCGCAGGAAGTTCAACACCTAAATCTCCGCGAGCCACCATTAAACCATCGCAATAAGCAACAATTTTATCCATGTTCTCAAGAGCTTCCGGCATTTCGATTTTAGCGATAATTGGAATTTTATATTCTGAATGCTTAGCGATTAACTCCTGTAAATCTTGTAAATCACGAGGTGTTTTAACAAACGAAAGTGCAATCCAGTCCACCTTTTGCTCAATAGCAAAAATAGCATCAGCAATATCTTTTTCAGTTAAAGCCGGTAAGGAAATTTTAGTGTTTGGAAGATTAACCCCTTTTTTAGATTTTAATTCCCCTCCCTGAATTACCTTAGCAACAACTTCTGTTTTTTTATCTGTTGAAACAATTTCAAAAATAAGCTTACCATCATCCAACAAGATGCGCTCACCAGGATTCACGTCATTCGGGAAATTCTGATATTTCATGAATACTCTCTGAGCATTCCCTACAATATCTTCAGCCGTTGTAAAAGTAATAATATCACCATCGTTCACAACTGTCCCTTCTTCCATTACACCAACTCTAAGCTTTGGTCCCTGTAAATCTCCAAGGATTGCAGTAGTATATCCAAATTCTTCGTTTAGTCCTCTAATAATATTTATTTTCTCTTTAACTCCTTCATAATCTGCATGCGAAAAATTGATTCTGAACACATTAACCCCTGCTTCGATCATATCCTTAATGATCTCTCTAGTACTACATGCAGGTCCAAGTGTAGCTACAATTTTGGTTTTTTTGTTTGTAAGCATTTCTTTAAAAAATTAAATTGTTTTTTGATTTTATTTTATTGATATCTACAGCATAAATAGCCGCGATACTCTCAATTGTATTTAGCTTTTGCTGTATTTCTGAAAAGTTTATAGCCTCACCACTATTATCGATTTTCAGGAAAAAATCTACTTTTTTGAATTCAGGAAGTAAATGAATTGTTGTTGAAATCTCACTATTTTCATTTGAAAACAAATTCTGAAAATCATTTTTACTCACAGAAATGATTTCATTTTTATTCTGAATCAAATTCCATGAAAGGGCTTTATCAGTATCATAAAAATAAAATCTGGAAAAATTTGCCTCACCTTCCTTAGTCTGAGCATGAATCTCATTTTTGCTCTTACTTAAGTTTATCGGAAGTTTTTTATTGATAAAATAAGCTAATCTATAATCTTCTAAAGAAGTATGGATTGCCATCAAATAATAATCAATTTCGTCAAATTCGTCTAAATCCAATCTATGAATAGCCATGTCATGAAATATCAAGCTGTAAATATACTATTTCTATCGTAGCTTAAACAGTCAGGAACAGTATGTTTTTGTTAATTTATAAACGAAAACGTTATAGCATTAAGAATATTACACTACTTTTTATCTATTTCTTATCCATCTTTTCCTGAAATGCGAAATAAGCCCTTTGTGATGCTTTCTCCTCCGCTTTCTTTTTTGAAGTTGCCCTTGCTCTTGCTACTATCTTGTCATCTATACTCAGTTTAACGCCAAACAAACGCTGCCCGTCAATCCCGTTATCTTCAAAAATATCGTAATGAAAGATTTTTTTTTCTTTCTGACACCATTCAATAACCAGACTCTTGTAACTAATTACTTTTCCTTCAAGCCTGGCAATATCGACATAAGGTATAATAACCCTGTTTTGAATGAATTTTTCACAAAAAGAATATCCAAGATCTAAATAAATTGCACCTATAAGTGCTTCAAAAATATTTCCATGAATATTTTCACCAAAATGCTGGACTGGCACTTTGCTCTCAACAAAACGTACTAAATTTAGATCTTTACCTAATTCGTTCAAATGTTCCCTGCTCACAATTTTGGAGCGCATTTTGGTTAAATAACCCTCATCTCCGTTAGGTGCTTTGTTGTATAAATGTGCAGCAATGACAGAGCTTAACATAGCATCGCCCAGAAACTCAAGCCGTTCGTAATTAATCGGATTTCCTGATGCATCCAATTTATTAGAAGAACGATGTGTAAATGCTTTCCTGTAAAATTCCAGCGAAACCGGCTGAAAGCCAAGAATTTTCTGAATAGTGTCAAAAAAAATCCCGTCTTCTTGAGAACGGGATTTTGAAAATATTTTTTTGATAATATTCATATACAGAAATTAGTCAACTAATTTTTTAAACAATACACAGGCATTATGTCCTCCAAAACCAAAAGTGTTACTCATAGCAACATTTACTTCTCTTTTTTGAGGTTTATTTAAAGTAAGGTTTAATGAAGGATCAATATTTTCATCCACCACAGAATGATTTATTGTTGGAGGAACAATACCGTTTTGCATAGCTAAAATAGAAGCAATAGCCTCAATAGCTCCTGCAGCACCAAGTAAATGTCCTGTCATTGATTTTGTTGAGTTGATGTTGATCGTTTTTGCATGATCCCCAAAGACAGCGCTGATAGCTTTTAACTCAGCAACGTCTCCAAGAGGAGTAGAAGTTCCGTGTGTGTTAATATGGTCAACTTCTTCAGGTTTCATTCCGGCATCTCTCAATGTATTCTGCATTACTGCAATAACTCCAATTCCTTCCGGGTGCGGAGCTGTTAAATGGTAAGCATCAGATGACATTCCGCCCCCGCCAATTTCGCAATAAATTTTTGCTCCTCTGGCTTTTGCATGTTCGTAATCTTCAAGAACTAAGGCTCCTGCACCTTCACCTAAAACAAAACCATCTCTGGTTGCATCAAAAGGTCTTGAAGCTGTTTCGGGGCTTTCGTTTCTTGTTGACAGGGCGTGCATAGAACTGAATCCTCCCATACCTGCAATAGTAACTGCTGCTTCAGAACCACCAGATACAATAACATCGCACATTCCTAAACGAATATAGTTGAAAGCATCAATCAAAGCATTTGCAGAAGATGCACAAGCGGAAACTGTAGTATAGTTAGGACCCATATAACCATTACGCATTGAAATATGCGCTGGTGCAATATCGGCAATCATTTTGGGAATAAAGAAAGGATTGAATTTTGGAGTTCCGTCACCTTTTGCATAGTACATTACTTCATCCTGAAAAGTTTCCAAACCTCCTATTCCTGCTCCCCAGATAACCCCTACTCTTTGCTTGTCAATATTCTCGTCTGTTAATCCCGCATCTTTAATAGCTTCATCACTCGCAGCAATTGCATACTGGGCAAATTTATCTAATCTGCGAGATTCCTTACGATCCATATAATCCTCAATATTGAAGTTTTTCACTTCACAGGCAAACTTGGTTTTATGCTTCTCTGTATCGTAATACGTTATTGGGGCAGCACCGCTAACACCATTAATAAGTGCATCCCAATACTCCTGGATATTATTCCCGATGGGAGTAAGAGCACCTAATCCTGTTACAACAACTCGCTTTAATGCCATAAATATGTATTTTGTATCTTTAAACAAATAAAACCCACGCTTTCTTAATTGTATTGTTTACTTAAGAGCCATGGGCATTACAATATAAATATATCTTTTGGATTGAAAATCAATCGAAATTTAAATTTTAAAATAATAACACCCGAATCTAAAGTAAATCAGAATCGGGTGTGATATTATTATTTTTTAGCTTCCTCGATATAAGAAATAGCTTGACCAACAGTAGCAATGTTTTCTGCTTGATCGTCCGGAATCTGAATATCAAATTCTTTTTCGAATTCCATAATAAGCTCAACAGTGTCTAATGAGTCAGCTCCTAAATCATTAGTGAAGCTTGCTTCTGTTACAACTTCGTTTTCGTCAACACCTAATTTGTCTACGATAATCGCTTTTACTCTTGATGCAATGTCTGACATAATCTTTAATTTTAGAATTTAATTTGTTGGCAAAAATAAAAAACTTTATTTTAAAACAACTATTTAGTTAATAAATGTGTTACTAATTTATAAAATTAATTTCAAGAAAGGTCTTTCAATACTATTTATTTTGATTTTTTATTCCGTTTTTTGCATTCTCAAAATAAATTTTATTATGAAAAAAATTATCATTTTTGCCTCAGGATCAGGAAGTAACGCAGAAAACATTATTACCTACTTTAAAAAAAACCAAATCGCAAAGGTTGTTTCTGTGTTTACAAATAATGCCACTGCAAAAGTCATTGAAAGGGCAAAAAATCATCAAATTCCAGTCGAAATATTCTCAAAAAACGAACTTTTAGAACATAATATCTTACAAAAAATACAGGAAATCGACCCGGATTTGATTGTTCTGGCTGGTTTTTTACTCAAATTCCCTGAAAACATAATTGAGCAATACCCTCACAAAATAATCAACATCCATCCGGCGCTTTTACCTAATTATGGAGGAAAAGGAATGTACGGCATGCACATACACAGAGCTATTGTGAATAACAAGGAAAAAGAAACCGGGATTTCAATTCATTATGTAAACGAACATTATGATGAAGGCGCCATTATTTTTCAGGCCAATGTTACTTTAACGGATGAAGATACTCCTGAAACGGTTGCTGAAAAAATTCATGAACTGGAACAAAAACATTTTCCGGAGATTATCCAGACTATCTTAGAACAACAAATTGTTTAGATCATTAGAAAATCTAACGATCTGATTAATCTAAAAATGTCTAAAATCTAAGAGGTCTAAAATGAGTCACGAAGTACATATATATACAGACGGTGCTGCAAAAGGAAATCCGGGTAATGGCGGCTACGGGGTCGTGATGGAATTGGTGGGTACTCCGCATAAAAAAGAATTCTATGAAGGTTTCCGCCTAACAACTAATAACAGAATGGAACTTTTAGCAGTAATTGTTGGTCTGGAGAAATTAAAAAAACCTAATATGAAGGTTTTAGTTATTTCAGATTCTAAATATGTTGTAGATTCTGTTGAAAAAAAATGGGTTTTAGGCTGGGAGAAAAAAGGCTTTTCCGGAAGAAAAAATGCCGATCTCTGGAAACGGTTTTTAATTGTTTATCGCAAACATCAGGTCAATTTTAAATGGATTAAAGGCCATAATAACCATCCGCAAAACGAACGCTGTGATCAACTGGCTGTTATGGCATCGATGCAGCCTAAACTTTCTGTGGATTCTTTCTATGAAACAGCCGATTCTAAACTGATATAAATAAAAAAACGTGTCGGAAATTTAATCCCCATACGTTTTTACACTAACTTAAAAATCTTTTGCTGCTCTTATCTAAAGTCCTTTGCTGTTCCAAATCCGATTAATAGACCAACTTCTGGTTCTGGTAGGGGTTTTGAAGAATTATTTTTATAAGAAGTATCAACTATAATTTTTATATATCCGATTTGAATCTATTTTTATTGTAACTTTGTATCAGTTCATTAAATTAAAAAAAATGATACAAAAAACCATTACTCCTAATGATAAAATTGTTAATCTTTCTTTTGAAATTCCAAAAAAATATATTGGAAAATCATTAAAAGTATCAATTGATTTTGATAATGAAACCGATCAAATTGAAAGTAATTTATCCAAAGAAGACTTCGTAAAATGGATTAAAAATGCAGAAAAATCCCCGACAATGTCTTTAGAAAAATTTAATGAGAAATGGGAAGAAAAAAAGTTGAAGATTCAAAACAATATACCTTAGATATTTCTGAGAATTATTTCCAAAACTTAGAAGAAATCGTTGACTATATTGCTTTTGAAAAACAACAACCTTTAAACGCAATTAAAACTGGTAATGGAATAAACAAAACGATGAACAAAATCGTTGAAAACCCTTTGATTTATTCCCAATGTGAAAATATCCCAACTAAATCTAAAATCTATAGAGAAGCAACTTATAAAACTTAGTTAATAGTTTTTAAAGTTAAAAATTACCACATTACTATTCTTGGTATTGTAAGCGGAAAAAGAAAACCATCCTCATTCAAAAAACTGCGATAAAAAATAACTTTTCGCAAAATATAAATTGCATTTTAAATCCGGGTAACCTATTATAAGCTTCTCCGAAAAACAATTTTAAACAATTCATTTACAACAGTTTTACTTCAAAATCGTTGCCATTATTTTATGAAAATTTTGAGATTGCAAACCGTTGCAATATTGTAACATATAAAGTATCTTTGCACCTTAATTCGAAATTCATAAAATGAATAAATTATTGATTGTTGGAACAGTTGCTTTCGACGCGATTGAAACCCCTTTCGGAAAAACAGATAAAATATTAGGCGGAGCTGCAACTTACATTGGTTTATCAGCCTCATTTTTCAACCTGCAATCAGCCATAGTTTCTGTAGTTGGCGACGATTTTCCTCAGGAACATTTAGATCTTTTAACGTCAAAAAATATCGATATCTCCGGAATCGAAATTGTAAAAGGCGGAAAAACATTTTTCTGGAGCGGTTTGTACCACAACGATCTGAATTCAAGAGACACTTTGGTAACAGAGTTGAACGTGTTGGCAGATTTTCAGCCAAAAGTCCCTCAAAGCTTTAAAGATGCTGATGTGGTAATGCTAGGAAACCTGCACCCTTTAGTACAAAGCAGTGTTTTGGATCAAATGGAGAAAAAACCAAAATTAGTGGTTTTAGACACCATGAACTTCTGGATGGACTGCGCTCTTCCGGAATTACTGGACGTTATCAAGCGTGTAGATGTTATTACCATCAATGACGAAGAAGCAAGACAGCTTTCCGGTGAATATTCATTAGTAAAAGCCGCTGCCAAAATCCAGGATATGGGACCAAAATATGTGGTGATCAAAAAAGGAGAACACGGCGCACTTTTATTCCACAACAGAGAAGTATTCTTTGCACCGGCCTTGCCATTAGAAGAAGTTTTTGATCCAACCGGAGCGGGAGACACTTTTGCAGGCGGATTTTCAGGATTTATTGCACAAAGTGAAAACATTTCGTTTGGAAACATGAAAAACGCAATTATTTACGGTTCAAATTTAGCTTCGTTCTGCGTCGAGAAATTCGGAACCGAAAGGATGGAAACACTAAGCAAAGCCGAAGTAGCGATTCGATTACAGCAATTTAAGTCGTTAACTCAGTTTGACATAGAAATATAATGCCTAAGAGCCTCGATAAAACGGGGCTTTTTTATTACGTTAATACACACAACTTACAACAACACAAATACAGAACACAATGAGCGACGCTTTAAAACACGAATGTGGTATAGCCTTAGTCAGACTTCTTAAACCGCTTGAATATTATAAAGAAAAATACGGAACTGCATTTTACGGAATTCAGAAGATGTATTTAATGATGGAAAAACAGCACAATCGTGGTCAGGATGGTGCCGGTTTTGCAAGCATCAAATTAGATGTAGAACCTGGAGAACGTTATATCAGCAGGGTTCGTTCAAACCATTCACAGCCTATTCAGGATGTTTTCAAGCAGATCAATGAGCGTATCAGTGAGGAACTGAAAGCAAATCCTGATCTTGCTGATGATATCAAAGAATTAAAAACAAGTATTCCGTATGTTGGAGAATTGTTTTTAGGACATGTTCGTTACGGAACCTTCGGAAAAAACAGCATAGAAAGCGTTCACCCCTTTTTACGTCAGAGCAACTGGATGCACCGTAATCTGATTTTGGCAGGAAACTTTAATATGACCAATGTTAAAGAGCTTTTCCAAAATCTGGTAGAACTGGGGCAACATCCAAAAGAAATGGCCGATACCGTTACTGTAATGGAAAAAATAGGTCACTTTTTGGATAAGGAAGTAATGCAATTGTATCAGGACTGTAAAGCAGAAGGCTACTCTAAAAGAGAAGCATCGCCGGTGATTGCAGAGCGCCTTGATATCGCTAAAATCTTAGCTCGTTCGGCTAAAAATTTAGACGGAGGTTATGCAATGGCCGGATTATTAGGTCATGGTGATGCATTTGTATTTAGAGATCCGGCGGGTATTCGTCCGGCCTATTTCTATCAGGATGACGAAGTTGTTGTTGTAGCTTCAGAAAGGCCTGTTATTCAGACTGTATTTAATGTCCCTTTTGAAAGTGTTCAGGAAATTGAACCGGGCAATGCATTGATTATAAAGAAAAGCGGAAAGGTTACTATGAATCAAATTCTGGAACCAACCGTTAAAAAGGCGTGTTCTTTTGAAAGAATCTACTTTTCAAGAGGAAGTGATGCCGAAATTTACCAGGAACGTAAAAATCTGGGAAAATTAATTTTACCGGCTGTCCTTGAATCAATCGACAGCGATACAGACAACACCGTTTTCTCTTATATTCCAAATACGGCAGAAACCTCTTTTTATGGCTTAGTCGAAGCCGCTCAGGATTTCTTAAATCAGAGAAAAAACAATTATATTTTAGAAAACAGAAATACATTAACCGCTGAAACACTTCAGGAATTACTGGCTGTAAAAATACGAACAGAAAAAGTTGCCATCAAAGATGCAAAACTAAGAACTTTTATTACAGAAGACAGCAGCCGTGATGATCTAGTAGCCCACGTTTACGATGTCACCTACGGAGTAATTAAGCCGGAAGATAATCTCGTAATTATTGACGACAGTATTGTTCGGGGTACGACATTAAAAATGAGTATCATTAAAATGATGGATCGCCTGAAACCAAAGCGTATTGTAATTGTTTCTTCAGCTCCGCAAATTCGTTACCCGGATTGTTACGGAATAGATATGGCAAAATTAGAAGGTCTTGTAGCTTTCAGAGCTGCTTTAGATTTACTTAAGGAAAGAAATTTATATCATATTGTTGATGAAGTCTATGCAAAATGCAAAGCTCAGGAAAATTATGCAGATACTGACGTTGTAAATTATGTAACAGCAGTTTATGACCAATTCACTCCTGAAGAAATTTCTGACAGAATTGCTGATATGTTAAGTTCTCCTGAAATCAATGCCGAAGTAAAAATTATCTTCCAAAAAGTAGAAGATCTGCATACTGCCTGTCCGAAAAATCTTGGCGACTGGTACTTCACCGGAGACTACCCAACACCAGGCGGAAATCGTGTTGTCAACAGAGCATTTATAAATTTTTATGAAGGAAAAAACGCAAGAGCATACTAAAAAAAAAGTTAAAAAATGCATTTCATCGGATTTTTTTGCATTTCATCCTATATTTTTGGCAAAACTGTAATACTGACCTATCTTTGAAGCACCATAACATTAGTAGGTTAAGTTTATGGTAGATTTGGGGCAAAAAAGGTGGGAGAAATCTCACCTTTTTTATTTCGGTAAAGTTTAAATTCAGAAAGAAATCATTTAATCGGATATTATTGCATTTAATCAGAAATATTTGATGTAAACAATATTGTATAATATATTTGAATTGCCATAAAATTAAGTAGGTTAAGTATTATGGTAATTTGGGGCAAAAAAGGCGGAATTACTTCCGCCTTTTTTATTTTCTTTTCAAGAGAGAAATTCCACAAAATAAAAAGACGGATAACACAAAGTTATCCGTCTTTTTTATGTCTTTACTCTATTTTCTTATTTATCTAAAGCAAATCTTCTTGCCACTTCTGTCCAGTTAATTACACTGAAGAAAGCTTCAATGTAATCCGGTCTTCTGTTTTGGTAATTTAAGTAGTAAGCATGCTCCCAAACATCCATTCCTAAGATTGGAGTTCCACCGCAGCCCACTTCCGGCATTAATGGATTGTCCTGGTTTGGGGTTCCGCAAACGTCTAATTTTCCGCCTTTTTGAACACACAACCAAGCCCATCCTGAACCAAATTGTGTCGCTCCTGCTTTAGCAAATTTTGCTTTAAACTCTTCGAAAGATCCAAAAGAAGATTCGATAGCTGCTAACAAATCACCTGTTGGCAATCCGCCACCATCTGGAGCCATTACTGTCCAGAATAAGTTGTGGTTGTAAAAACCTCCACCGTTGTTACGAACTGCAGCGTTTGTTTTATCTAAGTTGATTAAGATATTTTCGATTGTTTTTCCTTCTAAATCTGTTCCGGCAATAGCAGCATTTAGGTTTGTTGTATACGCATTATGATGTTTTGTATGATGGATTTCCATTGTACGCGCATCAATATGTGGTTCTAATGCGTCATAAGCATAAGGTAATTGTGGTAATTCAAAAGCCATGATATATGATTTTTATGATTTATAATAATTTATTCAAATTTATACATTTAACTTTGGAATAGAAAATTCTATTTCGTTTAAATTGAATTAAGTTAATTGATAATTGTTGTTTTTACACCAAAATCCTGTAAATCTTTACTTTCCGTTAAAAGTTGTCATTGTATTTTCTAATCCTGCCGTACCGAAAGATTTGATAATTTCTGAAGCTATTTCTAACCTTTCAGGTAATTTTGCTTTTTCCTCTTCATCCCATTCTCCTAAAACGTAGTCAACCTGCTGCCCTTTTTTGAACTGATCGCTGATGCCAAATCTAAAACGGGTATACTGCTGCGTATTTAGAACCAGATTGATGTTTTTAAGTCCGTTATGGCCTCCGTCACTTCCTTTTGGCTTGATTCGGATAGTTCCGAAAGATAGGTTTAAATCATCTGTTATGACCATCACATTTTCAAGCGGAATATTTTCTTTATCCATCCAGAATTTTACTGCTTTTCCGCTAAGGTTCATGTATGTGTTTGGTTTTAACAGCAAAAAAGTTCTTCCTTTAAATTTATATTCGGCCAATGAACCCAATTTTACGGTTTCGAACGATAGGCTTTCTTTTTTGGCTAAAAAATCCAAAACTTTAAATCCGATGTTATGTCTGGTATTTACATACTCGGCTCCGATATTTCCTAATCCAACTATTAAATATTTTTTACTCACGCTTTTTATATTGTTTTTTTGGTGTTCGTGAACTTCCGGTTTTATAATATTTTGTGTGTTTTCTTCTTTAGGTGTTGATGAAAACAGGTTGTTTATCCATTTTATCATGTTTGCAAAAATAGGGTTAATCGGGGAATTAGGAAATGTGTTAATTAGATAATTTGAAAATTAGATTATTGATTTTGGATGATCAATTTAATGCCAAAGTTCGCGATAAAGTTTTCTCGCAGATTTTGCAGATGAAGCAGATTTTATTTTTCTGATTTCTTTTCCAGACTTACTCTTTTTTGCCCTCAACTTATGAAATTTTCTAATAAAAAACTAAACTTCTGGCTAGCCCTGACAGCAGCGGCATCCTTTTTCTTGCTTCTTTAGCAGGGAAAAGATATAGCGGATGGCAGGAATGTCACGTCTTGAAAACCCGCAAACATTCTGCTTCTAAAAAACAAATCATAAAAAAGGCTTCGACTCCGCTCAGCATGACAAACATTTAGCGTATCAGACTGAGCGGAGTTCGAAACCGTTTAAAGATAAAAATCTTAGTATTTCAGCACCTTAGACACTAAAAAAAAAAGCCCCAACCGTAAGATTGAGGCTTTTTGTATGATTGAAAAAAATTATTTTTTCTTTCCTTTTGCAGGAGCTTTTGCAGCTTTTGCAGCTTCCTGAGCAGCTTTCATAGCAGCACGAGAAATTCTTACCTGAGCTACAACTGTGTTGTCCGGATGCATAATTTTGTACTCTGGCTTTCCAACTTTAGTAACATATAATTTGTTACCCATTTCAAGTGGCGTAATGTCAGCTTCAACAAAATCAGGAAGATTTGCTGGTAAAGCTTTAACTTTTAATTTACGTTGGTTTAAACGTAAAACACCACCCGCAAGAACACCTTTAGATGTACCAACAATTTTCACAGGAACTTCCATTGTGATTTCCTTATCATCAAATAACTGGAAGAAGTCAATGTGCAAAATTTTGTCCGTTACAGGGTGAACCTGGATATCCTGCAAAATTGCATTGAATGATTTTCCTTTACCAAGCTCAATCACAACTGTGTGTGCGTTTGGAGTGAAAACCAAGTTTTTGAAAGCCGCAGCTTCTGCTGAGAAGTGTACTGCCTGATTTCCTCCGTATAACACGCAAGGAACCGCTCCAGCATTACGTAAGGCTTTAGTTGACACTTTGCCCACGCTTTCTCTTTCTGATCCTTTAATTGTAATCGATTTCATTGTAAAAAAATATAGTTATTAAAAATATTCAAATTTTATTATAGTCAGACTACATTATAAATTTTCCACTGATGGAATTGTTGTGGTGTACCATGTGCATCACTTCGGCAAAAAGAGGCGCACAACTCACTACTCTGATTTTATTTGATTCTTTCTTTAACGGAATAGAATCTGTAACGATTAATTCTGTTAGTTTCGAATTTTCAATTTTCTCATACGCACCGCCTGATAATATAGGGTGTGTACAAATTGCCCTAACGCTTAATGCACCTTTTTCGATCATCAGGTCTGCCGCTTTTGCTAAAGTACCACCAGTATCAATCATGTCATCTACTAAGATTACATTACGTCCTTTCACTTCACCAATCAGTTCCATAGTGTCGATAACGTTGGCTGCTTTTCTTTGTTTGTAACAGATTACCACATCTGATTCTAAAAACTTAGAATACGCATAAGCTCTTTTTGAACCTCCCATGTCCGGAGATGCAATGGTTAGATTGTCTAATTTTAAGCTTTCTACGTATGGTAAAAAGATAGTTGATGCAAATAGATGATCTACCGGTTTTTCAAAAAAGCCCTGAATCTGGTCTGCATGCAAATCCATTGTCATTACTCTTGTCGCTCCTGCAGCACTTAACAGATTGGCGACTAATTTAGCCCCAATCGGAACTCTTGGCTTGTCTTTTCTGTCCTGTCTTGCCCAGCCAAAATAAGGCATTACAGCTGTAATATGCCGTGCAGATGCACGTTTAGCAGCATCAATCATCAACAACAATTCCATCAAATTATCGGCTGTTGGAAAAGTGGAACAAACGATAAAAACACGTAAACCTCGTATTGATTCTTCGTAAGACGGCTGAAATTCTCCATCGCTATACGTTGACATCGTTACTTTCCCTAACGGAATTCCGTACTCTTTTGCAATTTTTTCTGCAAGATAAACACTTTGTGAACAAGCAAAAATTTTAGCTTCTGGTTCTAGGTGCGACATTATAATTTGTTGTTTTATTCCTTGGTTTTCTATGGAGTCCGGCTAAATTTATTTTTTCAGTCAAACCCTGTATCTCCCTCGGATGTAGTTAGTTGTGTGTGCTTCGTTTTAACGAGGTGCAAATTTATAAAATTTATTGGAGACTGAAAGGAAATTTTCGAGTATTTTTAGCAGAACTTTTAATTTTATTTTTTACATTTGCACCGTGTTAAAGGAATGATATCATTTATGACTTCATTCTATTGCGTTAAAACAATCATTTTTTGATGGTTTTTTTCGTCTGCTAAGCCCGGATGGCGGAATTGGTAGACGCGCTGGTCTCAAACACCTGTGGGAAACCGTGCCGGTTCGACTCCGGCTCCGGGTACTTAAAAAGTCTGTAATTACTTGTTTTCAAGAGTTACAGGCTTTTTTATTTTAAATTTGACCTAACAAGCCCTTCTTGTTTTTGTATTTTTTAAAATTTTACTCGCAGGTTTGTCATTCCCTTTTCAAAATTATTACTATTAAATCTATACAAGTCTAATCATTCTGAGATCATGTAAGGCAATTACAAGGACTTGACATTTAATTCTTATTTTTTAATCATCTTGCAAAGCAAAATATCCGTTTGTTATGTTTTTTGCATTTGGTATATCAAACCTACATGATTTTACTAGCAGAATTTATTGCACCATAGTTTCAAAACAGGAAGAAAAAAAAAACGATTTAGTCCCTAATAACAAACAACATTGTTTTTTATTGAAAATCAGTGTTTTATATATATTTTTTTGTACTTTTAACTAAATATTTGTAATCCATATATTGTTATAATAATTGTCCTGCCTAATTAAATTCTATTTATTCACTTAATATAATTTACAGTATGAAAACAAAATACTCCTGTTTTTTGCTTTTAATCAGCAATGTGTTTTTGACTTTCGGTCAGGATGTGTTACCTTTTCCTCCCACACCTTCAGCCAGCAAAGCCGGACTGATTATCAAAACTTCAACCTATCAAAAAAGATCAGACCCAAAACGACTGCCTGCAGATGCGCCTAATATCCTGATTATACTAATGGATGATGTAGGCCCTGCAACTCCAAGCACATACGGAGGCGAAATAAACACACCTACATTAGACCGTGTTGCAAAGCTCGGTATATCTTATAATCGTTTTCACTCTACAGCCATGTGTTCGCCAACCAGAGCATCCTTGCTCACAGGGAGAAACCACACAGTAGTAGGCAACGGACAAATTTGTGAATTGGCCAATGACTGGGACGGATTCAGTGGAACCATCCCAAAAACTGCTGCAACAGTTGCTGAGGTATTAAAAAATTATGGTTATAATACCAGTGCATTCGGGAAATGGCATAATACCCCGGCTGAACAAACAACTACAAAAGGACCTTTTGACTATTGGCCGACCGGTTATGGATTCGAATACTTCTATGGCTTTCTTGCCGGTGAAGCTTCACAATATGAGCCAAATATGGTACGCAACACTACTTTTGTTGAGCATCCGCATCATACTGAGGGTCATGACTATTACCATTTGACAGAAGATATTGCAGACGATGCCATTCATTGGTTACGCGAACAGCAGGCATTTTCGCCTGAAAAGCCTTTTCTAATGTACTGGGCTCCCGGTGCTGCACACGGCCCTCACCATGTAATGAAAGAGTGGGCAGATAAATACAAAGGCAAATTTGACGATGGCTGGGACAAATACCGTGAACGTGCTTTTGCCAGACAAAAAGAATTAGGATGGATCCCAAAGGATACCCAGTTAACGTCGCGTGATGCCACTATGGCATCCTGGGAAAGCATTCCGGATGATGAAAAACCATTTCAAAGACGATTAATGGAAGTATTTGCAGGTTTTGCCGAACATGCAGATTATAATGCCGGACGTATTATTGACGAATTGGAGCAGCAGGGAAAATTGGATAATACGCTGATATTTTATATCTGGGGCGATAATGGTTCTTCTGCTGAAGGCCAGAATGGGAGCATTAGTGAACTACTCGCTCAAAATGGAATACCTACTACTATTTCTCAACACATTAAAACACTAAATGAACTTGGAGGCCTGGATGTCCTTGGTTCTCCCAAAACAGACAATATGTACAATGCCGGATGGGCATGGGCAGGCAGTACGCCTTATAAATCCACTAAATTGGTTGCTGCACATTTTGGAGGCACAAGGCAGCTATTGGCTATAGCATGGCCGGAAAAAATCAAACATGACAACACACCACGCACACAATTTCACCATGTGATAGATATTGTTCCTACTATTTATGAAGCCGTTAAAATTACTGCACCACAAACTGTCAACAATTTTACACAGGATCCTATTGATGGGGTAAGTATGGAATATACTTTTGCAGATGCCAAAGCAAAAGACACTCACAAAACGCAATTCTTTGATATTATGGGAAGCCGGGGAATTTATAACGACGGATGGTATGCCTGTACTTTCGGCCCAAGGATTCCATGGGTTCCCGGACTTCCAAAAGGTATTTTAGACTGGAATCCGGAAAAAGATGTATGGCAATTGTATAATATTAATGAAGATTGGAGTCAGGCAAATGACCTTTCTGCAAAAATGCCGGATAAACTTGCAGAAATGAAAAGCTTATTTTTAGTTGAATCTGCAAAAAATAAAAACCTGCCTATTGGAGGAGGTCTTTGGTCTGTGATATTTCATCCTGAAGATGCTCCGGCAACGCCTTACACAAACTGGAAATTTACAGGAACTGTGACCCGTATGCCAGAATTTGCTGCTCCAAAGCTCGGGAAATTCAATAATACAGTCAGCATGGATATAACCGTTCCGGAAAATGCTAATGGTGTACTGTATTCGCTTGGCGCTTTTTCAGGCGGACTCAGCTGCTACATAAAAGACGGAATATTATGCTATGAATATAACCTCTTTGAAATCAGCCGCACCCAAATTAAAGCGAAGGACAAACTGCCTAAAGGAAAAGTAAATATCACCGTTGAATCAAAGCTAATCAGCCCTAAACCAGGATCTGCGATGGATATCATTATTAAGGCTAACGGCAAAGCAATCGCTCAGGGTCAGGTGCCTGTGACAGCTCCGCTTATATTTACGGCAAATGACTGTTTTGATATAGGAAGCGATCTTGGATCACCAGTGTCCACTGACTATTATGATCAGGCACCTTTTGCCTTTAATGGGACAATTGGAGCAACTAAAATTTCTTATCCTAAAAAATAAACAAACTCTCTGCTTTCAATGAATCTTCACAATTACCTGCAATCAATCTCAGCAGCTGTTAGAAATGATTATTAACAGGCCTGTTATAGCATGGTATTGTTACTGACTACGTTTCTGCTTATCAGTTTGGACCTGGAGACTCACTTAGTTACGACTTTAATAAACAAACAAAAAATTAAACCCTTTTTAAAAACTATTAAAAAATAGAATTATGAAAAAATTACTGCTTTTATTTGTTCTTACTGTCTCTGTTAATTGCTTTGCCCAGTCCGTTATTGATGATGAGATAACCATTATACAGGACATTTATGGAAAATCCAAATGGGATCTTGTAAAAGAGTTCATGAATCTTTCCGATTCACAGACTGCGACATTTCAGGAAATTTATGATAAATATGAAACAGAAAGAAAAGAATTAGGAAGAAAAAAAATTCAGATTATTGATGAATATGCCAAAAATTACTCCACACTAAGTCCTTCCAAAGCGGATGAATTAACACAGGCAAATTTTAAAAACAATATGGATTTAGATAAACTACTATTTAAATCCTATACAAAGGTAAAAAAAGAATTAGGAGAAATTAACGCCGCTAAATTTGTACAGTTAGAACAATATCTGCAGGTAACCATAAGATCTTCAATTCAGGATTCTATTCCTTTTATTGGGGAAATGAATAAATCAAAAAAAGAATAAAGAAAGTTACACATAACTAAAAGAAACAATTCGGTGAATTGTTTCTTTTAGTTTTAACACAAACAATTAATTATTAGGAGGTTTTTAATTATAAATATAAATTTGCATTACCCCTATGAGTCACAATGCTAAAATAACCTGCAAAAATTGTGAGACAAATTTCTACGGTCATTATTGTCCAAATTGTAAGCAGTCTTCTAAAACAGGTAAAATAACCTGGCATGAAATGTTTCATTATATCTTTCATGCATTTTCACACCTTGATAAGGGGATTTTTTATACCGCAAAAGAAATGTTTCTTCATCCCGGAAAAACAATCCATGATTATATTGATGGCAAAAGAGTGCGTCATTTCAACCCTCTTTTATTTTTAATTTTGTTAGGCGGAATGGCTTCGCTTCTCTTTACTGCATTTGATGTAGGAGCTATTCAAGAAAGATTAAATACCGAATCTATTGAAAAAATTAATCCTCTTTTTGCTCATAAACATTATACTATTATCGGATTTGTCATTCTTATATTTTTAACTATAACAGATTTTGTTTTTTATCGCAAACACGGATATTCAATACCTGAATTATTGGTTTCTAATGCATTTCAAATTGGAGAACTTTTGATTTTTTTAATATTTATGCTGCCTTTCTTGTATTTTCAAAATTATATCAATGCCAGATATCAAACCAATATTGAATTGCGTTATTTCATTTTGATTGTCTTCTATTTCTATTTGTTTTGGGTAAGACACCAGCTTTACGGCAAAATAAAAACTGATTATGTACTCTTGCTTAAAATTGTGTTACAGTTAATATTATTGTGTGTCATAGTTCAATACCGAATTGCAAAACCGCTGATAGATGCAATTCCTCAATTTTAGAAAAATCATATTATGACAGAGAAATTAAGGGTCAAGAACAAAACTTGGGGAGGAATTGAAGATTTCCTAACTTAGCCATCAAATTAATACTCTTTGGAAAATTAC
>NZ_JAADZW010000002.1 GCF_010645065.1 Flavobacterium fluviatile | reverse complement strand
AATGCCTATTCAAAACTGGGGTATTGTTTTAAACCAATTTACCCTTATATTTGAAAAAAGGCTCCGATTATAAAAACCGAAGCCTAAACTTTTCAACTTACACACTTTTTGGGATAGTGTCAATTTAAGGAATAGGATAGTAAAAGATCTAATTAATTTGTGTTTTGATTCAGAATTTATTTTTTTACTTTACCTTACCTTTTAAATAAAAAGTATGAAATCCCTTGGAACTGTTGTCCGAAACAACAATAGACTTTGAAATTTTTCCTGACGAATTTTTTTCAGCAATAAATGTTACATTAATTTTAGCACTATGATACCTTTCAACAGAATCTTTTGTAAAACTTGTCATTGTACAACCACAACTAGTGCCAACTGTATCAATAATAAATTTTCTTTCTGAAATATTAGTAATGATAAATGAATGATTAACTGTATCGCCAATATTAATACTTCCAAAATCAAAGATATTTTTTTTTATTTCAACTTCAGAAAGTTTCAATTTTTCTATAGAATCGTCGGTTTTATTTTTGCAGCTGAGCAATGATAAACATAATAATAATAGTAGGTAAGACTTCATATTCAAATTTTAAATTTTACCCTTTCAATTAGGTAAAGTTGATTAATTTTATAAATTTAGGAAAAGACTCTGCAATCTCCATCGCAAGGTGAAGACCACATAAAACCACAATTAGCTCTAGGATCTCTACAGTCTGTATTTGCTGCGCATTTATCTCCGCCCCATTGACATGTAAAATAACCACCAGCAGCACAATTACAGCCACCTTCTGAATTTGCCTTAGAAGTTACAGACAATTTTTTCAAGTTAATGTCTTCTTGAGTTTTAGAAATTTTATAGAAAATCAACCCCATTTGATCATAGGTAAAAACTTTTTGAGCTTTTTTTAAAAACTTTGGAGCGTAAATATTTAGAAAATATTCTTTTTCATCATTTGGTTTATCAGCAAAAACATTTTTTGTGACTTTATTTTTTAATTCTTGAATTAATGCTTTTTGCTTACTATTTAAGCTTATTGTTTCGGATTTATAAAAACTACCATTATCTATCAAAGACTCTAATTTCTTTATCCATAATGTATATTTTTCTTCTTGGGTCAAAAGAGTATAGGCATTCCTTTGAACATCTTCTTTTTCCAATGCAAAAACTTTGTCTATTTTATAATCAGCTCTGCTATCTTTAGCTAATTCCTCATTTGCGACATCTTGTGAGCAACTCAATGTTAAGAACGTGATACATAAAACAAATAATTTTGTTATTATTTTTTTTTCATAATAAAGTGATTTTTAAGGTTATTTAAACAAATTTAAAAGAATTTTACTACATAAATCTAAATTAAATTTTCCAAGTTTTTTCTTAAGTTTTAATTATTACAGAATTATATATAAAGAGCATCTATTTATAATTTTAAATTAAAAAATCTGTTTTAAACACTTTTTTTAATATTGAATTTCTAAGTTTTATTAGATAACGATTAGTGAAATATCTTATAAAAATATATTTTTCTTGGTAAATTGTTATGAATTATTCTTTTTAAAAATAAGATTAGATTACACTATCTGAAAAATAAGAGATCGAAGTTTGATAATAAATATTTTTCTATTATGAGAAAAACAATAGAAAAATTCTATATTAGTTGTTTATTTAACATATCATATTAATAGTAATTAGAAGAAGATTCTTAAAAGATTTGAAACATTTTGAAATCTTTTAAATATATTTTTTTACGATGCAAATGCAATAATCAAATAATAATCCTCAATAATCTGGTTCGATAATTGAATGCTTCCCGCTACTAAGAAAAAAGCTTCAGAGAAATCTGGAGCTTTTTTCATTTATTAAACTTATTATCGAAAGCCCATTCATCAATTAGTCTTAATTCAACATAAAAAGCTTATTTAATAAAAGTGTATTGGATTTAGAAATTTATCACTACTTTAGCTATCTTCCTCGCCTTTAAATATTTGTATATTTATTTCTTAATAGAAAACAAACATAATCTTTTTGAGTTTAATGGTAATAAATGAGCAAAACAATCCACATTTAATTACTTTTATTGATACCGAAATTGAACCAACAAAAGGTAAAATTTTAGATATAGGGGCAATTAAGCAAGATGGCAATCATTTCCACAAGTCTTCATTATTAGATTTTATTGAGTTTCTCAAAGGCAGCGAATATATTTGTGGGCATAATATTTTAAATCATGATATAAAATACATCGAAAAAGCAGTTTTTGATGCCTGCATTAACCCTTTAAATATAATTGATACTTTATATCTCTCTCCACTATTATTCCCTACAAAGCCTTATCATGCTCTACTAAAAGATGATAAACTTCAGACTGAAGACACAAGCAACCCATTAAATGATTCCATAAAAGCGCGGGATTTATTTAATAGCGAAGTTGCAGCATTTTCGCAAATTGATAAAACGCTTAAAGAAATCTTCTGCCTTCTCTTAAATTCCACAAAGGAGTTTGGTGGATTTTTTAAGTTTATAAATTACAGGAATAGCAATACCGATACCGAAACTCTGGTTAGATTAAAGTTCCGTAACGAAATTTGTGAAGATGCAGACCTAACCAAAATAATAGCTGAACATCCTATCGAACTGGCGTATTGCCTGGCATTGATCAATTCATTTACAACCCATAAAACAGTTCACTCCATTACACCTCCATGGGTTCTTAAAAACTATCCTGAGGTGGACCGTATAATGCGATTATTACGGAGTAAACCCTGTATAACCGGTTGTAATTACTGTAATAATGCGCTTGATATTTACAAAGGATTAAAACGATTTTTTGGTTTCGATTCATACCGGACTTATGGTGGGGAGCCGCTGCAGGAAAAAGCGGTTAAGGCAGCTGTGAATAACAAGTCGGTACTGGCAGTTTTTCCAACAGGTGGAGGAAAATCAATTACATTTCAGGTTCCGGCCCTTATGAGTGCTGAAAATTCAAAAGGATTGACCATCGTAATTTCTCCGCTTCAGTCGTTAATGAAAGACCAGGTTGATAATCTCGAAAAGAATGGCATAACTGAAGCCGTTACCATCAACGGTCTATTAGATCCTATTGAAAGGGCCAAATCATTTGAACGGATTGAAGATGGTTCTGCTTCTATTTTATACATTTCCCCTGAATCACTACGGTCAAGAACTATTGAAAAGTTAATTTTAGGTAGAAAAGTTGCACGTTTTGTAATTGATGAAGCGCACTGCTTTTCCTCATGGGGGCAAGATTTCAGGGTGGACTATCTATACATTGGCGATTTTATAAAATTAATTCAGGAAAAGAAAAACCTTGAGGATAGCATACCAGTATCTTGTTTTACAGCAACAGCCAAACAAAAAGTAATTGAGGATATACAGGATTATTTTAGCGAAAAGTTATCGCTGGATCTTGAAGTTTTCACTTCAAAAGCGTCAAGGACTAATCTTCAGTACAAGGTATTTGAAAAGGAAAATGAGGAAGAAAAATATTCAACCGCCCGTGATTTAATTGAAGAAAAAAACTGCCCGGCAATTATCTACGTATCCCGGACCCGAAAAGCTTATCTGCTGGCTGAAAGGTTAGCAAATGATGGTTTTTGTGCAAAGCCCTACCATGGCAAAATGGATAAACAGGAAAAGACCGAGAATCAAAATTCTTTTTTAAATGGCGAAACACAAATTATGGTAGCGACCTCTGCCTTTGGTATGGGGGTTGACAAGAAAGATGTGGGCCTGGTCATTCATTACGAAATCTCAGATTCACTGGAAAACTATGTTCAGGAAGCAGGACGCGCAGGCAGGGATGAAAATATTTCAGCAGATTGCTTTGTACTTTTTAATGAAGAAGATCTTAGTAAACACTTTATCCTGCTGAACCAGACTAAACTTTCCATTAAGGAAATCCAGCAGGTATGGAAAGCGATAAAGGATATTACAAGATTCCGTTCTAAAGTATCCAATTCAGCATTAGAGATTGCTCGCAAAGCAGGTTGGGATGATAATGTAGCAGAAATAGAAACACGAGTAACTACCGCTATTGCTGCTCTTGAAGATGCCGGATATCTTAAACGAGGGCAGAATATGCCGAAGGTATTTGCTAACAGTATTTTATCTAAAAATGCCCAGGAAGCTATTGAAAAGATAAGCTCTTCTGAAAAGTTTGAAGAAAAGCAAAAAGAACAAGGAGTACGTATTATAAAAAAATTGTTTTCAAGTAAAAGCAGAAAGGAAAATAGCAATGAAACTGCTGAATCAAGGGTAGATTATATTAGTGATCATCTGGGCATCGTAAGAGAAGAGGTAATCAATGTAATAAACCTGTTACGCGAAGAAAATATTCTAGCCGATGCCAAGGATCTGACCGCATTTATAAAGAAAGCAGACAACAAAAACCGTTCACTTGCCATAGTTGAAGCATACAGCAAAATTGAAAACTTTTTACTGTCGGTTTTCAAAGAAGAAGAAAGTGTTTTTCATCTGAAAGAATTAAATGAGGAAGCTGAAAAAAATGGCTGTGAAGGTGTAAACACCAATAGACTTAAAACGATACTTAACTTTTGGTCTATTAAAAACTGGATTAAAAGGAAGAATACAGATTATTCTAAAAACTACATTGCTGTTCTATGCCTTCAAAGCAAAGAACAATTGAACGATAAACTTGAAAAACGTCATGAACTTGCAAAATTTATCGTTGAATTCTTTTATGACAAGACCATCACCGAAGCCATAAAAGATAGGGAGAATAAAGATGAGATTTTGGTGGAGTTTTCAGTACATGAACTAAAGGATGCTTATGATAATAGCTTCAGCCTTTTCAAAAAAGAAATAAGCATTGATGATATTGAAGATACTTTGTTTTACCTGTCCCGAATTGAAGCTGTAAAGATGGAAGGAGGCTTTCTTGTCGTATATAACCGCTTAACCATTGAGCGTACCGAACAAAATAATAAAAAGCAGTACACTAAAGACGATTATCAAAAGCTCAGCCAGTTTTACGAAAGCAAAGTCCAGCAAATACATATTGTAGGGGAATATGCCCAAAAAATGATTACCGATTACAGGAATGCGCTTCAGTTTGTTGAGGATTATTTCCAGCTGAATTATAGCTCATTTTTGAACAAATATTTTAAAGGCAGCAGACAAAATGAAATTAAGCGGAATATTACCCCGGCAAAATTCAGACAGCTGTTTGGAGAACTTTCGCCTACACAGCTGAAGATCATTAATGATAACGAAACACAGCATATAGTTGTCGCTGCCGGTCCGGGAAGCGGTAAAACAAAGGTTTTGGTCCATAAACTGGCTTCCCTACTGTTGATGGAGGATGTTAAACATGAGCAGCTATTAATGCTGACATTTTCAAGGGCTGCTGCTACCGAATTTAAAAAGCGTTTACTAAAGCTGATTGGCAATGCCGCAAACTTTATTGAGATCAAGACCTTTCATTCTTATTGTTTTGATCTTTTGGGCAAGGTTGGCAGTTTAGAAAAATCAACTGATATTTTAAATACGACTGTTGAGAGAATTAAAAATGGTGATGTTGAAACTAGTAAAATTACAAAGACCGTTTTAGTTATTGACGAAGCACAGGATATGAATTCAGACGAGTTCGCTCTTATTAATGCATTGATGGAGCAGAATGAAGAAATGAGGGTTATTGCTGTTGGAGATGATGACCAAAATATTTATGAATTTAGAGGCGCGAGTTCTAAATATCTGGAACAGTTCATTTATGACAACAAGGCCATAAAACATGAATTGGTTGAAAATTACCGTAGTAAAAGCAATCTGGTTACTTTCTCAAATCAATTTGTCCGGCAAATTCATCATCGGTTAAAAGAAACGCCGATTATTGCTAATCAAACTGATAATGGAAAAATCAAGATTGTCAGATATCAAAGCAATAATCTGATTACGCCTCTTGTAAATGATGTAACTAACACAGATCTTTCAGGAACTACGTGTGTACTCACAAAAACGAACGATGAGGCTATCAAAGTTGCCGGACTTCTTTTAAAGAACGGCATCAAAGCAAAACTGATACAATCTAATGACAGTTTCAGTTTGTATAATCTTGCTGAGGTTCGGTTTTTACTGGATAAAGTAGATTTGGGAGCTGATATTTATACAATCAGTGATGAAGTTTGGGACAATGCTAAACGCCAACTAACCGTCACTTTCTCTAAAAGTAATAAATTAGAGATTTGCCAAAACATTATCAGGGATTTTGAAACTACAAATCCTTACAAAAAGTACAAATCTGATTTAGAAACATTAATTCGGGAATCCAAACTGGAAGATTTTTATAACGAAAATGGTGAAACAGTTTTTGTATCTACCATTCATAAAGCTAAGGGAAAAGAATTTGATAACATCTTCTTATTACTGGAGAATTTTGATGAAACCGCAAATGAAACCAAACGACAATTATATGTGGCAATGACCAGGGCTAAACGCAATTTGAATATTCACCTGAATGCAGATTATTTAAATCATTTGACAGCAGAAAATCTTCAGCAAATAAATGATTTCAAAATCTATCCTGCACCAGATAAAATTGCTGTACATACTTCATTCAAAGATATTTGGCTAGATTATTTTATCAACAAACAGATTTTAGTTTCCCAACTGATGTGTGGAGAAGAATTGCGTTTTAATGGGGTTGAATGCTTAAATTCAAATGGGCAATCTGTATTAAAGTTCTCAAAACATTTCATTAAAAAGATGGAAGAAATGAAGTTAAAAAACTATGAATTAAAAAGTGTAAAAGTAAATTTCATATTGTACTGGTTTAAGGAAGAAACTTCGCAGGAAATCAAAATAATTTTACCTGAGCTTTATTTTGAAATTATTGATGACAAGTTAAAGTTAGATACTTATTAATAGGAAGAAATTGCCTTTCTCTACTATTTTATTACAGAGTAAAATCGGCAAAATTCAAAATCAGTTATTTATACAGAGATATTGTATCGCTTAAATTTTCTTTACTTATAAATGCAGTAATATACTCCTGAACTTCATTAGTTGTCTCAACCGGTGTTGCAAATGAATTGATATGAAATTCATCATCCTGATCGAGTATATGTATTATTTCTGTGTACCCTTTCGAAATTAAACTGCCTTTTAACCTAATGATATTCAACTGCTGCTGACCGTTTAATTCCTTACGAACCTTAAGTTTTATAGCTTTATCCATAGTAAATATTTTAAATTAATAGCTGGTTTGATTAAATCAAATATAATTATTTATTAAGTTAAAAACAATGACCGAATACGGCTATAAAACATTATTTATCAACATATTAAAAACCACAAAAAAAATCAGTATTTCCCATTTATCCTCAAAAATATTGCCCTGAAAAAGATTTTTTATCAAATAAGCACATTTACTTTTGAACAATTTTCATATTAAGGATTGGTAAGTTTTTTGTTACTTCATATTTCTGTGATTAGGTTGAAAAACACGAATTATAAACTTTTTTAAAATTGTTTTCGTGATTCATTCCATTCTTGAAAAGAAAAAACGCTTTACCCATATTATAAATATTCTTTTTAAGAGTAAAACAGATAAAAATAAATGAGGCAGGATAAATTATATTTTTATCCAGATAGTACATAAGTAGCTATAAATTATAGAACTATCAGTAATTTTTCTGTAATAATCCTGTGAATTCTTTAGAATAAATTTGTAGATATCAAAAGTCAAAAAAGACTAGAAAACAATAATTCTAAATTAACATATCATGGAAAATCAAAATAACAACGAATACGGTCAAACAGATCCGGATTATATTGATCAAAATACACCAGTGGATGGTAATGAGATTATAAATGAAAATCTTTTTCACAAGGATCTGAATAAAGAAAATAAAACAGAATTCGGTGAAAGTGATCCTGATTATATAGATCAAAATACCCTTGTTGACAATGATAATTATGCAAGAGATGAAGATCCGTATCAATACCAGGAAGAATTTATTGAAGATCTCAAACATCCTGAAAACGATTTTGAAACCAATAAAACAACATCTGAGAGCAAGGAAACGGTTCATGACAAAAATGATGATGCATCCAATACTGAAAAGGATAATGATCATGAGCCAGAAAAATAATAATTACTTTCTTTAAAAGATAATGAATGTGCCTAAAAAGACATACTACTACCCTATTTACTTTTAGGCATATTCATACGTTTTATTTGCTCAAAATTTTTTCTTTTCATAGCTCTTTAATCACCAAGGACATAGCTGCACATTTCTGGTTATGTAGAGCTTCAGGTATTGAAAAGTAATGCTGATAATTTGATCTCAAGAAAGTTTTTGGATTTCTGCAGACACTGATTGTTTGGTCAATTTTAAGTGATACAGCGGTTTCAAATCAATAACATTGGATCGCAATAATATCTGTGGCATTGCCTTAGCTATTCCTCTATAGATGTATCATTGTTAAAAAAAAAATCTCACAAACACTGCCAGGTTATTATCTTTAGTGTCCGGAAACAATATTTCAGAATTATAGTTTATAAATTGTTGGAATAAAACCTCATTAAATCCTGAAACACTTCTCTTAAATCCTTAAAAAAGAAACAATTTCAATCAAATAATCCCCTGAAGAATACAATTTTTTATAAGCTCTGCTGTATTTTTTGAATCAGATTTGGACAGTATATTATTTCGATGCTTCTTTACTGTTAAGGGACTGATGAAAAGTTTTTCAGCAATTTCAGCATTGCTCAAACCTTTCCCTATAAGTTTGATTATATCAATTTCTCTTTTAGAAAATTCTTTATTTTTATTATTTACTTCATCAAGACTTATATTCATAAAAGAAGGTTCTCCATTTAAACCAATAAGTGATATCTTATAGGTATTAAAATTGCTTAAATGATCAATTCGGGTATGAATATTTAATGATTTTCCGTATCCCCCGTTATCATCCATAGTCAGCATTAGTGCCTGATGATTGAATAAAACAAATTCCCCGGTTTTTATCCTGCATCTGTGACTGTAACTTATTTTATAGCTCAATAATTTTTCCCGACCGATATTTTGAGAAAAAAACCTGGTAAGAAATGCCTCAGCCTTTACTACAAAATCCAGATCATCCGGATGAATCGCCCCTAACACATCATTAAAAGTAAAAGTCTCCGGATCGAAGCCATGCATTTCAAATATGGAAGGACTTATATGTGACAGCGACATATCGAAAAAATCAATAATGTAAAAAGAGAATGGACCAGTGCTAATAATTGAATTAGTAAGATCATCAAACGATATTTTATTTGAGGATGTAGTTTTGGCTGTTCTGTTATTTAGCCAGACATCATGGAGATTTTGTATCTCTGAAACCATTTGCGCAATAATTAAAGTGTTAACAAATTTAACATAAAAAATGTTAAACCAATTTGTTTTTGAAAATTGGTTTTTTTTGAAAAACTTAAAAGTTTAACTGGATATCATTTTGATGTTAAGCAAAATGAATCCGAATTTTCTTCAAAAAATATGATTCTTTTTTTTGTAATCATTGATTTACCTAATGATTTTGATGTTTTTTTGTTAAAGTTATAACGATTTTTTTCAAGTAAAACCTCTCCTGATAGTCATAATAAGCTACTTCAAACCCCAACAAACATTATATTTTATGGATTTATAAAATATTAACATACTAATTATGATATTGGTATTTAATCTGTAATAAAAAAACACATATAAAAAAAAACAGGATAGAGCAGGATAGAATTAGCAACAGAACCAATTAGGTTTGACATATCAGTATTTACTAAAAAAAAGTTAAAAACCAATCAGACTTTCCATACTATAAATTAACCAAGAATGAAGAAAAAAATACACCAACTACTTGTCTTTTCATTTTTAATCCTGCTGTCAGGCTGCAGCAAGGACGCTTATGATGATTACTATGGCCGACCAGATACTTTAGAACCTCCAGTTTATCAGCAGCTGGAAGCTCGTGGTAATTTTAAAAATCTTCTGGTTTTAATAGAAAAAGCAGGATACAAGGATATCTTAGGGAAAGCAGGATATTGGACTATGATGGCTCCTAATGACGACGCATTCACTAAGTATTTTCAGGAACAAGGCATTACTGATGTAAATAAAATTGATGCTGAAACTGCCGGAAAAATTGTCAGATATGCGCTTATATATAATGCATTCCGAACAGAGCAGTTATCAGACTATCAATCTCAGACTGGCTGGGTGCTTGACAATGCTTTTAGAAGAAGAACAGCATATTATGACGGATTTCAAAACAAAACCATTAATGGGCAGCCAAAAGTGTTTGTGAGTTCTAACCGAAATGGAGGTTTTTATGCTATTGGGGATAATAACAATAAATACATCAGTTATTTTACCGATGAGTATTTTGCTGCAAAGGGATTGAGCGCAGCTGACTTTAATTATTTTT
The DNA here is from genome assembly GCF_010645065.1 of Flavobacterium fluviatile. Taxonomy (GTDB): domain Bacteria; phylum Bacteroidota; class Bacteroidia; order Flavobacteriales; family Flavobacteriaceae; genus Flavobacterium; species Flavobacterium fluviatile. The sequence goes on along the minus strand of NZ_JAADZW010000002.1, from coordinate 538,241 downwards.
ATCCCAATGCTGAATTTACCGGATTTAATGTTTTGGATTCTAAAGTTACCGAAGCAGACATTGTTGCTGAAAACGGAATTATCCACGAAATTGATAAAGTAATTCTTCCAACACCTACTTTGGAGCAATACTTAGAACAAAAACCACAATACAGTAAGTTTCGTGAATTACTGGAAAATTATGGTCTTGTCAGGTATGTTTTCAGTCAGGATGCCACCAATACCTATCGTAATTATACTGGTAAATCGGACAATGTTGATGTTAAGCTTTATGATCCGGTTTTGTCTTTTTCGCCAAATAATGAAAATTTTTTAAAACAGGCTGATAATGACGGACAAAGTGATTTATACACCATGATGGTCCCGGAAAACGAACCTTTAGAAGAATTTATTTCTAAAATTTTACTCAAAAATTACCCTTCTCTTAATGTGCTTCCGCTCTATATATTTCGCGATTTTATCAATGCACACATGGTTCCGAATGCTGTCTGGCCATCAAAAGGAACTGCTAACAGTAATGGCCTAAATGAAAATTTAAGATTTGACTTTAATAGTGATATTAAAGATGCTAAAATTCTGAGTAACGGATTCTTTTATGGTACGAATAAAGTTCAAAAATCGAATTTATTCTACAGCGTTTATACCTCAGCTTATTTAGATCCAAAATTCACTATGGCAACAAGAATAATGAATGATGGATCCGGACTAAAAGAAATGATTAGTAATATCAATACAAGATATACCTTGTTTTTGCCATCAGATGCTAAGCTTATGGAGATGGGCTTTGGATATAATGCTACTCTGTCGCAATGGACATATGTTAATCCCGCAATTGGAGGATCATCTGCCACAAGTGCTATAGCACGTGCGCGTCTATTGCGTATTTTGTATAATGGAATAGTACTCACTCCAAACGGAGAATTAAATGATTTATCGGGTTCAGGAATCATTCGTTCAGGAGACCTGGATCTTCCTGGTGAATACATCAAATGGAACAATAATAAATTATATGCTGCCGGAAATGAAGTAACAGGCGGTACACCTGTTGGAATCATTGGCCATGAAGACCAGCAAAACGGAAGAACTTATTATATTGATAACTTACTTCAATACAGTGAAGAGATGCAGGGACTAAAAATAAAACGCCTGGCTGAGGCTCCTAATTCTGAATACCTTGCATTTTTTGACTATCTTAAAAATTCTACTTTATATGATCCTGCTACAGGAAAAATCCAGGGAGTTGACTTAGGAACATCATACACATTTTTAATTCCTAATAATGCTGCAATTGCAAAAGCAAAAACCGCTGGGGTTTTGCCTCCATCAATCACACCATCTCTTCAAAATGAGAAAGAGAAGGTTGTTGACTTTATCCGTGCACACATTTTAGTAAACAGAACAGTTTCAGATGACGGATTAACAACCGGGGAGTTTGAAACGCTTAGAAAAGACAGCTTTGATGAAAAAATATATATACTGGTTCAGAGTACTCCCGGGACTTTGTCTTTCAGGGATTCGTATTTAAACTGGGCTCATTACATCCCGGCCCAAAGCAACAACCTAGCAGACAGATCCTTAATTCATTTAGTAGATAACTATCTTACATATCAACCATAAAATGAGACACAAAATTACAAATATACTTTACGGTTTTACTTTTGCCTTATTTCTACTGGCTGCTTTTCCAGCTTTGGCACAACAAGGAAATAAAACTTTTTTAGTTCGTGGTCAGGTTCTTGATGCAAGCGACAAACTAAGTATTCCAGGAGCAACTATTGCAGAACAAGACTCTGAAAATCGTACCGTTTCCGGTGCTATAACAGACATTGATGGAAATTTTGCTATTCGGGTTAAAGATCCAAACAACAAACTATTTATTTCCACAATAGGATATAAGTCTCAACGCATTGAAATTAAAGGCAGGGAATCCATCAAAATCCTGCTCGTTTCTACTGTAGAATCCCTTACAGAAGTAGTTGTTACCAATACAAAAAAATCTGACAACGGTTTAATGAAAATTGATGACAGAAACAGAACAACGAGTTCAGTTTCTATAAATGCCGCTGAATTAGCATATACACAAGCCCCAACTATTGATGAAGCCTTACAGGGACGTCTTGCAGGGGTTGATATTACCTCTACCAGTGGTGATCCGGGAGCAGGAATGCAAATCAGAATTAGAGGAACTTCTTCTATTTCAGGGTCTTCAGATCCTTTGATTGTAGTGGACGGAATGCCATATGAAACATCTGTACCTGATGATTTTAACTTTGGGACAGCAGATTCTGAAAGTTACTCTGCTTTATTAAACATCGCCCCTACAGATATTGAAAGCATCACTGTTTTGAAAGATGCTGCTGCTACTGCAATGTGGGGATCACGTGCCGCGAGTGGAGTTTTATTAATTACTACCAAACGTGGTGGAGTGAGTTCGCCTAAAATTGCTTATACGTATAAATCAACGATTGCTAAATTGCCTTCTACTATTCCAATGCTAAACGGTGATCAGTATTCTCAGTTGATTCCTGAAGAATTTATGAATAGAAACGGAGTACCGTTGAATACCTGGAATGTTAAAGAATTTCAATATGATCCTCTTGATGTTTACAATTTCAAAAATTATGGCCAAAACACAAACTGGGTAGATGCTATTTCACAAACTGGTATAACACATGAGCACAACCTTTCTTTGCAGGGAGGTGGAGAAAAAGCACGATATTTTAGCTCTGTTGGTTATTATACACAAAAAGGAGTAACTGTTGGAACTGGCCTGGACAGAGTAAATGCCAGACTGAATTTAGATTATATCGTTTCTGACCGTATTAAATTCAGAGCCGATATCGCTTATACGCATACAAATACCAAACGTAACTATGTTAATAGTTTTGATGATAAGGACGGTGATAAATTGCGCGGTGTTGCTTTCATTAAAATGCCAAACATGAGCATTTATGAATATGATGAAATGGGAAATCTTACGCCAAATTATTTTTCTCCGCCTTTTAATGTACAAGGTACTTATTCAGGAACTTATAATCCGTTAGCAATGGCTGAATTTGCTACTAATGATCAGATACAGGATCGTATAACTCCCCATTTTAATGTAAATGTAGATATCATACCTAAAATATTTATTTCGACTTTTGATTTACAATTTGATTATAAAAGCACAAAATCCAAAGCATTTTTGCCTCAAAATGCAACAGGACGCCCTTTCACCGAAACAGTTGTAAACAGAGCATCTGATGCCGATAGTGATGAGTCTAATATCGTAACCAAAACAAACTTTATCTGGACACCAAATATTGGAGAGAAACAAACTTTGCAAACTCTGCTATCATTGCAAACAAATGATTTCATGTACACTACGCATCGTGCAATGACTTCCAACACTGCTTCATCTGTTTTAACAGATCCATCAGTACCTTCCAGAACTCAAAATTCTGATTTATTTTTATACACCAGTAATGGTCAGGCCCGAAGTGTCGGAGCGTTAATAAGTACCCAATACGGTTTGCTGGACCGCTACATTATTAATGTAGGTGTCCGTGTAGATGGAAGTTCGAAATTTGGACCTGAAAACAGATATGGTTATTTTCCGTCAATATCAACTCGCTGGAGAGTTTCAGGAGAGGAATTCATGAGAAACGTAACATTCATTGATGATCTGAGTATCAGGGCTAGTTATGGAGAATCCGGAAGGGCTCCAAAAGCTGACTATACCTATTTTAATACCTATTCTAACTTTAGTACACAGTATTTAGGTCTAAATGGAGTAATTCCTTCTAACATAGAATTGAGTAATTTACGCTGGGAAACATTACAGGGAACAAACCTGGGTTTCAACCTGCAATTGTTTAAAAGCCGTGTTACTTTAGATGTCGATTTATACAAAAATGTTACTAAAGATCTTATCTTCGACAATCTTCAGTTAAGCAGTATTTCCGGATACAACAGCGTGGATCAAAACGTAGGAACCCTTCAAAATAAAGGATTTGAAATAGCACTTAATACTACCCCTTTAAAAACTAATAAGTGGAAAATCGATTTCAATTTCAATGTGGCAAGCAATGAGAATACTGTTACAGAAATTTCTGAATACTATCCAAGTGAGAGTGGAAATACAGACAGAAATGGAGAATATAAGCGTTTCCTTCAGGTTAATAATCCTTTTGGTTCTTTTTACGGATACCGCTTTAAAGGGGTTTACACAGATCTTAATGCTACCAAAGCTAAAGATGCTAACGGAAACACAATTATAGGACCTAATGGTCAGGAAGTATTTATGCGTTTCAACTACCCTATTACCAATTATGTATTCCAGCCAGGAGATGCTATTTATGAAGACATTAACCATGACGGAAATATCGACAGCCGTGATGTCGTTTATTTAGGAAACAGTAATCCTAAATTTTCCGGAGGTTTTGGTCCTACAGTAACTTTTAACAATCAGTTCAGGCTATTGCTTTATTTTACATACAGACTAGGTTATGAAGTTGTAAACGAAGCCGATATGAAGGCGACTAACATGTATGGATTTAGCAACCAAAGTACCGCCGTTTTATCCAGATGGCGCAACCCGGGTGATGTAACAGATATGCCAAGAGCAGTGTATGGAGCGGGTTATAACTGGCTGGGCTCTGACCGTTATGTTGAAGATGCTTCTTTTGCCCGTCTTCGTTCTGTTACTTTCAGTTACAATTTCAGCAAAAATCTGATCAAAAAGTTAAGACTTGGCGACTTAAGCTGTTATATAACGGCAGATAACTTAATAACATTTACTAACTATAGAGGTCAGGATCCGGAGGTAAATATGAAATCCGGAGATCCATTTGCTATCGCTGCTGATAAATCGAGTACTCCTCCAACAAAACGTGTTACGATAGGTGCTTCTGTTCGTTTCTAATACTAAAATCTGAATTATGCAAACTAAAATAAAAACAATTCTGGCCATCTTCACCCTGTTTATCGTAGTAACCTCTTGCGATGATTACTTAGATTTACGCCCTCAGGACGGAATTATTCGTGAAGAGTTTTGGAAAACTAAAGAAGACATTCAGGCCGCTGTTATCGGTATGTATTCTTCTTTGTTAAATTCGCCTCCAGGAGTCAGCGATTTACCAATGTCTCAATATTTATTTATGCATGGGGAATTAAGAGGTGATATGATTGCCGCAGGTCCAAACGCTTCTGAGGATCAAAGAGATATTATGAACTCGAATATCATGGCCTCTAACGATTTGACCAACTGGGCTATATTTTACAGAACCATCAATTATTGTAATACCATTATTGATCTTGCACCCGGTGTTAAAGAAAAAGATCCAACTCTGACTCAGACGCAGCTAAATAATTTTCTTTCGGAAGCTTTGGCTATAAGAGCGTATTTGTACTTTACACTGGCGCGTACTTTTAAAGATGTACCCTTAAAATTAACTGCAACGCTAACTGATAAAGATGATTTTCAATTGCCTGTATCTTCTCAAAAAGATGTATTTGACCAGGTAATCAAAGATCTTAAACTGGCAGAAGGGTACGCAGTACTTGATTATGGAGACAATGCATCCAATAAAGGGCGTATTACTGCTTATGCAATCAATGCAATGCTGACAGATGTTTATCTGTGGAATGATAATTTTCAGGAAGCTTTTGATGCAGCTGAAAAAGTAACTAAATCCGGTAAATTTGGTTTGCTTCCGGTTTTACACAATACCTGGTTTAATAATGTGTATGCCAAAGGAAATTCGGTAGAAAGTATCTTTGAGTTTCAATATACTACAACCAACTTAGGGCCATTTTACAATATCTTCTTTCAAAGACCGCAGTTTTTGGCTTCAGCTACAGTTTTAGAAGATGTTTATGGAGTTGATTTTGCTAATCCTGCTAATAAAGATATAAGGGGTGATCGTACATCTCTGGTTGCCGGAACCAATGAAATCTACAAATATACAGGTGAAAACAACGAAACCAGAAAAGAATTACAGGGCGCTGATACCCATTGGTTTGTATATCGCTATGCTGATGTACTATTAATGCAGGCTGAAGCTCTTGCTGAATTAAACAGAGGTCCTGAAGCTCTTGAAATTATTGAGTTTATCAGACTACAACGTGAAGCCATCGACATCACTTCCGAGTCTATTGATCCTAACATAAAAAGAGAAATTATAGACTATATATTAGCAGAGCGTTCACGTGAATTAGCATTTGAAGGAAAACGCTGGTTCGATATGCTTCGCAATGCCAGAAGAAATAATTACGAACGACTGGATATTTTAATTGACGGAGCTATTTTAAGTGCCCCTGCAGATCAGCAGCAATCCATTATTGCAAAACTAAAAGACTCTAATAGCCATTATTTGCCTATTAATACTTATGAGCTTTATACCAATAAAAAACTTGTGCAAAATCCATTTTATAAATAAAAAAACAAGACATGAAAAGACTATTAAGATTGCCTGACCTCTTGAGATTTACTTTAGTGTTTTTGATCGCTTTAGTGTTTCAAAATTGCACTGAGCAAAAAATTAAGGAAAGTACAGATGAAACTCTTAACATTACCGATTATTTAAGAGATACTGAAGAATATTCTATGTTTTTAGAAGTTCTTGAGCTTACAAATTATGCTTCATTTATGAATACTTATGGAACTTATACCTTATTTGTTCCTACTAATGATGCAGTGAAAGAATATTTGAAAGATGTAGGAGCCAATTCATTAAAAGATGTTCCGCTAGCAGATTTACAGAATATTGTTAAGCTTCACATCTTAAACCAAAAAATAAACACCACTGCTTTTACCGATGGAAAGATAGCTACACCGACCCTGTATGGTCAGTTTTTAGTAACAGGAGCAACAAATAAAAACGGAGCATCCAGTACAACAGTTAATAAAACAGCCAGCATCCTTAAGTCGAATGTTGAGGTAGGTAATGGTGTAATACATGTTATTGATAAAGTATTGCGTGTTGCTGATAAAACGCTGGCACAGACAATTGAGCAGGACGCAAATCTTTCTTTGTTTACTGAAGCTTTAAAAATAACAGGCTGGTATGATGTACTTAATAAACCTATCGATTATACAATAAATGATATAGAAAGCTATCTGACTGTTTTGGCTCAGGATAACAATGCATTTAAGGCAGCAGGCATTAATACTATTGACGAATTAAAAGCAAAATACAGTCATTTGCATGATCCGTTAAATCCGAAAGACAGTCTTAATTTATTTGTGAGTTACCGTATTTTACCAAAATTGCAATATCTGGCAGATGTCGCAATAACACCAGCTTTGGTTACTAAGGCCCCTCTTGAGGTTATCAGTGCAAAACTGGATAAGGATGTTATTCTATTAAACGAAGAAGTTTTTAATGGCGTATTAGAAAAAGGGGTGGCTATTGTTAGAGATAAAAGTGACGTAACCGCTTCAAATGGTGTACTCCATTTTGCAGCTGCTAATTTTGCAATCAAAAAACGTTTACCGGCTCCTGTATATTTTGATTTTTGTGATCAAAATGAATTCCGACAGTTAACTTCTGTCTTTAGAATACCCGGTGCAGCTCCTAAAACATCTTTAGCAAAAGCTTTATTTAAAGATGTTACCTGGGAAGACAATGACCCTATTACGTATTTCAAAGATGTGGCTAAAGGTGGTACAGTAGGTTTTGGCTGGCATGGAGACTGTCTTGAAATTAATCGCTTCAGAAATGGAAATTGTCAAAATATTACTTTCAACACCCCGGTAATTATTAAGGGAAAATACAAATTATGGATTTCTTACAGAGGTCAGGATTCAAAAGTTGGACTTGTAAAAGTGTTTGTCGATGGAGTAGAAATGTCAAGACAAATAAATATGCTGGAAAACGGAAATAAATTCTCCAGTATAGAAGCAAGAGTATTGGAATCACAGGGATACAAGCGACATGTTTACCCGCATACCACCAAAATGAATTGCAGATTAGTGGGTACTGTAGATATTACAACTACGGGAAGGCATAAGTTAACCTTACAATCTCAATCCTCATTCTCTGCTCAGGCCTGGTTTGACGTGGCTGAGTTTCGTCCTATAGATATGGATCAGTTGTATCCGCAATTTGAATCAGGAGGACCTGGCTTTTACACTCCGCCTACACCATAATTCAAGAGTTAAATCAAAAATCTAATTTCAAACTTAACTAAGTAAAAATGACTTTATCAAAATATAAAAAACTTCTTTTTGTCCTTCTCACCATAGGGCTGGCTTCTTGTTCCAGTCCGTGGGATGATAAAGAGGATAATGGTGATGCAAATTTAAATAAAACACTAAATGAAGCTATCAGCAGTACTTCTCAAACAACTGAATTTGGTAAATTATTAACCCAGACCGGATATGACAAAATATTGGCAGCCTCTAAAACCTATACTGTTTTTGCCCCAACAAACGAGGCTATAAAGGCAGTTAGTACCACTATATTAAATAACCCTGAAGCACTTAAAAAATTTGTTGAAAACCATATTGCACTGACTTCTTATTCATCTGTGAGAAATACTGATGAGGAAAGAATCAAAATGATGAGTGAAAAATATCTAACCTTTAAAGGAAGTACAATAATCGGTGATGCTACTATAGTTACAGCAGATCGCTATGCAGCCAATGGCGTTTTTCATATTGTGAATAAGGCATTAGCTCCAAAACAGAATATTTGGGAATATGTTAATTCACAGGCAGGTATTTCGGAGATGAGTAATTATTTACTGAGTTTAAAAGAATTTAGTATTTACAATAGTGATGCTATTGCAAAACTTGAGGCTACTCCTGGATTTCTCGCAGATTCCTTATCAAATTCATTTCTAAAAAATGTTTACAATCTTAACAACGAGAAAAATTCTTACACCCTTTTCTTAATGGAGAATGATGGTTTTGATGCTGAAGTAACCAAGATGATACCTTATCTGAATAAGCCATCTGTAGATTCGACTGCTATTTATTCGAAATATTTCACAGTAAGGGACATGGCTTTTCCAAAAGCTTATACAAAAGATGAACTGCCTGAAAAATTAACTTCAAGATTTGGTGTTGAATTCGATGTTGACAAGACACAAATTGTTGGCGAGCCAATTGTATTGAGCAACGGGATTGTTTATATCATGAAAAAAGTAGAAGTTAAAATAGAAAAACGTTTGGTTGCTACCATAATTCAGGGTGAAAACAACAGCGGATATTGGGGAGTCAGAAGCAGAATGCTTTATCGTGATAAAAAAGGACCAATTAGTACACTTTACCCAGATGGTCTTTACAACGACCTTATGGTAGAACTTCCTAATCTGGCTAAGTTTACTATATTTTATGGTGTGAATGATATCTTCAGTACCAAATACAAAATATACTGGAGAGCAATAAACGACAAAACAGCGAATATCTTTGAACAACAATTGGCTATTGGAGGATTAGTCAACCCCAATGCTACCGGATTTCCTGTTGAAAATATAACAAAAACTTTCCCTATAGTTGTAGTGCCTCTTAATAACTATGAAGAAGTAGAAATAGGAGAATTTGAATATACCAATGCAGGCTATAGTGGTTTGATTTCGCTGATAGGAGGCACTAAAGCTACCAGTGCCCTTACTCTTGATTATCTAAAATTTGTTCCTGTCCCTAAAAATTAATATTTTATACAAAATTAATTATGTTAAAAATTATAAAACTAACCTGCCTTGTAAGCCTCTTTTTTGCCGGGAGTCTTGAAGCACAATTATACGCCCAGGAAACTCAGGACTCAACTGCAACAGCTCCTCAGAAAAAAGTACAGGGTATTTTAGTGCAGGGTGTCGTTAAAAACGCAAAAACAAAGGCGCCTCTATCAGGAATTAATATCACTGTAGAAGGATTTTCGGCAGCCATTACTGAAGATGACGGTACTTTTGAAATTGGTGTACCTAACCTGGAGGCACTTCTTACTGTTAGTGGACAGGACTTCCAAACCAAAGTGTATGCTGTTAAAAACAGAAAATCAGGTTTAGAGATATTCTTAAATGAAACCAACTACTCTCCTGCTTATCAAATTGCGAATCTGCCATCCGGAAATGTGATGCAGTATAATAATACGAATGCAGCTAATGTAGTTGATTTCGAAAAAGACCAATGGTCCAGTTCTGTAACCGAATCTGTTGCCGGATTTCTTCAGGGCAGAGCAGCTGGATTAACCAGTGTCAGAAATTCCGGCGCCCCCAACGCCGGAAGTTATCTGACCTTAAGAGGTTTTAATTCTTTATATGCAAGCAACAGACCTCTAATTGTTGTAGACGGAATGATTTATGATGATGAAGACTACGGTTCCGGAATCATACAAAACAACCACTCTTCTCCTCTAACGAATATTGATGTTAAAGATATTGAAGATGTAACTGTTATTAAAGATGGTACTTCACTATACGGTACAAAAGGAGCGAATGGAGTAATAAACATTACAACCACCAGAGCCACCGAGTTATCAACCAAAATTGATTTCACCATGTACGGAGGGGTTAATCAAACTCCGGATCAATTGCCACTGCTGGTTGCAGATGCATACCGTACTCATATTTCTCAGTTAGAATCTAGCCGTGGTTTAACACAACAGCAAGTTGCCGATTTGCCCTACATGAATGACATGGTTGGTTCTCCGGGATATTACAAATATCACAATCAGACCAATTGGCAGGATCAGGTTTTTAATACCAGTTATAATCAAAATTATTTCCTTAAAGTACGTGGAGGTGATGATATTGCAAAATTTGGTTTGTCTGTTGGTTATCTGGACAGCCAGGGAATTATTAAGGGTACCGATTCAAAACGTTATAGTGTCCGTTTAAATGCAGCTCTGAAGTTAACCGAAAAATTAACTGTAGATGCCAATCTTTCTTTTATTGACAACCAGCAAAATCAATGGAACCAAGGATTTGCTTATAAAACAAGTCCATTATATTTAGCCCTGACAAAATCTCCTTTCTTAACGTATTACGATGTTAGTGATGCCGGAGAAACCTCTCCTAATTTTGCAGATACAGACTACTTTGATGTAAGTAATCCAAATGCAATTTTTTCAAATGGATTTGCCAGGAATAACAATTACCGCTTTTTTGGTAATTTGAAATTCAACTATGCTTTAAACAAAGCCTGGAACATTACCTCAATAGTTGGTTTAAGTTTCAATAAAGAAAGAGAATCATTTTTCCTTCCGGATTATGGAGTTGCAGATCTTATTTTGCCTACCGCTATTGGTAAAAATCAGTCAGGAAGTGAAGTTCAGATTTATAATGGTCTTTACACGGATACTTTTGCCAGTTATATGAAAAACTTTTATAATGACCACAATCTGGATGTTCGTTTCGGATTCAGGTCTCAAAGCAATAAAACAGAAAGTGATTTAGGTTTAGGATATAATTCTTCAACTGACGATTTTACAAGTGTTGGAGCAGGTTCTAATTTGTTGCGTCAGGTAGGAGGTGCATTAGGAGAATGGAACTGGATGAATATATATGCTAATGGAAACTATAACTTCCGAAATAAATATTTTCTGACGGCAGGTTATTCTGTAGACGGATCAAGCCGTTTTGGAGACGATGCTTCAACCGGAAAAAGTAAATATGCCCTGATGACCTCAATATCAGGTGGCTGGTTAGTTTCTTCTGAAAATTTCATGAAGGATATAAAAGACATCGATTACCTTAAACTTAGAGTTGGTTTCGGTACTAGCGGAAACGATGACATTGGAAATTATACCGCTCAAACGTATTATGTTTCTCAAAATTTACTTGGAATGCAGGGCTTGGTCCGCGGCAATATTGGAAATCCTGATTTACAATGGGAAACGGTTTCAAAAAAGAATTTGGGAATGGATTTAGGTTTGTTTAAAGAACGTGTTAATATTTCTGTCGATTACTACATGAATAAAACATCTAACATGATTACCTACGAAACAATCAGTGCTGAAACCGGATTTGATTATGTAGTATCCAATGGTGGTGCAATGCGTACCATTGGAACAGAACTTTCTTTGAATGCCCGTGTTATCAATACTCCGGATTTTATTTTTGACTTTGGATTTAATGTAAGCCAATATCAAAATAAAGTACAAAGCCTGCCAAGTGGTGATATCCTAACCCAATTTGGAGGAGCAACATACTTAACTTCTGTAGGCCAGGATGCCAACTTATTCTACGGGTTAAACAGTAACGGCGTATACAGTACAACTGCAGAAGCCAATGCAGATGGATTATCAAGACGTTTAACAAATGGCAGCTTAGTTCCTTTTAGCGGTGGAGACATGCGTTTTACAGACACCAATGGAGATGAAGTTATTGATGATAATGACCGTGTAGTGATTGGTAATCCAAATCCGGATGTAATGGGTAGTTTTAGTACAAATTTCACTTACAAAAGATTCAGCCTGCAAACTTTGTTTAATTTCTCAGTAGGTAATGATCTTTACAATGGTGTGCGTTACAATCTTGAAAAAATGAGCGGATACGAAAATCAAAGCATAGCTGTTGCAAACCGATGGAGAGCCGAAGGACAGCAAACTGACATGCCAAAAGCAACCTGGGGAGACCCAATGGGCAACGCAGAATTTTCAGACAGATGGATTGAAGATGGTTCTTACTTAAGATTAAAAACCCTGGTATTAGGATATAATATTCCGATGAATGACAGTAAGGCTATCAAATATATTAAACTGTATGCTACAGCAAACAATCTGTTGACTTTCACCAAATATCTTGGATACGATCCTGAATTTAGTGCTACTTCATCTATTTTTGGTCAGGGAGCAGATATTGGTTTGACTCCTCAGTTTACAAACTATCAACTTGGATTACGCTTAGGCTTTTAAAATTATTTTACAACATAGAGAACAGACCAATGACAACAACAATAAGAACAAAAACAAAGAAATCTGCCAAAGCCTTGTTATGGATGTCAGTGCTATTGCTTAGCCTAAGCTCTTGTGAGGAATACCTTGATGTAGAACCACAGGATAAAGTTGCTGAAGAACAAATGTATCGTAATGTATATGATGCCGATGCCGCAGTTATAGGGATCTACGGGAAATTTATGAGCCTTGCAAAGAAATATGTTATCCTAAATGAAATGCGTGCAGATTTGATGACAACAACAAACAATTCTGACCCTTATTTAAAAGAACTTTCAGAACAAAATGTATCTGCACAAAATCCATATGTAAATCCTAAAGACTTCTATCTGGTTATTCAAAACTGTAATGATGCACTTAAAAACTTCGATATTATGGTTGCAGAAAAGAAATTTACGCAATCACAATATGAACAGCGTTATGCAGATGTTGCCTGTATCCGCTCCTGGATTTATTTACAATTAGGAATTCAATACGGTACTGTTCCTTACATCACCGAACCTATTGCAAACATAGAAGATGTTAAGAATATTAATAAGTTTCCAAGACTTTCTTTTAATCAGCTTATTGATGAACTGGTTACATTTACTGAAGGATTAACATATAAAAAAATATATGCCTCAGGCAGCAGTTTATTAGTAACTGTCGATGGTTATAATACAGAGAAGTTTTTTATCAATAAAGAATGTTTATTAGGTGATTTACAGCTATGGAAAGGAAATTATCTGCAGGCAGCTTCACATTATAAAAATGTAATGGAAACCGGAACCCCGGCAAATGATGTTGACATGTACAGAATAAAATTTGCTGAAGTAATAACAAATAATGACCTGGCAGTCGGTTATTTAAGATATTATGAACAGGATGCTACAACATTAGTAGATAATAACACTCAGGGATGGAGATCAATCTTTGGAAGAGACAGAGATGTATTATGGAACACAGAATGGATCTGGTCATTGCCTTTTGACAGTGACTTCGCACCAAAAAATCCATTCATTGAAATTTTTTCAAAAACAGGCGGAAAATATTTAGCGAAACCTTCACAACGGGCAATTGCACTTTGGAAAAGCAACACGCAAAGCAATGGTTTCCCTTATGATGCTCGTGGACAAAAATTTACATATAAAGAAGTTGGTGGAGAACCCGTAATTATGAAATATATTTATAAATATGAAAATGCCGCTAATACATTCAAGACTGACGGTGACTGGTTTTTATACCGTGCTGCCAAATTGCATTTGCGTTATGCAGAAGCCGCCAACAGAGACAATCAACACAGAATTGCTGATGCCCTTTTAAATTTTGGGATACAAGAGGCCTATACTCCCGCAGGATACAATAATTCTACAGGAGATGCAACAAATATTAAGCAAACCAAAAAACCGTTCCCTTATGATTTTGATGCCCGTCAGGGTGATTTCCCAAGTTTTAGAGCAATCTGGCATCGTGGAGGAGGTATTCGTGGCCGTGCCCGACTTCAAAGAGCTCAGGTTGTTGGAGACAGTTTAACTTCTATCGAAAATAATATCATTGACGAAGCGGCTTTAGAATTAGCGTATGAAGGAAACCGCTGGGAAGACCTGGTACGTATTTCTTTACGTCGAAATGATCCATCTTTCCTCGCCGAAAAGGTTTATCAAAAACTGCACGGAGAAGGAAATAGCAAAGCAGACGAAGTACGTTCTAAACTAATGAATGTCAACAATTGGTATTTGCCTTTCAATTGGTAAAACTTTAGAAATAAAAGGTAACAGTTCCGCAACCTCTAATAAAAAAAACCTTAGTAGTAAAGAATTACGACTAAGGTTTTTCGTTTTTTTAGGAGCTAATTCCAGCCATCCACTATATCTTTGCCTGCTTAAAGAAAGCAGTCAAAGGATGCCGTTCCTGTCTGGGCTAGGACAGCTATTTCCACAAGATATTTATTTTAAAAAATTATATTTAGACTATTAAAAGTCTAAAACAAAATCGCTGAAAGTCGTTTTTTCATAAAAAGCAGCATTAAATTTATACAGTTTATCTGCCTCTTTAGATACATATTCCTTTTTCTCTTTCAAAGGAACCAATACTTTTTTCTTTAAAAATTTTCTGCTAAAACTTTCTTTATCCGCTTCTATACCTAAAATCCCCTTATAAAGATTCATTAATTCTGTCATAGTAAATTTCTCCGGAAGAAGATTAAAACCAGCAGGAGACTCTCGCACAAATGACTCTAACTGATACAAACTGTAATCTAAAATTAAATTATGATCCTGAATTAAATCAGGAACTTCTGTAATCATAAACCATCTTTGGTATAAATCGACTCTCCCGAATTTTACTCTGTGTTCTTCAATATTAATGACAGTATAATATCGTAACGTTTGAGAATTTCCAGCGGGTCCGGTTAACTGTTTTAAGGATGCATTTTCAAAATTGCCAAATTCATTCAGTAAATTCAGAACAGCTGCATCTGCATTTTTTACATCCTTTACAGTGCCGGATATAAGCCCCCATTTTGTTCCTACTCCTTTATTTTCTCTTGACAAGAGTACTTTCAAGTTTCCGTTATCATAACCGAAAACTACACAATCAATTGTGACCTCATTCATAACTAATCGCCTTTGTGTTAATAAAATAGATAATATCCCAACTAAATTTCACTATCCTCTTACAAACATATTTTATCAGGGAAACAAAACCGTCCTGTCCTGTCCTGTCATTATTTACGTTTTAATAAAATTCAAAATCACATTTGACTTATTACAAAAAAAAGCACTCCATAAGAAGTGCTTTATTTATATCCTAAAAAATTACCTTTACTCTAAGCAAAACCATTTCTTCACATCCTGGGCAATTGTTTCTTTTGCTAAAAGATTATCAAATTCATTTGTCACAGGATTATATTGATATGGTCTTTTCCATTCCTCATAATGAAGAGCCACTTTTTGTATCGCATTACAAATAAACAGGAGTTCTTCATCTTTCAATGTCGGATGGAGTGAGAGTCTTACCCAGCCCGGCTTATTACTTAGGTTTTTCTGAAGAAGTTCATTGGTCATTATTTTAGATTTTTCCTCATCCAAACCAAACAAATAATGCGCATAAGTACTCGCACAGGACCAGCCTCCACGAACCTGGATTCCGAAACGGTCATTTAAGAGTCTGACAATTAAATTATAATGGATATTCTCAATCGTAAATGATACACAGCCAATTCGATCACTTTTCACATCACCCAGAATAGATAATCCATTTACTTTTTGAAGTTCTGAATAACAAAGCTTCAACAACTCTTTTTCCCTGTTATGAATATTTTCTACTCCCATTTGCTCCTTCAGTTCCAGACACAAAGCCGTTCGCATCACCTGAAGAAACCCTGGTGTACCGCCGTCTTCTTTTACCTCAATCGCGTCGCTGTAATGATATTCTCCCCAAGGATTTGTACATTTTACATTTCCTCCGCCCGGATTATCCGGAAAGTTAGATTTGTATAATTTTTCATTAAAAACCAAAACCCCACAGGTTCCCGGTCCGCCTAAGAATTTGTGTGGCGAAAAGAAAATAGCATCCAATTGCTCTTCAGGATTTTTAGGATGCATATCGATTTTGACATACGGTGCCGAAGCCGCAAAATCTACAAAACACAAACCACCATGCTGATGCATAATTTTTGCCAGTTCATAATATGGTGTAATAATGCCGGTAACGTTGGAACAGGCTGTAAAAGAACCAATTTTCAACGTTCGTTTTTCATATTTTTTAAGTTCTGATGCTAATATTTTCGGATCAACCAAATTGTTTTCACCAGCAGGCAAAACCACCACATCGGCAATGGTTTCATACCACGGAACCTGATTCGAATGATGCTCCATATGCGTGATAAAAACCACTGGTCTTTCATCGTCAAAATTCAGTTTCACATTGTAAATATTATCCGCAGACCGCAATCCCATAATCCGTTGTAACTTGTTCAGGGCAGCTGTCATCCCGGTTCCAGTGGTAACCAAAACATCGGATTGTTTGGCGTTTACATGTTTTTTTATCAATTGCCTTGCGTGCTGATAGGCATAAGTTGATGCTTTCCCCGTTTCACTGGAAAACGAGTGGGTATTGGCAATCATCGGACCTATTTTATTGAGCATAATATCCTCAATTGGGATATACAATCTTCCGCTGGCAATCCAGTCCGCATAATACAGTTTTTGTTCCCCGTAAACCGACTCAAAAGTATGGTTCACTCCTATTATATTTCCTCTAAATGCAGAAAAATGTTGTTCTAATTCGGTTGTTTTCAAAGTAACTTCCATTTCGTTTATTTTTTTAACCTATTAGTTCCAATTCGTTTTTGATGATAATTTTCGTCAGTTCGAGTGATTCCGATTTTTCATCGGGATTGTATAGAGAACAGAAAATTATCATCATAAGGTTCTCGATACACGTCACTTCGAGTGCGGAGTGTATCGAGAAGTTTTGTTCCTTTTCTCTGCACAAAAAACACTCGAACTGACGAATTCTATAAGTATCGACAACGGGTATTTTAAACCATTTAATCTTTAAAGTTTTTGACTCCGGTATTCAGCCAGTTAAAATAATTTTCAATATCCGGATTATAAGCAGACGGCTCGATCAGATTAGCACTGTTATGATCTACAATTACATAAAAAGGCTGTGCATTAGCTTTATAAGTCTTAATCTGAAGATCGCTCCATTTATTCCCAATCGTTTTGATTTTTTTACCGGTAGTTTCAGAAACATATTGTTCGCTTTCCGGCAGTTCTTTTTTATCATCAACATAAAGCGAAATCAAAACCACATCATTATTTAAAACACCTAAAACTTTAGGATCTGACCAAACCAGTTCTTCCATTTTTCGACAGTTCACGCAGGCATATCCTGTAAAGTCTAATAAAACCGGTTTTCCTGCTTTTTTGGCGAATTCCATTCCTTTATTATAATCATGAAACGTAATGATATTGTGCGGACCATATTCCGCGCCTTCAGGCAGGGTTTCTTTACTCGTTGTTTCTGATTTTCCACCAATTCCGTTAGGAGATTCGCTGTAGTGCATGGCCGGCGGAAATCCGCTGATCACTTTTAAAGGCGCTCCCCAAAGTCCCGGAATCAAATAAACGGTAAAGGCTAAAACGACTAATCCCAAACTCAATCTCCCAACTGAAATATGATTTAATGGAGAATCGTGCGGCAACGTAATTTTTCCGAATAAATAAAAAGCCAAAGCTCCAAAAACGGCAATCCAGATCGCAAGGAAAACTTCTCTTTCCAGCCAGTGCAATTGCAAAACCAAATCGGCATTGGATAAAAATTTGAAAGCTAAAGCCAGTTCTAAAAATCCTAAAACTACTTTTACGGTATTGAGCCATCCGCCTGATTTTGGCAAAGCATTCAGCCAGCCCGGAAAAGCTGCAAATAATGAAAACGGAAGCGCAATAGCAATCGAGAATCCTAACATCCCAACAATCGGAGCGATTCCTCCTTTTGAAGCCGCTTCAACCAAGAGCGTCCCTACAATTGGTCCTGTACACGAAAATGACACAATCGCTAATGCCAGAGCCATAAAGAAAATCCCGATTAATCCTCCCCTGTCTGCCTGCGAATCGACCTTGTTTGCCAATGCATTTGGAAGCATAATTTCGAAAGCACCCAAAAATGAAACTGCAAAAACAACTAATAAAATAAAGAATATCAGATTGAACCAAACGTTTGTTGAAAGTGCATTAAGCGAATCAGCACCAAAAACTGCGGTTACAATTGAACCTAATAAAACGTAAATAACTACGATAGAGAATCCGTAAATCAAAGCATTTCTGATTCCGGCAGCTTTGGTTTTGCTCTGCTTGGTAAAATAACTTACCGTCATTGGAATCATTGGGAAAACGCAAGGTGTCAGCAAAGCTGCAAAACCGGATAAAAATGCAATGATGAAAATACTCAAAAATCCTTTTGATTCCTCCTTTTTAACCAGACCAACAACTGGCTTTGAAATTGTTTTTTCTGCTTCGGCAATTATTTTATCTTCTGTAACTGCACTATCTTTTTCAGCAATAATCGTTTCTTCAGCTGCAGCAACTTTTTTTACATTCGGAATCTTGAACGTTAATTCTTCTGAAGACGGAGGCAGGCAGTTGCTGTCATCGCAGACCATAAATTCAACTTCAGCATCGATATTCGAAACCGCATCTGAAGTAAATTTTATCTTCTGTGTAAAAAGCGCTTTATCTTCAAAATATTTAATTTTCATGTCGAAAATTTTGTCCTGAACCTCATGCCCTTTTTCTTCAGTCGTTTTCCCAATTAAATCAAAACTTTTCTTTGGGTTTTTATAAGTAAAAGCAGTTCTTGAGGGACCTCCTTCTTCGATATATTGTCCATATAAATGCCAGCCGGATTGTATTACGGCCTGAGCTTTTAAAACATATTCTTTGTCTGAGATTTTCTCCACAGATGTATTCCATTTTACCGGATTGTACATTTGGGCAAACATACTCCCCGAAAGAAGTAATAATAATGCAATTAGGATATTTTTCATTTGTTTGATTTGGATATTTTAAAAAAAGAGCTGCTTGCCGACAGCCCTTAAAAGTCTCTCATAGAAAATGGCTTACTAATTCAGATTCTAAAATGAAATAATGAAAGACGAATCTTGAAATTTTTCTTTCAGGCTTCAGG
The DNA here is from genome assembly GCF_010645065.1 of Flavobacterium fluviatile. Lineage (GTDB taxonomy): Bacteria > Bacteroidota > Bacteroidia > Flavobacteriales > Flavobacteriaceae > Flavobacterium > Flavobacterium fluviatile. The sequence continues at coordinate 518,686 of NZ_JAADZW010000002.1, read as the reverse complement.
TTGTGAGCAGTTTGTCATTCCGAGGAACGAGGAATCTCCGCAAGAAACTCCGTAATCAAAATCGCCAATCTTTGTCGAGCTGCTAAGGGAGATTCCTCGTTCCTCGGAATGACAAAAATTTGGTTAAAGAATTATAATATTTACTTCAACGGATTACCTTCTTGATCAAGTGAACCTGATTTAATGATGATCATTTTGTCTAACTGTATGTATTTTTTAATGGCATCATTCACCTGTTGTAAAGTCACTTTTTCAATATCTTTTGGGTATTGGTCAATGTAGTTTGGCTCCAGACCTCTTTCTACAAAACTCAAAATTGTTCTTGCCATTCCGCTTGTAGTGGACATTCCTACTTTAAAACTTCCAATCAGATTCGTTTTTTTGTTCTCTAATTCGGTTGCTGTAATTCCTTCTTTCACCCATTTATTTACCTGAATCATCGTTGCATCCAGTCCTTTTTGAAATAAAGACGGATTAAAAGATGCATTCACCATCCAGTATCCTCCGGTTGTAATATTTCCACCCATACCTGATGAAATACTGTATGTCAAACCATCATTATCACGAACTGTCTGCATCAAACGACCAGCAAAACCGGCTCCTAAAGTATAATTGGCAATGTAAAACGGAATATAATCTGCATCGGCTCTTTTTAAACCTGTGTACTGACCGATGTACAATTCGGCACTTGGTTTTTCTGCAATGGTAATCACTTCGGTTTTTGAAGCAGCTTTTGAAGCCTCTTCAAATTTTAAAGATTCTGAAACACCGCCATTCCAGTTTTTAAATGATTTTTTTAATGAAGCATTCAAATTAGCTTCATCAGTATCTCCTACAATAACCAAGTGCATCGATGCGGGGCCAAAATATTTTTTATGAAATGCTTTTACCTCATCCAAAGTTGCATTTTTGATGTTTGCTAAATCTTCTTCGACACTTAAACTGTAATTTGGATTTCCTTTTGGATAAATAGCCTGAGACAAAGCGATACCGCCTCTTTTACCCGGATCATTTAAGTTTTGCTGCAGGTTACCAGTGAATTGTTGTTGCAGTTTTTCGAATTCTTTCTGATCAAATAAAGGCATGCGTAACTCTTCTGCCAATAAAGCAATCACCTGATCTAAATCTTTTTTAAGACATTTAAAACCAATATTTATTTTGGTAGTTGAAGCATTTACATTTAAGTTCACCCCTAGCTTTTGCAGTTTCTCTGAGAATTTAAATTTATCATTCAGCTTAGTTCCTTTTGATAACATGGATGCCGTTAATGACGAAACCATCGGATTCTTAGTTTTATTAATAAAATTCCCTAATGAAATACTGGCTGCAACAGTCACAAAATCTTTTGCAGATGTTTTTACCGAAACCACGTCGATTCCGGCTACTTTTTCTCTTTTGAAAGCCGAAGCTGTTTTTTCGATTACCGTTTCATCAAAAGCAATTTCTGCTGTATTATTATTTTGCAAAGATGTATTTTCAGAAGAATGCTCTTCATGTGAATGTCCGTCATCCTCATGTCTGTAATAAAAAGGACCATTTTCCGGCATGAAATTATTCGCCTGAGCCGTATCCTGATTTTGAGCTCCCGATTGTTTCGGAATAAAATATCCTGTTGTACTTTGGTCCTCGACCAAATATTTCTGAGCTACCCGCAACACATCAGCCGGAGTTACTTTTTTCAATCTGTCCACTCCGGTTACAAAGTCTGTCCAGTCGCCTGAAGCAATGGCTTCATTTAATTCAGATGCAATAACACCCGAACCGTCTCTTCCTAAAATGGTTTGTGCACTGATTTTGGCCACCACACGGTTTACCTCATCCTGAGTCACACCTTCCTTCTGGATTTTGGCTACAACTTCATTGATTTTGGCATCGATATCTTCATGTTTTGATGATGTTGGAAAACCAACCCCGATTGTAAAAAGACCCACTTCTTTAAAATTTGTGGCACTGGAATAAGCGTAAATTCCCATACGGCTGTCCACAAAAGTTTTGTTTAAAATCGCCGAAGGACCAGCCCCAATGATTTCGCCTAAAATATTCAACGCAGGCAAATCTTCGTGCATAGCACCCGGAATTTTATAAGCCTTGCTTACAACACCCAATTCACCCGGTTTTTTAACCACAACTTTACGTGCCCCGTATTGCTCAGGCTCTTCTGTGTAAGGCTGAGGCATTACATGAGGTGCTTTTGTAATTTTGCCGAAATATTTCTCGATCAATTCAAAAACATTCTCTTTTTTAAAATCGCCGATAATGGTTAAAGTCGCATTATCCGGCCAGTAATAAGTATTATAGAAATTACGCAGAACCTCGATTGGCGCCTTTTCAATATCCGATTTCCAACCGATTGTAGAATGATGATACGGATGTGCAATATAAGCCGAAGCCCAGATTTCTTTATCTAATAAACTGTTTGGATCATTTTCTCCACGTTCGAATTCATTGCGCACAACCGTCATTTCAGCTTCTTTATCTTCTTTAGTCAATAAAGAATTACGCATCCTGTCGGCTTCAATCTGCAGAGCCAATCCGATTTTATCACTTGGCAGTGTTTCAAAATAATTGGTCCGGTCGTACCAGGTTGTGGCGTTTAACTGTGCTCCTGTATTTTGAAGCACATCTGTAATAGTTGTACCGCTTTTTTTGTTGAAAGTCGGGGTTCCTTTGAACATTAAATGCTCCAAAAGATGCGTGGAACCTGTATTTCCCAATACTTCATGTTTAGAACCAACACGATATACAATTTGTACAGTTGCTACTGGCGAAGCATTGTCCTGCAAAAGCAAAATATTCATTCCGTTTGGCTGGTACAAATATTCTTCGATTCCGCCTAACTCTTTTATTTTCTTAAAATTATCTGATTTTCCCTGCGCAGAAACAAGCGTGCAGAAAGCCAGTGAGCAATAGCCCAGAAAGATGTATTTTTTCATTTGTTTTGATATTTTATGAAGAAATTATAATTCGTTATTTTGTTTAAACACATAGTTATTTGGAACCTGTAAAAGGCTTTTTAATTATTTAAAAGAAACATAGTCTTACTATGTTTGAGAAATGAATTTCTCTTTCTTCACCTTTTTTTTAAAATAAAATCTATGTTTCTATGTGTTTAATTTTTTTTGAATTAAAAGTCAATTTACTAATTATGATTTACTGAAAATTTCTTTCAGTTTTGACTGAAGCTCGGCTTCTCTCAGATTTTTAGCCACGATTTTTCCGTCAGGGCCTATTAAATAGTTTGTTGGTACTAATTTTACACCGTACAAAACAGCTGCTTCGTTTTTCCATCCTTTTAAATCCGAAACATGTGTCCAGGTTAAACCGTCTTTTTCGATTGCTTTTTCCCAAAGATTCTTTTTATCATCCAGAGAAACTCCAAGAACATCAAATCCTTTGTCATGATAGGTTTTGTAAGCCAAAACTACATTTGGATTTTCTTTACGGCATGGTCCGCACCAGCTTGCCCAAAAATCAACCAATACATATTTGCCTTTGTAATCAGATAATTTTACCACTTTTCCGTTTACGTCAGTTTGAGAAAATTGTGGAGCTACTACACCGACAGCCGTTTTATTGTTAAGTTCTATTCCTTCTTTTATTTTTTTACCAAAATAAGAGTTTTGTATTTCCGGACTTAAAATTGCAAAATATTCGTTTACCTGCTCCGGTGTTCCGTAAGTCACCAAACGGTCATCCAAAACCAATACACCTGCAACCTGATCTTTATGTGATTTGATAAATTTGAAAGTCAGATCATCTGCCTGAGTCTGCAAATCTTTCCATTTTTTATCCATCATGCCTTGTTGCTCAGCGGTAAGTTTTACTTTTCCGTTTTGCGATAATGAATCTGACAATTTATAAATTGGTCCGGCAACATTCTGGATCTTTTTAAACTCATTTTTATAATACGAAGAATAAATAGAATCCTGCGTTGCTCCGGACAATTTCGCCATATAAACTGAATCTTTGTGCGCTGTAAATCCAATAGTTTCGTTAGATAAAATAAACACTTTTCCGTATTCCTGACCTTTTAACTTAATGCTGTATCGCAAAGGCTCTTCTACTTTTCCTGCAAAGCTAAATTTACCGTCAACGATTTTTGCAGAATCCTTAACAACGGTTTGGCCACCATCCAGAAATTCTAAATAAACAGTTCCGTCTTTTTGTCCCGGAATGTTTCCGTTAACCGTAAAACCTTCCTTTTTCGAGCAGGAGGTAATTGCGGCCGCAAGCGTTAAAACTGCCAAACCTGATTTTAAGATTGTATTCTTCATGTTGCTATTTTTATATTTTTGAAAAATCAAATTACGATTTCAATAATTCTTTTAACTTAGCATCTAATGCTTCGCCTCTCAAATCTGTCGCGACAATTACACCTTTTTCATCCATTAAAAAAGTAGCTGGAATGGTTTTTACATTAAATGATTTGCTCACTACATCATTGTCTAACAAATTAGGCCAGGGCATATTTTCTTTAGTCATAGCCGTATTCCAGGCTTTTTGATTGTCATCAGTAGAAATACTCACGATCTCAAAACCCCTGGTCGCAAATTCTTCATAGGCTTTTTTCAAATTTGGAATTTCTTTACGGCAAGGCGCACACCAGGAAGCCCAAAAATCAATCAAAATATACTTTTTCCCTTTAGCAATATCTTTTATCGCAATTGATTTTCCGTCTTTATCATTTAAGCTAAAAGCCTCTACACCAGTTCCAACAAATGATTTTGGATTCACTTCGGCATCTACCTGTTTTCCGTAGTAACTGTTTTTGGCTGTTTCTGAAAATTGTTCAAAAAGAGGTTTCTGTTCTGGAGTCAAATAAGAGAATTGCGTCATCATAAAAAGCGGTCCCCACCAGGAATCCTTATTTCGTACAATTAAATCGGTCATCTTTTTTTCTACATCCCTAAAAAATGCTTTTTCATCAGCCTCAAATTTTTTCCAAACCGGAAGATTTTGAAGTGAATCTATTTTTTTAGTTTCTTTATCTTGACGTGCTTTGTGAATCAATTTACTTAATTCGTCTGATTCAGGTGTGTGATAAGCCGCATAAGCTTTGTCTAAATCTGCTCGATAAGCAGTTTCCTTTTTATAATAATCATGTGATTTTGAACCTGTAACAGAAACGTCTTTAAAGCTTATGTATTCTCCCTCCTGAGTTGAAACACTTCCCTTAGCTGTTACTTTTATTTTAGCATTTTCAGCCATCACAGGAATACTCCCTTTGTTTTTACCAAAAATCAGGTAAAAAAAACGAGGCTCGTTTAATTTTCCTGTAAACGTAAATTTTCCGACTTTAAGGATGGTTTCTGCAACTGCAGATTCTGAAGAATACGTTGCTCCCGGAATTAATTTTACAACTGTTCCGTCTTCAAGACCAGTTATAGTACCATCAATAGTATAAGACGTTGCTGCTGGTTCTGTTTTTTTCTTTTGAGCGTGAATGTTCGTAAACACAAACATACAGATACTCAGTCCTAAAATTTTATATTTAATTGTGTTCATTTTTGATTGATATTTTGTTGATACTTTAGAAAAAAACTCCCCTTTCGAAAATCCTACTCAGGAAGCTTTGGGATTTTTATTTTTCTACATTTTGAGTAAGCGTTCCGTTACCTGGATTTTTTACAGCTCCCTGTGGAAAAGGCATTGTCCACATATGAGAAGTTGATGATAACGTATAAGTTGTTCCGTTAGCTACTTTCGAAAAACTAACCGGATAAACACCTTCAGCATTTAAGCGGCGTGCATCTGCAAAAGGAATCAACGTGTTCGTAAGTTCATTGTTTTTTGTTCTGAAAATAGCTTTCAAAGCTATTGCTTTGTCTGTAGTCGAAATATCCTGATAAGATGCGGGAAGAATACGGGTCTTACGAACGGTATTCAAAACAGCCAATGCATCACTAATTTGGTTAGCTCGTGCCAGACATTCTGCTTTAATCAAATATACTTCGACAGTGGTGATTCCCCCAAAATTAAAAGCACCAGATAAGGTTCTTCTGTAATAGGTTTCAGCACCAACAGTGTAAATTTTCCAACGTGACAAGAAACGTGCATCTCCGCTTTCAAAACGAGCTGCCCGTTCTACAGGAATACTGTTTTCTGTCGTTAAACTATTGTAAGTGCCATGACGATAGGTATAATTCTCCACATAATTAAATCCCATAGGAGATGTAAATGTGGTGTAATTAGCAGGAGTTTCAATAAGTGTTTTATTTGCATTATAAAATGCGATCCAGTCGTACAGTTTATTGTTTTCTGCCAATGCCAGATCTGCATATTTTAAAGCTTCTGTATAATTATTCATTTGCAGATAAACTCGTGAATAAAAAGCATAACCAGCTCCTAAGTTTGGATGCAGCGCCGTTTGTGAAACTTTTGGTAAATATGGCAAAGCTTCTTTAACATCATTCAAAATGAAATCATACATCTCCTGAATCGTTACCTGTTTATTCGGCGCATTAATATTGGCACTTGTAATTAATGGTACAGATAATTTTGTAGAAGCCGTAGAAGCATCATACGTATCGGCATAAAAATTAACCAGATTAAAGTAATTCATAGCACGCAATACTTTTGCTTCTGCCCACACTACTCTTTGTTCTGCTTCTGTAGCATTTGTTGTACTCAATGCATTTTCGATTATTAAGTTAAAAGTCGAAATTCCGGCATAACTCGAATAATACATCGTTTCATCTGAAACTTTCAATGCAATACGGTCAGCATTTTCGTCCCACATATAATTTGCATTATATAATCTATTACTCGCTAAAGAAGCAACAGTTACATATTGATCATTTAATAGTTGTGAAGCTCCAGTTATATCAACTCTGTGATTGGTGTATTCGTCACGTAAAAAGGCTTCGTAATCTGCTAAGGTTGTTGGTATTTTAGATCCTTTTGGAGCATCATCCAGATAATTTTCGCATGATGCAAAAGTTACTCCTAAAGCTAACAAGCACGCTATTTTTTTATATATATTTTTCATCTTCTCGACTTTTTAAATTAGAAATTAACATTTACTCCCAAAACAAAACTTGGAGACTGGAAGCCGCCTAAAAGATATTTAGCATCTCTGCTTTGGGCAAAAGTGTATACGTTTTCTGCATTTAGATTGAAACGTACACCGTCTAATTTTACTCTCTTAATAAGCGCACTTGGCATTTTATAGGCCAATGAAATGTTGCTTAATCTCACATTTGATGCATCAAGAATGTTGATGTCTGCATACGAATAAATAGTACGTGAATCTGAACTAAAGTCTGATTCATACTCGTATACTGCTCTCGGCACATCTGTAAAAGCCTCATCACCAGGCTGCATCCAACGGTTTGCAATATGATTGTTAACCACGGTAATGTCAGTTACATATCCACCTGCAGCACCATTGTAGCTATTACTCAACATTGGCAGGAATGTATTTCTTACTTTATGTCCTAATTCGTAGATAAAAAGTGCAGAAAGTGAGAAGTTTTTATAATTAGCGGAAGTATGGAAAGACCCACTGTGCGTAGGTACTGTTGAACCATAATCTTTAATCGCTTCTAACTGAGCCGGATTATATTTTACTGCTGTTCCTGAAGCATCGTAGACCTGAGGCACTCCTGTGTTGCTTAAGCCAGCCCATTTGTAACCATAAATAGAATTATAACTTGTTCCTACTCTTGGAAAAGCCTGAGCCTGATCTAATTGTAAATAATAAGCAGGAGCTTCTACATCTACGTAATCGACATTATTTTTGTTATAAGCATACAAAACTGCTGCATCCCATGAAAATGATGGTGTTTTTACAATAGTACCTCTTATACTAACTTCGATACCCTTATTGGTCATTTCTCCATTATTCGTTTTATAAGTAGAATAGCCCCATCCTTCTGTTGGAATTCCCTGACTGCTCGCTAATAAATCTTCTCCTTTTTTGTTGTATAAATCCACAGTACCGCTTAATCTGTTTTTGAATAATGCGAAATCTAAACCGATATTGATTGTAGTTGTTTTTTCCCAGGATAATTCAGGATTTGGTCTCGAACTAACAGTTCCCTGATTGCCTCCAACATTTGAATTAGAGTTGTAATAAGCTGTTAAATATGGTGCTGAATTTTTGGCAATATTTCCGCCAATACCATAAGAAGCACGAACTTTAAGCGCATCTACCCACGAAACTTTAAAAAATGATTCTTTATCAATATTCCATGCAACACCGGTTGACCAGGTTGGTTTATTCTGATATTTACTGTCTGTTCCCCAGAGATTGGAACGATCCCAACGTAAACTTCCTGTTGCAGCATACTTTCCGTCATATGTATAACCACCTGTCCCATATACCGAAACATAACGGTTTATCAATTCTCTTTCTAACGAAAATTCATTTTGTGTCATATATCCGCTAAAAACACTTCCATACACTTTTAGCAAATCAGCCTGATTTATTGGGGCAAAACCTAAAGTCTGATCATCATAACCATAACGTGTATTGTCTGTATATTCTAGTTTTGTATGACGAATTTCCATACCTGCAATGGCAGACACATCATGCTTTTCATGGAAAGTCTGATTAAAATTTAGCTGTTGACGGAAATTATAAGCATTATTATATTGATTTGCTTCTTTTATAATATCTCCGTAAGGCAAATTATAAACCGGTTTGTTATTCACAATAGTAACCATACCATTTACTTTATTTCTAACATAGTATGATTCTTTTTCAAATAACTGACTTGTACGATCCGCTGCGTATTCGTATTGAAACATTGCATTGTAATTGAATGCTTTACTGATTTTTGCATTAAATTTAGCAAATGTTCTGTTTAAGAAATTTTTGCTTTCGATCAGATTTCTTCCAAACTCATCCATTGGTGTAATGTCCATATTGTAAAGTCCATAATTCTGTAAAGACTGAAGCGTAAAAGCATTGTAACGGGATGCTGCAGTAGAAACAAAATTAGTTCCGTCGTTATTAACCAATTGGTTGTATGGCTGATATTTGAATCCTGGTCCTGAAGTAAAATTAGGCTGGGAAGCAAAATAACTCTGCGTATCTCCTTTACCATAATTAATATAAGTTCCTAAGTCCAAAGAAAGCCAGTTGTTAATCTGGGTTGTGTTTTTTAAATTGATACCAACTGACTCATTTTCTGAATAAACATCTTCAAGCTGATTGTCTTTATAAGTCAACGAAGCATTAAAAGTATTGCTGTCAGTTGCCTTACCCAAACTAATGTTATGCTGCATAAAATACTGATCACGTTTGGCATATCTTGCAATATCATCAAAATATTTAGAACCTTGACCAGCTAAGGAGTTTAAGCGATTATTTGCTTCTGTCTGAGAAATATTTCCGGCATAACCGTTTAAAATTGTCTGCATTCCTAAACTCGTAAATACAGCATTACTTAATAAAGATTTTGCATAAGTACCTGCATTCGCTCCCTGCAAATTAGGGTTTCCTGCTGCCCATCCTCTTTCTAAACCAATAATATCGGCAGAATCAGTAAGGTTTCCTGTGTAGTTTCTGTAAGGTGTAACGGTTAAGTTACTTGAAAACGAAATATTTGTTTTTCCTGCTTTTGCTTTTTTAGTTGTAATCACTACAACTCCATTTGCCGCACGTGCTCCGTAAATAGAAGAAGCTGCTGCATCTTTTAAAATAGTAATGGTTTCAATATCCTCTAAATTCAGGTTGGGCACATTTTCATCAAGAGCAGAATACGGGGTTAATTTTGTATTCTCAACAGGAAATCCGTCAATAACATATAAGGGAGTTGTTGTTCCGGTCATAGTAGTCGTTCCACGAATTTTACCATCCTGATACCCTACAATACGTCCTTCTAAAATCGAGTTTAAACTGCTTAAACGCTGCTCCTGAAAATCTTTTGCCTTTAAATTTGAATAAGCACCTGTAGCTTTCTCTGCAGTAATATTTTGATATCCTGTAGTTAATACTATCCCTTCTAATTCCTGAACATCTTCCTTCAACACAACATTAATAATGCTTCTTCCTTCAACTTTTATTTCCTGCCTAATATATCCCAAATAGGCAAAAGCTAAAGTGGTTTTATCACTCACTGCAATAATCTGATATTCACCGTTAAAATCTGTCTGAACACCACGACCTGAACCGTTATCAGAAATTGCAGCACCCACTAAAGGCATTCCTTTTTCATCTGTAACTCTACCTTTTACTATAAAATCCTGCACTTCTTTTGCAACAGGTTTTTCAGCCGGTGCTTTTTTAGGGGTTAGAACAATATGAGAACCGCTCACTTTAAAATCGGTACCTGAATCTTTAAAGATTGTATTCAGAATCGTCTCAATAGAAGCATTGGTTATGTTAACATCTATTTTACGATCTAAATCAACCGATCTTACGTTGTAAACAAATCTGTAATCGCTGGTATATTCAAGCTTCTCAATTGCTTTTCCAACAGTCATGTTGCTGGCATTGAAAGAAAGTCTGGCCTTTTGAGAATAGGTCACACCCGCCTGCATAACTGATAGAGTGGTTAATAATAATAGTGTAGTCAATTTCATCTTCAAATCAAATTTCAAAAAAGGCTTGTCGAACCTGATTTTGTTCAATAGTTTTTTCATACTTTTAAAATGTTTTTTAATGTTGGTTGGTTAATTAACTGACCGCATTCTTTATACCGGGAAATGTTGGCGCATTTTCCGGTTTTTTTTACGGTTCCTTTTTGGACTTTTGTTACATAGGCTTCTTTAGATTTTAAATTTTATGTTATTGTCATTAATTTTTGAAATTATCACTATTAGCAATTTTTAGCATTCCCTTTTGATATTGATTTTTGACATTGACATTGTTATTTAATAGTAATCTTATCTCTATCAATTATGTAATCAATAGCATAACTGTCACTAAAATATTTCAGGACAACTTCAATCGGCTCATTATCAAAACGGGCATTAAAAATTTCTTTTCCGAGCATTTTATTTCTGTTAATGAAAGTCACATTATAGCGGCGTTCCAGCTTTTTGATAATATCGCTAAACGGAGCATTTTTGAACACCAATCCTCCTTTTACCCAGGCAGTATAATAATCTGTATTGACTTCCTCTGTTGCAATTGTCGATTTCCCTTTTATATTCGATCCCTTGAAACCCGGTTTTAAATACACCTGATTTTCATTTGTTTTCAAACCTTTATAAAGCGAAACTTTACCTTCAACCAAAACAATATCAGTACTTGCATTATCCATATACGCATCTGCATTAAACCTGGTTCCCAAAACCTCAACGCTCATTTCATGTGTATTTACGGTAAACGGATGCGCCTTGTCTTTGGCAACTTCAAAATAGGCTTCTCCGGTCAAATCCACTTTTCGTCCCCCTTTTTTTAAGAACTGTACCGGATATGTCAATTGAGTTCCTGCATTCAGATGCACAATAGTCCCGTCTGATAATTGTATTTCAAATTTTTTACCGTACGGAATTTTAATCGTATTGTAAACCAGTTTTCCTTCTGCATACTTTTTGTTATACACCAGTCTGTTTTTTTCCTGTCTCCCAATAATGTTTCCATCTTTATCGGTCAGATTTCGGGTATCAGCTGTATCAATTTCTTGTTCCGAATTATTATCTAATTGTAAAACAATTTCATCCTGTCTCGGAATAACTACATTTTGTTTTTCTATCGATACATTGGAATTTTTATAAAAATAAAATCCCCCCAAAGCGACAACCAGAATCGCTGCATATTTATAATAAGAAGAAAATCTTCTTTTATAAAAAACACTGTTTTCTTTCTGAATTCTTTGGGTTAGTTGCTTTCTTACTTCAGCAGAATCGAAATTGTTCATAGTCGTATCAATGGCGTAATTTGTTTTTACAAATTCCCTGAACTCAATTTGGTTTTTTTCATCTTTTAACCACTCCGTCAGCTGTTCAATTTCATCCTGACTGGCCTGATTTGTGATAAATTTCACCATTAATCGCTCTGACTTTTTTACTGTCATTTTTTCTTTTTTTAATATTATTACGAAGCCAAAAAGCAAAACCCTAACAATTTGACAAAGATTTTTTGTTTTTACTGATTTTTTTGTTTTTTACAAGTCTTTTCTTTCAATAAATTCTATTATATTGATAGAACTTAAAAATAAAATGCCACATCATTACATCTTTTTGCGAATTTATTTGTAATAAAATTCAAATAGAAAATCTTAATACAAGCTTTTTCGGGAAATACCCATTCAGATTTTAAGTCCAAAAAATTTTAAATTTATATATTTGTTACTATGAAATCTGATGATTACAACGATAATAATGTACTGATCGAATCTCTTCGAAATGGAGATGAAAGCGCCTATACGTACCTCATCGACATCTACCATCATAAACTTTGTGTTTATGCCAACAGTCTTGCCAAAAACATTTACAGTGCCGAAGACATCGTTCAGAATGTTTTTATTAAAATTTGGGAGCAAAGAACACGATTAAAATCGGATCACTCTATCAAAAGTTTTCTTTATAAATCTGTGTATAACGAGTTTATCGATTTATACAGAAAAAATCAATCCTTGTTTTCTCTGGAAAAAACCTATCATGATGCCTTAAACTCAGTTGTTCTTGAAGATGATTCTGAATCTTTTCAACGCATATTAAAGGTAGTAAATAAAGAGATTGAAAGTTTGCCTCCAAAATGCAGGGAAGTTTTCATTCTAAGTAAAAAAGAAGGTTTGACCAATATAGAAATTGCGGAACACCTTGATGTTTCCATCAAAACTGTTGAAGCACAGATTACCAAAGCGTTTTCAATTTTACGCTCTTCACTCGAAGAAAAGGTAAAAAGTGTTTTGTTTATGTTCTTCGGAAAAAAGAAAAAAATTGATTTAAATCGATTTTAATAAATTCATAAGGATAAAACGATTTTATTTTTTCTTTTGCAAATAAGAATGTTATATTTGCAACTTAACTGCGCTTGTATTTATATCCGAAAATTTTTGACAATGCAGATGCAAAAAAAGAAAACTGGTCTAAATTTAAGGTTGAAACTTTTGAAGATGTCTCAAAAACCGATTTTGTAAAAACCTTTTTACCTTTGGTCTTATTCAATTTGTTATTAGTTGGTTTTGGATGGAGGAATTTCAGGAAAGAAAAACAAATCGTATAAATTTATCTCACTTAAAATAGAAAAAGACTGCTGTGAATGGCAGTCTTTTGTTCTTAATATCTTACTCGATTACGCTCTAAACAATGCATATTTGTTGTAATCGTATAAAACTTTATCGTAAGACACTAATAATGTTTCTATTTTTTCTGAAGATTCCTCAAAAGTGATTCCGTTATGTTTTCTAAACAAATAAATCTCTTTCAGGCAATTAGACAAACTCTGATGAATTTCAGAAGTAAACAATGGCAATTGTTTATCGCCTACTAATAAATCTATCTGGTAGTTTGAACTGCTTTTTGATAGGTTGTTACCAATTATTCTAATGGTGAACTTAGTGCTTTTTCCGTGTTGTTTTCCCTGATAATGTATTACCATGATATTATTATTATTAAAGGTTAGAATTTATTTTATAGTAAGCTTAAATTGTTATTTAATTAATTAAAATTATGAAAAAAAAGCAAAACGTTATATTCCTTCATACTAAATTATACTTTTTTTAGCATAAAAAAACCGCAACGAATTACGGTTTTTTCACAATTAACTAAAAATATTTAATCAACTTTTTTCACGAGTAAAATTCATTCATAAGCATGATTAATTTACGATTATACTAGTATTATCTTTTTGTTCTTTTACATCGAGTAAAAAAGGATTTCCATTTTCATCAAACATTGTCATATTCAATGAATCGAGCAAAGTAAGCTTTTTTGAAACAGAACCTTTGAATTTGTTGTATGAAAGGTTCATTTCAGACAAATGATTGAGGTTTTCCAGTTCATCCGGAATTTTACCCTCAAAATTGTTATAAAACAAGCTAAGATTTTCCAAAGAATTAAAATTTCCAATTTTAGGACTCAGGTGGCCTGAAAGTTTATTGTTATTCAAAAGCAGAATTTTCAAAGTCGAAATATCATAAACTGAATCCGGCAGAACTCCTTCTAACTGATTATTAAAAAGGGAAAGCGTTTCCAGATTTTGTAAATTGCCAATAGAAGAAGGCAGTTGTCCTTTTAAATTATTACCCGCCAGATTTAGTCCCACAACTTTACCATTACTGATTTCTACTCCATGCCAGGTTGATACTGATAAAGCAAGATCCCATTTTATTGTCCACTCTTCTCCTTTCGTTGTATGGTATAATTTTAATAATGCATCCTTTTCTTTATCAGAAATCGTATCTGCAAAAACTGAATTTGACAGGGCCATTATTAAAAACAAAAAATAAAATTTTCGCATATGTCGGGGCATGGAAGTTTCTGCAAAATTATATGTTTTAAAACTTTATGGCAAGCAATGTCAATAAACTGTTAATAAGTAAAGACGGCACTTTTTTATACTGAAAATAAATACATTTTACGCTGAATTTTTAATTAAATTTGAACAACTAATTAAAAAAACCTTTAACTATGGAAATTAACTTTATTACATTTCTGGCAGCTGCATTGGTTACGCTGGTAGTTGGATTTATCTGGTACAATCCAAAAGTATTTGGAACCATCTGGATGAGAGAAAATAATTTCACACATGAAGAGCTTAGATCCGGAAACATGCTCAAAATTTTTGGATTTACATACATTTTCTCTGTGCTGATTTCTATGGCTTTAATGTCGTTTACAATTCATCAGTCGGGCGCACTGGGAATGATCGGCGGACCACCCATGATAGAAAGTGCTAAACCCTCTTTTCATGCTTTTATGGCTGATTACGGAACAGCTTTCCGTACTTTTAAGCATGGGGCACTTCATGGCTTTATGGCCGGTTTATTTTTTGCTTTTCCTGTAATTGGAATTAATGGTTTATTCGAAAGAAAATCCTGGAAATATATTTTTATTCACGCAGGATACTGGATCGTCAACCTTACCATTATTGGAGGAATTGTTTGCGCTTATGCCTAATAAATCGAAGAAATTGAATCCGTTTGAAATCTAAATTCAAACGGATTTTTTCTTAATAATAACTTAAAGCAAATTGGTTATTGCAAATATTATCTAATTTTGAAGAAATTAGCTCAAAACTTGGATACAAACTATTCTTTCCAAATATACAAAAATACATCCCTACTTCCTTTAGAATGGAACTCACTGGCTTCAGAAAACATTTTTTTGGCACGGGAATATCTCGAAGTACTGGAAAATTCCTGTCCGGTAAATATGACCTGTCATTACATCGGAATCTTTGAAGAAGAAAAACTTATCGGGATTGTCCTTACCCAATTTTTATTTGCAGAAAAACTGGAATCATTTGGAGAGCGTGATAAGTGTTTAAAAACGTCTGTTCGCAATTTTGCCCTTAAGAATTTCGCTTCGCACGTACTCTTCGTAGGCAACAATATGCTGACCGGGCAAAATGCTTTTGCTTTTGATAAAAACATTAAACAAGCAAAAGCCATTAAAACACTTCATAAATCTGTTACTCAGCTTAAAAAAGATTTAAAAGCAAGTGGTAAAAAAGTTCATATTATTAGCATAAAAGATTTTACCGCTAAAGAAATTGAACCGCTGCAGGCCGAATTCAAGAAAAATTATACGTTTTCTACCCAGCCTAATATGGTTTTTGAAATCAATAAAAACTGGAAAACAGAACAGGATTACATTAATGCTTTATCAAAAAAATACCGTGACCAATACAAACGTGCCAGAAAAAAAGCAGACGGAATCGTAAAACAAAAAATGAGCTTATCTGACATTCGAAAATATGAAGACGTTATTTACGAACTCTACTTTCATGTTGCTAAAAATGCTCCTTTTAATACTTTTTTCCTTGCCAGAAACCATTTTAGCTTTTTTAAAGAAATCATGAAAGATGATTTTTTGCTGTATGGCTATTTTTTAGACGAAAAACTAATCGGTTTTAATACGCTTATAAAAAATGGTGAGACAATGGACACCTATTTTTTAGGCTATGACGAAAGTATACAGCGCGAAAAAATGCTATATCTCAATATGCTTTACGACATGATTGCCTACTCCATCAAGAAAGGGTTTAAGGAAATTGTTTTTGCCAGGACTGCCCTGGAAATCAAAAGTTCTGTAGGGGCAAAACCTGTAAAAATGTATGGGCTCATTACACATAGTAATGCCTTAATCAATCACAATATTGCCCGATTTTTTAACTATCTGGAACCAAAAACCGACTGGCAGGAACGAAACCCTTATAAATAATTACTTTTTTAAGGAATCGCAATTTTCATTTGTTTGTGCAGGATATGAATTTCCAATGACTTCTGCGCGCCGCAATATTCACCATCGATCTGAAAACTCACAGGATAATCCGTTTCAATAGTGGCCTGATCGGTAGAAATAATAACCACATCTTCAGAATCAATCGGCATGTTACCGGTAATTATTTTTCCAATAAGGAATAAATCAAGATTTTTCAGGATCACTAATTCAAATTTACCATCGTTCATTGCGCCATTGGGATTGATTGTTACCCCAGTTCCATATTTTTGAGAATTGGCAATTACGATCATTCTTGCAACGTGTTGAACCTTTTTTTTGTTTGCCGTAATTGTGGCAACAAACGGTTCGTTCGCCTCTGTAAGAGTTGTAAATGCCTGCAAAGCATAACCCCAAAAACCGCGTATGTCACTTTCTTCGTAATTTTTAACAAGGTCAGCATTTAAACCTAAATCGCTTAAATGAATACTTTTTTTTCCGTTAATGCAAATCATATCCATTTCGATATAATGATTCAGAAAAGCAATTTTAAGATTTTCCTCAATTGTTGATGGCAGGTTTAAATCAACAGAAAGTCCGTTTGCTGAACCGGCTGGCAAAATTCCAATAATTACATCATCCTGTTCCATTGCTTCAGCAACCATTTTTATGGTTCCGTCACCTCCGGCTACTACAATTCTTTCCGGACTATATTTTTTGTATAAGTCATGGATATGTTTTTCATCATTTTTTCCGGTAGTTTCATATACCTCTAAATCAAAATTATTTGTGGATGCAAACTCCCTGACTGCCCCAAGCAGATCAGATTTATCAAGATCTCCTGAAATAGGATTTACGATGAATATGATGTTCTTTTTCAAAATTTTCTATTTAAAAACCAATTAAATTAATTAAATTACAGTTACATAAATATACACAATTAATGAAACCAATTTTACAATTATATCGCGGTTATGCCAATAAACAGGAATTAATTGTAATGGGGCATGTATTTAAAAGAACGTATGAGTATGATTTTCAGAAGAAAAACTTAAAAAATGCCCGTTCGATTATTAATCAGTTTAGGATAAAGACGATTCAAAATTTTGATATTTACCTGAAATTTGGTGAAAAAGAAATACATACCAAAACTTTGGATGATGGTTATTTCAAATTTTGTATCCCGCTTGAAAAGGAGTTTCATTTTGGATGGATGGAATATGAAGTCAGCATCAGATACAAAACAGAAATTATCTCCTGCAAAGGCAGTTTTATCAGACCTCATGAAGGAAATCTTGGAATCATATCTGATATTGATGATACTTTTTTAATTTCGCACACACGAAATATATTTAGGAAAATATACATTCTTTTATTTAAAAACGTAAACGACAGAAAAGTTTTTAAAGGTGTCGTTCCGCATTACCAGGCCTTAAGTTCAGCAGGAAGAAATAACAAACAAGAACAAAATGCCTTTTTTTATATTTCCAGCAGCGAATGGAATCTGTATCGTTTTATTGTAAAATTTACCAAAATACATCAACTCCCAAGAGCAGTTATTTTACTGAAGGATATCAAAAGAGGTATAACTGATTTTTTTCTGAGCGGAAGAGGCAATCACAATCATAAATTCGACAAAATTAAGCATGTTTTGGAGTTCTATCCGAATCTTAAATATGTTTTATTGGGAGATGACTCACAGCATGATCCCTTTTTGTATGAGCAAATATGCAAAATATTCCCGGTTACCGTGATTGCGGTTTATATCAGGCAAACCGGAAAAACTCAAAAGTCGGAAGTCAGAAAAATCATGAAAAATTTAGAATCGCTTGATGTAGCGGCGTGCTATTTTAGAGAAAGCAGCGAGGCAATTGCGCATTCGAAGTCTATTGGAATTATCAAATAAGGAGTATCAATAAAAAGTTACGGATTACGAGTTAGCAACCTGAAAACTGAAATCCCAAACGATAAACTTAAAACCGGAGCTCTTTTAGCCCGGATTGTAGTGGAAAGCCCGGAGCTAAAAACCCTGATTTTTCCTGCCGGAAAACAGCGACCAGGGGAAGCTCGTTTTATGGCTTAGAAAAATCAGGGTTTTTAGTGAGGACTTGAAACGGAAAGCCGGATTAGCTCCCGAAAATCACATTATAAATTAAAATTGTCAATTTCTTCCTGCACGGTTTCCCAGTCAGTCAGTAATTGATCCAGATCTTGTTTCTTTTTGTTGTAAGCAGTAAAAAATGAGGCATCTTCTATATGCTTGTCATAATTTGAAGCCAGCATTTTGTCATCGTGCTGGATATCTTTTTCCAGCTGCTGAATCTGACTTTCTATTTTACTTAAACGGTTCTGAAGTGCTTTGCCTTTCTTTTGGTCTTCGTAGGAAGCTTTAGGCGCTTCTTTTACGGGAGCTGTTGCCTTAACAACATCTTTTTTCTCTACCTCACGCATATTTTCAAGATTGCGCTGTTCTAAGAAAAAGTTGATATCACCCAGGTATTCCTTAATTTTCTGGTCTTTGAATTCATACACAATGTTCGACATTCCCTGAAGAAAATCCCTGTCGTGAGAAACAAGTAAAAGGGTTCCTCCAAATTTTTGCAAAGCGGCTTTTAAAACATTCTTAGATTTGATGTCTAAGTGGTTGGTAGGCTCATCCATCAGCAATACATTGATTGGCTGAAGAAGCAGTTTACAAAGCGCCAGACGGTTACGCTCTCCTCCTGAGAGTACTTTTACCTTCTTCTCAACATCATCTCCGCGAAACAGGAAAGAACCGAGCATATCGCGGACTTTCATACGGTTAGTATCAGTAGCAGCATCTTCCATAGTCTGCAGTAAAGTGATTTCTCCGTCTAAATATTCGGCCTGATTTTGGGCAAAATATCCTAACTGGACGTTATGACCTAATTTGATATTTCCTTCATATTCAAATTCATTCACCAGTGCTTTGATGAAAGTTGATTTTCCTTGTCCGTTTTGACCGACGAAAGCAATTTTGCTTCCCCTTTCAACCAAAAGACTAATATCTTTCAAAATCGTTTTATCTCCGTAAGCTTTCGTTACATGTTCAGCTTCTATAACTACTTTTCCCGGCTCTTTTGAAACCGGAAACGAAATATTCATTACTGAGTTGTCATCTTCATCAACTTCAATTCGTTCTACTTTATCCAGTTTTTTAATCAGCGATTGCGCCATGGAAGCTTTTGAAGCTTTGGCACGGAACTTCTCAATTAATTTTTCGGTTTCCTCAATTTTTTTCTGTTGATTCTTTTGAGTTGCCAATTGTTTTTCGCGAATTTCGTGACGTAATTCTAAATATTGCGAATACGGCTTATTGAAATCGTATGCTTTTCCTAATGAAATTTCGATGGTACGATTTGTCACATTATCAAGAAACATCTTATCGTGTGATACAATCACCACAACTCCGGGGTAATTGCGAAGGAAATTCTCGAGCCAAATGATACTTTCGATATCTAAGTGGTTCGTGGGTTCATCCAGCAACAAAACATCATTGGATTGCAATAATAATTTAGCCAGCTCAATACGCATTCTCCAGCCTCCGGAAAAGGTTTCAGTCTGGTTATTGAAAACTTCTCTTTTAAAACCTAAGCCCAAAAGGATTTTTTCTGTGTCTCCTACATAGTTATAACCTCCAAGAAGTTCAAAACGATGGGTATAATCGGAAAGATCTTCTATGATCTGGCTGTATTCTTCACTTTCATAATCGGTTCTGGTAACAAGTTGATGATTGATTTCTTCCAGTTTTTTTTCTACAATCTTAATTTCGGTAAAAGCTTCATAAGCTTCCTCCAAAACTGTTCTTCCCTGTTCAAAATCAATATCCTGGCGTAAAAACCCCATTCGGATATCTTTCTCCTGCGAAATAACTCCCGAATCAGGTTTAAAATCTCCTGCAAGCATTTTTAACATCGTGGATTTACCCGCTCCGTTTTTCCCAACAAGACCTACGCGGTCTCCTGCACCCAAACGAAAAGTAACTTCTTCAAATAAATAAGTTCCTCCAAAAGAAACCGAAAGATTGTGTATATTAAGCATAATTTGTGACTATAGTTGCAATCAGTAAAGGTTCAAAAATGTACCTTTGTTTAAAATTTTTGCAAATGTTAAAAAAAGGATCCAAACTAAATAGCATTTTAACAGGAAGTTGTCCAAAATGCCAAAATGAAAGTATGTATTTAGACAAAAATCTGCTCC
Source organism: Flavobacterium fluviatile (assembly GCF_010645065.1). Lineage (GTDB taxonomy): Bacteria > Bacteroidota > Bacteroidia > Flavobacteriales > Flavobacteriaceae > Flavobacterium > Flavobacterium fluviatile. Next base: position 498,184 of record NZ_JAADZW010000002.1, on the reverse strand, counting down.
ATTTGACTAAAGTTCTCAAAATGAATGAAAATTGCAGTCATTGTGGATTAAAATACCAATTAGAACCCTCATTTTTTTATGGCGCAATGTATGTAAGTTACGGACTGAATGTAGCTGTTGGAATAGCTGCATTTATAGTGTCATTTATATTTTTTGGGGCTACAATCGAGCAATCATTTTTAGCAATTGTTATTACTTTAATCGTTTTATTCCCTTTTGTTTTAAGATTAGCCAGAAATTTATATATCAATATGTTTGTTTCTTATGATCCTAAGGTTGGTGAGAAATAAGAGACTTTAAGTATCTTTTATGGAATCGTTTAATATCTGCTTCAAGATCAATCGGGTCTCCGTGTTCGATATGATTAAATAATATCTTTGCTAAAGAAGGACCAAGCATTACTCCACGGGTTCCCAATCCATTTAAAATGTGAAGATTTTTATGTGCTTCATGAGTTCCTACAAGAGGCCTTCTATCAGCAACTGTTGGCCGAATACCCGCAAAATGTTTTAAAATTTCAAAATCGCACGTAATAATTTCTTTAATACGTTCTAAGAGCTCTTTTTTTCCTTCTTCTGTTGGTCCTGGTGTCTTATCATGCCAATTATAAGTAGCACCAACCTTAAAAAGATTTTCTCCTAATGGGAGAATGAAAACGCTTGTATTTACAATAACATCAAGGTTTAAATTTGGGGCTTTTATTATAAATAATTCTCCTTTTGTACCATCAAGTGGAAGATAATTAAAAAATGGATTTTTATGTAACCCAAAACCTTCCGCAAAAATAATATGTTTAGCCCGGACATCTTTATATTGAATTCCTAAATCTAAAAACTTAATACAATTACTGTCAAACGTTTCTTCAATCAATAAATTATTTTCAATCAAATATTCTTTGTATTTTTCTAATAGTAAGGAGGTATTAACATATCCAGTATGTAAAACTTCACCATAGTTGTATGGAGAATCAATACCATTAAACTTTTTAGAAATTAATTTAGTAGATAAAAAAGGTTCCAGATTTATTTTATCTGATGCAGCAAACCAGTTATTCTGTTCTTCAATAGAGAAAAACTTTCTTAAGACAGGCATTTTAAAAATAAATTTATGATTCAGCTTATCTTCTACCTGATTATAAAAATCATTCATTAAAACTAACTGTCGTTTGGCGTCCCAAACTTCGCTGAAACGTTTTAAAATTACGGGATTATATAATCCTGCGGCAACATTAGACGAATTCTGAGATTGATCATCAATCACCAAAATAGTTTTATTGTTCTTAAGGGCAATTTCAGAAAAGGAAATCCCTGCCAATCCAGATCCGATAATTAAATAGTCAAGCATATTTTGTTTAATGGTAAAATAAAAAAACTCTTACTACAAAAGTAGTAAGAGTTTTTTATTATAATGTAATTTCAAATTTAGTAATTCCACATATCTTGTTCGAAATTACGAATCTTTTCTTTTACTCTTTCAGACTCTAACAATTGATTTTGCGCATTGTCTTTCATGTATTCTTTGATCTCACGATCTCCATACATGTTTTCTTCTTTATATACAACAGCATTAAATCTTCTAGAATTAAGAATTTGGTCAAATGAGATTGGAAGTGCTGAATTGTTGTCATTGAAAGCTTTTGCTTCATGCAGAACTTCTCTTGAATTTGGATAAAAAATCCAAAACAATTCAATATAATCCTTCTCATCACTATTCATCGTATAAACATCGGGAGTTACCGGACAAATTCCAAGCAAACGATATTTTAGTTCACTTTGACGCTTATCGAAATACCAATAACCTTTTATTTTGTACTGAGAAACATCAGCTGCAGTAAGATCCTGTTTTAGAATATACTCTGCAGGAACTGTTCTCGTAGGCCCTACTACTTCATCAACATAAGTAACTACTTTCTTTTTACCAGTTCCGGTAACTACCTTTTTCTTAACAACACGTGATTTGTAATCATCAGGATATTGGTTTATCAGTTCTCTACCAGCATCTGTGGTATCAATACGTGACAATGACCCTTCGATGTCTTTCAGAGATTTTTTAGTATTAAAATAACTATCAGCATAAACTTCAGTTATTTTGCCATTTTTCATAGCTTTCGTTAAAACGTCATAAAGAGAACGTCTGTCAGCACCAATATTAGCTGTGTCTACTGGAAAATATAATGGAAAATTGATTTTTTCATTTAAATCAATAATTTCCCAAGTAGTCTTTCCCATTAGTACATCTCTATCATCTACATAGCCATAAGCCAAAGGCTTATCATTATCTGAAATAAGCTGTGCAGGAGTTTTAAGTCCTATCTGATCAGGTGTCTTCGCATTAAGCAAGTTAGATTGCGCATTAGAAGTATAACTTCCAGCGATAGAAATAACAGCTATTAAAAAATTTCTTACTTTCATCATGATATCATTATAAGATATTGAACGTAGTTTTACCTACTTTTATTATTGTATTTCGTAAATTACCGGAGCAGTTCTTGGTAATAAGTAACTACCAGCCCCAACAAGTTTAGTTTTAATTTCAGAAATAGTAACCTGATCTCCTCTTCCTGCTTTAGAAAGTACTGATTTACATTGTGCATTTAATCTGTTTCCACTAACAACAACTGTAGGCTGTCCGGCAATTTTTAAATTAAATCCAACAACATCTAAACCAACTTCGAAATCAAAATCTAATAATTTAGCACCAATCGTAGCAATCTCTAAGTTAGATTTCGGTCCTTTAACTACCCCCATCTCGCCTCTAATTGTACCTGTTGGCCCAGGAATTCCTTTAATTCTGAATGTTTTCTTATCCGTAACTTTATCTCCGTTTGGTAAAGTACCTGTAACAGAAATGGTCGTTTCTGTACCAGAACCAGGACTCATGTTATACTTACCTGGCTTGCCAGCTGAATTTAAACCTGGAGCACTAGCAACAATTTTGTTAGCATCTACACCAGCAAATGAAACTGAGATTGGATTAACAACTCCTCTATAAACTACATTCATTTTATCAGCAGAGATAGTAGCAGAGTTTGGTCTTGGAACTACTACATACTTTCCTGAAAATTTAAGCGGAATGTTTTTTCCATCCTCTAAGAATGTAAACTGACCATTAATATCCTGCTCTCCAACACCTCCGGCAGTTAATGAGATAACAGCTTGCCCGTTAACAATTTGCCCAGGCCCCTGGAATGAAGTTGGTTTCGTATTTTCGTCATAACGACCTAGAACCACTTTACCAGTAACTTTTTCTCCCTGAAAATATGCATTTTTATCTAAAACGACAATTGCCTGATAATTGCTGTAAGAAGCAGCGGCAACAGCGGCTTTTCCTAATGCACTATTATAAACATCAGCTTCAACTTTTTTAACATCATTTTGCCATGCAGAAAGTTTAGCAGCAGATGCAATTGCAGGAAAGCCTTTGAAATGATAAGCTAAATATTTCTCTTTAATACCGTCCTTATTTTTAACTTCAGAAAGATCAAATTTTTTCTCTACCTCAGCAATAATACCAGCATACTTTTTGTCAGTACCTAAAGCAGCTTTGATATCGGCTTTATATTTTTCAATCTTAGCGATAATTTCATTACCCTTTTTAGTGTAACCGTCACCTGTAAACCAGTTATCGATGTTATCACCCTTGTCCATAGACTCATAAGGTAATTTTCCTGTTGCTTTATCTACTTCAAATCCTTCTACAGCCTGAGCTTTTAAAGTTCCTATGTAAGCGTAAAAGTCATTAGAAATTGCCTCAACTTTATGAGCAGTTTGAGCTGCAATAGCAAATTCTCCTTTTGCTTCTGCCGCTTTTTGATCTAAAGCCGTTAATAAAGAGGCATTATTTGTTATTGATGTTTCGTTAGAAGCTTCAAATTTCTCGTTAAACAATCCGAAACCTGAAATTACTTCTTTAGATACGTTCATTGCTAACATTGCGATGAAAACCAGATACATCAGGTTAATCATCTTCTGTCTAGGGGTTAATTTTCCTCCTGCCATTTTTTCTAATTAGTTTTTATTAAAAATTTAATATAATAGTTAAAAACTAATTATCCTTTGTTACTCATTGCAGAAAGCATACCACCATAAACATTGTTTAAAGAAGCAATATTAGCAGTCATAGATTGCATTTGCTCTTTTAATTTAGATGCGTTTTCGGCGATTTCAGTGTTTGCCTGTGCGTTTCTTGAAGCACTTTCTAATTGTACTTTATATAAACTGTTTAATGATTCCATTTGTGCAGCAGCCATAGATAATTCTTCAGCATATTTCTTTTGTCCCGCAATAGAATCTACTGTTGGAGAAATTGCTTTAGCAGCTCCCTCAAAATTTTTAATACTGTTTCCTAAGCTTGACATTAATTCTCCATCAATTTTTGCTTCTTTAAGCATTGCATCTAATTTTTGAGACAACAATCCCTGAGCATCAGTTGGAGTTTCAACTTTCTCAACTTTCTTTCTTGCCTGACCATTCGCCAGTTCAGGATACACCAGTGTCCAGTCTAATTCATCCTCTACAGGTTCGAAAGCCGATAATGCAAAAATCAACGCCTCAGTAACTAGTCCGATTGAAAGCATTAATGTACCTGTTAAAGGTCCAATCTCAAAGTGAGTAATTTTGAATAATGCTCCAATAATTACCACTGCCGCTCCCATACCATAAGCGAAATTCATTGCTTTTTTACTTAATAATGCCATAATAATACTCTTTTTTAGGTTTTAAATAGATTTGGTTATTGAATTGAATTTAATTATTTTTTATTATTTTTTGCTTCCGGTCGCCTGAGTTCCCATATAATCCTGTACAGTTCTGAATCCTATATAACTTCTTGCAGAATCTGCATATTCATGGTCACGTGTTCCTACTTGTAAAAAGTAAGCTACATCTTTCCAGGAGCCACCACGAACAACTTTTCTTTGATTGTTTCCATCAATCACGTTTGGATTCATTGTAGAAACATATTCGTATGCATTTGGATTATAAGCTGAATCTGTCCACTCAGAAACATTTCCTGCCATATTATACAATCCATAACCATTCATTTCATATGATTTTGCTTCAACAGTATACAAAGCTTCATCTGCTGCATAATCTCCCCTGCTTGGCTTGAAGTTTGCTAAGAAGCAACCTCTGTCACTTTTGGTATATGGACCTCCCCAAGGATACGTTGCAGATTCAAGACCTCCTCTTGCAGCATACTCCCATTCTGCCTCTGTTGGCAATCTGAAAGCATTCACCAGGTCACGCCCTTTTTTCTTTGATTTTATATAACTATTTTTATTTAGAGTTCTCCAAGCACAGAAAGCTTTAGCTTGTTTCCAGGTAACACCTACTACAGGATAATCTCCGTATGCTTTGTGCCAAAAATAATCATTATGCATAGGCTCATTATAGGAGTAAGCAAAATCTTTAATCCAAACAGCAGTATCAGGATAAATTGGCACTTCTTCAGTTTTAACAAAATCTTTTCTCTTACCAACCTTAGCTTTTGCCGCAGCCTGTATATCCATCCATGAATATCTGAATTTCAACTTATTTACATCAATTGTTCTCAAACCATTATATGATTCTTCAATTGGCAAATACATTGAATCCATTACCTCAGCATAATACTCATCCGGATAAGCTTTTGTATCTTTTATTAATTTAACTTTTTTATTTAATTTTCTACCTGCATAAGGATCATCTTTCGTTCCTACACTATAATAATTATCATACATATATTTGTCGTATGCAGTCATTTTTTCAGGCTCTGAATCATTAAATGCATAATCAGCAATACTACCGGCTTTTTTTCCTTTCCCAGTTCCATCTGCTGATTTTTGACCAGTTTCATCTGCTAAAATAGCCAGTCGAACTCTCATTGTAGAATCTTTTACCCACTCTACAAATTGACGATATTCAGAGTTTGTAATTTCTGTTTCATCCATATAAAAAGAACGAACAGTTACTGTTTTAGTAGGAGCATCTTCTACTGCAGCAAGATCACTATCGGATTTACCCATGATAAAAGATCCGCCAGGAATCAAAGTCATTCCATAAGGCTTTTCAGGATGCCATTTTCCTCCTTGCACACCAACTAACTCGCCTTTATCACCGGATTTACCGCAGCTAATTACTAGTGTTAACATTGTCGCAAATGCAATAAACTTCTTCATATAAATTTGGGATTTCTATTCATTATTATAAGTCGTAAACGTATTTATTATTTTTTAAAAAAACAACACTATATCTATATTTATTTCAGCGGTCAAAATTAATGTTAAAAAAAATAAAAAAAAAATATTTTACAGAGAAAGAATTAAAAATAATAAGAATAAAAACGTGAAATTTTATGATTAATGATTTTATTCTCGTAATTCAAAATAAATATTTTTCTTAAAAAATTAAAAAATTAAGATTTTCAACTAAATACACTAATTACAGAGCGTTTTTTCGCTGCGCTTTCCACCATCTTTCAGGCAATTCCTGATTACAAGCAGACAAATATTCATCGTAAGAACAAGGTAACAACGTATTTCTTTTCAATTTATTGTTTCCGTTTGACAAAAAGGGAATCTCAATCCACCAACGATCCGTTTTATCACTTTTGTAGAAAATCAATTCTTCCTCTTCAAGCGGAACAATATATTTTAAATAATTTGTCCTGCTGCCAAAAGGATACTCTTTAGAACGATAATGATATCCCTCGATAAAATACCAAATTATTTGTGCAATTATAGCTGATTCATGTACAGTGCTATTATGATTAAAAATTCCAAATGATGAAACTTTATCACTAATACCCGCATATCGAGCTAAAGAGCAAATCTCTTTGCCGTTAAATCCGTTCGGTTCAAAAGAAACCATATTTCCTGAATCCGATGACTTTACAGAATTTAAGTCGATACTAACCAGATCAGCATCCCTAAAAACAGGTTCTGCTAAAGCTATATTGTTTGAAATTTCACCTAAACGGTAAGCATCAAAAAACAACTTTTCAATCAAATCAATTTCCTCCTGGGAATTATAGTAAGTTTGATAACCTATATTACAATAATTGAAAAGGTTATTTGGCTGGTCAATAATGATCTTTGTCAAATAGGAATTGGACGAAACTAGTTCATTTTCTTTACCAAAATCGAATCTGTTATCTACAGAAACCAAATTAACCATTTGCTCCAAATCATCATAGCCACGATACAAAGCATATGTCAAATCCTGTGAACCTCCAACAACTATCGGAATCACTTTATTTTTTATCAATAATGAAGCTACTTTTTTTAGTGCAAAATAAGTATCTTCTACCGACTCCCCTGCTAAAATATCGCCCAAATCAGCAATGGACGCATCCCAGTTGCCAGGAAACATCCCATACAGTTTTTTACGAACTGCTGTCAGGTTAACTTCATTAACAATATCAATATTTCTACGATCTTCTAAAACACCAATAATAGCGATATTTATTTTACTTATATCGGGAAACTCGTCCTGCGTATGTAAAACAATTTTACTACCCAATTCTTGAGAAGATAAGGAATGAATATATTTTAAAACTCCTTCACTGACCGGTTCCAGAAAATCAAATTCCATCTCTTATTTCTTTTTAGCAGCTGTTTTTTTTGCCGGTGCTTTTTTTGCGGTTGTTGCTTTTTTTTCAGGTGTTTTCTTTGCCGGCGTTTTAGCCGCAATCATCTCCTGAACCTGAGCCAACGTCAATTTTGTTGCATCAACATCTTTACTCAATTCAATTTTGATTTTACCTTTTAAAATTACCGAGCGTCCCCATCGTGCTTTTTCAACCACAATTCCTTCTTCTTCCCAATTATGAAGAACCTTATCAATATTTTTTTGCAATTTATCTTCGATTAGCTCTTCAACATCAGCCTGAGATAAATTATCAAAATTGTATTTCTTGCTGACATTAACAAAAAGACCGTTCCATTTAATGAATGGCCCAAAACGCCCCACTCCTTTTTGAACAGGTTCGCCTTTGTAAACTGCAATTGGCGCATCAGCAAGCGCTTTTTCATCAATTAGCTCCTGAGCCCTTTCTTTTGTAACTGCAAGTGGGTCTTCACCTCTTGGAAGAGAAATAAAAACACTTCCATGACGAACATAAGGTCCATAACGTCCATTACTTACTTCCACTTCTTCACCTTTATATTCTCCCAGATTTTTAGGCAGCAAAAATAAATTCAGAGCTTCTTCTAAAGTAATATTTCCTATATTTTGATCTGCCATCAGACTGGCAAACTTTTTCTCTTCATCATCCGCTTCACCAATTTGAGCCATAGGTCCAAATTTCCCTAAACGAACTGACACCTGCCTCCCGTCTGCATCTTTACCGAGAATTCTTTCACCACTTTCTCTTTCCGCATTTGCTTCTACGTCCTTCACATTTGGATGAAACTTATCGTAAAATTCCTGCATCATAGTTGCCCAGTCAATATTTCCTTCAGCAATTTCATCGAAATCCTGCTCTACTTTTGCTGTAAAATTATAGTCAAGAATATTCCCGAAATTTTTCACTAAGAAATCAGTAACAATAGTTCCTATATCTGTTGGAACTAATTTCCCTTTGTCTGAACCTGTATTTTCTTTAAGCAGCTTTTCACCTACTTTACTATTTTGTAAAGTAAGCTGCGTGTAATTACGCTCAACACCTTCAAGAGTACCTTTTTCAACATAATTTCTGTTGATAATAGTTGAAATAGTCGGAGCATAAGTGGAAGGACGGCCAATTCCCAGTTCCTCTAACTTTTTCACCAAAGATGCTTCTGTATAACGTGCCGGCGGTCTTGAATATCTTTCGGTTGCAGTAATGTAATTATTAGCTAACTTCTCATTTACTTTCAAAGCAGGCAGCATTCCTTCCTGTTCTTCTTCATCATCATCATGACCTTCAAGATAAACTTTTAGGAAACCCTCAAAAAGCAATACTTCTCCCGAAGCTGTAAAGATTTCGCTGTGATTGTTCGCTTCGATTTTTACGTTGGTTCTTTCTAAGTGAGCATCACTCATTTGCGAAGCCAAAGTTCTTTTCCAGATCAGATCGTATAACCGAGCCTGATCACGATCGATATTTACGGTGTGACGAGACATATCAGTAGGACGAATTGCTTCGTGTGCTTCTTGTGCTCCCTTATTTTTATTGGCAAAAACTCTCGGTTTTGAGAATTCTTTTCCGTAAGATTTGATGATTTCTGCTTCAGCCGCATCCATTGCTTCTTTGGAAAGATTTACAGAATCCGTTCTCATATAAGTAATAAGTCCGGCTTCGTATAAACGCTGTGCCAGCTGCATGGTGATACCAACCGGCAAATACAATTTTCTTGCTGCTTCCTGCTGCAAAGTTGAAGTTGTAAAAGGTGCTGTTGGAGATTTTTTGGTAGGTTTAGTTTCTAAATCCGCTACCTTATATTGTGATCCGATGTTTTTATTTAAAAAATCTTCGGCTTCTTTTTTAGTATTGAAGTTCTTTGGGAGTTTTGCTTTGAAAGCTTTTCCAGCTTCGTTAACAAACTCTGCAACAACCGAATAGGTTGCAACTGCATTAAAGCTCTGAATTTCGCGTTCTCTCTCTACAATCAAACGTACAGAAACGGATTGTACACGACCTGCAGAAAGTCCACCTTTGATTTTTCTCCATAAAACAGGAGACAATTCGTAACCTACTAAACGATCCAGAACACGTCGAGCCTGTTGCGCATTAACTAAATTATAATCTATTTCTCTTGGATTATCGATTGCTTTAAGAATCGCACTTTTGGTAATCTCGTGAAAAACGATTCGTTTGGTTTTTTTGGTATCCAATTTTAATTCTTCCGCCAGGTGCCATGAAATAGCTTCTCCCTCGCGGTCCTCATCGGATGCTAACCAAACCGTTTCGGCATTTTTAGATAGTGTTTTAAGTTTGCTTACCAAAGATTTTTTATCCGGAGAAACTTCATATTTTGGTTTAAAACCATTTTCGACATCCACTCCTATTTCCTTGGAAGGCAAGTCGGCTATGTGTCCATAACTCGACTCCACCTGAAAGTCACTACCAAGAAATTTCTCGATCGTTTTTGCCTTTGCAGGTGACTCCACTATTACTAAATTCTTTGCCATAGTCTGTTTTTCTGCAACAAAAGTAGAAGTTTTTTTTAAATATTAACCTTGCGAATGCATTTTTGAAGTATTTTGATATTATGAAACTTAAAATTGAGGATTTATCTGTAAACAGATTGATTATATATATAGGTATAATTTTTAAGAGTTCATGAACGAGAAATGTACTTTTTATTTTCTGATCAGAGAAGTTTCAAAAGTTTGTAAAACGTATTTATCTATAATTTTAAAATCTTTTATATTCAATATTTTTTTCAATAAACACCCTACACTCACTATTTCTTCACCTTTCATTTTTTTTAAATCTTCCAATCTCGTAATTTCACTTGGCTGACTTGTTTTATCCAAAAGATACTTTTTATGAATTAGACTTTCTTCGTTAAAAAAAACTACATATTCATTAGTATTCAGCGTATTCATAAGTACTTTTACTCTTTTATCACAACGCAATTCTTTAAATGGTAAATTATGAAAATCTAAAGTCGGATTTTCAAAAAAATGATATTTATTATATTCTAATTTTATATCAGTAAAAGCTTCTCCTACCCTTTTCAATTCTTCTAAATTTAAATCATAAAACTCTTCTTTCTTTTTTATGAAAAAACCTTTATTTCCTCTCTCAATTAAATGAATTATATAATTGTTATCATTTTCATAACAACTAACCACATAAATTTCATTTATATTAAAAGGATTTGATTCTAACTTTGAGAAACCTATTTTTTCAAATAAATAGCTAAAAGGGTAAAAACTCCAAAATTGAGTTAAGCAACTATGATTTAACACCTTATTATATTCTTTATTTTCTAATAAATCAAGAAATTTTATAAATTTCTGATTCATTTCAAGAACCCTAACTGGAACATAATTGTCAAAAAATCCTTTTAAACAAGATTCTACTAAATAATAATAGTGATTAATTTTAAACACATTTTCTCTCTCTTTTCTTAATACATTTTCATTCATTTGTACGTGATTTTATGTTAATTCACAAAGATAAATCTAAATGTTAGTTTTCACAAATTACTTAATTTTACACGTCATTTTATTTTTGAAACCGAATGCCATAGCCCGGATTGAAGTGTAAAGCCCGGAGTTTAAAAAAGCAAAAGTTCCTGTTTTAAAAAAGCGACCAGCGGAAGCTCTTTTTAAAACATTAGAAACTTTGCTTTTTTAATGAGGACTTGAAACGGAAAGCCGGAAACAGCTCCTAAATAAGTAAAATGGAGTTTGTAAAATGCAAATGGACTATAAAACAATTTTGAAAAACGATTCTGAAAACATTGTTAATTCTTTATCTGACATCTTGTCATATTGATCGTATTTACGCTATCTTTGCACTTTGAAATTTTATAATGGAAAAGATTATTGAAGAAAGCAAACAGGGCGAAAGTCTTGTTTTGAAAAATAAGCCTGAGAATACTAAAAAACTATTTATAGAAAGTTACGGTTGTGCGATGAATTTTTCGGACAGTGAAGTCGTAGCTTCCATTTTGTCTGATGGAGGCTATAATACGACTTCAGTTTTAGAAGAAGCCGATTTGGTTTTGGTAAACACCTGTTCGATTCGGGACAAAGCAGAACAAACGATTCGTAAACGCCTTGAAAAATACAATGCTGTAAAACGTACAAATCCGAAAATGAAAGTGGGCGTTTTGGGCTGTATGGCAGAACGTTTGAAAAGTCAGTTTCTGGAAGAAGAAAAAATAGTCGATCTTGTTGTGGGTCCTGATGCTTATAAAGATCTTCCAAATCTATTAGCAGAAGTTGAAGAAGGACGTGACGCCATTAATGTAATTTTATCAAAAGAAGAAACTTACGGAGATATTTCGCCTGTTCGTTTGATGAGCAACGGAATCACAGCTTTGGTTTCAATTACCCGGGGATGCGATAATATGTGTACCTTTTGTGTTGTACCTTTTACACGTGGTCGCGAAAGAAGCCGTGAACCGCAAAGTATCATGGCAGAAATTCAGGATTTATGGAATAAAGGTTTTAAGGAAATTACACTTTTAGGGCAAAATGTTGACAGTTACCTTTGGTACGGCGGTGGTTTGAAAAAAGATTTCGTCAACGCCTCTGAAATGCAAAAAGCAACTGCAGTTGATTTTGATCAGTTACTTGAAATGGTTGCCGTTGGTTTCCCTAAAATGCGTATTCGATTTTCGACTTCTAATCCGCAGGATATGCATGAAAGTATTTTGCATGTTATTGCGAAATATCCAAATATCTGTAAACACATTCACCTGCCGGTTCAGTCGGGAAGCAACCGAATTTTAAAAGAAATGAACCGCCTACATTCCCGTGAAGAATACATGGCTTTGATTGATAAAATCAGGGCAATTGTTCCGGAGGCTTCGATTTCTCAGGACATGATTGCCGGTTTTCCAACTGAAACAGAAGAGGATCATCAGGATACTTTGAGCCTCATGGAATATGTAAAATATAATTTCGGTTATATGTATTCGTATTCGGAACGTCCCGGAACGCTTGCCGGAAGAAAAATGAAAGATGATGTAGAGGAAGAAACCAAAGCAAGAAGATTACAGGAAATTGTTGATTTACAACAAAAACATGCCTGGTTCAGGAGCGAGGAATTTGTTGGGAAAACAGTTGAAGTTTTGGTTGAGAAGGTTTCTAAAAAATCTAAAGAAGAATTCTCTGGAAGAAACTCTCAGAGTATTACGGTTGTTTTTCCAAAAGATAATTACAAAATTGGGGATTTTGTAAACGTAAAAATTACAAGCTGTACCAGTGGAACTTTAAAAGGTGAAGCTGTAGGATTGAGTAGCATGAATTAATTTTTTTTCTGCCGCGAATTTCACAAATTTACACGAATTTTCTTTCAATAATTTCTGTAGTTTTGTTTTTAAAAAACAAATATGGAATTGTACAGAAAAGATGAATACTATAAAATTGTTGGGATTTGCATGGAAGTTCATAGAATATTAGGCGGTGGTCTTTTAGAAATTGTTTACAAGGATGCATTAGAGTATGAATTTAGAAAACATAATATTCCCTATGAACGTGAAAAAGAATACGATATTCAATATAAAGAAATTGTTTTAGCACATAAATTTTATGCCGATTTTGTAGTTTATGACGAAATCATTTTAGAAGTAAAAGCATCAAAAGAAATAATTGATGAATATATCGCTCAAACAATAAATTATTTAAAATTAGCCGATAGTGATTTAGGAATTATCGTTAATTTTAATAAAAAGACATTACAACACAAAAGAGTTATTCATTGACCACTTTTTTTAAAAATTAGTGAAATTCGAGAAATTCGTGGCAAAAGATAAAATCTAATATGGAAACAGTTCAGGCAATAAAACAACGATTTGAAATTATTGGAAATGATCCGAAATTAAATCGCGCTATCGAAAAAGCCATTCAGGTTGCTCCAACTGATATTTCAGTAATGGTAACCGGGGAAAGTGGTGTTGGTAAAGAAAATATTCCAAGAATCATTCATTCGCTTTCGCACAGAAAGCACGGTAAATATATTGCTGTCAACTGCGGAGCTATTCCGGAGGGAACAATTGACAGTGAGCTTTTTGGGCACGAAAAAGGAGCTTTTACAGGCGCTACAAGTACCCGTGAAGGTTATTTTGAAGTAGCAGATGGCGGAACAATATTCCTGGACGAAGTTGGCGAACTGCCATTAACCACTCAGGTTAGACTACTTCGTGTTCTGGAAAATGGTGAATTTATAAAAGTAGGTTCATCTCAGGTTCAAAAAACCAATGTTCGTATTGTAGCAGCAACCAACGTAAATTTATTTAATGCCATCGAAAAAGGAAAATTTCGTGAGGATTTGTATTATCGTCTAAGTACTGTCGAGATTACATTACCTCCTTTACGCGAAAGAAATGATGACATCCATTTATTGTTCAGAAAATTTGTTGCCGATTTTGCTCATAAATATAAAATGCCTCCTTTGAGACTGGATGATGGCGCAATTCAGCTTTTACAGAAATTCAGATGGAGCGGAAATATTCGTCAGCTTCGAAATGTAGCCGAACAGATTTCTGTTTTAGAAACCAATCGTGATATTAATCTTGCGACTTTGCAGTCTTATTTACCAGCTGAAGGAAGCAATTTGCCTTCTGTTATCAGCGACAACAAAAAAGAAAGTGATTTCAGTACTGAAAGAGATATACTGTATAAGGTGCTTTTTGATATGAAAAGCGACCTGAATGATTTGAAAAAACTCACTTTGGAACTGATGAAAAATGGCTCATCAAAAGTGCAGGATATTAATCCAAATTTAATTCAGAAAATATATGGTTCACAGGAAAATGACAGTGAAATTGATTTTGAAGAAGAACCAGGAACAGCTGTTATGGCACCGGCAACACATGAAGACAATTACCACATACAGAACCACAATAATTATTTAGATGCCGAAACAATTGAGGAAGAAGAAATTTTGCGTCTGGAACAAAAAGAAATCGAAATGATTAAAAAATCATTAGAGAAAAACAAAGGTAAACGAAAAGCCGCTGCTGATGAATTAGGTATTTCTGAAAGAACATTGTATCGAAAAATTAAACAGTTCGATTTGTAATTTTAAGCGCAAAGACACAAAGTGTTTTAAACGAAAATAAATATCTTTGACCCGGGCGTCAGCGAACTGACGAAGAAATTCCAAAACACAAAATGAAAAACTTAAAATACATTTTAATTCTGGTAATTGCCACAACCTTTAGCGGTTGCTCGGTCTATAATTTTACTGGAGCTTCTGCAATTGACGGCAAAACATTTCAGGTGAACTTTTTTCAGAATAACGCAGATTTGATTGAACCGGGAATCGACAGGGAATTCACATTGACTTTACAGGATTTGATTATGAATCAAACGAATTTAAACCTGGTTAGTTCGAATGGCGATTTGCTTTATGAAGGTGAAATTACCGATTATAGAGTTACACCAATGACAGCAACAGCTGTGACAACAAATGGTGATGCGGCAGCTTCGCAAAACCGTTTAACAATCCGTGTAAATGTTCGTTTTTCAAACAGAAAGAAAGAAACTGACGATTTTGAAAAAACATTCGAATTTTATCATGATTATCCAGCCCAATCGCAGCTTGTAGGAACAGTCTTAAATGAAGCCATCAAAGATATTTTCGAAAGAATTACGCAGGATATCTTTAATGAGTCATTAGCGAAATGGTAATTTAGGTCAAATTGTTGAATAAGGATGATAAACAACATATAAAAATAAAATAATGAACGTAACTAATTATACTTACCTAATCAATAAACCTGATGCAATAACAGAAAAGCAGACAGAAGAATTAGGAGGTGTTTTGATTGAATTTCCCTATTTTCAAAGTGCACGTGCATTGCGATTAAAAGGGCTTTATAATCAAAACAGTTTTAAGTATAATTATGCCTTAAAAGTTACAGCTGCACATACATCAGATCGTTCGGTTTTGTTTGACTTTATTACTTCTGAGACTTTCACTTCTATTCAGGGCGAATATTATGACCGCAAACTTAGAGATCTTTTAAACATTTCTGTTTTTGACAGCGAAATTGTATTAGCAGAAGAAAAGAAGAAACTGACAGAAGTTCGGATTGATCCTATTGAAAAGTCTATTTTAGATTCAATTAAGGAGGCAACAACTGCTACAGAAGAACCTGCAAAAATTGAAGAAAAAACAAATGAGTCAGTTTCTGAACAATCGATTTTAGACTCTTTTGAAGAAGTCAAAAAAGTTTCTTTTAAAGAACCGGTAAATTTAGAAGTAAAACCAATTGATTCCGTTTCCGAACAATCAATTTTAGATTCTTTTAAAGAAGTAACAAATACTTTTGAAAAATCTGAAAAAATTGAAGAAAATCCAATTGATTCGATTACTGAGCAACCAACATTAGATTCTTTTCAGGAACTAACTCCAGCTATTGAAGAAAAACCTGCAGTTGAAACAGTTAGTGAACCAGTGCTTGTTAAGGAACCAACAAGAACTTTTTTTGATGAAGTTGTAGAAGATGAAATTCCTGAAGTAAGTCTTGAACCAATTGATGGATCAATATATAATTCATTAGTAGAAAATGCAACGGCTGTTTTTGAAGAAGTTTGTGCAGTTGAAGAACTAAAAGAAGCTGAAGTTCCGGAAACAGTAAAAACAGCAGAAGAAAATCTTGAAATAGGAAAACCATTGGATTTTTCCGGTAATGAAAAACATTCTTTTCAGGAATGGCTGCAATTAGCAAGACCAGAGCCGATAGACCGGAAAAATAAAGATCAAAAAGAAGTTTTGATAAGAGAAAAAAAAGTTGAAAATATAGTCGAAAACGAAATGATTGACGAAGAAAAAAAGAAAAAAGCAGAAATAATTGATAAATTTATCGAAACAAATCCAAAAATATCTCCCATAAAACAAACTGCAATTAACCAGTCTGTACAAATTGATTCTTCTAAAGAAGATAATTCCTACTTAATGACAGAAACATTAGCCAGAGTGTATTTAGAGCAAAAAAAATATACAAAGGCAATACAAGCATATGAAATATTAATTTTGAAATATCCGGAAAAAATTACTTTCTTTGCAGACCGCATATCGGACATAAAGATTTTACAACAAAATAACAATAACAATAATTAAGGTAATGAGCACATTTTCAATTTTTTTAGTTTTAATCACAATAGTTTGTTTTCTATTGATCGTAGTAATCATGGTTCAGAACCCTAAAGGAGGAGGATTGTCATCTACAATCAGCGGAACTCAAATGTTAGGCGGAGTACAAAAAACAACAGACTTTTTAGATAAAAGTACCTGGACATTAGCTACTATCTTAATTGCTCTAATATTACTTTCAAGTTTAAGTTTTACAGGATCATTAAGTGATACTGACTCCAAAATTATTGAAAAAACTGAAGCGCCTGCTGCAACTACACCTGCAGCTCCGGCTACACCTGCAGCTCCTGCAGCTAAATAATATTTTTTGAAATAAAGACAAAAATGCCAGCCTGTCAAAGCTGGCATTTTTTTTAGGAAAAAATGTCAGTTTTATAAGCATGGCACAATTTCTGAAACTAAACAGAACATTAAAAAACGTATAACTAAAATAATATAAAAATCATGGCCTTAAACATTAAACCGCTTTCAGATCGCGTACTTATCGAGCCAGTAGCAGCCGAAACCAAAACTGCCTCAGGTATTTTTATTCCGGATACTGCGAAAGAAAAACCACAAAAAGGAACTGTAGTTGCAGTTGGAAACGGATCTAAAGATCACACTATGACCGTTAAAGTTGGTGATACTGTCCTGTATGGTAAATATGCAGGAACAGAATTAAAACTGGAAGGAACTGATTATTTGATCATGCGTGAAGATGATATTTTAGCGATAATCTAAAAAAAAAATTACGATTAAGTTCTCAGTATTAAAAATTAAGACTAATGTAACTTGAAACAAATAAAACTTTAAAGAAAAATTAAAAATGGCAAAAGATATAAAATTTGATATTGAAGCACGTGACGGTTTAAAACGCGGTGTTGATGCATTAGCAAATGCTGTAAAAGTAACTCTTGGACCAAAAGGTCGTAACGTAATTATCGGAAAATCATTTGGTGGACCAACAGTTACCAAAGATGGGGTTTCTGTTGCAAAAGAAATCGAATTAAAAGACGCATTAGAAAATATGGGTGCGCAAATGGTTAAGGAAGTTGCTTCTAAAACTAATGATTTAGCGGGCGACGGAACTACAACCGCTACTGTTTTAGCTCAGGCTATCGTAAAAGAAGGTTTGAAAAACGTTGCTGCAGGTGCAAATCCGATGGATTTGAAACGCGGGATTGACAAAGCTGTTGAAGCTATTGTTGCTGATTTAGCTAAACAAGCAAAAGTAGTTGGAAGTGATTCTGATAAAATCAAACAAATCGCTGCTATCTCTGCAAACAATGACGAAGTTATTGGTGAACTAATCGCTACCGCTTTTGCTAAAGTTGGAAAAGAAGGTGTTATCACTGTTGAAGAAGCGAAAGGAACTGACACTTTCGTTGACGTTGTTGAAGGAATGCAGTTTGACAGAGGATATCTTTCTCCTTACTTCGTAACAAATCCTGAGAAAATGGAAGTTGAATTAGACTCTCCATACATCTTATTATATGACAAAAAAGTATCTTCTTTAAAAGAATTACTTCCGGTTTTAGAGCCAGTTGCCCAATCAGGAAAACCATTATTGATTATTGCTGAAGATGTTGACGGTGAAGCACTTTCTACATTAGTAGTAAACAAATTAAGAGGTGCTCTTAAAATTGCTGCTGTTAAAGCTCCTGGTTTTGGAGACAGAAGAAAAGCAATGTTAGAAGATATCGCAATCTTAACAGGAGGAACTGTAATTTCTGAAGAGAGAGGTTATACACTGGAAAATACTACTATCGAAATGTTAGGAACTGCCAAAAGAGTTTCAATTGATAAGGACAACACAACGATTGTAAGCGGCGCCGGTGAAGCTGACATCATCAAAAACCGTGTGAACCAAATTAAAGGTCAGATGGAAACGACTACATCTGATTACGATAAAGAAAAATTACAAGAGCGTTTGGCTAAGTTAGCCGGAGGTGTTGCAGTTCTTTACGTTGGTGCTGCTTCTGAAGTTGAAATGAAAGAGAAGAAAGACAGAGTTGACGACGCTTTGCACGCTACTCGTGCTGCTGTAGAAGAAGGAATTGTTGCTGGTGGTGGTGTTGCTTTGTTAAGAGCAAAAATTGCTTTAGCCGACTTGAAAGCAGACAATGCTGACGAAGCAACCGGAATTCAGATTGTTTCCCGAGCTATTGAATCTCCATTAAGAACTATAGTTGAAAATGCAGGTCTTGAAGGTTCTGTAGTTGTGGCTAAAGTTTCTGAAGGTTCAGGTGATTTTGGATATAATGCAAAAACTGATGAATATGTAGATATGCTTACTGCGGGAATTATCGATCCTAAAAAAGTAACTCGTGTAGCTCTTGAAAACGCTGCATCTGTTTCAGGAATGATCTTAACTACAGAATGTGCATTAATTGATATTAAAGAAGAAAATGCCGGAGGCGGAATGCCAATGGGAGGCGGAATGCCGGGAATGATGTAATCCCTTCTCTTCTTAAAACTTTAAAACGCCAGACAAAAATCTGGCGTTTTTTTTATATTAAAGGATTAAAAGATTTAACAGAAGAAATTCAGAAATTATCTAATTATCTAATTGACACATTATCTCATTCTTAAGATACCACTTTGTAAGTAGGATCTTCAATCACATTCACATTAATAACGGCATCTGCGTTTTTCAACAATTGCCTGCAGTCTTCGCTTAAATGTTTCAGTTCAACAACTTTATTTGACTGATTGTATTTTTTAGTCAGATTATTTAAAGCTTCAATCGCTGACATGTCCGAAACGCGGCTTTCTTTAAAATCAATTATGATATGATTAGGATCATTTTGTATATCAAACTTCTCCATAAAAGCAGTTACTGAACCAAAGAACAGAGGTCCATATATCTGATAATGTTTTAAGCCGTTTTCATCAATATAATGTCTTGCACGGATTCTTTTAGCGCTTTCCCAGGCAAAAACCAAAGCCGAAATAATTACGCCAATTAAAACCGCCAAAGCCAGATTATGCAATAGAATTGTAATTATAGCAACCAGAATTCCCACAAAAATATCGTGTTTGGGCATTTTATTGATAATTTTGAAACTTGACCATTCAAAAGTAGTAATTGCCACCATCATCATTACGCCAACCAACGCAGCCATTGGCAATTTACCAATTACAAGAGCTCCAAAAAGTATAATCATTAAAATAGTCAAAGCGCCAATAATTCCCGAAAGTCTGGCTCTTGAACCCGCTCCAAGATTTACCAGAGTCTGAGCAATCATCGGACAGCCTCCCATTCCGTAGAAAAAACCATTTAAAATATTCGAACTTCCCTGTGCTATACATTCACGGTTACTATTTCCTCTTGTTCCTGTAATTTCATCGACCAAATTCAGCGTCAGCAAACCTTCGGTCAAACCAACTGCGGCAACAATCACCGAATATGGAAATATAATTTTAAAAGTTTCAAAAGAAAATGGAATCTCCGGAATATGAAACGGAGGGAATCCGCCTTGGACAGAAGCAATGTCTTCTACAGTTTTGGTTTCGATATTAAAAACAATTACCAAAGCAAAAACGACCATAATGGCCACTAAAGAAGCCGGAACTGTTTTTGTAATCTTCGGAAAAATTAAAACAATAGCAATTGTCAAAGCAACTAAACTCAGCATAACATATAAAGAAGTTCCCTGAAGCCAGAAAACCTGACCATTTACAACTGTTTTAAACTGTTCCAGCTGCGACATAAAAATCACAACTGCCAGGCCATTTACGAAACCAAACATAACAGGCTGCGGAACCAGTCTAATAAACTTTCCGAATTTAAAAAGTCCTATGCAAATTTGAACTACACCCCCTAATGCAACAGCTGCAAAAACATATTCTATTCCGTGGGATTTCATTAAAGCGATTAAAACAATAACAGTAGCTCCTGCACCTCCTGAAATCATTCCTGGCCTCCCACCGAATATTGCCGTAACCAAGCCTGAAATAAAAGCAGCGTACAAACCAACCAAAGGCGGGAATCCTGCTAAAATAGCGAACGACAATGATTCCGGAATCATTGTCATTGCTACAGTTAAACCTGCTAAAATTTCATTTTTATAATTGACCTTTTGGGTAAAATCGAAGAGTTGGAAAGTTTTTTTCATAATGCACAAATGTAAAAAAATATGCCTTAAGAAGAATCTTTAAATTTAAAACTATAAATTCACAATAAAAGGAACTATTTCAGTCCATATTAAATTACTGTTTCTTTTTAAATAAAACTGCAAGTGCACCAGTTGACCACAGCGCCAAAAAAATCAAAACAGGCTGAAAAAACAACCGTATCAAACGGGCCTGATCTGTGTCAAGTCCAAATGCAGAAGTCCCGTTTACATATTGTGCGATATTCCCCGGAAAAATTAAGATGTAAAATATAGCAAGTGCAATTCCGACTTTGACTTTATACTTCGTCAGAAACAGCATTGCCAGCCCTAATATGATTTCAACGATTCCTGAAAGTATCACAACTAAATCCTTACTAAGAGGAACCCAATCAGGAACCTGTGCCTGAAAATCTTCTCTCTGAAAAGTAAAATGACCTAACGCGGCTGTTATCATAAATATCCCTAAAACTATTCTAATGAAATCCTGAAATTTTGATGTATTTGTATTTTCCATGATTAAGATTATTTTATAAGTAAAAAAATTATAAACAAATTTAAAGCATTAGCTGACTGAAATGTTTACAAGCTTACTGAGACTTATTATTTTATATCCATATAATCGTTAAACATTCAAAGCAAGATTTTCACATTACTCTACAACTTAAAACGCTCATTAAAAACAAATTAATTTACATTCTATACTAAAATACCGTACAAATACTTATTCTTATTTTTTTTAAAATCAGTAATCTTGTTGAGAAAATGTAAAATATATTAATGTTAGAATTTATGGCAATAGAAAATTACTTTATTGGAAAAGATAAAAAGGAAATTTTTATAACTGTTACGGTTTCTACACATGGTATTGCTGTGACCGAAATAAAATTGATTATTAATGGTAATATATTTAACAAAGGAGCCTCATCAAATGGGGCCGGATTAGTGAGTAAAACTAGTTTGGGCTTCGCTTCGCAATTAGATGGAGGCAGTATAAAAATTGAAACTGATATCGTACTCACTAAAATTCCTAAAGCTGCCTGGGAAAGTTGTTTTAAGAATTTACAGATTCATTATTATTTAGAAGGTGGAGAAGCAAATCAAAAAAGTCCATTTGAATTATTACCTACTGAAAAAAAGAAAAGCACTAGTGGTGAAACTATAATCGGAACAAAAAAAATCAACTTATTAAGCAGATAAGAGATTATATTCAAAGACAAATGTTAACTTATATGAAATATATTCTCATTTTAATAGTATTGCTGCTGGGTACATTTTCACATCAAGCACAAAATGTTGAAATTAAAGATTTGAAAAACCTAAACTCTCCGGGATTTCAAATACTCGACATAGCACCAAGTACCATAGACAGACCCGCTAATCCTAAAGCATTTGCTGCAAGTATAATGAGCTTAACTAATAATGGCACGGCAATACCTAAGAATTTCGCATTAGAAGTAAACCCTTATTGGTATTTTAAACCTAAAAACGCAAGTGTTTTCCAATATTTAAATATAAAAGATGAAGCAGGCAAATCAAATACATTTACAGGTATATTTAATAAAATGAGTATTTCCTTAGCTTCCGTCTTCAGTGATTCTACTTCTGGCAGTTTAATTAAAAATACAAACTATATCGCTTTTGGTTTAAAAACAAATCTCATTACTTACAGAAACGAAAAACAAAATCAGAAATTAAAAACTGCCCTGGCAAACTTTTCTGAGAGAATAGTAAACTTACGTCCTAATCAAAAAGAGGTTGATGCTCTCGACATAGAATTAAACAGTACAGACAACAAAATTAGAGAATTGTATAAAAAACTAAAAAATGAAAATGATGATATTGCAAAAGACAGCATTAATCTGGAATATCAAAACGCAATCACAAACAGAGCAATTATTCAAAAAAGGATAGATGATTTTGAAAATCAGGCTCCTGATTTATTAGAAGAAAGCATTAAAAAGGATACTCTAATTCAAAATTATTTAAAAGAATTAGATGATCTTCCTTTACTCCAGGTTGATTTAGCATTTGCTTATTCAGAAGCATTTCCGGATAATACAACAAAAAACAAACGTTTCAACAGAAGTGGTTTGTGGATGAATGCTGCACTGAACGCCTTTAGCATTGACAAAGCTGAACTAAATGACAATCTAGCATTTATATTATGCACGAGATTTATAAGTGACAATGTATTGGAAGAGGGTTTCTCAGATGTATTTAAACGTGAAAATGCATTTGATTTAGGTTTTAAATTAGAATATTCTATCAAGGATTTATCAATTTCGTTTGAATATATAAAAAGAGATTACTCAGACAGAAGTAATTTAAATAGTGAACGAAAAGTGGGAACAGTACAATATAAAATAAGTGACGGATTATATGTAACAGTTGCTTATGGAACTAATTTCGGAATTGACAAAAACCTTTTTACCCTATTTGGAATAAATTATGGATTCGGAAAATCGTCATTAAACTCACAGAATTAAATAAATGCTGATTTCAATATTTTAAACGGAATTAAATGAAAAAGTTATCACTATTATCCAGTTGGGTGGATTAATAATTTTAGTATTTCACAAAAAACAGGTATTTATACGTATAGCCAGAATCAAAATTAGTTTTATTCTTGCACAGAATAATTTTAACCATCATTTTTAGTTATCCGCAAGGAATTGTAAATGAAGAACTTTTTTGGAATAATTAGTGAGATTTAAATCCGTAAAAAGATTAGAATCTCATTTTTTATTTTAGCCCTTATCTAAATCATTGATTTTTTACAATCTATAGAAAACGATAATGACTATGTCCAATGCCTGGCCACGATTGACTTTGATGTGGAATCCGGGCTGCTTGTTTTAACATCCAAATAATCCAGTTATTTTTCTCTTTTCCAATACACACATTATCGAGTTTGGTATTTTCAGGTATCAAAACCATAAATTACAAAACTGAAATCTTCAGATTCTTCTATATTTTAAGGCATATTCATTTTTAAAAGCCTCATTTAGAAATATGAATTTAATTCAAAATCATAAGACACAAAAACAGAAGCTTAAAAAGGTTATTACAGAAAGAAAATTAAGTGCTAAAAACATCAATTATTAGTTGATTTTTATAGCTTTGCAAAAATCCACATTTTCCAGATACCTTAAAAGACAAATTATAATCCTCATGCCAATGCGATCTATTATTTCGACATTTTTATTTTTGATATTTGCCTGTTCAAATTCTCACGCTCAGCTTAGTTCTGACAAAATATTTGAAAGTTTTAAACAGGGAGAGCGCACAAATTGTTCGTCAATTGCTTTTATCAAAGCTTCCTTAAATATATATGGTTTGGACAATCTTTTTATTACTGAAAAATTAAACGACAGTTTATATCAGATAACGTTAAAAAATAATGCTACGTTTAAACTGAAAACTGATGAATTAAATAAAGCTGAATTTTCTGCCGGATTTGTATTTATCAAAACGAATGAAGACAGTAAAAAAATCACAGAATATGCCGTATTGACTTATGCGGTGATGGCAAAATACAAGCAAATTTTAGACAAAGAAAAAACTTTTGATAAGGCTCTGGAAGATTTAGAAGATGGGGAAATACACACTCCGACTATCTATAAATACTTAGGATTCCAAAAAGGGAAGCACGTTGAAGAACTAAAACGCCTTTCAGGCAGCGAATTTTGTGGAGTTGTGGCATGGTCAAATGCCCATGCTGTTTTTGTTTGTGAAGATTTTATGGATTATTATGGTAACAAAAAAAGTTTGTGGGATAAGTATCCGGGGCGTTTCAGAATATTAAAATCATAAATAAAACTTATACAAAATACCACTCAAAATCAAATACGGGTGGTATTTTTTGTGTTTATTAATACCTTTAAAATTAAGTTTCAAAATTCATATGACACGAGAACATTATATTCCTTTCAACAAGGAATTCTTACTCGATCAACAAATAGCTTGTTTCTCTGAAAATCAAAAAAAAGCAGAGGAATTTAAAAAACTATTTGACATCATCGAGCATTATTATCATTTTGAAGCTTTTAATCTTAATCGAAACCTCAAACAAAACTACGCCTTATTCGATCCGGATTTAAGCGAGGATGAACGCAAAAAATATGCAGGCAAAAGTGACTTTTTGACTTTTAAAAAAACACTCTTAAAAGTTTTAGAACATGGCAACTATAGACGTGTAGAGCAGGAAATATTGGACAAAGCCTTTAAGGATTCAGATTTAATTGGTTTAAAGCTTTCAATAGATTTAAATGCTTTTAAAGAATACGAACTGTATGTTCGCGGTCATCATAAAACGAAAGAAATAATTAAGAAATATATTTTCTGGAAGAAAGAAATAGATATTGAATATTATGATCGTGTTATGATTTACCTGAATTATAACGAAGCCGATTATTTAACGAAGCAAAAAGTAAGGCTGGGAAAAATGCCTGCTGATCCCGGATCAATCGTATTAAAAATCTTTAAGCGTGTTCCTAAAAACGACCTTGAAACGATTTTTCCAAATGCGATTCCCAAAATGTCTGCTACAGACAAACTTTTGCTTTGGGTTCCCGGAATTTTGGGTGGTATTTCATTATTGAGCGCCAAAGTAATTCCTGCTTTGATTAATATGTATGAAGCATATCAAACAGGCGAAGCTATTGATTTGCTGAACAGTAAAACTTCCTTAAATCAGGGATTAATTGCATTGGGAATTTTATCTGCTTATTGTTTTCGCCAATACAATAATTTTGTAAACAAGAAGATAAGATATGCTAAAATGCTTGCTGACAGTTTGTATTTTAAAAATCTGGGGAATAATAGCGGTGCCTTTTATTCGCTTTTAAATTCATCTGAAGAAGAAATATTTAAGGAAACTATTCTGGGATACTCTTTTTTATACAAAAGTAAAATTCCTTTAAGCGCTGAAGAACTTGACAATCAAATAGAATCCTGGTTTAAAACTAAACTCAACACCGAGCTGGATTTTGATGTAAAAGATGCACTATCAAAATTAAAAAACCTCGGACTTGCAATAGAAACTAACAGCAAATGGGAAGTCATACCAGTTGAGAAAGCCCTGATAAGGATTGATAAATTATGGGATGAGGCTTTTAACTATAATAATCAGAGATAAATTTATTTTAACTTAAAAAACAATGTCTTGGATTGTAGAATTCTATGATCGAACATTTTGAAAACAAATTATTTTATAAGGCAATATCTAAATATTTTAACAATTAGAATCCAAAATTAAAATTTTAAAAAATAAAAAAATAAAAACAAGTATTTTGTCGTTTTATTTTGCATTTTGTCGATTTATTTAGTAATATTGAGCCAGTTAAAAGATTTGAATTGCTATAAAAAAGATAAATTAATACAATAATCTTTATATTTTATAGATAATACATTTAAAAAAATACTACATAAAGTTAAAAAAATAACTTTATTTAAAAAATTAACAAATTATTGCTATAAAAAAGATTATGACAAAAAAAATGCTTCTTAGCCTGTGGATTTCGTTTCTTATAATAACAATTATCGTGTTAATTTTGGAAAAATGGCTTCAATCAGTCTATTGATTTTCATGTCAAACTCAAACAAGTGCTTACTAAGCCAATAAAAAAAAGAGAACCATAAGGTCCTCTTTTTCTTTTTTAATCTTATTCTGTCTCTAATTCAATAAAATTCTCCGCTGTTTCTCCCACAGTTACCAATTCAGGCTTAGAAGCTTTAAGTGCATTGAATCTTTCTAATTGCTCTAACTCTTCTTCTTCACCACTAAAATAAGGAAACACATCCATGATTGGTGATTCTGAAATAGCCGGAATGGTATAATCTCCCATCGTGTTTTTCATTACAGAAACTGTGTTTTCATAAGCTTCCTTAACATCATTTGCCTGTACAAGTATATACATGTTCGTTTTGCGTTCTTTTCCGCTTTCCTCATCAAAAGCAACTAAAGAAACTTTTGATTTAAACCAACGGTCTGCATTTTCAAAGGGATGAATTTCTGCATAATTTGCCACTTTTATATTGGTAATTTTAAATTCTTCACTCACATATGCCTTCATTTCTTCATTAATTCTGCTTTCTGCTTCTGTATAAGATATTGCATCTACCAAATAAGGTTCTGTTGTAACCTTTTGCGATCCAATATCATCCGTTTTTCTGTATTTTACTTTGCATTCATACCAAATTGCACTCATTTCTTTTGTTTTTTTAAGGAAACCAAAGATAGATTTTCGCTTAAAAAAAAACGACTATTCGAAAAAATAGATATTCACAATTTTAGGATAAGGAAACGGATTTTAGAATTAACTCAAAACCCGAAAATATTTAATAGCTTTGGTAGAATTCTGAATCAAAAAAAATGAAAACATTAGAGCAATGGTTTAAAGAATATGCAGTTAGCCATCAAAATCCAAAAAATAAGGCGATCCATTATATATGCGTTCCAGCGATTTTTTTCTCAATTGTTGGTTTATTAATGAGTATTCCCAGTAATTTTATTTCGAACACATTATCACTAAATGCTCCGATTATAGAAAACTGGGCAGCTGTTGTGTTGATTTTTGTACTTATTTTTTATATCAGACTATCTGTTTCGATGGCAATTAAAATTGCGCTTTTTTCAGCAATTTGCCTGATTGCCAATTATTACATCTCACAATTTGTTCCTTTGTGGATATTTTCAATTGGCTTGTTTATTATTGCCTGGATCGGACAATTTTATGGTCATAATATTGAGGGCAAAAAACCTTCTTTCTTAAAAGACCTTCAGTTTTTATTAATTGGTCCGGCATGGGTTGTAGAGAATATATTTTCTAAAAAATAAAAATTAAGATCATTCTTCCTTCCAAACCTGATTCAGTTAGAAACTTGCCTACTTAATACGTGTGCTTTACAAAATTGATAATGGATTTCGAAGTAAGTTCCGGATATTGATGATGTGGCGCATGGCCCGTTCCACTATAAACAATCATTTGCGCATTGGTCATTTGACTGAAAACCGCATACCAGTTTTCTACTGCGAAGCTTATATCGTGATCTCCGCAGATAATTAGAATTGGTGTTTTTGTTTTTTTCAGCTGCTCTCTAAAATTCAATATATCTTCTCTAAAACTTTCCCCTCCATTAAAATAACCCTGAAAGACTTCCATCGTGGATGGAATTTTCTGAATATCTATGTTTTTATAAATCCTATCATGTGATGCCTTTGCAGCTGCAAGACTAAAAGCCGATTTTGGTTCAAAAAACAGAAGCACTTCATCCTCAAAATCATTTATAGGTTTAAGGGCATGGTCTAAAAAAACCTGCTCTAAAGGAAACTCATTTTTACCTGGAGGATTTGTTCCTACCAATACGGCATGTGTTACCAAATTCGGATACAACAATGTCGCTGCCTGTGCTACTAATCCGCCATATGACCAGCCCAAAACGATAGCTGTGTCTAATTTTAACGCATCAGCAAGATCTTTTACATCTTTAGCTACCAATACAATATCCGGAGCCAAATTTCCGGTTGAAGAACCAATTCCGCTATAATCAAATGTAATGACATTGAATTTTTTAGCCATCGCCTTGATAAATAAGGGATCCCACGTATCAAGCGTACCTCTAAAACGGTTTATAAAAATTATTGCGGTTCCTTTACCATAAGAGCGGTAAGCAATTTTCCTGTCTCCTAAATCAGCAAAACTTGTTTCTGTATCATAAATTTTTTTCATAAATATAATTTAAGGATTATGCATTCCACTCACTATAAATAAAATCATACTCATCAGGTATTTGCAGAGTTAAAATTCAATCTGTTAAATATAGCAAACATATTTAACCTTAATATTAATTAATTGTAATTCAATATATTAAAATACAATTAACAATAAGCAGTTATAACCAAAACATTCTAAAGCCCTAACTTTTACAAGCAGCATACAACCATGAAGGCTATAATAATGAATTGGGACGTGATATTATTTAGTTCTGCACTAAAATTTAATTCTATTGAAAAAAGCCTTTATTCTGTAGATTTCAATAACATTATTTTAAAACATTTTTTGAAGCAAAAGAACTAAGAGGAAATCAAGGGAAATAATTTCCCGATAGACCGCCAACGAAGAACCCTTGAGCAAATAATGATTTTCGTTTATGGTGAAAAGGCTTTATCCGAAATAGTAAAACTGGCAAATTAAAGAATGGCAAATCTATCACACAAGTTTGAGTGAAATGCTCAATCTGGAAAATTTTCATAAAATGGATTTGTCACTTTAAGGTTTATAAGAAAGAATAATCAATTCTATCATATAAAATTCTTTTTTAAATCATTGACCTTAGCCCAGACAGCAACGAGTATCCTTTTTATGGCGGCGTTCGCCTTAAAAGATAAAGCAAACGACTAAATTAACTATAAAAAAAGGACAAAAAAGAAAAATCTTTTTTGTCCTATCCAGTGACCGCGGAGGGGTTCGAACCCCCAACCCTCAGAGCCGAAATCTGATATTCTATCCAGTTGAACTACGCGGTCAAATATTTAAAACTCCAAATCAATATTAGAGTTGGAATATGGAATTTATTATGAAAGCAACTTTTTCACAATTGTCGAAATTGTCTTTCCTTCAGCAGTTCCCCCTAATTGCGCAGAAGCTAACCCCATAACTTTCCCCATAGAAGCAATTCCTGAAGCACCTGTTTCTGCAATAATTTTAGCCACTACAGCTTCTACTTCTTCTTCAGTTAATTGAGCTGGCAAAAATTTTTCGATTACAGCTACTTGTGCTAATTCCGGTTCAGCTAAGTCCGGACGGTTTTGCTCTGTAAAGATTCTGGCACTTTCTTTACGTGTTTTTACTAATCTCTGAAGTAGTTTTATTTCTTCATCTTCAGTTAATTCTTCCTTAGATCCTGATGATGTTGATGCCAATAATAATTCAGATTTAACAGCCCTTAAAGCTTCTAAGGCTACTGTATCTTTCGCTTTCATGGCTGTTTTAATCTCTTCCATGATTTGTACCTGTAAACTCATCTTTTATTTTATTTAGATAAGCAAGCTGCTTATCATTGCTATATTAATTTTGATTATTATGACTTCGTTTGTAAAAATAACAAATCCTTAAAATATCTATATAAAAAAGTCAAATTTTAAATTCTGTGCGAAGATAAAAAAAATAACCCGAAAATTAAATCCAATTTTCGGGCTATCCAAATATTATGATTTTTTAAGACTAATCTACATTGTCGTGCAAGAATGAATTATTTGAACGCAATTGCAAATCATTATTACTGTCTGTTCCAACTGAAATTCTTGAATTGGTATTATTTGATTGCGAATTCGACAAATCGATTCCTAATCGTTTATAAGCCGGTTCTTTTTCAAGCTCATCGATTCTCGAAACATTGTTATGGAATTTATAATTAAACTCTTTTAGTTTCTTTCTTCTTTCTTCCGCTCTTAAACGCAATGTTTCTTCAATTGTCAATTCCATTGGAGAAACATTTGAAGTGGTTGAAAAATCAGGCTCGCTTGCAAACTCAACTCTTGGTTTCAATGTGATATTTAATTCTTCAGGAACTACATCTTCTATCACTTTTTCAACCGGTTTTGATGCCATTAAATCATTCTCAACCTCCATATATTCTTCTAACGAATATTTTATGATTCCATTTTCAGAAAGTTCTGTAACCGGAACAAACGAAACTGGATCATTAACTTTTATGTTACGGGTCTCGTTTGTTAATTCGAATAAAATTTTATTGTCCTCAACAACTGTTTCTTTCTTTACTTCAGGCTCGGCTCTAAAAAGAGGCAAATCAAATGAAAAAGTAGTTTGTTCCTGTTTCTCAAAAGTTCTTTGCGGAGCTTGTTGTGTTTCCTGAAAAGACTGGACTTCCGGAGTTGAAATTGTAAAATCAATATCCGTAATTGGCGAAACGATTTCAAAAGTCACATCAAGATTTTTGATAAACTCTGACATTACCACTAACTCTTCCTGATTCATAGCTGGAGCAACCGGAGCTATCGGGGTTTGCATTACCGGAGCAATTGTATCTTCCATTAAATCAAAAACAACTTTTTCTTCTGACTTTACAGTAGGCGTTTCAGCATTTAAATCAAAAGAAGTAAGCGGTCTGTTTGTTAGATTATGAACACTTCTTTGCTCATCTTCTAACGTATGAATAATTTTTTTAGGCTCTGTATTTACGATTTCGTTTTGTTGTTCAACATCAAAACCAGTTGCAATAATAGTTACAGCGATAGCTTCCCCCAGAGATTCGTCTTCACCGACTCCCATGATAATATTAGCATTATAACCTGCTTCTGCCTGAATATGGTCATTGATTTCTCCAATTTCATCCAGCGTAATTTCGTCTGATCCAGAAACGATAAGCAACAATACGTTTTTGGCTCCTGTAATTTTGTTGTCATTTAATAATGGAGAATCCAATGCTGAAACGATAGCTTCTTTAGCCCTGTTTTCGCCGGCAGCAACAGAAGACCCCATGATCGCTGTTCCACTGTTTGACAAAACAGTTTTGGCATCACGCAAATCGATATTTTGAGTATAGTGGTGCGTGATAACTTCAGCAATACCTCTTGAGGCTGTTGCCAAAACTTCATCCGCCTTAGAAAATCCTGCTTTGAAACCTAGATTTCCGTATACTTCTCTTAATTTATTATTATTGATTACTATTAAAGAATCTACTTGCTTGCGGAGCTTTTCGATTCCTAAAAGTGCTTGTTCCTGACGAACTTTCCCTTCAAACTGAAAAGGAATTGTCACAATACCAACTGTCAGAATTTCTCTCTCTTTTGCCAATTGTGCAATTACCGGAGCAGCTCCTGTACCTGTTCCACCCCCCATACCAGCGGTGATAAATACCATCTTGGTATTGCGGTCTAACATCTTTTCGATATCAGCAATACTTTCAATAGCAGATTGTTGCCCTACATCTGGATTAGCTCCTGCTCCAAGGCCTTCTGTCAAATTCACCCCTAATTGAATTTTGTTTGGAACAGCACTGTTTTGTAATGCCTGTGAATCAGTATTACAAACGATAAAATCCACACCTTTTATTCCTTGCTGGAACATGTGATTAATTGCGTTACTTCCGCCCCCGCCTACGCCTATTACTTTGATTACATTTGATTGGTTTTTTGGTAAATCAAATGAAATGCTTCCAAATTCTGAGTTGCTCATCATCTTTTTGGTTTTTGAAATTCTTATTTAATACATTTTTTACTTCCTGACTTGGGGCAAAAAGTAATTCCTTTTCTTTATTCTGCGTTGTCTAAAAAATCTTTGATTTTATCGACATATCGGTCAAAAAATGATCTTCTAATTTTAGTTTCTGTAGATTCCTCAACAGCAGCATTGCTTCTAACTTCTCTTGATTGCTCAACAGCTTCTTCCCTTTCAATGTAACTTTCTTCCACTTCGTATCGTTGTTGTGTTACAGGAGGAACATTTCTGTAAACAACTCTTGGCTGCTCATTTACAACTTCCATTCTTACAGCACTTTGTGTACTATTCTCAATACTATTCATTACCAATCCAACAGCAGTTGCAAACAATGGGCTTGAAATTTCTTCGCTAGAATTACCTGCTAAATGTTCGTTTGGATATCCTATTCTGGTATCCATCCCGGTAATATATTCAACTAACTGCTTGATGTGTTTTAACTGCGCACCTCCACCTGTAAGAACAATACCGGCAATTAATTTTTTACGTGGATCTTCATGTCCGTAAGCTTTAATTTCTGCAAAAACCTGTTCAATTATTTCTACCACACGTGCGTGAATAATTTTGGAAAGGTTTTTAAGCGAAATCTCTTTTGGTTCCCTTCCTCTTAAACCCGGAATAGAAACAATTTCGTTGTCTTTGTTTTCTCCCGGCCACGCCGATCCGAATTTTATTTTTAAAAGTTCAGCCTGCTTTTCAATAATAGAACATCCTTCCTTGATATCTTCCGTAATTACATTTCCTCCAAAAGGTATGACAGCAGTATGACGTATAATCCCATCCTTAAAAATGGCTAAATCTGTTGTCCCGCCACCAATATCAATTAGTGCAACACCAGCTTCTTTTTCTTCCTGACTTAAAACAGCATCTGCAGAAGCTAAAGGTTCTAATGTCAATCCTGATAATTCGATTCCAGAACTCTGGATACATCTGCCAACGTTTCTGATTGACGATGCCTGCCCAACTACCACGTGAAAACTAGATTCCAGTCTCCCGCCGTACATTCCGATTGGTTCTTTTATTTCAGATTGTCCGTCTATTTTGAATTCCTGTGGCAAAACATGAATAATTTCTTCTCCCGGTAACATGGCCAGTTTATTTACCTGATCAATCAAAAGCTGAATATCATTTTCCCCAATTACTTCTTCCGGATTATTACGGCTGATGTAATCTGTATGCTGAATACTTCTGATATGCTGTCCTGCAATCCCGACAACCACATCTTTAATTTTGTAACCTGAATTAGTTTCGGCTTCAAGAATAGCTTGCTGAATTGACTGAATAGTTTGTGTAATATTATTTACTACACCTCTTGCCACACCCAAACTTTTGGATTTACCAATACCAAGAATTTCTAATTTTCCATATTCATTCTTCTTGCCTATCATGGCAACTATCTTGGTTGTTCCAATATCTAGACCTACTGCAATGTTATCTTTTTCCATTTTCTATTATTTTGTGCAAACTACTTGTTCCGTAAATCTAAGGTCAATTTTTTTGTATTTGTATAACGAACTATCTAAAACTGCCTTTTGAAAGAAGGCTTTATAATTCCTGAATTTTTGATCAACATTCATTGTCCTTCCAAAATCAATGAAGTAATTATAATTTCTATTAAACATTTTTAAGCTACCATTAGGCATAATTTCAATTGCAATGATGTTTTTTTTCAAAAACGCATCGTCATAAATTTTGCGAAATAAAGCAGCTAAATCTTCGTTATTTTTTTTATTTATTGTCCCCGAAACAAGAGGAACACGCGCCGTAAAATTGTCTGACAAAGGCATTTTATCACCCTCATAGTCAATATAGAAAGAGCTCCCACCATCATAAACTCTTACTATTGGTGTTCTCTGTTTTACACGCGCTTTGAGAACTCCATCGATACTTACAAAAACATCCGACTTTTCAATCATGTCCTGCGTATCAAGGCTTTTTTCTATTTTATTCAAATCTACTTCATCTTTTCGGATACTGGAAGGGTCTCTTTTATTTTCTATCAACAATTTATTAACCGTTTCAGGCTTCACGAAAAGCTTATTTTCCCCTACAAAAACAACCTCTGATTTCTTCAGTTTTCTTTCTCCATTTCGATGCTGAGCAAACGAATAGAGAAACAAAACAAGTCCGAAAATAAGTACTAATCTAATATTTGTCCAGTTAAATATTCTCATTTAGCATTTTTTTTATTGATGGTACCATTTCTCCAATATCACCCGCTCCGATTGTTACAATTATTGGCGCATCATTAGCTTTAATTTCTGTCAGCAAATCTTCTTTTGCAACAATTTTTTTATTGGGATTAGTCATTTTTCCCAACAGCCATTCAGAAGTCACTCCTTCCATAGGAAGCTCTCTTGCCGGGTAAATATCCATTAAAAAAACTTCGTCAAACTGAGACAAACTTTCTGCAAATCCGTCAACAAAATCTTTTGTTCTGCTGAACAAATGCGGCTGAAAAATGGCAAGAACTTTTTTAGTGGGATACAATTCCCTAACAGCTTGATGAACAGCATTTATTTCTGTTGGATGATGTGCATAATCATCTATATAAACTAAATTTTCAGATTTAATCTGATATGAAAAACGCCTTCTGATTCCGTTAAAAGAAGCCAGTGCTTTTGCAATAGCAGCTGTTGATGTCCCAAAAGTTTTTGACATTGCAATAGCCATTAATGCATTCATTAAATTATGCTTCCCCGGCAATCCAAAATGCAGATCTTTTATAACTTCTGATGGGGTCTGCACATCAAAAACATAGCTTCCATTTTCTATTCTGACATTAAAAGCCTTATAAGCAGCATCTTCATTAATAGCACATTGCACTCCATCCAGAGGCAATTCTTTAGTTATAAAGAGATTATTATTATCTTCAACTCTGGATGCAAATTCTACAAAAGAAGCTTCAATAGCTTCACTCGTTCCGTAAATATCCAGGTGATCTGCATCCATTGATGTTACACATGCAATATTGGGATGCAAATGCAAAAACGATCTGTCAAATTCATCTGCTTCGACTACTGTCACGGTTTTTCCGTTTCCAATTAGATTTGAATTATAATTCTCAACAATTCCGCCTACAAATGCCGTAACATCTGCCCCGCTTTCATGCAATATATGTCCCAAAATACTGGAAGTTGTTGTTTTTCCGTGGGTTCCGGCCACTGCAAAACTAAATGTATCTTTTGTAATAATACCCAGAACTTCCGCACGTTTTT
This sequence comes from Flavobacterium fluviatile, assembly GCF_010645065.1. Lineage (GTDB taxonomy): Bacteria > Bacteroidota > Bacteroidia > Flavobacteriales > Flavobacteriaceae > Flavobacterium > Flavobacterium fluviatile. The sequence goes on along the minus strand of NZ_JAADZW010000002.1, from coordinate 462,886 downwards.
TAACGTGATACTGTCTTTCAATAAAATAATTCCATTCTGAATGAGTAATAGGAACTGCGGGTGTAAATATTACGAGCGTATTTTCTACGTAATAATCTGATGGAATTAAACCGATATTATCTTCAAAATGAATATCAATACCACTTTCAATCAATTCATTTGTAAGCATTGAAGGAGTTTTATCATAACCCGAAACCTTTTTTCCTATATATTTGAAATAACGGGCCAGGGCGCTCATTCCGATTCCTCCGATACCTATAAAATAAACGTTCTGTATTTGATTTAAATTCATTTGATTATTATTTTGAGCTATTTTACTTTTATAAAAAACTAGTAATAAAGCTTTTGTATTTTTTATTATTTAACAACTCAAAACGCTTAAAAATAGCATTCTAAATATTGTAAACTGTTTTATAATTATTCTTAAAAGTTACATTATAACAACTTTTTAATTTCATCTACAATAACTTTTGTAGCATTTGGCCTGGCCAGCTTTTTAATATTATCACTTAATTGTTTTTGCTTTCCGTCATCTTTTAAAAGTGCTTCAAAAACAATACTAAACTGACTGTCTAATTCTGACTCTCTCAATAAAATTGCACCTTTTGCATCTACAATTGCCTGAGCGTTTTTGGTCTGATGATCTTCTGCTACGTTTGGCGATGGTATAAAAATTACCGGTTTCCCGACAATACATAACTCTGAAACAGATGACGCTCCTGCTCTTGAAATAATTACATTTGCTGCGGCGTAAACAAAATCCATTCTTTCAATAAAATCAACCACTTTTACATTCGGCTGATTGTATTTTTTATAATCTTCAAAATATAATTTTCCGCATTGCCAGATTACCTGTACGTCCTGAGAAAGAAAACTATCTAATTCTTTTTCGATTAACTGATTAACTCTTCTGGCTCCTAAACTGCCTCCTAAAACCAACAAAGTTTTTTTATTGGGATCCAAACCGTAAAAAGCAATAGCTTCATTGCGCTTTGTATCAATATCAATCAGATCCTGACGTACCGGATTTCCTGTCAAAACAATTTTTTCTTTCGGAAAAAAACGTTCTAAATTCTCATAAGCAACACAAATCGCATTTGCTTTTTTGCTCAGCAGCTTATTTGTAATTCCGGGAAAAGAATTCTGTTCCTGAATTACTGTTGGGATTCCTGCTGATCCTGCTGCCTGTAAAAGAGGACCGCTTGCAAAACCACCAGTTCCGATTACTACATTTGGCTTAAATTGTTTGATAATTCTCTTTGATTCTAATAAACTAGATGCTAATTTTAAAGGAAACATCATATTTTGTAACGTTAACTTTCTTTGCAATCCGGCAATCCAAAGTCCTTTTATCTCGTAACCCGCCTGAGGCACTTTTTGCATTTCCATTTTGTCTTTAGCTCCAACAAAAAGAAATTCAGCATCAGGAAATTGTAATTTTAATTCGTTTGCAATCGCAATTGCAGGATAAATATGCCCTCCTGTTCCACCACCACTTAGTATGAATTTATACTTTGTCATATTTTAAAAGTTATAGTTTAAAACTATTTTCTTTTTAATTTTATTTATTTAATACTGCATTCATCGGATTTTTGGAATTGTCCTGAATCGAATACATTTCTTCCTCTTCATATATTTCATCAGCAGGCAAATCTCCTTCTGAAAGTTCTTTATCAATTAACCTTTGAAGCGCTTCTTTTCGTCTTTCTTTCTCTTCTTTTTCTTCAGCGATTTCTTCTTCTTTTTTCGTTACACTGATAATAATTCCAAGACCAAAACAAGTCATCCAGATCGAACTTCCACCACTGCTTATCAACGGAAGCGTCTGACCTGTTACAGGTAATAATTCAACGGCAACCGCCATATTGATCATTGCCTGAAATATCATAGGAAACCCAAGCCCGACGACGACTAATTTTCCAAACAGCGTGTTTGCCTTATGAGACGCCACAACAAATCGGAACAACAGCAGTAAATACAAAATTAATATTGCTACTCCGCCAACCAAACCATATTCCTCAACAATTATGGCGTAAATAAAATCGGAAGATGATTGTGGCAGAAAGTTTTTCTGAACACTTTTTCCTGGTCCTAATCCTCCCAATTTCCCTGAAGCAATTGCAGTTTTGGCTTTTTCAATCTGATAATCATCTTCATCAGGTTTATCAGTGGTAAAGTTCATGATACGGCTTTCCCAGGTTGATACCCTGCTAAAAAATTTGGAATCCGGAAAAGCTTTAGCTACCAAAAGGAAAAAAGCCAGCATCGCTACCCCTGAACCAATAATAAAACCAATATATTTCAGTGGATATTTACCAATAAATGTCAACATAATTACCATTGAAAAAATCAAGGCTGTAGTCGAAAAATTGGCTGGCAAAATAAGTGCCAAAGTGATAAAAACCGGAATCCAGAGCTGAATTAATGAAGTTTGAAAAGACTCATTCTCCTGCTTCGTTTTAGACAGATATCTGGCTACAAATATAAAAAGCACAATTGAAGCAATTGTAGATGGCTGAAACGTTATTCCGATAAACGGAAGCTGAATCCACCGACTGGCATTTGCTCCGGAAATTACAGTCCCTTTAACTAATGTAAAAACCAAAAGAATCCAGACTACAGGCAGCGCAATTTTTGAAATAGCCCTAAAATAATGATACGGGATTTTATGAACCCAATAAATAATCATAAAACCAATGCAGATGTGAGCCAGATGTTTAATAAGATAACCCAGTGTATTTCCTGTACCATGTCCAATGTAAGCCAGATTACTACTTGCACTAAAAACAGGCATAAACGAAAACAGTGCCAATAAAGCCACGAATGACCATATTACCCTGTCTCCTTTTAATTTGTTAACCAACTCCTTCATTACCATTCTTTTAGATTCAAGTTTTTCTGGTTTCAGGTTTCAGGTTCTTGCTAACATGAAACCTGAAACAATATTTTTTACAAGTTATGCACCGCTTGTTTAAACTGTTTTCCCCGGTCTTCATAGTTTTCAAATAAATCAAAACTGGCACAGGCCGGAGACAATAAAACAGCATCACCTTTTTCTGTTAATCTTTGCGCTGTTTTAACAGCATCGTTCATGTTATTCACTTCCACCATTATATCCACAACATTTCCAAAAGCTTCAATAATTTTACGATTATCGATTCCTAAACAGATAATTGCTTTTACTTTTTCACGAACCAATGACATTAATTCGTTGTAATCGTTTCCTTTATCCACACCTCCTACAATCCATACAGTTGGAACATTCATACTGTCTAAAGCGAAAAAAGTAGCATTTACATTTGTTGCTTTTGAATCATTGATGTATTGTACGTTTTGAATTTTTAATACTTTTTCTAAACGATGTTCAACACCTTGAAAATTTGATAAACTTTCACGAATTGTTGCATTTCTGATTTGCATCAATTTTGCTACAGAGCTTGCTGCCATTGCATTTTTCATATTATGTTTTCCTTCTAACGCAATGTATTCTGTTTCCATTGTAAACTCTTCCTGGTTGATCTTTATTTCCATTTTGTTGTTATTTATAGAAGCTCCTTCGTCAAATGATTTAGTCAATGAAAAAGGAATTAATTTTGCTTTTGTTTTATTGTTCTTTAGCCATTCTGTACTTGCTTCATCATCTGCATCATAAATAAGATAATCGCTTTCAGTCTGGTTCATCGTTATTCGAAACTTTGAATCGATATAATTTTCATATTTATAATCATATCGGTCTAAGTGATCCGGACTGATATTTGTTATGATGGCAATATCCGGTTTGTAATCTATAATTCCGTCCAACTGAAAACTGCTTAATTCAAGAACGTATGCATCAAATTTATTTTCGGCTACCTGCCAGGCAAAACTCTTTCCGATGTTTCCTCCTAATCCTACATTCAAACCTGCTGATTTTAATAAATGATAGGTGAGCATGGTTGTTGTTGTTTTGCCATTGCTTCCGGTAATTCCAATTGTGAGTGCTTCGGTAAAAGGTTTGGCAAACTCAATTTCAGAAATCACCTTGACACCTGCAGCAATAAGCTTTTTTACTATCGGAGATTTTTCCGGTATTCCGGGGCTTTTCATAACCACATCAGCATTCAGAATCAAATCTTCAGTATGCTGTTCCTCTTCCCAGGCAATTTTATTAATTATAAGAACTTCTTTGTAACTCTCTTTTATCTTTCCAAAATCAGATACAAAAACATCATATCCTTTTTTCTTACCGAGGATAGCAGTACCTACACCACTTTCTCCTCCTCCTAAAATGACCAGCCTCATCTATCTCAACTTTAAAGTAACGATTGATAATATGGCTAACATTATGGCTACAATCCAGAATCGGGTTACTATTTTACTCTCGTGATATCCTTTTTTCTGATAATGATGATGCAAAGGCGACATCAGAAAGATTCTTCTGCCTTCTCCAAAACGCCTTTTTGTATATTTAAAATAACTTACCTGAATTATTACTGAAGCACTTTCTGCAAGGAAAATTCCACAGAACAAAACTATCAATATCTCTTTACGAACTGCAATTGCCAAAACAGCAATAATTCCTCCGATAGTCAAACTTCCCGTATCTCCCATAAAAACCGATGCCGGGTAAGAATTGTACCAGAGAAAACCAATCAAAGCACCAACAAAAGCCGAAATAAAGACCGTCATTTCTCCCGAATTGGGGATATACATAATATTGAGATAATTCGAAAAAATAACATTACCGGAAACAAACGTAAAAATTCCGAGAGCTAAGACGGAAATTGCCGATATCCCTGCGGCGAGACCATCAATACCATCAGTTAAATTCGCTCCATTTGAAACGGCTGTAATAATAAAAATCACTACCGGAATAAATATCAGCCATGCCCATTTTTCATACCCGTCTCCCATAAATGATAATACTTCAGCATAATCAAATTCATTATTTTTTATAAAGGGAATTGTAGTTGCTGTAGATTTTTCTTCAATAGGAGCAGGAATTACCACAGTAGTATTCGTTGTTTTGAAACTTTCGGTATAACCTGTATCTGTTCTGACAGTAACAGCAGGATTAAAATAAAGCACAGCTCCCACAATAACTCCAAGACCAACCTGACCAATAACTTTGAATTTTCCCTTAAGCCCTTCTTTGTCTTTTTTGAATATTTTAATATAATCATCCACAAAACCAATTGTACCCATCCAAAGTGTGGTAACAATAAGCAATACTATATAAATATTATGCAAACGCGCAAATAACAAAACAGGTATTAAGGTAGCAAAAATGATAATCAGACCTCCCATTGTTGGAGTTCCTGCTTTTTCATTTTGACCTGCAAGACCAAGTTCACGTACTGTTTCTCCAACCTGCTGGCGACGCAGAAAATTAATTACCCTTTTACCATAAATTGTTGATAAAAGCAACGAAAGCATTAAAGCTAAACCTGATCTGAAGGTAATGTATTGAAAAACTCCTGTTCCTGGAACATCCAATGTTTTGTTTAAATATTCAAATAAATAGTATAACATATATCTTTATTTTAAATTCCAAATTCTAAATTCCAACTTTCCGATTGGAATTTGAAATTTGCATTTTTGTTATTTTCCTAGTTGTTCCAAAATTTCTTTTACCGTTTCCATATCATCAAAATGATGCCGAACACCGTTTATTTCCTGATACGTTTCATGTCCTTTACCTGCAATTAAAATAATATCATTTGACAGAGCTAATTGACAAGCTGTTTTTATAGCCTGTTTTCTGTCTGTAATTCTCAGGATTTTTTTATAATTATGAGGCTCCACACCTTCTTCCATTTCATTCAAAATCACTTCAGGATCTTCATTTCTTGGATTGTCTGAAGTTAAAATGGCTTTATCACTTAAATTTGCAGCAATTTGTGCCATGATTGGCCTTTTTGCCTTATCCCTGTTTCCGCCACAGCCTACAACTGTAATCAATTGTTCATTTTTAGTACGGATATCATCAATAGTTTTTAAAACATTTTCCAAAGCATCAGGCGTGTGGGCATAATCGACTATTGCAGTAACATTTCCTTCTGAAACAATATACTGAAAACGACCTGAAACACTCTCCAAATCAGACAACAAACGCAATGCTTCCAGACTATCCATTCCTAACTCAACTGCCGTCCCGTAAATCGCCAATACATTGTAAGCATTAAATGTCCCGATTAGCTTTACCCAGACTTCGTTATCATTTATTTTCAATAATAATCCTGACAATTGACTCTCTAAAATCTGTGCTTTGAAATCTGCGTAGGTTTTTAAGGCATACGTTAATTTTCTGGCAACAGTATTTTGCAGCATCACAGTTCCGTTTTTATCATCAATATTTGATAAAGCAAAGGCTGTTTTTGGCAATGAATCAAAAAATGATTTTTTAACATCTCTGTATTCCGCAAAAGTGGGATGATAATCTAAATGATCATGTGAAAGATTGGTAAAAATTCCGCCTACAAAATGTAAAGCCTCTGTTCTTTTCTGATGAATTCCGTGTGAACTCACTTCCATAAAACAATGTGTTACGCCAGCCGAAATCATTTCATTCAGATAATGATTAATTGTAATAGAATCAGGAGTGGTGTGTGTTGCTTTATATTCCGTTTCATCCACCATAATTTTTACTGTTGACAGCAACCCGACTTTAAAACCCGCCTTTTGAAACAATTGAAACAATAAAGATGCAATAGTTGTTTTTCCGTTTGTTCCGGTCACACCTACCAGTTTTAATTTTACGGAAGGGTTGTCAAAATAATTAGCAGCCATAAAAGCCAAAGCCGTATTGGTGTCTGTTACTTGTATGTATGTAATTCCTTTTTCAATTTTTTCCGGCAATGTATCGCAAATAATTGCTGCTGCACCTAACTGAATGGCTTTCTCTATATAATCATGACCATCAGAAAGTGTTCCGCGAATAGCAACAAAAACATCATTTTCTTCAATTTTTCTTGAATCAAAATCTATTTTATGAATTGCAATGTCAGTTGAACCCGTTACAGATTCAATACCTACTTTATATAATATGTCTTTTAGTATTTTCACGATAATTCTAATACTATGATTGTGTTTTTATTAATATTCTGACCTGCCTGAATGGATTGATTCTTCACTTTCCCCACTCCGTTTATTCTCACTTTTAGACCTAAATTCTCCAATAAAGCAACTGCGTCCATACCTGGCATACCTTTTAAATTAGGAATCAGTTTTGTCTTTTTATTGGATACAGTATTAAATTTATCATAACTGTATTCCTGTTTTGGGATTCTGGAATCTAAACGCCTGATTTTATTTGTTGAAGGAGCATCTGTAAATATTTTTTGGGCTATTCTTTTAAAAACCGGTCCTGCAACATCAGCTCCGAAATAATTATTTTTTGATGTATTGGGCTTATGAACTACTACAATACATGAGTATTTTGGGTGATCTGCCGGAAAATACCCAACGAAGGAAGACGCATAATACAGCGCTGATTTTCCTTCTTTTCCACCATAATTCATCTGAGCCGTTCCTGTTTTTCCTGCCATCGAAAAATCTTTCGAATACAACTTAGACCCTGTTCCTTTTTTAACCACATTCTGCAATACCGCTTTTACTTTTTTAAGAGTTTCTTCCGAACACACTTTTGGATTTATTACTTCTGTATCAAATCTCCTGATTGTTTTATTCCATTCTTTAATTTCAGAAACGAATTGTGGTCTTACCATTACACCATTATTAGCTACCGAATTATAAAAAGTCAATGTTTGCATTGGCGTAACCGAAACATTGTAACCAAAAGCCATCCACGGAAGTGTAGTCCCCGACCAGCTTTTATCTCCGGGATGCGGAATAATTGGTCTTCCTTCACCTTTAAAGTGCAAGCCTAAAGTTTTATCCAATCCCCAATTTCTAATATGATTTACAAATTTTGACGGATTGCTTTTATAATTATCATAAACCGCCTGAACCATAACTGTATTCGAAGAAAGTTCGAATCCGCGTGCTAAAGACACTTTCCCATAGCCTCCATTGTGCGAATCACGAACGCTGCGACCATAATATTTTACGACTCCGTTATGACTGTCAAAAACTGTACTTGTATCTGCAACCTTATCTTCTAAAATTGCCATTAGATCAACTAATTTAAAAGTCGAACCTGGTTCGTGAGATTCAGCAACTGCATAATTTGTAGTTTCGTAATACGATCCGTCTTCTCCTCTTCCTAAATTTGAGATTGCTTTTACGTAACCGGTTTCTGTTTCCATTACAACCACACAACCGTGATCAGCTTCATAATCTTCTAACTGTTTCAACAAAGCATGATGCGCAATGTCCTGAATAAAAACATCAATAGTCGAAATTACATCATAACCGTCTATAGGATCAACTTCGTTTAAATCACGAATAGGTTTCCATTGTCCTTTAGCGATTTTCTGTTTTAAAATCTTGCCGTCTTTTCCGTTCAGATAACTTTTAAATGCCCATTCTATTCCTTTTCCAACCTCAACACCTGTAGCCGGATCAATTCGGTCATAACCTATTGTTCTTTCAGCAATTTTCCCAATCGGATGCTTTCTGACAGTTTCCTGTTCAACAATAATTCCTCCTTTGAAAGCTCCTAAATTAAATAAAGGAAAACCTTTGATTTTCACATATTCAGTATAACTGAGGTTTCTGGCAATTAAATAATAACGGTTTTTATTTGCCCTTGCTTTTCTTAGTTCATTCTGATAATAGCCGCTTGGACGTCCGAGAATCGAAGACAAAGAGTCTGAAAGAGGTTTTATATACTTCTCGAAATTTTCTTCTTTTGGCGCTTTCGAATCGAACCTGATTTCATAATTAGGTATTGATGTTGCAAGTAAACTTCCGTCAGCCGAGTAAATATTTCCTTTATTTGCCGGAATTACAAAATTTCTAACCGTACGCTGTTTTGCCAGTTTTCTGTAATAATCTCCCTCAACCCACTGAATATTGGTCAATTTAACAACAATAGCAATTGCCATCAAAAAGATGAAAACTGCTACGAGGTAAATTCTGTAGGATATATGTCTATCGTCTACTGCCATATTCTTTGAAAAAAACTTTTTTCTTCTTCTTTTTTAACTTCTATTTTTATTGGTGGAACCGTGGATGGATAAATTTGCTTTTCGAGCATTTTATTCGATATTGTTGACTCCATTTTTAACTTCATCAATTCTGATCGACGATCTACAAATTCAGAACGCAATTCTTTTACTTCGTTGCTCAGTTTTGCAATTTCAAATACCTTTTGTTCGTACCGCTGCGTATTCGCTATCATTATTATGGCAAGGAGAATAATAAAAACTATGAATCGCCAGTTTTTTACGGCATCATCATGTATCAGAAATCTTGCTTTTAATATGCTAAATACACCACTTTTCATTTTACCTGTATATTATATTTTTTCAGCAATTCTTAATTTCGCACTTCTCGCCCTGTTGTTAGCTTTAATTTCATCATCGTCAGGAACAATCAGTTTTCCTATTGTTTTAAACGGAACTGAAAAATTCCCATAAAAATCACGTTCAGGCTCTCCTTCAAACATTCCGTTTTTGATAAATCTTTTTACCAGTCTGTCTTCCAGGGAGTGATATGAAATCACAGATAATCTTCCTCCCGTATTTAGAATTTCTAATGACTGCTCGATAAATTCTTTCAAAACGTCCATTTCCTGATTTACTTCAATACGGATAGCCTGATAAATTTGAGCCAATATTTTGTTTCGAAGTCTTTCAGGTAAATATTTCGCCAGAACATCTTTTAATTCGTCAGTTGTTTTAATTGGATAATGTTCTCTCGCTTCGATAATAGTTCTTGACAAAGCAGGAGCATTTTTCAACTCTCCGTAATCAAAAAACACTCTTCTTAAATTTGCATCATCATATTCATTAACCACTTTATAAGCGTTTAAATCATTTTTCTGACTCATTCTCATATCAAGCCCTGCATCAAATCTTGTCGAAAAACCTCGTTCCGGAACATCAAACTGATGTGATGACACCCCTAAATCAGCCAGGATTCCATCTACGCTTTTCACTCCGTAAAAACGCAAAAATCTTTTTATAAACCGGAAATTCTCATTAATCAAAGTAAATCTTTCATCCGGTAATGCATTCGCAAGAGCATCTTCATCCTGATCAAAAGCAAACAGTTTTCCGTTTGGGCCTAATCTTTTCAAAATTTCTTTAGAATGGCCTCCACCTCCAAATGTAACATCAACATAGATGCCGTCAGGTTTAATATTTAAACCATCAACCGTAGGATGAAGCAAAACCGGGTTATGATATTCCATTGTCGTCGTCATTAATATTTCCCATTACTTCTTCGGCTAAATCTGCAAAATCCATATCTTCGCCGCTTATTGATTTTTCATATAAATCCTTATCCCAAATCTCTACAATATTAACTGCTGATGAAAAAACCACATCTTTTGAAATATTTGAAAAAGAAACCAAATCCTTTGGAACCAACAATCTCCCTAATGCGTCAATTTCTACTATCTTAACTCCGGCAGTAAATCTTCGAATAAAATCATTATTTTTTTTCACAAAGCGATTCAGCTTATTAATTTTTTGCATCATCAGATTCCACTCATCCATTGGATACAATTCCAGACACTGCTGAAAAACGGAACGCTTCAAAACGAAACCTTCCTGAAGAGACGAGGCCAATTGTTTCTTTAAAGGTGCAGGTATCATTAACCTTCCTTTAGCATCAACTTTACACTCATATGTCCCTATAATTGTGTTCAAAAAAACTCATTAACATGTTATACAGCAAAAATATAAAAAATATTACCACATTTTACCACAATATACCACTTTGTTAATAAGTTTAACCACTTCATGTCCAGTCACCCTAATGAATAGATTATCAACATCTTAATCAATCATTAACGAATCAAGCATATCCTTAATTAATATAAAGAATTAAGTCTCATTTTTCTTAAAAAAATGCTTTATATACAAATTTCTTAACACTTCATACTAACATTAAAAGAAATATAAAACCTGTGATTTAAACAATTATAAGTTTGACAAAAATTATGCAGTTAAAAAACAGCAGCAAAAATTCATTTTTATTTATTAAACCCTATATTTGTCCAAATTGAAATTGGCATTAGATTAAATGGACAAACACTACAAAAAAGAAGGCAAATACAGCTATTTTGAAGCTGGAGAAGGAACCCCTATCGTAATTTTACACGGATTAATGGGAGGTCTTAGTAACTTTGATGGTGTAGCACAATATTTCCCATCGAAAGGATACAAAGTTGTAATTCCTGATTTGCCAATATATACGCAAAGCATTTTAAAAACCAATGTAAAGAGCTTTGCGAAATACGTTAAAGATTTTATCACTTTTAAAGGTTTCGACAAAGTCATTTTGTTAGGGAATTCATTAGGGGGACATATTGCTCTTTATCACACAAAATTATATCCTGAAAAAGTATCTGGACTTGTAATAACAGGAAGTTCAGGCCTTTACGAGAGCGCAATGGGAGACAGCTACCCGAGAAGAGGCGATTACGAATACATAAAAAAGAAAGCTGAAGAAGTATTTTATGACCCTAAAATCGCAACTCCTGATCTTATTGATGAAGTGTATGCTACAGCTAATGACCGTATCAAACTGATTAAAACTTTAACAATTGCAAAAAGCGCCATTCGTCATAATATGGCAAAAGATTTACCCAAAATGACGATTGAAACGTGTATCATCTGGGGAAAAAACGATACTGTTACTCCTCCAAATGTGGCTGAAGAATTCCATAAATTATTACCTAACTCAACTTTATACTGGATAGACAAATGCGGACACGCTGCTATGATGGAGCATCCTGATGAATTCAATGAAATTCTTGAAAAATGGCTTACTGAGCAGCAATTATAGCTTATAACTTTCGCTTTTAAGGAGGTTTTAAAAATAAAAGGATATGAAAATTAATACCGCCGAATTTATTATCAGTAATTCTGATGCTTCAAAATGCCCTGCTGAGTTTTTGCCGGAGTATGCATTTATAGGCCGATCTAATGTTGGTAAATCATCACTGATCAATATGATTACCAATCATAAAAATTTAGCAAAGACATCTGGAAAACCGGGAAAAACGCAATTAATAAATCATTTTAAAATCAACAGCAACTGGTTTTTGGTCGATTTACCAGGTTACGGCTATGCGAAAGTATCCAAAAAAACCAAATCTGTTTTTCAGCAATTTATAACGGATTATTTCGAAAACAGAGAACAGCTGGTATGTGCTTTTGTATTAATCGACATTCGTCATGAAGCCCAAAAAATAGACATTGAATTCATGTCTTACATGGGCGAAAGCGAAATTCCCTTTTGTATTATTTTTACAAAAGCAGATAAAATCAGTAAAGTAAAAATTGATTCTCATATTGCAGCATACAAAAAACAAATGTACGCTAACAACTGGTCCGAAATGCCCAAATATTTTGTAACATCATCTACAGAATCAATTGGAAAAGAAGAACTTTTATCCTATATAGATGAAGTGAATCAGGAAGTTTTTAAAAACAACTCAGGGTTTTAGACTTCAATCCTCCAAATTCAAAAATAATAATAAATAAAAAATCCCAAATTCCATTCAAACATGGAGCTTGGGATTTTTATCGCTCAAAATTGTTGAATCTTAATTAATTTTAAGGAACACCTTAAGGCTATATCTTTTTTTAAATTATATTTGACCTAAATTAATTTCATTCTTTTATGAAGAAAACTCTTTACTATTTACTTTTATTGTTTTTATCTTCCTGCAATGTCACTCACTACTTTTTACATAGTACAGATAAAGTGAACAGTCTGGATTTTTCTAAAGGTACCTGGCTTATCGGCGATATTGAAGTTGATCAAAATACCAAAACAAAATTAACCCGTTCTGTAATGGATGATTTTTCGAAATACTTAGGAAGAAGAGTAAAATATTCTATGTCGGAAAGAAAAGATTTAGGAACAAAACCAGTCCCTTTGAAATTAGATAAATCAGCAATTTTGGAACTAAAAAAAGCAGCTGATGCTGATTATTATGTAAACATAAAGTGTAAAAATGCAAAAAACGACTTTAGTAGTTTTGAATTTCAAAATCATTTTTACTATAAGAAACAAATGACATACGCAGAAGTCATTTTAGAAGTATACGATCTGAATCGAGGCGAAATAATTTACTCCCGTGCAGCAGGAGGATGCCTGGAAGAAGAGCTTAGTATTACAAATTACCCCACATCAGTAGTAATAATGGGCTGTTACAGAAAAATTATAAATGACATTAAAAAAATTTCAATCAAACCCGTAAAACGCTTACCCACCTACCAGGAGAAAAAAAATCTCAAATCATAAATTTTACAATATGATTTGAGATTTTTTTATTTGTTAGAATCTTAACTGACTATCTGGTCAATTCTAGCTTTTCTGCAAAATAATCACAGAAATCTTTCATCGTATCAGCCATTTTTTCGTCATCAGTAGCTCGTTTAAAAGTATCTGACATTGCAACTAATGTCTGATGAAAGAAAATTTTCATTTCATCAACCGGCATATCTTTTGTCCATAAGTCAATTCGCATGCTTTCTTTGGCCTTGCTATCCCAGATAGAAAGCATAATTGCTTTTGCTTCTTCACCTTCTACCCCTCCATCTTTTGCGGTCCATGATAATTTTTCAGGAACACGGTTCTCATCTAATTCTATATTGAATTTAATTTCTGATTTTATTATATCTGACATTATTTCTTAGGTTTGTATTTTGAATTCTCGAAAATTTCTTTTGCATTAATTTTTAGTAACTCAGGCAAAGTTACACTATTATTCTTCATGTATGAACGTACGATCTGCCATCCAATCCAGGCACCCACTCTTCCTGGCGATTCATTATCTATTTCCAGATAAAATTTAGAAAACGGAGCCGGAGCAATAAAGCGGGTTGTAAGCTTAGGATCTGCGCTATACAACATTTCTTTTTCCATAAAATAGCGCCACATATATGCCTCATTTTCTTCACACCATTTTATCTGTTCAGCTGTATAACCTATTTTTTCAGCATCGGTATATTCCGGTAAAAGTAAATCTTTAGCATACAATTGCTTTCCTTCAAAAATCATTTGAGAGACCAGATTTTTATCTTCATAAGGAGGAATATTTCTATAGGCAAAACTTGAGACTACATCCGGCATGATTTGTTTTTCTTCAAAATTTTGTTTCAGATAGTTTGGAAACTGATAGAATTTATGATCTTTCCCCAAATACAATTCTAAAGCAACAATAACCAGGCTGTCTGCATAAATAGCTTTCGCATTATAATCCATCTCACCAATTACAGTAATTACTTTTGGCGTTTTTATTTTAGGAAAATAATATTTCAAATGTTGAAAAAGCGTATTAAACTCCTGACGAACAGGTTCAAAATTGGAATATTTTTTCTGAACCTCTGTATAAACTTCTCTCCAGATTGGTTCCTGCATTTTCTGAAGCCAGACTGAATCATCATTCCCTGCCGGAAAAAAAAACGGATATTGTTTTTTTACTTTAGCTAAGTCCTCTGGTTTCGTTTCAAAAAAAGCTTTATCAAAACGTTCTACTTTAATATCAACCGGAATTTCTTCAACAGCTTTTTCTACTTTGCTTTTTTGATTACATGATAAAAAAAACAAGGATACAACCACTACAAAGCGATATGTTTTCATTTTATTTTAATTAGATTTGTGTTACTTATCTTAAGTAAACATATAGTTAAAAATATTTGTGCAAATATACATCCCTACATCTTAAAACTTGAATTATTATGGCTAAAAAAAGCAATATTCAGACAGAAAAAGTAAATGCCCACATTGTAGAGTGGCTGAAAAATTACGCCGATAACGCTAAAGTAAATGGTTTTGTAATTGGAATTTCCGGAGGAGTTGATTCTGCTGTTACTTCTACTCTGTGTGCACAAACCGGCTTAAAAGTTTTATGTGTTGAAATGCCTATTCATCAGGCCGAAAGCCAGGTTTCAAGAGCAAGAGAACACATTGAACAATTAAAAAAACGTTTTCCAAATGTTTCCAGCACTATTACTGATTTAACAGCTACATTTGAATCATTTAAAACGGCTGTACCAAGATCAGACGACGAAGCAAAAGTAAATCTCTCTCTCGCAAATACGCGTGCCCGTTTACGAATGACTTCCTTATATTATCTCGCTGGAATTCACGGGCTTTTAGTTGCCGGAACCGGTAACAAAGTAGAAGATTTTGGTGTTGGTTTTTATACCAAATATGGAGATGGAGGAGTTGATTTGAGTCCAATCGCCGATTTGATGAAATCTGATGTGTATGCCTTGGGGGAATTTTTAACAATTCCAAATTCAATTTTAACAGCAGCCCCAACCGATGGTTTATTTGGTGATAACAGAACTGATGAAGATCAGCTGGGTGCAAGTTATGACGAACTCGAATGGGCAATGCTTGCCGAAGAAGCAGGAAATACGGGAGCTGACTTAACCGGGCGCGAAAAAACTGTCTTTGAAATTTATAAACGTTTAAACACCAACAATAAACATAAAATGGAAGCAATACCTGTTTGTGCAATACCAAAAACGTTAAAATCGCATTTTTAACATTTACCTGCAATAAACTACAGAATTTATTTATTAATTTTACAGCTCCAAAAACAATGAACAATTCTAAAAAGGTAAAATTATGATTAAAGTATGTCTAGCAGACAACCACCCTGTGACTCACTTTGGCGTTAAGTCGTATTTTAAAGACCATGACCAAATTTCAATTGTCGCCAACGTAGGTAATTTTTCAATGGTAAGAGACATTCTTCAGACGAAGGAGATCGACATCTTAATTCTGGATCTGGAATTAGAAGGTCTTTCAAGTATCTTTGAAGTAAAGTCAATTCTGAAAAATTTTCCAAAAACGAAAATTGTAATTTTCAGCGATCTTGCTGAGCAAATGTATGCACCTAACGCAATCAAAGCAGGTGTTTCCGGGTATGTGCACAAAACTGAAAAACTTGAAACATTAGGTATTTCAATTATTAAGGTACAGGAAGGGAAAGTTATCATTAATGAGACTGTACGTAAAAACATGGCATTAATTGCTAAACAAAGCAAAAGTGAACGTTTGTACAGAAAGCTTTCTAACCGTGAAATCGAAGTTCTGCGTTATTTAAGTGACGGAAAGAAAAACAATGAAATTTCTAAAATTTTAAACCTGAACGAAAAAACAATTAGTACTTATAAACTAAGACTATTGACTAAATTGAATGTAACCAATTTAGTTGACTTGGTTAATAAAGCTAAGACTTTAGAAATTATTTAATGGTATCTTGACATTACTCTTCCCAGTTTTTTTGAAAACGAATTAACTAAACCGGAGTAATCCATCACCAAAGACAAAAGCTCTGTATTATCTGAATTATCAGGTTGTATAGAGCTTTTTAATTCTTCAATAATTTTCCCAACCAAAAACCAACGCATAGACATCACTGTCTCGGTAACATATTGTGCTATAGTTTCGTGTTTACCTTTCGTAAAAATATTCTGCCCCTCCCAATTGTGCAGTGTTAACCTTTCATCTTCCATTAAAATATCTGTAACTTCCTGAGCAAATTCAGGCCGCAGACGCATTAAATATTGTTCCAGGCTGAATTTTTCATTTTGAAGATAAAAACCAATTAAGTCTGTAAAAATATCACGAAACAAATTATTTGACAGCTCTACTTCATCCTCCTGCAAACTCAAATAAATCCGCTGGAAAACTTTGTATTCTTTCTTTTCTGTTACCATTACAACTTGTCCTTCATCATTGTTTTTTAGAAGGACATCCTCAAATTCTTCTGTCTTATCGCCATAAAGCAATAAAATTTCAATTACTTTTCTTTCTAAGCGATATAAGATATCTACTTTTTCAGTTTGTTTCGGATATCCAAAGTCTCCTGGATAATCCTCCGGTGGCCCAACTCTGGGATCTTCCGGGTCTCCGCCGGAAAATTGAGCAGTTTTTGGATTTTGATTTCTAAAAACTTCAAATGGCTTTTGTTCCTGTTTGTGCCTTTTGTTGGCTTCTGCAATATCTTTCTGAATCAGCTGTGCAAGGGTACTTGTCAAAACCTGTTCAGAAATATCCATTATTCGGGCACATTCCTGAATATACACTTCACGCTGGATACGGTCCGGTATTTTAGAAATACTAGCGACCATATCACGAATCAGATCGGCTTTTTTTATCGGGTCGTTTTTTGCTTCGCCAATCAAAATCGAAGCCTTAAACTGTATAAAATCTTTGCTGTTGTTTTCTAAATAAGCAACTAAATCATCATGAGAATTTTTTCTTGCAAAACTATCAGGATCTTCACCGTCCGGAAAAGCACAAACCCTTACATTCATACCTTCTTCAAGTATTAAATCGATTCCCCGAATAGAAGCACGAAGTCCTGCAGCGTCGCCATCAAAAAGTACCGTGATGTTTCTTGTCAAACGATTAATAAGACGGATCTGATCTGGTGTCAGAGCTGTTCCGGATGAAGCCACAACATTCTCTATTCCGGCCTGGTTAAACTGAATCACATCTGTATAACCTTCAACCAGATAACAATTATTTTGTTTTGCAATTGACTGTTTGGCCTGAAAAATTCCGTAAAGTACTTTACTTTTATGGTAAATATCACTTTCCGGCGAATTCAGGTATTTGGCGGCTTTTTTATCATTTGTTAAGATACGTCCTCCAAAACCTAACACACGACCTGACATGCTTTGAATCGGGAACATCACACGGCCTTTAAAACGATCAAAAGGGCGATCTTCTCTGGCAATCGTTAAACCTGTACTTTCCAGAAACTCTAATTTATAACCTTTTCCGAGTGCCTCTTTTGTAAAAGCATCCCAGGTTTCAGGCGAATAACCTAAATTGAACTTTTTGATAGTTTCATTGCTAAAACCTCTTTCCTTAAAATAAGTTAAACCGATTGCTTTCCCTTCTTCGGAATTTAAAAGCGTATCATGAAAATATTTGGCTGCAAATTCAGAAACCAGATACATACTTTCGCGAACATCGGTTATCGCTTTTTCTGCTTCAGACTGCTCCGTTTCTTCAATCTCAATATTATACTTTCTGGCCAGGTATCGAATGGCTTCCGGATAAGTAAAATGCGAGTGTTCCATCAAAAAGGCAACAGAATTCCCCCCTTTTCCGGAACTGAAATCCTTCCAGATTCCTTTTGCAGGCGAAACCATGAACGACGGAGAGCGCTCATCTGAGAAAGGACTCAAACCTTTGAAATTGCTTCCTGCCCTTTTTAAATTCACAAAATCACCAATAACCTCCTCAACTCGGGCAGTTTCAAAAACAGCATCAATTGTACTTTGTGAAATCAAAACGTAAATATTATTTTAAAGTTGACAGCCTGTAAAAGTACAGAAATCCATGTTGAAATTCACAGATTTCACCTAAAAAAGCACGTCTTTCGACGCGCTTTTTTACTAATTAACAAAATGCATTTTTTTAATTAAAATCAAACCTTAATCCTAACGAAATATTATTCTCTTTAATTAGATTGTCCTGAAATAACGGGTTTAAATCGTACTTCATATACAAACTCAATTCTCTGTAACCTATGTAAGAACTCAATCCGTAAATAAAATTATTGACATTGTATTCGCCTTTTATCGTTGATTTATATTTTAAATCATCTTCTTCAAATTTTAAAATTTGTTTCGATTTTACATTGATTCCGGCATAACCCCCAACACCAAAACGGAAACTTTTATGCGTTCTGAAATAGGTATTTCCATTGTTCTCTTTAGGCTTGGTAAAATCAAATTCTAAATGAACCGGCAACACCAAATATACATTTCTAAAACGAGACTCTTTTAAATTAACAGGATTGGTAATTAAATCAGTCTGATCACCATTTACGACAAAACTACGGTTATCTGTTGGACGAATATTATTGTACATTAAAGATAATCCGTATTTGGCATGCAATAAATTATCGTTTTTCATTAATCTGGAATTATAGGTAAAACCCCATTCGTAAAAATGTGACCCCATGAATTTATAGTTTGAATCCTGGAGTTTACCATCTGCCATCATATTATTAAGCCCCATTGCAAAAACAAATTGTGAAGTGGTTCTTTTTTCTCCACGAATCGAATCTCTTCTTTTTCTGTTAGAGTCGTTCCAGTTTTTATCATTCCAATGAATAATCAAAGTATGTTTTTTTATCGAATCTTTTTCTTTGATTTTCCCATCTACTTTTTGCTGCACTAAGTTGTTCAATTCATTTTGAGCCACAGTAATTTTCTCTTCCATAATTACTGCCCGCGCTTCTGCTAATTCTTTTTTGCGTCTATCTGCTTGTTCCTTGGTAATTTTACCTTCAGATAATTGCACGTTAACTGCTTCAACTTCTTCTTTTAAAGCTGCTTTTTCTTCTT
Organism: Flavobacterium fluviatile; assembly: GCF_010645065.1. Lineage (GTDB taxonomy): Bacteria > Bacteroidota > Bacteroidia > Flavobacteriales > Flavobacteriaceae > Flavobacterium > Flavobacterium fluviatile. The sequence continues at coordinate 443,438 of NZ_JAADZW010000002.1, read as the reverse complement.
TTGTTATTTTCTCGATTTTATTAGCGATTTTTTTTGCTTGCGATTCAAATGTTTCCTGTCCGAGTACCTTACTGACAAATAAAAAAATTAGGATAACGAGGTAAATGGTAAAATTTTTCATGATTGATTTTTTTAAAATTTGATTGATGATGATTATTGATAGTTATTATTTATTGCTTTTGATATTGTTATTGAACTTGACATTGAAATTTATTCCTGCTGATTTCTGCTGGCCACAGCATTTTTTACTGTCTGGTAATTTTTATTGACTTTTGAAATTACTTTTTCCCTAAACGAAAGTTCTAATTCGCCATCGACCTGATTGAGTAAATCATTGGCATTGACTTTTATTTTTGATTTTGGCTTAGCCGAATTTTCTGCAATAACTTTATTTTCTGCCGTTTCTAACAACTGATCGACAGTTAGTTTTTTAGTGTTTTCGGCAATTACAGTTTGATTGTTGATTGATTGTTTTTCCTGATTGTTTTTGATGATGACTGAAGACTCCATTATTTGATTTGATTCATTTTTAATGGTTTTATTTGAGATTTGATTATGATTCTTTTCTTCCATAAGTAAATTTTCCTTCGAAGGATTTTCTGTGACAGCTATTTCAGTTTTTACTGAATTTCCATTATTCAAAACCGGCTTTTCAACCGAATCTTTTTTAGTATTTTCTTCAAAAACAACTTTCTCTTGTCTTTGAGTTGTACTTTTATTTTGATTAAAAAAGAAAGTTCCAACCAATAAAAATCCAACGACACTCGCTGCTATATAAAGCCATTTTCTTTTTGACTTTTTCTTTGGTCTTTCTTCTGCTGCACTCAACATCGCATCTAATCGATCCCAGGATTTATTGTCTGGTTCAATGGTACGCTGGTTTAGTTTTTCACGGAAATCCTTTTCAAAATTATTCGGTTCCATTTTCTTGTTTTTTTAAAATAGTAATTTGTGTTTGCAGCATTTTTCTGGCGTGCGATAATTGCGATTTTGATGTTCCTTCATTTATTCCTAACATCTTTGCAATTTCATTGTGTTTGTAACCTTCGATCGCATATAAATTGAAGACCATTTTGTATCCATCGGGCAAAGCATCAATTAAATACTGAATCTGCTCTACGGTAAACTGACTGTCGATTTCATTAAAACTCTCTTCTGTAAAAAATTCATCTTCTGCAAATTTTACTTTTTTTTGGACTCTTAAATACGAAATACATTCGTTAACCATAATCCTGCGAATCCAGCCTTCAAAACTTCCTTTGTGTTCAAAGTTATTCAGATTTGTAAAAACCTTCATAAAAGCGGTTATCATTACATCTTCTGCCAACTGAATGTCTTTTATATACTGTCGGCAAACACTTAACATTTTCGAAGAATACTTACCGTAAATCTGCTGCTGTGCCTGCCGATTATTTTCGACCGCCAGTTTTATGATTTTGGTTTCTTCCTGATGTAACTGAATAATTTTCATTAATAAGCGTTCCGATTTTGTTTTACTAACAGACTTCTATTAGCATAGACGAGATAAGTTTTGAAATGGTTGCATGAGGGGTGAAAAAAAATCCAAAAATTTAAATTCCAAATTCCAACCAATAGAATATTAAACTGATTTACAACAAAGTAAATCAATTATCTAATTTTCTAATTGACAAATTATCTAATTATTTCTTCCTCTCAATAACGTAATTCACCATCAAAGTAAGTGCATCCTTGAATTCAGAATCCGGGTAATTTTTTAAAAGAGAAAGTGCTTCCTGCTGGAATTCGACCATTTTGTTTTCGGCGTAAGCCAGACCATTATTATTTTTCACAAAAGCAATCACTTCTTTTACACGTTTTTTGTCTTTGTTGTGGTTTTTGATGGAGTTTATTAACCACTTTTTTTCTTGTGGAGTACAAGTATTTAAAACGTAAATTAAAGGCAGGGTCATTTTTTGCTCTTTAATATCGATTCCGGTTGGTTTTCCGATAGCTTCTTCGCTGTAATCGAATAAGTCGTCTTTGATCTGAAAAGCCATTCCGATCAACTCTCCGAATTTGCGCATGTTTTCAACCTGAAGATCATCTTCGATTACCGATCTTGCACCAAGCGCACAACAGGCAGCAATAAGGGTTGCGGTTTTCTTTCGGATGATTTCGTAGTAAACCTCTTCGGTGATATCAAGTCTTCTTGCTTTTTCGATCTGAAGTAATTCTCCTTCGCTCATTTCGCGTACAGCGACCGAAATAATTTTCAAAAGATCAAAATCACCATTGTCGATGGAAAGCAATAATCCTTTTGAAAGTAAATAATCACCAACTAAAACGGCTATTTTATTTTTCCAAAGTGCGTTTATGGAGAAAAATCCACGGCGTCGGTTACTGTCGTCAACGACATCGTCATGAACTAAAGTTGCCGTATGAATCAATTCGATAACCGAAGCACCACGATAGGTTCTTTCGTTTACGAATCCTCCTGAAACCATTTTAGCCGTAAGAAAAACAAACATCGGTCGCATTTGTTTTCCCTTACGATTTACGATATAATAGGTAATTCTGTTTAGTAGCGCAACCTTCGAAGTCATGGATTCATGAAACTTTTTTTCAAAAAGTTCCATTTCATTAAAAATAGGCTGTTTTATTTGAGAAGTAATATTCATTTCGTTTTCAAATATACTATTTTAAATAAAAAAACGTTGTTTATTTTAAGTTAGTATATGAACATTTTATGTACTGATTCCAAAAAACACCAAAAAAACATCTAAAATCTAATACCTAATTTAAATTCATTAATTAAAAAGCAGAACTTAAATTATTTATTATGAAAACAAAATTTTTATCAATAGGAGCATGCATTGCACTGACTTTTTTCGCAGGTTGTAATTCTGATGAAAACACAAATAACACAACTCCTACAGCTATCTCTAATGATGAGATTATCACCAATTCAAAAATTGACGCCTCAATAGAAGACGTTACCAATATTGCCGAATATCAATTTACAGCACAACAAAACATAAATAACAAACCTGACGGAACTATTAAAAATTTCCTGCCAGGCTGTGCTGCGGTCACTACTGTTTTGACCAACAATACATGGACAAGTACAGTTGATTTTGGAACGGAAGGCTGTACTCTTGAAAACGGAAATTCAGTAAGAGGAAAAATGGTTATTTCTTTTTCTAATGATTTTTCATCTTCTACACAAACAATCAGCTATACTTTTGAGGGATTTTATCATAATGGAAGAAAACTTCAGGGGAGCAAGAGCATTGTGAGAACCAGAAAAGCTACCAATTTACAATCGGAAATACATCCGGTTTTAACTGCAGCTATTGATATGACTATTACTTTTGAAGACGGAAAAGTTTATACCAGAAAAGGAACTCTGGTAAAAGAAACCATTGCAGGTTATGACACCTGGTTTAACTGGGAAGATAATGTTACTGTTGTAACCGGAAGCGGAACAACAACGTTCCCAAATGGTGCTACTTTTTCAACAGAGATTACAACTCCTTTAGAGTTTAATGCTACCTGCAAACAACCATTTGCTTTAAAAGGAACTCTTTCGATAACAAAAAATGAAACAATTGCTCTTGTTGATTATGGAAATGGCGATTGCAACACGCTTGTAAATGTTACGAAAGACGGAGTTACAGTCGAGATAGATTTGAAAAAATAACCTTTTTTGCCCAAAAAGAAAAAGCATTAAAAACAAGTACTAATCTTGTTCTTAATGCTTTTTTATTTTCATAAAGTTAGCCCTCTTTATTCGCTAATTGTCCGCAGGCAGCATCGATATCTTTTCCACGGCTGCGGCGTACTTTTACTACTACTCCAATGTTATCCAGTGCTTTTATGTAAGCCATAATTGACTCTTCTGAAGCCTGTTGAAACTCACCGTCATCGATTGGGTTGTACTCTATTAAATTTACTTTGCAAGGCACATATTTACAAAACTTAACCAGGGCATCAACTGAAGCTTTATTATCGTTGATCCCTTTCCAGACCACATATTCGTACGAAACTTTACTCTTAGTTTTTCTATACCAGTATTCCAGAGCTTCGCGTAAATCTTTTAACGGGAAATTTTTACTGAAAGGCATAATTCGCGCACGGACTTCATCAATTGCGGAATGCAGGGAAACCGCTAATTTAAATTTCACATCGTCATCTGCCATTTTTTTAATCATTTTCGGAATTCCTGAAGTAGAAACCATGATACGCTTTGGCGACATTCCCAAACCTTCTGGAGAAGTAATCATGTCAATTGCTTTAATGACATTGTTATAGTTCATCAGAGGTTCACCCATTCCCATAAAAACAATATTCGAAAGTGGATGATTATGATACAGACGACTTTCTTTATCAATTGCGACAACCTGATCGTAAATTTCACCTGGCTCCAGATTTCGCATACGTTTTAATCTGGCTGTTGCGCAAAAGTTGCAATCCAGACTGCAGCCTACCTGACTTGAAACACAGGCTGTCGTTCTGGTTTCAGTAGGAATCAAAACTGATTCTACCACCAAACCATCATGCAGACGAACGGCATTTTTTACGGTTCCGTCACAACTTCGCTGCATAGTATCAACCTTAATATGATTGATTACAAAATTATTTTCAAGCATAGCCCTTGTAGCCTTTGCTACATTCGTCATGTCATCAAAACTATGTGCACCCTTGCTCCACAACCACTCATAAACCTGGTTTCCGCGAAAAGCTTTGTCATTATTTGCGACAAAAAACTCACGTAACTGATCTTTTGATAAGGCCCTTATGTCTTTTTTCTCGATTTGCATGGTGCAAAGTTACTAAGTATTTATGGAAACCTTTTCATTCTAAAAAAAATTACGCCTAATCTTTTAAAATTGTATTTTTGGCACAGGAATTGTCTTGCACTCAAACGGAAAATAATCTTACAATGAGCGCTTAATTTTAAAATTTGTACTTTTATTTTTTCAGCTTTAAACCTTTATATTTATCAATTTTAAAAAATTAATTAATCATGAAAAAACAAATTTTGAGCTTAGCAGTTATCGCTTTGTTAGCATTCGGAGTTCAGTCTTGCGGAGACAAAAAAGAAACAAAACCTGAAGATGAATTAACACTTGGAAACAGGGTTGATTCACTGACTACAGATATTGAAGAAGCAAAAGACAGCGCTGTTGTGAAAGCAGAAAATGCAGCTGAGAAAGCAAAAGCGGCGAGTGAGGAAGCAAAAGAAAAAACCAAAGAAACTATAGAAGATGTAAAAGATGCTACTAAAAAAGGCGCTGAAAAAGTAGAAGCTGCCGCTAAAGCTGCTAAAGACGGAACAGTAAAAACTGCAAAAGACGTAAATGAAGCGCTGAAAAAATAATTTCATTCAGAATTCAAAAAATTGAAACTATCCCTCTTTCGGATGGTTTTTTTATGCCAAAAAGTGAGCTTATATTTTGTATTTTTACAGCCAAATCTGAATACACTACAACATGCATTTTATTTCACAGGAACTTGAAGATTATATCGAACAGCATTCTGAAAAAGAACCGGAATTGTTAGCTAAGCTAAACAAAGAAACCTACCAGAAAATTCTTTTACCAAGAATGTTAAGCGGACATTTTCAGGGACGTGTCTTGAGTATGCTCTCTAAATTGATCCGACCGGTGAATATTTTGGAAATAGGGACTTATACGGGTTATGCTGCTTTGTGCTTATGCGAAGGAATGCAGGAAAACGGACAGCTTCATACTATTGACATCAAAGAGGAGCTTGTTGATTTTCAGCGTAAATATTTTGACGCATCGCCATGGGGAGCACAGATTTTTCAGCATTTAGGTGAAGCAGTTGATATTATACCGAATCTGGATATAAAATTTGATTTGGTTTTTATTGATGCTGACAAAGAAAACTACATCAATTACTGGGAAATGATTGTTCCTAAAATGAATAAAGGCGGAATCATTTTGTCTGATAATGTTTTGTGGAGTGGAAAAATCCTGGAACCGGTTCACCCTAATGACGTAAGTACCAAGATACTTTTAGAATACAATTTGCTTTTGAAAAATGATCCAAGAGTGGAAACGGTTTTATTACCAATTCGTGATGGATTAACAGTGAGCAGGGTTTTATAAATTTAAGTTGCTAAGGTTCTGAGCTGCTAAGTTGCTAAGGTTTTTCCTGCTTCTTTTATTTTACTTTAAAGCCAATATTATACATTATTTTTGGCTAAAGCCTATTGCTTTTCAAATCTGGTTACCTCCAGCTAAAGCAGGAGGCAATTCAAAATGAATAAAAATGACACAGAAAGACGAAATAAATTCTCAAGGTTTTACGATTATTGATAATATTTATAATGAAGATGAGATTCAAAAATTAATTTCTTTAATTGAAAAGACAACTGAAAATAATCCTGAAAACACTACTTTTAGAAAATCTCAGGGCTTGTTTGCCATCAGACAATTTCACAAAGAAATTCCTGAAATTTTACCTTTTATATTCAACCATAAATTACAGGAAATTATAGAAACTGCTTTTGGAAAAGGCTTTTTTATAACCAAATCCATATATTTTGATAAACCAGAAAAGTCAAATTGGTTTGTAGCCTATCATCAGGATTTGACTATTTCTGTCGATAAGAAAATTGAGGTTGAGAATTTCGAAAACTGGACTGTTAAGCAAAATCAGTTTGCGGTTCAGCCACCTGTAACAATTCTGGAAAACAATTTCACCATCAGAATTCATATTGATAAAACTACAAAAGATAATGGCGCTTTGAAAGTAATCAATAACTCACACTCAAAAGGAATTCTGAGAATCGAGAAACTTGATTTCGAAAATGAAAAGGAAACCATCTGCGAAGTTGAAAAAGGCGGTATTATGATTATGAAACCTTTGTTGTTTCATGCTTCAAACAAAACTACAAACAACGAAAGACGTCGGGTAATTCATATCGAATTCAGCAAAGAGGAACTTCCGGAGGGATTAGAGTGGAGTGAGAAAACTGTTCTTTTTAACTAATAATTTCTTTTGAAAACGAGTGCCCTAGCCCGGATGGAAGCGGCATCTTTTTGTGCCGGGCTTCGGCACAAAAAATATAGCGAACAGCCGGAATAGCTCCTCCCTTCGACTACGCTCAGGATGACAAAAAGTATTATCCCGGAAAATATTTTGGCTTTAAATTTTGATATACTCTGAACATCAAAAATCCGAAAAGAGCTCCGAAGAAATAACCTGTAAGAATATCTCCCGGATAATGCAAACCTAAATAAATTCGGCTATAAGCGAAGATTAACGGCCATAAAAACAGAAATCCAAGGTATTTGAAATGGCGCTTTAGGACGAAAAATAAAAATGTTGCCACAGCCATTGTATTAGCAGCATGGCCAGAGAAAAAGCTATAGGATTTACGGGATTGTACTACTCTGATTATCGTATTGATTTCGGGATTGTTACAAGGTCGTAAGCGCTGAAAAGTATTCTTGAAAAGATTGGTTGTCTGATCTGTAAAAGCGATCAAAACTGCTATAAAAAGCAATAAGTATAAGGTTTGTTTTCCTCCAATTTTTCTGTAAATAAGATAGAACATTAATAAAAAAACAGGAGTCCAGTATAATTGCTTTGTGATTATTAGCCAAAGCGGATCGAATGTTTCAGAACCTAAACTGTTAAGATACACAAATAAACGGGTATCTATTTCCTGTATTTTTTCCAGCATATTATCTTTGGCGTTTTATAGGTCCTGAGATGGAGTCAATATCTTCTTTTACTTTGTCAATTTCTTTTGCTGTATCTCCTAAAAAGCTTCCCGAATCTCCCAGAAGATTGGTTTTTGCATCATTAATCTGAGCGTTAATATCGCCCGTTATGTTGGTCAGGGATTTTGTATCAAAACCATTTTCCTCTGCCCCTTTTTGAATTTCGTTTTTAATGTCATTCGTTGCATTTTTTAACTGCGCCATCGCTTTACCCATTGTACGGGCAATTTCTGGCACTTTATCTGAGCCAAAAAGCATTAGTACTATAAATAGTATAAAAACTAATTCTCCTCCTCCTATACCAAACATAACTTATATTTTTGTGTGCGACAAATATATTAAATTTTAAAGCGGTGTGTTCTAAAAAATAACTTAAAAAAAAGACTCTTTTTCAGAGCCTTTCTAATTTTTTATTTAATCAAACTTGGACTTTTCTTCGGCTTTTGGCCATGAATTATTGGTTACGTCGATGTCTGCAGTGAGTAATTTTGGATCTATCTGGATACTTTTAATTCTCTTTTCAGTTGCATACACTTTTTTTGCTGACTCATTACCTTTTCGCCAGATTTGCGCAGGATAGTGATAATTATCTTTTGTACCGTCTTCATAAGTGATTTCAACCAAAATTGGCATAATCATCCCGCCTGGTTTATTGAATTCTACTTCGTAGAAATATTTAGGTGATTTGATGCTCGCTTTTTCTTCAGCGGTAAAAGTCTGATTTACATAATCAGCTAAAGTCTTAAAATCATCAACTTTTAGAGCTTTTTTCTTAGCAGTATCTACTTCAGTATTATCACCTGACACTAAATAAACAAATGGTCCTTTTTCGTAACCGAATCGTCCTTTCCTAACTTTGACGTTTTTGATATCTGTTGTAGGAGTTTCAGAAACGTAAAATTGCTTTACATCCTTGATTCCGATATCTACGAAATCTGTTGAATAAAACCAACCTCTCCAAAACCAGTCCAAATCAACGGCAGAAGCATCTTCCATAGTCCTGAAGAAATCTTCGGGCGTTGGATGTTTGAACTTCCATCTGTTGGCATAGGTTTTAAAAGCATAATCAAACAGCTCTCTTCCCATTACTACTTCTCTCAGGATATTAAGTCCTGTTGCGGGTTTTCCGTATGCATTATTCCCGAATTGATGAATGGTTTCAGAATTCGACATAATGGGTTCCAAAAATTTCTGGTCTCCGCTCATGTACGGCACAATATTTTTTGCAGGTCCGCGTCTGGAAGGGAATTTTGGATCCAGTTCCTGTTCTGCCAGATATTCTAAAAATGAATTTAAACCTTCGTCCATCCAGGTCCATTGACGCTCATCAGAATTTACAATCATCGGAAAGAAAGTGTGACCTACTTCGTGTATTATCACGCCAATCATTCCGTTTTTAACTTCTCTGCTAGTTACACCATTTTCGTCCGGACGCCCGTAATTCCAGCAAATCATCGGATATTCCATTCCCTGATCTTCAGCCGAAACCGAAACTGCTTTTGGATAAGGATAATCAAAAGTATGGGAAGAATAACTTTTTAAAGTATGTGCAACAACCATTGTAGAAGTTTCTCCCCAAAGCGGATTTGCTTCTTTCGGATAGACCGATTCTGCCATTACGGTTTTGTTACCAATTTTTACGGCCATTGCATCGTAAATGAATTTCCTCGAAGACGCAATTCCGAAATCACGTACGTTTTTCGCACTGAACTTCCATGTTTTTTTCTTTTCAGAAAAACCTTTTTCAGCTGCTTCTGCTTCCGCCTGAGTAACAATTACAACCGGTTTATCAAATGATTTTTGGGCCTGTTCGTAACGTTTTACCTGTTCAGGTGTAAAAACTTCACTTCTGTTTATTAATTCTCCTGTTGCATTTATAACGTGATCTGCAGGAACTGTAATGTTTACATCAAAATTTCCAAACGGTAAAGCAAATTCTCCGCTTCCCCAGAACTGCATATTCTGCCAGCCTTCCACGTCATTGTAAACTGCCATTCTAGGATAAAACTGCGCAATTACATACAATTTATTACCGTCTTTTTCAAACAATTCATAACCGGAACGTCCGCCTTCTTTTTGATAATTATTGATGTTGTACCACCATTTTATAGCCACCGAAATTTTCTCTCCGGATTTTAAAGGTTTGTCCAGATTGATGCGCATCATGGTTTCATTGATTGTATAAGACATAGGATTTCCTTTCGAATCTTTTACATATTCTATATTAAAACCACGCTCCAGGTTTTTTTTCAGATATTTATCAGAAAAAGTTCCTAATGGAAATACCTGATTAATTTTTTCTCCTTCTGCCAAAGTGGACTGTGTATTCGCTTTGGCCTGATTCTGATCCAGCTGAATCCATAAATAGTCTAAACTGTCAGGCGAGTTGTTGGAATACGTTATCGTTTCAGATCCGCTTAATTTTGAGTTTTTATCATCTAATTCTACATCAATCTTGTAATCTGCCTGCTGCTGATAATAAGCAGGACCGGGCGCTCCCGATGCTGTGCGGAACATATTTGGAGTAGCCATCAGATCATACATCTGGCTAAACTTGTTTGTATCATATTTTCCTTGTTGCTTAGGAGCAACATCCGTATTTTTCTCCTGAGCAAACAGCAGAGCAGGAAAAAGCAATAGTAATGAAATTCTTTTCATATACAGAATTTATTGTTTTTTTTTGATCATATGTAATTCGCATATCAAAATTGGTAGCTGCTACCAATTCCTGAATGATGCTCATTTCATAAATATTTTTTGGAATTTTTTGAAGCTGTGAAAATAGCAATAAAAATAACAATCTTATCAGGTTCATTAATACTTTAACACTTCTTTACTTGAAGATTCTGTAAAAAGAACGGTCCTTTTAGTGTCATATGCTGAAATATGTGTAATATTTTGCTGCTCTGCATTCCAGTCTGTCAAGATAGTGTTCGTAATTTCTAAAGTTTTGAATTTTTCAACAGTTGTAATTCTGGAGTAACAAACTAAAACATCACCTGCTTCGAGTTCTTTGGATAAAAAAGTAATGTTTTTTGGCTTACCGTTTATTTTAATACTGAAATTTTCTGAAAGGTATTTTTTCAGCAAATCAATATCAGTACGGGTTTCTTTTTCAGTTCCGATAAATGTTTTTTTATGGTATTTTTTTTCGATTCCGTTATTCAGGTCATCAACAAAGATCCTTGAAGTTATCTGGATCATTTTCTTTTCAGCAGCATAATTCACCTGAAAAATCCCTACGTAGAATTTATGGAACGCAAAAGACGATAAGGATAAAAATAATATACCGATTAAAGCATATATTACATTTTTTTTCATTTTTGGCTTACTTCAGCATTCTTAAAATCTTTGTTTTTATTGATCATAAAATCTATAAGTTCAAATTTTTGATCCTCTTTTAAATGTTTTTTTGATTCAGCATCATTAGAGCAGTACATTAAAAACAAATCAATTTCATCTTCTCTCAGCCCTAATGTTTTGGTGTAAAAATCCTTCGTAAAATTATCTTTTGCATATTCAACAAAAGCGATATCACTGATTACTTCTTCTTCAATCTCTTTATCTTTACGAAGCAGTTTTTTCACATCTTTAAAAATTCGGACAAAATCAGTTCCGTATTTGATAGTCTGATCAGAATACATGACCTTATTTTCTGGAGACGAAAGTTTATCATCTTCAAACTGCATATCAACAATACCCTGAGAACCGCCCTGCAATGATTTTACTTTCAATTCTTTATGAACCAAAACCTCTTTCAATTCAACATTCACTAAATCTAAACGCACTATAAAAAGTGGTTCTGCACAATCTTTTTCTGTCAGTACAATTTTTTTGGACTGAAATGCCATCCCTGTAAACAACAAAGTATCTTTAGGCCTTGCCATAATATCAAACAATCCATTTGCTCCAACAAATGTTCTGGTATTGGCATTTATGTTCATCACATTACCCGTTTCGATAGGTATAGAACTATTAGTTACCTGACCGTGTAAAGACTTTCTCGAATTAGTTTGTCCAATCATCAATTGACAAAACATACACACTACTAATATTCCGAATTTATTTTTCATGTTCTATAATTGTTAGATATTCCTGTGCCAGACCAGTTATCAAAAACATACTCATGGTTTTGTTCTTTGTATTCAAAGATACAGCAAATTCAGGATTATCCACGCAATAAAGCTGAAATCCTTTGATATGTTCTGAGGGAATTTTAAGACGATCTGTATAATAGTTTTCCTCGAAAAGATATTCTAACTTTCTAAAAAGAGCTTCTTTCTTCTCAATTTTGACCTCCTTTTTCAGCATCGAAGTTCTTCCCGAAATTGAATTTAGTATTTTATCTACAGAAGTTGATGTTGCCGTGTAAACCTTTCGTTCAGCCGGAGTATACTTTTTTTGTCCTTGTGGAATAATCCCAAGGTTTTCTGCGGTAATATGAGCATTCTCATTTACAATTACTTCTTTAAGCTCAATTTCTTTTGCGGACATTTTTATCCGAAGTGAATTTGTTTCCAAATCTTCAATACTGATTCTCCGTTTCAGGGATTCCAGATTCACTGAAGAAAAAACCAAAACATCGCCTTCTTTTGCTACAATTGAAAACATTCCATTTTCATCTGAAACAGCTGTAACCTGGGTATTATTATTTATGATATTTACTCCATTCACAGGAGTAGACTGCTCCAAAATCTGCCCTAAGATTTCTTTACTGCCTGAAACCTGCCCAAAAGAAATCTGAACGACAAAAAGTACAATGCAATATAAAGTATTATTTAGTTTCACCTGCTATTATTTCTTTGTATTTCAACGCTAACTCACTTATCAAAAGAGTTAGTTTTGATTTATCCTTTTCCTCCAAAAGCATTCCTGCATATTGGCTTTCAACTATATAAAATTTAAATCCTCGAACATATTCTGATGGAATTTTCAAATAATCTATAAAATATGTGTCTTCAAAAAGATAACCCAATTTCTCAACATTCCTCTCTTTTTTTTCTACCTCAACATTTTTTTTTAATTTCTTAGTTCTGCCGTTAATTTTATTGATAATAGGGTCCACATCTAACGAACCTCCTAAAATACCCAAAAGATCAACAGGTTTGAAATCTCCAGCAGTTGCTAATTTTCGTTCTGCGGGTGTATATTTTTTTTGCCCTTTCGGAATAATTCCTAGATTTTCAGCTGTAATATTCGAATTTTCATTTACAATTACCTCTTTTAATTCATTGTTTTCCGCATTCATTTTTATCTGAAGTAAATTTGAAACCAAATCTTCTGCTGTAATTCGATGTTTTACAGCTTCCAGATTCATTGACGAAAAAACCAAAACATCCCCTTCTTTGACCGTAATAGAAAACTTTCCGTCAGCGTCAGAAATTGTTGCAATTTGAGTTGTGTTATTGATAATATTTACTTCTTCAATTAAATTGTCTTCTGCAACAATCTGCCCATGAATTTCCTTACTGCCGAATGATGTCTGTCCAAAAGAAATCTGAATAAACAAAAAGAGAGACAGAAAGGCTTTATTTGTTTTCACCTGCAATTATTTCTTTGTATTTAACTGCCAGCTCGCCTAGCAAAAATTCCGTCGCAGTTTTATTCTTAGAATTTAAAATTGCTGTAAACTTATCATTTTCTACAGCATAATATTCAAATCCTTTTACATATTCAACAGGAATCTTAAGCCTGTCTACAAAATGTTCCAGCGTAAACATTTTATCCAAAAGCTTCATAAAAAACTCTTTTTTCTCTACAGCAAGTTCCTTTTTCAGCATTGCAGTACGTCCTGAAAAAAAATTAAATATCGGATCTGCAGAAATAGAACCTCCAGCCATCATATTTTCAGTATTTGCAGTGGGGTCTAAAGCTGAAGCTGTATGCAATTTTCTCTCAGCGGGTGTATAGCTTTTTTGCCCGGAAGGAACAATACCCAAAGCCACAGCATTAATATTATCGTAACGCTTAATGATCACTTCTTGTAATTGATGCATCAGAAGGTTTAATTTTACAGTAAAATCGATATTTGAAAAATTTTCCGGTGTTAACAAAACTCTATTTTCCTTAAACTGAATGGATGAAAAAACAAGTGTATCACCGCTTTTGGCATTGATAGAAAAATATCCTTCAGATGTAGTAGTTGTCATTGCTTCAGTTTTTGAATTAACAACATACACCCCCTCCAAATCATTTGTGTTTGAAATAATTCTTCCTTTTAAAACAGTGCGTTCTAAGTCTTGAGACCAGCTAGCCTGAGACAGAAGCAATGTTAAAAAACAGATAATTTTGTTAATCAAAATATTAAAATTAGAATTATTCTTAAAATGTAAAAATATCCTAATGTGTTCTAAATTTAGTACTAATGGCTTGGTAAAAATATGTTAATTAAAATCAGCTTTTTAACAGCCGAAATAGTCATTTTTAATACCTTTAAAGCTGAAAAAAACATTTAGAATTTTATGAAAAACATTATTATTGCAAGCACTTCTACATTGCATGGCAGCAGTTATTTAGAATATCTGTTACCCGCCCTGCAATCGCATTTTAAAAACTGCAAAAGCATTTTATTCATACCTTATGCACGTCCGGGCGGAATATCCCATGACGAATACACTCAAAAAGTTGCTTTGGCATTTGAAACCATCAATATTTCAGTAAAAGGAATTCATGAATTTGAAAACCCTGAAACAGCCATAAAAAATGCCGAAGGAATATTTACCGGCGGAGGAAACACTTTCTTACTCGTTACTCAATTATACAGAAACAACCTCATGCAACTTCTTTCTGAAACAGTAAAAAACGGAACTCCATACTTAGGAACCAGTGCCGGAAGTAACATTTGCGGACTTTCAATGCAGACAACAAACGACATGCCTATCGTTTATCCTCCAAGCTTTCAGACTTTAGGGCTGATTTCTTTTAATCTGAATCCTCACTATCTGGATGCCGATTCTGAGTCCACCCACATGGGAGAAACACGCGAACAGCGCATACAGGAATTTCATGCCTTTAATACGATTCCGGTTTTGGGATTAAGAGAAGGAAGCTGGCTTGAAGTAAAAGGAGAAAAAATTACTTTGAAAGGAAATTTATCAGCACGATTATTTCGACAAAATCAGATTCCGGCAGAATTAGATCCTGAAAGTGATTTGAGTCATTTAAAGTAGTCATAAAAACAAAAAATCCTCAAACAAGATGTTTGAGGATTTTGAAGAGCGAAAGACGAGGCTCGAACTCGCGACAACCAGCTTGGAAGGCTGGAGCTCTACCAACTGAGCTACTTTCGCATTAACAGGGTGCAAATATAAATAATTAAATTGTTTTACAAAATAAAAAAATAAATTATTTAAATTTAAAATCTAAACCTAAGTTTCGATTAGAGCGAAAGACGAGGCTCGAACTCGCGACAACCAGCTTGGAAGGCTGGAGCTCTACCAACTGAGCTACTTTCGCATTACTGTGATGCAAATATAAAAAATAAGTAAGGTTTAAAACAAGCTTTTTCTGAAAAAAAATAAATTAAAAATCACTATTTTTAGTAATCTATTTAAAATTAAAATGTTATAGTTTTGTTTTTTTTATTCAGAACATGACATTAATTAAAGAAATATCCGCTAAAGAAACTTTTATTGTTAGACATCCTGTACTTCGAAAAGGAAAACCAGTGGAAACATGCGTTTTTGAGGGAGATGATTTAGAAACGACACATCATTTCGGATTATTTGACAATTCTGATTTAATAGGAATAATTTCGTTATTTATAAAAACCAATCCTATATTTGCACAAAATTTACAGGCACAGATTCGCGGCATGGCGATTTTAGAATCACACCAGAAGAAAGGTTTTGGTGAAGCATTGGTAAAATACTGCGAAGAATATTGTCTTGCAAATCAATTTGAGCTGATCTGGTTTAATGCAAGAGTATCTGCTGTTGGGTTTTATAAAAAAACAGGATATGAAACTATAGGAGATTCTTTTAACATTCCTGAAATCGGGGAACATTATTTAATGTACAAAAAACTAAAAAATGAATAAACTTTACTTTCTCCTGCTGCTTTGTATTTTCGTAAGCTGCAAAAAAGAAAATCAGGATACCCCTCAAATCCAAAAACCTTTACCTGCTATTGTGATTACCGATGCGAAGTCTGTTTCTATTGATACTGTTTTAATAAATAGTATCAAAAGCAAAACGCTTAAACAATTTTACCTTTCATCCGACAATAAAACAATCTGGGGAAACACTGCTAAAAGGTCTTACGTTTTAACTCAGCTAAAAAATGCAGAGGAATTAGGATTAAATCCAAATGATTACCGTGTTAAAAAAATGGAAAGTTTTGAAGCCCGATTCAATATCCTGAGCGACCGGGAGCTTGCCGAGTACGATTTGTTGCTGACACATAATTTTGAAAAGTACATTATTCATTTGTATGAAGGGAAATTAAATCCTAAATTTTTATACAGAAACTGGGCGCTTGAGGAAAAATCCCTTGATGTAAACAGCCATTTGGTAAAGAGTTTTATCCGTAACACATTAGATAGTCTGGTTGAGAATATCCAGCCGAAAACACAAACCTATAAACAATTATTAAAAGCTTTAAAACTCATCAACAATTTTCCTGAAGACAATATACAAACTATTGCATTTACTGAAAAAATAAAACTAAACGACACGAATCCGTCTTTAATAAATATCAAAAAAAGGCTTTTGTACTGGAACGACATGTCCGGAAGCGACGATCTTACAAAGATTTATGACCAAAAAACATTTGAATCAATCAAAAAATTCCAGTCCCGTCACGGATTACCCGCTGATGGTGTGATTGGAGCTAGTACAATTCATGCCTTAAACTTTTCAAAAGAAAAAAGAAAGCATCAAATTATTGTAAACTTAGAACGCTGGAGATGGTACCCAAATGAATTCGCAGAGAATTATTTCATAATAAATATACCTGATTTTAAATTACACGTTGTAGAAAATAATGATACTACAGCTGTCAGAAATGTCGTTGTTGGAACCAGCAAAAGAAGAACACCGGTTTTAACATCTACCCTTAAAAGTATTGTTTTCAACCCTACCTGGACCGTTCCTCCTACTATCTTAAAAGAAGACGTCGTTCCTGCTATGAAACATAATCGAAATTATTTAAAAAACAAAAATATCACCATTTATGATAGTGCCGGACACGAAGTCGACCCGGCAAACTGGAACATCAACAAACCACGCAGTTACAGGTATATCCAAAAACCGGGTTATTATAACTCCCTTGGATTAATTAAAATTATGTTTCCTAATAATTATAGTGTGTATCTGCACGACACCAATCACCGAAACTATTTTGAAAGAAGCAATCGCTCTTTAAGTTCCGGCTGTGTCCGCGTAGAGAATCCGCTGGAGCTGGCCCGGCATATTTTAGATGATTCTGAAAACTGGTCGAAAGATAAAATAGATACTATTATTGCCCATAAAAAAACTATCACCACTAAAATCACCAAAAAATACAAATTATACCAATGGTACTGGACAGCTTGGAGCGAAAAAAATCAATTGATTTTCAGATACGATGTCTATGATCTGGACGAAGATTTATATTCCAGATTAAGAAATTAGTTCTTTCTCCATATCAAAACTCCTTGACGGATGATAAATATACAAGCA
This sequence comes from Flavobacterium fluviatile, assembly GCF_010645065.1. Taxonomy (GTDB): domain Bacteria; phylum Bacteroidota; class Bacteroidia; order Flavobacteriales; family Flavobacteriaceae; genus Flavobacterium; species Flavobacterium fluviatile. The sequence continues at coordinate 426,061 of NZ_JAADZW010000002.1, read as the reverse complement.
AGATCTATTTTTTATAGTCTGAATGATATCATCTGTCAATTCAACCGGAATTGCAGGACAACCCTGGCTTCTTCCTAGTCTTTTGTGATTTCTGATAAATGACTCAGAAACATAATCGGCACCATGCATTACTACAGCTCTTTGGCGGGCATTGTCATTAACACCTTTTTCTAAACCGTCCAGACGTAAAGAAGCCCCATGCTTGCCCTGATAAATCTCTCCGGTAGCATAAAAGCCTAAACTGCTTTTAAAAGAGGAATTTATATTAGAAAAGGCAGAAGCGAATTCTTCTCCGGTATTTCTCCCATGCGCAACAAGGGACTGGAACAGAATAGTATTAGATGCCAAATCGATGACCCAAAGGCGTTTTAGATTTGATGACAAACTAAAATCAATTAAAGTCAGAATGTCTTTTTGAATGACTCCTTTTTCTTTCAACAAATAAAATCCTTTTAAAGCCTCAGAAAAAGTTCTCAGTTCAGGAAGAACAAAATTATTTGTGTTTAATGTGTTATAAATATTTTCAATTTTAGCATCAACAGTATTTTTTTCAACTTTAGCAATGCTATTGGCTGTTACGATCTTAGTATCAGCGATATTTTTAGAATCTGTACCAAATGACAAAAACAAAAATAAAATTGCGGGATAAATCTTATATATCATTGATTTCGTTTAGGTTATACTTCATTTGAGGTAGAACAAATGTAAAACTTATTTGTAATTATGTAACTTAATATCACTAAATTAGGTGATATTTATTCAAAATTTAACAATTAATCACAAAAGAAGTTAAGAAAAGTTAAACATTTTACTGATTTTTGCAGGAATTTATCCTCTTTTTTATAAATTATGTATTGGTATTAAGATCCACAATACATAAAATTTTTTTTTGAAGCAGTAACATTATATAATAAAGAAGTTTCAATAGTCAATTGTCAACCTATTTTTCAAAAGTTAAATTCAAAATCAGATTGAGTATGCATTAATTTTAAAAAATAAAGCATTCTTCAATTAAATTATTATTTTTTTATAGTGTTCATTTTATAAAGCATAATTGTAGCTATCACTACTTGCGTGTTTTATAAATGGTTTATCTTTGCCAAAAACTAAAAACCAATGAACAAGAAAGTAATACTTATGATTTTAGACGGTTGGGGAAAATCTCCAGACCCTAAAGTATCTGCAATAGACAACGCAAATGTTCCTTTTATAAACAGCCTTTACCATAATTACCCAAATGCCCAGCTTCGTACTGACGGATTAAACGTTGGTTTACCAGAAGGCCAGATGGGAAACAGTGAAGTGGGCCACATGAACCTTGGTGCAGGAAGAATCGTTTACCAGGATTTAGCCAAAATAAACTTAGCAGTAGCACACCAGACACTTGCCAAAGAACAAGTTCTTGTTGACGCTTTTACCTACGCTAAAGAAAACAATAAAAAAGTACATTTTTTAGGATTAGTTTCTGATGGAGGTGTTCACTCGCACACATCACATTTACGAGGACTTATCGATGCTTCTCAGGAATATGGTTTAGAAAACGTATTCGTTCATGCTTTTACAGATGGACGTGATGTTGATCCAAAATCAGGAGCTAAATACATTCAGGATTTAGAAAATTATATTAAAGATACCCCGGTAAAAATTGCATCAATTATAGGTCGTTATTATGCAATGGACCGTGACAAACGCTGGGAACGTGTAAAACTGGCTTATGATCTGGTTGTAAATGCAGTTGGAACTCCTTCAGGAAACGCCGTAGCCAGTATTCTTGAAAGTTATTCAAAAGAGGTTACAGACGAATTTATTGAGCCAATTGTAATGGTTGATGAAAACGCAAAACCATTAGCTACAATTGTAGAAGGTGATGTTGTCATATTCTTCAATTTCAGGACTGACAGAGGCCGTGAACTTACTGAAGCACTTTCGCAGCATGATTTCCATGAGCAAAACATGCACAAATTAAACTTGTATTATGTAACGCTTACCAATTACGATGAAACTTATCTAAATGTAAAAGTGGTTTATAATAAAGATAATATCACGGAAACCCTTGGCGAAGTTTTAGAAAAGGCCGGCAAAAAACAAATTCGTATTGCTGAAACTGAAAAATATCCTCACGTAACCTTTTTCTTCTCTGGAGGAAGAGAAGTACCTTTTGAAGGCGAGTCCCGTATTTTAAGAAATTCCCCAAAAGTTGCCACTTACGATTTACAGCCTGAAATGAGTGCTTACGAACTTACAAGTGCGCTTGTTCCGGAATTGGAAAAGGGTGAAGTAGATTTTGTTTGTTTAAACTTTGCAAATGGCGACATGGTTGGCCACACCGGAATTATGGAAGCTGCAATAAAGGCTTGCGAGGCTGTAGATGCCTGTGCAAAACAAGTTATTGAAGCTGCTCTTGCAAATAATTATACAACAATCGTTATTGCTGATCACGGTAATTGCGAAACGATGATTAACCCTGACGGTAGTCCAAATACGGCGCACACAACAAATCCGGTGCCTATTATTTTAGTGGACAAGGAATTAAAAAATATCCAAAATGGTGTTTTAGGCGATATTGCCCCTACTATTTTAGAATTGATGGGCGTTCCACAGCCTGAAGCGATGACTTGTCATTCATTATTATAGAAAACCACTTTTTTTTAATAGAAAAGAGGCAAGTTTTAGGATTTGTCTCTTTTTGCTTTTTATAGCCATAAGCCTAAATGTGACGTCTAAATCATAAAATAATGATATAACCATTCAACACCATAAATTATAAGACCGATAAATCCGCCAACTAAAGTCCCGTTGATTCTGATGTACTGAAGGTCTTTTCCGATTTCTAATTCTAATTTTTCAGAAACCTCTTTTCCATCCCAGCTTTTTACGGTTGAAGAAATTAAATCCCCTATGACTTTTTTATTATTCAGCAGGACAGAAAGTAAATCGTTTTTAATGAAATTATTGATTTTATCAGTCATAACATGATCTTCTTTCAGTCCGTTTCCAAAAATCCGGATAAATCCTGATACACTTTTTTTTATCGAAGAATTATCCCCTTTTTCTAAATCAGTTGAGATTGACAATTTTATTTCGTCCCAAATTCCATTGATATAATCCTGTACCTCTTTTTTGCCTGCAAAATTTAAAATCATGTCGTTGATTTTAATTCTCATTTCTTCTGAGTTTTTTACTTTTTCCAGGAAATTAAAAATATATTCATCAATTTTGAGGCGCACTTCGCTATCCGGGTTTTTAGCTTCATTTAAAAAATCCTGCAAACCGTTGAAAACACCTTCCGTGATACTTTTGTCCGCGAGACCGAAACTTAAAAATGGGGTTGATGCTTTAACTTTTTGCCGAATCAGATCTTTATTGTTAGTCAGCTCACTGCTCATTACTTCGAGAAGATTCGTCAGCATCTGATTTTTCAAATCTCCTTTTTGCAGGGGTTCTAATGCCACTGCAACCCAATTGCCCAAATTGACTCCTTCCAGTTTTTCCTTAAACTGAACCTGAATGAATCTCTTGATATCTTCATCTTTAATGGTTTTCAAAATTCCCGGAATTATATTTACAGCAACCGCATTTGCAATATTGTCTGCATTTTCTTTCTGCGAAAGCCAATCAGAAGCTTTCGAAGCAAAATTGAATTCATCAAGTTTAACTTCTAATTTTTCACGATTCAGAAACTCTTCAGAAACAAAATTTCCAAGATTCTCCCCTATTTCATTTTTCTTGGTCGGAATAATGGCCGTATGCCAGATTGGGATTCCAAGTGGATGACGAAATAAAGCAACTACTGCAAACCAGTCCGCAATTCCGCCCACCATGGCTGCCTCACTAAAAGCCTGCAGCATCGGTATTTCAAAATAAATGGCAATTATAAAAAGAAGTACAGCAACACCTAAAAGTGCCAAAGCGTTGCTCTTCATTTTCTTAAGAGCCTGCACTTTAGCCATATCCTGATCTATAATAGTTTTCATAATTATTGACGTTTTATTACTAATTTATGGCTTTTTTCTGAAATGCTCTTCTAAAAAAATGTTAGAATCAACGGTCTATCTGATTTTCAGATGAATTATTCGAAATTTTTACCTTAATTAATTTCAAAACCAACTTTAAAAAAATAAGATTAAAATTGTACTTTTGCGAACTGAAAATCTGAAAAATATGATTATCCAAAAAACCCGTGAAGAAATAGAATTAATGCGCGAAAGTGCCTTAATCGTATCAAAAACATTAGGAATGATTGCTTCTGAAATTAAGGAAGGGGTGACTACCTTATATCTTGACAAATTAGCAGAAGAATTTATTCGTGATCACGGTGCAGTTCCAAGTTTTCTTGGTTTGTATGATTTCCCAAATTCACTTTGTATGAGTCCAAATGCTCAGGTTGTACACGGAATTCCGAACAATACGCCATTGCAGAATGGTGATGTTATTTCTGTAGATTGCGGTGCTTTCAAAAACGGATATCACGGTGATCACGCTTATAGCTTTGAAATTGGGGAAGTTGCTCCGGAAACTAAAAAGCTTTTGCAGGTAACCAAAGAATCCCTTTATGTAGGAATCAGGGAATTTAAAGCCGGAAACCGCGTTGAGGATGTTGGAAATGCCATTCAAAAATACACTGAAGCACACGGATATGGAGTTGTTCGTGAATTAGTTGGACACGGATTAGGACAAAAAATGCACGAAGCTCCTGAAATGCCAAATTATGGTAAAAAAGGAAGAGGAAAACTTTTTGTTGAAGGAATGGTGGTTGCTATTGAACCTATGATCAACATGGGAACTAAAAACATCAAACAGCTTAAAGACGGCTGGACCATCCTGACCGCTGACGGAAAACCAAGTGCTCATTTTGAACACGATGTTGCTTTAATTGATGGAAAACCGGAAATTTTATCTACTTTCTATTATATCTACAAAGCATTAGGCATAGAAAGTAATGAAGAAGATGAATTTAGAAAAGTGCCTTTAGTATTGTAGTTATTACGCCGAGATTTTAAAAATTAAAAAAATCGAACTCCTGCAAGGTTTTCAAAACCTTGTAGGTGTCTTTTCAAACCTAAAATACCTACAAGGTTTTGAAAACCTTGCAGGAAAACAAAAAATATTTTGGAATAGCCCCATGAAAAAACTTTTCAAATTAGTTTTAAATACAATCCCACGCCCATTACTAATTCGTTTGAGTTATGTGGTACGCCCAATTTTAGCTTTATCATTAAGAGGAAGCAAATTTACCGATCCTATTGATGGAAAAAGCTTTAAATCATTTTTGCCTTACGGATACGGAAAACAACGTAACAATGTGCTTTCTCCAAGTACACTTTCGTTAGAGAGACACCGTTTGCTCTGGCTGTATTTAAACGATCAGACTGATTTTTTTACAGCGCCTAAAAAAGTATTGCATTTTGCTCCGGAACAGGCCTTTTACAAAAGATTCCGCAAGCAGAAAAACCTGGATTACACCACAACCGATTTACTTTCGCCTCTGGCAGATGTAAAAGCAGATATCTGTAATTTGCCTTTTAAGGACAACGAATATGACGTTATTTTGTGTAATCACGTTTTAGAACACATTCCGGACGATACTAAAGCGATGCAGGAATTATATCGTGTTTTAAAACCGGGAGGAATGGCGGTTCTTCAAATTCCACAAGACTTATCACGCGAAGTTACGTTTGCAGATGATTCTATTACAGATCAAAAGGAACGTGCAAAAATCTTCGGGCAATACGATCACGTTCGTGTTTATGGGCGCGATTATTTCGATAAATTAAGAAGTATTGGTTTTATTGTTATCGAAGAAGATTACACGAATAAAATTGCATCCGAATTGGTTGAAAAATACTGTTTAGCAAAAGGCGAAATTATTCCGCTTTGCTTTAAACAGGAAAACTAATTTTTTCTTTCACCAAATAAGTGATATAAGTTCATTTAAAAAAGCGTTTTCAAAATAGAGATAATTTGAAAACGCTTTTTTTTTAGCCAAATTACAAGCCAACCAAATCCCTAAACCTTGGAACCTACAAAATCATTTCAGTTCTGTTTTGACATCAGTTTTGAAAAAAATCTGAATGCCTATATTCCAACAGCCTATATTGTTGAGAGTACAAATGAAATCAAATATTTAGACAAAAAAGCAACCAGAGCAATAATTGAAAGTTTCGGAATTGATTATGAGAATTTAGATCCAAATTCAAAAAAAATTCTCACCATCTGCGAATCCTTAAAACCTGAATTTATATTCAAAAAATTCAGCGCTAAAGTAAAATCAGCCAAAACAATTGCTGATTTGCAGAAAGATTCTAAAATTGATTTTGCTATTCGTCAGCATTTAAAATTGAATTTAAGTCCGTTTTACGATTTGATTGTAAAAGAGCAATTTCCACTTTCAATCAATTTAGGTCCTGAAAAAGATTTTTATCGATCCAGAGTCAATATCGATCCGCTCGATTTTGAACCTCAGATTCAATTTGACAAACATTCAGAAGGCATTACTTATACACTGTCTTTAAAAGAAAACGAAGCTGCTTTTTTACCAATGAATAAAAGTGTAGACATTCTTTTGGATGAGCCGGGCTGGTTAATTATTGATAAAAAATTAGGGAAGTTAAAAGAACTGAATGCTAAAAAACTGACTCCATTTTTAAAGAAAAAATCAATTGAAATTCCTTCAAAATTAGTTGATGATTATTTCAAAGGTTTTATTCCTGAAATAGCTAAAAAAATCGACATCGAAGCAACAGGATTTGAAATGGAAATTCGAGATAAAATAATTTCGAGTACAATTCAGCCTGTTTATGATTTCTTTAAAAATTGTTATTACCTCAACCTTTATTTTGACTATAACGGTTATGTTTTTGATTCGGGCAAAACAAAAAAAACACATTCTTTTGTTGATTTCAGTATTGCCAACGAACCCAAAATAATTCAGTTTAAAAGAAGTGCCGTCGAAATTTTATACACCAAAAAATTACTGGAAATTGGTTTAATAAAAATCAAAAACGAACTGTTTGGACTGGATACAGAATCCAATGATCCTTATATCAATATCCAATTGATTATTGACAACAAGGAAAAACTTGAAAGTCTGGGCTTCACGATTCAAAATCTAATACTCGAAAGCAAAGAGATCATCACAGAAAGCAATACGATTTCGATTGCAAAAGAAACGAAAGCTGATTGGTTTGATATTAAAATTATCATTACGATTGGCAATTATAAAATTAATTTCAGTGAAATAATTCCGAACATTAAGAGCAAGGAAAGACTTTTCATGCTTCCTGACGGAAATTACTTTTTGATTCCGCTGGAATGGTTCAGCAAATATGGTTCTCTGGCAAAACTGGCTAAAACTGAAAATGGTACTTTATTTTTACGCAAAAGCAATTTTACAGCTTTGGACGGAATTTCAGAAATTGATAATGATTTAGAACAAATTCATCAGGCTGAGTTTACGGGTTCCGATTTATTAAAAGCAACTTTAAGACCCTATCAAATTGATGGTGTAAAATGGCTTTTGGGACATTATAACTCAAATCTGGGTGCCTGTCTTGCTGACGATATGGGACTTGGAAAGACATTACAGACTTTAGCGGTTCTTGTTTCAGTACAGGAACAATTAGGCTTTACTACCAAAACCACCAATTTTGATTTGTTTGCAAACGAAACGACTGTCGAAAGAGAGTCCCTAAAAGCTTTGATAGTACTACCCTCTTCCTTGGTTTTCAACTGGTTTAATGAAGCCAGGAAGTTTACTCCTCACTTTTCCAGAATGCAATATGTGGGTAATGACAGGAAATTATTAGCGGCCAGAATAAATTCTACTGACTTGATTTTTACAAGTTACAGTATCGTTCATCGTGATATTTCAATCTTAGAAAAATACGATTTCCGTTATCTGATTTTAGACGAAAGTCAGTACATCAAAAACAAAAATTCTAAGATTTTTAAAGCCATCAATAAAATCCGTACCAACCATAAAATTGCGTTGAGTGGTACGCCTATCGAAAATTCCCTTGACGATTTATGGTCGCAGATGCAGTTTATAAATCCGGACATTCTGGGCAGTTATGCGTTCTTTACGGAAAATTTCAAAAATCCGATTGAGAAAAAGCAGAATGAAGAAGTTCTGACAGAATTAAAAAATCTTATTCAGCCTTATATTTTACGACGTACGAAAGAACAGGTTTTAAAAGATTTACCGGAATTAACCGAGCAGATTTATTACTGCGATATGGACCCTGAACAGGAAAAATTATATGAAAAAGAAAAATCCAAAGCACGTAATTTCCTCCTTAAAACAGATGGATCAAGTCCGGATAAAATCAGCATTATCAATACTTTGATGAAATTGAGACAGCTCAGCAATCACCCGAAAATGGTAGATACTGAGTCAGAAATCGATTCCGGAAAATTTATTGCAGTCACTAATTATCTTGAAAATTTAGTCAAAGCCAAACAGAAGGCGATTATTTTCAGTTCGTTTGTTACGAATCTGAATTTCTACACCGATTGGTGCAAAGAAAATAAAATACGATTTTGCGAAATAACAGGCGAAACTCCCGCAAATAAAAGAGAACAGCAGGTAAAACTTTTTCAGGAAAACGAAGAACCACTATTATTTTTCATTTCACTAAAAGCCGGTGGTGTTGGTTTGAATATTACCAAAGCTTCTTATGTATTGTTCTTAGATCCGTGGTGGAATCCTTTTGCAGAAAAACAAGGCGTTGGACGAGCACATCGAATTGGGCAATTGAATAAAGTTAATGTAATTCGATTTATTTCGAAGAATACGGTTGAAGAAAAAATCATAAAGCTTCAGGAGAACAAAAAACTGCTGTCTGATTCCCTTTTAGAAGAAAGCTATATTAATGACGAACTGGAAGGCAACTTGGCTTACATTTTGGGTTCTTAGTAGTTAAATCCAATAGAATGGCATCTTTTTCGTTATATAAAATTGTTATATTTACAAACTTACAATGAAATAAGATGCCGAAATTTCTCTATACAAGCTTTATTTTTCTTTTCATTTTCACTTTAGCGAAAGCGCAGGAAAAAGAAATCGATCCTCCTTATAATATTAAAACTGTTTCTTTTGTTCAGAACGGTAGCAATGTTTTTCCAATATTTGAACTGGGATCGACATTTCAATTGCAGTTTGATGATTTGTTTGGCAATGAAGCCAATTATTATTTTGAATTGGTGCATTGCGATTATAACTGGAAACCTTCTGAGATTCCGAAAACCGATTATATTCGGGGTTTTGACAATCAAAGAATAATGGATTATTCAAATTCATTCAATACGCTTCAGAACTTTTCTCATTACCGGCTTTCTTTTCCAAATCAGTTCGCTACTCAACTACGGATTTCGGGAAATTATATGCTGAAAATCCTTAATGAAGACCGTGAGGTGGTCTTTTCAAGGAAATTTATTTTATACGAAAATCATTCAACGGTTGGTGTTCAGGTAAAACGAAGCCGTGATCTCAAGAATATTGATTACAAGCACAATCTTGACATTGCCATACTTTCTAACGACATTGTTTTTCAGACACCTTTGCAAAATGTAAAAGTGGTTTTGCTGCAAAATGGTGATTTTAATACCGCTATTAAAAATATTAAACCACAATACACCATCGGAAACCAGCTGGTTTACAAATATGATAAAGAGACACAGTTTTGGGGAGGCAATGAGTTTTTATATTTTGAAAACAAAGATATTAGGGCAGCCAATAATTATGTTGCAAAAGTGGGGGGCAATAATGATGTTTACAGTTCCTTTTTATATACCAATCAGGCAAGGGCCAATCAGATATATACTGTTTATGAAGATATAGACGGAAATTTTGTGGTTAACAATATTAATGCTTCCAACAATGCTATTGAAGCTGATTATGCCTGGGTTTATTTTACGTTATCCGCTCCGACATTCCGTTTAAACAAAGATATTTATATCGTGGGAATGTTTAATAATTACAGCCTCTCTCCAGAATACAAAATGGATTACAATGCTGAAAAAGGTATATACGAAAAAGCCGTTATGATCAAACAGGGTTTTACCAACTATCAATACAGAATCGCCGATAATAAAGGTGTAATTGATTTTGAAAATGCTATTGACGGAAATTTTTATCAAACCGAAAATGAATACACTGTTTTGGTTTATTACCGTGAAAGTACGGACCGCTACGAAAGAGTTATTGGTAAGGGGAATGCGAATTCATTGAACATTATCAATTAAACATTCTGAAAAAGGATTAAAATCGAATCATTTTTTTTTGTAAATTTGCAAATATAACACACACATATATACTGCTTTAGTATGGTTTCTCAAATAACAAGAGGCATAAAAATATCTGTTTTGACTAGTTTTGAAGGTACTTACTTCAAGAACTACAAGATTCATTTTGCCTTTAGTTATATTGTTACTATTGAAAACCACAGTAAAGATTCGGTACAGTTAACATCCCGCCACTGGGAAATTTTCGACTCACTAAACAACCTTGAAGTGGTTGATGGAGAAGGCGTTATAGGAAAAAAGCCGGTTTTAAAACCAGGTGAAAACCATACTTACAGTTCAGGTTGTTTGTTGTCATCTCCTTATGGTGCGATGAAAGGTCATTTTAATATGATTAATTTTACTACAACCAAAACATTTAAGGTTATAGTTCCTACTTTCAGAATGTGTGCTCCTTTTGCACTGAACTAATCAGTTTTTTATTTCGATTACCTCATCTTTTGCAATTGCATACACTTTGTCATTTTCTTCGGGAATCAGATAAAAGTTGCCTGTAAATTCTCCAAAAGCGGGAAAAATTAATTGATACGGTTTTCTAAAAAAACACGACAAGCCCAGAAATTGTTTTCCTAACCCTTTTAGTTTAATGCCGGGATGAATGTGTCCGCATAAATTAAAAAAGCTTTCTCTTGTTGAGGGATGATGTGTCAGCAGAAAATCATCAATTATAATTTCTGAATGAATTTCTACATTCAAATCAATATAATGTTGCTTTGAAATAATATCATGATTTCCTTCTACCAAAATAAGATGCTGGGTAATCGTTTTGGTCCAGTCCGAAAATAAATCCCATTCGTTATTCATTTTACTGTGAAATAAATCGCCAAGAAAAATAATCGTTTCAGCATCAAATAATTCCAAAATATTGTTTAGCCGGTTAAAATTTTCCTGTACCGCCCGCTCCGGAATCGCCATTCCGTGTTTTCTGAAATGCGCAATTTTCCCCAGATGGAGATCCGAGATTAAAAGTATTTTCTTTTCTTCCCAAAAAGCTGCACCACACGGATGCAATACAAAGTTTTGATTCTGGATTGTAATTTTCATATCTGGTTATTTCATGTAACTTGCCGTCATTTTTTTGATTCTTTCTGCTAAAGTCTCACTCGACAATTTTTCCCGAAGGCGGTCTGTGATGATCGGAAAACTAAATGGCGTTGGTTTTTTGCATTGTTTCCAGATAATAGTTTGCTTATTCACCCTTTCTAAAGCCTGAATCAGACGTCCTTCTTCCAGCTGATGTTCAAATGTTTCGGTATAAGCCTGCTGAAGCAATAAATTATCCGGTTCATAATCCCTGAAAACTTCAAAAAGCAATTGTGAACCACTTTGCAAATGTTTTGTTTTGACAGGTCTTCCAGGCATTCCGGTAAAAACCAGTCCTGCAATTACGGCAATATCCCTGAATTTTCTTCTGGCCATTTCAGTTAGATTAAGACTTTTTTGCAAATCATGATGAACATATTCTGTAGAAAACAGATTATTATCAAAAACAGACTGCATGTCAATTTCCTGATCAGATAGCAATTCAAAACCGTAATCATTATAAGCTAAAGAAAAAGTAATTGGAGACAACAAACTAATTCGATATGACAAAATACTGGCTAATGCTTCATGCACAAACCTGCCTTCAAAAAGATAAAATACCGCATGAAAACCCTCTCTGGTTTTAAAGGTTTCTATGAGAAATTCGTCAGCATCCGGAACAATACTTTCTTTTCGCTGCCTTGCAAAGATAGGCTGTAACGCTTTTAATTCGGGTGTCAGATTTTCGCTATTGGCAGCGTATAATTCTTCCCGGAGCAATTCACTCATCTGTACCGATAACGCCATTCGTCCTCCCATCCAGCTTACTGTTCTGGATTCTTTTTTAGGATCTGCCTTTCGAACCAAAACCTGCATGTTTTTCACACGAAATAATTCGAGTCGTTTTCCGGCAAATGTAAAAACGTCTCCTGGCTGCAACTTGGAGGCAAACCATTCTTCGATATTTCCAATATAACCTCCGCTTAAAAATTTCACATTTAATGAAGCGTCGCCAACAATTGTTCCTATCTGCATTCTGTGATGCATCGCAATCAGCCTGCTGTTGATTTTATAGCGCCCGTCTTCTTCAATTTCTACTTTTTTAAATTCGTCATAGGCTTGTAAACTCTGGCTTCCGTTGGTAATGAAGTTCAAAATCCAGTTCCAGTTTTCTTTCGTTATATTTTGATAACAGAAAGTTGTTTTTACTTCTTCAAAAATAGCATCGGGAAAGAACCCATCTGAAACCGCTAAAGTATTTAAATATTGTACCAAAACATCCCAGCTGTTCAGATATGGAATGCGGTCTTCGACAATTGTTTTGGCAACTGCTTTTTTAAGTGCCGAAGCTTCAATCAGTTCGATAGCGTGAGTGGCAAGGAAATAGATAACACTTTCTTTTCCGGGTTGATGCCCGCTTCGTCCTGCCCTTTGCAAAAAACGTGCAACGCCTTTTGGTCCTCCCACCTGAATAATGGTTTCAACCGGAGCAAAATCCACTCCTAAATCGAGACTCGATGTACAGACCACTACTTTTAAATCTTCATTTCTAATAGCATTTTCTACCCACAGACGTGTTTCCCTGCTAATGCTTCCGTGATGCATCGCCATATCTCCTGCAAACTCCGGATATTTCTCTAATATCGCCTGAAACCACATTTCGCACGCAGAACGAACGTTGGTAAATATTAAAGTCGTTTTGCTTTTACGGACTATTTTAGCAACCTCATCGATTAGATGTAATCCCATGTGACCGCGCCAGGGATAACTGTCCATTTTTTCAGGTAGTATCGAAAGTACATTTATTTTTTTATTGATGTGGGCTTTAATCAAAACCGAATTATTGTAAGCATCTGAATTTACCCCTAACAATACCTGTTGTGCCAATTCCAGATTTCCTATTGTGGCTGAAATTCCCCAAATTCGCATTTTGGGAGCGACCGTTTTTAATCGGGATAAAGCCAGTTCCATCTGAACTCCTCTTTTTGTGCCTAATAATTCATGCCATTCGTCAACCACAATCGCAGAACAACTGGCAAAAGTTTTAGCAAATTCTTTGGAAGCCAGTAGCAATTGAAGGCTTTCTGGTGTAGTAACGAGAAGGTCAGGCATTTTTTTGCTTTGCTTTGTCCTTTCGCTCTGAGAAGTGTCTCCTGATCGGATTCCGACCGTCATTTGTGTATTCAAATCGTCAACAATTCTATCCGCAGCCTGTTTAATTTCAACAGAAAGTGCCCGTAAAGGCGTAATCCAGATCGCTTTTAATCCGGGTTTATACTTAGTTTTATAATCCGGATTTTTCTTCATGTAATCAAGAACTATCGGAAACCACAATGCATAAGTTTTCCCGCTTCCGGTTGGTGCGTTCAGTAAGCCATTTTTTCCTTGCAGAAAAGCAGTCCAGGTCTGGGTCTGAAAAGGGAAAGCTTTCCATCCCTGATCGTGAAACCAGTTTTCGGCAATTGTGTATAGTTCTTCTCTTTTCATTTCTAACCTACATGTTAAACTGTCTTTATTGCTAATGATATTGCTTTTACCTGCAAGGTCTTTTTTTGACCTTGTAGGTATTAGCTATTATAAACAAACCTACAAGGTTTACAAAACCTTGCAGGAGCGGAAATATCTTCATAAATCAACTTTTAATAATCAAGTCAGAGGTTGTTATGAAATCATATTTTTTAAATCTTCAATTGAATTGGCTTCCTCAATTTTTTTGTCGTGCCTCCATCTCAAAATTCTTGGAAACCTTGTTGCCACTCCGCTTTTGTGTCTTTTGGATAAGGCAATTCCTTCGAAACCAATTTCGAAAACCAATTGTGGTGTCACACTTCGCACGGGACCAAAACGCTCTAAAGTATTCTTTTTGATAAAATCATCCACTCTTCGAAACTCGGCATCTGTTAAACCTGAATACGCTTTGGCAAAAGTTACTAATTCTCTTTCTCCATTATCATTGGTCTGCCAAAGTGCAAAGGTGTAATCCGTAAAAAGATTAGATCTTCTTCCGTGTCCGCGCATAGCGTAGGTCAGAACAGCATCGATTACCAAAGGTTCTATTTTCCATTTCCACCAGTCGCCTTTTTTTCTTCCCACCAAATAAGGAGAATTATTGCGCTTTAACATCAGACCTTCACTTTTCATTTCGCGCGCACGCATTCTTTCAGCTGTTACATCTTCCCAGGAATGGAGTAAAACCCTTTCTGATAGCTGAAAATGAGAAGTCTTATCTTTAAGCGAATCATATAATTGTTCCAGTAATAATCTTCTTTCTGAATAAGGCAAATTTCGAATATCCTGTCCCTCCCATTCCAAAATATCGTAGGCTTTCAAAATTACAGGCACCTTTTCCAGCAGACTTGCCGAGATGGTTTTCCTTCCGATTCTCGTTTGCAGATCATTAAAAGTTCCGATTTCCCCCTCCGGAAAAGCCAGGATTTCTGCGTCAATGACTGTTCCGTTTGGAATCAAACCAACAAATGACTGAAACTCCGGATATTTATCGGTAACCAGTTCCTCTCCTCTTGACCATACATAAAGTTCATTCTCCCGAATAATGGTCTGCGAGCGAATACCGTCCCATTTGTGTTCAATCGACCAGTCTTCGGGATTTCCTAAATTATAGACTTCACCTTCAATTGGGTACGCCAGATAAAAAGGATACGGTTTTGATAAATAATCACTGCTTTTTTCATCTAAAATTAATTCCTGGAACGTAATGGTATTCGGATCCCAGTTTCCCATAAGTTTATAAGCCAGTGCATCTTCATCAACTTCTTCTGCTTTTGATAAGGCCCTGGTCATTAGTTTTTGACTTACGCCGATTCTTAAACTTCCGGTAATTAATTTAGTAAAAACAAAGCGTTCATAATAATTTAAAGCCAGCCAGTTCTCGTGTAAATATTCTTTTTTCTCAGCATCTGATTTCTTTTTTAACGCAATAATCTCCTGGAGGTATTCTGTTAAACTTTTATCCGAATGTTCTTTTGTGGCTGGAATGATCAAAGCAATGGTTTCGGCTAAATCGCCTACTATATGATAACTTTCTTCAAAAAGCCATAACGGAATATTCGCCAGTTCATTTGCCCAAATTCGAAGTAAGGTAGTATTAACAGGTCTTGGCGGACGACGATGCGAAAGAATTGCAATGGTCCACACCTTATCTTCCGGCGACGCATTTTTAAAATAGGTCGTCAGCGCATCAACTTTTACATTCGTTTTATTCGAACTGTCGAGAGCTTTTATAAGTTGGGCAAAATTTTTCATTCTTATGCTATTTGACTCTTTGCGTATAATATTTATTAAAACACATAGAATCATAGATTTTCTTTGCGTTCAAAGGCATTTCATTTATTTAAACAAACATAGCTATGTGTGAAAACTGGTTTTTCTTTTACCTTTTTCTTTAAATTTTAAACCTATGTTTCTATGTGTTAATTTTTTTCATTGTTAATTTTCAGAAATAATAGAAGTTTGATTTTGATCTATCTCTACATCTTTTTCTTCTTTTTCCATTTCAGCCGCTTCACCTTCGTATTGCGTTTTTTCAGTTCTGGCATCATAACCCAATTCCCTTAAATATTTAGAAAAAATATCGGTGTAACCGTGTGTACAGATTACTTTTTCTGCACCAGTTGCTTTGATACTGTCGAGTAAGGAGTACCAATCACAATGGTCACTTAGCACAAAACCTTTGTCAATGGCACGTCTTCTTCTGGCTCCTCGAAAAGCCATCCATCCACTTGCGGCTCCGGTTACAAATGGTGTCATTTTCCTGATCCAGACACTTCCGTGTGCACTTGGGGGAGCAAGGACGATATTGCCTAAAAGTTCTTCTTTTTTGGTTTCTCTGGTTATCAATTCGGTTTTCGGAAAATCAACCAAAGGACGTAAAACATTCGTCATATTTTCAATGGCACCATGTGTGTAGATTTTACCGATATCGGTATCTAAATATTTTAAAAGCCTTTGTGCTTTTCCTAAAGAATATCCAAAAAGAATAGACGTTTTTCCTTCTGCCTTATTCTCTGCCCACCAATTATTGATATCTGTGATTACTTCTGCCTGTGGCGTCCAGTTAAAAGCCGGCAGTCCAAAAGTACATTCGGTGATAAAAGTATGGCATTTTACAGTTTCATAAGGAGTGGAGATTCCGTCATCTTCGATTTTGTAATCTCCTGTAAAAACCCAGACTTCGCCTTTGTGTTCAACTCTTATTTGAGAGCTTCCTATAATATGTCCGGCGGGATGCAAGGAGAATTTTACATTATTAATGACAAAGGTCTCTCCCCACTCTTTTCCGGTTACATTTATTTCGCCCAATCGATGACGAATAATCGGAATATTGGTGTGATGTGTAATATAATTTTGATGTCCCCAGCGAGCATGATCTGAATGTCCGTGAGTAATTATGGCATTTTTTACAGGTCTCCACGGATCGAGATACACATCAGCCTGCTGGCAGTAAATCCCTTTGTCGTTAAAAGCTAAGAGTGGAATTTTCATAATTATAAATTATATCTTTTTTCACAAGAGTCTCAAATTTAAAACTTTATAAAGAGTGATAATTTACAGCTTCATGCGATTAGTTTATTAAATTACAACATTTTAATATTGTATTGTGATATAATCAAAATATCCTTTGTACTTTTGCCTAAAATTAAACAATTCGTAATTTTAAAATATCTTATCCATGTTAAAAGGATTTTTTAATGTACCTAAAGCGGTTAATGAACCGGTAAAAGGATACGCACCAAACTCACCGGAAAGAGCCGATGTGCAGGAAGCTTACACTACAATGTGGAATTCTCAAATTGATGTTCCTTTGCATATCGGAAGCGAAGAAATCAGAACCGGAAATACTAGAAATATTACAGCACCGCATGATCACCAGCACGTGGTTGGAAAATATCATCTGGCTGAAAAACATCATATCGAAAAAGCAATCGCGAACGCACTTGAATCAAGAAGCGCCTGGGCAAACATGGCATGGGAACAGCGTGCTGCTATTTTCTTAAAAGCAGCTGAACTTATTGCTGGTCCATACAGAGCACGCATCAACGCTGCCACTATGATTGGTCAGTCAAAAAATATTCATCAGGCAGAAATTGATGCTTCATGTGAGCTGATTGACTTTTTACGTTACAATGTAGAATTTATGACTCAGATTTATGGAGACCAGCCAAAATCGGATTCTACTACATGGAACCGTTTAGAATACCGCCCTCTTGAAGGTTTTGTTTACGCTATTACTCCTTTTAACTTTACGGCAATTGCTGCCAATCTTCCTGCAAGTGCTGCAATGATGGGCAACGTTGTGGTTTGGAAACCAAGTGACAGCCAGGTATTTTCTACAAAAATCATCCTTGATGTTTTCAAAGAAGCGGGAGTTCCTGATGGTGTTATCAATGTTGTTTTTGGAGATGCTTTAATGATTACCGATACTGTTTTGGCAAGCCGTGATTTTGCCGGAGTTCACTTTACAGGATCGACTCACGTTTTTAAAGATATCTGGGCTAAAATTGGAGCCAACATTCACAACTACAAAACATATCCAAGAATTGTGGGAGAAACGGGTGGTAAAGATTTTATCATTGCACACCCAAGCGCTAATGTAAAACAAGTTGTTACTGGAATCACTCGTGGTGCTTTTGAATTTCAGGGGCAAAAATGTTCTGCAGCTTCAAGAGTTTATATTCCGCAAAGTTTATGGCCAGCTGTAAAAGAACAATTGATTACCGATGTAAAATCAATGAAAATGGGTTCTCCGGAAGATTTCGGAAACTTTATCACAGCAGTTATCCACGAAGGTTCTTTTGACAAATTAGCGAGTTATATCGATCAGGCTAAAAAAGACGCTGATGCAGAAATTATCATCGGAGGAAATTATGATAAATCTGTTGGGTACTTTGTAGAACCAACGGTTATTGTTACTACAAATCCAAAATACACAACTATGGAAACCGAATTATTCGGACCGGTTGTGACAATTTACATTTACGAAGATGCTAAGTGGGAAGAAACTTTAGAATTGGTTGATACTACTTCTGAATATGCTTTGACCGGAGCTGTTTTCAGCCAGGATCGTTATGCCATTGAAACGGCTACTGTAAAATTGCAAAATTCTGCAGGTAACTTCTATATCAACGACAAACCAACAGGAGCAGTAGTAGGAATGCAGCCTTTTGGCGGAGCAAGAGCTTCAGGAACCAACGATAAAGCAGGTTCTGCATTGAACTTATTGCGTTGGGCTTCGCCAAGAACTATTAAAGAAACTTTTGTAACTCCTGAGGATTACAGGTATCCGTTTTTGGGTTAATTTTTGTTTCAGGTTTCAAGTTTCAAGTTTCAAGTTTCAAGTTTCAAGTTTCAAGTTTCAAGTTTCAAGTTTGAACTTATCCATATAAAAAGCCGAATCTTTTCATTAAGATTCGGCTTTTACTTTTGACTTTTTATGACTTTCATCTTTAGACTATTTGTTAGCCTGAAACTTCAATGGCAAATGCACTACCTTCTTCGTTTCAAAAAACTCATCTTCAAAAATTGTAGATAAGTCATACAAGGTAGCTTTGGGAAAGTCTTTTAACTCTTCTGTCAAATCACCACCTTTTAAATATAGTATTCCATTTTTTAAAGTGTGTTTATGCTGCTTTTTGATTTTGTCATGAATCCATGACACAAAATCAGGCATATTGGTCACAGCACGGCTTACTATGAAATCGAAATCACCTTTTACCAGTTCAGCACGTTTTTGTTCTGCTTTTACATTTTTTAATTCCAAAGCATCAACAACGCCCTGAACTACCTTTATTTTTTTGGCAATCACATCAATTAAATAAAAACGGGTTTCGGGAAAAAGAATCGCCAACGGAATTCCGGGAAAACCTCCTCCTGTTCCAACGTCCAAAACTGTTGCTCCGGGTTCAAATTTCATGATTTTTGCAATTCCAAGAGAATGCAAAATGTGTTTTGTATATAATGAATCAATATCTTTTCTTGAAATAACATTGATTTTTTCATTCCAGTCGTGGTATAAAAAGTCTAATTTTTGAAATTGTTCGATTTGAAGATCCGTCAAATCAGGAAAATATTTCAATATCTCATCCATTGCTCTAATTTTTTAACAAAAGTACTACTTTACGATTGAAATATTTAACTCAATTTTGCAAATTGAGAATTTATAATAATTACCTTTGGAAACTATTTAAAATTAATATGAATAATACCGCTCCGACTTTTGCAAGACAAGACAATCTGAAGTTTTTCAGGACACTTAACTCTCGGGTAAACAATTATTTCAAAGAAAATAATATTCAAAAAACGGGAAACTGGAAACTGCATTTAAAAGCTGTTATTCTATTTGCTGTTTTTTTAACTCCTTACTTTTTGATCCTTACTCTTAACATGCCATTTTGGGTCATGCTGCTTTTATCTGTAGTAATGGGCATCGGAATGGCCGGTGTTGGAATGAACGTAATGCACGATGGAAATCACGGTTCTTACTCTGACAAAGGCTGGATCAACAAATTAATGGGCGGCACGATTTATGTTTTGGCCGGAAACGTTTACAACTGGCAGGTTCAGCATAATGTTTTGCACCACACTTATACCAATATTCCGGGACACGATGAAGACCTGGATGCCGGAAGAATTATCCGTTTTACAAAACATGCAGAATGGCATAGTTTTCACCGTTTTCAGCATTATTATTCTGTTTTCTTATACGGTTTGCTGACTTTTAACTGGGCTATTACAACTGATTTTAAGCAAATGCGTAATTATCTGAAAAGAAAATTATCGTATGGAGAACCAAAAAGCCCTAAAATTCTCTGGACTACTTTAATCATTACAAAAATCATTTATGCTTCAATCTGGATTGTATTGCCAATCGTAATTGGAATTACATGGTGGAAAGTCGTTCTTGGATTTTTTGTAATGCATTATACAACAGGATTGATCTTAAGTATTGTATTTCAATTAGCACATGTTGTAGATCATACTACCAATCCTGAACCGAATGAATTAGGCGAAATGGACAACACCTGGGCCATCCACCAATTGTATACTACCACTAATTTCGCACCAAAAAATGCGCTTGTAAACTGGTACACCGGCGGTTTAAACCACCAAATAGAACATCATATTTTTCCACATATCAGTCACATTCATTATGGTAAAATTGCAAAAATTGTAAAAGAAACTGCTAAAGAGTGCAACTTGCCTTATTACGAATACAAAACAATGAGAAGCGCAATTGTTGCTCACTTTAAACATTTACGTGACTTAGGAATGAAACCTGAATTATCAGTATAAAATTAAAAATCTATTAATAATAACCTCTCTTAATAAAACAGCAAATTAAGAGTAATTAAATTTTTTTATAATGAACCATATTCTTTCAGACAGAATTAACAATTTAGCTACTTCGCAGACTTTAGCAATGGCTGCATTAGCCCGTGAACTAAAAGCACAAGGAAAAGACATTATCAGTTTAAGTTTAGGCGAGCCTGATTTTAATACGCCTGACTTTATCAAAGAAGCTGCCAAAAAAGCAATTGACGACAACTACAGCACATATTCTCCTGTTGACGGATACCAGGATCTAAAAGAATCTATCTGCAGAAAATTCAAAAGAGACAATGGTTTAGACTACAAACCTTCTCAAATCGTAGTTTCTACAGGAGCAAAACAATCTTTATACAACATTGCTCAGGTAATGTTAAACGACGGTGACGAAGTTATCCTTCCTGCGCCTTACTGGGTTTCTTATTTCGAAATCGTAAAACTTTCTGGCGGAGTACCTGTTGAAGTTCCGACTTCTGTAGAAACAGATTTCAAAATTACTCCTGAGCAACTAGAAGCCGCAATTACACCAAAGACAAAAATGATGTGGTTCTCTTCTCCATGTAATCCTTCAGGATCTGTTTACAGCAGAGAAGAATTAACAGCTTTAGCAAAAGTGTTGGAAAAACACCCAAATATTTACGTAGTTGCTGACGAAATCTATGAGCACATCAATTTCTCTGGAACTTTCTGCAGTATCGGTTCTATTCCGGGAATGTTAGAAAAAACAATTACTGTAAACGGAGTTGCAAAAGCATTTGCCATGACAGGATACAGAATCGGTTACATCGGAGCGCCGGAATTCATCGCAAAAGCGTGTACAAAAATTCAGGGACAAGTAACATCCGGAGCAAATTCTGTGGCACAAAGAGCTACAATTACAGCTGTAGATGCAGATCCAAGCGTATTAAACGAAATGGTTCAGGCTTTCCACGGACGCAGAGATTTAGTGGTTGGATTATTAAAAGAGATTCCAGGTGTAAAAATCAACGTTCCGGAAGGTGCATTCTACGTATTCCCGGACGTTTCTTCTTTCTTCGGAAAAACATTAAAAGGACATGAAATTAAAGATGCAAACGACGTTTCTATGTATCTTTTAGCAGAAGCAAACGTAGCAACAGTAACGGGAGACGCTTTCGGAAATCCAAACTGTATCCGTTTCTCTTATGCAACCAGCAATGATATTTTAACAGAAGCTTTACGCAGAATCAAAGAAGCTTTGACAGCATAACGCTATTCTAAGTTTTATAAAACGGCTTAAGGTTCAAAAGTTTCATCACTTTTATACTTTAAGCTGTTTTTTTATGTGAGTATTTTGGGCGTGTCCCGCCGAAAAAAGGCGGGTCGGGCTTTCGGCTATATCTTTTATTCAGCTTCGCTCCATAAAAGGATACCGCCTCAATCCCTCACGCAAACGGTATACGAGAAGATTCATTTTCAAAAGAAAAAAATCCATTAAATCTGCGAGAGCAAAAAAAACAGTTTCAAAATTCCCATTCCATAATATTATAAAAATCAGAATATAATCCTGTAAAAAAGAGCACGTTAATTAGTTTCATCTTTGTAATATATAAATTTTAAAAATTATACATCATGATACATACAGATGAAACCACAAAAGAAGCAGTTAAAACTTTAGAAGGATTAATTTCGATTCTGGAAGATGGAAAACTAGGTTACACCAATGCAGCCGAGCATGTAGAAAATCCTGCAATGAAAACAGATTTTCTTGAATATGCCCGTGAAAGAGCTTTATTTATTGTAGAACTGCAGGATGAAATCAACAAACTCGGAAAATCAACAGACACTTCAGGCGGAGGTCCACTAGGAGCCTTACACAGAACATGGATTGATATCAAATCATCTTTTACAGGTGGTGATACCGAAGCAATAATCAACGCTTGTGTAACAGGAGAAGAAGCGGCTATCGAAAAATACAAAATGGCTCTGGAAGACAATCATTTAGAATACAATCAAATTTCGGTTGTTTCAAAACAATTGAACAGTATTCAAAATACCCTATCACAAATTAAAATGAAAGCCAATTAATCGATCGATCGATTCATGCTTTTTTTTGAGAACTGCCTGGTCTTAGGATTGGGTGGTTTTTTTTCTGCAATCTAAAAATATAAATATTAACGAATACTTTACCCTAAATAATATTTTAAGAATAAAAATATTTAAAACTAATTTATTTATAATGAATAAAGATTTAACTTATATTTTTATTTGTTTATGAATTAGATATTATATATTTGACAAAAATAATTGATATTGCTATGACTAATATATTTGATTTACCAACTAAAATGTTTTTCGTTTTGAAGTTGATTTTTAATCAAGTTAAAACTATCAATGAATTAATAATCAAAAGTGATGACGAAAATCTAGAAAAATTACTTGAACGTCCTGAAGATAAAGTTAAATTCCAAAAGGCAATAGATGAAGTAATGAAAGATTCAATTTCCAAAGACGTTACATTAAATGGTAAAAACATTACTATCTCAATTTAATAATTAGTGAACATAAATATCGCTTTCAGTACCATTATTTACATAATGGTATTTTTATTTCCTGGAATTTTATTCAGAAGAGCTTTCTTTTCAGGAGAATTTAATAACCATTTTGAATCAGGGAATGCTTTCGAACGTTTATTATGGAATATGTTAACGAGTATATTAATGCTTGTTCTTTTCTGTTTTTCTATACATTCTTTAAACAATTCTTTATCAATTAAAATTGAATTTGGATTAAAAATAGAGGATATAACTGATACATTTATATGTATTTATGAAAACAAACTACCTACAATATTTGTTTCTGAATCACGCATAATCTACACAATCAATATTTTAATAGCTATTTATTCTTTTTCTATTGGTTTAGGGTATTTTATCAACAGGATAATTTTTTATCTAGGTCTAGAGAAACGTTTTTCAATTTTAAAATTTCAAAACGGTTGGAATTATTTAACCAAATCAAATAAACAAAATAACATTTCTCATTCCTTTAAAGATATTTATTATACCAAAGTTGATATTAAAACTAAAACGGAGGAACTTTTTACAGGTAAATTACATGTAATATCTTATGATAAAGAAAGTAAAATTGAAGCAATAACTCTTCAAGAAACTTACAAATTTTACAAGTTAACAACGAAAGAGGATTCAAGAAAAATAAAAGAGATTCGAAAAGCTATTTCAGATAATGATCCTCATATAATATTGCATTCATCATCAAAAAATAACTTCATTTATAGAAAAAGAATAAAAGGAGATTTATTTACAATTTTTAATAATGAAATAGAAAATATTTCTATTACTTATATAAAAATTTCTAATTTTTATGAAAAATTCCAAAACAGTCTAAAAAAGGTGTTTTCAATTTCTTTTTTAATCGTCACTATCTTGGCTATTTCGTATAGTATTTGGGATTTCCAAATTATTGAATTTCAAAATTACACACGTCGATTAACGTTTTGTTTAATTTCTCCATTAGCGTTCGGAATATCAATCCTTTTCTTAATCTCACTATTTAATATTAAAGATTTAAAAGAAGATTTTAAGAGCTATTTGAATGAAATTAAAAATGCATTTATTATTTTGATTTTATTTTCAATACCTTATTTGTATGTATTCAATATTTTACAATCGAAATATGTTATAAGTCTTTTCTCTATTTACTTTTTATTTTGCGGACAACTTTTATCAAACAAAAAAAATAATACTACAACATCTAATACTATAGATGAAGAAGAAATTTCGCCAGAAGAAGAAAATTAATATGATTCACAACACCTATTAAGTTAACAATTTCAAAAAAATCGCTTCATCTTTAGCAAACTCAAATATTTTATAAGACCTTTGCACACTTTTTTTCGTGAATACCACAAAAGCTAAAGTTTTAGAAATGAAGAAGAAAATAGAGATATTAGCTCCAGCAAGAGATTTAATCGGCGGAATGGCAGCTATTAACAGCGGTGCTGATGCTGTATATATTGGTGCTCCGCAATTTGGTGCCCGATCTAATGCCAACAACTCGATCGAAGATGTTGCTGCTTTAGTAAAATATGCGCACTTATTTAACGCTCAGGTTTTTGTCGTTATCAATACCATTTTATACGATAACGAATTAGAAACGTGCCGCGCCATGATTTGGGAATTATATGATATTGGTGTCGATGCATTGATCATTCAGGATATGGCGATTATGGAAATGGACTTGCCTCCTATCGTACTTCACGCGAGTACTCAGGCCAATAATCGTGACAAAGACAAAATAAAATTCCTTAAAGATGCCGGAATCAAACGGGTGGTTTTAGCACGTGAACTGAACCTGCATCAAATTAAAGAAATCTACGATCATGCTGATGTTGAACTGGAGTTTTTTGTAACCGGAGCATTATGTGTATCCTTCAGCGGAAACTGTTATATGAGTGTGGCAAACGGAGAACGCAGCGCCAATCGTGGTTCCTGTGCTCAAAACTGCCGTTTACCATACAACCTGATTGACGGAAACGGAGATACTTTAATCCGAAACAGTCACTTGCTTTCGATTAAAGATTTGGATGTTTCAGATCAGATTCCGAATTTGATTGAAGCGGGAATCGTTTCTTTCAAAATCGAAGGACGTTTAAAAGATGTGGCTTACGTTAAAAATAATGTTTCTTATTTACGTCAAAAATTAGACAGTTATTTAGAAGGAAGCGATAAATACATCAAAGCTTCTTCCGGAAAATGCACCTATACTTTCGATTCTACTTTAAACAGAACGTTCAACCGCGGTTATACCGACTATTTTGTAAACGACAGACATGCTAGTATTGGTTCCTGGGAAAGTCCAAAATCAAAAGGACAATATATTGGTAAATTAATCCGTACCATCGGAGATGCTTACGAAATCGAAAACGGCGAATTATTAAACAACGGTGACGGACTTTGTTTCATCAACGAAAACAACGAAGCTGACGGAATTTATGTAAACAAAGCCGAGAACGGAAAAGTATATCCAAACGTTTTAAAAGAAATCAAAGACGGAACTTTCATTTACCGTAATAACGATACTGCTTTCATCAAAATTGTTGAAAGAGAAGATAGTGCGATCCGTAAAATTGGAACTAATTTATTACTTACCGAAAACGAAAATGGTTTTGAGTTAATCGCAACTGACGAAGACGGAAACGTAAGCACCGTAAAATTAGAGCACGCAAAAGAGCCTACTAAAACCGGTGAATCGATCGAAGAAAACATTAAAGTTCAATTGGCAAAAACTGGTTTCACACCTTACAGCGCTGATGTAATTAATGTGATGTTCTCTCAAAACTGGTTCCTTCCTATTTCAAAAATCAATGAAATGCGAAGAAATGTTTTCGAGCAATTATCAGAAATTCGTCTGGCAAACTACAAACGCGAAGAGCACCAATTGGTAAAAACGTCACACCCTTATCCGGAAACTAAACTGGATTTCATGTACAACGTTTCAAACAAAACCGCCCGTAAATTCTACGAACGACATGGTGTTACCGAAATCGAAAAAGCATTCGAACTGCAATGGGATCCTGGAAAATCCCGTGTAATGACAACGAAATATTGCATTAAATACGAATTAAAAAAATGCCCGATTCATCAAAAAGACATTGTTGGTGTTAAAATCAAAGAACCTTTAGTACTGAAACAGGGAGAGTTAGAATACAAATTAAAATTCAACTGCAAGCCCTGCGAAATGGAAATCTGGGAAAAAGATGCCGAATTTGAAATTGAAGAAGATCATTTTCATTAAAATATAAGCCGATGCTTTTGAAGTATTGGCTTTTTCATTCATATCCTTTTTTACAATTAACTAGTTTCTTAATTTAAAAATTACGTATCTTAGCGATTCGTTTTAGATGAATATACGTAAAAGTTTAGAATAAAATTAAGTAGAATATGGCGGATATTATTCGGGTTGTACTAGCAGACGACCATGTTTTTGTAAGAGATGGAATCAAATCTTTACTTGAAAATGAAGCAAACATAGAGGTTGTTGGAGAAGCAATTGATGGTGCCGATGCACTTGAAGTTGTCGCCGCAAATAAACCGGATTTACTTATAGTAGATATTCGCATGCCCAACTTAACCGGTATCGAAGTAGTAGAAAAACTTAGAAGTGATAATAATGCTGTAAAAATTATTATGCTTTCGATGCATGAATCGGAAGAGTATGTGTTAAAATCCATAAAAGCTGGCGCAGACGGGTATTTACTGAAAGGATCCAGCAAAGATGAATTCCTGAAAGCCTTGCATACTGTCGCCAATGGAGGAAAATATTTCAGCGGTGACATTTCTTCAATTTTGATAGGTCAGTTAACAAGTTCGTCACTTTCAGCAGAACCGAAACAAAATTTGGGCGACGAAATGATGATCACCAAAAGAGAGAAAGAAATTTTAACCCTATTATTATCCGGAAAAGGTAATAAAGAAATTGCAGAAGCTTTAGATATAAGTAAACGTACTGCAGAGGTACATCGTTTTAATTTAATGAAAAAATTGAAAGTCAAAAACTTAATGGAACTATCCAACAAAGCCGCTGAATATTCTTTACTTTAATAAATCTACGTATAATTACGTAAATATATTTAAAAAACTGCGAAAACGCAGCTTTTAACTACGTTATAGTACTTATTTTTACCAAAAAAAATATAAGTACAATGACAAATACACATTCACTATCGCAATCGCACAAAATATTATTTTTAAACACATTGGCATTTACAGTGTGCTTTGCATGCTGGACCCTAAATGGAGTTTTAGTAACCTTTTTAGTCGATAACGGCATCTTTAACTGGAGCGTTGTTCAGGTAGGATGGCTACTTGGGATACCTATTCTTACCGGTTCTGTGATGCGTCTGCCAATAGGTATCATGACGGATAAATTTGGAGGTAAATATGTATTTGCATTATTACTGCTGCTTTGTTCGATTCCATTATTCTTACTACCTTTTGCTGATAGCTTTTTGATGTTTGCTGTATTAAGTTTTTTATTCGGAATGGTAGGGACAGGTTTCGCCGTTGGAATTGGATTTACATCAGTATGGTATCCGAAAGAATGGCAGGGACGCGCGTTAGGAATCTTCGGAATGGGGAACGCAGGCGCTGCCATTACTACCTTTTTGGCTCCTTCATTATTAAATCATTTTTCTATAGAAGACCCTCAAAATGGCTGGAAAATCCTTCCTGTTATTTATGGAGTAGCATTACTAATAATAGGTATTGCTTTTTTAATATTTACTGAAAACAAAAAAGTAGAAAACAATACAAGATCAGTTTCACAAATGTTGGGTTCTTTAAAATCAGCTCGTGTATGGCGTTTTGGAGCATACTATTTTTTAGTTTTTGGATGTTTTGTAGCATACTCACAATGGCTGCTTCCAAACTTTATGAACGTCTATCAGACAAGCCTTGTAATGGGAGGACTGTTTGCTACTATGTTTAGTTTGCCATCAGGTGTGATCAGGGCTTTTGGAGGCTATTTATCAGATAAATACGGAGCCAGAAAAGTAATGTACTGGGTATTGAGTTCTTCTGTTGTTCTGAGTGCTTTATTAATGATTCCAAAAATGGAAATTACTACAGCAGGTCCCGGAGTTATGTCAACTAAAAAGGGAATCGTAACTTCAGTTTCAGACAAAAATATTAAAATTGGAGAAACTGATTACTTTATAGCACAGAAAAAGGAAAACAATTCTGAAAATACTATTTTTCCAACCAGTACTTCATGGCAGCAGGTAGTAGTGCAGCAAAACCAAACTGTAAAGAAAAAAGAATTGATTGCAAAAGGAATTACCTTAATCAAGTTTGATGCAAACATATGGGTTTTCTTAATATTGGTAATTTTAATTGGAATTTCATGGGGAATAGGAAAAGCAGCTGTTTACAAGCATATTCCGGAATATTTCCCGACAGAAATTGGCGTAGTTGGCGGAATGGTAGGCATGATTGGCGGTTTGGGCGGTTTCTTTGGACCAATCATCTTCGGATACTTATTAACTGCGACAGGAATCTGGTCAAGTTCATGGATTTTTATTCTGATTTTTTCTATTATTTGTTTGGTCTGGATGCATTATACCATAACCAAAATCATGAACGAAAAACAACCCGTTTTATCAAAAGTAATTGACAGACAATAATTTTATATTTTTTTAATTCTTAGTTATTTAGTTATTTGAATTAGGCTTTAGCCAAACTGTTCTGTTTTTTATCCCTTTTTTTTATCGCTAAAAAAGGATTTCAAAAAAGAGTTTCTGATTTATTCCGGAAACTCTTTTTTATAGATTTTCTTCCAAAGGATTAGTATCATTTTCCAAACGAATTATTATAAAGAATAATTCACAACTCTTTAATTGTTAGAGTTCAAATACCAAATTTTATTTTTTTTAACCTAAACTCAGTCAGTATGAAATCAACATTACTCAGATTGTCTGTGCTTGCTATGGCGTCCTTTATTGTTTTCAGTTTTAAGGAAAAAAGCACAAATGAAACTCTTTTTAAAACCCGAATAATAGATCCTCCAACAACAAAAAAATTAGCTCTGGAGAAACCAGACATAACAATTGGATTCATTAAACTAACCGACATGGCCCCTTTGGCAATTGCAAAACATCTGGGCTTTTTTGAAGCAGAAGGTTTAAATGTAAAACTGGAAGTACAGGCTAACTGGAGGGATATTTTAGATAAAGTGATCGATCAGCAAATAGACGGTGCTCAGATGCTTGCCGGTCAGCCCATAGCTGCCGCTGTAGGCTGCGGAAGACAAGGCGCCCTTGTTACCACATTTTCTATGGACCTGAATGGGAATGCGATTACGGTTTCTAATGACATCTGGTCAAAAATTGTAGATAGCATTCCGCAAGAATACGGAAGACCTGTTCATCCAATACCGGCAACTGCCCTAATGCCGGCTTTAAATATGTATAAAAAACTCCACAAACCTTTTGTAATTGGTGTTGTATCTGCTTATTCGAATCATAATTATCAATTACGCTACTGGCTTGCAGCTGGCGGAATCAATCCGGGATTTTACAACAACAAAAATATACAGGGAAGTAAAGGAATAACCGGCGCTGATGTGTTACTGAATGTTACAGCACCTCCACAAATGCCCGAAACTTTGCTTGCAGGCACCATAAATGCTTACTGCGTTGGAGAGCCCTGGAATCAGCAGGCGGTTGATAAGGGAATTGGTGTGCCGGTTGTAACAAGCAGGGAAATCTGGAAAAATCATCCTGAAAAAGTATTTGTGATGACCAGGGAATTTGTAGAAAAGTACCCAAATACTACCATTGCTATTACAAAAGCTTTGATTAAAGCAGGAAAATGGCTGGATAATCCTGAAAACAGAAAAGAAGCTACCCGCATTTTATCAAAATCGGCTTATGTTGATGGTGAAAAAAAAGTCATAGACAACTCCATGCTGGGAACATTTGAATTTGAAAAAGGAGATATCCGGTCTGTTCCCGATTTCAATGTTTTTTTCAGATATAATGCAACCTATCCTTATTATTCCGACGGAATCTGGTTTATGACACAGATGAAACGCTGGGGACAAATTGCAGAACCTAAAACAAACGACTGGTACCATTCAAAAATCAAAGAAGTTTACAAACCCGAAATCTGGATGACTGCTGCCAAATTATTAGTAGAAGAAGGATTTTTGACAAAAGCAGAAATTCCGGAAACCGATGGGTATAAACCGGCAACCACAGAATTTATTGATAATATGATGTACGACGGAAAAAAACCGCTGGAATATATTAAAGGTTTTAAAATTGGGATTAAAGAGTAGCTAAATAGATTTATTTTTTAATTGAAAATTATTCCCAGGAAAAAATAAGTTTTATTCAAAAATTCCATATATATTTCACCCTTTTCCTATTTCGGAAGAGGGTGTTATTTTTTTTTCATTAAAAATTCTTTATATACTTTAATTATTTATATTTGAAGCGATTAAGAACCCCAAATTCTATCCTAATGAAACATTTCTTCAAGTTATCTATGTTAACCTTTTTTGTAACTCAAACCGGTATTGCTGAAAAATTTAATGATGATTTAATTTCAAAAAACTCAGAAATAAATTTTGCAAAAACACAAAAAAGAGGAATTAAAAAAAACAACATTGTCTATTATGTTGAAAATGACCTACAAACAATATCTGCCTACAAAAGAAGCAAACTGAAATGGCAAACCAATGTAATTTCTGCTTGTGGAAAACCAAAAGTGGGAGAACCTCAAATAAGATATATAGGTTATAATACAAACAAACTGCTTATTGTTATTGGAAAACATAATTTTGCAGAAATTGATATCAATAGTGGTACAACAACACTTGTTGGTTAAGACTAAAACACAAAGCGATATTCAGACTAAATCGCAAATTGTAAAAATCAAAGCTTTAATTACAAAATTGTATTCAGGAAAAAACTAAATGTTTTTATCTCTTTTTTCTGGCGCAATTAAAGTAATTAATAACAAAATCACCTTAGTCAAATTTGCCGGCAAAAGCAACCAATAAATATTCTCCTGAAATGGCACACATGCGAGGAGATACTTTTTTTGCTAAAATGAATTTTGTCCGGAAAATTTCAGAAAAAATGTCAACACTATTTAATAATTAATTTCAACTTCTAAAAATAATGAACAACTCCTGGACTCAAAGATGGGATGATCGTTACAGCAATGAAGAATTTGCTTATGGCAAAGCACCAAATAATTACCTAAAAGACCAACTGGAAAAATTAAACCCTGCAACTATTCTTTTCCCGGCAGAAGGAGAAGGAAGAAATGCTGTTTTTGCAGCAGGTCTGGGCTGGAAGGTTTCTGCTTTTGATATTAGTGCCGAAGGAAAAAACAAAGCGATAAAACTTGCTGAAGCTAATAATGAAACGATTGATTATCAGGTAGGAGAATTAGACTCTCTTAATTACCACACTGGCCAATTTGATGCAATAGCGTTAATTTATGCACATTTTCCCGCTGAAATTAAATCGGTTATACATAAATCCCTGAGTACTTATTTGAGAAAAGGCGGCATCATAATTTTTGAAGCTTTCAGTAAAAAACATCTGGAACACATAGCTAAGAATGATAAAATGGGAGGGCCAAAAGATATTGGATCACTTTTTTCAATTGAAGAAATCCAGGCTGATTTCCCAGATTATGAAATTATCGAACTGGAAGAAAAAGAAATACAATTAAATGAAGGAATTTTTCATAAAGGCAGTGGTTCTGTAATTCGGTTTACAGGTCGAAAATTAAAGGACTGACAGGTATAACTAAATTTAAAGAACCCTGAAACAGTTTCCTGAGCATACTGTTTAAATATAGGAAAACAAATTCACACCCTATACTTTACTAATGTCTAGACGAACCCAAATCTATTCATAAATAAATTATTAAAAAAAATGGTAAAATCAAAAACAATTGTATTGTTACATGGCATGTTTGTCAATAATAATACATGGTCTGAATGGGAAGCCTATTTTCTAAAAAAAGGATTCAAAGTTTACGCACCACCCAGTCCCGGACACGGAGGAGATCCTTATAGATTGCGCAAAACGCTGCATCCGGAACTTGTAGGAACAGGTTTCGTTGATGTCGTAACCAAAATGGCAATATTCATTGACAGATTGCCCGAAAAGCCACTTGTAATAGGCCATTCAATGGCCGGACTTGCAGTACAAAAACTGATGAATCTTAATAAAGTCTCTGCTGCAGTAAGTATTAGTGGCGCACCACCAAAAAATGTTTTACCTCCCTTTTCAACAGTAAAAATGGTTTGGCCAGCTGTCACTATTTTTTCCCGAAAAAGATACTATTTAGGTTCAAGAGAGTGGTATAACCGTGCATTTTTTAATACACTCCAAAAAGAAGAACAAGACAAGGCCTATGATTTGGTTGCTGTTACTGAGAGTAAAAAAATTGGCAGGGAAACACTCTTAAGATCATTTTCGAAAGTAGATTTCAAAAAGCCTCATCAGCCAATTTTATTTATAGGAGGAGGCAATGATGCAATATTTCCCCCTGAATTAACTAAAAAAATCGCCGGTAAATACACCAGTCACGACAGCAAAGTTGATGTAAAAATATTTGACGATAAAAGCCATTATATTTGTGGTGAAAAAGGCTGGGAAGAAGTCGCTGATTATATTTTGAACTGGTACGAAAACCTATAAAAAAAAAGTAGAGACGCACAGCGGTGTGTCTCTACCATACAAATTAAATAACTAAAATTAATTCTGATATTTCATCCCCATATCTTCAATTGAGAATTTATCGGTCAGTAAATGCAGTAATCGATCCCTAAGGGCAATATATTCCGGCATTTTTACAATTTCAATTTTGTTTCTTGGTCTCGGTAAATGTACCTCAACAATTTCGCGGATCGTAGAAGCCGGTCCATCATTGAGAACCACAATCCGGTCTGATAAAAACAAAGCTTCTTCTATATCATGGGTAATCATTACAATCGTTTTTTCGCGGTTGTTTAGGTTCCATAATTTTAAAACTTCCAGTTGCATAGAACCTTTCGTCAAAGCATCTAAGGCACCAAACGGCTCGTCCAGAAGCAATACGCCCGGATTAATGGCGAAAGCTCTCGCAATAGCAACACGCTGTTTCATTCCGCCCGAAAGCTGTCCCGGTAACTTGTCTTTGTGACTATATAAATTTACCATTTTCAGGTTCTGAATTACGATTTCATGTTTTTCCTTTTTAGAAACATTCATTACTGAATCAACAGCCTGAAAAATATTTTCCTCCACCGTCAGCCAGGGCAAAAGCGAGTAATTTTGAAAAACAATTCCGCGATCCGGTCCCGGTCCTTTTATTTTTTGATTAGCCAGTTCAACAGAGCCACCGGTTGGGTTCAGCATTCCGCCAATTGCATTCATAATTGTTGATTTTCCACAGCCTGAATGCCCTATAATAGAGATGATTTCTCCTTTTTGAATAGATAAATTAATATCTCGAACGGCTATATATTTACCTTTTGGGGTTGGGAACGATATTTCTAAATTTTTTATTTCTAAGTAACTCATGACTTTTGATTTTAGATTGTTTGTTTTAGATTGTTTGAAGTTTCAGGTTTCAAGAAAAACTTAGAATCTTAGCCTCTTAGAACCTCAGTAACTTTTTTTTACGCTTTATATGCCACTTTACCTTCAATAAAAGTGAATAATTTATCGAAAAGAAGTCCCACAATTCCGATAATGATGATGGCAGAAATTACTTTTTCCAGACTCAGTGCATTCCAGCTGTCCCATACAAAGAACCCGATTCCTGCACCTCCCGAAAGCATTTCTCCTGCAACAATTACCAGCCATGCAACACTAATACTCAAACGCAATCCTGTAATGATGTGTGGCAAACTGTACGGAATCAAAATTTTGGTTAAATAACGCATTTTTGAGAATCCGAAAGCTTTTGCTACATTCTTATGATCCTGTGGAATTGATGCTATCCCGAAAGAAGTATTGATTAAAGTTGACCACAATGAGGTGATGAAAACGATAAAAATAGTAGCCATTCCGGTATCTTTAAAAACCACCAGTCCAATTGGGAACCATGCTAAAGGCGAAACTGGTTTTAAAAGCTGTACAATCGGATAGAAAATTTGTTTGCAAATAGTACTTGCTCCCATCAAAATTCCGATTGGAATCGCTATTAAAGAGCCTAATAAAAATCCGGACAAAACCGTTTTTATCGAATTGAACAACTGCAATCCGATTCCTTTGTCATTCGGACCATAATCATAAAACGGATCGCTCAGCATTTCCTTTAAAACAGTAAAAGTAGCCAAAGGTCCCGGAAGAGCGTCTTTGGTATAAATGCTTAGCAGACTCCAGAAGCCTATAAAAACCAAGACTCCAATACCGGCTAATGCGGTCGATTTTAATTTTCCTGCCAATTGACTGATCAGCAGTTTAAACTTGTCGTTTTTTACTCCGTCAGGTGCAATATTCGAAGTGAGAACTTCGGCCTGACCGTTTATATCACTTAATGTTAATGTATCTTTATCTGACATGATCTTTAATTTAAAGTTGAAATTAATTTATAAAACGGAACGTTAATCCTGCCACAGAGTAAAAGATTCTTACCGATCAAAAGAGCTTTAAGCAGGTTTAAAGAAATAATCTTTTAAAATGATTCAATCTGTGGCTGAAAAATTAAACGTAGTGATTAGTAAGCACTTTATTTTTTAACTACTTTTAAATAAGCTGAAGGGTTTGAAGGGTCGAAAACCGTTTTGTCAATGGTTAATGAGAAAGGCTTCATATCATCATTTGGCACTTTTACTTTCATGCTTTTTGCCACTTCTTCGTATAAATCCTGTAAGATCAGTTTGTCTGCAATGGCTTTGTAGTTAGGAGCTTCTTTCAAATATCCGAATCTTACAAATTGCGCCATTGCCCAGATAGCGTGAGATTTGCGAGGATAATTTACCATTCCGCCTTTATGGAACAGCATATAATCATTATCATATACTTCTGTACCAAGGTTGCAGCCCAGGTTATAATCACCCATTAGACGAGCTTCAATAACATCAGCAGGGGCGTTTACATAAGGAGCTTTTCCTATTATGCCAGCTGCTTTTTTACGGTTGGCCGGATTATCTAGCCATTTGCAGGCTTCCAAAACAGCTTTCATCACTTTTACAAGATCGGTTCTGCGTTTTTCACTGAATCCTTTGTTAACAACCAAAGCTTTTTCAGGATGGTCTTTCCAAATATCCTGAGAGGCTACCTGTGTAAAACCAACTCCCTGTTTTACGGCAACTCCGCCCCAAGGCTCTCCAACACAAAATCCGTCCATATTTCCAACTTTCATATTGGCTACCATCTGCGGAGGCGGAATTGTAATGATTTTTGAAGTTTTTTGATTAATCCCCGCAATCGCCATCCAGTTACGCAACCACAAATCGTGTGTTCCTCCCGGGAAAGTCATGGCAAATGTCACTTCTTTTTCGGCTTTTAATTTTGCAGCTACAACCGGTGCCACTTTATTCATTTGTTTAAAACCTACTTTTCCACAAAAATCTTTCGAAAGTGAGATAGCCTGGCCATTTACGTTTAGCATCATGGCAATTTTCATTTCAGAACCTGCTTTTCCTCCTACCCCTGTATAAACCGAAAATGGCATTGAATACAGACAGTGCGCTCCGTCTAATTCTCCGGTTAAAATTTTATCACGAACGTTAGCCCATGAAGATTCTTTGGTTACTACGACTTCAACTCCGTATTTTTTAAACAATCCCAATTCTTTTGCCATTACAATCGGGGAGCAGTCTGTTAGCGGAATAAAACCAAGCTTTACCGGATCGTTTTGTGCTGTTATTTCCGTAAAGGAAGCTATAATAACTACTAATAAAGTCAGTACCGTTTTGGTGTATGTGCTTATTTTTTTCATTTTGAATAGATTTAAAAGTTATTCTAATTATTTTTTTGCAAGGAAATTTGGTTTGATGTTTAGCATGATGTAAGCAAATTGTGGGGTTAAATCGGCGTTTGCCACGTTTTTGACTGCTGCAGAAGCCATAGAATTTGTAGCCTTCATGAAGGAGTAGCCTGCTTCAAGGTTAATAATTTTTGTCAGGTTGTATTTTATTGTTAAATCTAATTCGGTACCCAAATAGGAGTTTAGTTCCCCGCCTGCACCATTAGATAATTTATTTGCCGATTCGAATCCGTGAAGATCTAAAGCGAAAGTCAGATTCTCTTTGGCATTGTATTTTATTTTAAAGAAATAATTCAGTAAACCCTGCTTTCCGAATCCGTTGGCAGCATAAAAATAATCCATACTTCCCCAGAATTTATGTGGTGTCCCGTACAATGGGTCAAAGCGGTTGTTTTTAGAATCAGCAGTTACGGCTGTGGTTCCGTCATCACCTGATAAATAATCAACTCCGGGACCTATAAATAATTTTCTTCCAACTTGATACGTTGAAGTAATAGAAAACAAATTAGCATTTAAAGATCTTCCGTCTTTATCGCGACCTCCCTGGTAGTAGTAGCTTCCCATGAAATTTAATTTTCGGGTTGCGTTTACGTTATAGTAAATTCCGGTAGTATTTCTGCTCCAAACCCCTTCGCCATTTACTTTTACAGTTACTGGAGGCGTACCTGATGTTACGTTAGTATATTTGTTGAAATCATCTTTAAAGAAGAGAAAAGACAAATCCCCAAAGAAGAACTTTTTGCCGATATAAGCATACTGAAAGGACTTGTACATGGTTCCGATTCCGTTTGTTCCTGCGCCATACGCCGGATTTGTTCCATTGTAAATCGTTCCCGTATTCAGTTCTTTGTTTTGATTGAATGCAGCTCCGATATCCGCAATCCATCCTTTGTTGGCATATTTCAGGATAATCGCATCGTGACGTCTCGCCTGCTGTAACCAGTCTAAACCTCCTAAAACTTTTTGGTCATCGTATGAAATTTCCTGACGTCCGGCTTTTACAGATAAATTCTGAATCGTACTTAATGTATCTACTAAAAAAATTTCAGCCCAGGCTTCATGCAGTAAGATTCCGTTATTCGCCTCAGTAGTTGTTCTGTTGATAGAGGAAGCATCCTGTCCCCATACGCGAACATCCTGCAAAGAAGTAAAAATCTTAAAACGATATCCTGCATATCCTGCAGATAATCTTGTTCTCTGGCTTGTAAAAATCGCTGCTTTGTCGCCATCCTGCTGTAAAGTTCCCTGTCCTGCACGGACTTCTACACGAGGTCTCACCTGACCTGTAAGTGTAAACTGCGCTTTTGCTTCATATTGAGAAAGGCAGGTAAAAGCAAATCCTAATAAAATTGATTTAGAAAGTTTTGTATTAAAAAAACGCTCTTTTTTTGAAATCTGAGTGGTTGGTTTAGTATTGGTTAATTGAAACATAATAATTTGTTTTGATTAGTATGAAGCAAACTTACATACGTATTAATACTTAAGTAGTATGTTTTTACCATATACAAACCTCTTTTTTCAGCTAAAAAAAACGTTACAATATCAATTAATATACTGCGTTATCGCATGAAATTCAAAATTTCTCAGGAATAATAAGGCTTTTTAGATTATGAATTCTAACTCATAATCGTATTTTTAGAAAAAAATAGTTTTAAAACAGAAAGAAACAATGGTTTTTAAGGTGTTTTTTTTAGCATGCGGGGCTAAGAAACTTAATATATACGTAGAAAAATATCTAAGTGTTCAGTGAAGAATACTTAAATAATCAATAAATTAAGAAACACTCCGATAGACAGAGCTCAGTATTCTTTTAAAAATACTTATGTTCCATTATTTCAGATTGAAGTTTGGAAGGAGACAACAAGCCAATTCTTTTGCCAACCGTTTTTATAAGGGATTCTTTTTTAAGACTTGAAATCACTCTAATAGCCTGCTCTTCAGTAGTACCGGCAAAGTCAGCAATTTCTTTTCTGGAAAGTTCAATTTCAATCAGTCCATTGGTTTGGCCAAACTTTTTGTGAATGTACAGCAGTAGATCAATTACACGTTCACGTACATTCATGTGTGCAATTTTTCGAATGTTGTTTTCGCTTTTGTTTAATTCATCGGCATAAAACAACATTAAGTCATAGGTAAATTCAGGAACATTTCGAAGTATTTCCATCATTGTTTCGTTACTGAAATTACATAAAACAGTATCTTCCAGAGCATAAGCGCCAATGAGGTAACGTTTACTGGTTCCAAAACCACGAAATCCGATGGTATCTCCGTTTTTGGTTAAGCGGACAATCTGTTCACGGCCGTTAATACCTGTTTTTACAGTTTTTACTTTTCCTTTACAAATAAAATAAAGTCCCTGCAGAGGAGCGCCTTCAATAATAAACTGATGCGATTTTTTGCAGACAAAGCTGTGTTTTTTTGAAACATACTGCTTCATTTGCTCCAGATGGAGGTGTTTTTTTATGAAACAGTTTTCGTTTGAGCACGTATCACAAATGGCCAGTTCTTCTTTCATGGGATAGCTTTTTTTAGTACTTAGTGATTAGCTTTGATTTGGTAGATCTTTTCAGATCTAATTATTAAGGACTAATCACTAATTCCTTATATACAAACGAATTTTCCGTTCCTTATTTATTTTGAATCAAAAATAGAAAAATAAATTAATAAAATACGTATTTATACGTAAAAATACTTATTTTTGTATGTGATTAAATAAGTGCTTTATCTGAAACTTTGTTAAAAGAGAGCAATTTTAATATTTAAAAATTACCAGGATGCAAAACACAAAAATCAAAACTACCTGTTCCTACTGTGGCGTTGGCTGCGGAATTATCGTTACAAACGATCCGAAAAATGGTGTAATGGTTGAAGGAGACAAAGACCATCCTGTAAACAAAGGCATGTTGTGTTCTAAAGGAAGAAACCTACATTATGTAGTTAACGATACTTCTGACAGGATTTTGTATCCGGAAATGAGAGGAAGCAAATCCTATCCTTTAGAGCGTGTAAGCTGGGATACTGCAATTGATCGTGCTGCGGCTGTTTTTTCTTCTATTATAAAAAAACATGGCGCAGATAGTGTTGGCTTCTATATTTCGGGACAGTGTTTAACCGAAGAATATTATCTGGTCAATAAATTAGTAAAAGGTTTTTTAAAGACAAATAATATAGATACCAATTCCAGGCTGTGTATGAGTTCTGCAGTAGTGGGTTACAAAAAAACATTTGGAGAAGATTCTGTGCCAATTTCGTATGATGATATCGAGTTGGCTGATACATTTTTAATTACGGGTGCAAATCCTGCCTGGTGCCATCCTATTTTATTCAGAAGACTGGAAAAACACAAAGAAAATAATCCAAAAGTCAAAATCATTGTAGTAGATCCAAGAAGAACGGATACTGCCGCATTCGCCGATTTGCATTTGCAGATTATTCCTGGTTCTGATATTATTTTATATCATGCGATGGCAAAACGCATCATCGAAAAAGGATATGTAGATCACGACTTCGTAAAAAATCATGCTGAAAATTTTAAACAATACAAAGATTTAGTTTTAGGAACTTCACTGGAGAAAGCCTCAAAATTATGTGGAATCTCAGTAAACGACATCAAACTTGCTGCAGATACTATCGGAAAAGCAAAAGGATTTATTTCGTTATGGGCAATGGGTCTGAATCAGAGCGTGGTAGGGGTAGATAAAAATACCGCTTTACTGAATTTATCACTTTTGACAGGTCACGTGGGAAAACCAGGTTCAGGGCCTTTTTCTTTGACAGGTCAGCCTAATGCAATGGGAGGAAGAGAAGTTGGCGGAATGGCCAGTTTGCTGGCTGCGCATAAAGATTTGGCGAATCCGGAACACAGGAAAGAAGTGGCTGATTTTTGGGGTGTTGATTCAATATCGGAAAAACCGGGTTTAACCGCAACCGAAATGTTCGAAGCACTGGAATCAGGTAAAATGAAAGCAGTTTGGATTATCTGCACCAATCCGTTAGTAAGTTTGCCTGATTCC
This sequence comes from Flavobacterium fluviatile, assembly GCF_010645065.1. Lineage (GTDB taxonomy): Bacteria > Bacteroidota > Bacteroidia > Flavobacteriales > Flavobacteriaceae > Flavobacterium > Flavobacterium fluviatile. The sequence continues at coordinate 385,902 of NZ_JAADZW010000002.1, read as the reverse complement.
CGTCGTGCCGAAAAAGCACTGCAAAATGCCAAATTTGTTGTGGTTCAGGATATTTCGCATAATGCCGATACAGCCAAATATGCCGATTTATTATTGCCTGCTGCCGGATGGCTGGAAAAAGAAGGCACTATGACCAACTCTGAGCGCCGTATTGCGTACTTGCCAAAAGGAGTAAATCCACCGGGAGAAGCACTTCCGGACATCGAAATTTTAATTCGTTTTGCTAAAAAAATGAATTTTAACGGTTTCAATTTTAATAATGCCGAAGAAATCTACAAAGAACATTGTGCCCTGACCAAAAACACCAATATTGATATCTCATTCTTAAATTATAACCGTTTAAAAACCGAGGGAACTTTTCAATGGCCTGTCCCTGATTATGGACACCCGGGAACTCCTCGTCTTTTTACGGATAAAAAATTCTATACTCCTTCTCAAAAAGCGATTTTTAATTTACCAACGTCTATTGAAAATACATCTGAGCAGCCAACACCTCAATTTCCGTTTATCCTCACCACAGGAAGGGTGCGTGACCAATGGCATACGATGACCAAAACCGGAAAAGTTTCCCGTTTAATGACACATACCCCAAGTCCGGTACTTGAAATAAATCCGATTGATGCTTTTAAAAACGATATCAAAGATGGGGACATTGTAACTGTAACCAGTAAAAACGGAGAGGTTCGCGTAAAAGCAAAAGTAACCGATTCGATTAGGGAAAAAGTAGTTTTTCTGCCAATGCACTGGGGAAAACAGCTTGAAAACGACTTAAACAGAACTAATAATCTAACCAATACTTTAGTTGATCCAATTTCAAAAGAGCCGGATTTTAAATATACTACAGTAGCTATTAACAAATATGTAAAACCTTTCCGGAAAATTGCCATTGTTGGTGCGGGAGCAGCTGCCTTCCGTTTCATTCAGAATTACCGTGAATTTAATTCGACTGATGAAATTATTGTTTTTTCTAATGAAATAAATCCGTTTTACAATCGCGTATTGCTCCCTGAGTATATGACGGGCGAATTCAGCTGGGAACAATTATTAAAGGTAAAGGATGGAGAGGCACTAAATAAACTGAAAATTACCATGAATGCCGGTGTGGCTGTTGGTAAAATTAATGCTGCCGAAAAAAACATAATAGATAGTAATGGCGACAGACACTCTTACGATTCATTGATTCTGGCTACAGGAAGCCGTCCTTTTGTACCGGAAAACGCGCAATTACATTTACCGGGACGCTTTACTGTAAGACGAAAAGAAGATGCAGATCGTTTAAAAGCACACCTTGATAATACTAATTTACCTCCTGAAGAACAGCACGTTGTAATCGTAGGCGGAGGTTTATTGGGACTGGAACTGGCAGCGGCGCTTAAACATAAAAAAGTAAAAACAACTATAATTCAAAGGGCTTCCCGATTGATGGAACGACAGCTGGACCGAATTTCAAGCAAATTACTGGCAGAAGAAGTACAGCTTCGTGATATCCAGATTTATTTTGATAACGAAGTGAGCACCGTTTTTGAAACCGACAACGAAAATGAACTTGAAATCGCTTTAAAAAGTGGAAAAATTATTACTGCAAATGCAATAGTGTACACCATTGGAACGATTCCAAATATTGAAATTGCACGTGAAACAGGACTTTCCTGCGGACGCGGAGTAAAAGTAAATCAGTATTTACAATCTTCAAATCCGGATATTTATGCCATTGGTGAAATAGCCGAATTTAATAACAGACTATTCGGAATCACATCTGCAGCAGAAGAACAGGCCGACATTCTGGCCAACTTTCTTGCAGGAGATATCAGCAGTTACTACAAAGGTTCTGTTTTAATGAACATCCTTAAACTGGAAGATATCAATTTGTGCAGCATCGGTGAAGTAGAAATTCCTGAAAATGATGATTCCTATGAAGAAATTGTTTTCTCTGATCTGAAACAGCGTTATTACAAAAAGTGTATCGTCAAGAATGATTTATTAGTCGGTGCTATTTTAATGGGAGACAAAAACGAATTTGCCGAATTCAAAACCATGATTGAAAGCAAAATCGAATTATCTGAAAAACGAAATTTATTGCTTAGAGGAAGTTCGAATGCAAAACCTGTTCTCGGAAAATTAGTATGTTCCTGCAGCCAGGTAGGAGCAGGAAATATTGAAGAAACCATTAAAAGCGGTGTAAATAATTTTACTGATTTATGTAAAAATACCGGAGCCGGATTAGGCTGCGGAAGCTGCAAAACAGAGGTTAAAGAGATTTTAGCAAAATGTAAGGTTTAGTTTCTTTTGTTTCACGTTTCAGGTTATTGGAACGTGTACAGAACCTGAAACTAAAAAAACCTGAAACGTCAAACAAAATTAAGAAAATGGAATTAACGAGATTAATAGTAAAAGGAGGCGTTATTTCGCCGGGAGAACTCAGAGAAGTTGTCAACATGGCAATGGATCAGGGTTTGGATTCGATTTCATTTGGTTCAAGACAGGATATTATTTTTCCAAAAGGCTTTAAGGCTTTAGAGAAAGAGAAAATGGGGAAACATCATTTTGTTTTTCCCGATCAAAAGAGTGGCAATAATATTGTTTCGTCTTATGTTTCTACCGATATTTTCAGAAACACAAACTGGCTTACCGGAAATAAATTTTTATATATATTAGAACAATTCAAAGATCAGCCAAAGCTTAAAGTAAATATCAACGATCCTAAGCAGCAGCTGGTTCCATTGTTTACAGGACACCTCAATTTTATTGCTTCCGAGCATGAAGATTACTGGTATCTATATATTCGTTTGCCGAAATGGCAGCGTATGGAAGTCTATCCTGTATTGATTTACAGCTGGGATATTGCGACGTTTTATTACGAAATAGAGCGCATTGTCACTACTGAAGAATCCTGCGGAATTGACCTGATTTTTAGCCTGGTTACCGAAGCGCTGGATACTAACAACAGAACGATTGATAAACCCCTCAATGTTCCTTTTTATCCTTTTCCGTATTACGAAGGGATGAACAGGATGGGAATCGATCAGTACTGGCTTGGTTTGTACTGGAGAAATAATCTTTATGATTTGGAATTTCTGAGAGAAATGTGCGATTTGTGTTTCGACTGTAAAATCGGTAAAATATGTATCACACCATGGAAATCCTTTATTGTAAAAGGAATACCGAAAAACCGAAAACTGGAATGGGAGAAATTTTTAGGAAAAAAAGGAATCAATGTACGTCATTCCCTTTTAGAACTGAACTGGCATTTGCCTGTAGCGATGGAATGGGCGCTGAACCTTAAAACCTTTCTGGTACGAACGCTGGATCAGTTTGACATCAGTACCTACGGTTTAAATTTCGGTATCTCTGAATACAATCGTGACGGGCATTATTTTACTTCTATTGTAATCGAAAAAAATGAATTGCCTAAAGATCTGGAATCGATTAAAATCCGTGACACTTACAATGTTTTGTTTGCGAAGAATTTCGACCCAAATACAAGAGAATACATTGTACACTCTCAGGATATTGACAAGCTGGAGCTGCCAACCATTTTAATTGAACTGAGCCGAAAATACTTTGAGGAATTAGGAAATTTAGTTCCCGAAACAGTCGAAAATAATCAGAAAAAAGAAAAACCTATACTGGATATTTACCAATGTCAGGAATGCCTTTCACTATACAATCCGGAATACGGCGACGAGAGTCAGAACATTCCAAACGGTATTTTATTCACAGATTTAGCAGAAACCTATTGCTGTTCACTGTGCGATGCACCTAAAAGCAACTTTAAAATTTTAGAAACTGTTACTGCGTAACTGTTGTGTTTTCAAACCATATAAGTATATAAGTTCATTTTACTTTGTGGTTTAGTTTTACAATTGTCACCCTGAGCGGAGTCGAAGGCTTATGAAAACGAGGGCTTCGACTCCGCTCAGCCTGACATTGATAAGCGATATAACATATATTGAGCGAAGTTGAAATGCTTTACAACAGAGATAAGTCAACTTTAAATGAACTTATATAACTTATATGGTTTAATTTTTTTTATTTTTTCGATTCCCGAAAAGCTGTCGGAGAAACCCCTGTCTGTTTTTTGAAAACCCTTGAAAAATAAGAGTAATCTTCATATCCAATAGCCGATGCGACTTCGTTTACAGCCAGTTGTTTATCGGTTAACATTCGTTTGATTTCAAGAATTACCCTATCCATAATAACTTCTGTGGCTGTTTTTTGTAAAATTTCATTACAAATCCGGTTGAGGTGTTTCAGAGTGATGCTTAGTTTTTCGGCATAAAAAGACGGTAGTTTTTCTTTTTTAAAATGCTCTTCCAAAAGCTTTTCAAAGGCATTTATTTTAATATTGTACGAATGCGTTTTGTGTGAATAGGTTTCACTGTATTTACGTGAAATTTCGATATGAATACAATCCAGTAAATTCAGCATTTTGTCCAGTTGAAAATTATTCTGCGGGCTGTTTTCTTCAATCAAAAGATTGAAATAAGGTAAAATCTTAGGCATTTCAGCTATTTCAAAAAACATTTCGGGACGATTGTGAATCGAATGATAAAAGTTGTAGTCATTAATATTTTTCTGACCGAAATACAAATTATAAAGTTCCTGCGAAAATATAATCACAAAGCCTTCAATATCTTCAGATAAACTCCAATGATGCATCTGTCCGGGCTGAAGCACAAACAAACTCCCTTTCTTAATTTCAAAACGGTCAAAATCGATTTCATGGATTCCGCAACCATCCGTAAAAAAGACCATCAGATACGAATCATGCCGATGGGGTTCCTCAATAAAACTATGGCTTTTTAAATGCTCCTTAAATGTATTCACATAAAATTCACGATGAATATCATTACAGCTAAAATTTTCTACACTATAAACCGGATATTTTTTCATACGCAGAGAATTTCTATTACGGATATAAAATTACCTTCAAAATTTGGAATTTGGACCTAAGCGATACCAAATAGGAGAAGCATTTTTTTTTGGCATTTGGGATTTAATTTTTTTGAGAATTAAATTTAGAAATGTCTTTATTGTGCTACAACTAGCGAAGATATAAAAAAGGTTTTGAAAGAATCTGATTTACCTTTGTTTAAATAAAAACAACAAAAGTCATGTCAAATTCATTAATCCATATTTTAAAAAACGAATGTCCGCATTGTCATAAAGGGAAAGTTTTTAAAGACAAGAATATTTACCTGAATTTTGGTTTCCCGAAAATGAATGAAACCTGCAGTCATTGTCACTATAAATTTCAAAAAGAACCCGGATTTTTCTTTGGCGCCATGTATGTAAATTATGGTCTCACAGTAGCTCAGGGAATTACTACATATTGTATCGCCCAGTTTTTCTTTGAAAACACATTCGATTTAAGAATCATTCCGATTATTGCCTTTGTCATTATCCTGCTGACTTCTTTTAATCTCCGATTCTCAAGATTAGCGTGGATTTACATTTTTAAGGATTATACGAGCTAAAAAAATGCTATTTTTGCCTTTCAATTGAAACTAATTTTCAATTTCAAAAAAATAAAAAAATAAATTAGACAAATGAAAGCATACGTATTTCCGGGTCAGGGCGCACAGTTTACAGGAATGGGCAAAGACTTATATGAAACATCCCCATTAGCAAAAGAATTATTCGAAAAAGCGAATGAAATTTTAGGTTTCAGAATTACAGATATCATGTTTGAAGGCACTGCCGAAGAACTAAAAGAAACGAAAGTAACACAGCCAGCCGTTTTTTTACACTCCGTTATTCTGGCAAAAACTTTAGGAGATGATTTTAAGCCTGAAATGGTAGCGGGACATTCTTTAGGAGAATTTTCTGCATTGGTTGCCAACGGAGCATTATCATTTGAAGACGGATTAAAATTAGTTTCGCAGCGTGCTTTGGCGATGCAAAAAGCCTGTGAAATCACTCCTTCTACGATGGCGGCTGTTTTAGGGCTTGCTGACAACATTGTTGAAGAAGTTTGTGCTTCTATCGACGGAGTTGTGGTTGCGGCAAATTACAACTGCCCTGGACAATTGGTAATTTCAGGAGAAACCTCAGCGGTTGAAAAAGCGTGCGATGCGATGAAAGCTGCGGGAGCAAAACGTGCTTTGATTTTACCTGTTGGAGGTGCTTTTCATTCGCCAATGATGGAGCCGGCAAGAGAAGAACTGGCAGCAGCTATTGAAGCGACTACTTTCTCTACTCCAATTTGTCCGGTGTACCAAAATGTAACGGCAAATGCAGTTTCTGATGCTGCCGAAATTAAAAAGAACCTAATTATTCAGTTAACAGCCCCTGTAAAATGGACACAGTCTGTACAGCAGATGATCGCCGATGGTGCTACATTATTTACAGAAGTCGGGCCCGGAAAAGTATTAGCAGGTTTAATCAATAAAATTGACAAGGAAGCTGCTACGGCAAATACTTAATTTTTTATTCAATTTAACTCGTTGGGCGAAATAGAATAAAATAGCTCCATTCAAGGATTAAATCTAATTTGATCTGCGAAAATCCTTTAAAATCTGCGTGAAATACTTTTGCGTATTAATTTTTCACGCAGATTTACACAGATTAAAGCAGATTTACACAGATTTATTTCTAAGCTGATGCGATAGAATTGAAAAAAAATAATTTCACCCAACGGGTTCAATTTAAGATTATAAAATACCAAACCCTTCTTAAACTTTTGTCTAAGAAGGGTTTTCTTATATGAAAGAAACCAGAATGAATTGCTTAAGCCTGTTTAGCAAACTGCAATTCGATGTTTAATTTTACTTCTTCTCCAACCAAAACACCACCCGTTTCAAGAGCTGAGTTCCAGTTTAAACCCCAGTCTTTACGGTTAATTTTTCCTTCGATACTCAAACCTACTTTTGTATTTCCCCATGGATCAGTCAGTATTCCGCTATATTCTACCGGGAAAACAACTGTTTTTGCAATACCTCTGATGTTTAAATCTCCTGTGATTTCATATTTTTCATCATTAATTTTTTTGAAAGATGAGGCTTTAAAAGTCAGTTTAGGATGATTTTCTGCATCAAAAAAATCACCGCTTTTTAAGTGATTGTCACGGTCTGCGTTTGCAGTATCGATAGAAGCGATGTCTGCAGAAAATTCGATGGCTGCATTTTCGAAATCATCTCCATCTGTGGTGATAGTTGCATCATAAGTTAAAAATTTTCCTGAAACATTAGTAAACATCATATGTTTTACTTTAAAACCAATTTCTGAGTGAGTTGGGTCTATTGACCATTTTGTAATTGCCATAATTTTATTTTTTTAATAATTAACTTGTTTCATTTTGATAAGACAAAGTTACGGCGACAGTTGTTCTGAAGCACTTAACCTAGATTAAGAAATAATTAAAACGTAATAGATTGATATTTAATTGTTTGTTCTAAAAAAGAATACACCAAACAAGTTGTATCAAAACCTGTTTGGTGTATTGAAAGCTGCCATCATTTTGACAATTAAATTTGAGCCATTTCCCAGAATTAGTAATTCATCGGAACTTCCATAACTAAAAATTTAGCGGCAGTATTGGCTTTAATTTCGATTTCGGCGGTGTCCCAAATCCCTAATGCATCTCTGGTTTCCAGTTTTTGTCCGTTAACCTCAATTTCACCTTCGATGTTCATGATATAAAAACCATTTCCTTCTTTTTTCAGAGCTAATTTTTTAGAGAAAGCTGCGTCAAAATCACTCAGATAAAACCAGGCGTCCTGATGAATCCAAACGCCTTCGTCGTCTTCGTTTGGTGATAATATTTGAGCAAAATTATTTTTCTCTAACGATTTATCTAACGTAATTTGTTGATAACGAGGTTCTACATTTCTCTTTTTTGGAAATAACCAGATCTGAAAAAGTTTGGTGCGCTGATCGGCATTCGGATTAAACTCACTATGCTGAATCCCGGTTCCGGCACTCATTACCTGTACATCGCCGGTTTTTATGGTAGCGGCATTTCCCATACTGTCTTTGTGAGCCAAATCACCTTCCAACGGAATAGTAATGATCTCCATATTATCGTGTGGATGCGTGCCAAACCCCATTCCACCAGCGACTGTATCATCGTTTAAAACACGAAGTGCCCCAAACTGAATTCTGTCAGGATTGTACCAGCTTGCAAAACTAAAGCTGTGATAAGCATTAAGCCATCCGTGATTTGCATTTCCTCTTGATTCTGCTTTGTGCAATACTATATTTTCCATGATTTCGTGTATTTGTTATTTTTATAGTACAAAGATACCACCGTCATAGATGAAAAGCGCTTAATGTAGATTAAGAAAAGGTGCTGAGGTTCTGAGTCGCTAAGATTCTAAGTTTTTTCCAATCTTGTCATCCTGACAAAAGAAGGATCCCGCAAGTAACTCTACAATTTAGCAAATATTTGACGATGGATTTTCAGGAGCAATAACTTAGTTTTCAAAAGACCTTTAGTCCTGCTATCCGCTGTATCTATTGCTGCGAACCCCGCAGCAACAGGATGCCGCTGCTATCAGGGCTGGATTAGATATTTCATTTTCATAATTCTCTGCAGATTTGTAAAACCGTAATCTTTTAAGTTATGAAACTTCCTCAAAAAATATCAAAACCATTATATTTTTGAAGCTTTAATTTATTGTGTAGTAAATAACATCATTCTACAGAATCAATTATTATATAAAGACTTTCGATGTCTTCTTTATGATAAAGTGCTTTTGCTGTTTCTGAATTAAAAGAATAAATGTTTAGATTTTCTTTACGGTCTTTAATGTATTTCGTATAGATACGACTGTAATCATAATCCAAAATTTCTTTTCCGTTATAGAAAACCACATTCGGCCTTCGTTCTGAAAGTGACAGACTGGCTCCTCCCAGATAAAACACCACAGGCCCGGCTTTTATTTGATAAATGGAATTCATCTCTTTTTTGTTTAAAATCAGATCCTTTGATTCAAATCCTAAGAAATTATCTGCTTTAGCAGGACTTTTTACCGCTTCATAATTCACTCGTACCACATTATCAGAATCAATTAAGTTTGTCGGAATAACGATAGAAAATGTACCGTCTTTTAAAGTAAAGGCGGTAAAAACTTTTTTAAGCGTCACAAACGTAACTTTAGCATTTTCGACAGGTTCATTTTTATCTTCAGAAGTGATGACACCTTTAAAAACAGTTATTTTATCAGGCTCCGTTTCATTCGGAGGGTTCTCTTTTTTATTGTTATTGGATTTTAAAGAAGAAATCGCAGTTGGTGTAACTTCAGTCTTTAACTTAGGATTATTATGAGCCTGTAATTGAACAGATGTTGCTAAAGTTGTAGCAATCATTAAACCAGCCGCTATATTTGAAACGCGTAAGGAGTGTTTTTTTGGAGGCTCCAAAAGCAATAAAGGAGTAAAAAGCTGATTTTGTGTTACTCTTGCACAGATATTATTATCTGCTTTTTTCATTATATGTGCAATTTCATTTTGATTTAGTTTACTAAAATCAATTACTGTTTTAGAACAAAGTTCGCAATAGCTGCCATTTGTTGTTGACTTCATATTGTCCCAATTTTCTGTACAGGGCTTGTTTATTTTAAGGTAAACTTTTTTCATAATTAGTTTTCTTGAAAATTTTAGTATAAATATAATTCAAAAAAAACATATCTATCTAGTCCTGATTACTTTCGAAGCATTTTGCTTTTCATCTTACTAAAAAACTCAGGCGTCACACCAATAAAAGAGGCGATTTGTTTTTGAGGCACTTTATGAACCAGTGTTCCGTATTTGGCGCAGAATTTCTCGAAGCGTTCTTCAGCTGGCAAGCTTAAATTGTCCATTAATCGCTGTTGATTGGCAACTAATGAATTCTCTATCAAAATCCTGAAAAAACGTTCCAGTTTCGGAATTTCACGATACAACTGTTCCTGATTTTCTTTGGATAAGGAAACGACATCAGCTTCTTCCAGAACTTCAATAAAAAGCTGTCCCGGTTTTTGCGAAAAATAACTGTACATATCGCTCATCCACCAGCCTTCGCAGGCAAATGCAAGAACATGTTCTACAATATTATCGTTGATATTGAAACTTCTTAAAATACCGGAATTCACAAAATAGGAATGTTTGCATACTTCGCCGGCATTTAGTAAAATGGTTTTAGCTTTGTAAGTGTTCGTTTCTAATTTGGATAAAAAAAGCTCTTGTTCTTCTGGTGTCAGCGAAACGTGTTTGGCAATATTTTCAAGAATTAACGCCATTTTTTAAGCATTTACAGTTATTAATTTTGCTGTTTCTTTGGCGCGTTCAGTTACTTCGTTAATTGGAGTAGAAAGGGAATCGTGACTTAAAACAACTCCCATTCTGCGGTAAAGTCTTGAAGTTGGTTTGCCAAAAATCCTGAAATCAGTTTTAGGCAAAGCGGCTACTTTTTCTATTCCGCTAAAAGTTGGATTTTCAGAATTTTCTGAAGCTAAAACTACGGCACTTGCACCGGCTTTTTCTAAAGTGATTTCGAAAATTGGCAGACTTAAGATCGCTCTTAAATGCAATTCGAATTCGTTGAAATTTTGCGTTCCAGCCAAAGTTACCATTCCTGTATCATGCGGACGCGGAGAAAGTTCAGAGAAATAAACGCCTTCGTTTGTTAAGAAAAATTCAACACCAAAAAGTCCTGCACCGCCAAGTGCTTCGGTGATTTTTTCGGCCATATCCTGCGCTTCGTACAAGTCTTTTTCTGAAACCTGAGCCGGCTGCCAGCTTTCCTGATAATCTCCTCTTTCCTGTCTATGTCCAATTGGCGCGCAGAATAAAGTTGGATTGTTATTTTGAGTAATTGTTAAAAGTGTAATTTCAGAATGGAAATCGACAAAAGCTTCTACGATCACTTCAATTACATCACCACGCGAACCCGCTACGGCATATTCCCAGGCTTTTAAAATATCATCCTGTGTTTTTATTGTCGACTGCCCTTTTCCGGAAGAAGACATCAATGGTTTAACCACACACGGAATTCCGACTTCCTGAACCGCTTTTTGAAGTTCAGATGCTGACGTTGCATATTGGTATTTTGCAGTTTTTAAACCTAATTCTTTTGAGGCTAAATCACGAATGGCTTTACGGTTCATCGTAAAGTTGGCCGCTTTAGCAGAAGGCACAACGGTAATACCTTGTTTTTCGTAATCGTAAAAACGTTCGGTTCGAATGGCTTCTATTTCTGGAACGATAAAATCCGGTTGGTGTTTGGCTACGATTCGGTCAAGAGCTTCGCCGTCCAGCATATTTATGACTTCAAAGCCATGTGCTACCTGCATCGCCGGAGCGTTTTCGTAACTGTCAACTGCAATTATATTTTGTCCTATGCGTTGTGCGGCAATGACAAATTCTTTGCCTAACTCGCCTGAACCCAGGAGTAGTATTTTCATTTTGGAGTGATGTAAATGTTTGAGTAGTAAAAGTAGCGAAAAATGATTTTAACCGCAAAGTTCAATTCACATGTCTTAATGTAGAGGCGCACTGCAGTGCGTCTCTGGCACAATCTATATTTAAAAGCAAGTTCACAAGGATTTACGCCAAGAGCGCAAAAGTAGAGGCGCACTGCAGTGCGTCTACGCAATGTGTGTTTTACAGCAAAGTTTGCAAAGAAACGCAAAGCTTTGTTTTAAGTTAGAAGAAAGATCGCAAAGGGTTCTCCCGCAGATTTTGCAGATTCAGCAGATTTTATTTTAGTTGTTTTTAGAATAAGTAACCATACAGTTTGTCATTTCGACGCAAGGAGAAATCACACTAGAAATTCTACAAAGATTGGCGCTTTACTTTGCGGAATCCCGCGTGCGATTTCTCCATTCGTCGAAATGACAAGATTGCGGGTAATTGTATTGAGAATATGGCTGTTAATAACAAAAGCTTCCGGATAACCCGTTCGCGTGAGGGATAGAAGAGGAAAGCCCGGAGCCTGACGAAGGAAGTGCGAGGACTTGCAACGGATAGCCCGACCCTTGTGGTCACGCCAAAATAAAAAAACCGATACTTCTAAAAAGCATCAGTTTGTATATTAACATTTTCTAATTACTAAACATCAATTTTCGAAATCGGAATATTAAATGTAATCCTGGTTCCTTCTCCGGGAATGGAGTTTATAAATACACGCCCGTTGATATACTGAATCCTTTCGTTCATAAATAATAATCCCATTCCGGATTCGCTGTTTCGCTTTTTATCAACAGCTGTTTTGTCAAACCCTTTTCCGTTGTCATCGATAATAATACTTAATAAAGTTTCACTATGAGAAAGCTGGACAATTATGTGGGTTGATTCTGCGTATTTTATCGCGTTATTAATCGCTTCCTGAGTAAGACGGTAAATATTTATTTCGATCAGAGAGTCTAAACGCTGATCAAAATCGGTTTTGTTGTAGAACAAAATTTCCTTTCCTGTCAGTTTCGAAAGTTCCTGAGTCAGTTTTGAGATTGATGAAACTATTCCGTGGTCACTTAATTCGGGTGGCATCAGGTTAAAAGTTGCCGTTCGGACCCCTTTTATAATATCGAGTGATAATTTTTTCAGATATTCTATTTTTTGTGCCGACTTTTCTTTGTCGTCCAGATTGATACTTTCAAGACTAAATTTTAATCCCGTCAGCATCTGCCCTATTCCATCATGAATTTCCTTGGCAATACGATTTTGCTCGTTTTCCTGATTTTCAACAATTTTGCTCGAAATAATCTTTTGCTGATTGATTTTTTCGGTACTGTTTTCGATATTCAGGCGCTCTACTTCACGTTGTGCCTTTTTTCGTTCAGTAATATTGAAACAAACGATTAAAAGTTCCAGTTCATCCTTTTTAATCATTACCGGAACCATGGATAAATCAAGCCAGATTGTCTGATCTTCCCTGTTGTGGATTTTAATTTCGCCCTGCCAGCCGCTTCTTTGCTTCTCAAAAATAATACGGTCTATATTACGCTGTTCTTTTTCATCAGTAGTCAAAATCTGTGAAAAGGTTTTATTTGAAGAAAATTTGGTATAATTCAAAAGCTTTGCAAATTTTTCACCTACGTGAATAATAGAGCCATCGGGAGCTATTCGGCAATAGAGTAAAGTATTTTCCATCGCATAATTCAGCGATTTCAGCTCTTTTACAGAGTTTTCCTTTATCTCACTAATGATTTCAGTATCGTAGGCCAACTTTAAGGCTTTCTTTTGAGATGACAAAAGTCTGGCAATAAGCTTTTCAATTTTCTTATTTGTAGGCTTGAAGATGAAAAAGAATTCTAAAACCAGAACCAGTAAAGTAAATCCGAAAATCCAATATTCGGTTGTACGCTGCTCCGTTACTTTTTCATGTGCTTCTTTATCGTATTGGGTTACGATTTCATTCATTTTCGAAAGAAAGATTCCTTCATTTCTCAGGATTTTCTGAACGAGCTTTTGATTATCGGAAGCATTATTTTTTTGCTCTAAATTTAAAAGAAACAAATTGACAGATTCAACAATGTTGTTAAAACTTGGTTTAATTTCTTCATATAATTTAGATAATTCTTCACTCTTTTCTGTTGGAAAAGCAAGACTGTCACTGCCATTTTCTAAAGCATGCTGGTTGGTTTTCCAGAGTGACAAAACATTTCTCACATGTGCAATTTCACTTTTTGGAGAAGTATCAGAAACAAAATTTAAAATTAAAATTTCTTTGGTAATTCTTTGGCTCAGCATCCTTTGCTTTCCTGAAATATTGATAATTTTAGAATCGCTAAGCTGCTGTTTTAAGTTGTACTGAATTAAAAGCTGACTTAATATAATAGTTACGGCAATAGTCCAGAGTGCAAAAAAATACAAACGTCGTAAATTTTTGAATGTAATTTTCTCTGCAACTTCCTGATTGCCTTTTTTCATCGAAGATACTATTTGTTATAGCGGAAATGAATTCGCTTCCGCTCTTTTATAAAATCAGATTATAATCCCAAAGATGCTTTTATCAGATTTAAGTTTTCTTCAGAATAATTGATTTTCAAGGCTTCCTGATGTCCTTTTTCAGACATTTTATCCCAGGTTTTTTTGATGATATTTTTTAGTTTTTCATCATCGTGCTTTTCAACAAACGGTTCTAGGTAATAATCTAAGAATACCAGACAAATTACATCTTCCAGCAATTGGGTTTCGGCATCTTTTTTAAGTAATTTTTTTTCAATTAAAAAAGAAACACGATCAATAAAAGTTTGCTCGTATCCTGCTCTTTCGAGAATTTCAGCAGTAGTTTTGGCGTGAAACTTTTTTAAATCCTCCCGCCATCTTAAATATCCTACGCGATCCATTGGATACGATTCGCGGGCCACTTTCCAACGGCAGATATGCTGTGCTTTTGATGCAATCTGAACTTCTTCTGAAGCTTCAGGACAAAACTGCATCAGTTTTTCATACATCCTGTTTGAGTACAAAAGCTCTTTTGGATATTCAATATTCTGATCAATTTCTATGTTTGGATCCTGCGCATTTTCAGCATCAATCCATTCGCTTGCTTTCTGGAAAGGTGTACTCATTTTTATTGAAAATATATTTTCAAATATACGCAATTAATCTAAAAAGCCAACGAACACTTCGTCTTCAACAATTTTAACCGGATATGTTGCAATTTTTAAATCGTCGCCATTCAGGTTAGAACCATCAACTAATGAAAACGTTTTTTTGTGAAGTGGGCAGGCAATTTTAGGAATATCTTCAGTAGAACCCGTCATTCCTCTTGACAATACCATTTCCATTTTGTGCGGACAGGCATTTTGGCAGGCATACCATTCGTTACGGCGCGCAAAGTTAAAAACCGCAATTTGTTTATTTTTGTATTTGATGCAACCGCCACGGTTAGTTGGAAAATCACTCACATTCCCGGCTTTGAACCATATTTTGGCATCGCTTGGGTGCACAGTTTCGTATTGGTTTAAAATTTCTTCCATTTTGGTTGTATTTATAGTTCTGTATTCTTATCCCTCTTTTTACAATCAAGAGAGTTTGATGGCGCAGTAAAAAAGAGGGTAAGAGGACAGCAATCGTTAATTCTGTTTTTTAAACTTTTTAACCACACAGGAACATAGATTTTAATTGTCGGAAAAGGAACTCTTAAAGAAACTCGTTTCTCACACATAGCTATAACTGCATGAAATAATATCTTTTGAGTTTATAAAATCTATGTTCCTGTGTGTTTTAAATATTAATTTATGACCAGGCTTTTGGCATTTTTTGATCTCTCATCGGAACAAAAGTCACATTATCATCTTTTTCTTCAGAGTTCACAAAATGACTAAAACGTTTTAATAATCTTGGATTCTCAATAGCCTGTTTCCATTCACATTCAAATGTGTTCACCAAAGTCAGCATTTCAGCTTCTAAAGTTTCGCAGATACCCAAGCTGTCTTCGATAATCACTTCTTTTAAGTAATCCAAACCACCTTCCAGTTTTTCAAGCCAGGTTGATGTTCTGATTAGTGGACCAGCCGTTCTGATATAATACATTAAAAAGCGGTCCATATATTTAATTACAGTTTCTTTGTCAATTTGTTCAGCAAGCAAAACAGCATGTTTTGGATTCGCCCCACCGTTACCGCAGATGTATAAGTTCCAGCCGCCTTCTACAGCAATTAAACCAAAATCTTTTCCACGAGCTTCGGCACATTCACGGATACAAGCTGAAACACCACCTTTTAATTTATGCGGAGAGCGAATTCCTTTGTATCTGTTTTCCAGTTCGATTGCAAAACCGGCACTGTCATCCATTCCGTAACGACACCATGCATTTCCAACACAGCTTTTTACAGCTCTAAGAGATTTTCCGTAAGCGTGCCCGCTTTCAAATCCATTATCGATTAATACTTTCCAGATTTTAGGAAGATCATCCAAATGTGCCCCGAACAAATCAACACGTTGTGCTCCGGTAATTTTTGTATATAAATCGAATTGTCTAGCAACCTCTCCTATTACAATTAATTTCTCAGCAGTAATTTCTCCTCCGGCAACCCTTGGCACTACAGAATAGGTTCCGTTTCTTTGAATGTTAGCCAAAAATCTGTCGTTTGTATCCTGGGTTGTAATATGTTTGTTAGCCGTATCGTTGTAAATACTTGAAAAAATTGAAGCAAGTACAGGTTTACAAACCTCACAGCCATCACCTTTTCCATGATGATCAATTACATCATAAAAATTAGTGTATTTATTGATTTTAACTAAATCAAACAACTCCTGACGTGTATAATTAAAGTGTTCACAGATAACATCCTTTACTTCTTTACCCATAGATTTCTGAGCT
Organism: Flavobacterium fluviatile; assembly: GCF_010645065.1. Taxonomy (GTDB): domain Bacteria; phylum Bacteroidota; class Bacteroidia; order Flavobacteriales; family Flavobacteriaceae; genus Flavobacterium; species Flavobacterium fluviatile. Next base: position 369,650 of record NZ_JAADZW010000002.1, on the reverse strand, counting down.
GCTTTTACCAAATCAGAAACCATTGGCTTACATCCTCCACAGCCTGAAGTTGCTTTGGTAAGTTTCACAACATCTGAAAGATTGGAGCAGGTCTCATCTAAAACAGAACAACAGATAGCTCCTTTTGTTACATTTTCGCAAGAACAGATTACAGCAGTATCCGGTAAATCCATTACACCTACAGCTGAACTTTCAGAACCGTCTCTTGAACCTAAAATCAAATCTTCCGGATTTTTAGGCAAAGCCATTCCGTTGATGTAAATCTGAAAGAGTGAATTGTAATCACTTGAATCACCCACTAAAATTCCGCCTAATAAGGTTTTAGAATCTTTAGTTACATTAATTCTTTTATAAACTCCTGATAATTTATTTTCATAAATGATAGCGGTTACCTCATCATTTTCGATAAAAGGATCACCAAAACTCGCAACTTCAACACCAATCAATTTCAATTGTGTCGACATATCGATGGTTTCTCTCATGGTTTTGGAACCATTTAAGATTTGCTCTGCAGCAACGTCGGCCATTTCATAACCCGGAGCTACAAGACCATAAATATTTTGATTATAAAGAGCCACCTCTCCAATAGCAAAAATAGAAGGATCTGATGTTTGCATTTGATTGTTTACCACAACCCCGCCACGCAAACCAACTTCAAGTCCCGAAACTCTGGCCAGCTCATCACGCGGTTTAATTCCGGCAGATATAACCAACATGTCTACTTTTAACAACTCATTCTCAGCAAACATCATTCCTGTTATACATTCTTTTCCGTCGATATATTGCGTTGCCTTATTAAGATGAATTCCAATATTCAATTCCTCAATTTTTGACTGCAGCATATCACTTGCTCCTTTGTCCAATTGCCTTGGCATCAGACGGGGTGCAAATTCCACAACATGTGGATTAAGTCCCAAATCGCGAACTGCTTTTGCTGCTTCAAGGCCTAACAAACCTCCACCTAAAACAGCAGCTTCAGTAGCTCCTTTTTGTTTTATTTTTTTGGCATACGCCATAATTGCATCAAGATCCTCGATGGTTCTGTAAACAAAAACACCTTCTTTTTCTACTCCGTCAATTGGCGGTACGAAAGCAGACGAACCTGTTGCCAGAACTAAGTAATCATACTTATGTGTTTTTTCTAAGTGCGTATGGATTGTTTTTTCTTCTCTGTTAATATCAGTAACTAATTCAGAAGTATTTAAAGTAATATTATTCTCCGCATACCATTCACTTGTTGATAATGATAAGTCATCAGCCGTTTTCCCTCCAAAGTATTCACTTAAGTGAACACGATCATAAGCACGTCTGGGCTCTTCCCCAAATACGGTAATTTGATAATTCTCCTGTCCCGATTTTGCTATAAATTTTTCGCAGAATTTATAACCCACCATTCCGTTTCCAACTACTATTACTTTAATCATGATTTCTTTAATTAAGTATTACTACGCAAATATAAGTATAAATACTTATACAAAATACTTATCTACGTATTTTTTTTATTAATTAGAATTCTTCTAAATACGTATTTTTCCGTATTGCGTGCAAGTACGAGGTATTCAGGCTTAGAGGTATTTTTGCAAACTATTTTATATGTACTATTTTCCTTAAATTTGAATAGACAATATCATATTGTCATCAGGACATGGCATTAATTTTTTTATAATCTTAATCATTTCTATGAAAAAGTACTTAATTATATACATCACATTATTACTATATAGCTGCAAGTCCACAAACCCAAAAGACCCTGACTTAAATACTCCTTCAGAAATTGCATCTGAAGAGAATATTAAAACTTATTTTAAAGCAACCGGAAACGAACCTTTCTGGGAATTAAAAATTGGAAGAGAAAAAATTGTATTTACTTCATTAATACAAGGAAAAGAAAATCTAAGTTTTTCATCCGTTAAACCCGTCAGGGCAATGGATGCCAATATTAAAACATATAAAGCCGGCAATGCAGAATCAAGTATTAAAATTTCTGTCCAGCAAATTGAATGTCAAAATTCTATGTCCGGAGCAATTTCTCCTTATAAAGTCTCTATTGAAATCAGGAACAATACAGAAAAAAACTATCAAAAGACAGAAGGGTGCGGAAAATACATTACTGACTACCGTTTGCATGACATTTGGGTTTTAGAAGAATTAAACGAACGCAAAGTCTTTGTGGCAGATTTTCAAAAAGAATTACCCCGAATCGAAATCCACGCAGAAGAAAACAGATTCATAGGATTTGGAGGCTGCAATTCGATTAGCGGAAGTTTATTTTTCGAAAATGATTTACTCAGATTCAACAATATAACTTCTACTTTAATGGCCTGTGACGAAAATAATAAGGAAGACAAGTTTGTAAAAGCGCTTCAAAACACCACTACTTATTCCATTAAGAACAATAGACTAACTCTTTCCAACCCTTCAGGAAAGCTTTTGGTTTTTAAGAAAGTAGATTAATTTCAAATAAAAACCCAAATCATCTAAACTGATAATTTGGGTTTTTATTATTTTGATAAATTGAATTATTTAGCCAGAAATTCTAAAACAGAATCTGTAATAAACTTAATTTGTTCATCATCAAGTTCCGTATGCATTGGCAATGCAATTACTTCTTTCACTAATTGATTCGTTACAGGAAACTGTTCTTCTTTATAACGTGAATCAGCATAAGCTTTCTGAGAATGTAACGGAATCGGATAATAAATCGCGCATGGTATTCCTTTGTCCAATAAATGCTGCATCAGTGCATTTCTGTCTGCATTCAAAATTCTTAATACATATTGATGAAAAACGTGATCATTTTGGTTTGCATCAAATTGAGGTGTTATAATTTTTGCATTTCCTGCTAAAGCCGCATTGTATTTCGTTGCCGCTAAACGTCGCGCTTGATTATATTGATCTAAAAGCGGTAACTTTGCGTTTAAAACGCCAGCCTGGATGCTATCCAAACGTGAATTAACCCCCACAACATCATGATGGTAGCGTTCATACATTCCGTGATTTACGATTCCACGAATAATATGCGCCAGATTATCGTCATTTGTAAAAATCGCACCGCCGTCTCCGTAACAGCCTAAGTTTTTAGACGGAAAAAACGATGTTGCTGCAACGTGGCCAATAACTCCAACTTTACTTTTTTCGCCTGATTTCGAAATATAGTCAGCTCCAATTGCCTGTGCATTATCTTCAATCACGTATAAATTGTGTTCAGCCGCAATTTCCATAATCGCATCCATATTGGCAGCACGTCCGAATAAATGCACCGGAACAATTGCTTTTGTTTTTGGTGTAATGGCTTTTTTGACAGCATCAATATCGATATTCATATTTTGCAAATCAACATCCACCAAAACCGGAGTCAACTGCAGCAAAGCAATGACCTCAACTGTTGCCGCAAAAGTAAAATCTGCCGTAATAACTTCGTCTCCTGGCTTCAAATCCAGTCCCATCATGGCAATCTGTAAAGCATCGGTACCGTTTGCGCATGGAATTACATGTTTTGCACCCAGATACTCTTCAAGATTTTTCTGAAACTGATGAACTAAAGGTCCATTTATATAAGTATTTGTATCTAAAACCTCCTGAATAGAGGTATCTACAGCAGTTTTTATCTTTTCATACTGACTTTTTAAGTCAACCATTTGAATTTTTTTCATTTATCTTCTTATTTAAATCTGAAGATCCGGATTCACCAAAATCTTTAAAACGAAAGCAAAAATAGTTATTTAATACCTTCAAACAATGAAAAATAATCGAAAGAAACGTATTTTAGCCACAAAAATAAACAGATGCTTTTTCTATACAATTTACTCGTTCTAATTGCTGGTTTTTTCCTTAAAACAGCAGCACTTTTTAGCCCCAAAATGAAACTTTTTGTAAATGGAAGAAAAAATGTTTTTGTGATATTAAAGGAAAAAATAAAATATGAGGACAAAACAATCTGGTTTCACTCAGCATCCTTAGGTGAATACGAACAAGGTCTTCCGGTCATTGAAAAAATTAAAGAAAAATATCCTGAACATAAGATTATTGTTACCTTTTTTTCGCCTTCGGGCTACGAAGTCCGCAAAAACAACAATGTCGCTGACATAACTCTCTATCTTCCACTGGATACTAAGACTAATGCAAAACAGTTTTTAAAATTAGTTCATCCTGAATTAGTCTTTTTTATAAAATATGAATTCTGGCTCAATTACTTAAACGAACTAAAAAAATTAAATACACCTACTTACTTAATTTCAGGAATCTTCAGAGACAATCAGATGTTTTTTAAATGGTATGGAGGGTTTTACAGAAAAGCATTAAAAACTTTTACGTATTTTTTTGTTCAGAACGAAAATTCAAAAGCCAAAATCGAATCAATAGGATTTCACAACGTTATTGTTTCGGGCGATACTCGTTTTGATCGGGTAAATGCCATCTTAGAAAGAGACAATTCACTGGAATTTATTGATGTTTTCAAAAACAACCAGCCCACAATAGTTATCGGAAGTTCCTGGCCTAAAGATGAAGTATTGCTAAGTGAATATATCAATCAGGCTCCCAAAAATGTAAAATTCATCATAGCACCCCACAATATAAAGAAAGAGCAAATTGAAAATCTGAAAAACTCAATTTCAAAAAAAACAGTTTTATTTTCAGAAAAAGAGAACAAAAATTTAGCTGATTATACTGTTTTTATTATTGACACGGTTGGTTTACTGACCAAAATTTACAGCTACGGAACCATCGCATATGTTGGCGGCGGTTTTGGGAATCCCGGCATTCACAATATTTTAGAACCGGCAACATTTGGACTTCCAATTGTAATTGGACCTCATTATTCGAGATTTGCCGAAGCTGTTGAATTGGTAAAGCTTGGAGGCTGTATGGTTATTAACAATCAGGAAGAATTAAAACAAACTCTTGGCCGTTTACTTTCAGATGTTAATTTTCTCCAGGAAAAAAGAGAAATTTGCAGCTCCTACATTCAGAACAATAAAGGAGCAACAGATACTATTTTAAATACCATTCCATAAAACAACAGCTTTAGAATTTTATTTTTTTGATTGGAATTTTCCCATAGTAAATAAAAAACATCCATAAAAACTCTCATTTTAGATAACTGAATAATCAACGAAACACAAAATAAAGTACAATCAGACCATCAAAAAAAGTAAAACGTTTTGTGAATATTCAATAAAAAGTAAAATTTACAAAAAATACAATAATACGTCTCATTTTAACTATTTTGGCATATTAATTGATAAGAGAAGACATCAGGAGACGAAGGAAAATATTTTAAAAAAAAAATAAAAAAATATTTTACATATTAAAAAATTTATATCTTTGCCTCGAATTAATAATTAACCTTTTATAATAAAGTAAGATGAAAAAAGTATTTTTAAGTTTAGCTGTTGTTGCTGTTTTAACTGTTGTATCTTGTAAAAAAGCAGACGCTGCTGCTGACACTACTGCTGCTGATTCTTCAGCTGTAGTTGTTGATTCTGCTGCTGCAACTGTTGATTCTGCTGCTGCTGTAGTTGATTCTGCTGCTGCTGTAGTTGACTCTACTGCTAAAGAAGTTGAAGAAAAAAAATAATTAGACACAGTTCTAAAAATTTTAAAACCATCAAATAAGATGGTTTTTTTTATGCTCAAAATTTAACAAATTCCAAATTCTGACACAACACTTAATACAATGTTGGAATTCGAAGTCTTCATAATAAAAATTTTTAAATTTTATTCCACCTCATCTTCGGCCACTACTTCATCTTCAAAAATCAAATCATTTGACGAGAAATCTAAAATTTCTGCTTTTGACGCATACGACACGATCTCTTGTATCCCTTTCTGCAAAAGCAATTCTGTTGTGTATTTTCGACTTGTTGCAAAATGTACCTCACCCAGTATCAACTTAAAGAAATACTTCCCACCAGAACCCTTAAACTTTAAAAATTTAGCCTGCTCAATATTCACTTTAAATTTCTCAATATCCTCTTCACACTCAAATTTCAACTCATAACTTAAACTAGTAAATATAACTTTTCCTTTCCTGGAAGTAAATACGAATTTATACTCATCATTAAATCTCCTGCTGATTACAAAAGCCCCCATTTTGATTGTTGATTATTGATTGCATTAAACACATTAAAATTTACTTCTTAAATTTCCCATTTTTAAGTGTACAACATAAAAAAAGCCTCTTCAAAAGAAGAGGCTTTAGTACTCAGAGCGGGACTTGAACCCGCACGAACATTGCTGTTCACTGGATTTTAAGTTTTGCAAACCCCTTTTTTTGTACTTTTGAAAAACATAACTACCTGTTTTTCAATCCCCTATTTTTTTATGATTTCTCTATATCTACCAGTTACAGGCTCGTTTGTAGGCTGGTATATTTACAAAAAAAAAGGCATTAACCTTTCTTGTTTTTGTTGATAATTGCACGATCCATCTTCCAATATTTTTCCGACAAGGCTATTGAATAAGCCCTTGCTTGGTCTGTAGAAAAACCAGAAATAGTTTGCGCATAATAATTTGAATATGTAAGATGATTAACAGGAATACACAGATAATAAGTTAGTGTATTACCTCCTGATTTCATTATAACAGAAACCCCTTTTAAATCTCCGGTTGATTTTTCTATCAAGTTCGAAAAAGTAAAAACATATTTATTTTGCACTATTATTTTACCATCATCTTTAAGCTCATAACCGTCAATGACATCCAATCCACTTTCAAGTTGAATCTTCAAGCCCTTCGTTAAGTAATTATACTCTTTTGCAGTTGTAGCCGGATAATTTGGATCAGAATTTCCATCTCCAGGTTGTCCTTTCCATACATGCGTTCCCTGCGCAAAACAATTTAATCCAATAAACAACATTCCTAATAGTAATAATTTTTTCATTTTGGTTTTTTTTATGGTTTATAATATTTGTTTCAATCACGCACAATCCGCATTATAGGATTATGCAGTTTCACTTTTATCGGATTCGCCCAATCGCAGCTCTAATGCCTTTATGATTTTGTTTTTATCTTCGATAGTGCTTTCCAGCAACTTCAAATGCTTTTCACTAATTAAGACAAATCCTGAAGGAACTTCTTTTTGATAAACGGGACCAGGTTCGTTTACTGAATTATTTTGACTTTTACCTTTTGACAAATCACTATTTACAAATTCATCAATACTAATGTTATATTGAGCACATATCTTCTGAATAATTTCAATCTTCGGAGTTGCTGCATCTCGAACATAAGTACCGATCACTCCCTTGTTTAAATTAAAAAGCAAACCAAATTCATCTTGCTTTAAATTTTTTAAATCACATAAATACTTGATATTCAAGCTTATAAAATTATTCATCTAAATTTTATTAGTTTTTATCTAAATATTATTAGGTTATATAAATATTATTTAGTTAGTTTGCTGTAGAAAAGTACAAAAAATAAATTTCTAAAGCGTACAAATATGAATACACATGAATTTATTCTAAATAGAAATTCTGAGATAAAAGCAATGTTTGAAGTGCTGCGTGCAGATAAAACATTGAACAGAAAATCACGATTAGAAAAGATCGCAAAAGAATTTAGAGTTTCGCCCAGTACCGTTCACGATGCTGTGTATCGAAAACCAGTCAGCGAAAAAGCAAATGCCTAAATCATGCCAATTATGGAATTTATAACAAGAAATTACTACGAAATAATGGGGTTTTTATTATTAGCTGCTTTTATAAAAGGCTACTTAATTATAACACAGATGTTTAAAGAAAACATAAACTCAGATATTAAAATTGGTTTTGTATTTCATTTCTTGAACACAATTACTTACGTAGTTACAGGAGTAGCATGGCTAATAACTGAGGTTTACTGTTTTTTTGATGTAGTAGTGTATAAATGGCAAAGTCGAAAAAAAAGTTAAATAAAGCCCCCTTTTACACCATTAAACCACCAATACTATTAACCCAAAAAAAAGGGGGAGCAACCACGCCCCCCCTACACCATTAAACCGCACCAAAGTGCAGTAAAATCGCCAATCAACCACGATTAGCTAAAACAAATATAAGATATGTCTTCCATAATTGCAAACTCGGTACTTAATATCATTGCCACATTCTCTGACGAGGATATGCAGGTATTTTGTGACGCATTTGACAAGATGCGAAAGCCTAAAGCAAAAACGAAGCCAAAAAATATGAAACCTGTTTTTATTAAGCCAACTGTACAGGATTGTATAGAAATTATTAAAGCAAAATACAGTACACCGAAGCAAGTAAACTTGCATAATTCCCTTGATGTTCCGCTAACAGTTAATAGCGTTAGCGGTTCGGAAAGGTCATAACACAATGCAAAGGCAAAATACGTTCTTCCCTTTTTAGTAAGTTGTTTGATGACTATTAAAAATACAAAAAGTCCTTTGCATTTTTTAATTAAAAACCAGAAGCTATGATTTTAAACTCTCTTATACAAAAAAGCGACACCCTTAAAACTGCAATTGAAAGTCTGGAGGAAGTTTTAAAATTTCCCGATCAGGAGTTTTTAAAACCAACTTTGACGTATCTAAAAGAAGAAAAACGAAAGGTCGCCAAAGAAATTGCAAAATTGAACCAACCGGAAGAAATAAACCACCTTTCGGCAATTTAAAAACATCACCATTAAACCACCGAATTATGCAAAATTTAACTACCTGTATTGAAGAAAACGAAATATCTCGTTTCTCTCAACTTCTACAAAGAATTAAAATAGCGTTCAAACTTATTGCGAATCCTAAAGCTATTGTAATTATCAATTCTAAAATCGATGCATTTCAAACTTCGCCTGAAAAGGTAGCCGATATCTGTGGAAAAATCCATTACGATATACAAAGAAGCATTTATGAAGATAAAATCATAACCCAATCTATCAACAATTTAGTTTACAACTAATGCTTTTTACCTGGCTGTCTCTGAAAAGAGGTTTGCGGTTGATCGTGGACGGTCAACACGTAAAAACTGTATCTAAAGATTTTAAAGATTTAGTTACAGATGAAACTATTGAAAAGTTATGTTTTGACCACAAAAGGCTATCAGAAAAAGAAAGGCAAATTTTGCTAATGCCTTTTGTTTATCCAAGATGGCTACTGGATTTACAAATAAACGAAAAACATATCGCTGAACTTATTAAAAATTCGAAGCCAATCGCTAAACGAATCGTAAAAGCACGTTCAGAAGTTCGTAAAGAAATTTGTTTTGATAACGGAACTAAAATAAAAATTCCGGATAAAATTTATAAAGCACTCGCACTGGACGAAACCACCGTTCATTTAAATTATTAGACCACACCATTAAACCACCACGCATGCAAAGAACCAACCAAGAACCCCAAAGTATAGGGAATCTATTTTCGAATACAATATTTGGAACCGACGTTAACGTAAAAACAGAAGTTTCACGATCAGCAGCACAGATTAATGCGGATAACCGCAGAAAAATCGGTTTACTAAAAAATCAGCCGAAATCACGTAGTTCGAGGCTTTTTCTTCCTTCAGAAACGTTAGCACCGGTTAAAGCTGTTTATCCAGTTATTGATAATGAGGCTACAGCTGCATCAATGGCAAATTATAGAGAATATATCGCCACTGAAAATGAAAAAATAAAAACCGCTAATCTTGTAATAGATCAATACAACGAAACTGTTTCTAAATACATTGAAAAAAATGAGTTAACCGATATTCAAAAAGAATTTTCAAAATTATTCAAGTTTCACAACAGTAAAAAGGAAGTAACAGTATTCAATAAACTTGTATTAGAGTTCAATCAACAGTACGGAATGATTGTAAAACAAAAACGACTTCTAACCGTAAAACCGTTAACAGAAGTCGTCTTTCGACAAATGCTGTTTTTATACGGCAAGCAGCTTGAAAAATACACGCACGAATACATAAAATTAGGAATTTCAGAACCAAGCACCGTTAAACCATTTTTGATAAATGCGTTTCATTTATCACAAATGACACGAGAAGGAAACTTTTCGACAGACATCTGTACTAAGTCATTCCGCAACCATAGAGATCGTTTAGAGAGTTTTGGAGTACTGACACATTATAATTTAAAAGGTCGCTTAAAAGGCGTAGAAATGCATATAAATCCGGCGATTCTGGTTGTTTTAGACCTCAAAACCCAAAAATTGACCACCGCTGAAAATCAAACGTTTACCTCTCAAAAAAGGAAAAGTTTACCTTATAATGATGAAGTTACTGGAACTTTTAAAAGTAATATTAAGAATAGTGAAAACGGTCAAGCCGATTTTCTTGTAAAAGGAACGCCTACGGCTGGTTTTTCATTTGTTTTTTACAAGAACACACCAAAGCAAGATGAGAAAAGCAAACTTGGGGGGCGCGCCGAAAATGTTAAAGTTTCAAAAACTTTAAGCGAAAAATTGGAGCAATCAATTTTAAATAATCAGGAGTTTGCCGAAAATCTTGCGAATGGCCAGTATAATAATTACTCCCGCCTGGACAAACGAATTTTATACGAAGAAGCCATGTATGGAACTTTGTCTCGCGAAGAATTTAAAACAATTGCTATTCAGGAGTTTTTTAAGAACGCAGCCAAATTGTACCGAGGTAAAACGAAAACGCCTTTTATAGGTTCGTGGAAAAAAGCAATAAACGCTTATGAAGAAAAGCTTTTTGTAGTAAAAAATAACGGATCAGAATTTCTTTTCAATAAACAATTGATGGTTGACAAGCTTGACGAAATGATCTGGCGAATTAATGCAGCCCAAAAATGGTTCTTAAAAACCAAAATTAATCCGCTTTTCCCTTCTGATTACTTTGATTTTAGCCGTACCGAAAAACAGGAAATTGGTTTTGAATACACGCAAAAATCTTGGAAAAATCATTTAAAACACCTCGAAAACAAACCAAAATTAGCCAAATCGATAGCTAAAAAATCTCAAATCCGCAAATCACAGATCAATCATTCTAAAAAATTCGATGCCAAAGTCAATGCATTTTTCAAAAACCGAATTGAATTACCGGAATTGATCGACTACGTAAACAACAATTTACCTGAAAATTACCTGCAAATGTTGTCAGACAGGCTTTTAAAAGTTTCAACGAAATACAATTGCTAAAATATATTTACAAACCTTAAACACCATTAAACCATGTATTTAGATTTTTTATTTTACCTCGCTTATTTCTTTATTTTCTTGACGTTTGTCGTTTTCTGCATCCGCAAACGTGCTTTTTTCGCTCACTGTTGGAAAATTGCCAAAATAAAGGGAAACAACAAAAAACAAAAAATTGATTTTATCAAAGAACAGGAAGCAAAAGGACTAAAACCTTTCATTTTTGATGGAGGAAAAACCACTATTTACGCCAAAAACGGCAATCTCGCTATTGCTGATTACAAAAAAATGAATGACGATGCTAAAAGGAATCTTCGCAAACTTAAAAAAGTGTAGCCATGCCATTTTACGCACAGGAAAAGTCCAAAATCAAAATGGTTGCATTGATGCCACCTAATGTAAAAAATATCACTTGGTACTCACCCATAGTTCAGAACAAAAAACCAGCTGATACGATCATAAACGGAATGCTAACCCGATTCCAAAAGAAAGCTGAAGCACAAAATGTTGTAGTAATTCAATTTTATGAAAATGGTGAAAAAATCCATGAAATTAAAAGAACATGAGAAATATTACTATATCAGTAAAAAAAATCAGGCACAAAGAACTTGAAACGTTACAGGAGGAACTGAAAGAATTTATAATTCACTTGAATTTCCAACTAAAAACTGACTTCTTAAACGCAATGATTTCGATTGATTTATCCGGAAAATTGTTTTACAAGTTTCGTAATAAGCTTGAATATCAAAAGGAGTTCTACACGATCAGTTTTTCAATGTCTGAAGCTGCAACAATTTTGAAATGCTGCAATTACGCCAATCCGGATAGATCGGTTTACACACGGAACGTAATGACAAAATTTAATCTTGATTTAGATCAGAAATTAAAGAGTATTTGATTTATACGTTGACGTGAAACGCTAACGAGAATAATAACTAACGAAACATTTACCATGACAAATTCCGAAAAAATAAAAGACAAAATAAAAGCACTACTGGCCAAAACAATTGAAAACGGAGCTACCAAAGAAGAAATGGAATCTGCTTTGAAAAAAGCCAACAAACTAATGGCAGAATATTTCATATCAGAGCATGATTTGAGTGATAGTGAAATTATTCAAAAATGTCTTGCAAAGCAGTTCAAAGTAACAAAAAGCGGTTATAGAATGACTTTGTTTTATCATGATCTCGCAATTCTTTTTGATTGCAAATGCTATTACAACGATGACTACATAACATTTTTTGGACACGAACAGGATGTAGAATTATGCGGTTACTTCTATTCATTAATAACAAGATCTTGTTTAGCCGAAAAAGACAGATACGTAAAAAGTGAAGAATATAAATATTTAAAACGATATAACCACGGTAAAACACTTTCGGCCCATTTCATAAAAGGTTTTTTATATGAAATATCTATAAAGATGGAAGAAATGTATAAAGAACGAGAATCAAATATTCCAGAAGCTTACGGACTTATGGTTATAGAGAAAAAAGAAAAGGTGCAAATCAGCTTCGATGAAATGAATCTTAAATTAAAAAAAGGAAGAAAAACATTAATCGATTCCCAAAATCAAGCATTTGAATGCGGTGTAGAATCTGGAAGAAAATTAGATTTAATACAAGGACTGGACGAATGTGAAGAAGCGAATCATCTTTCTTTAAGTATGTAACGTCAACGTGCAACGCTAACGTTACCTCGCTTGTGGTAGTTGGGAAAAGAAAGCCTAAAACCTCGAATAATTACTAATCATAAAAATACAAAAAAATGAATAAATTAAAGACTAATACCCAATTACCACAAGCGATTGTTAGCAAATCGGTTTTTGTGAAATTGAATAAGCAAATGGAAAAACAATTTAAAAATTATAATTCTGCAAAAGGGACTCTAGAAGCGTTTTTATCAGATTATATAGATTTTGATTTTTGCGTTCAAGATATGGCGGGAGATGGTTTTACTATTTTAGATTATGACAATAGTAAAGTTGCAAGTGTAGAATCTTGTTTTGAAATAATTTTTAAAAATGGAAAATTAACAAAAGATGATTTAGCAACGGTTTCTTTTTAAACTGTTTGCTAACGTTCCCTTGCTACAAGAAGTTTGGGAAAAGTACAAAACAATCAAATAATAATCACAAATAAATACAAAAATGAAACAATCTATAAATTCAAAAACCAAACCCAAATCGCTTGTAGCAAGTGTTAGTGTTTCGGTTACTGATTTACATATCGGCAATATGATAACCCGAAATTTTGGAGGTGTAAAAATACCTGTAATTATAGAATGTGTCCAGGATTTAATGGTTATAGAACAAAATCCAAATGATTTCGAATATTGTGTTCCGACTTGGAATATTTTAAAAAATTTTGGATTTGTTTACAACACAAAAGAATCTAAATTTTATCATAAAGAATACGAATTCGTATGGGTTGATATGAATAATCCAATTTGTATAAAGTACGGAAATAAAAGTGGAACAATATTGATATTTGATTATGTTCATCAACTTCAAAATATATTTTCACTTTTAAATAGTTCTAATTTGCAGATAGTTTCTTTAACTGAACACTAACGTCCGAGTGCTTTGCTTCTGTTGTGCCTATGCGGTATGTACTTTCGGCACAATAGAGCAAAACACTTGTTATGTGGCGAAGCGAACAGTTAAATTTTAAAAAATAAATATGGCACGAGGAAATCACGTAGATGGCGTAAAAATAATTGAACGATTTGGCTTTATTATAGTTGTTCCACAATTTAAAGGTCAATCTTTTCAATATTATAGTTCAATTTATATTTCAAAAAACGGAATGTTAATTGGTAAATGGTCTGAATATAAAGACTATTTGACTAAAGGAATGAATGTAAAAGCCAAATTGATACGAAGAACGTCTTCATATTTATTTTTTAAAATTTAATTGCACATAACTATTCGCTAACAGCTATAAAAGTATTACTTATTAATGGGAAAGCCTGTAAAATATACAAAAGTAAAAGTTATAAAAATTACAGAAACTCAGTATAATACTTTGAAAAAGTTAGACAGTTATAAAATTAATGTAGCTGAATTTATCCGTCAAGCCATACAGGAAAAAATAAAAAGCGAGTATAAGGATTTAATCCCTAAAACAAAACCGGATTGTCCTTTTTAATTAGAAGAACGTCAATGTGCAACGCTAACGTTAAACACATGTTTTACACTTAAAAAATCTACATTTTGACATCACATGATAAAAAAAAGCACTTACATACGTTCTTTCACGTCAAAGCAACGTCAACAATTAGAACAGGTTCAGCAGGAGCAAAAAATTAAAACCGTCCCCGAAATTCTTTTTTTCACGCTTGATAACTATTTAGATCAGAAAAAAGAGATTGAACGCCTTAACAGAATTATCGAATACAAACAAAAGAAAATCGAACGCTTAACATCAACATTATGAAAACAAAAGACAAAGTATTTTTAGTAATAATCCTGATTGCTTCGATAGCCGGAGCAATGATTTGTAACTCTTAAATTTTAGACTTATGGCAAAAGTAATTACGTTTAGTAGAGTTTTTCCCGCTTACCACCCTAAAGCAGGTCAACCTACAAATTTTGTAGAAGCAATCTACAAATCATTATACCTAATGAAAGTGATTCCTAAAGAACTGGAAGAAAGTTACAATCATGAAGCTTTTATAAACGGCTTTACAAAACATCATACAATCAGATCCGGAAACCGTTTTAAGAAAGGCGATTTTTTTAGTCCAAGAGTTTGGGGAACTGATGTAAATCCAAAAAGCGGAAAAATCGGAGCATACCATTCAAAGCAAATAATAATTGCCCCGGATACTGAAATATTACAGACGATTGATTTAGAGATTGACAAGGAACAAGCAATTTTCATTAATGGCAAATTACTTGAACATGCAAGACAAATTGAAAAACTTGCAAATAATGATGGATTAAGATTTGACGATTTTTATAATTGGTTTAATGATTTACCATTCAAAGGACAGATTATTTGTTGGAACCCCAATATTAACTATAACTATTAAAACCTACACCATGAAAACAAAAGAAATAAAACCCGCATCTACAATAGACGATCAGGAATTAATAAACGTAATTCTTTCATTGAGAGGCAAAGAAACGATCAGAGGAGCAAAGCTTCAAATTGAATTTAAAAAAGGCTACTGCTGGACATTTAGAGTTTTAGACTGCTTAGAAAAGAATAACATAATTTCTAAGCCGGATAAATACGGAGATAGCAGATTATTAGTTGACAATGATTTTTTTGATTCTGAATTTATTGTATTAGACATTAATAGCGAAAATCATGCAGCTGAATACTAAACTAATTTATTCACGAAAAAACGGTGTTACCTATTTAGGGGATTTGCCGTTAGTGAGATTCGACAGAATATTTCCAGACGTTAAAATTTTAGGTGTGGAAACAATCGAATACACAAATCGATATATAAAAGCCAACTTAACTAATGGCACAATTGATATTTTAAACCCGCATCCCGATCACGAAAATGACAATCCGGAACCGGAACAACTTTCGTTTTTTTAACTCAAAACTAACTCAAAAAAAGGCAGTATGAAACATCTAAAAAGAGGTGTGAAATCGGAAAACAGGCTGAATGTTGAAATAAATAAAAACTTCATAATTTTAGTAAATGACAACCCAAAAAACACCAAAAAGTCAAAAATATCGAGCGCAAACAAAGTTTCAGAGTTAATTAATGACGAGAAACTTAAAATAAAGCTTTTTAACAAAGCATTAGAGAGTGGGAAGGATAAATACACTGTCTCGGTAAGAAATCGCCTTAAAATCGATTTTTATTCAAAATAACTTTTTTAATACTCAAAATATGAAAATTTTAAAAAATCCTGACAGTCTAGTTTTTGACACAGAAAATCCAAATAAAATTGAATTTGGTTTAGATAAAAAACACCATCTAACACCTTTATGTTTAAAAATTCCAATAACAGAAAGGGAATATTTAGAAGATATTTTCCACTCAAATAATAATATTACACATCCTATTTTTAACAATCTTGGGCAATCTTATTTTTATATAATTGAGGATTTAATACAAAACAAAAAGAACCCGAAGGAACTAATAACGGACAACGCTATAAATATTGTATTTGAAAATACAAATTTTGGAAAAATTACAGCAAGAGAAGTTGTAGAAGAAAATTTACTAAAAGTAAAACAAGGTTGGGCAATCGGGCATACTGCAAAATGTTGTCTTGTAGAATTGGGATTGATTTACGAAACAACAAAAAGAAACTTAGTCGCTACTAAAGTTGGCGATAGGTATTTAGAAATTTTAATTAACGAATAATTTATGTTCGAAGTTCCATTTTTTAAACACTCCAATCCGGAGTGTTTTTTATTCGCTTAATTCATAATCAAATCGTTTCAGAATCAACACTACTTCGCCTGGCTTAATAGTTTTAATATTTTGCGCTTCTTTTAATGGCACTTGTCGTACTTCCATTATCACGTTAATTACTTCTTTTCGAACAACTTCACGTCCGAAACCTTTTAGTAAATCTTGTAGTTCTGCTTTTCTTTTTGGTTGAATGGTAGTTTTGTGCATAAGAACGAGGTTTGGTTTAATGGTGCTTCAAAAATATAAAAATTTCAATCATTTTTTATAAAAAAATCCGACAGAATCCGACAGAAAGCTACAGAATGTTACAAAATCCGACGGAATCCGACAGAAAGCGACGGAATCCGACGGAATCCGACAAGCAAAAAAATAATCCTTCACATCTTTGTCCTCTATTCATGGTAATTTTTTGAGTTAGTTAATTAGTTAGTTAACAGCAGAAAGCAATTTTTTTTCGATGTAGTAAATCAAAAATACAAAATCAAAAAAAATTCTTTCTGCTCAAAAAATCCTAAATCAAAAGTAAAAAGCATGAAGCATGAACGAAATTGATTTTCAACTATATCGACCATTAAAAGCAGGAAAAGAGTTTGAAAAACTTATTCCACATTACAAAGGAATCGACCATAGTTTTGATAAAAAAGGAGATAACAGCGACACATTTGATTCTTTACGTTTTATGGCGGAATGGGCACAAAAGTACGCTAATCAAATGAGTAAGGTTGCTCCCAAATTGAACGGCAGAAACTTACAGGAAACGGCAAAAAAAATTTACGATTTTCTGTACCATCACTTTCAATATAGAATTGATGAGGAATTGCAAAACCTTTATTCGCCAAGTGCAGCATGGCATTTTAGAGAAAAAGGATTTGACTGTAAAACCTATTCAATTTTAGCGAGTACGATTTTACAAAACTTGCAGATACCGCACGCTTTTAGAATGGTACAGCAAGCAGGAATGGCACCGGATCGCTGGTCACACGTTTACGTAATTGTTCCTTCAGGAAATAATCATTATGTAATTGATGCGACAACACACAGTAACAAAGAAGTATCATTTACTAAAAAATACGATTATATTATGAAACACAGAGGATTAGCATCACCCCACGTACAATTTAACGGTTTAGGCTGCGCTTGTAGTGGCAAACCGCTTTCACATGCTGGCTTAGGTTCTCCTGATGTATTGTCAAACACGATCAAAAACTTTCATAGTTTTTTGAACGTTCTTGAAAAACAAGGAATATCCAGAACTGTAACCGACAAAATGGTCGAGTTGGTAAAAATGAATGTCAATATGGGTATTGATCCTAACATGACAGAAATAACGGCAAAAGCTTTTCAAATGACTGGTGCTGGTTCGTTAAATTCTCCGGCTTCTTACCGATCTAAACCTAACGGATTAGGTGCTTCTCTATTAGACGGGATATCATTATCGACTGTCGGGGGTTCCGGAGGTGGAGGATTAAAAGTAGGAGGTATTGACGTTGGAGCAACGGCAGCCCAACTCGCAACCGGAAATTATGTAGGTGCTGCAATCGGAGTTTTGAAAACAGTAATTCCTATTGACAAAACTTTCGGCGCAGTATTCAAAAACGGTTTTAAAGTCGATTGCTGGGGTTCAACTTTAACACCTTCACAAACTAAGGGGTGGGCTCAGAATGATATTCCAAAAGTATATGCAGAGACATTAGGCAGAGGAGTAACAGAAGCAAATCTACACGCATTTATTGATGCAATGAACTGGGTAAAAACGCAATCTGAAAGCTGGGCAAAAGACATGAAAAGCTGTTCAAAAGATGCTCTAAAAAATTATGGTGACGCTGCAATAGCCGCTAAGCTTGAAGTAATAACCAAAGCTAAAGAAGTTCTTAATTTAACTCCAATTGGTTCTGTAACTGTCAACACTAAATTGCCTTTCACATTCTCACATAAAAATTTTAATGTGTACGACAAACCATACTCGTCAGAACGCTTTTCGATTGCTACAATTCAACAAGCGCAAGAACAGCCAGTACAACAATATGCACCAACAACAGTAAAGCCCGCAGCAGTTTCTACAACAGTTGACCAAACCGGAGCGAAAATAACAACTGTAACAAGTCCCGATGGCAGTCAGGTTGTTACTAAAACAGATGTTAACGGTAACGTAACCGCTGCAACAACTGCACCAGCTAAATCATCAAACATAGGAACTATTTTGACTATTGGTTCAGCGGTGGCCTTAGCAGCAAAATTGTTGTTGTAAAACAAAAAAGAGTATAAAAAATTTAAAAAAACACTAATCCAATTTTAAAAATGAGCTTATCAAAACCAAACGGAAAATCGATTGCATCAGTAGCTGTAAGCGCTGGTTCATTTGTAGTAGGTGCAAAACTTGGTGACGGTATTGCAACCGTATTCCCTGATTCAATGGCATCTTACAAAGGATTCATTCTTGCAGGCGCAAGTATTCTTGCAGCCGCTTGTATTTCTCCAAAATCAACAATGGAACAAGCTGCACAAAGTGCCTTAGTTGGCTTGGGCGCAAAACAACTTTACGATGAATTTACAGGCGCATTAGAAGGTGCAGTACCTGCTAAACCAGCCACAAGCACGACAAATAAATTTGTCAACGCATTAGTGAGTACTACAAGACCAGCAGGAATAGATCCAGCCGTTGTAACTCCGGGTGTGGGTGCTGCATGGTTAGGACAGCCAGGTGATTTATGGGACAGACCAGAGGAAGAATACCACCAAACATCAGTATTCACAGGGGTTTAATCAATACAATTTCAAAACAAATACAATTTTCAAAACAAATTTAATTATTAACAAATTCATTATGTATAACACAGCAATTTTTCACACAGTTTTAGCTTTCTTAGGAATGGTAATAGGCTCTTTGACTGAGCAATTACAATCGGATTTAAACAATTCAAGAGTAGCGTTAGACGATCAGACACTTTATATAAAAAAACAAATTTCCGGGGGCGGTACAATCGATTTGATTGATGCAACCACAAATCGTGTAGATGGTATTTGTTCTTTTGACAAGAACATTTTACAAACAGGACGAGCATTTATATTCGATCAGGTTTCGATAGGATATGCGAGTGATGCAGCCGTAGGAAAAGAAGGAGTTTTAAAATATAATTCGGCTGTGCCTGCTCCACTTTATAATGCAGAATTTTTAATTATCCAAAACGGAAAAGAAATTCTGCGTAAACCAGTGGCAGACTTACACAACTTAGCAGCAGGAAATAGCGTAAACGATCAATACACATTAATGAAATCATTGCGTTTGTTGGTTGATAACAAAACAATTGAAATCAAATTAAAATTTCCTACCGGTGTTGCAATGGATGACACCTCATTGAAACATTATGTATATGTTCGTTTGAATGGGCTTCAGACAGCTGTAAAAGCATAATAAAACACACCATTAAACCAAACCATAACCCAAAAAAGCCTTGTCTTATTAGGCAAGGCTTTTTTAATTTTTACTGCAATGGAAGAAATTTTCGAATACATAACAAGTACGGTAACGCTTAACGAAACCGAAACCCAAGATACTGATAATGTTTTAGTTCCTGATGGAACAATTGTAGGTATAGCCGCTGTTATTTCAGGAAATACCGAATCAAGAATCATAAACCTTTCTATGCTTCAAAACAATTTTGAAGTGGTAAGAGCAGCAGATGTTCGTTTTAGCGAAAGAACAAGCGGAGGCTCCTTCAAGGAAAGTATGCGCCCGGTTAACTTGCCAGGCGGAAGAAACTACGAAACAAGAATTGTTGCGCTATCTGCTTCTACAACTGAAAAGGTATCGATTCAAGTCATGTTTATGATTTCTAAAAAAGTACCAACTCAATACTAAGACTATGAGCCAGTTATTACATTGTGGCAATCTTGTAAATGATTTAATTAAGGACAATCATTCTGCTTTACCACTTAGCGGAATGATTAACCCGACTTTCCAAAATCAAGGCACTGCTTCGGTAACAATTGATGGCAGGATTTTAATGCCAGACGAAACTTTTACAGTTTTCGCACCAATTGTACTGCAAAATGCAATACCGATAGTTTTTGAAGCCGATAAGACTAAAACAAGAAAGCTTTACCTGTCTTACGTATCTGTTATTTAAACTCAAATCACGCAATAATTATGAGTAATATTCAAAGTATTATACAATTTCTAAAGGGAAAACCGGAGCATTTTATAAGTATTACCAATCAAAATAATGGCAATATGGTTGGTAAAAAAGATATTTATATAAGCGATATCCCTAACGAAGATTTAACCAGTTACATAAAGTTTAATCTTGGTCAGATTTCAGAACCTACATTGGTTTGGATAGAAATGCGAGCGAAACAAGGGGTAACAAGCATAAAGAAAAATTCATGCAAAATAGAGGTTATGCCGGATAATTACAGCCAAACTATGCCAGCAGTTCAAAACTTGCCAGTTGTATCAGAGCCACAGCCACAAGCACACCCTGCATTTTTGGCTGCACCATCCTTAGGTAATAATATTTTTGGGCTTGGTTTTCCTGAAATAATGAGTATGCAGCAAAAAGCAAATCAACTGGAGGACAAAAAAGAACAGCTTTCAGAATTAAAGGAAGAATACAAAGAGTTAAAACACAACTTTAATTTACTCGAAGTTAGCCACAGAGAAGCGTTAAGTAAACTTGCAGTTGCTGAATCTCAAAAGGAAATGGCTGTGATGATTGCTAAAAACGAAAATAAATCTTTTACGGATAGCCCTGCTTTTGCAATGATGATGGAAAAAGCACCTGAAGTACTTGCCGGAATTGTGGCAATGAAAACAGGGGCAGTACCACAAGCCCCAATTGGTTTAGGTGCGCCCGGTGTTTCAGAAACTCACGATCAGTTTATTGAATTTATCAATGATAATTTGAACGAAAACCAAATCAACTTTTTAGGCAAAATTTGTGTTCAAATGAGTAACCAAGAATTTCAAAAAGAACTAACCACACTAATACAGAAATATGCCGGAAACTAACATAACCGTTAAAGCAAGTACCGAAATGGAATTGCTTACAAGAAAAAACGCAGTCGAAAAAGTAAACAATCTGCCAACAGATCAGTTAAAACGAATTTTAAAACTGGTAGAATCGCCAAAAGCAATCAGTTATTTATCGAATGATATAAAATTCGCAATGCTGCAAAAATTTTTATAAATGAAGCAAAAAAAATCAAAATTAGGAAATCCAGTTCAAGTAGCACTAATAGAAAAGGCAGCCGAAAAAACATTTGACGTAATTCCTTTTTTGATTAAAACAACTGTAATACTTGGTCTTGGATGGTTTGCCTATTACAAATTTACTAACCGATTTGTAAAAAGGAAAGAAAACAGTTCTTATCCTGCTGCAAACGTAAGTATCGCACAAGCAAAATCTCGTGCAGATGCTATTTACAGTTCAATAGGATGGGTTAGCAACGATTTTGAAAACGTAGCAAGTCAGTTAACCGGACTGAACTATAATGGTTTTGTTCGTGTTTATAATGCTTTCGGGCACAAAAGAGGAACTTTATTGGCAGGTGATCTTACACTCGAAGAATGGATTTATAACCAATTCTCAAAAGAGCAAGTACAACAGTTATCGTTTTTATTAGGCGGTGCATTTTTTCAATAAAAAAACTATAAAAATGAAAATATCTGATTCTGATAAAAAAAACATCAAAATAGGTTTAGGCGTAGTTGCTGGAGGCTTATTGCTTTATTTCATTTTTAGAAATAAGACTGAAAAATACGATCCAACAGGAAATCCGGATTATATTCCTGCTCAACCGGTTTTTAATGCTAAAAACATTGCAGAAAATCTTTATGAAGCTATGAAAGATATAGGTACTGAAGAAGATGCAATTTTAGAAACTTTAAAAACAGTAACTCAAAGCCAGTTTGCACAAGTAGTTGAGGCATTTGGAAAAAAAGAATACAATTCATGGACTGGAAATCAGGTTGGTTTTGGATTAACAAAAGAGCCTTTGAAGGTTTGGTTAAAAGAAGAATTGTCCGTTAAGGATTATGCAATTTTGAAAATGAAATACCCTTACAGCTTATAATTATGGAAAAATGGACATGCAATAGTTTTTATGAAAAAGACGAACCAACAGCAAGTGTACAGCCAAAAAGCATTACGACCTTTAACACAGGAACAAATGAGGTAATTCTAACACCTGTTCTAAGCAATAATTTAACGCACAAAGGAAATTTGTCGCTTGAAGAAACACCTGTTTTAACAACTATTCCTGCAACGGCAGAAACTGTAAGCGAACCGGAACCGGAAACAAAAACAGCCGTTAAAAAGAAATCAACACTTTGGATTTGGGGAGCAGCTTATTTAGCATCGATTTTATATGCTCCAAGCGAAAACCCGAATTACATTGACAAAAGCAATACAAACGTAACACCTTAGTAATATGAATATTTCAGCAATAGTCTTAGACGAATATAACGGAGGTTTTCCGAGTGTTAATGTTTGGGTTAATGGGAATCCCATTGCACAAACAGATGTAGATGGAAAGTTCACAATTCCTAACGTTAACGCTAATGATCAGATTAAATTGACTTATCAAGGCTATTCTGACTATATCACTACAGCTTCAAAGCTTCCTGCGAAAATACAGTTAGCTCAGGGCGCGGTTCAATTAGACGGACTAACTATAAAATACGGATTCAAAAAAACACCGTGGCTTTTGTGGCTTGGTTTAGGTTTGGCTGTTGGCGGTATTTCAATATACGCTTACAAAAAAAACCAAAAAACAAAAACCCCGATCAAAGCAAAAATTTAAACTCAATATTCATTGCGTGAAATTGCCCTTGCCGTTCAATAGCCATTTAGAACGGCAAAAGGCAATTTTAATAACACTAAACTATGGCAAATTTCAATTTATTTATACCAATCCTTCAAAGAATTGAGGGAGGTTTCCAACAATTAAAAAAAGATCAGGGAAACTATAATTCATTAGGTCAAAATGTAGGAACGAATTACGGAATTTCAGCAGCGTTTTACGAAACGATTATAAAAAGACCGCCTACAGTTGCAGACATGAAAGCAATCACTAAAGATTTGGCCAAGAAACTTTATAAAAAATATTTCTGGGATGACATTCAAGGTGATATTTTAAAAAATCAGTCTATTGCAAACTTAATTGCAGATCATGCTGTAAACTCCGGAGAAAGTCCAATAGGAAAAATTGTTCAAAGAATCCTTGTGAATGATTTTGGTAAAACATTAACCATTGATGGTGACATAGGTGTAAAAACCGCACAAGCAATAAACTCTGTAAATCAGCTAGTTTTGTTTGATAAAATTAAAACAGCCCGCTATGACTATTATGTAAATCTTGGTGGGGAATTTTTAAACAGCTGGCTTAACAGACTAAAAAACTTTTCGTACTCAAAAAACGATTAGCCATCGGAATCGGTGGCATATTGGTAATTGCAGGTTTAATCTACTACTATAATAAAACGCATAAAAAATGAGTGAATTAATCCCCATAGGTATTCATAAAAAAAATAAGAATAACGGAAACGGTAACGGCTTACCATGGACTACTGTTAACTTTGAATTTACAGGTTCTAAGCTATTTAACTTCTCACAAGCTGTAACAAAAATCATTTTGGTTAAGGTTGACAATATCCCATTAAACGGTGATGCAGGTGCGCCAATACAATACCGTTTAAATTCTCCTTTTCAATTAGAAATCTTAGACGAAATGATCGTTGGAGAGGACAATTGGGTTAGTGTTACCTATAACTACGGAGAAATTAACGAAGATACACCTGGTCCTATTGCCATACCTACATTTGATTCAATCTACAAAGGCGCAATCGTGCCAACTTCTCCGGCTCCGGGTGGTACAGGCGTTGCGACATGGTCAGCTACACAAGCGGGTACTTATACTAATTTTGGCGGTGTTGTTGTAAATGCTAATAGTTTGGCGACTATTTCAAGAAATGCAGCGGGTGTTTTTGCGATTTCGCAAACGGCATTGGATTTCACCGATTACACTCTAAAATCACAAATAAAACCCATCTATTCATCAATTGCTTTAGCAAACAATAATACTATCAGCGGTGATCGTTTAGGCAAAGTGATAGGGATTAATAATGATGGAAAAATAACTGATTATTCATGGAAAAATGGTGTACTTGATCAAGATCTAGTTCTTTACAAACCACTTGATGAAAATTTACTTTATTATTCAGGAAGTGACGATTATTTATATACCGTTACAGATTCAAGCGACAGGCTTCTTTTTGGAGTTAGAAAAGACGGTTCTTTTTATGTGGCAAAGTTTGCCTCAAATTACATTTTAGGAAATGCATTAAAAGATTCTTCTATTTCATTTACAAAAATCGATTCAGATTTTAAGATTAGAATACCGGAAACAATTTTGCTTGAGCAAGGTTATATTTATATAGTTACAGATTCTCAGGACAGAATATTGTTTGGAGTTAGAAATGACGGTACATTTTACGCACCAAAATTCAGTTATAATTTAAATGATCTATCAGTTACCGAAAATAAATTGTCGTTAGCCGTTCAGGCTAAATTAAACAGCGCAGGTAATTCTTACATAACTTGTAAAGGGGATAGCCTTACAGGAGGAACAGGAGGTGGTGTTGTCCCTTTTCCAACTATTTTACAAACGCTTGTTGGAGCAGGACATCCTGTTTATAATTTAGGAGTGGGTGGCGAAAATGTACCTACAATTGCCGCAAGAACAGGAGCGGTACCAGCAATAGTTACTTCATCGTTTACATTACCAGCAGATACGACAAATACTGTTGAAATTTCAAGTGATGCTAATGTGCTATTGAAAAATAGTTTGTATGGGGCACCAGTTAAAATTCTATTACAAGGAAGTCCTGCAATGGTGAACCCTTGTTACATTCAAGGAATAGAATGTACTATTGCATATAACAGTGCTGGTGGGATTTATACTTTGAAAAGAAATGTAGCTGATGTTTCTACAACTTATATACCTGCCAATTCATCATTAAATTTTACAAGTTCGAAAATTCATAGAAATCCTTTTATAGATATAATTTTCGTAGGGCAAAATGGAGGATATAACTCCACAGATAATGAATTGGTTGATTATATTAAAAAAATGGCTGAATTTTCGGGATGCCCAAATTATTTAATCATTGGGATGCACTCTGGGACGGCTGCTTCTAGAGCATCTTTAGAGCTTTTAATGTTTAACGAATTTGGACACCGTTATATAAATTGGCGTCAATACGTATCAAATTATGGATTACGTGACGCGGGATTAACGCCAACAACTGCTGATAATGCTGCAATGGCTGTAGGTAGTTGTCCTCCTCAATTGTTAATCGATTCCGTACATCTTTCGACTGCGGGGCACACAGTTCTTGCAAATCTTACGTATAAAACAGCAATTGAATTAGGATACATTTAACTTTAAAATAAAAAAAATGTCAGGATTTAAATTAAAATTACCGGATGCCGTCACAGATACTAATATGCCTATTTTGTATCCTGACCCAATTATGTCTAAAGGTTCGTTATTCTTATTTGACCCGTCAAATAGTGTGGGGGGAAGTCCCACAATTCTGACCAATGGCGGAACAGTTCCTAATTTAGCATGGAAATCGGCTGCGGAAATTATAGGGAGTGGTAACGCATTAACTCTTGCGGCTAAAATTAGCACTTCAGGAATTACATCTTCTACTGGAATACTAGAAATGACTAATAAAAAAGGAGTTCACTTCATATATTCTAAAATTAATGGAACATCTAATACACAATGGAATTGCATATTTCCAGACGGTATAAAAACACATTTGCTTAATTCGTGGACCACCAAAAAACTTTACGTTAGCGTTTGGGGTCAAGTAACAAGAATCGGAGATACCAATACAAGTGCCTTTATTCTCATTGGCAATTCTTCCACTTTTCCATCGAACTACAAAACATATTTTTCAAGAGATTCGACGCTTCCGAATACAAATTTAGGAAGAAGAGAACTTCCTTCGATACCTAATACCGTTGGAAAGTATTTTAGAAACATTGCACAAGCAGGATCTACAGGAACAACTCCTACGAATCTTGCAAGTACAATTGCACAGATAAAATTGGGCGCAGGAAATGCATTCGGTTTTTTTGAAGCAAACAAATGTGATTCTAGAATTATATATAGAGTCTATGTTGAAGATTTAGACATATCAGGAAGAACTTATTCTGAAGTTGACGCACTTGATAAAGCTTTATATGATGAAGCTTTTGGCACAGGAGGAAAATATTACAACGATACATTTACTGACCCTGCAACTTTACCTTAAATCAAACCCAATGGCAAAACTCATAAAAAACAGCAAAGGCAGTCAGGGCGTCAAAAGAACTACTGTAAATTATAACTCTGCAACTCATGATCTCGCTGGACATTTAAAAGGCATTGATGATGCTTTAGGCTTAGGACAGGAAAATTTTACACGTAATATTTACATCAACATTGATGATCTCAATCTTTCTGAAGGAGAAGAAATTAGTGCTGAAAAAATCAATATTTATTTAGCCACTTTACCAGCTGCACAAAAGACAATTCAAAAAACAGATCGCAAAACAAATCTTGTTTTTTACTCAATTGTCGAAACATCGTGATGACGGTTTATGTAATTAGTTTTTTTGACAACAAGCAAAGCCGATATGATAGTTTTAGAAAGTTAATTGAAACATTTTTAAAACTTAATGTAAAAATCGTAGTGCTTTGGATGAATCACGAACATCAAAAAATTTTACACCCGGATATTAGCTATATAAATTCAGAAAAAACAAACGCATCTGTAGCAAGAAACAAGCTTTTAAAACTTTTCTATTCCTCAGATCAGCATGAAGCGATATTTAGCGATGATGATGTACAGATTTTAAATGTGAATATTTTAAACGAGCCTTTCGACAATTACGATGTTATTACATTTTTAAGCAACATAAGTCACAGGCCTCACAGGTATTATTTTTTTGCCAGTACGCTTTTTAAAATTCAACAACATAAAGAAATCTATTTTGATGAAAGTTTAGAAGCAAACCAAGATTTAGACTTTGGATACAACTGTTTTTTTAATGGTGTAAAAATTAAAGAAGTGTACACAAAGGACGTGTACAACGACAAAGAAAACTCGGTTATGTTCAAAGATGAAAATGACCGGAAAAAGAAAAAAAAAGAAGCGTTTCACAAAATAAACCAAAAGTATGGCACTACCTAACGGAGCAATAATAGAAAAAGTTTATGAAATAATTGATATTGGTATCGGTGTAATTCCAGCATTAACGGATGATAATATTTTATTGATTTATGAATCATTAAACTTAGATAAAGTTTCCGGACAAAATTCAGATCTCACAGGAACAAAATTCATTAGAATATTAAATTCCTTGCTTTTGCATACCGGATATGGTTTAATCTATTTTGAGAATAATCCAGCCACTGCAAGCGAACCAAATCTTTATATAGGAATTAGAGGAAACGAGCCAACAAACGGAATTGGATTGAAATTCTTATCTGACAGAGTAGTTTTTGTAGATACCATCAGAGAAAAAGGCTTAGAATATGATGCGGATTTTAAAGAAAATTTTACTGAACTAAGTTTAGTAAGTAAAATATATGTTGATAGCAGAACCGTAATTAATGAAACTACAACTGCTTTAACGGCATCAGATTTAAACACAGCCTACCCAACTGCAACCACAGGATTTAAAGTACAATGTAAAAGCATTTCGGCTGGAGGCTTAATTTATGAGAAATCAGCTGCCGGGTGGATTCAATATGCAATAGTAACCGTAACATAATTATATGAAAACAAAATTAACCCAAGCCACACCAAAGCTAAATGTAATTTTATGGTATTTAGGCTCTTTTTTTTATGCTTTGTCTATTTTTATAAATGAAAACAGAGGCACGATTTCAGAGTTAGGATTAACCTACGAAACAGAAAGTAGAATAAAAATAGCAGGGATTATATTGTATTTTCTCTTTACCTATTTCAATTTTAACCAAATACAAAAACCTAAAAAGCCTTAGCTATGAGATTCCCCTTTTACGACCTGATCGATTTAAAATTAACCGCCTTATACTCTTTTATGCTGTACCTATTAAACGAACAAAGCCTTGAACTATTTTATAAGGTAATTTGCGGAATCATATTTATTGGATATAATTTAAACCGCTGGCATATTATGCGTGTAGAATTTAAAAAACGAAACAAAAAATGAAAAAGTATATAGCACTTAATCTGATCTTAATAATTGTACTTATCTTATTGGTAAGCTGCAAATCAAAACAACCTATTAAAGAGGTTTATAAAGAAAAAGAAATCAATTACGATAGTATTTTTCATGCGAAAAACACCGAAATTAATAAAGCAATAATCGACAGCTTAACGATTGCTTTAGGAAAAGTGCAAACTGGCAGAAAAGATTGTGACAGCGTTTGCCAAATTGCACTTGACAATGTTTTAGCCAGGTTAAATATTAAAAAGCAATCCGGAGACAACTCTTATGATATTCGTTATGATGCTGCAACAAATACGCTTTACATAAATAACAAGATTGGAGCAACCGCAAACAAATCGAAAATTGAATATCGAAACGTGGGAACGATCAAAACTATTTATTCTCATAGAGATATTCCGGTAGAAATACCATTGAAAAAATGGCAAATAACATTAATGTTAATAGGTGCAGCATCAATTGGTTATATTCTAATAAAAATCGTTAATTTTATACGGTTAAAAACCATTTAACAAAACACCATTAAACCAAACCACAAACCAATGGAAGGAAAAACCATCTTCAAAGTATTGGGCGGTACTGCTGTACTTCTTACCCTATTTGCTTTCAAAAAGAAAAATGACTTTTCAAAAGTCTTAGAAGAAATGACCTTAGATGTCCGTAATATTCGAAACTTACGAATGAACGGAGCAAAACTATTAGCGGATGTAGATTTAGGTTTTCATAATCCGACTAAATATGATATGACGATTTTGACAGCTGGACTTATTAAATTAAAGCAAATTAAATTGTTTTACAAAAGAGTACAAATTGGTTCTGCGTTATCTTTGAATGGATTAGATACTTTTGAACTTCCGGCAAAAAGCAACTATTTAATTACAGATATTACAATGGAATTAAAACTTTTTAGTATTGCTGACCAATGGATTAACAATGGAATGGATGCGAACATGAACAATTACACCGCTCATATTACAGTTGAAGCCCTTGGTAAAAGCTGGGTAATTGAACAGTAAAAAAGAAGTAAAACACCATTAAACCACCAATCAAATGTTATCATCTACCAAAACCTTTAACGGTTTGGGCGGTACTATTGCAACACGAGAAAGTCTCGTAAAATTGCAAATACTAGCCAAAGCCGAAAGCAATAAAGAAGTTTATGCAAGAGTTTCAAAACTTCTGAAATCATATCCAAAAGCAACTGTTTTTGAGTTAGAAGTCGAAACACTTATTGAAGAAAAAAAGACAGTTCGACTAACTTTGAAAACAGAAAAAAAAGGCGAAGAACTTCATTATTTACTTAACGAAACTAAAGTTGCATCCGTAAATATTTCGGGTGTGATAACCTGGCATAAAAAAGGTATCGAACAACGACACCGTAACAAAATCCGTAAAGATGCAAATAAGGTTGGATTGAACGCCGCAAAAGAAGAATCTGTTCCGGTTGAAATGCTGAACGGTATTGAAGAAGAAACACCCGATCAGATAGAAATTTACGGTTTAGGTAAAGCGGTTTCTCCTGATGATATTTATAGCATGATTACTAACCGTATGCTTGAACTTATTAAAGCAGCTAATAAAGGCGACTACAAAAGAGCATGGAATGATGAGGGTTATTTGATTCCGTACAATTTCGTTTCTAAAAAGCCTTATCGTGGGATAAACAATTTAATGCTAACTCCAATTTTCGGAACGTTGGACAATCCGTATTATTTGACATTTGCACAAATACAGGAAAAAGGAGGTAAACTTAAAAAAGGAAGTCACGGACACCAAGTTGTTTATTTTTCAAAAACTGAACGTGAGTATTCCGATGCGGAAATTGAAAGAATTAATAAATCAGCAGGGAGCGAATTAGCGAAAAAAGGAGATAAAAAAGAGTTTCTATTTTTAAAATATTACAATGTTTTTAGCGGTTCTGACATAGAGGGAATCGACTTTGATTTAGATAATTTCGATTTACTTGGAAAAGTTTCTAATGATGTAGAAGCCGGGCAAAATGAAAAGATTGCACTTGCTGAAGAAATAGTAAAAAACTATCCTAAACCAAGCCCTACAATTGAATTTAAAGGAAACAAAGCTTTCTTTGCTCCCTCTAAAGATTTGGTAAGCATGCCACCTATTGATAAATTCAAAAGTTCAAACGATTTTTACAGAACCTTTTTTCACGAATTAAGCCATAGTACCGGACATAAAAACAGATTAAAGCGTGATTTTTCGGGAAGTTTTGGAAGTAAAGAATATGCCTTCGAAGAATTAACAGCAGAATTTGGAGCGGTGTTTTTATCAGCACAAGCGGGAATTATGTTTTATACCAATAAAAATCACGCTTCATATTTAAAAAGCTGGAATGAAGTTTTAGTGCCACAAATGAAAGAAGACAATCGCTTTTTGATGCGTGCAAGTTCTGCAGCACAAAAAGCAGCTGATTTTATTTTGAATGCAGAAAACAAAAATGAGATCCCGAAACCAATAACCACAAAAATTGCTAAAAAAAATACAAAAACCACAAAAAAGGTTGCGAGGCCAATCAAAAAAAATGCTAAATCCACAACAAAAACAATTAACGTAATCGGATATGCTATTGTTGATAATATTGATGGTTCGATTGTGGCAAGCAAGAAAACACTTCCTGAACTCGAAGCGGTCTATCAAAAATTAGATGTTTTTATTGAAGATATTCCGGTATTGGTTTATGAAATCATAGAGAAATCAGGCAAAAACATTTTAGCCGATCAGATCAATGTAACCTGGCACAAAACAAAAGTTGATTCAAAAGGACAAACGGCTTTGTTTGGTTCTTTAAATTCTCCAATTGTCGAAAATATTGAAACCATTTACACACAGGTCCCGGCACAACCGCAAATCGTTACACCGCCTCCAGTCATGGTTGAAAAGGTAAATTTACCTTTAGAAATTAACACTAATACCGAGGTAGAAACCGAAAAAAAGGTAATTACCCTTACGAATAAAAATTCTTTAGCCTACAGAAGGCAAAACCGTTCAAATAGCGATCATGAATATTACATCATCGATAATAATGATATTTCTGAATTTTTAGGAGAAATTGAAAAAAAGAAAAGAGAAAGTGTTGCAATTACTATTGCAGGCGGTCAAGGTTCAGGAAAAACAAGTTTTGTTTTTCAGCTAATCAATGAATTTGCTAAAAACTATAAAGTTGGTCATGCATCAATAGAAGAGCATCCGGATAGTGCTTTATATGAGAATAAAGCAGAAAGATTTTGGAATGACAATGCAAAAAACGTTGTGGATTCTCCTGAAATAAATACAATGCAGGATATCCACGATTTAATTATGCGTAACGATGTAATTGTAATTGATAGTTTTAGCAAATTACTGTCAATGGACAAAAGAATTACTTTAGATGAAACCTTCAGAAAAAAATATGATGGAAAACTTTTTATCATTATTTACCAGTTAACAACAGGTAATTCGATGCGTGGCGGTTCAGCATCACAATTTGATGGCGATGTAATTTTATTTGTAGAAAAGTTTCCAAATTTCAGCGAAAACTATGTTTACGCAGATAAAAACAGATACCAAGACCGTTCACTCGATGAACTCCGTTACAATATTGCAAGCGCAAAGCTTGAACAGTTAGACGAAGAAGAAAAACCGTTAGAATTTACAGAAATAGAAAGAATTTAATAATTATAAACACCATTAAACCAAAAACCATTATGGCAGCCAAAAGAGTATCAAAAAAAGAAGCTACAACAGCATGCGGAACGCATTTAAAAAAGGGTTATAAATACGTAAAAGGCGGAGGCGTAGTCAAAGTATCAGCAGCTAAAAAACCAGTAAAAAAGAAAGTTGTAGCAAAGAAAAAAGTAGCATCCAAAAAAAGAACTGCAACCAAAAAGAAATAGTTATGAAAACAATTAAAGTTACTCGTACAAAAGTAAAAACACTAAAAGAAGTGGCTAAAATTTTAAAAATTTCTGAATCAAAAGCATCAGAAATAAAAAAGAAAATTGAATCAGATATAGGCGCACCAAGCTACATGGTGTGGGGGACTGGAACACAAAAAGGTTATTTACTATCTTCATTTGGTAAGAAGATAGGAATAAAAGTAGAAAAAAAATAAATATAAAAAAACCTCTCAATTTGGGAGGTTTTTTTATATTTGGGTATGGAAAAATTTGAATTTACCCCCCCCCGAATTTCTTTTTTGTGAAATTCCAATTAAAGATGGAACTCAAAACGATCAGCGTATATGGATTTACCATCGTTTGAGTTTATCGCTAATTGAATTCATAAACGTAGATGAATTCAAAGATTTTCAATTTAAAGGAATACAGGATAGATTTGAACATTTAGACGAAAACTGGTTCGGGTTTTATGTACAAAATAATTGCGAAGCTACAGATAATAACGACAAAGAAGTTTTAAAAAATGCGTGGCGTTATCTTGAAAATTATCTAATTTGGGAAGATTCAAACGAAATATAAGATTAAGCCATTTTTTAATTAAAAAAGCTCTATAATCTGACTTACAGATTTTAGAGTACTTTAATTAGGGCTCTATTTTTTATGTAATCACACCGAATATTTAAAATTCCAAAGTATAATCCGCACCGTAATCTTTTGGAAGCATTCCGCCAATATCACGCAAATAATTTCTTAAAGCATCTTCGCTCGCATGTCCGGTAGCTGGCATTAATTTTAGAATGGCTTCGCGTTCTGTAAGCCCTTTTTTTATGTGAGAAAAAAACAAATCTAATGCTGCGGTATGTCTAAAGCTGTATATTCCGTATTCATCCCCATACCCAAAATGATTTTTAACTTTTTTAAATCTATTCCCAAAGTGATCTACTTTTGTTTTTTCGCTGGCATCCCAAATCTCAAAAGCACCGGTGTTAGTAAAAAGGTGTGCTTTTTTGGGTAAGCTTGAAACATTGATTTCGTTTAGGTAAGTTAAAACGGGCCCGACTAATCGTTTGGTTTGTCTGGCTTGTGTTTTAGTTTCTATTTTTAAATACTTTTCTTTTAAATTTATATCACCAGCTGTTAGCCTTATAATTTCCCTATTGCGCAAAAATGTAAAAATAACGAACTGTATGAAGTGATACAGTTGCTTATCATGCTGTAATAAATATTCCCTGATTTCTTTTACCTGATATCCGGTAAAAGGAGTGTTCTTGATCGGGTCATTCTTTTTTGTATCAACATCAGCAAGAAAATTGTGATCGATAATTTTATCTTTAACTAATTTTTCAAACAATCCGGATAAACATCTTTTGTAATTATCCTGCGAAGTTCCGCCAACTCCCCTGCCTTTTGGTTTAGGCATTGTTAACCAGTTCATAAACGCAATTACATGAACGTCTTTAAGTTCTGCAATATCTATTTTGTCTAATTTGTTCGCTTTTGTCCATTGTAGAAAAACATTTAACCTTGTAATATAATCACTTGCAGTAGATTCTTTCCAAGTTCCTAATTTATTATCATAAGCATAATTTAATGCAGTACGAACAGTATATTTTATGTTTTCAAATGATTCTGTTTCTGCTGCTTTTGGTTTAACTGATTTTTTCAAAGGCTCAGCCAATATTTTTTCGGATATAGGATTATCAGCAAATGGATTTAGTCCCTGAGAAAGTAAAAGAGTGTAAGCATCTACCCACACCTTACCAATCTCTTTTCTCTCGTTAACGGTTTTGTAAGTATTAATTTTGCAATAATCTTTAAATTTTTCCATCAATCCGGTTTCAGGATTTCTGAAATAATAATATACATACCACCGTTTATTAGGAAGTACAGACGGTTTTCCGTCCACTTTAGGAATAAATAATTTCACATCGGAATAGTTACGCATACCTACATTTATTCGAATAGTTACAGGCTCGTTTGTAGGCTCGTTTGAAAAAGTGAACTCTAATTTTCTCATAATTAAAACCGAGCCAAAATAAAAAAACCCCTTATAAATAAGGGGTTTTCTCGTACTCAGAGCGGGACTTGAACCCGCACGAACATTGCTGTTCACTGGATTTTAAGTCCAGCGTGTCTACCAATTTCACCATCCGAGCATTATATCTTTCAGGATTTTTTTTAGCTAATTTTTTTAAAAAAAATTAATTAAATCAAAAACTATCTGAGTGTTTTGGTTTTGAGCGAAAAACGGGGCTCGAACCCGCGACCTCGACCTTGGCAAGGTCGCGCTCTACCAACTGAGCTATTTTCGCGTTTCAAATTTTATTAAGAACAACAACACTTGTTCTGTATTGCGAGTGCAAATTTAGGACATTTATTCAATTAAACAAGCCTTTTTTGAAAAAAAATTATACTTATTTTATAACTTTCTGATAACCTAATCTTTAAATCTGAAATTATTTCTTAACCAGCATTCTCTTGATCTCATTCAGCTTCATTAATGCTTCAACTGGTGTAATTGCGTTTATATCAAGACTCATGATCTCTTCTTTTATTTCTTCCAGCAAAGGGTCGTCCAGATTAAAGAAACTCATCTGCATTTCATCATTTGCAGATTTGATTCCATTTAACGCGTCGCTCGAATGATTTTTCTCCAGTTTCTTTAGAAGCTTTTGTGCCTTTGAAATAACAAGCTGCGGCATTCCGGCCATTTTTGCTACATGAATACCAAAACTATGAGCGCTTCCTCCCTTTACAAGTTTACGGATAAAAAGAACTGTATCTTTTAATTCTTTTACCGCTACATTATAATTCTGGATCCTTGGCAGCGATTCCGTCATTTCATTTAACTCGTGGTAATGTGTGGCAAACAAGGTTTTTGCCCTGCCCGGATGCTCGTGTAAAAATTCAGCAATAGCCCATGCAATAGAAATTCCGTCATAAGTACTCGTCCCACGTCCGATTTCATCCAACAAAACCAAACTTCGGTCAGAGATATTATTCAGAATCGAAGCAGTTTCGTTCATCTCTACCATAAAAGTAGACTCTCCCATCGAAATATTATCTGAAGCCCCTACTCTGGTAAAAATTTTATCTATAATTCCCATTCTCACACTATCAGCCGGAACAAAACTTCCCATTTGAGCCAAAAGCACTATCAAAGCCGTTTGCCTTAAAATTGCCGACTTACCTGACATATTCGGTCCGGTAATCATGATGATTTGCTGCGTCTCCCTGTCTAAATATACATCATTTGCAATATAAGGCGTACCAACAGGCAATTGCTTTTCAATCACCGGATGCCTTCCGTTTCTGATATCCAATTCGAAAGTGTCATCAATTTCAGGACATACATATTTATTCTCTATAGCTAATTGGGTAAAAGAACACAAGCAGTCTAATTGCGCCACCAAATATGCGTTCATCTGAACTGGCTTGATATATGTTGCAATCCAGGCCACTAATTGTTCGAAAATATCGGTTTCAATTTTATGAATTCTTTCTTCGGCACCTAAAATTTTAGTTTCATATTCCTTTAGCTCTTCAGTAATGTAACGTTCAGCATTTACCAAAGTCTGCTTACGAATCCATTCTTCCGGGACTTTATCTTTATGTGTATTTCTGACTTCGATATAATAGCCGAAAACATTATTAAAAGAGATTTTCAAAGATGAAATTCCGGTTCGTTCCGATTCTCTTCTCTCAATTCCTTCCAAAAATTCTTTTCCTGAAGTTGATATCCCACGTAACTCGTCCAGCTCTTCGCTGATTCCTGGTGCAATGGCATTTCCTTTCGCAATCGCAACAGGCGCATCCTGATTTAAGGTAACTTTGATTTTCTCCCTTAACAAATCACAGGCATGCAGGCTGTCACCAATAATCTTCATTGCCTCCTGAGAACTTTCTAATGCTAAAGTTTTTATTGGAATAACAGCATCCAGAGACTCTTTTAAATACACAATTTCACGAGGAGAAACTTTTCCTGCGGCTATTTTAGAAATCAACCTTTCTAAGTCTGAAATTTGCTTTGTCTGATACTGAATATTATGTAAAATTTCAGGATTTGATTTCAAATAGGACACTACATCATGACGCCCTTTTATTTTATTACTGTCTTTCAGAGGAAGTGCCAGCCATCGTTTTAACAAACGCCCACCCATCGGTGAAAGCGTACGATCAATCACATCTAAAAGCGTTACTGCATTTGGATTATAACTATGATACAGTTCTAAGTTTCTGATTGTAAAACGATCCATCCAAACGTAAGCGTCCTCTGCAATACGCTGAATTGACGTAATATGCTGTACCCTTTTGTGTTGCGTTTCCGAAAGGTAATACAAAATAGCTCCTGAAGCGATAATTCCTTCTTTCAATTCTTCAACTCCAAAACCTTTTAGAGAAACAGTCTGAAAATGTTTTGTAAGAGTTTCGAGAGCATAATCTTCTTTGTAAATCCAGTCTTCCAGATAAAAGCTGTGAAAATCATCCCCAAAAGCATCCCTAAATTCGGTTTTGCAGGTTTTAGGAACGAGTATTTCACTTGGATTGAAGTTCTGCAATAATTTATCAATATATTCGGCATTCCCCTGTGCGGTTAAAAACTCTCCGGTTGAAACATCCAGAAATGAAACCCCGATATTTTTATTGGCAAAATAAACAGATGCTAAAAAGTTGTTTGTTTTAGACTGTAAAACCTCATCGTTTAAAGAAACACCAGGAGTGACAAGTTCCGTTACACCTCGTTTTACAATAGTTTTTGTCATTTTTGGATCTTCAAGCTGATCGCAGATTGCAACACGAAGTCCGGCTTTTACTAATTTAGGCAGATATGTATTTATAGAATGATGCGGAAAACCTGCCAAAGCTGTTTCAGTTTCAGAACCTGCACCTCTTTTAGTCAAAGTTATTCCCAGAATTTTGGAAGCTCTAATGGCGTCTTCTCCAAAGGTTTCATAAAAATCCCCTACTCTGAAAAGCAGACAGGCATCAGGATATTTTCTCTTGATTTCATTGTACTGTTTCATTAAAGGTGTCTCTTTCACCACTTTTTCTTTAGCTGCCAAATTAGTATGTTTTAAAATGAAAATTAAGACAGCGAATTTATGGTTTTTTGAAGGAATACCGAAGAGCTTCACTTAAAAGAATATCGAAAAGTTCCAAAAAAATAAAATATTTTAAGTATTTTTTAAGTTGAGATTTAAGAATTTTATATAGTTTTGTTCATCATTAAAACAAAGACTCTTAAAAGATGAAAAAAATAATCTTATTCGTTATGTTGGCTGTAGCAGGAATTACAGCTTCTAATGCACAAAGTAAAAAAGCAACAACTAAAGTTGCGAAAGTTCAGGGAGCAGGTATGGTTTTCGAAAATGAAACTATCGATTACGGAACTATCGCTCATAACTCAGATGGTAATCGTCAGTTTGTTTTTACAAACAACGGGACAAAGCCATTAATTATCACTAACACTCAGGGATCTTGCGGGTGTACTGTACCAACTACACCAAAAGAGCCAATTGCTCCGGGAGCTAAAGGTGTTATTGGAGTAAAATATGCTACAGACAGAGTGGGTGCTTTTACAAAAACGGTAACTGTAACTTCTAATGCTGAAGGGCAGCCAACAAAAACATTAACTATTAAAGGTACAGTTTTACCAGATCCTGCGAAAAGCTAATCTGAAAACAATAAAATAATCGAAAAAGCTTCCTTATCTTTGGAAGCTTTTTTTATGACCCTAATTGAACCCAATGAGAAAACTTGAAAATAGTGAACTGGACAGAAAATCAATTGATGATTTTAAAAAATCAGAGAAAACACCGCTGATTTTAGTGTTAGATGATATTCGCAGCTTACATAATATAGGATCAGTATTTAGAACCGCCGATGCTTTTTTAGTAGAAAAAATCATTTTATGTGGTATTACAGCTACTCCGCCCAATAAAGAAATACATAAAACAGCTCTTGGCGCTACTGAAACTGTTGCCTGGGAACATCATGAAAATGTTTTGGAAGTTATTCAAAACTTAAAAAAAGAAAACGTATTAACCCTTGCCATCGAGCAGGTTGAAAGCGCCATTTTTCTTCAGGACTTTAAAGTGGAAAAAGATCAGAAATACGCCCTGGTTTTCGGAAATGAAGTATATGGAGTTGCCCAGGAAGCTGTAGCAATTTGTGATGGATGCATAGAAATTCCGCAGCTGGGAACCAAACATTCTTTGAACATTGCGGTAAGTGCCGGTATTGTTGTTTGGGATTTGTTTAAGCAAATTAAGAAATAAGCCGATTAGAGATATTAAAATAATTATATTAATTAACTACCCTCGTAATCTCATCCAATATAAAAAGATAATCTTCGTGATTCCTGACAAAATCCCGATCCGAAACATCAATTATCAAAACATTCAGATCGGTTTGGGATTTAATATATTCCATGTAACCGATATTAATTTTATCTAAATATGCAGCAGAAATATTTTGTTCGTAATTTCGTCCTCGCTTTCTAATGTTCTGAAGCAGCCTCTCTGTGTTCTGATACAAATAAACATACAAATCGGGCTTTGGCATTTCTTTATAAATAATATCAAACAAGTTTCTATACAAGCGATATTCGTCTTCTGCAAGTGTAATTTTTGCAAAAATCAGGGATTTAAAAATATGATAATCGGCAATTACAAAATCTTTAAACAAATCAAACTGCGCTAAATCATCAGATAATTGCTGGTAACGATCTGCGAGAAAAGACATCTCAAGTGGAAATGCATATCTGTTCTGATCTTTATAAAACTTAGGCAAAAACGGATTGTCTGCGAAGCGTTCCAAAACGGTTTTTGCATTAAAATCTTCTGCAATCTTTTGTACCAGAGTTGTTTTTCCCGCACCGATATTTCCTTCAAAAGCAATATAATTAAACTTTTCAGCCGGAATTCCCTTCAATGGATTTTTTAAATTCTGAACAACAGTACAAACACTGTCATCTGGAGTAATTGCAATTAATTCTGAAACAGTTTTTTGAAGAAGCGGATGTTTCCATGTCAATTTCAAATCCTGCATGGGGAGCAGGACAAATTTCCGGTTTTGCATTAACGGGTGCGGAACCTGAAGTTTATCTGATTCAATAATTTCATCATCAAAAACAATCAGATCAACATCAATAATCCGGGATTGATATCCTTGCTGACCAGAACGAATTCTTCCCAGACGTTTTTCAACTTTTAAAATCTGACTAAGTATTTTTTGTGCTGAAGAATAACTGTGTAAAAGCAAAGCACAATTGTAAAAAGCATCACTTTCGAATCCCCAGGCGGGCGTTTCATACAATTTTGAAACCCGGATTACGGTACCTATTTCCTGATGTATCAAATTAATACAACTTTCAATGTTTTCTAACCGGTTTCCCTGAT
Organism: Flavobacterium fluviatile; assembly: GCF_010645065.1. GTDB lineage: Bacteria > Bacteroidota > Bacteroidia > Flavobacteriales > Flavobacteriaceae > Flavobacterium > Flavobacterium fluviatile. Next base: position 329,615 of record NZ_JAADZW010000002.1, on the reverse strand, counting down.
TGCTTCCTATAGATAAAACGACCTGATGCTGTGATTTCATAATTATGCAAATTAACTAAAACTATTTTAGAATTAACAATATATTTGTGCTGCAGGTTCTGAACCGAATTTGTAATCGCTCATCAAAATCTGTAACGAAACATTTGTTTTTGCTACTTATTAAAAAAATATACTTATGAAATTCTTAGGAAATGTAGCTGCCACTGTGATTGGTATTTTTGTTTTTATCATGTTATTCTTCTTTGGAGTAATACTTATCGGAACTATTTTTGGAGGTGACGACAGCGTAACGGTAAAAGCCGATTCGGTTATTGAATTAGATTTAAAAGGAATCAATAATGACTACGCAGGAAAATTTACAGATCCATGGGTGACACAATTCTCGAAGGATGGGAAAGTTGGCCTGTCAGATGTAATTAACGCTATTGAAGCGGCAAAGACCGATGATAAAATTAAAGGTATCTCCATATTAAACGACGAATCTTCCTTAGGTCTTGCACAATATAAAGACTTGAGAAATGCACTGGAAAGCTTTAAAAAATCAGGAAAATTTGTCTGGGCTTATGCCAATATGTACTCGCAAAAAGAATATTATCTGAATTCTGTAGCCAATACGATCTATTTGAACCCTGCCGGTGATTTTGATTTTAAAGGACTTTCATCCGAAGTAATGTTTTTTAAAGATTTTCAGGAAAAATCAGGTATTCACATGGAAGTTATCCGTCATGGAAAATACAAAAGCGCTGTAGAGCCTTTCCTGGAAAACAAAATGAGTGAGGCCAACAGAGAGCAGATAACAGCCCTTTTAAATTCGATCTGGTCAACTATAGTTGCTGATGTTTCAAAGAGCCGTAATATACCTGTGACCAAACTAAACGAAATTGCAAACGGATTACTGGCGAGAACACCTGAAATGGCTAAGGCTCAGCATCTGGTTGACATTGTAGCCTATGAAGACGAATATCACAATGCCATCAAAAAAGCATTAAAAGTAGAAAGAGATGAAGATTATAACAAAATTTCGATTTCAGATTATACTCAAAACAATATCACTACTGCTCTAACCAACACGGCAACTGATGAAATTGCGATTATCTACGCTCAGGGCGAAATTGGAAGCGGTGAAGGCGACGTTAATCAAATTGGTGAAGGCTCCATGCGACGTTCATTAAAAGAAGCCAGAGAAAATGAAGATGTAAAAGCCATTGTTTTAAGGATCGACAGCCCGGGCGGAAGCGCACTGACCTCTGATCTGATCTGGAGAGAGATTGAAATTACTAAAAAAATCAAGCCTGTCGTAGTTTCTATGGGAAATTATGCTGCATCAGGAGGGTATTACATTGCCTGCAACGCCAATAAAATTTTTGCTGAAAAAAATACAATTACCGGTTCAATTGGTGTTTTTGGTATTTTACCGAATTTCAGTCCGTTAGCTAATAAATTAGGAATTAATACTGAACAGGTAAAAACGCACGATAACTCAGCGAACTACAGTCCATTTGTGCCTGTTGACGAAAAGTTCAAAGCTTTTACATTAGAGAGCGTTGAGCAAATCTACAAGACTTTTGTAACCCATGTTGCCGAAGGCCGAAAGATGACTTTCGCTCAGGTAGATGCTATTGCCCAGGGAAGAGTGTGGTCAGGATCGGAAGCTTTAAAAATTGGTTTGGTTGACGAAATTGGCGGACTGAATGATGCTATTGCCGAAGCAGCCAAAATTTCTAAAATAAAATCATACAATACTCGAAATTATCCTGAATATGATAAGGATCTAAATGATCTTTTGTCCGGATTTCCTTTTGCAAAATCAAAAGAATCTTTTATAAAAGAAGAAATTGGGGAAGAAAATTATTTACTTATTGAGCACATCAAAAGACTTCAGAAATTAAAAGGCGCTCAGGCAATAATGCCTTACACCATCAACATCAAATAATTCCGGAATATGAATAAAATAATTCTTCTTCTAACCGTTTTCATTCTAAGTTTTGTTAGTGCTCAGGATAAAAAAGAAATCACATTTAAGGAATCTCCGGTAGTATTAAAAATAAATATGGATCAGTTGTATGGTACGCTTACAATTCCGGAAGTATCCAAAAAATGTCCGGTTGCCTTAATTATTGCGGGTTCGGGACCAACAGACAGAAACGGAAATAATCCGATGATGAAAAACAATTCGTTGAAAATGCTAGCAGAGGCTTTAGCAAAAAACGAAATCGCATCATTACGCTTCGATAAAAGAGGAATTGGCGAAAGCAAAGCTGCTGCCCCTTCGGAAGCAGAACTGGTTTTTGAAAATTACAGCGAAGATGCAAAAAGCTGGATCAATTTATTAAAACAAGACAAACGTTTTTCTAAAGTAATTGTAATTGGGCATAGCGAAGGCTCTTTAATCGGAATGATTGCAGGAGCAAAAGCGGACAAATTTGTTTCAATTGCCGGAGCCGGAGATGCTGCGGATAAAATTTTAAAAGCGCAGATTTCTTCAAAAGGAATGAAGCAGATCGAAGACATGACCTTTCCTATTATTGACAGTCTGAAAAGTGGTAAAACCGTAAAGAATGTTGACCCAATGCTTAATTCTCTTTTTCGACAAAGCGTCCAGCCTTATTTAATTTCGTGGTTCAAATATAACCCACAGGAAGAAATTAAAAAATTAAATGTCCCTATTCTGATTATTCAGGGAACCAAAGACTTGCAGGTAACAGTAAAAGATGCCGACAATTTATCCAAAGCCAATACCAATTCTGAATTGCTGATTATTGACAATATGAACCATATCATGAAAGTCATCGGGGGCGACCAACAGGCAAATATAGAAAGCTACAGCAATGAAACCATGCCCATTTCTGAAACGCTGACTTCCAAAATAGTTTCTTTTATCCGGAAATGACAATAAAAATTAAATCGAATCCGTTTGAAATAGTAAACTCAAACGGATTTTTTTATTGAATTTTATCAAAAAATTACCAAAAATCTCCCGCATAAAAAGCTATTTTTGCCAGCATCATTGATTATTTTTTGTTTCTTTCAAACCCCAAATATTAATAATTATGTTAAAGAAAATTTTAAAAATCACAGCGATTGTACTCGTAGTTCTGGTTGCTGCCTTATTTGCTGTTCCTTACCTCTTCAAAGATCAGATCAAAGCTAAAATTGCCGAGGCGATCAACAAAAGTGTCGATGCAAAAGTTAGTTTTGCTGAAGCAGATTTAAGTCTGTTTAAAAACTTTCCAAATGCCAATGTTTCCATTGAAAAGCTGTTGATTATCAACAAAGCCCCTTTTGAAGGGGATACTTTGGTTTCGTTAGGACAACTGGATTTAAAAATGAGCATCAAAGAACTTTTTAAAGGAAAAGAAGAACCTTTAAATATTGAAGGAATCAGTTCTGAAAATGGTATAATTAATATTATTTTCAACAAGGACGGCATTGGAAACTTTGATATTGCTTTGAAAGATGAAAAAGAAACCAAATCAGATGGCAAAAGCGATCCCCTTTCCTTAAAAATCCAAAGCTACAAAATCGAAAATTTCACTTTCAGATATATTGATGAGGGGTCTAAAATAAAAATGGTAATAGACAGCCTGAACCATGAAGGAACCGGAGATTTTACCAATTCTAAACTGGATTTAAATACAAAAACGACAGCTAACGTTTCTTTGGACATGGATAAAATGAATTACCTTAAAAAGGTAAAACTCACGCTGGATGCCGTTTTAGGAATTGATTTAGAGCAAAGCAAATATACTTTTAAAGAGAACAAAGCCTTAATCAATCAGTTGCCTTTAGAATTTGACGGATTTATTCAAATGGCTGAAAAAGCGCAGATTTATGATTTGAAATTTAAAACTCCAACCTCATCGTTTACCAATTTCTTAGGATTGATTCCATCCGCCTATGCTGCAAGTCTTGATGGTGTAAAAACAACCGGGGATTTTACCGTTGTTGGTTTTGCAAAAGGGGAATTAACAGACACAACGGTTCCGAAATTCAATATTGCAATTGCATCTCACAACGCTTCATTTCAATATCCGAACTTACCAAAATCAGTTCAGAATATCGTGATTGACACCAAAATAATCAATGAAACCGGTATTTTAAATGATACTTATGTAAATCTGGACAAACTTTCTTTTAGAATCGATCAGGATGTTTTTAGTGCTAAAGCGAATATTAAAAACGTAACCGTAAATCCTATTGTTGATGCTGCTTTAAAAGGAACTATCAATCTGGCCAATCTTTCAAAAGCATACCCAATTAAACTGGACAAACCTTTGGCAGGTATCTTAAAAGCCGATGTAACAACGAAGTTTGATATGGCTTCTGTAGAAAAAAGTCAGTATCAAAACATAAAAAACGCAGGTACGATGAGTTTGTCCGGTTTCAAATATACTGATGAGAATAATAAATCGATGAACATCAGTACTGCCCTGGTAGAGTTTAATCCAAGTACAATCAATTTAAAACAGTTTAATGCCACTACAGGAAGAAGCGATATTGCCATTAACGGAGTTTTGGAGAATTTCTATGGTTTTATGTTTAAAAAACAAGAGCTGAAAGGAAACTTCAATATGAGTTCAAACCAATTAGCTGTTGATGATTTTATGACTTCGGGCGAGCCTGCAAAAACGACAACTGCAGGTGGGGAAGCAAAAGCTGAAACAACAACGGCTGCAAAACCGGCAGAAGCAATGAAGATTCCGGCATTTTTAAATTGTACTTTAAATGCTAAAGCAAATACTGTTTTATATGATAATTTAAAACTGACTGCGGTTTCAGGAAAATTAATCATCAAGGACGAAAAAGCCACTTTAGAAAACTTCAAAACTTCTATTTTTGGAGGAACAATCGGTTTAAGCGGCGCCGTTTCGACAAAAACAAAGGTTCCTGCCTTTGACATGAATTTAGGTTTTAATCAGGTTGATATTGCGCAGACTTTTACACAATTGGATATGATGAAAAAAATTGCTCCAATTGCAGGAATTATTAATGGTAAACTGAATTCAACAATCAAATTAAACGGAAATTTAGATGCCAGGGAACTCACTCCCGACTTGGCTTCAATTTCAGGTGACTTATTAGGGCAATTGCTTTCAACAACCGTAAATGCCAAAAATTCGACTTTATTGAATTCTTTAAGTTCAAAAGTAAATTTCATAGATGTAAATAAACTGAATCTGAATGACCTGAAAATGGCTTTAACATTTGATAATGGAAAGGTAAACATCAAACCTTTTGACATTAAATATCAGGATATCAAAGCCACTATTGGCGGAACACATGGTTTTGACCAGACCATGAATTATAATTTAAAATTAGATGTCCCGGCTAAATATCTGGGGAAAGAAGCAAATGCTTTTCTTTCAAAATTATCTCCTGCTGACGCGGCTAAACTGGAAAACATTCCAATTTCGGGAATGATAACCGGTAATTTTTCAAATCCGAAAGTGGCTATTGATACTAAAACAGCAGTTAACAACCTTACCAATCAGATCGTTAGTCAACAAAAGGATAAATTAAGCAAACAAGGTGCTGCAGCTCTTAATGATTTGCTAAATAAAAACACCAAATCAAAAGATACCACAAAAACAGCAACAGAGAATAAAGCAAAAACCAATGAAGAAGTCAAAGCTAAAGCCAGCGATTTACTAAATGGTTTGTTTAAAAAGAAAAAATAAATTAAAAAATAAAAGGTCAGTCTCTATCAGATTGGCCTTTTTTATATTTTTTAAATTGCTTTAGAATAGAGTCCTGATTTTCCATTATCTAAAATGGTATTAAAAATTTTGAAATACTCTTTTTCAGAAAGACTAGTGACATCTACTCCAATACTGTTATTGTCGTAAGGTTCATATTTTTTCAGGCTGGAAACTGAAAACAATCCTACAGTTGGGGTATGAACTGCACTGGCCAAATGCATGATTCCGCTGTCAGCTCCGATAAACAAATCTGTATTCGCAATTACAGCACCAATTTCCCGAATATTTTTGCTGTAAAATGTTGGTGCTTTGAAACCAATCTGAGAAACGTTTTCTATAGGCAGAATTTCGATAATATTAAAATTTTCATATCCAGATTTTAAACCGGCATAAAAGTCTTCCCACCAGTCTTGTGACAAGCATTTTGCTCCTGTTGCATAAGTAAACACACAAATTGTTTTTTTATAGTTATTGACCAATTTTTGTAATGTTTGCCTGCCTTTTATGATCTCAACTGAAGTGAGTTTAAGATTTAACGGAGCAATGCTCTGTTCTCTTCTTTCAAAACCTAATTTGGTTGCATAATCCCTGAAATGATAAATTGGGTATTTGGCTATGTGGGCATAGTCTCCATAATATAAATTGGCAGAAAAAGGCAGGTCGCCAAAAAACTTAAACTTAGAATTTGAAAATTTTGTTGCCAGTCGGCCGGACGAAGAACCCTGATCTACATTTATGGCAATATCATATTTATATTTTTTTAAAGAAATCCATACAGCAAAATACTTTAGTAAACTACTGAAGGGCTTTATAGGTAGTTGAATTATCCTGTCAACAGAATCGTAATTTTCAAAAATCACCGGAGCTAAAAAACCTTTTACAAATAAATCAATTTTACTGTTTGGAAATATTTCTTCTAATTCCTGAACAAAAGGCGTAATCAACAAAAGGTTGCCTAATCGTGCATTAGGTCTGCAAATTAAAATTCTTTTAATTTCATTCCTGTCAACCAAAGTAAAACTGTGATCAGCATTTACTTTGCCGATATTCTTTGTCAGAGTTTGCGTTAATTTACGTCTCGCAACATTGATTTTACTCAGAACTCCCATTTTATAGTAATTAATCTGATTTACAATTAAAAAAAAGAAATTCATTTGCAGCAAATACAAAATAGCTTCCTAAATTTTTAAAAATACAGATCAATCAACAATTAACTATTATAAAATTATTACAAAATGTTTCAAAATTACTACTCCAAACAACTCGTAATCTGATACTTAAATAAAAGTTACTTTATAAAAAAAACATACAGTTTTATTAATTAAACTGAAATTGTAACCAAATAACCTTCCGATCCGCGGACATTGAAAACAGTTCCATTTTCAAAAATCAAATACTGACCTTTGATTCCAACCAGTTTTCCATGAAATGATGGTGTCTTGTCTAAATTCAGACTTGCCACTTTTGCCGGATAATACAAAACCGGATAAATTAAGTCGTAAACATCATCTTTTTGACTGTAAAAATATGCTCTGGCGACTTCCGGAATCAAGATTTCTAATTTTTCTTTTTCAGCGATCAGGTTGAAAGTTTCCAATGGATTCTGAAGCATCTTCCTCCAGTTGGTTTTATCCGTATAATGATTTTTTAAGGCAACCTCAGTTATTCCTGCCAAATATCGATTCGGAACCTCAACAATTGCAATTGCCTGGCTCGCGCCCTGATCTATCCATCTGGTCGGGACCTGTGTTTTGCGGGTAACGCCTACTTTTATTTCACTTGCCACAGCCAGATAAACAATATGTGGCTGCAACTGAACTTTTTGTTCGTACTCCAAATCCCGGTCTGCGATTCCTAAATGTGCCGTACTCAGCTCCGGTCTCATAATCCAGTCTCCTACAGCCGGACTTGAATAAAAGCAGTCGTAACAAAATCCCTGACGGAATATTTTTTTCTTTTTACAGCAATTCAAACATTGGTAGCCTGCAAAATTAATTTCGATTTCCTTATTCAGTAACTGATTCATGTTTAGAAAACTATCTTCGAAAACCAGATAATACTGAATTGGGTCACCAATTTCCGTCTGCATTTTTGTAAGTACTCCTTCGTAGGTCATAAGATTTAGATTGCTGATTTTAGATTTTATCTTGTTAAAAATGGGATTTTTGAAATGGAATCTTTATTCTAAATAAATTGTTTTTTATAAAAAAACACTATTTTTGAGTGGCAACAAAGTTACATTTTGTCCGCCGATATTCAAATTTTAAATTTCCGGTATTTGCATTTATAGTAAATAGTAGTAACTTAAAATCTTAAACCTAAATACATTCTTCATGCCTCTATCTATAATAAATTCTTTTGCATCCTGGGTTCTCAAACAAAGAATACATCAAATTGAACTTTTTTTAAAATATCCCAATGAAGTTCAGGAAGAACTGCTGCATAATTTATTGACGGCTTCAGAAAATACAATTATTGGAAAACAATACGATTTTGCCTCTATCAGTTCTTATAAAACTTTTGCAGAAAGAGTTCCGGTTTCAGGTTACGAAGAATTACAGCCTCTGATTGAACGTACACGCCAGGGAGAACAGGGTGTTTTTTGGGAAAGTCCTATAAAATGGTTTGCAAAATCCAGCGGAACCACTAATGCCAAAAGTAAATTTATACCCGTAAGCAACGAAGCTCTTGAAGACTGCCATTACAAAGGCAGTAAGGATTTACTTTGTATGTATTTAAATAATAATGAGGATTCGGAATTGTTTGTAGGGAAAAGTCTTCGTTTGGGTGGAAGTTCTCAAATTTATGAAAACAACAATACTTTTTTTGGAGATCTATCAGCGATTTTGATTGAAAATATGCCAATCTGGGCCGAATTCAGCAGTACGCCAAGCAGCAGGACTTCGCTGATGAGTGAATGGGAAACTAAAATTGCCGCCATCATCAACGAAACCAAGAACGAAAATGTAACCAGTTTTGCCGGAGTTCCGTCCTGGATGCTGGTTTTGATGAACAGGGTTCTGGAAGATACAGGAAAAGGAAACTTATTAGAGCTTTGGCCGAATCTTGAAGTGTATTTTCACGGAGGGGTGAGTTTTTCTCCTTATAAAGAACAATACAAGAAAATCCTGCCAAGCAAGGATTTTAAGTACTACGAAATTTACAACGCCTCCGAAGGCTTTTTTGCGATTCAGGATTTGAACAATTCCAGTGATTTATTGTTGATGCTGGATTACGGAATCTTCTACGAATTTATTCCGATGGACACTTACGGAACGCCAAACCAAAAAGTAATTCGTCTGGCTGATGTGGAGCTGAATAAAAACTACGCTATTGTTATTACTACTAATTCAGGATTGTGGCGTTATTTAATTGGTGACACCGTTCGGTTTACCTCATTAAACCCATACAGAATCAGGGTTACAGGAAGAACCAAACATCACATCAATGTTTTTGGCGAAGAATTAATGGTTGAAAATACTGACCAGGCGATTGCCAAAGCCTGCGAGATCACCCAGACAGAAGTTATTGATTATACTGTTGCCCCTATTTTTATGCAGGACAAAGAGAAAGGCGCCCACGAATGGATGATCGAATTCAAACAAAAGCCTGCCGATGTGGGGCTCTTCCAGAAAGTGCTGGATGAAACGTTACAGACTTTAAATTCTGATTACGAAGCAAAACGTTACAACAACATGACCTTAAACCCTTTAGTGATTAATGTTGCCCGTGAGAATTTGTTTTATGATTGGCTGAAAGAACGTGACAAATTAGGCGGGCAGCATAAGATTCCGAGGCTTTCTAATCAGAGGGATTATTTAGAGCAGTTGAAGGGGATGTAATTCAGAGTAGACGTACCTAAATGATAAGACTTTTAATAATAAAAAATTATTTATAAAAATAATGATTATCGAAATACCTAAATTTCACGAAACTTTTAATCCTATTTTGAAAGTACTTAGTGATGGAAAAACAATTCATACCAGAGAATTACAAAAATTGGTAATTGAAAAGTACTTTTATCAGCTAAACGAAGAACAGTTAGCAGAGAAGACAAAATCAGGAGAAAATTTAGTAAATAATCGAATTGCTTGGGGAAAATCATATTTAAAAAAAGGTGGTTATATATTTTATCCTGAAAGAGGAAATGTCAAAATTACAGACAAAGGTCTAAAACAAAAATCCGAATTGTCTTTGAAAAATGTTGTGGATGATTCGGGAATTGTAAATTTCTATGCCGAAGAAAATCTAAAAAATAACACTAAAAAAAATGAATTAAAGGAAATAATAAATTCTTCGCCTCAAGATTTAATTGATACTGGATTTTCTCAAATAGAAAAAGAAGTAAAAAATGATCTTTTAGAAAAGCTAAAAACTATAGACCCATATTATTTTGAAAAAGTAATTTTAATATTACTAAAGAAGATGGGCTACGGAGAATTTATTGAGACTTCAAAATCTGGTGATGGTGGAATTGATGGAATCATAAACGAAGATAAACTTGGCTTAGATAAAATTTACATACAAGCAAAAAGATTTAATGAAAATAAAGTTCGAGAAAAAGATATTCGAAATTTTATCGGTGCAATGAGTGGAGATACAAATAAAGGTGTTTTTGTTACAACATCACTATTTGATATTGGAGCTATTGAAAAAGCTAAAAATGCTCATCACAAAATAATTTTATTAGATGGAAATAAATTAGTGGATTTAATGCACGAATTTAATGTTGGAATTCAAATAAAAGCAACTTATGAAGTCAAACAATTAGATCAAGATTTCTTTGAAGAACAATATTAATTTCATAAATTAGATACTTACTTTATAATTTAAATTCAATTTGTCATTTCGACCTTTTCGGGAGAAATCACACAAGTTGAGCAGCAGATTGTTATTGAAATACTGCATGTGATTTACTTGTGTGATTTCCCAATGCTAGCGCGAGCGTTCCGCTCGTGAGCACAAAAATTCAAATTATTTTCTTTGTGGGTACGAGCGAGACGCTCGCACTAGCACAAGCTTCTTTCGATTTATATTTTTTATAAATGCTAATTCCACTAAACCCGCATGAGGGATAGTAGTGGAAATCCTTTTGTGCCGGGGTTCGGCACAAAAGATTAGAACGAATAGCCCGACCCGCTTTTTCTGCGGGACATGCCCATAAAAAAACCTTAGGTCAAATTTATGAACTAAGGTTTTTATTTTACTTTGTCAGGCTGAGCGGAGTCGAAGCCCTTTTATCCTGGAAAGCCTTCGACTCCGCTCAGGATGACACTTTCCTTTATGTTTACATCATATCAATATATCGGTCGTGATAGCCTAACAGGTACAACACACCATCGAGACCTAAACTTGAAATCGAATTTGAGGCGCTTTCTTTTACTTTTGGTTTGGCGTGAAAAGCAATTCCGAGACCTGCAAGGTTGATCATTGGCAAATCGTTTGCTCCGTCTCCAACCGCAATGGTTTGGTTGATGTGGATTCCTTCTTTTTCAGCAATGGCTGTCAGGTATTCTGCCTTCTTTAAACCATCTACAATATCACCAATATATTTACCGGTTAATTTTCCGTCTTTAATTTCCAGCTGATTGGCGTGTACATAATCGATTCCCAGTTCTTTTTGCAGGTATTCGCCAAAATAGGTAAATCCTCCGGATAAAATAGCAGTTTTATAGCCGTAATATTTTAACGCTTTCATTAAACGGTGTGCTCCTTTTGTAATAGGCAGGTTTTCAGCCACTTTTTGTAAAACATCTTCGCTTAAACCTTCCAGCAAAGCCATACGCTTTTTGAAACTTTCGTTGAAATCAATTTCGCCGTTCATAGCAGATTCGGTAATGGCTCTTACCTGATCCCCTACTCCGTTTAGTTCTGCCAATTCATCGATTACCTCTGTCTGAATTAAAGTTGAATCCATGTCGAAGCAAACCAAACGCCTGTTTCTTCTGTAGATATTGTCTTCCTGGAACGAAATGTCAACATCTAAAGTTCTTGAAATTGCCATAAAACTGGCTGTCATTTCGATCTTGTTTACAATTTCACCCGTTACGGAAAGTTGAATACAGGAACGTGGATATTCTTCTTTTTCAACAACTGAGGTTCTTCCTGTCAATCTGATAATAGAATTAATGTTCAGGTTTTGGTCTGTCATTATTTTAGTTACGGCAGCCAATTGTACAGCCGTTAATTTTTCTCCTAAAATATTGATGATGTAGCGCTGATTCGATTGTGATTTTACCCAGGTTTCGTAATCTTCGACAGAAATAGGAATGAATTTAACCTTTACTTCGAGTTCGTAAGCTTTAAACAAAAGGTCTTTTAAAACAGGTCCGGAACTGGAGCCGGCTTCGATTTCGAATAAAATTCCTAAAGATAATGTATCGTGAATATCGGCCTGCCCTATATCTAAAATAACAGCATCATAAGCTGCTAATACTGTGGTTAAACCTGCTGTAACACCCGGTTTGTCGTGTCCTGAAACTTTTAATAAAATAATTTCCTTATCGTCTTTTGCCATTTTATCCTTATTGATTTTAAGAAGCGACAAAAATCGGCAATCTATTGTTGATATAAAAGAATATTGATTGTTTTTTTGAATACAAAAAGCACATTCTGAATGTGCTTTTTTAGTTATTTTAACAATTATGTTTCGATATTGAAATAACCTAACTTTTATTGTCTTCATCACATTCGGCAAGATCTATCATCCAGTTGACGCCAAATTTATCTTTAAGCATTCCGAAGTAAGGACTCCAAAAAGTTTTCTGCATTGGCATATCTACTCTTCCGTCAGCTGTAAGTCCGCCAAATATTTTATCTGCTTCTTCGGTACTTTCTGCACTGATAGAAATTGAAAAATTATCCCCAAAACCTACATCTCCAAATTTTGGATGGCTGTCACTTCCCATTAAAACTGTACTTCCAATTGGAAGCGAAACATGCATAATCCGGTTTGAATCTTCTTCTGAAAGTGCTTCACCACCGTCTTCCGGAGGTGCGTCTTTAAATTTTCCAATATATTGAAATTCACCTCCAAAAACGGATTTGTAAAACTGAAATGCCTCTTCGCAATTTCCGTTAAATATTAAATAGGTATTTACTGCTTTTGCCATGATTTGATATTTTTATTAATATTTATTGTCCTTGCAATTGTTTTTTTATTGAAATTGATTTTTGCAACTGACATTTGATTTTACTTCTCAGAAAGTTCCTTAACCGCCTCCAGGCCTTTTGGAAAAGCTTCTTTAAAATAATCGATATGCTTTTCGATTACATCAACATACGAAACCAGATCTGTAAATTCTCCATCGGGAATTAATCGATAGGTTTCCATGTAACCGCTCCATTTTTCGGTTTCTTCATTAAGAGGCTGTTCCTTAAAGTCTTTTATTTCTCCAATATGCTTAAAAGCCATATATTCATTTGGAACTTTTTTTTCGATAATACTATTCATTCCTTCTCCGTTTGGAGACATGAAATGTATTTTATCACCTTCATTCCAGTCGCTTACTGCGTATGAACCTTCGCAAAAAGCACCTGTCCATATTCTGTAGGTTTCATCATCCCATAAAACTGACCAGATTTTTTCCGGCGTAGCTTTGATTCTGATTTTAAATTCTAATGTTTCCATAATTACGATAGTTTACTAAAATCCATAAATAAGACATTCCAACGATGGCCGTCTAAATCTGCAAAACCACAACCGTACATCCAGTCCTGACTTTCTGCCGGAGGGGCAAAAACAGTTCCGCCGGCATCCTGTACTTTTTTAGCCATTTCATCTACTTCTTCCCTGCTCTCAGCATCAATCGAAATCAAAACTTCAGAGCCCGAATTAGTATCTGTAATACCATTTTGTGAAAAACCTGCAAACATTGATTCTTCGAAAAGCATCACTACAAAATGTCTTTCACCTACGACCATACAGGTTGAAGTTGGTGTATCATGCTGTTCATTGAACGAAAAACCTATTTTCCAGAAAAAATCTTTCGCTTTTGCTACATCCTTTACAGGAAGATTCAACCATATTTGTTTTGTCATTTTTGATATTTTATTTGTTAAACAATTATTTTAAATCTTAATATTCGATATGAATTAACTTTGAATCGCTGTCACTCCGAACCTAAAAGCTAATTGTTTTCAGTGTAATTTTTAAAATTATCCAGAATCGACTGCCAGCCTGCACGCTGCATTTCTTCAGGGTTTTGAGTTTCCGGATCAAAACTTTCAGTTATTTCAACTCCGTCTGCAGTTTCAGCAAAAGTAATTTCAACCTTTCTTCCGTCAGCCATTACATATTCAAGTGCTTCGTTTGGTTTTACCAAAGTAAATTCGCCTTCAAAATCAAAACTCATACTGCCGTCTTTTGCCGCCATAGTCGATTTGAATTTTCCGCCTTCTCTTAAATCAGTTTCTGCGTAAGGAGTGTGCCAGTCCGGCGAAGCAAAGCTCCATTTTGTAATGTGTTCGGGAGAATTCCAGAAATTCCAAACTTTTTCTATTGACGCTTTGATTGTTGCTTTTACAGTAATCATTTTCGTTTTTATTTAAATGTTTTATTGATTTTTAGCTGCTGTTATCCATTCGTTTATAATTATTTGCAACTGCTCTTTTCCATTTTTAATCTCCTGGAGACTTTTAAAAGTTATGATGGCCCTGTCGTTTTCTTTCCAGACTAACATTTTACTTCTATTTTCAATTAATTTGTCCGCAGGTTGTTCCTGTTTTTTTGCACCTCTGTGAAAAATCAGCTGAACTTTTGTTGTCATGGGCTGAATTCTCATGGTAATTCTGTCTTCATCCTGAAAGCAATAGCTCGGAGCATTCCATTTTATGTTTTCAGTCAGGTTTTTATTTGATCCTAAAATGTAATCTCTCAATTCCTCGATCTCATTCCTGAGCGGATGGTTTAACTGATTTAAAAAGTCAGTTACTTCGCTGCTTTTAATTGCTTGATTTATCATTTAACCGGCTTTTAGTGTAACTTTTGAAATTATCAATAACATCCGTACAAATTGCTATTGCTCACTTTCAGAATTTGCTGTTTGGTTCAAAAACTTCTTTTGTTTTCACTTTATCACCTTGGCTTTCAAACTGAACGCTTCCTGTTCTGTTATTAGAAAGGTAATATTCAATAACTAAAAATCTGTCCACTTTAGTATAAATTCCTTCATAATCAAAAGAAATTATTCCCATCTTCTGTTGCCATCGCATATTTGAATTTACTTCCGGCCTTTACATCATTTTCTACATTCGGCGTAAGCCAGTTATCAGTGGGATTGTTCCTTTCTGAATATGTTTTGGAGTCGTCCGGAATTCCCAAACTTTCCCAATTGTTGTATTAACATTAGTTTGTAACGTCATGAATAAATTAAAAGATTAATTTTCTTGCGGAATCTGACTTTCATCCATAAAGAAAATCTCCCAGTGATGTCCGTCTAAATCAAAAAAATCTCTTTGATACATCCAGCCAAAATCTTTAGCTTCATTGTGTAGTTCACCGCCAGCCTGAACAACTCCTTTAATAATTTCATCCACCTTATCCCTGCTTTCCACAGAGACAGCAGCAATCATTTGTGTATGTGTTGTTGTGTTGCAAATTTCTTTTTGAGAAAATGTTTTAAAAAAATCTTCTAATAAAAGCATTGCAAATATATTTTTACCAATAATCAGGCAGGCTCCTTTTTCATTTGTGAATTTTGAGTCAAACGAAAAACCCAGCTGCGTAAAAAACGCTATTGACTTATTTAAATCTTTTACAGGAACATTTAAGAAAATTTTTGTTTCCATATTTATAAAATTACAAATTATCTAAGACAAATTTAAAATTTCAAAACCAGCTTTAAACGACATTAAAAGTCAACTTTAGGGTCATTTGAGACAAAATATATATCTTCGTAGAATTGAAAATAAAAAATCATGAGCAAGAAAGTAGGTTTAATTTTAGGACATGACTACAAATTACTAAGTGTGGCAGCCATTTTAGAAGTATTTGAAACAGCCAACAAATTACACAATGAAACTGAAAAACCTTTTGAAATGATGGTTTTTCAATCGGCTGAGCAAATCAACGAAAAAAAAATATTTGGATACGAAGTAAATTCAATTGAGGATTCGGATAAAAATTTAGAACTTATTTTGATACCGGCTTTTACAACAGATAACATGAGCGAAATGATTGCAAAAAACCGGAAATTTATTCCGTGGCTGCAAAAACAGCATCAATCGGGAGCCGAAATGGCAAGCTTTTGTACCGGGGCATTTTTGTTTGCAGCTTCAGGTCTGCTCAACGAAAAGCTGGCTACTACACATGTCGATGCCTGCAGTGCATTTACAAAAGCTTTTCCTTTAGTAAAATTAAAATCTGAAGAAACTCTCACAGCAGACGGAAGTTTGTATACCAGCGGCGGCTCAACCTCAACCTTCCATTTATTGATCCTTTTGGTTCAAAAATATTGCGGAAACGAAATCGCCGTACAAATTGCAAAGATTTTTTCTATCGATTTAAACAGATACAAGCAAAGTCATTTCAGTACTTTCAGGCCAAATCATTTACACAATGATAGTTTGGTTGCGATGCTGCAGCAAAAAATCGAATCCCAATACCATTCCATTGAAAAACTGGAAGAAATCACTAAAGATATTCCAACCAGCACGCGCAACATGACACGCCGTTTCAAACAGGTTACCGGAATTCCGCCTATTGAATACCTGCAAAATATAAGAGTGGAGAGTTCAAAAAAATATCTGGAGCAAACCCAGCTTTCGATTTCAGAAATTGTAGAAAAAACCGGTTACAATGACCCAAAAGCATTCAGAAAAGTATTTTATAAAATGGTGGGAATGAAACCAATTGAATATCGGGAGAAATTTAGGGTTAAGTAGAGCCTAAGATTAATTGAGGATTTTATTCTCTCATTTATTAAACTTTTTCCGTAAAAATTTAATTAGCAAATACAATACATACACAACGATTATTAATCCGATAATGTTTATAATTTGCCAAAGAAGTATATGGCCGTCAGATTCTTCAATAACTTCATTCATAATGCTACATTTAAGAGGTTAAATTGAAAGATACAAAAACTTCAATGCCAAAAGTTATAATTAAAATTGCCTGGATTTTATAATTCACATCAGGAATTGATTAGCTTAAAAATGGAAATGAATTTGCTACTTAGTCGGTGACTTTTTTTGAAAAATTCTATAAAAAAAACCTGCCCAAATAAATGAACAGGTTTTAGAAAAAAATATTGTTTTTAAATTTAAGAAGCAATTTCCATGCGCTTCAATAAATTTTTACTCAATGTATGCTCTGCGTAATCTTTATCGATTGACAGAACTTTATCATCAGAACTTGGCAATTCGTACATAGCATCTGTTAGAATTGCTTCGCATAATGAACGCAATCCACGGGCTCCCAGTTTGTATTCTAAAGCTTTGTCAACAATAAAATCTAAAGCTTCATCCGTAATATTGAATTCTACTTCATCCATCAGGAACAATTTCTGATATTGTTTTACTAATGCATTTTTAGGCTGAGTTAAAATAGCACGAAGCGTTTCTTTATCCAAAGGGTCCATGTGGGTTAAAACCGGAAGACGACCAATGATTTCCGGAATTAGACCAAAGTCTTTAATATCTTTTGGAATAATATACTGCAATAAATTGTCTTTGTCGATATTGTCTGTATTCTTAGAAGTTGAGTATCCAACTGCCTGACGGTTAAGACGTTTTGATATAATACGTTCAACACCATCAAAAGCTCCTCCGGCAATAAAAAGGATATTTTGTGTATTTACCTCAACAAATTTCTGATCCGGGTGTTTGCGCCCTCCTTTTGGCGGCACGTTTACAACTGTTCCTTCTAATAATTTTAGCAAAGCCTGCTGAACCCCTTCTCCGGAAACGTCACGTGTTATGGAAGGATTATCACTCTTACGGGCAATTTTATCAATTTCGTCAATGAATACGATTCCTCTCTCAGCTTTGGTTACATCATAATCTGCGGCTTGTAATAATCGAGTCAGAATACTTTCAACATCTTCTCCTACATAACCGGCTTCTGTAAGCACAGTTGCATCAACAATTGCTAAAGGGACATCCAGCATTTTTGCGATAGTTTTTGCAACTAATGTTTTTCCTGTTCCGGTCTGACCCACCATGATGATGTTACTTTTTTCAATCTCTACCTCATCGTCCAATTGCTGTTGCATTAAACGTTTGTAGTGATTGTAAACCGCAACCGACATTACTTTTTTCGTCTGATCCTGACCTATAACATATTGATCCAAGAAAGCTCTGATTTCTTTTGGTTTCTTTAAAATTAAATCACCAACTAATTTAGAGCTCCCGCTTGATTTTAATTCTTCAAGTACAATTCCGTGCGCCTGTTCAATACATTTATCGCAGATATGTGCATTGATACCGGCAATTAATAAATTAGTTTCTGGCTTTTTTCTTCCACAAAACGAACATTCTAATACTACTTTTGCCATTCTTTATTTAAGTTACTAAGCTGCAAAGATACTAAGTTTCTAAGCTTTTTTAAATTAAAACTTTAAAACTTAACTCCTTACAGTTTAATATTTTGTTATTTTTTGTTTCAGGTTTCAAGTTTCAGGTTTCAGGTTATCTATGTACTTGAAACCTGAAACTTGAGACAACTTTTAAGAATTATCCTCTTCTTAATACTTCGTCAATCATTCCATATTCTTTTGCTTCGTCAGCTTTCATCCAGTAATCACGCTCACTGTCTTTATGGACTCTTTCGAAAGACTGTCCTGAATGCTGTGAAATAATATGATATAATTCATCTTTCAGTTTCAGCATTTCACGTAAATTGATTTCCATATCTGTGGCAACTCCCTGAGCTCCTCCTGATGGCTGGTGAATCATTACCCTTGAATGCGGCAGTGCCGAGCGTTTTCCTGCTGCTCCTGCACATAATAATACTGCTCCCATAGAAGCGGCCATTCCCGTACAGATTGTAGCAACATCAGGTTTGATGTACTGCATTGTATCATAAATTCCAAGACCTGCGTAAACACTTCCTCCCGGGGAATTTAAATAAATCTGAATATCTTTTGATGCATCAGCACTTTCTAAGAATAACAATTGCGCTTGTACAACATTTGCAATCTGGTCGTCTATACCAGTTCCTAAAAAGATAATTCTGTCCATCATTAATCTTGAAAATACATCAAGAATTGAAACATTTAATTGACGTTCTTCAATAATATTTGGAGTTAAATTCGTCGGCGTCATAGCGCTGATGATTTTGTCATAATACATGGCATTTACTCCGTGGTGCTTTGTAGCAAAATTTTTGAATTCTTTACCGTAGTTCATATTTTAAGTGTTCTAAGTTTTACGTAACAATTTATTTTATTTCATCAAAGGTCATACCTTAATTTCACATGATGTCAATATGTCTTGTTTTTAGCCCAGATAGCAGTGAAAAGCTTTTTGAAATAGCAACTATTTTTTGTTTGGTAAAAAAAAGCGACCGGCGGAAGCTCTTTTTTTGCCTTACAAAAAAAGGCAGCAATGAAAAAACTTGTAACGGATAGCTGGATTAGCTTCTGAAAAGTAATAAAAAATAAATTGAAACCCACATCAAAAAAAACTTTTCTTCAGATGAAATAAAAAAATAAAAGAGCGTCAGGGAAAAATATCCGTGACGCTCTATATATACTTAATTTTCAGAAATTATTCTCCGTAAGACGCAGCAATAAATTCGTCGTAAGTAACTTCTTTTGTAGTTGGATTTGCTTTTTCTTTAAACAATTCTAACAATTTAGCTGCTACAACCTGCTCAGATAGTCTTTTCACTTCATCCTGATTAGACAGAACTCTCGCAACGATTCCTTCTACTTCTTCATTAGTTGGATTTGTTTGCCCAAACTGAGCCATCTGCTGTCTGATTGCGTTTGAAGTAAACTCTTTCAAGTCTTCAAAAGTAATCTGGATGTTGCTTTGAGCCATTGCTTTTCCTTCGATTAACTGGAAACGTAAACCTTTTTCAGATCTTGCATATTCTACTTCAGCTTCTTCTGCAGAAAGTTTTTTCTCTCCAACAGTCTGTAACCATTTTTTAAGGAATTCAGAAGGTAAATCGAATTTTGTGTTTTCGATTAAGAAATCCTGCACATCCAATAATAATTTTTGGTCAGCCTGTTGAGCGAACTGAGCTTCAGCATCTTCTTTAATTTTAGCTTTCAGATCTTCAAGAGAAGCTACTTTTCCTTCTCCAAAAAGTTTATCAAATAATTCCTGGTTCAATTCAGCCGGTTCAGAAACATTGATTGCTTCGATTGTAAAAGTCACGTCAACAGCCAAATCATGTACATTATCGTGAGGTACTTTTAAATAATCCATTAATTGGTGATCGTCTATAAATAGACCTTTTGTGTTTACAGTAACTACATCGCCAACTTCTTTACCAATAAACAAATCGGCTGTTTTCTTGTCTTTGAAAACTGACAATGAAAGAGTTGTTTTGTTTTCGATTCCGTTTTCAGCATTTGCGAAAGTTCCTGTAACATCAGCATCTGCAGTCACTTTTTCAACAGGATTTGCTTTTCCGAATTGTTTCTGGATACGCTCAACCTGTCCGTCGATTAATTTATCATCAGCAGTAACAACGTATTTTACAATATTGTTTTTAGCTTCTAAGTCGATTTCGAAGTTTGGCACTAACCCAATTTCGTATTCGAATGTCAATTCTTCTGCATCCCAGTTAAAATCTTCATTTACTTTTGGAAGCGGAGTACCTAAAAGGTTTAATCTTTCAGACTGAATATAACGCTCCAAAGCCAAATCAACTACTTTTTTGATCTCTTCCTGCTTAATAGCTTTTCCGTATTGTTTTTCAACAAGATCTTTAGGAACTTGTCCTTTTCTAAAACCTTTTACTTGCGCTAAAGGCATTTTTTCGTTAATTCTTTTTGCTACCTGACCTTTATAATCCATGTGAACAACATTCATCACAATGGTCTCGTTTACAGCGTCTATTGCTACTCTTTTAATATCCATCTTCTTCTTTAATTTACATAATAAAATTGGGTTGCAAAATTATAAAATTTTTGCAACCCAGCCAAGTTTTTAATGTATTGTATTTGAAGCGCTTTTGAACGCTTTGTATTTTATTTTTTATCGTCCCCTACTATTTTATAGGTGATTGATTGCAGTATAGACAAAATAACACTGAATACTAATGCTGTCCAGAAGGAATCAACAGCAAAACCACCGACAATCTTTGTACACAACAAAATAATTATGGCATTTATAACAAGCAAAAACAACCCCAGTGTAATCACCGTAACCGGCAATGTGAGTACTACTAAAATAGGTTTAATAAACAGATTTAATAAACCTAAAACTATTGCAACAATAACTGCTGTTCCAAAACTGGCAACGTGAACGCCGGACAATACGTTAGATAACAACAAAACCAAAGCAGCAGTAACAAGAAGTCTAAGTAATATTTTCATAGTTTTTCTGATTTAAATTTCAGTTAAAAATACTGTTTTTTTTAATTATGATTTCAAAAAAGCAGTTGTAAAGTCAAAAAACATTTTCGGATTTTCAGCATGAAGCCAGTGTCCTGCATTTGGAATGGTTTCTAATTGTAAATTTGGAAAATAACCTCTAATTGCATCAACATCCGAATCTAAAATATACCTGGATTCCCCGCCACGAATAAACAAAGTTGGCTTATCGAAAACCAAACCTTCAGCCAGCGGCTTCCCTATTGCATCGGGATTATTATTAAAAACTTCAAGATTAAAACGAAAAGCCAGTTGTCCGGGCTCCTTCCAATACAAATTTTTAAGCAAAAACTGGCGTGTTCCTAAATCAGAAACATATTGAGAGACTATTTCTTCAACATCGGCACGGCCAGGTTTTACTGAAAAATCAACTGCATTTAATCCCGCCAGAATATCCTGATGATGCTGTTTGTAGAATTTTGGACCAATATCTGCCACAATTAATTTATCTACAATTTCGGGATGTGTTGCTGCGAAAAGCATCGCTACTTTTCCGCCCATGGAATGCCCAAGCAAATCAATTTTATCTAAATTATTTGCCTGACAATATTCAAAGATATCCTGAGACATGGCCTCGTAACTCCATTCGTCAGAATGAAAACTGCGTCCGTGATTTCTTAAGTCTAAAATATGAACCTGAAATCCGGCTTCTACATATTGCCCTGCCAGTGTCTTCCAGTTATCAGACTTTCCCAGAAAACCATGCATAATAACGAAAGGTTTTCCTTCACCTTCTATTTTTGAGTATAACATCTTAATTATTTTTTATTAAAAAATTCATTCCGCAAAGATTACAAAGTTTTCACACAGAGAAGCACAAAATTTTCTTTGAGAACCTCTGTGTTTTTTTTGTGTATCTCTGAGAAATAGCTCTTCTTCAAAATCTTACTTTAATTTATTCAAATACATATTAACCACGTTATCCAGGCCAAGATAAAGTGCTTCTGAAATTAAGGCGTGACCAATAGAAACTTCCAATAATCCCGGAATGTTTTGTTTAAAAAACTGAATATTATCCAGACTTAAATCGTGTCCTGCGTTGATTCCCAAACCTAAATCATTTGCTAATTCTGCAGCTTTTATATAAGGATCGATTCCGTTTTTATTCCCTAAATCGTATTGATGAGCAAAAGCTTCCGTGTACAATTCAATTCTGTCTGTCCCTGTTTTTTTAGCACCCTCAATCATTTCCAAAACCGGATCAACAAAAATCGAAGTCCTGATTCCGTTTCTTTGAAACTCCTGAATGACCTCGGTTAAATAAGCCTGATTATTTATAGTGTCCCAGCCGGCAGAAGAGGTAATGGCGCCAATTGCATCCGGAACCAGCGTAACCTGATCCGGTTTGCATTCTAGAACCAAATCAATAAAATTATGCTGCGGATTTCCTTCAATATTGTATTCAGTAGTGACAATTGCTTTTAAATCACGGGCATCCTGATAACGAATATGGCGCTCATCCGGTCGCGGATGAATTGTGATTCCCTGTCCGCCAAATTTTTGAATATCGGCGGCTACTTTTAACAAATCAGGGACATTGCCTCCGCGTGCATTACGCAAAGTTGCTATTTTATTGATATTTACACTTAATTTTGTCATATAAATAGATTATTAATTCTGGTAACATTATATTTGTAATGGCAAAAATACAAAGTAAAACGTAGCGTTTTTTGCTATTTTTTGATTATTTTGCATCAAAATTCCTCTAACTACTTATGACAGAAATTACCAACTATATCACCAACGATTTTAGAGCCATCGACAGTCAGGAAACAATAGCATCTGTTCAGGACTTTTTTGCTGATTTAAATTTTTCTCATTTTCCTGTTGTGGAAGAAGGAATTTTCATAGGAAGTATTGCCGCAGACGATGTCGAAACCTTTGACACTGACAAAAAAGTAATTGATTACAAATATACTTTAGAACGTTTTTTTGCAAGAAAATCAATGATTTGGCTGGACGTATTAGAGATTTTTGCCAAAAATCATACAAATATAATTCCGATACTTGACGAAAATAACATATATGTTGGCTATTATGAAATAGAAGATATAATGAAATTTTTTCAGGAAACTCCATTTTTAAAAGAACAGGGAGGCATTATTATTGTTCAAAAAGGGCTTTTGGATTATTCAATGGCACAGGTAGCCCAAATCGTAGAAAGCAATAATGGTAAAATCCTCGGCTGTTTTATATCTGAAGCCGACTTAGAAAATGTTAACATTACAGTAAAAATTGGTGTAGGCCCAATGAATGAAATCATTCAGACTTTCAGAAGATACAATTACGAGATTATCTCAGAGCACCAGGAAGACACCTATATCAATAGTCTGAAAGAGCGTTCTGATTATTTAGACAAATACCTTAATATATAATTATAATGTGACAATTAGAAAATCAGTCAATTAGATAATTTTTACATTGGCACATTACTAAATTTTTCTCATTATCTAACTTAACAAAATGAAAGTAGCCATTTACGGACAGTATTATCAAAACAGTACCGAACCCATCATCAAAGATATTTTTGTGTTTTTCAACAATAATAATGTCGAAATGGTTATTGAAGAAAACTTTCTGAGCATACTTTACGAGAAACAATTAATCAAAAAAGAATATAAAACTTTCTCAGGAAAAACAAAACTTGACAATAGTTTCGAAATGCTGCTTAGCATTGGAGGCGACGGAACTATTTTAAGGGCCGCCAGTTTAGTTCGTAATTCAGGTGTACCAATATTAGGGATTAATGCAGGAAGATTAGGCTTTCTCGCAACAGTTCCAAAAGACAGTATTGATGACTTTTTGCAGTTTGTGATTGATAAAAATTATACTATCTCTGAAAGAACCTTGTTAAGCCTTACCTGCGACCCAAAAAACGACGCTATCGAAGATGATTTAAATTTTGCAATGAATGAAGTTACTGTTAGCCGAAAAGATACAACTTCCATGATTACGGTTGAAACTTACCTAAATAACGAATATTTAAATTCATACTGGGCAGACGGGCTTATTTTATCAACTCCTACAGGTTCTACAGGATATTCGTTAAGCTGTGGCGGACCAATACTAACTCCTGACGTAAAAAGTCTGGTCATTACTCCTATTGCTCCTCATAATTTAAACGCAAGACCTTTAGTTATACCTGATGATACAGAAATAAAACTTCGTGTTTCCGGAAGAGAGGACCAATATTTAGTATCACTGGATTCGCGAATAGCATCTATTAAAAATGAATCCATTTTAACTATAAAAAAAACAGATTTTAAAATTAAAATGGTTGAAATTCCAGGCGAAACTTTCCTTAAAACACTCAGAAAAAAATTGCTTTGGGGAGAAGATAAAAGGAATTAATTTTTTTACAGATTTCAACTATACGATAATAGTACTTTTTCTCGTTTTGCATATATCGAATCTTCATCAAATGTCTCAAAACCATACAGTAAATTTAAAAAAAGACACATTTATCTAAAGGAACGTTGATTCGTATTGATAATTATTATATTTGCACGCAATTCTGAATTAAATGAAGAAAATTTTTAATTTATTGTTATGTTTTTTCCCCTTTATTACACTCAACGCTCAAATACATGAGATTGGCGTTTTTCTTGGCGGAAGCAACTTTATCGGAGATGTTGGGAGCACAACTTATATAGCTCCTGATAAGCTTGCCGTTGGTGTTTTATATAAATGGAATAAAAGCCCTCGCCATTCTTATCGTTTTTCATTTACTAACTCCACAATCGCAGGGAAGGACTCAAAATCAGAGGAATCGTCACGAAACAAAAGAGGTTTTAGTTTTAAAAACAATGTAAGGGAACTTTCTGCAGGACTTGAATTTAATTTCTTCGACTTTAATTTACATGATGAAGATCTAAAAATCACACCCTATATATTTTCAGGCTTAAATTATTTCCGATATGATGAATTATATATAGAAAACGGAATAACTGAAAAATATGATTCATCCGGCTCATTTGCTATACCTATTATATTAGGAATAAAATCAAACATCAGCCGTGATTTTGTTTTAGCAGCTGAAATCGGGGCACGTTATACCTTTACAGACAACATAGACGGAAGCAATCCTAAAAATGAATCTTTTTCAGATAATCGTTTTGGGAATTTAAACAATAATGACTGGTATGTTTTTACCGGAGTTACATTAACATATACCTTTGGACAAAAACCTTGCTATTGCGCAGAATAAAATGAATTTACTAGAATCTATAGATAAGACAAATTTACCAAGGCATCTTGCCATTATTATGGACGGAAATGGTCGTTGGGCAAAACAACAAGGATTAATTCGTGTATTTGGACATGAAAATGGCTCTAATTCAGTAAAAGGAATTATCAAAGCTTGCACCGAACTTGGGATTGAATTTCTTACACTTTATACTTTTTCTTCAGAAAACTGGAACCGCCCCAAATTAGAAGTAAAAGCTTTAATGAAAATATTGAGCAGTTCCTTAAAACAGGAATTACCTACTATGCAGAAAAACAACATCAGACTTAATGCTATCGGTAATCTTGAAAAGCTGCCTGAATCTGCTCAAAAACAGCTAAGAGAAACAATTGAACAGACAAAAAATAATACTGGCCTGACCCTTACACTGGCCTTAAGTTACGGCTCGAGAGAGGAATTAGTAAATGCCGTCAAAGTCATTAGTGATAAAGTTAAAAATAATATAATTTCAATAGACACTATTGACGATTCAATTATAAATGAGCATCTTTACACGCAAAATTTACCTGACGTAGATTTAGTAATACGAACAAGCGGAGAGCACAGAATAAGTAATTTCCTGCTATGGCAGATAGCCTATTCAGAATTATATTTTACTGATATACTCTGGCCGGACTTTAAAGCAGAACATTTATATGAGGCTATCATTAGTTATCAAAAAAGAGAACGCAGATTTGGAAAAACCAGTGAACAAATTAAATAATACTTTAGTGTTGCAAAAAAAAATACAAATAATGATTGCCCTGTTTATTCTGGGTAGTTTTTCTCAAATAAAAGCTCAGGAAAGAATCCCTTTTGACCAGGGAAAAAAATATATACTTGCAAAAGTTTCTGTTGTTGGTAAAATAAGCTTCAATGAACAAACCGTTGTCACATTTTCAGGCCTTCAAAAAGGGCAGGAAATTACTGTTCCGGGAGAAGAAATTAGTGGTGCCATTAAGAAATTAGGAAAGCTTGGTCTTTTTGACGAAATTGCTTTTTACGTTAATAAAGTCGAAAATGACAGCATTTATTTAGACTTAAACATAGTGGAACTTCCTAAATTAAACGAAGTGAAATTTGTTGGTATTAAAAAGAGTAAAGTAGAAGGATTAATAAAAGACAACAATCTGACAAAAAGCAAGATTGTAAACGAAAATCTAATCACTACGACAAAAAATTACATCGAAAACAAATATAAAAAAGAAGGTTTTTATAACACCAAAGTTACCATTACGACTACTCCTGACACTACTGCAGGAAACAATGTAAATATGCTTGTCCGTGTAGATAAAGGAGACAAGGTAAAAATCAGCAGTATTGACTTTACAGGAAATAAACAACTTACTGACAGTCAGTTAAGAAGTGCTATGAAAGACACGAAACAAAAAAATGTATTTCGTGTACTGAAAGCTTCAAAATTTATTCCGGAGAAATACAAAACCGATTTAGAAAAAGTTATTGCATCCTATAAAGAAAAAGGATATCGTGATGCCCGTATTATATATGACTCTGTCACTTATAATAAGGAAAATAACATGCTCGCTATTAAAATTAATCTGGAGGAAGGAAACAAATATTACTTCGGAAATATAAAATTTTTAGGAAATACCGTTTACTCTGATCAACAGCTTAATCGCTATTTAGGAATCAAAAAAGGTGAAACCTATAATGGTGTTTTGCTTGAAAAACGTATTGCAGACAAAACCAAACCTGACGGTGAAGACATCACCAACCTTTATCAAAATAATGGTTACTTGTTTTCTAACATTAATGCCGTAGAAACAAGAACTGCAAATGACACCATAGATTTTGAAATTAGAATTACAGAAGGACCGATTGCTTATTTCAATAAAATATCAGTAGTTGGAAATGATAAAACGAATGATCATGTTATCTATCGTGAACTAAGAACCAAGCCGGGCGAAAAATACAGTAAAGAATTATTAGTTAGAACCATTCGTGAAATTGGACAATTAGGATTTTTTGATCCGGAAGCAATTGATCCTAAATTTAAAAATGTAGATGCCGCAGCCGGAACAGTAGATATCGAATACAATTTGGTCGAAAAAGGTTCCAGCCAGGTCGAGTTGCAGGGTGGTTATGGCGGCGGCGGTTTCATAGGTACGTTGGGATTATCTTTCAACAACTTTTCGGCAAGAAATATGTTTAAGAAAGAGGCTTACAAGCCATTGCCAATGGGAGATGGTCAAAAAGTATCCCTGCGTTTACAAGGAAGTACTTATTTTCAGACCTATAGCGTGTCGTTCTCTGAGCCTTGGTTTGGTGGAAAAAAACCGGTACAATTTAGCTCCTCTATCTCTTACAGTAAGCAATTCAATTACAGTTATGGCCGAAATGTAAATAAAGATCAGAGTTTCAATATTTTTACGGTACAAGTTGGACTTGCAAAAAGATTAACGGTTCCTGATGATTATTTCGTACTATCTCAGTCTGTAAGTTACCAGCATTATGATCTGAACAATTATTTTACCGGATTATTTACTTTTGGTAACGGGTCATCCAGAAACTTAGCTTATACCATTGGATTAACAAGAAGCAACAAAGGTGTCAACCCTATATTCCCTACTTACGGTTCCGAATTTAGTGTTTCTGCCAAAATAACACCTCCTTATTCATTGTTTAATGGTATTGATTATTCTGACTTAGGAAATCAGAAAGAATACAAAACACAATATACT
This sequence comes from Flavobacterium fluviatile, assembly GCF_010645065.1. GTDB lineage: Bacteria > Bacteroidota > Bacteroidia > Flavobacteriales > Flavobacteriaceae > Flavobacterium > Flavobacterium fluviatile. The sequence continues at coordinate 301,438 of NZ_JAADZW010000002.1, read as the reverse complement.
GGGGAAGATCGAAGTGATGCAAATGGGAAACCATTAACCAATGGGGACTATGTAAATATACTTGGCACAGACTCAACAGGCCAGATACTTTATAATAGCGTTGGATCTGATTTCGCTAGCGCAGATACCGATCAGGCAAAAGTCGATCAGCAAAAATACAACTGGCTGGAATACTATAAAATTAAATTTAGGGCAGACTGGTATAATAAAGTCTATGGTAAATTAGTTTTAAGAACATTAACCGAATTTGGTTTCATGGGCGCTTACAATCAGGCCAGAGGTATTGTTCCTTTTGAACGTTTTTATTTAGGTGGTGATGGTATGGCCAACTATTCTATGGATGGTAGGGAAACAATTGGATTAAGAGGGTACGAAAACAACTCTTTGACTCCTGTTAATAGTTTAGGGCAACAAGTTGGAGCAACGATTTATAATAAATTCTCTATGGAATTACGTTACCCAATCACGCTCAAACCATCAGCTTCTATTTATGCCCTTACGTTTTTAGAAGCAGGAGCGTCTTATGACGGATTTAAGAATTATAATCCATTTGATTTGTATCGTTCTGCCGGTTTTGGTTTGCGTGTATTTATGCCTGCATTTGGATTACTGGGTATTGATTTTGGTTATGGGTTTGATGCTCAGCCAGGAGAAACTAAAGCCCATGGGCAGGAAATACATTTTATTATTGGACAACAATTTTAAAAAGATGATATTTGGTTAAAAATTTTGAAATAAAGTACTGTATGAGAAAACAATTTTTATTTATATTTTTAGCCTTGATTGTAGCAAATACAAGTAAGGCGCAGACAAGGTCGACCAGAATTGGCTACATCGACATGGAATATATTTTAGAAAATGTTTCTGATTACAAAGAAGCTAAATCGCAGTTAGACTTAAAAGCTACTAAATGGAAGCAGGAAATTGAAACCAAAAAATTAGAAATAAATAAATTAAAGGAAAATCTTAAAACAGAAAAAGCACTGCTTACCAAAGAGCTGATCGAGGAAAGAGAAACAGAAATTAAATTTCTGGAAAATGAGATGCTGGACTATCAGCAAAAACAATTTGGGGTTGACGGAAATTTAATGCATCAGAAAGCAGCTTTGGCAAAACCAATACAAGATCAGGTTTTCACTGCTGTTCAGGATATTGCAGAAGCTAAAAATTATGATTTTATTTTTGACAAATCATCTGATTTGACCATGCTTTTTTCAGCAAAAAGATTTGATATAAGTGACCAGGTTATCCGTATTCTCAACAGAACAGAGAAAAGGGAGCAGCTCTCTAAAAAACAATTAAAAGAGCAGGAAGCCAAAGAAAATCTTGAAAATGAGATTGACGAAAATCCGGCCATGGCAGAAAGGCAAAAAGCTTTGGACGCGAGAAAAGCTGCAAGAGAAAAATTAGTTGCAGACAGAAAATTAGAACAAGAGGCTAAAAGAAAAGAATACGAAGAAAAGAGAAACGCTATAGCAGCTGAAAAAGCCGCTAGAAAAAATGGCACGGTTTCTGAAAGTGCAAAATCAACAGAGGCAATAAAGACTGAGACTACAGGCATACCTGTATCAGCTCCAACGACAACAGAACCAGCAACAACATCTCAGCCTGCAGTTAATAAAGCCGAAGAAAGACAGAAACTTTATGAACAGCGCAAAAAAGAGTTAGAAGAAAGAAAGAAGAAAATTTTAGAAGAAAGAGAAGCGGCCAAAAAAGCTAAAGAGGCCGAAACACAAAAAACAAATACGACCAATAATTAATTAATATTTTAAAATGATGAAACAAATCAAAACTTTAGTAATTGCTGCAGTGCTTATTTTAGCTGCAAACAATACAATGAATGCGCAGGCTAAAACAGCTCATGTTGATGTTAGCGAGATTATGTCGAAGATGCCTGCTATGCTTGATGCTCAAACTCAATTACAAAAATTAAGCGGAACATACGATGCGGAATACAAAAAAATGATTGAGGAATATCAAACAAAAATCAAAAAGTATGATACTGAATCTGCAACAGCAACTGAAGCAGTAAACACTGAGCGTGCTAAAGAAGTTCAGGATATGCAAAAGAGAATTGGGGATTACAGAGATAATGCTCAAAAAGAACTACAACAAAAAGAGACTGATTTAGTAAAACCTCTAATGGAAAAAGTAAGAGCTTCTATCCAAAAAATTGGAAAAGCGAAAGGTTATCAATATGTATTAGACGGTTCAACTCTTTTATTAGCAGACGGTCCAAACATTACTGCTGATGTTAAAAAAGATTTAGGATTCTAAGAAACAACATTTCATATTACAAAAATGGCTCACTTATAAGTTGAGCCATTTTTTTGTTTTATAATTTTATTTTCAAACCTCCATTAATCGTAAACCCTTCTGTATGTGTCCAGATATCATCAAAGGTAGGGTTGTTGTGAGGATCATTTACAACCCTTTTGTAATTACTTTGTCGTGTATCGGTAAAATTTTCAAAATTGATAAAAAAAGCAAAATTTTTCCATAATGTTTTTTCAACCATGAAACCTAACTCCCAAAATGCTGGGGTTTTAGTGCCATCATACAAAAACTGCTCATCGGTGAAATAGCCTTCTAATCCTATTTTAAAATTGTTTTCTTTTTCATAAATCAAGGCCAGATTTACTTTGTTTTTTGGAAGCAATGGCAAAAATTGATTTCCTGTTAAATATTTTGCCTGAGCATCTGTGAAGGTATATCTTGCAAAAAGTTTAAAATCTTCTTTGTAAATAAACTTAACGTTGGTTTCAAAACCCCTGCTTACAACTGGATCTGATGCATTTACAAAGAATGCATAATCTGTATCATTTTCTAATACCAATGGTTTGCTGATTTTTGTTATAAAAAACATCTGGTTAACAGAAATTTTTAAATCAGAGAAAATACTCGCTTTATAATTTACATCTGCAGTTCCTCCAATACTTTTTTCTGCCTCTACATTTTGTAACGGCATTACATTTTGATATTGAACTGATTCTGTCTGCTCTGTAAAAACAGTTGGAATTTTATATCCAAAACCGCCACCAACCCTACTGCTCCATTGCGAATTTATTTTGAACAATGCAGAAATTTTTGGCAAGAAGAAAGTACGGTTTTTTGAAAAATTTATATTCGAATACGACACATTATCCAGTCGCAAGCCATTTTCTAATTTTACATTTTCAGAAACATCCCAGGTGTGTTGAACATACATACCGGCAGTAAAAGATTTAGCGTCTAAAATGCCTGAATTTCTTTGTTCGAAATTATCATAAACCAAATTTGCACCACTAATTATCGTATGTTTTTCTTTGTTTATTACATATGATGCGTCTGTAAAAGAATTCAAATTTATACCGGAAAACTCATAATCAGGAACATTGATTATCCTGTCAAAAAAACTAAGACTTTGTTTTAATTTAAAGCTGTTCTGATTTTCAAATTTCTTATCCAGTTCAAAAACAGTTGTGTTTCGAATGGTTTTATTTTTTTCAAAATACACATGATACGCATCAGCTTTGCCATCAATAACATGCATATCACCTCCTTCCATATTTGTTTTAGTAAAGCTATTGCCCAGCATTAAACTTAGGCTTTCAGAAGGATAATAAAACAAACGAGGATTTATGGTGAAGTTGTGAGATTTGGGAGTTTCAGAAAAATCGTCATGATCAACATCAAAAGCTTTTTGAAAGTTAACGAGTCCAAGTATAGAATATCCAAATTTACCTTTTCGCTGTGATGCATACGCTCCAATATTGGTCTGCCCTATGTTCGACTGATTGAAAATAAAATTGTACTCTCCTTTTTCTTTAGGTGTTTTCGAAATAAAATTAATAACACCTGCAATTGCTCCTCCTCCGTATAATGTTGAAGATGGTCCCTTAACAACTTCTACCTGTTGTAAATCCAGAGGTGGGATTTCAAGAATACTCAGACCGCTTGCAAAATTTCCGAAATTAGCATAGCCATCTTTCAATAACTGTGTATAGCGCCCGTCTAATCCCTGAACCCTGATACTTGCATTACCGCTTGTAGCAGATGTCTGCTGTACCTGTAAACCAGTACTTTCATGCAAAACCATACTTACATTGGCTGGTTTCATATTTGCCTTTTCGTCGAGTTCTTCGGCATCAATAGATTCGATTCTTGTTGGTGTGTTTCTGATCGTTCTGCTGGTTCTGGTTGACTGAACAATTACTTCGTCCAGTTCTTCTTCTTCCCTGGCGATCAAATTGACCTCTAAAACCTCATCCTCCTGCCTGGGAAAAATAACATCGAGGATAAACTCTTCATAACCTAAAAATTTAAAATTAATTTTTTGAATACCGTTTTCAATAGCATTCAATTCTAAAAAACCATTATTATCGGTTGTTCCCGAAATAGTGGTGTTATGAACCTGAACTGAAACGCCTGTTAAATTTTGCCGGGTTTCATTGTCTTTAACTATAATTTTTAAAGTGTTTTGACTATATGCGAATGAACACACAAGCATAGCCAAAATAATTGCATATTTTGTCATTTGATATTAAATTAAATAAATAATAGATTCCCCAAAGTAAAAACTAAGGGTAAAATTCAATACTATCTAACTTAATTTCGGCGGCTGCCAGATTCCTAAGTAAACTGTTTTGTAGTTATTAAAGACATAAAAAACGGATTGCTTTTTAGTGTCAGCAAAACTGGACTTTTTTTCTTCTTTAAAACTGTGATTTTGAAATTGAAAACCATGAACCCCACAACAGGCACAGGAACAAAAAGGTGTACACTGATCGTTTTGAGTATCTGATTTTTGATTATGGGAATGGTTTTTATGAAGTTCGGTTTTTGCAAAGTCAGCACAATCATCTATGTCATTACAAGGAAGCAATGACAGGGAAACAAGATAAATTGAAAATAAAAACCATGTTAATTTCATGCTGTAAATATAAAGAAATCTTTTAGATTCGTTTCAAACAAATGAAGCTTACTCTTATTAATTTTCTGATTTATTTAACCTAAAATTCAATAAAAAGTACGAATTTAGATTTTGAAAAAAATGTAATTTTGTTTTATGACAAACAACAATCCTATAGGCGTTTTTGATTCCGGAATTGGAGGGACTTCAATATGGAGTGCCATTCATGAACTGCTTCCGAATGAAAAAACCATTTATCTGGCAGACAGTAAAAATGCTCCGTATGGTCAAAAATCCAAAGAAGAAATTGTTGCTTTAAGTAAAAAAAACGTTGATTTTTTAATCGAAAATAACTGCAAGTTGATTGTTGTTGCCTGCAATACTGCCACTACAAATGCTATTCAGGAACTTCGTGCCAATTATGATATTCCTTTTATCGGAATAGAGCCTGCCATAAAACCTGCAGCTCATAATTCGAAAACACAGGTTATTGGAATTTTGGCCACAAAAGGTACTTTGAACAGTGAGCTTTTTAACAAAACTGCCGAAATGTTTCAGGATACAAAAATCATAGAACAGGTGGGTTACGGATTGGTACAGCTCATTGAAGAAGGGAATCTGAATTCTCCGGAAATGACACAATTATTAGAATCTTACTTGCAGCCCATGATTGATGCAGATATTGATTATCTGGTTTTGGGATGCAGTCATTATCCTTATCTTATTCCACAGATTAAAAAAATTCTTCCAGAACATATTCAGATTATTGATTCGGGAGAAGCAGTAGCCAGGCAAACAAAAAACATTTTGCGTGAAAAAGCAGGCTTTTCTGATAGTGAAAAAAGCGAACCTGTATTTTACATTAATTCGAATCCTGCCGTTTTAAAATCAATTTTGAATTACAAATACCATGTGGTTCAAAAGGATTTTTAAGCACTATTCTATCTTTCGCTTAACGAACCAGATGCCGTCCAAAGATAAATTCAGTGAGAGTTTATGATAATTTTCTTTTATTAATCCATCTCCTATTTTGCCTTTTTGACCGTAAGAATATGAAATATTAAGAACCGAAAAAGTATTATCAACCGGCAAGGAAACTCCAATAGAAATTGCTGCATTATTAACTCTTTTCCCATCGACTTCCAGGTAACCGGTATCAAAATTCACCCCTGTTCCGTATTGAACGTTATCCCAATAACTCCGGATATTTTTATTATTCCTAAAACTAAATCCCAAAGCAAAACGATCCTGATTAACAAAATCACCATATAATTCTGACTGATTTGTATCGTTCCAGAAACTTTTTTCATAATCAAAAGTCATTCTCAGATTGTTTTTGAAACGTTTATTTATCCCAAAACCAATTTCTGCCGGCATATAATAATCATCGGGATCAGAAGCAACATCTGATTCTATAATGCTTTCATTTGAATTGTTTACGTTTTCTACAGACTGAACTTTAGAAGCCTTAATCTGAGTAGGCGCTTTGAAAGTCGAAGCAATAGTTAGGGTCGAATCAATTTTATACTGAACGCCCAAAGTTGCCCGTAAGCCACTATAATCTGTTTTTTTGTTAATAGTGGTAAGTGAATTTGAAATTACATAACTTCTTTCATCAGTAGTATTTCCAAACAGTACAGTAGCTGAAATACCCATTGCTAATTTTTTACCTAAACGATAACCATAAGAAAGATCAAAATTATTCAATCCACCCGATCCCTCTGCATTTAAAGTATAATATTCCGAAGTATTCGAAATAGGTAATTGTAAATCTGAAATTTTGAACGAGGCACTTGAATACGGCCGCAAAGCAACACTAAAAGCAGATTTTTTAGTCACCGGAAATGCAAAAGCAATATGTGAAAATTGAAAATTATTGCGTTTTTCAGTTTTAAAACTACTCTTAAAAGTGGTACCAATCGCCTTGCCTCCTACTTCAAACATAAAATGATTCAATGGCAAATAAGCTAATGAAGCGGGATTCAGGTTATTAATAAAAGTATCTGATGGTAATGCAATGCCGGAAGAACCAATAGACGGAATTGAACCATAATCGGCATCATATAAACTACCTATACCATACAATGAATAAGGAGAACTGGAAATGCTTTGTGAAAAAGAGGTTACATACATTAAAATGAAGCAACTTAAAAAGGTGATTTTATTTTTCATTTAATAAGAGAGGTAATAAATTTTCAATTGAATTTTATTATTCAGATGCTTCTGATCACCTAAAACGAGCCTGTTGACTGCTTTATAAATATTTGGTAAAACAAAAACCAGTGAAGATCTGGAATCTGATTGTTTAAGCATTTCTTTCTGCAGAAATCCACCAACTGACAAGGAATAGCCCACATTTTCATTGAATTCATCACTTTGTTTATTTAACATAGCATATAAAGCAGTACCAGATGTTGTATTCAATGTCCCGCTAATCCTGTTGAGTTTATCAGCAACATAAACACGTAAGGAATCAGACAAAGGGAATTTCTCAGAATAAGTATTGTTGACAGGTTTCAGAATCAATTCAGCATCAACAATTGCTCCTTTATCCGATATGTATTTAAGCTGTTTTATGTTTGGGAAATCGATTCGGCAGGCCACTCCGGTTCCGGATTGAATATAACTCTGATTATTAGTCATTAAACTGGATAATTTACTGTTTGAAGCAGGCAAATTCTGAATCAGTGTACCCGTTTTATCCAATGAAATAGCATTAAATTGCTTAGTTGCATCTATAATAGAAAAATCTTTTACAAAAGAATCAATGTCATCTCCCAGATATTTTGAATAATAAAGCCGTACTTTACTTGTTAAGCCAAAACCAATAATGCTTGATGAATTTTCAGTTGACGGAACAAGCACTAATCCTTTTAGATATTCAGTGAAATTATCAAAATCTGTAATATCCCTTTGTTTAAACTTTTGAAAAAGAGCTTCGCCAAAAGCAGCATCCATTTTAATATTGATAGAATCTTTTTCTAATGGTCTGGGTTTATAAGAAATGCTTCCTAAACTTTCAGAACTGTAATTCAAAGCCGAATTATTATAAAAGTAATCATCATCAGTATTTGGTTTTACTTTTTGAAGTAACCGATGAATACTAAATGTCTGCACTTTAGTTGTGTCCCCGTAATAATAATTATCATATTTTAAAATCATAGAAATTGAATCGAAAACATAGTTTGCTGATTCCGTATCAGTAGTGCTGATTAATGAATACGAGTCTGATGCTAATTGAAAATAACTGTTTGATTTTACCTTGCCAAACAATGGATCATCATAACTCCCGATTAAAATTTTGCTTTGATTAGAGGTGATAAGAGAATCAAAATTTATAGTAGCCATTTCTACCGTAACAGTATCAATTAAAATCACCTTATTGTTTACTGCCAAATAATCTGATCCTACTACAAACTCTCCGCCATCTGTATCGGTACCGCAGGAAACTATTGCGAAGACAAAAAACAACATCAAAATAAACTTATGCATAATCCATTTTTTTGGACAAATATAAAAGGCACATTTCTTGACAGCACTATAACATATACAATCCCTGGTTTTTAACCTATAGAAAGCATGAAACCATCTACAATTAATATTCAGAGACAAATAATGGATTAGGCCTGTAAAACTGCCATTTAGTCTACTAAAACCAGCCATACATATATCTTCTTTTTTTTAAAACAACCTCCCGCCTACTTTTGAATCAATTAAATGAGTAATGAGAATAAAGATTTTAGTTTGGGTGATGCTATTGGTTTATACTTTTAGTATGAAATCACAAGAAAAGTTTTCTGCAGATTTTAATTTAAAGACTGAACCAACAGAAGAAATTAAATTTAATGAATCGAGTGCGGGGATATTTTTTTCAAAAAAAATAAACGATAAAAATGAAATTACAAATACAACGTCATACACCAATCTCAAAATAAAGTACGAAGCGGGGGCTTATGAAGGTTTCGAAGGTTTGAATCAGTTTAATCGAATTCAAAACAAATTTGAGCTTTTACATACCATTTCAAATAAAACAAAATTGATTTTTGTACTTACACCAACAGCCAATTTTCAACAAAATTTGGGTATTTCAGATATGAGTATCTTAGGCGGTTTTCAGCTTTTACAGGAATTGTCTTCAAAAACAGCTGTAAGCATTGGATTCGAAAGATCTACAGTATTTGGTCTGTCTAAATTCATTCCTAAAGTATCATTTTTCGGTACAATAAATCAAATGGATATTTTAGTTGGTTTCCCGAATTCAAAAATATCTTATTCCAATAATGAGCGAAACAACTTTAGTCTTAGTAATAGTTTCAACGGCAGTTTTTACAATTTGGATAAACCTGTTGATTTATACAGCGAGGCAGCAAAAATTAGCACATCGCAAATGACAACTGCTCTTGAATATGAAAGGAATATGGATAATAACTGGTTTATCAATTTTAAAGCAGGTTATAACTTTGACAAAAAGTATAATCTTCTGGATAAAAACAATCACAAATTATATGATTTTAATACCGGTAACGGATATATTTTAAGCGTAGGGATCAAATACAAACAATAAATAAATTTAAAACTATGAATAATTTAAAAAAAGGGATATTATTCGCGACTCTGTTATCAGGCCTTTTTTTTACAGGCTGCAGCAACGATGATGAAGATGATGAATTAATAGGTAACTGGATTAAAAAATCTGCATTTGATGGTCCGGCCAGATCCAGTGCAGCCAGTTTTGTAATCGGGGATTATGCTTATGTTACGACAGGTTATACAGGAGATGAATATTTAAAAGACTTATGGGCTTATAATTCAAATGGTGATTACTGGGAACAAAAAGCTGATTTTACAGGAACCGGCAGAAGTTCTGCTTCAAGTTTTGAACTCAACGGCAAAGGTTACATTGGTCTTGGATATGACGGCACCAATAAACTGAAAGATTTCTATCAGTACGATCCGGTCAGTAATTCATGGACGAAAAAAACTGATTTTGGAGGAACGGCACGTTACGGTGCATTAGGTTTTCAGGTAGGCGGCAAAGCGTATTTTGGAACAGGTTATGATGGAAATTATCTAAAAGATTTTTATCAATATGATGACACAGTTAATACCTGGACATTGGTCAGCGGGTTTAGTGGAAACAAAAGACGTAATGCTACCGTTTTTGTAATCAATGATAGAGCTTATCTTGGAACCGGGGTAAATAATGGGGTAAACCAGGAAGATTTTTGGGAATTTAATCCTGAAACTGAAGTGTGGACAAGACTACGGGATATTGATCAGGATGATGATGATGATTATAGCTGGAACGATGACTATGCAATTACACGTACAAATGCATCCAGTTTCAGCTTAAACGGACTGGGTTATGTTGTAGGCGGCGAAGGGATCAAAACTGTTTGGGAATACAATCCTTCAACTGACTTATGGGTAGAAAGAACGGCTCTTGAAGGAGCGGCAAGAACAGATGCTGTAGGTTTTGCAATCAATAACAGAGGTTTTTTAATGCTGGGCAGAATAGGCTCTACTTATTTTGATGACTCATGGGAATTTAAACCATTTGAAGCACAAAATGACGATGATAATTAACAGTACTATAACTAAATTCTTCCGGAAAGCTTTCCGGAAGAATTTACTTTTTATTCTACTTTTCCTGCCGTTTACAACTTGTTCAAAAAAAGAAATACTTCAGGCAGAATCAATTAAAACTACATCCGGCTGGGGATATACAATTTCTTATAAAGATAAAATTCTAATTAAGCAGACCATTATTCCGGTTATTAGTGAAACTAAAAGTTTCAGCTCTGAGGATGATGCATTAAAAGTAGCCGGTTTAGTGGTAAAAAAACTGAATCAAAGCATATCACCATCGGTAACCAAAAATGATTTAATTTTATTAAAAATAAAAATGTAAATGAACATCGGTGCCCTTAAAAATACAAATTCAAATAAAATTTTATTCCATGTTACTATATGGACTTTCTTTATATTGACATCATTGATTCAGTTTTATGAAAGTCCTTTTAGAATCAACAATGATTTTTATGTACAATGGGGAACCGGAATTGTTTTATTCTACCTCAACTATTTTTATCTGGTACCTGCTTTACTTTTAGAAAAAAAATACTGGCTCTATTTTGTTTTTGTACTTGCTTTGATTTTACTTTTTATGATAATCCGAATAAATTATTTTATTCCGGAATTTAATCATTTGCGGACACCAAACATGATGCCTCCAAAAATGCTGCCTGAAGAAGCCAAAATGTTTATAAAGGAGGAAAGAATGAAAGTGCGTATACTCAAACAGCCTCTTTTTTTTAAAATAGGCCCTTCCTTTTTCTATCTTTTGATTACAGCCATTAGTGCCATTGTCAGAACATTAACTGAATTCTATCAAAATCAGCAAAACAAGTTAATAGCCGAAACACACAGAACAAATACAGAATTGAATTACTTAAGAAAACAGACAAATCCACATTTCCTGTTTAATTCACTTAACAGTATTTATTCCCTAGCTCATAAAAAATCTGATTTGGTTCCTGATGCCATCGTTACATTATCAGAATTAATGCGGTATATGCTGTATGAAACGGACAATAAAACGGTGGCTTTAGAAAAAGAAATTGACTATATTCAGAATTATATAGAATTACAAAAACTGAGGCTAAATAATATTGAAAACATTGTCATTAATGTTCATGGTGATACCCGAAATAAATTTATAGAGCCTTTATTATTAATTTCATTTGTTGAAAATGCATTCAAATACGGAACTGATTACAAGGGTGCTGCGTACGTAAAAATTAAGGTTTTTATACTGGAAAACAGTCTCGATTTCTGGATTGAAAACACCATCGAAAACTATGTAAAAGATCCGGAAAACTCAGGTATTGGATTAGCAAACATTCAAAACAGACTGGATTTATTATACCCGAACGCACATGAATTGACAATTAAACAAGACAATCAATATTATCGTGTGCACTTAAATTTAAAATTAGATAAAATTCAAACTGAGATTCATTAAAAACAAGTTTTAAACAAATAAGCTTACTCATATTTTAACTAATTTTTAAAATGTAAGTCTTTCGTTTAAAGCTACTTTTGACACAATCAATTATTAAAACTTAAATCTACAAGACATGAAATGTGTAATTATAGACGATGAACCTTTAGCGGTAGATTTGCTAAAAGATTTTGTCAGCAAAATTGATTCATTAGAATTAATAAGCACTTTCAACAATGCTATTGATGCGGTTGCTTTTATTAACCAAAACAATGTAGATTTAATTTTCCTTGATATTCAGATGCCTCATTTCTCCGGAATTGAATTTTTGAATACTATCGAAAAAAAACCTTTGATTATTTTCACAACAGCCTATTCTGATTATGCAGTCGAAGGTTTTAATCTTGGAGCAGTAGATTATCTGGTAAAGCCAATTCCGTTTCACCGATTTCTAAAAGCTGTACTCAGGGCACAACAGATTTTAATTCCCGTAGCGGGTACTGTTAATACAATTTCAGAAAGTACAACAATTCCTGAATTAGAACAGGATTTTATGTTTGTAAGAGCAGAATATGAAAATGTGAAAATGAATTTCTCAGATATTTTATTTATTGAAGGGTTAAAAGATTACGTAAAAATTTACACAACAGACAATAAATTTACCCTGACCCTGATTAGTCTGATCAAATTAGAAAATTTACTTTTCAGCAAAGGATTCTCAAGAATTCACAGATCATATATCATCAACATCAAGCATGTAAAATCGATACAAAAAAATAAGGTGCTGATTAATGATAAACGAATTCCGATTAGTGAAAGCTATAAAAATGCTTTTTTCGAAAGAATCAATATATAATTTGCTTTCAAATAAAAAATCCAAATTCTAATAGTATTCGAACTAAATTGGAATTTGGAACTTAAAATATTGCCTTTTTATATTCTACATTATTCTTTAAACCAGCCTGAATACATCACGTAATTATTAGAGATACGCTCGATTTCTCCCGCAAAATCCGACTGATCAATATCTTTCACTTTTTTGGCAGGAACACCTGCATAAATACTTCCTGAAGCTACAACTGTATTTTGTGTTACAACCGCTCCGGCTGCAATAATCGAATTGCTTTCTACCACACAATTGTCCATTACGATAGCGCCCATTCCGATTAAAACGTTATCCTGAATGGTGCAGCCATGAACAATAGCATTATGTCCTATCGATACGTTATTGCCAATAATTGTAGGATGCTTTTGATACGTGCAATGAATAATCGCTCCGTCCTGAATATTCACTTTATTGCCAATTTTGATAAAATTGACATCCCCGCGAATCACAGCATTAAACCATACACTGCATGAATCGCCAAAAGATACATCTCCAACAATAGTAGCATTTTCAGCCACATAACAATCATCGGGAATTTCAGGAAATTTCCCGTTTACGGATTTTATCAACATGATATTCTATTTCTATATTTAATTAACAGCAGGGCAACTACAGTCGTAACGCTCCCTCTTACAAAATAAGTTTATTCCTAAAGTTATCTGGTGATAACCTCCTGTATCAAATTTCACATCTCCTGTAACATTTGAATACGTATAAGCAAACATAAATTTTTTGTAGTTAAGACCAATGATCGGGGTTATATACTGTAATTTTTGGTCTCCCACTCCGGTTTCTTCGCTATAACGCGCGCCATCAAAACTTCTTCTGTAAGACAATGCTGCCCATATACTTCCGAAGTCCATATTTTTGTAGGCTTTTAAATTCAGGTCAATCGATTTTTCTTTCGTCTGATCAAAATACTGAAATAAAATTGATGGCTCCCAGGTAATATTTTCTCTTTTTCCAAAAACATATCCTGCACTCAAAAGAAACTTTCTCAAATTATCACTCTCATAATCCGTATATAGCTGCCTTCTGGTTTCTATAAGTCCCTGAACAGTTAAATGAGCATAAAAATCCAAAAAATTATACGAAGCTCCAACATCAACATTGAAATAAGAATCGTTTTGTATTGATCCAAAAACAATAGGATCAAAAGTTCCGCCAAATGAAGTTTCATCCAGCTGACTCTGAATAAAACCTCCGCTTATACCAAAAGAAAGCTGATTCAAATCCAGTTCGCTCCTTGAAAACATAATATGATGAGCGTAAGTAAGTTTCACTCCCTTTTGTGAATGATAACCGTTTTTATCATTAAAAACAATAATTCCTCCACCTGATCTTTCGCCAATCCTACCGTTGAAACTTAATGTCTGTAAAGAAGGAGCATCATCCTGACCAAACCATTGTTTTCTGGCTGTCAGTCTTATTTTGGCACAATTTGCTGCGCCTGCCATAGAGGGATGAATCAAGTAATAGTTATCTGATAAATAGTCAGAATAAACCGGAATTCCTTCTTGTGAATAAGAATAGAATGAAACAATTGTAAAAATAAACAAGATTCTGATTTTCAATTCCATGAAAGTAACTTATTTAGATGCTTTTTCAATTTTAACAAGATTGATTACAAAAAGAAACCTAATTATTTTATTAAAAAATCAAATATAGCTTTTAGTAGAAGATAACTTTATTAAATTTACAAAAAATATAAAGACATGGCAAAAATCACTATAAAAGAAACACAAAATCCTACCATCATAAAGTTTGAGTTTGATGATTTCATTACTCAGAATCAAAATTTTGAATTTAAAAACATAGATGAAGCAAAATCATCACCATTAGCCCAGCAGCTTTTTTATCTTCCTTTTGTAAAAACAGTTTACATTTCAGGAAATTTTATTGCTGTTGAAAGATTCAGCATCGTAGAATGGGAAGATGTCCAGGATGCAGTTGCCGAACAAATTGAAGCTTTTGTAAATAAAGGTGGTACCATCATTAACATAGATGAAAACAAGCCCAAAAAACAGCCAATAACCGTGTACGGAGAAACAACTCCTAATCCGGCTGCCTTAAAATTTGTTGTAAGCAGAATGCTGACTAAAAATGCTGTTGAATATAAAAATATCGACCAGACAGCTTCTTCTCCATTAGCTCAGGAATTATTTAAATTCCCTTATGTAAAAGAGATATTTATTGATGAAAATTACATCTCGGTAACCAAGTATGAAATTAACGACTGGTCTGAAATCACATTAGAATTAAGAACTTTCATCAAACAATTCATTGAAAATGGCGGAACAGTTTTAGATGAAAGTTTAATTGAAGCTACCGCTAAAAATGACATAACCAAAGATGAGGCTTTTGACAAGTTAGATGTAACTTCGCAACAAATCATTAATATACTGGAGGAATATGTAAAACCTGCTGTTGCTGCTGATGGCGGAAACATTGCTTTTGATTCTTATAATGAAGACAATAAAGTAGTAAAGGTAATTTTACAGGGAGCCTGCAGCGGCTGTCCATCTTCAACATTTACTTTAAAAAGCGGCATTGAAAACATGCTGAAAAGTATGCTGAATGATGAGCAGATTACTGTTGATGCATTAAATGCATAAAAAAACAAATATCGATACAATTAAAAACGCCCATGAGGCGTTTTTTTTATTCCTGCTTCATACTCACTCTCAACATTTTATCAAAATATAATAAAAGCTAAAGTCAAAATACTTAATATTGTATTTTAACTTCATAAACTTTGCGTATGGGATTATCATCGTTTTTTAAAAATTTATTCGGCAAAACTCAGGAAACGCCAGCTGCAAAAGCTAACGCCGATCAGCATACTTCGGAAAATAAACATATTGAGAAAACAGAAAACTTTGTAGAAGAAACTTTAAATAAGGTCAAAGAAGTCTCTGAACCGATATTGGAAGATGCTGTTGAGTTTACAAACCATGCCAAAGATATTATAAATGACATTATCGATTCTGTAAAAGAAATAAATTCTGAAACGGACGATACAAAACCACTAGTTTATGATACTGTAGTGGATATAAGTGAAAAAGCAGTAACGTCAACTGATAACGATTAAAAACTTATTTATTTTTATAGCAAATCTTTATATTTGCAAAACTAATACACCTTCTCAATGAGAAGGTTTTTTATTTTAAAATCATGAACGTTAACCCAGAACAACTCAGTAATTACGCTAACCGGTTTATTGACTTATTACTTGATTATTCCCCTAAATTAATCTCTGCTTTTTTAATTTTATTTATCGGTCTTTATGCTATCAGATTAACAAACAGGATTATCAGAAAAGTAATGGTCAAAAGAAATTTAGACCCAACTTTATCTAAATTTCTCGCTGATATATTACTTTGGGCTCTACGTATTTTATTATTTGTAACAGTGATTTCAAATCTAGGAGTACCTACCTCGTCATTTGTTGCTATTTTGGGAGCAATGGGTTTGGCTGTGGGTTTATCATTGCAGGGTTCACTTTCAAACTTTGCCGGTGGCATGCTGATTATACTTTTTAAGCCTTTTAAAGTAGGTGACACAATCGAAGCACAGGGTGTCATTGCAACAGTTGTCGAAATTCAGATTTTCGTTACCAAATTAGTCACAGGCAATAATCAAACGGTTTTTGTACCTAATGGAGCCTTATCGAATGGAAATATTATTAATTATTCAATGCAGGGGGAACGAAAAGCCGATTTGACTTTTGCAGTTTCTTATGATTCAGATATCAAAAAAACAAAAGACATATTATTGGATGCTTTAATTAAGAACCCAAAAGTCCTTAAAACCCCGGCACCTGAAGTGTTTGTGAAAAATTTAACCGCAAGTTCTGTAGAATTTGCGGTACGCCCTTGGGCAAAAAACGAAAACTATGGTGCCGTTTTTTCTGAAACATTAGAGAACTGCAAAACAGCATTAGATGAAGCCGGGATTGCCATTCAGCCATATACACTTCAGAAATAGAAATAAATTTATTGCTTTTTTGGAGGAGCAATCATAAAATCTTTTAAATAATAAGGTTCAAAATAAGCGACATCTACTGTGTCGCTTTTTTGATATTTATCGTAACTGATTTTACTCATTGCACCAGCTGAAGGATATTTGACATTTTCTAAAAACACAAAATTCTCTTTAGTTAGAACTGTCTTGCATTTTTCTGCACAGTCACCAACAAAATATAAAGTTTCTGTAAAATCATTGAATGAATTTTCATCAATTACCTCTGCCAGAATTGATCTTTCAGTTTTTAAGTCAGCACTAAAAATTGCACTGTAAACTTCCATTCTTCGGGCATCCAGCATTGGAATTATTTTTCCATCAGAAACTTTAGCCTGAGATGCCAGAGTCTGTAAAGTATCAACTGCAATCAATGGAATATTCAATGCAAAACACAATCCCTTTGCTGCTGAAACTCCAATCCGGAGCCCTGTATAAGAACCTGGTCCCTGACTTACGGCTACAGCTGCTAAATCATGAACAGAAATTCCTGATTCAGCAATTATTTCTTCAATAAAAACATGCAGTTTTTCGGCATGTGAATAACCTTCTTCCGCAATTTCCCTGCATACAATGGTTTTGCCGTTTTTAGCAATTGCTACTGAACAATTTTTGGTAGCGGTTTCGATATTGAGAATAAAAGACAAAATGTTTTATTTAAAAGTTAATTTATGACGAATTATTTCTTTTGAGTTTCCCCTTTTTTAAGCTTTACTTTATCTCCTGAATTTAACTCTTTTGAGACAGTAGTGTAAGGTCCCGTAATAACAACATCTCCAGGTTTTAATCCAGACATTACTTCGATGTTAGTATCATCCTGAATTCCGGTTTTGATAATTCTGATTTTTGCCTTATCTCCCACTTTTACAAAAACGCACTCGAATTTTTTATCGCTTTTCGGTACTGTTTTTTTATCCTGGTTTGGATCTTCAACTTTAAAATCTTTCACTTCTGCAGTATCCGATTTTACAACAACAGAACTAATAGGCACTGCCAACACATTGGTTTTTGTTGTCGTAATAATATCAACCGTTGCGGTCATTCCTGGTCTAAATGGCGAATATGAAGCTGGTTTTCCTTCTAATAAATCCTGATACGATTCTTTCAAAATACGAACTTTCACCTTAAAATTAGTCACCTGATCTGATGTTAAAGTATTGCTGGCAGAGTTCGAAATACTCGTCACAATTCCTTTAAACTTCTTTTTTAAATAAGCGTCAACTTCAACATTCGCTTGGTCGCCAATCTTTATTTTTACTATATCATTTTCATTAACATCAACTTCAACCTCCATATTATTAAGGTTTGCTACTCTTAAAAGTTCGGTTCCGGCCATTTGCTGCGTTCCTAAAACACGCTCTCCCAACTCAACATTTAATACCGAAATAGTTCCATCTGCAGGAGAATAAATCGTAGTACGTCCTAAGTTATCTTTTGCTTCATTTACAGATGCAGAAGCACTCTGAACATTATAATAAGAACTTTGTCTTGTAGCTTTAGCCACTTCAAAAGAAGCGATCGCTTTATCCCAGTCCGATTTTGAAATAACTCCTTTATCATACAAGGTTTTATTACGGTCGTAATTCGCTTTTGCTTCTTTAAAACTAGCTTCTGACTGCGTTAATCCTGCTTTAGTTCCGGATAAATTTGAAACTGAACGATTATAACTTGAAGTATATAGATCCGGATTTATTTTTACCAATAAATCTCCTTTTTTAACAACCTGACCTTCTTTTACATTCAATAAAATAATTTCACCCGAAACTTCCGGCGCTATTTTAACTTCTATTTCCGGCTGGATTTTACCTGTAGCCGAAACTGTTTCGACAATGGTGGAAGCTATTACTTTTGATATCTCTACTTCTTTGCCTTCGTCCTTATTTCCTATCACTCCCGATTTCGATAGTCCAACTAAGGCTGCAATTATGATTACCATACCCCCAATTAAGAAATAAATTGTTTTTTTTGACATAATAAATTAATTTTTGATAATTGGTACAATTGGAATTCCGAAATAGAATTCAAGTATCTTTATTTTGAACATATAATCGTATTTCGCCCTGATAACATCTGACTGCGCATTGGTTAGCAATGTCTGCGCCTGAGTAAAATCAAAGGAATTCATTAACCCTACATCATACTTTTCTTTAGCAAAATTATAGGCCTGTTGTCTGGCCTCCAAAGTTACGGTTGATGATTCGTAAGTATTTAGCGCACCTTTAGCGTCTGTAAAAGCAGTGTAAACATTACGTTGTAAATCTAAACTTTTTTGTTCAAGATCTATTTTAGATCTCTCTAAACTGACTTTATTTCGTTCTACATTATTTTTAACTGAAAATCCGTTGAAAATAGGTATTTGCAAATCAAATCCAAAGTTATGTCCTCTATTGTCTTTAAACTGATCCAAAACAGGAGCTGGAGCGCCGTAAATTGGTTCATTAGTTATTGGATCAATTCCGGTAACAATATCACTGTAGCTGGCACTTGTACGAAAAGAATAGAAACCACTAAGCCTCGGTTGGTAAGCCCCTTTTGCTATGGCTACATCTTTTTCAGCAATCTCAAGGTTGGTTTGAGCCAATTTTAATTCTGTTCTTGTTTCTTTTGCTTTATCGTAAATATCTGCTGGACTTTGTGCCATGATATTATTTTCATCTTTTACATTAGTATCATCAATTACATCAAAATCAGCAAATTCTTTAAGTTGCAAAAGTTGTGCTAAGCTCAATTTAGAAATCAGTAAATTATTTTCAGCAACAACAATAGCCTGCTGATCCGTTGCAACTGTAGCCTTAAGATCAAACAAATCACCTCTTGGAATTGTCCCAGCTTTTACCATCTCCTCAGAACGTGCTAATCTTTTTTCATCTATTAAAAGCTGTTCTTTTCTTACTTTAACATTCTCTTTAAAAGCAAGAATCTCTAAAAATGCATTAGCTACATTCAGCGAAATATCTTCCTGCATTTTTAATAACTGATACTTAGAGGCAATAATTGATAATTTCGCTCTTCTGTACGCATTTTGATTTTGCAGACCTTTGTAAATATCTACACTTGAACTAACTCCTAACGACGTATATTGTGTTGTTTGTGTACTCGCAATATTTGTAACTGGATTCACATTCCTACCAATGTTCCAGGAGTGTGAAGCACTTCCGTTTGCTGTTGGAAGATAACTTCCTAAAGCTCCTAATTTATCAATATCTGCATTTTTCACATCTAACTCTGATAGTTTTATTGTGATATTGTGATCTAATGCGTATCGTACAGCTTCTTCCAGTGTCCATTGTTTTGTTTGTGCATGAGCAGACAATCCTAATCCCGACAGTAGAGCAAAAACAAAACTATTATATTTATTTATTCTCATATATTTTGAAATGAAAGCACAGCAAAAAAGCCATGCAAATTTAACATTTTATAAACCCAAAAACTTTTAAGCAATCAAATTATTTTTTTTCGCCTTCTCCTTCATTGATTAATCCCTGATTCCAGATTTTAATTTTATCAGAAGATTTAACACCGCTTTTAACCTGAACGTAAATTCCGTCACTTACTCCCAGAACTATATCTCTCCTTTGAAACTTTTGAGGAGCTGTTTCAATTTCAACATAAGGCTTTTGAGTTTTTTTATCAAACTGAACCAATGATTCTTTAATTGCCAAAACTTTGTCTGCTTTCTCTAAAATAATAGAAGCATTTGCACTTAAACCGGCTCTGATGAAAGTTGCATCGCTGTTTTCTAAAGAAGCTTTTATCTCAAACTGAATAGCGCCATTTTCAACTACTCCCTTTGGCGCTATATAGGTTAGAACTGCATTAAATTTTTTGTTTTCAATGGCTCCAACTGTAATTTCAATAGGCATTTTTTCTTTTATTTTACCTACTTCAGATTCATCAATCTTTCCAACAAAAATCATTCTGCCAACATCTGCAACACTTGCTATGGTAGTTCCTTCATTAAAATTATTACTTTCAATAACCTGATTCCCAACCTTTACAGGCACATCTAAAACCATCCCGTTAACGGTAGAACGAATCAGCGTATTGGCATAACTTCCTAATGATGATGTAGTTCCTGTTTTTACGATATCCAGACTCTGTTTTGCTGACAGATAATTTTGTTTTGCCTGTTTATAAGCTAGTTGCGCTGCATCAAAATCATTTGCAGAAATTACATCTTTTTCAAATAATGTTTTTTGTCTCTGATATAATTTTTCCTGGTTATCTAAAGCAATTTTAGCTGTCTGAACCTGATTTTGAGTACTGCTTACGTTAGATACATTGGCAACAACCCTGATTTTCGCAATCATATCGCCTGCTTTGATTTTTTCACCCGCTTTAATGTAAACAGATTCAATAATTCCCGAGATATTTGGTTTGATCAGAACCTCTTCATCCGGCTGGATATTTCCTGTTGCAATCGTATTTTTTACAATCGTTTTAATTTCAGCTTTTTCAGTTTTAAAAACAACCGGCGACTCCTGATTCTTAGCATACAGATAGTAAAGTGCGCCAAAGAAAACTATAGCAATAAAAATTAAAATGGTTACGGTTACTCCTTTTTTCATTTTGTTTGTTGTTAATTCGATTATATTTTTGATTGATAATTTTTATTCTGTCCGTAAAGCATCCACCGGTTTTACATTGATTGCAGTCTGAGCAGGTATAAATCCTGCCAGTAATCCAGAGCCAACAAGTATCAATAAAGCCACAAATACTACGCTCAAATCTACACTTGGATTTGCAAACATGGTATTGCTGTTTGGAGGCATTGAATCCAAAAACATATTTAAAAGAGCAATAAGCCCTGTTGCTACAGCAATTCCCAGCATTCCTGAAATGATTGTCAAAAATATAGATTCTGACAAAATCTGTCCTCTTATAGCACCGGGAGTTGCCCCTAAAGCCCTTCGAATTCCAATTTCTTTTGTTCTTTCCTTAACCACAATAAGCATAATATTGGATATCCCGATTACACCTGAAATTAAAACCAAAGTCCCTACAAAATAGGCAATGATTTTTAATATATTAAAAAGACTTTGCACTTTATTAAACTGTTCATACAAATCGAAGTTCCCTACGGCACGATCATCTTCCGGATTTACAGAATGAAGTGCTTTTATTTTTTCTAAAATCTTTGGTTTTAACTCTGTAATAGAGGTTTCGTCTTTTGCAGTAAGCGCCATCCAGCCTACCTTATCCCCATAATTAAAAGCCTGCTGAAAAGTGGTAAAAGGAATAAAAATATTTTTCTGTTCCTGCTCTGCATTTCCGCCCTGTTGTTTTGATTTATAAACTCCAACGACCATAAAATTAATTCCGTTGATTTTTACATAAGTCCCTACAGCTTCTTCTTCTTTTCCATAAAGCTCCGCAATAACACCCTTCCCAATGACAGCTATTTTTCTTCTTTCAAGAATATCCTGCTGATTGATAAAACGCCCTTTTATGATATCCATAGGCTGCTGCTTAATCAGTTCAGGATAGTCTCCATAAATGGTAAATGCGGAAGTTTTTGTTCCTCTGACTACATTATTGGTTCCGTTAAAATCACCTAACTGATTTCGTGGAGAAACATATAATAAATCCGGAAAAGCTTCTCTTAAAGAAGCCACATCACTATTTCTAAAATCATAACGACGCACTTTCGGCAGACCTTTGTAGGCTTTTGATGTGGTCTGGCTCCACATAAACATGGTATTTGTGGCTATTCCGTCGAATCCTTTTTTTACCCCGTTTTCCAGTCCATTTCCTGCAGCAAGTAGTATCACCAAAATAAATATACCCCAAAATACCCCAAATGCCGTTAGTACCGTTCTGAAAACATTGGCTGTTAAAGCCTGCAAAATCTCATCCCAATTATCTTTACTAAACATATTTATTCGTCTCTAAGTGCTACAATAGGTTTTATTTTAGCAGCTCTGTATGCCGGAAAAAAACCAGCCATTGCCCCTGCAAATACCAGCAAAACAAGTGTTGTTAAAGCGACACCAAAATCTACTTCGGGATTTCTGAAATATTCACTCTGAACCATTGGTCCAACAAATTCCAATAATAGAAGACTTGCCAATAAACCTGTAAAACCTGCAATAGTGGTTATAAAAATAGATTCATGAAGAATCATTGAAATAATAGAAAAAGGAGAAGCTCCCAACGCTTTTCTGATTCCAATTTCTTTTGTTCTTTCTTTTACAACAATAAGCATAATATTACTTACTCCCACTACTCCGGCAATAATGGTACAGATTCCTACCCACCAAAAAAACAGTCTGATAAAAAGATTCAAATCATAAAACTGTTTTGCTTCTTCTACCGAATTATAAACTCCTATCGCGCTGTCATCATTAGGGGC
Organism: Flavobacterium fluviatile; assembly: GCF_010645065.1. Taxonomy (GTDB): domain Bacteria; phylum Bacteroidota; class Bacteroidia; order Flavobacteriales; family Flavobacteriaceae; genus Flavobacterium; species Flavobacterium fluviatile. Next base: position 278,286 of record NZ_JAADZW010000002.1, on the reverse strand, counting down.
AATAATATTTTTACTTTTCAACAGCTCCTTTACACCTTCTGTAAATTTTTTGGATTGTGCTAAGGCTTCGTCGTAATTTGCTTTTTTATTTAAAACGAACATCATTCCGCTAATTTTATCCCCCGCCCCGTAAGCGCGCTGATTGGTAGTCATTGGCATATAAACCCTTGATTCTTCCCTTTCACCTGAAGGATCAGTAAAAACACCTATTACTTTAAAATTCACATCATTTACTAAAATTTGTTTGCCAATCGGGTCAGCTTCTTTAAACAAATCCTGCTTTACTTTTAAACCAATAGCAACAACTTTTTCATTATTTTTTAAATCATTATCGTTTAAGAATCGCCCCTTGATAATAGTAGCATTTTCAATGTCCAAATAATCCGGCGTAACACCTCTAAACTGATAATTTCCAGACTCTTTACCGTAAGTTATCGTTCCTCCCCAGGTATTTCTGGTGGATGATTTTTTACTGATTTCGTCATTATATTTTTTTACAGGAAGTTCGAAATCACTATTTCTCAACTGAATCTGTCTGCCGGGATTTAATCCTTTGTATTCTTTAGTGGTTACATTAGACCAGACCTCAATTATCCCTTCTGCATCATTCTCAAACTGCTTTTCAATTCCGTTCTGAAGCCCTTTACCCGCACCAAGTAAAATCACTAAAATAAAAATTCCGGATGCTACTGAAATCCCTGTCAAGAAGGTTCTTAACTTGTTTTTGGAGATTGCTTCGAATATTTCCTGCCAGCGCTCAATATTAAACATAAGCTGAAGCCCTTACTTGTTCTACTTTTTTATCATCAATGATTAATCCGTCTTTCAGGACTACGTTTCTTTTGCACATTGCGGCAATATCAGGTTCATGGGTAACAATCAAAATAGTTTTCCCTTCGTCATTAATTCCCTGAATAAGTTCCATAACTTCATATGAGGTTTTTGTATCTAAAGCACCAGTTGGCTCATCTGCCAATAAAACTTTTGGGTTTGATGCCAGGGCTCTTGCAATAGCAACACGTTGTTTCTGACCTCCTGAAAGCTCATTTGGCAAGTGGTGGGAATGAGATCCGAGGCCGACTTTCTCCAGATATTTCATCGCAATATCATAACGTTCTTTTCTTTTAACACCCTGATAGTACAATGGCATTGCCACATTATCCAGAGCGGTTTTATAATTTATTAAATTGAAAGACTGAAAAACAAATCCCAAAAATTTATTTCGATATCTTGAAGCAATTGTTTCGTTAAGTTTTTTTATCGGGGTTTTATCCAGGATATAGCTGCCAGAATCTGCTTCGTCCAGAATACCTAAAATATTCAGAAGCGTAGATTTTCCTGAACCCGAAGACCCCATTATAGCAACAAGCTCACCTTCTTCTATATTAAAATTTATTCCTTTTAGTACATGCAATTCTGAATTTCCCATTTTATAGGATTTATGCAAATCTTTGATTTCAATCATAATACCACTGAATTTTAAGACAATAATAACATTTAAATTACGTATTTCATGGTAAGAAAAAGTTAATAAATTTTGCCTGACTTTTAGAATAAGACTACATTCTTAACTAATTGTTACACATTTATCAAAGAATATAATTGTTTTTTTAATTTTACATCACTAAAAATATTTCAAATGAAATTTATTCCTTTCTCGATTGCTTTCATAACTTTAACATTATTAATTAGTTGTTCTACTTCTCAAAAACTAGCCACATTAAAACCTGAACCAGATGATGCAAGTCCGCTAATTTATGACAGTAATCCGTCTTTTATTAATTTACCTGTCACAGTAAAATTAAAAGATATTGAAAATCAAACCAACGCTGTTTTTTTAAACGGATTAATTTACGAAGATAACAATATTGAAGATGACGACATCGAAATAAAAATCTGGAAACAGGCTCCAATAAAAATTCAAAATGATCCGGCAAACGCAGATAAAAGGATAAAAACTGTTTTGCCTTTGAAAGCAAACATCAAATACAGGATTGGCACTAAAAAAATGGGTGTAGAACTTTATGATACACGTGAATTCAATTTAAATGGCATCGTCACTTTATCAAGCGAAGTCACTTTGACAAACTGGAAACTCAATACTAAAACAGAATTCAAATCTCTTGACTGGAAGGAAAGTCCAACGATGACTGTTTTTGGGAAAAATATACCCATCACTTATTTGGCAAATCCGGCTATCTCAATGTTCAAATCAAAAATTGAAAAAAGTATAGACGAGGCAATCGAAAAAGCAATGGATTTTAAACCGAATGTTTTATCTGCTTTAGAAAAAATCTGTACCCCTTTTCAAATGGATGAAACATATGAGAGCTGGCTAAGAATTGCTCCTATTGAAGTATATTCAACAAACGCAAAACTTAAAAACGATTCTTTTTTACTAGACATGGGAATGAAATGCAATATGGAAACCGTGATTGGAAAACAACCTGAATCTAAATTTAATGCTTCAAAAATTGTTCTGAAACCAGTTACCAAAATTCCAAATCAAATTACAACTAATATTGCTGCCATATCAAGTTATGTTGACGCTTCAAAAATCATGACTAAAAATTTTGCAGGTCAGGAATTTGGATCCGGAAATAAAAAAGTTAACGTAAAAAACGTTGAAATTTGGCATAAGGACGGAAAAATGGTGATTGCCCTTGATGTTTTAGGGTCTGTAAACGGAACCATTTATTTAAACGGATTCCCTCAATACAATTCAAAGACCAAGGAAATTTATTTTGACAAACTGGATTATGTTTTAGATACGAAAAGTAAATTGATGCGAACTGCAAACTGGCTTGCTCAGGGTTATATTCTGAAAAAAATGGAAGAAAGCTGCCGATATTCCATACAGCCAAATTTAGAAGAAGGTAAAAAAACCATGGCTGCATATCTTAAAAATTACTCCCCAATGCCAGGCGTTTTTATTAACGGCAAAATGGAAGACATTCAGTTCGATAAAATACAATTAACCAATCAGGCTATTATAGCATTTATCAAGATAAACGGAACAGTAAATGTTTCTGTTGATGGTTTAAAATAAAAAAAAGACCGGAATTATTCGGTCTTTTTACTCTTTGATTGGTACATCTTATAGATCAAAACTCCAATTATAGCCACAAGCAAATACGGAATCACCATTAAATAAACAATTCCGTCATTTACAGCTTCAGCTTTTTTAATATTTGATTCACCTGAAAGCGCAGCACGGCACATCGCACACTGAGCGTTTGAAGAAATTCCAATAAGGAAAAAGAAAATTCCAAAAACAAAAGTTTTAAATTTGGAATTTAAGGTTTGAATATCTTTCTTTTTAGTGTGCATAATAAGGAGAAATCATTAAATAAACCACAACACCTGTTACGGCTACATATAACCACAGCGGAAATGTAATTTTAGCAATCTTTCTATGTCTGTCAAATCGTTGTGCCAAAGCCCTTACATAAGTAATTAAAACTAAAGGAATAATGGCAATAGACAATAAAATATGGGTTAACAAAATAAACAAGTACACATATCTGACAATCCCTTCGCCACCAAATTTTGTCGAATCAGCCGTCATATGATAGGCTACATACATTACTAAAAATGCAACTGACAATGCAATCGCAGTTGTCATTAAACGTTCATGTACTTTCTGATTTCCTTTCTTAATTGCAATGACAGCCAAAACTAAAACAATAGCTGTAAAACCGTTTATGGTTGCATATATTGGAGGCAAAAATGAAAGCGGCTCTACATTATATCCAAAATCTTTAAGCTTAACACCAAATAAAATGGCAACTACAACCGGAATTACAATTGAAACAGCAATAATAAATTTATTGTATTTTTTTTCTAATGACTGATCTTCCATTTTTATTCTTCTAATAATATTTTAATATCCTCCTGAATATCTCTTACTCCTTTTTTATCTAACCCGTCATAATACAAAATTGGGTTTCCAAATTCATCCTTTCTACAACGAATATTTCCATCTTTATCAATAAGAGCAAATAAACCTGAATGTTCGAAACCACCATTTACTTTGGCATTTTCACCGGCATAAAGGTTAAACCCTTTATTTGATAAATCCATAATAGTTGCTTTATCTCCGGTTAAAAAATTCCAGTTTGAAGATTTTACACCTAACAATTTTCTATGATCTTTTAAAACCTGTGGCGTATCATGAGCTGGATCAATCGTAATAGAAACAATTCCGAAATTAGGGTTTCCAAAAAATGTTTTTTCAATCTCCAGCATACTCATGTTCATTTTAGGGCAAATTGAAGGGCAGGTTGTAAAGAAAAATTCCAAAACATATACTTTTCCTTTGTAGGTTTCATTCGAAATCTTAACGTTATCCTGATTAGTCAACTCAAATTTTGGAGCTTTTCCAATGGTCACTAACTTTGCGTCAGAATTAGAAGCTTTTGCTTCTACATTGTCTAAACGATTGCCTTTTACTACATCACCATTTTTAATTCTGTCAACAATTTTAGGGACAGCATAAATTCCGAAGATTAAAATGATAAACGAAATTCCTATATATGATTTATTTTTAAACATTATAATTGAAATTTAGAGTTGTTTAGTGGCATTATGATTCTTTTTAAGAGCCGCACGGTATTCGTACAAAATAATCTTAAAGTCATCCAGCATCTCATTGCTCAATTCAGAAGGATGAAAGGTATTATAACCTTCTTTATACTCTTTATCATCTTTTCTTCCTCTTAAATTTCTTTCTTTATCAACAATAAATACATTTGAAGTTCCCAGATTTTCATCCAGCTTTTCTTTTAAATGTAACTGATCATAAAATTTCCGGATTTCTTCGTTTGATGCAAAAACAAAATTCCAGTTTTTTACATCTGTAAAAGGAGACAAAGCATCTACAATTTTCTGAGCTTCTTTTTCAGTTCCAAGCGGACATAAGACTACGAACTGAAGGTCTTCGAAACCATTATAGCGCTTGTAAATTTTTTCGTTTAAATTAAAATAATTACCTCGATTGCTTAAAATATCTGACCCAGAAAAACCCAGAATAGTTATCTTTTTATCGAGTGATATTTTTTTGCCATTTAGGGATTCCCAATTTCTAAAATCACTGATTTTTGGTGTAATTACAGGAAGTGTCGTAAAACTATTTACGCCTGAAGCGAAAAACAAATAGGCAACAATTGGCAAAACAAAAAGCACAAAGAGAACTATATTTTTTTTCATTGTAAGTGCGAAAATTATTGAGGTACAAAAATAAAAAAATCCCGATGTTATCGGGACTCTTTTCGAATTAATATCATGTTAAAAATTCCATTTGATAATAGAATTTTTAAAAACCCCATAAATATAATGTCCTTCAGTTAAGAGAATAAACAATAAATACAGAACAAGGAAAACAACAGATGATACAACAGACCATCTAAGACTGCTTTTTTCACCTTCCATGTGCATAAATGCCCATACAATATAATAAGCTTTGAATATTGTCAAGATATAGAATATCCAGTTTAATAAGTTCAAACCAATAAAATGATTAAACTCTAATGAAGCTGGTTTATAAATACCAAGAATAACTTCTACTATAGTTACTGCTGATAATAATCCAAAAACAAACCAGATTCTTTTTGTATTTGATACGTGCTCGTGTGACATAATAATTAAAATCTAAAATTAAACTAAGTAGAAAACTGTAAATACAAATACCCAAACTAAATCTACAAAGTGCCAGTATAATCCAACTTTCTCTACCATTTCGTAGCTTCTTCTCTTTTCGTAAGTTCCTAACAATACATTAAAGAAAATAATGATATTAATGATAACTCCGGAAAATACGTGGAATCCGTGGAATCCTGTGATGAAGAAGAAGAAATCAGCAAATAATTTACTTCCGTATTCGTTTCTTGTTAAATTTGCTCCTTCTACCACATATTTCGCTGAACTTAAACGAGATTCAGATTCTGTTCTTGACAAAACTGTTTTTTTCTTTTTATCAGTAAGCTGTTCTGTTCTTATCAACAATTCAGGATGAGCTTCAAACCCCGCCTGAACTTCAGCAACTGTGAATGTTGGCTGTGTTTCAGCATCTTCCATGAACCATGAAGAATGACTTCTTGTCAAAGCTTCTCTTTGTTCTGGTAATTTTACCGCAAAATCTGCAAGAGCAACTCTTTTACCCTCTTTATCAACAAACTGCAACAAACTTCCGCCTGCTGTTTCAATAGCGCCGTATTCTCCTTTAATGAAGTTTTTCCATTCCCAGGCCTGAGAACCCACGAAAATTAAACCTCCAATAATAGTCAGGAACATATAAACTGCAACCTTAGTTTTTTTCAACTGATGACCAGCGTCAACAGCCAAAACCATAGTTACAGATGAGAAAATCAAAATAAAAGTCATTAAGGCCACATAATACATTGGAGCCGAAACACCATGCATAAATGGGAAGTGAGTAAACACTTCATCAGCCAAAGGCCAGGTTTCTATAAATTTAAATCTCGAAAAACCATAAGCAGCAAGAAATCCAGAGAATGTTAAGGCATCTGATACGATAAAAAACCACATCATCATTTTTCCGTAACTTGCTCCTAATGGCTGGATATCATCTCCGCCTCCCCAAGTTTTTTCGTTGTTGTTTGCAGTACTAACTGTCGCTTCCATAAAAGATATTCGTTAAAAAGTTCCCAAATTTACGTTTTTTTCTTATTTAAAGAAATATAAAAATAAAAATAAATAAACCCACAATAAGTCCAGAAAGTGCCAATACATCGCACCTAGTTCTATACCAAGAGTTTGAGTTGAATTGTATTTTTGTTTAAAATGATTATAAATTACAATTAAAAGAGAAATTAATCCCCCTGCAAGGTGCAATAAATGCGTAACCGTTACCACATATAGAAAAGTAGTCGTTATAGAACTTCCTTTACCTGTAAAATAATATCCGCTTTTTACAATCTGACCAAATCCTTCAAACTGTAAAACCACGAATAAAACACCTAATAGTAATGTAGCAAGCAGAAACCCTGTAGTAGCGCTTCTTTTGTTTCTTTGAATAGCTTTTTTAGCCAAATGAAAAGCAATACTACATCCAATAATTACAGCTGTACTGTAATAAAACGCAGATGGCAGCTGAAAATCCTTCAACCAGTCTGCTCTTGATTTACTTACTACAAATGCACTAGTAAGGCCAGCAAACATCATCGTCATGCTTACCATTGCAAATAACAAAATCAGTTTTGCCGATTTTGATTTTCTTGCTTGTTCTTCACTTATTTCCATTGTCATTTCCATAACTATCTTAAAAATTTATCTGCTATATATACAATCTGCAATAAAGAAATATACGAAACGCTTACCAGCATTAAAGTTCTGGCCGATTTTGCAGTTCTTGACTGATATAAACGTACTGCATAAAACAACATCCAGAGTCCTAATAAAAAAACTAATATTGCGGCGATTGGTGTTAAAAACAATTGTCCAGTATATCCTAACATTGGTAATAACGAGGCAATTATCAACCAGACTGTATATAAAATAACCTGCAAAGCCGTTCCTTTATCTTTTTTCCCAGTTGGCAGCATAAAGATTCCTGCCTTTTCATAATCTTCATACAAAAACCAGCCAATCGCCCAAAAATGAGGAAATTGCCAGAAAAACTGAATCAAAAATAATGTTCCGGCTTCTATTCCAAATTCTCCCGTTGCAGCAACCCATCCTAACATAAACGGAATCGCACCGGGAAAAGCGCCAACAAAAACAGATAAAGAAGTTACGGTTTTTAAAGGCGTATAAATACTTGTATATAAAAATATTGAAATTGCAGCAAACATTGCCGACTTTGCATTTATGGTATACAACAAGACAATTCCTGTAATTGTAAGCAAACTTGCAACCAGCAAAGCTGTTTTTGGAGACATTCGGCCTGAAGGGACAGGTCGGTTTTTGGTACGATCCATTAACGAATCAATTTCTTTTTCGATTACCTGATTAAAAGCATTGGAAGCTCCAATCATACAATAACCTCCAACCATCAAAACAGCCAAAACACTCCATTGAAAAGGATTATCACTATTTACACCTAATAAATATCCGGCAATCGAAGAAAACAAAACACTGATTGCCAAACCAGCCTTGGTAATCTCTTTGAAATCCAGAAATATTGATTTAAGTGAAATTGTATTTTTAGTAGCGTTCAATACTGTAATTATTTGTCTGTTTTTTTGAGTGGTGCAAATGTACAATTAGATTATAGAATTCTGAACTATAAAATAAGATTTTTTCAATAAAAACCTTTGCAAAATAAGCCCTTACCAATCTTTAACATAATTGTCTCGAAAAAATCTTATTAAATACTAATAATCAAAATACCAGTTAAAGAGATCAGAACGTAATCCTATTGTAAACCAGGTTGTACTTTGCTTAAAAGTAGTTGTCGTATTTTGTGTTGGATCAAAATTCCTATAGATAAAACTTCCGAAAAGCTTTAGATTCGTCATTGGATTTATCAGATACCCTCCCTGAATGTCTGCAATAAAAATATTGGTTTTATTTCCCTGTCCTACTTTTACACCAGAATCATAAGGACGATTATCATCATAACTTTTATAAATATTTCCTCCATAATTAAATGAATCTTCTGCGGTATCAAAATCAAAACCTCTTTTTCCGGCAGTAAGTTTTGCATCAGCAAAAAGACGTCCTTTATGATAACGTGCAATAGCAACGAATTCTTCAAAATTCCCTCCCCACTGATGACCCAGACTTTGATTATTATGCCCGTAATTCGTTATTACCGCACTATGCGAATAAACATACGGACGAACATGATTGTATTCTAACTGAAGAAGCAAATCTTTAACTTTAAAAGCATTAAAATATTTAGCTCCTAACTGATAACCTATTTTATTCTTCCAGCTGTTATCTCCTGCCTTAATATCACCAAATGAAAACTCATCTATCAATAATTGCCCATACAAATTAACATTATTATTCCATTTATATTTAGCAGACATCCCTAAAAGCGCATTTCCACTCCTGGAAGAAGACGCAAATTCTACAGAACGATAAAATATGACAGGATTAACAAAATTCACATCAAAGCCTCTGTTATTGGTATCTGTCCAGACTACTGATTCAAAAAAACCTAAATTGAGCTTATTTGAAACATTCCAGCTCAGATAATGGTTTGCCATATACTTTGATGCATACGTTTTATCAACTGTAACATCCGGACGAACATCCTTAAGCCACATATAAGTATTTGTATATTTTATTTTCCAGAAAGTGGTGTTAATTTTAAAATATGGATACGGACTAGCCCCGTCACTTTCCAGTAATGAGCGGTATCCGTCACCGATAAAATTTCTTCCATAACCTAAATGAAAATCGAAAAATTTACTTGGCGAATAGGAAATATTAGCCTCTGCTAAGGGAAAATCATACGAATCAGTTTTAAACTGCTTTGCTATTCCCATGCCTGGAATGATTGCCGGATTTCCCCCTGAAGGCTTTAAAGAATTGGCATAATCATTAAAATAGCCTGCAAACCTTCCCTGACTTTCAAAAATTGTAGTTGTGAAATTAATTTGCTTTCCCAGGCCTCCCCTAAAATTTATAGCACGTGTGTTAACATAAGTATAGGAGGCATCAAGATCTGATGCTTTACCCATTTGCAAATCTACTATTGGATTAAAAGACAGCCAATAATCTTCGCCCTGAATCTGAACCATATTTTCATTCCACCATTTTCTTCCCAACCAGGTTGAGACATTTTTCTGAAGTGATTCATTTACTACTTTAAGATTATAGTATTTTGAAACTTCTGCATAAGTATAAGGTTTTGAAGCAGTGTGATTATTACTCCCAACCTGATTCATAGCACCGTCAAACTGTGCATAATAACTATGAGAAAAAGGAATATTTAAATGACTTTCGAATTCAGGATTATTGTATTTTCTATACACAATACTATCCAGTTCAGTCATTGGCTTTTCAATAGGTTTTATAATTTCGGCAGCAGCCAGTGTTTCAGCGGCAATCTGCTCAGAGCTTTTTAAGGGAACATCAATTGAAATGGTATATTTAGAATACGTTGCGACACCATTATAAGTCGAAGGTTTTATATTTGGAAATTTTTCAAAAACACGTTTAGCTTCTTTACCGAGATCGTCATTTGTAGCATTAACATAAATTACCTTAAAGACTCCGTTTGCATCTACTTCAAAAAGCACCTTAACTTCACCTTTATAATTTGCTTGTTTCAAATTTTCAGGAACTTCAAAATTGTTATAAACAAAATCATGAACCTCTTTATAAAAGCAATTTTCCAGATTTACAGACTCCAAATTTTCACAATTAGGAAATACAGGAAAGCGTTCAGCAGTAAAACCGGACTTAACAGAAGATTTGTTAGTTTCCTGAGAAAAAACAGATAAAGATAATAATGCCAGACAGAAAGTTAAAAAACTTTTATTCAAAATATTTTTGATTTTCATTAGTATTGATTTGAGGTATTTTCTCCATTAGCAATTGCTTTTGCTGATGAAGTTCCGATTCGTTTAACTCCTAAACGAATCATTTCAAGTGCTTCTTCGTACGATTTAACTCCTCCGGCCGCTTTTACCGGCAACGGGGATGCATTTTCCAACATCATAATTATTGCAGGAATTGTAGCGCCATTTGGAGAACCGTCCGGAGTTTTATAAAATCCGGTTGAGGATTTCACAAAAACAGAAGTATAATCTTCTTCTTTAAAATTCGAAATAACAACATTTTTTATCAAAGACGAAAGCTGGATAATTTCTTTTTCGGTTAAAGCTGCTGTTTCAATAATCCATTTTACTGTTTTATTGTTTGCCAGTCCTATTTGCGTGGCTATTAAAACTTCTTGCTTTACTAATTCAGCATTCCCATCTTTGAAAGCTTCATAGTTACAGACGAAATCCAGATCATCTGCACCATTTACTATTGCTTCATTTGCTTGTCTGATCTTTGTTTCCAAATCTGATTTGCCTTCCGGAAAATCAATCACTGTTCCAACATTCAAATTTGAATTAGCGTTTAATATCATTTCTTTGGCTAAAGCTACATACTCCGGCCGAATCATAATCAGCTTAAAACCCTCATTAACAGCTTCTGTGATGGCATGTTTAACCACAATATCATTTTCCGATTCCGATAGACCAGCCTGAGAAGCAGTTTTTAAGTAAGTAGAATCTAAATATTGTTTAATATTCATGCTTGGAAAATTACAGAATGCTGCAAAAATACATTTAAAATTCAGAAAATAAAAAAACCCACCGAAGTGGGAATTCATATTTTTATATTTTATCTATTTGCTTTTTAAAAGCTATTGCCGTAAAAACAGCCGCAGTAGCGCCAATTGCATTACCTAAAATATCTGCAACATCTGCTGCCCTGGTTTTGGTAAAAACACCTTGCAGTATTTCAATCGTTATTCCAAAAAAAACTGAAAATATAAACGAAATCAAATAAGCTTTAAAATCATCAGTTGTCTTTCCTTTGAGTTCCTTTTTGAAAAACACAATCCATGAAATTGTAAAACCAAAATGAAAACAGAAATGTACTATTTTATCAATACTGGGAAAACTAACTGCTGGAATATTACCCGAGTCTGTCAGACAAAGATACGTTATTATCCCTGTGCAAATTATAGCCCACAATAAAAGCAGTTGTTTAGGCACCTATCAATTTTTTGTATGCTTCGTCTGATAACAATGAATCAATTTCTGAAGCGTTGGCAATTTTAATTTTAATCATCCATCCGGCTCCGTATGGATCAGAGTTTACCGCTTCAGGAGTACTTTCCAGATCTTCATTGAAAGCAATAATTTCTCCAGATAAAGGCAAAAACAAATCAGAAACCGTTTTTACAGCTTCTACTGTTCCAAAAACTTCATCTTTATCTAATGTCTGGTCTAAAGTTTCTACTTCAACGTACACAATATCCCCTAATTCTTTTTGAGCAAAATGAGTAATTCCTACTGTTGCAACATCTCCGTCGATGCTAACCCATTCGTGATCTTTTGTGTATTTTAAATTTGCCGGTATGCTCATAATACTTTTATTGAAATTGATAATTTAATTTTAAAGCAACAAATGTAACAATCTTCTAATAAAATTAGTTTATAATCACAAAATTAATTTCCGAAATTATATCGGAGTGTAAACCCTGATCGAATATTGGTAAGAGGAAATGATGTTGAAATTACTGCTTTCGAAAACGAATGATCGTAATAGAAAATAGCCGTTAAGTTTTTACTAAAAGCATAATCGGCCGTAAGTTTTATTGCCCATATATTTTGCCCGGCTGCCAATTGATTATTATCATAATCCAGATAACGAACTAAAGTCTGATTATTTCTATAGGAGAAATCGGCTTTGATATTAATATCGCTTTTTATAATTCCGGTTGGATTATCCGCCAAAGTCGATGAAAAAATTACATCCTTGAAACGATACCCTAAACCAACAACATACTCAAGGCCTTTTACTTCGGTCAGTAAATTATTATCAAAACTCATTGACAAAGCCCTGTCTTTCTTCACTTCTGTAAGTACTCGCAATGATCCTTTTAATTCAAAATCAACACGAAGCAACGGACTAAACTGTTCTACCAAATTGACATTTGACATAATCGTTTTATTGAAGAAATTCCCATTTACATCCGAACCATCCGGATTTTCGTTATAATCGAAATTAGATCTAAACTGATTAATTGTATAAGAAGCCCTGTAATTATGCTGCAAAGAAAAACGTTTAAACCTGTCTTTAAAATATTTATAACGCATTAGTCCGTTGTATTTCACACTCCAGTTTGGAATAGGAAAATTTCTAAAAATCCCAGTCGAGGAACTTGATGCGTCAGCCCCCGAATAAGCAGCTAGAAATGCCGGAAGCAAAACTGCCTGATTACTTTTTCCATATCCTATTGGATATCCTTCATTTGATGCATAAATTTCTCTTTGTTTTTTAAATGGATCTTCTACTGTAGGATCTGTTGGCGGTGGCGGAAGATCATTAGGATTATACCTCGGAATTGCATTACCTGCCCCGTAATGTTCCTCGGCCAAACGATTTGCTATCGTCAGACGATTTTCCCTAAAATCATCAAAAGCAGCAGATACATTTTCATCGCTTGCAGAAAATGCGGTTTTAATTAATACTGTTGAAATGGAGAACATTCCATACGTATAAGGAGACAGAGGCTCATATATACCATTAACAGCACTGTACTGCTCTGAAGAATTTTCAGAGTACGACCTATCCATAGTTAAATCTATTTTAAGGTCAGGAAACAAATCAACATTTGCTGTTACTTTCAAAAGTTTAGTATTAACCTGAGTATAATTTTGATTGAAATTATCATAATTTGTCAGCCAGCCATTTCTGGCAGCTTCATATCGTATATCATCCTGACTACCAAAAATAAATCCTAAAGTTGGCTTAGAGGTTCCTAAAAATCCGATCCCAGGAGTATAACCGGGCAGTACTGTCCCACTGTTTTCAGTATAATTTACCTGAATGTTTTTTACGCTTGTCAAAATCCCAATCAAACCATCATAAAAAGGACTTCTGGCTGTTGGAGCTTTATTGGTATTGACTATTTTTTCTCCCGGTTTTGGAGGTCCTGCCGGCTTTGGTTTTGCAGCTTTTTTGGCTCCTGGTGTCAACCCTAAATACTTGTACAATGTTGTCATGTTAAAAGTTGTACTTAACGTATTTGAATTTGCATTCTGAATCGTATTACCTAAATCATAGGTTGTAAAAGTTCCATCCGGATTTTCTTCTTCATATTGAGACAATGCTGTTGAAGAACGTTGCCAGTTATAATCTGCCGTATAAGAGTAATTTGCTTTTACAAAACTAAAAACAGGTATTTTATTAATTGGAATATCATAATTTAAAACAAACTGCTGTGTATGCTGATTAGGTGTTCCGAGATCAAAATAATCGTCCCAAATGCTGAAATCTTCTTTAGGAGTATTATCGTCATTCAGAAAGTTTTTAACGATGTTGTTTGAAGATGCTGTATAATTCAACTTTAAAGATTTAGTCAGATTGAAACCAAATCCATATTGGTAATTGTGCGCAAAGTTTCTTCTGTAAAGAGGATCCAAACCAATTCCCTGAACATCTTCAACCTGTCTGAATTGCTGGCGGTTACTTTGTCTGATAATATTACTGTTGAACGAAATATTTGATGGCAAATAATTGAAATTGAAATCGCTGAGCAGTTTCCAGTATTCACTTTTTTTCATGAATTTAGTCTGTTTGAAAGGCATCACTTCTTTTGGCTGGAATGAATAGGCATAATTAACTGCAGAATTCGACATTTCATCTTCATAATCTTCAATCTCATAATCATGACGCTGTACCTGATTGTAGGATTGAGAAAATGTAAAATTCTCTACATCGTAAACATGTGGCTTTTGCTCAGGCGCCCTGTCTTTTCTAACACCTATAAAGTTTATACTTTTACGCTTGGTATAATCGATTGCCCTGTTTTTAATATTGTCTTTTTGAGCCTGATCTGTGGTCTCATCGAGCAATTGTTTCAACTTAATATCCTGATTGAACGGATCATATTCAGGCGTGATCACTTCTTCTCCAATTGCATAATTAAATGGCAGGTTTATCCCCCATTTAGGCGGCAATAACTTTCCTAAATTCAGATTCGTAACAATGTTGTATTGCTGAATATCTTCACGATCTCTTTCGTTTGCACCTTCTTCAATAGACCCAAAACCAATAGTGCTTTTTCGGCCTGTTGCAGAAACAGTAGCAAAATCTGCCATGTTTGTATCAACGTTTAATATGGCAGCCATACCTCCTTTATTATCCATATCAGACAATCTGAGTTCGTTAAACCAAACTTCTCCTTTTATATTTTTATCAGTAGTATTACTGTTTTTTAAACCTACCATTAAATTTCGAACCAAACCAAAATTAGGATTCCCTTTAATACCTAATTTTAATCTGCTATCACCATCCCTTAAATCAACATCTCCTACAATATCTGCATCTTCATCAGGGTAATAAATTCCATTAACATCTCGTTTAGAAGGATCTATACTCATACCCTTAATTTTCATTTTTGTTAACAAAGAAAGAGCTAAATCCATTGCATTTTGTTCGGGCCAGACCAAATCAGGATTTATATTACAGCCTCCTCCTGTAACGGTAACTTTCAATGGTATTTCAACCTGATAGAAATTTTCTGTAAAGTCATTTCCAAAACGAATAAACGCAACCATTTCATCATCTCCTATTGACACTTCTTTTTCTAATGATTCAGCATGAAGAAACATTTTCAGTTTTTTGTACTGGCGCATATCAAGACTTACGTTCTTAAAAGCTGCCCTCGCATCATTTACTTCCAGTCCATTTCCTGAAACACGTAACGCTAAAGATTGTTCATTTTGATTTATTACGGTATTATTATTATACAATTGCTCTCTCTGAACATTTGGAGGCATTACATAATTTACCGGGCATTTTGTACTGTTTTCCTGTATGTTTACTGCCTGAACATCAAAAATAGTTCCGGGATCAGGGGCTTTATTTGCCTGAAGAGAATTTTCGTACTTTCTCCATTCTCCCCTAACTAAATCCAATGCTCCAAAACGAACTGTGATCTGATCATTAAAACCAGTCATAAACATTCGCATAAATCGAATAGACCTGTAATCATCAATAGTCCCAATTTTTTTTTGCGGCTGTCTCACCGGTATTTTAAACTGAATCCATCTGGCTGTTGTGTTGCCTCCGTTTGGCAATTCTACATTATTTATTGTTTTAATATCAGTAATATAATTTTGTCCAATTTCCATTCCCTCTTTCATATCAATACTGTATTCGTAATAAGCATTAATAGTGTTCATCGTATTATCACGATTTATATCTTCTACATCCGGAAGTGTTGTTGAACCTCTGTTGGCATCATTTATATCAACAGCTGAGTTTCCTTCGACACCATTATATTTTTTGTAACGATCCAGAACGCCTCCTTCTGTATTAAGAAAATAAGTATAATCATCTGCCGCAGGATCCGGCTCTCCAGCATAATTGGTATAAATAGACGCTTCTCTTGAATTTGGCAACCCATCCAAACCAACATCCTGATTAGACCTGTTTCCTGCGTTGTTATCGAAAGCATAAATTAAGGATTGCGAAGCAGGTACGTCACCCCAATGTGCCTGACCAGTAATTGGCTGAGCAATAATCTGATCCGGTCCAAGCCCGTTTTCATATTGCTTTCTTCCGTCTTTTAAAATATCTTCAGAAACTTCACCTAAATTAAAGTATATTTTTCCAACATTTGAAGGTGGAGTCGACGCATTTCCTACATAAGGATCAAGTACCCAAAATTGAATATATTCTACATTGCTTTGTTCAAAATTGGTTGAATTCAGAGATCGCATAATTCCTCCAAAATTAGCATTTGCCGGATTTGTAGCAAAATCAGGATTATTGTTATAAGGCCCTCTTTCAGATGGAAAATAAGTCAAATCAAGGGTATTGATTACCTGCAGCTGTCCCTGGGCAATATCTGTATTTGGATATAATTCTTTACTGTAAATTCTTCTTGTAGTATTTAAAGACAAATCGTCATTTGATATTCCGTCTGGTTTTTGGGTATAAAAAATAGGATCTATAGAATACCAGGCGAGTTTTGCTCTTTTATAGCCATAATCTAAACTATTAGATGCTGCTCCAAAAGTATTATCACCCGCACTATTAATAAATGGCGTTGAAGCCAGGCTCCATGCATAAGCAGACCGCATATCTATAGTAGATTGAGAACCTTCAAAATCATCAACATATATAGTCGCTTCTCCTTCAAAATCACTTGCTTTTGGCGCATCCGGTTTTAAAAAGGCAACTTCTCCCCTTATCGAAAGATTAGAAGGCACATCTGTATCAATGTTTGGCAGCTTATTTACCAGTCTGGTAAAAAATGGAATTTCAGTTGAATAGTTACCATTAAATCCGAAAATAGTATTATTTACAGATTCCTGACCGTAACTTGACTTTTGAGTAAAAGGCCTTTCAGTCATCTTAAGATAAGTCCCGCCAACAATAAATTTATCTGAGATTTTATGCTCAACATTAAGTCCCATAAACCTTCTGGTCTGTTGGCCAAAAACCGAATTGTTCTCTAAGGAAACTTCTATTGGTGTATTTGAAGCCTGTAAAGAGGCATCCAAAATCTGCACACGTCCTAGCTGGTAATCCACACTATAATCAATCCCTTCTACGAGAACCCTCCCTGCCGCTGTAACCACAACAGAACCTTGCGGAACGTTAAAAGCACCAATCGGAATACCGTCACTTCCTGATGATTTATATTTTCCTCTTAGTAAGAATTTATTTTTATCACTGTCCTGAAGTGCTTTTGTCTGAGTTTCTGTGTAGAGCGTTTTGAATACGTATTTTCTTTGATTTGCGTTATATGTTCCCGTATCGTTATAGTTTTCTCCGTTTCCTGAAATTTGCATTTTTTTAAAAAGAAGTTCACCAAATGGCTCCTTAGTAGTAAAAATAATTCTTCCGTTTTGTGCATCAAAAGTAATACCCTGAAGATAATCGAAGAAACCATCTCCACCTGTTTGCGGATCATTATTGTAATTTAACTTATCTAAATCAAAAACTTTAAGCAGAGGTGTATTAGTTATGTAATAGTCGTTTGGATCTGTATTAGGCGGTATGTTGTCAGGAAAAGGATTTGCTTCATCAACTGGTTTTATATAATTTATCGGTGAAGGATCTGTATAAAGGATATTGAACCTAAAATCGTCCTGCTTAACCTGATAAGCTCCTGGTATCTGATAAATATTTTTCATCATCAGATTCCAAACCGGGTTTTTAACATTCGTTAAACTACTTTTCAGCATTTTCAAAATCAAACTTTGCGTAATAACGGCCTGATTATTATTTTGAGCATTCCCTGTCACTACTGTACCGTCAACACCGTCACTACCAAACTCCCCTACCTGATAAACTTCTCCTCCGACTGTATATTCGTAAGCTACTGCTAATATTTCATCGTTAGCCAAACGTTGTTGTAAGGAAATATAACCTAATTGAGGATTAAATGTGTATTCAGCAGCAGTTAATTTTCTCGCATTTTCAAGTACTGAATAATCAGTTCCTTCACTTACATTTGGAACATTAGCATTATTAAAACCAGCATTGGCTGTTACAATTTCTCTAATATTTGAATTTAAATACGATCCCGGCTGACCAATTAATTCAGGATTGTATTTGTTATTTTCATTATCAGTTGGTGAGTCAACAGGTTTACTGAAAAAACCTGTAGAAGGATTTATAACTACAACCTGTGAATCAGATAATCCTGTAAGCTGACTTTCCCCCAAATCCTGAAGCGCAATAACATTCCTCAGGTTATTACTGGTGGTACTTACACGGTTTTGCTTATTTGTTACCCAAATTTCCAGCCTTGTAATCTGTACACGGCTATCAATTAACGGATAATTTCTAAGAGAAGCATCGTATTTATTTCTAAAATATTGTGATAAAAAGAAGTGCCTATCGCTATCATAATCCAGTGCAAACAAATCAAAATTCTGAATTGTTCCGCCACCTTCGGCAACTATACTTTTTGTTTGTGATTTCTGTTCAGAGAAAACTCCGGTAACAGTTGTTTTTCCGAATTGCAACTGTGTTTTAACACCAAACAAACTCTGTGCTCCACGAATTAAAGTACTATTCAAAGGCATACTCACGTTACCTACTTCTATTTTCTGAACAATATCATCTTCTGTAGGAGTGTATGCAAGTTTAAATAAATTTTGAAAAGCAAATGTAGACTGGGTGTCATAATTGGCATTCACTTCTAATCTGGTACCTACCTTTCCCATTAAACTCATGCTGATTCGCTGATCAAAATCAAAAGTAAGGCTTGATCTGTTTCTGGGTGAAAATGATGGGTTATCCTGTTTGTTATATCGCAATCCCAAATCCATTTCAACAGAGCCTGTAGGTTTTACATCAATTGTGTTACTTCCGAAAATAGATTCAAAAAGACTGGAATTAATGTAATATCTTGGCAATAAATCTTTTTTTGCGTCTTCACTGCCTGCTTTTTTTCCATCAATAGCAATCATTTTTTGCCTAAAATAATTTCTTCTGGATTCTTTAAGCAGTAAATCCTCGTATTGTTTTGGGGTCAAAACCAGAGGATAATCGATAGAAAAACCATCAACCGAATTGGTATAAATATATCGGTCTGAGATAGGATCATATTTGTATCCCGAAAGTACGCTTGGCGGATTTTCTAATTCTAATTTTCCAACAGAAAATCCGGTTTTAGCAGTATCCTGAATTGTTGGATTTACCTGTGCCTGCAAAGCATAGCCACAAAATAAAACCAGTAAAAAAAGTAAAATTTTACGCATACAATTCAGTCTCATATAATAATTATAAAGCCTTTAATGCTTTTTTGATAATAGTTTCAGCAGTAGCTTCCGGATCTTCTTTTACAATTTTCTCAACAACCTTTTCCGATGTTTTTCTTACAAAACCTAAAACTTCTAAAGCAGATAACGCTTCATCCCGGTTTGTATTGTTTTGAACAACAGAAACTTCATCCAGATCATACAATTTTAAGACTTTTTCTTTCAAATCCAATATAACTCTTTGCGCAGTTTTATTACCAATTCCCTTAATGGACTGAATAACACCAACATCTCCTGAAGCAATAGCATTTATAATTTGTTTTGGATCTATAGAGGAAAGCATAGTTCTGGCAATATTAGCTCCTATTCCAGAAACAGATATTAGCATTCTAAATATTTCCCTTTCGGATTTTTCAACAAAACCATATAAAGTATGTGCATCTTCTTTGATTAAAAGATGCGTATATAATTTTATAAAATCAGTATTTGGAATTAGTGAAAAAGTATGCAAGGAGATATTGACCTGATATCCAACTCCTGCACAATCAATAATTACCTCTGTTGGATTTTTCTCCACTAATTTTCCCTGCAAATGTGCTATCATAATATTATTTGTGGTGCCAAATATAATAAAATTAGGACAATGTTAACAACTGTATAAACCCGTTATTTGCCCAGTTTAATTTTCTTTAATTGTTTTTCCTGGGCATCAATAACTGCAATTGCCGCCATATTTACCATCTCTTCCACACTTGCTCCTAACTGAAAAATGTGAACAGGTTTTCCCATCCCCATCATAATTGGACCAATAGAATTTACCTGATACAATTCTTTTAGCAACTTGTAGGTTATGTTTGCGGATTCCAAATTAGGAAAAACCAGTGTATTTACTTTTTTACCGGCTAATTTAGAAAAAGGAAATTTTTCCTCAAGCATCTCAGGGTTTAGTGCAAAATCTGCCTGAATTTCCCCATCTACAATCATGTCAGGATAATTTTTATGTAAAAAGGCAACTGCATCTCTGACTTTTGAAGCATTTTGATGGGTTGATGATCCAAAGTTTGAATATGAAACCATTGCAATTACAGGTTCAACCCCAAACATTTTAGCGGTCTTGGCCGTCATTAATGCAATATTTACTAAATCTTCAGCTGACGGACTAATATTAATCGCCGTATCCGATAAAAACATTGGTCCCCTTGCTGTAAGCATCATGTTTGCTGTTGCTACAAGAGAAGCCCCGTTTGCTTTGCCTATTAATTGCAGCATTGGCTTTAAAACCGAAGGATAACTTCGGGAATGACCCGTAACCAAACCATCCGCTTCACCTTCGTTAACCATCATTGCTGCAAAATAATTTCTTTCACGCATTAATTTTTGGGCATCTAGCAACGATATACCACGTCTTTCTCTGGCTGACCAGTATGATTTTGCAAATTTATCCCTTCTTTGCTCTTCATCTTTTACTTTCGGATCAATAATTTCGACGTCTGCATCAAAACCTAATTCTTCTTTAAGTTCTAAAATAATTTCTTTATTCCCTAATAGAATTGGAAAAGCTATCCCCTCTTCATACACAATTTGAGCTGCTTTTAAAACATTCAGATGTTCAGCTTCAGGAAAAACAACTCGTTTTGGTTCTATCTTTGCACGGTTTGTAATTAACCGAACCATCTTATTATCGTTGCCCAAACGTTCTAAGAGTTTTTCTTCATAGGCAGACCAGTCTGCAATTGGATTTTTGGCAACCCCTGATTCTATAGCTGCTTTTGCAACAGCTGGTGCAACCACAGCAATAAGCCTTGGATCAAATGGTTTCGGTATAATATACTCTCGGCCAAAGCCTAATTTTGTTGCGCCATAAGCTACGTTAACCTGTTCCGGAACAGATTGTTTCGCTAATGATGCCAGTGCTTTTACAGCTGCCATTTTCATAGCTTCATTAATTTTTGTAGCCCTTACATCTAAAGCTCCCCTGAAAATATAAGGAAACCCTAAAACATTATTGACCTGATTTGGAAAATCTGAACGGCCTGTAGCCATAATAACATCCTTACGGGTTTCTGTTGCTAAATTATAATCTATTTCAGGATTTGGATTTGCCATTGCAAAAACGATAGGATTATCAGCCATTGATAACAGCATTTCAGGAGACAAAATATTTCCAGAAGACAATCCAATAAAAACATCAGCACCTTTTACAGCTTCTGCCAAATCAATTTTAGCTCCATCCACAGCATATTTCAATTGTAATTCTGAAAGCGAAAGATTATCTTTTGTTAAAAGTCCTTTACTATTGAACATCAAAACATTTTCAACTTTAACGCCCAGTAAAACATATAAATCTGTACAGGCTATCGCAGCAGATCCGGCTCCGGAAACGACAACTTTTACGTCTTCGGCTTTTTTACCTGCCAATTCTAAAGCATTAATTAATGCCGCCGAAGAAATAATAGCGGTTCCATGCTGATCATCATGCATTACCGGAATATCTAACTCTTCTATCAGTCTTCTTTCTATTTCAAAAGATTCGGGCGCTTTAATATCTTCAAGATTAATCCCTCCAAAAGTTGGAGCAATATTTTTTACCGTCTGAATAAATTCTTCAACATCTTTTGTCCCGATTTCAATATCGAAAACATCAATATCCGAGAAAATTTTAAACAGTAAACCTTTTCCCTCCATGACAGGTTTCCCGGCTTCCGGACCTATGTCACCAAGACCTAAAACAGCTGTGCCATTTGAAATAACGGCTACTAAATTCCCTTTTGCTGTATATTTATAAACATCTTCAACGTTTGCTGCGATTTCTAAACACGGCTCTGCAACTCCCGGTGAATACGCCAGAGATAAATCTCTTTGGGTTGCGTATTTTTTAGTCGGAACTACCTGAATTTTCCCTGGAGTCGGTTCTGCATGATACAATAACGCCTCTCTTCTTTTAGTGTCTTTATTCATTCGTTTTCGCTTTAGTTTCCTCACAAAGATATAAGTCTTGCTTTAAAACTATCTGTTTTTCAGCATTCTTTTCCGGAAAAAAGTCAAATATTGCAAAAAAAATAGTCCGATTTAATTTCGGACTATTTGTAAGTTTTTTTATTGTTTAATCTTATTGAGAAATATAAGAGTTAAGATAATTTATCGTATCTTTTTGCAATTCGATAATAGCTTTTACGACATCACTAATCGAAATAATGCCTACAACAATTCCGTCTTCTAAAACCGGCAGGTGCCTTATTCTTTTTGTACTCATCAGCTCCATGCAATCTTCTAAATTATCTGAAAGTTTTACTGTAAAAACAGTACTTTCCATGATTTCGTCAACAAATGTTTCTTTTGATGATTTATCCTTTAAAACAATTTTTCGTGCATAATCCCTTTCAGACAATATTCCTTTCAACTCAGAACCATCGATAATAAGGATAGCGCCTATATTTTTTTCGCCCATCACTTTCAGTGCTTCATAGACAGTGGTTGTTGTACGTACGGAATAAACATTTTTCCCTTTTGTGTTTAGTATTTGATTTACAGTCATATCCGAAAAATTTTAGGAATATAAAGTTAGAAAAATTTGAACATAAAAGATTAGTCTCTACATTTTTTTACACCTAGTAGATTCATTTTTAAATCTTTACAACTTATTTAACTATTTCTAAATATTCTGCAAAAGAAAAGAATAATTCACGTCCACTTTTTTATGAAAATCTCAACATTTTTCTATTTAAGCAGAAATAAAAATACATTTTCTAAAACTGAAAAAGTTGCTGCAGTATTGACAATATGCCTCTGTAAGATTATTCTAAAAACTTAATATTTCTCCTCAGACCATCAAATTTAGTTCTCTTGACAGGGGAATTTTTAAAAACCAGCCGAAAAGTTTCCTCTGTAATTTCAGTCCAGTCTTTTTTAGAAAAAGAAAGCAATTCAGGATTTGGATTAAATAAGGGTTCCGAATGTGGTTTCGAAAAGCGATTCCAGGGACAAACATCCTGACAGGTATCACAACCAAACATCCAATCATCAAATTTACCTTTCATTTCGTATGGAATGTTCTCTTTAAGTTCTATTGTATAATAAGAAATGCATTTGCTGCCATCTACGACATAAGGAGCGACTATTGCCTGAGTTGGACAGGCATCGATACAGGCCGTACAAGAGCCGCAATGATCAGTTACTGCATGATCGTATTCGAGATCTAAGTCCAGGATAAGTTCTGCAATAAAATAAAATGAGCCTACTTTCTGAGTTAATAAATTACTGCTTTTGCCAATCCAGCCCAAACCGCTTTTTGCTGCCCAAGCCCTGTCTAAAACAGGTGCAGAATCTACAAAAGCACGACCCGAAACATCGCCTATATTCTCTTGGATAGAATGAAGAAATTCTTTTAGTTTTTCTTTAATAACAAAATGATAATCCTGACCATACGCATATTTTGAAATCTTGAAACTCTCGTTATTTTGAACTTCAGCAGGATAATAATTTAACAAAAGTGAAACCACGCTCTTAGCATCATCAACCAATAATGTTGGATCTAAACGCTTATCAAAATGGTTTTCCATATAGGTCATTTGGCCATTCTGATTATTTTTCAACCAATTTTCCAAACGGGGAGCTTCTTCTTCAAGAAAACCTGCTTTAGATATTCCACAAGAAATGAAACCAAGCCGTTTTGCTTCAGATTTAATAAATTTTGAATATGTCTCTTTAGAATTAAGGGTCATCTTTTAGAGAATATAACTTCAGCTCCAACTGGTTTTAAAGTGATTAACGGATTAAACTGAATTTCATTTTTAGTTGATTTAATCACGTATCTTTTTACAATATAAGAAAGTGTCAGGCACATTTCATAAATGGCAAATCCGGCTCCAATACACATTCTCGGTCCGGCTCCAAAAGGATAAAAATATTGCAGCGACTTCTTTTTTTGTTCACCAAGAAAACGTTCAGGAATAAACTCATTCGGATTTTCCCAATATTTAGGATTTCGGTGCAACTCATAAAAAGAAACTCCAATCAGCGTACCTTTTCTAATATTGAATCCTGCTAAATTATCATCTTCTACATTTTCCCTATCTGTAATCCATGCAGGCGGATACAATCTCATTGACTCATTTAAAACTGCGTTTATGAAAGTCATTTTTTGAAGTTGTTCAATTACATTATCCGTTTCAGATTCAATTTTCACAATTTCATCAAATATCTTCAGCTGCGCATCAGGATGATTACCTAAAAGATGCAATGTGAAGGTCAAAGCATTTGCAGTAGTTTCATGGCCGGCTGTAAAAAGAATTTTTATTTCATCTATTAATTGCACTACTGGCATTCCTTCCCCACTATCTTCATAACGTGTTTCAAGAAGCATATTAAGCAAATCATTCACTTCTGATTTTGAAGCAATTCTTTCTTCTATAATCTCCTGAATAATTTTATTATTCTCATCAGCCAATTTAAGGTGCTTTTTAACCTGACCGCTAATTGAAAACCACCACGCTTTATGGGGAAGCCTAATCTCCTTGATCAAGAAATTCTGAACTTCTTCTATAATAAATTTTATGCGATTTAATTTTTCATCAGAAATAGAAAATTGAAATAGCGACTTTGCTACAACATTGAAAGCCAATTCACTCATTACAGGAAAAAGATCTATACTTTTTTCTTCAATTAAATTATTAAGTTCTGAAACAATGATTTGCTCCATATTTTCAACTAGCTGATTCATTTTTTGTTTATGAAAAGCAGGCTGGATGAGTCTTCTTTGTTTTAACCAAAACTCACCATCCACAGTTAAAAGTCCATTTCCTAAATACTTAGAAAGATATACAGACTGAAACTTTGACTTGTAATAATTCTTTTGATTTTTCTGCAAAATATATTCAGCAACATCATTATTTCGGGATAAAATGATATGACGTGAAACACCTATCTGAATAGAAAAAGAGTCACCTAACTTATCAAAATACCTTCTATGATAAGGAATTGGATCTCTACGAACCCCCTCCACATCCAGAAAAAATCTAAGAATAGAAATTTTGGGCGGATAGTTATATTTTGTACTTACAGACATAATTATCTGAATTTAGAATAAACCACCTTGAATATTCGTGTTTATTTTTCCCAGATGTTTATATGCTTTATCCGTTACTTCTCTACCACGAGGCGTTCTCATAATAAATCCCTCCTGAATTAAAAATGGTTCATAAACTTCTTCAATTGTTTCGCTGCTTTCGGAAACAGCAGTTGCTAAAGTAGAAAGCCCCACCGGACCTCCTTTAAACTTATTGATAATCGTCAACAATATCTTGTTATCCATCTCATCAAGTCCGTGAGCATCAACATTCAGTGCTTTCAAAGCATATCTTGAAATTTCCAAATCAATTGTACCATTACCTTTTATCTGTGCAAAATCACGTACACGACGTAATAAAGCATTTGCAATACGAGGAGTACCTCGGCTGCGGCCTGCAATTTCTATGGCTGCCTCAAGGTCGATAGGCATTTTCAAAATAGAAGCACTTCTTTCAACTATGGTTGTCAAAAGTTCGGTAGTATAATATTGTAAACGGGAAGATATTCCGAAACGGGCACGCATTGGAGCTGTTAATAATCCTGATCTGGTAGTAGCACCTATTAAAGTAAATGGATTCAAATTAATCTGAACAGTTCTTGCATTAGGACCAGATTCTATCATGATATCAATCTTGAAATCCTCCATAGCCGAATACAGATATTCTTCCACAATAGGACTCAAACGATGAATTTCATCAATAAACAAAACATCTCTTTCATCGAGATTAGTCAGTAAGCCTGCTAAATCCCCTGGTTTATCCAACACAGGACCAGAAGTAATTTTGATTCCAACTTCAAGTTCATTTGCCAAAATATTAGCCAGAGTAGTTTTTCCAAGCCCGGGAGGTCCATGAAAAAGAGCATGATCCAGTGCCTCACCACGCTGATTAGCTGCTGCAACAAAAACCTTTAAATTTTCTAAAACCTGGTCTTGTCCGGCAAAATCATCAAATGACAGCGGACGCAATCTTTTTTCAAGATCTAACTCTTCTGGGTTGTATCCTTTTGTGGTAGGATCTAGATTTTCATTCATTTGACAAAGATAGTCAAAGTAATCAGTTTGTAAAACAGTAAAAGTTTACAGATAAAACTTTTGCAAAACAAAAAAACCATCATTTCTGATGGTTTTTTAAAATATTTTAGTGGTGTAAAACTTCTTCCCCTTCTTTCATGGGTACATTTTGAGGAACAAAATCTACATCATGATTTGGGTTACTGTAGTCATACGGCCAACGATATACATGAGGAATTTCACCTGGCCAGTTTCCGTGTATATGCTCTACTGGCGTTGTCCACTCTAAAGTTGTAGATCTCCATGGATTCTGAACCGCCTTCTTACCGTAGAAAATACTGCTAAAGAAGTTGTATAAGAATACTAATTGGAACGCACCTCCTACAAGAGCAAATGTTGTAATTAAAACATTTACATTTTGTAAATCATCAAATAACGGGAAGTTTGTGTTAGTGTAATAACGTCTTGGAAGTCCTGCTAATCCAATAAAGTGCATTGGAAAGAAAACTCCGTAAGCACAAACAGCAGTTACCCAGAAGTGGATATAACCTAAGTTTTTATTCAACATTCTTCCGTACATTTTAGGAAACCAGTGGTAGATACCAGCAAACATTCCGTAAAGTGCAGAGATACCCATTACTAAGTGAAAGTGAGCAATTACGAAGTAAGTATCGTGAACATTAATATCTAAAGTACTATCCCCTAAAATGATTCCTGTTAAACCTCCAGTAATGAAAGTAGAAACCATTCCTATAGAGAATAACATCGCAGGATTGAACTGTAAGTTACCTTTCCATAAAGTCGTAATCCAGTTAAATGCTTTTACAGCAGATGGAATTGCGATCAATAAAGTCGTAAAAGTAAATACAGATCCTAAGAAAGGATTCATACCCGAAAGGAACATATGGTGTCCCCAAACAATTGTAGATAAAAATGCAATTGCAAGAACTGACATAATCATTGCTCTGTATCCAAAAATTGGTTTACGGGAATTCGTAGCCATAATTTCAGAAACAAGACCCATTGCCGGTAAAATTACGATGTAAACCTCAGGGTGACCTAAGAACCAGAATAAGTGTTCAAATAATACCGGAGATCCTCCTTGGTAATGTAAAACTTCTCCAGCAATATAAATATCAGATAAGAAGAATGAAGTACCAAAACTTCTATCAAAAATCAATAATAAAGCTGCAGATAATAATACAGGAAACGAAATAACACCAATAATAGCTGTTACGAAGAATGTCCAGATTGTAAGAGGAAGTCTGGTCATAGACATTCCTTTAGTTCTTAAATTGATTACAGTAACAATGTAATTTAAAGATCCCATTAAAGAGGATGCAATAAAGATAGCCATTGAAACTAACCATAAAGTCATACCTGTTCCAGATCCTGGAATTGCCTGTGGCAAAGCACTTAATGGTGGATAAATTGTCCAACCTGCAGAGGCTGGTCCGGCTTCAACAAATAATGAACATAACATTACTACAGCAGATAAGAAAAACAACCAGTATGAAATCATATTCATAAATCCAGATGCCATATCTCTTGCACCAATCTGAAGCGGAATAAGTAAATTACTAAAAGTTCCACTCAAACCAGCCGTTAGTACAAAGAATACCATAATGGTACCATGTATCGTAACTAAAGCTAGATAAATATCATTAGCCATCACACCATCAGGTGCAAATTTATCTCCTAATAAAACATTAAATATTTTAAAAGACTCTTCAGGCCAAGCCAATTGCATTCTGAAAAGCAAAGACATTACTATACCAATAATCCCCATAATAATACCTGTAATCAAGTATTGCTTAGCGATCATTTTGTGATCAATACTAAATATATATTTAGTAATGAACGTGTCCTTATGATGATGTTCGTGCTCGTGATCGTGTCCGTGATCGTGACCGTGCGCTTCTGCTGACATATATGTGTACTTTAAATTTTCTTAATAATATTATTTAACAGCAACTTTTGCTACAGCTGCCTTAACAGTATCAATAACCGCTTTTACAGTATCTTTTACTTTTGAAGCTGTATCTGTAGTTGCTTCAGCTCCCTCAGCTGGTTTTTCAGCTGCAGACGCAGCTTTGATATCCTGAGCCAAAGTTGTTTTCTCACTTAACCACTTCTTATAGTCTTCAGGAGAATCTACAACAACTTTCATTTGCATATTGTAATGAGATGCTCCACAAATTTTATTGCACAACAATAAGTAATCAAATGTATAAGGATCTAATGCTGTACCTCCTTTAGCTACTAACTCAGCACTTTTTTCATTTCTAAGTTTATTGATATTTGCTACTTTTTTAATCATAAAAGGCAGCTCCCTGTACTCAGCAGTTGTATAAGTTGGAACAAAGGCAAACTCAGTGACCATACCAGGAACACAGTTCATTTGAGCTCTGAAGTGAGGAAAATAAGCTGAGTGTAAAACATCCTGAGAGCGCATTTTGAAATGTACTTTTTTACCTTTAGGCAGGTGTAATTCAGTAACTACGATATCATCCTGAGAATTTGGATCAGACATATCAACACCTAAAGTATTTATACCTTCAATCAAACGAACATTTGCTTTACCTAAAGTGTTATCAGCTCCGGCATATCTTGCTGTCCACTTAAATTGTTGAGCATATAATTCGATTTCTATTACATCTTCATCTTTGTCAACAAACATAATGTTATTCCATGCATACAATCCGTAAAGAATTAAGATTGCTAAAACAACCGATGGAATAATACTCCAAATTGCTTCTAATTTATTACTATCTGCAAAAAATAATGCTTTTTTATCTTTGTTCCCTTTGTATTTAAAAGAAAACCAATATAGTAAACCCTGAGTAATGACCTGAACAGTAAAAATTAATACCCAAGTAATATTCATTAAATTATCTACTAAAAGACCATGCGCCGATGCAGGCGTATGGAGTGCTAAATTACCCCATTTCAGTAAACCATAAATTGTAAAGATATAAATGAAAGCCAGAAAGCCAAACATAATATATCCCTGAACATTGTTATCATTATCAGATGCAACCTGAGAATCGTCCGAAGAAGCCCCAACCTGAGTAAGATCGAAAATCTTGGTCAATTGCCATAATGCAACTGCTAATAAAACTAAAACTATAATTACCAACAAACTTGTCATCTGTTTATTTCTTTAAATATTAATAATGAAAATGTTTACTCTCTTCTATAAAAGGATTTCTTTTTGCTAACAAAGGAGATTTACTCAAAGCAGTAAACACTACGAAAATAAATAAACCTAAGAAGAAAAGAATAGATGCAATTTCAGGAACACCAATAAACCATCTGTCACCAACTGTACCAGGCATAATCATATTAAAGAAATCAATATAGTGTCCTAATAAGATCACAATACCCGCCATTACAATAACCCAGTTAAGTCGTTTAAAATCTGTGTTGATCAATATCAATAATGGGAAAACAAAATTCATAACTACAGCACCAAAGAAAGGCAAATTATATAATTGAATTCTTGTAACAAAATAAGTTACCTCCTCAGGAATATTTGCATACCAAATCAACATAAATTGAGAGAACCATAAATAAGTCCAGAATACACTAATACCAAACATGAATTTTGCTAAATCATGAATATGACTTGTATTTACATGCTCTAAATATCCTTTAGATTTTAAGTAAATAGTTACCAATGCTATTGCTGTGATACCACTTACAAAAAATGAAGCGAAAACATACCAAGCAAATAAAGTACTGAACCAGTGCGGGTCAAAAGACATAATCCAGTCCCAGGCCATAATAGACTCAGAAACAATAAAGAATACTAAAAATCCAGCAGAGGCTTTGAAATTCTTTTTGTAGTAAAGATCGTCATTAGCTTCGTCTTGTGCTAAACAGTTTTTTCTTGAAAAATGACGGTAAATATTCCATCCTAATAAAAATATAAAAGCTCTAGCAATCCAAAAAGGAAAGTTCAAATAACCAGATTTTCCTGCAATAATGGCATCATAATTTGGGCTTTTCGGATCTGTAACCCCTTCTCCTAACCAAACAAAAATATGATTAAAATGTAAACCGCAAAGAACCAAAATAATAAAGAAAATAATAGAACCAGCTGGTAAATAAGCTGTAATTCCCTGCATAACTCTAAACAATACCGGAGACCATCCTGCCTGAGCGACTTGTTGGATAGCATAAAACGCTAAAACACCCATAGAAAGCAGTAAGAAGAAAATACAGGCAACATACAAAGCAGACCAAGGCTTGTTTTGTAATTGATGTAGGACATGTTCAGCATGAGCTTTAGGATCATGTCCATGAGAAACATCTTCGTGCTTTTCTGCTTTTACTTCATGACTTGCAACAGCTGTTTCGTGTGCTATTTCAGTTTTTACTTCATGAACTGTATCTTCATTTGCAACAACTGAATCTTTATTAACTGCAACAGCTGCGTGTGTTTCTTCAACCACTTCATGATGAGCAACCTCTTCAGCTTTTTCTTCGTGAATAGTTTCAGTTTTTTCTTCATGATGAGCTGCAGCAGCTTCATGATGACCTCCACCATGCTCTGATGCTTCTTTTTTAAGAAGAGTTTCAACCTCTTCAATATTTTTAGGAGCGTTTAAAAAACCATATCCAATCCCTAATATACCAACGGTCATTAGAATGATAGAAAAAGTTTTTAATTTACTTGAAAATGTGTACATATCTATTACGATCAGTTTGTTCAACAATTATAATTGGCTTTTCAGTTTTAGAACATAGTCAGCAACTAACCAACGTTCGTGGGCACTTAATTGATTTGCATGTGAACCCATTGCATTTAAACCATAAGTTTCAACGTGAAAAATACTTCCTTCAGTGATCTCTCTGTCTTTATAGCTAGGTACTCCAAGAAATTTTTCTCTTTCAACCAATTTTCCTTTACCGTTTCCAGTTGCACCATGGCAGCTGATACAATAAATTTCGAAAAGTTCTTTTCCTTTTTCAGAATTTTTTTCTTCTTCAGTTAAAGGTGATTTTAAATTAGCTTTGGCCAATTCATATCCTGCTGTTGAATTTTCATATTCACAGGGTTCAAAACCTCTGTTAATAGTTCCTTCTACAGGAAGCTGTCCTTCCTTTCCGCCTTTAAATACTTTTGACTCTGCATAAGGCTCATATGCTACCGACTCATACATATTTGGGAAATACTGATAGTTTGGTGCCGAATTATTGTGGCAAGATGAAACCAAAATAGTTATACCAACTAAAAGTGTTATTTTATATATCCTTTTCATAGCTACAATTAATTCTTTTCAATTACTTTAACTTCTACAGCTCCTGTACCCTCGAAGAAAGAAACAAGCTCTGCTTCGTTATCATTTACAGAAACTTCCATTAAGAAATGGTCATCTGTCGTCCTTACATCAGGATTTTCAGCTTGCTTAAAAGGCCATAATCTACTTCTCATGTAAAAAGTAATAACCATTAAGTGAGCAGCAAAAAATACAGTCATTTCAAACATAATCGGCACAAATGAAGGCATATTTTGAATGAAACTAAAACTTGGCTTTCCACCAATATCCTGAGGCCAGTCATGAATCATGATATAACTCATCATAAAAGTAGCAACAGAAATACCAACACATCCATACAGGAAAGCACAAATTGCTAATCTAGTTGGCGCTAAGCCCATGGCTTTATCCAATCCGTGAACCGGAAATGGAGTAAAAACCTCTTCAATATGGTGATGAGCAGCTCTTGTTTTCTTTACTGCATCCATCAAAATATCATCGTCATTATAAATGGCATATATTACTTTATTACTCATGATGTGAATCTTTACTATTTGCTCTTTCTCTAATGTAATTATCTCCTGTTCCTTTCAAAATTGTTTTAACCTCTGCCTGAGCAATTACAGGGAATGTTCTAGAGTACAATAAAAACAA
This sequence comes from Flavobacterium fluviatile, assembly GCF_010645065.1. Taxonomy (GTDB): domain Bacteria; phylum Bacteroidota; class Bacteroidia; order Flavobacteriales; family Flavobacteriaceae; genus Flavobacterium; species Flavobacterium fluviatile. Next base: position 245,869 of record NZ_JAADZW010000002.1, on the reverse strand, counting down.
TACAAAGAAGAAACCAATTGTTCCAATGAAAATTCCAATATCGACAAACGTTGGTGAGAACATTGTCCAAGAAGATGGAAGGTAATCTCTATGTAAAGAAGTAACAATAATTACAAATCTTTCAAACCACATTCCGATGTTTACTACAATCGAAATTACAAATGAGAACATAATACTTGTTCTTAGTTTTTTGAACCACATAAACTGAGGGGAGAAAACGTTACAAGTCATCATCGCCCAATATGCCCACCAGTAAGGACCTGTAGCTCTGTTTAAGAATGCATACTGCTCATATTCTACACCTGAATACCAAGCCACAAATAACTCAGTAATATAAGCCACACCAACAATAGATCCAGTAATCATGATAATGATGTTCATTAACTCGATATGTTGTAATGTGATGTATGCCTCAAGGTTAGAAACTTTTCTCATAACAATCAACAATGTATTTACCATTGCGAATCCAGAGAAAACTGCTCCTGCAACGAAGTATGGAGGAAAAATTGTTGTATGCCATCCTGGAATTACAGAAGTAGCAAAGTCCATGGATACAATCGTATGTACAGACAGTACAAGAGGAGTAGCTAAACCAGCTAATACTAAAGATACTTCTTCAAAACGCTGCCAGTCTTTTGCTCTACCGCTCCAACCGAAACTAAGGATAGAATAAACTCTTTTATTAAATGGAGTTATTGCTCTATCACGAAGCATAGCAAAGTCAGGCAATAAACCAGTCCACCAGAAAACCAATGATACTGAAAGATACGTTGAAATCGCAAATACGTCCCAAAGCAATGGTGAATTAAAGTTTACCCATAGTGATCCGAATTGATTTGGAATAGGTAATACCCAGTACGCTAACCATGGACGTCCCATGTGAATAATTGGGAATAAACCTGCCTGGACCACAGAGAAGATTGTCATAGCTTCTGCAGAACGGTTAATCGCCATTCTCCACCGCTGACGGAAAAGTAATAATACCGCAGAAATTAATGTTCCTGCGTGACCGATACCTACCCACCAAACGAAATTGGTGATATCCCAAGCCCAGCCAACTGTTTTATTTAATCCCCATGTTCCGATACCGGTAGATACAGTGTAAATAATACAACCTAATCCCCAAAGGAAGGCTATTAATGCGATTGAAAATACAATCCACCATTGCTTATTTGCTGGTCCTTCAACAGGAGCAGCTACATCTACAGTTACATCGTGATATGATTTATCACCTATAACTAAAGGTTTTCTAATGGGTGCTTCGTAGTGAGACGACATAATCCTTTATATTGTTTCTAATTAATAATTATTTTTACTAAACGTTTCTAACTTTAACATGATAAAAAACGTTTGGTTTTGTACCAACATGTTCTAATAAGTGATAAGATCTTTCACTTTCGGCAAGTTTTGCAACTTCGCTTTCTTTGTCATTTACATCCCCAAACACCATTGCTCCGGAAGAACAAGCTGCAGAACATGCACAAGCATTGTTGAATTCGTCTTTACCAACAACTCTTCCTTGACGCTTAGCCTCAAGAATAACAGCCTGAGTACTTTGAATACAGAAAGAACATTTTTCCATAACACCACGAGAACGAACATTAACATCTGGATTTAAAACCATACGCCCTAAATCATCATTCATGTGATAATCAAATTCACTGTTTTTATTGTACAGGAACCAGTTAAAACGACGCACTTTATACGGACAGTTGTTTGCACAATAACGAGTACCAACACATCTGTTATAAGCCATGTGATTTTGACCCTGGCGACCATGAGAAGTTGCAGCAACTGGACAAACTGTCTCACAAGGTGCGTGGTTACAGTGTTGACACATTACAGGCTGGAACGCTACTTGTGGGTTTTCCCCTGGGTTTTCCATTTCATTAAATGTAGACAATGAACTAGACAACCCGGCAATTCCTTCTTTTCTTTCATTATCACCTTCAAAAGTACTTTCAGAAGAATAATATCTATCGATACGTAACCAGTGCATATCACGGCTTCTTCTCACCTCTGCTTTACCAACAACAGGCACGTTGTTTTCTGCGTGACAAGCAATAACACATGCTCCACAACCAGTACAAGCATTTAAATCAATAGAAAGATTAAAGTGGTGACCAGTTGTACGATCAAATGATTCCCACAAGTCTACAGTTGTAGCTTCAACTTCCTGATGATCTAAAGATACCATTGGTTTTTCATTCCAATGCTCAGCAGTTTCTTTATTAAATACATCTAAAGTAGTCTCTTTAATGATGTCTCCTCTACCCATTAAAGTTTTCTGACCCTGAACACAAGCAAATTCATGTTCTCCAGCAGCTTTAACGATAGATACTGATTGAACACCATTAAATCCTTTATATAAAGCGTAAGCATTTAAACCTACTTGCATTTCTTCTTTCAAAGCAGCTTTGCGACCGTAACCAAGAGCGAGACCTAATGTTCCAACTGCCTGGCCTGGCTGAACTATAACAGGTACATTTTCCAATTTAACACCTTCAGCAGTAGTGATAGTAGCATAACTACCATTTAAACCACCATTTGCAACAATTTCATTAGACAATCCAATTTTTACCGCATCAGCTTTCGAAACTGTAACATAATTATCCCAGGAAACTCTTGTAATTGGATCAGGAAACTCTTGAAGCCATGGATTATTTGCATGTTGTCCATCACCTAGTCCCGTTTTAGTATATAATACCAATTCGAAATCTCCAGCAGATTTAGATTTTGCAACTGCATTAGCAGCAGACGCAGCATCTATAGCTCCGCCAGATAAGGCTGTAGAACCAACAATCGCTACACCATCATGCAATACTTTATTCCAAGAAGATCCGGCAGTAAACCCACCAGAATTAGCTTTTAAGTAATCATAAAAAGTACCCGCTGTACCGTTTAATGACAATAAAACATCCTGAAATTGTTTTGTATTAAAGATTGGACGGATTGTAGGTTGAGTTAAGCTATAAGTTCCGCTTGTAATTTCAACATCTCCCCAAGATTCCAAATAATGGGGAGCTGGAGCAGCAACAGTAACAACAGATGCAGTCTCATCTTCTTTTAATGCAAAAGCAACAGAAGTTTTAACTTTTTTCAATCCAGAAACAAAAGAAGCTGAGTCAGCTAATGTGTAAACAGGATTAACACCACTCATAATTAAAGTATGAACATTTCCTGCATTCAAATCTTTAATAAACTGCGTTACGACAGCATTAGAACCTTTTCTAATTTGTCTTGCTCCTGCAGTACTAAAAGCTTCACTAGCCAATACCTGATTGATAGCTAAAACTAATAATTGAGCATTTTTATCTTCAATTCCAGATACTAAAACTCCTTTTGATCCAGCAGCCTTAAGTTGCTGGGCAGCTTTAACTACTTCAGCTTTAACGCTTCCGTCTAAAGCAACAGGGATAGAAGCACCTATAACAATATTATAAATTTGGACCAAAGCTTGTTTTTGAGCAGCTATAGTCATTGGAATACGCTTATCAGCAGCAGCTCCTGATAATGTCATATTTGATTCAAACTGGAAATGACGAGACATTTTTCCATTTTGAGGAATACGTCCTTTTGCATATCCAGAATCGTATCCTCCTCCTTGCCAGTCTCCTAAGAAATCAGCACCAACTGATACAATTAAATTAGCTCTTGAAAAATCATAATCAACTAAAGCTCTTTGACCGTATACAGATTCAAAAGCATCTAAAGCCTCAGATGAAGAAACTGCATCATAAACTACATGCTTAGCATTAGGGTTTTTTGCAATAAACTCAGCGATTAGTTTTTCTGTAGACGGACTCGCTAAAGTATTCGTCAATAAGACTACTTGCCCACCTTTAGCTTTCGCATCAGCTAAACTTGATTTAATCTTTAAATCAACTGCAGGCCAGGTAGAATCCTTACCATCTATTTTTGGCTCTTTTAAACGACCGCTATCATATAATCCTAAAATAGAAGCATGAATTCTTGCGTTCGCGGCAAATTTAGCACCAGCAATTGTATTGTTTTCAATTTTAATTGGACGACCCTCACGAGTTTTTACCAAAAGATTAGCAAAATCAAAACCATCAAAAACTGTAGTTGCATAATAATCTGCAACACCAGGAATGATTTGTTCTGGTTGTAACACATAAGGTATCGATTTGTGAACAGGACCTTCGCAAGCAGCTAAAGTAACAGCTGCAGTACTAAATCCTACGTACTTTAAAAAGTCACGACGTGAAGTTCCTGAAGATGCAAGAGCATCTGCATTTCCTAAGAATTCATCCGTAGGAATTTCTTCAACAAATTCGTTATTTCTAAGCGCCTCAACAATAGAACTATTTTCTAGTTCCTCAACACTTTTCCAGTATTTTTTGTTTGATGACATTGTATATAAATATTAAAATCTTAATAATTCGATTAATAGTGGCATTTACCGCATTCTAAACCTCCCATTTGCGCTGCAGTTAATTTCTCTACACCGTATTTTTTAGAAAGTTCAGCATGAATTTTATCATAATATGCATTTCCTTCCATCTTAACATCAGTTTTTCTATGGCAATCAACACACCATCCCATTGTTAATTTAGAGTACTGCTTCATGATTTCAAACTCCTGTACAGGACCGTGGCAAGTTTGGCATTCAAGTCCTGCAACTGAAACGTGTTGTGAGTGATTGAAATACACAAAATCAGGCAAATTATGAATACGAACCCATTTAACCGGTTTGGTTTTGCCAGTATAGACCTGCTTAGTTTTATCCCAACCAACAGCATCATACAATTTTTGAATCTCACCATCATAAAACGCTTTGCTATATTCAGCAGTAGCAGTAGTTTCAGCAACTTCAGAAATATTTTTATGACAGTTCATACAGACATTTAAAGAAGGAATTCCAGCTGTTTTACTTACACGTGCAGCAGAGTGACAATATTTACAGTTGATTTCATTATCACCAGCATGAATCTTGTGAGAATAGTGAATTGGCTGAATTGGCTCATAATTTTGATCAACTCCTACCTGCATTAAATAACCATAAACAAAATAACCACTTGCCAAAAGTAAAAATATAGCAGTAACCAACACTAAAAATTGATTCCTAACAAAAGCTTTCCAAATTGGAGTAGTCGCTACTTTTGGAGCAACCTCAATACCATTTTTATTTGCAACTTTAGTTAAAACTTTGTTCACCATGAACAACATTACAACCAAAATACCCATTACAAGAGCAAGAGCTCCTAAAATAATATTATTAGAAATTCCTCCAGCCTGAACATTAGTACCCGGAGGAGTTGCTGCACCACCAGCACCAGCAGCAGGCTCAGCCTTTACTTCAGAAGTATAAGCTATAATATTATCAATATCACCCTCAGATAACTGAGGAAAAGAAGTCATTACCGACTTATTATTTTCCTCGAAAAGTTTAACAGCAACAGGATCGCCTGATTTAATCATATCAGAACTGTTGTGTATCCATTTATAAAGCCAGGCTTTATCATGCTTATCAGCTACCCCTCTTAAAGCAGGACCAGTTGATTTAGCATCTAATTTGTGACATGCAGCGCAATTTGCATTAAAAAGTTCTTTCCCTTTTACCGGATCACCACCTCCAGTTGCCGCAGCCGGAGCAGCAGCAGCTTCAGTCGCCGCAGGAGCTGCAGCAGGATCTTGAGCAAATGAAGTTAGGGAGAAAATCAGCGATAGCGACAAGCTAAGCAATAATTTCCTTGAGATCGAATTATGGTTACCCACCTTTTTCATATAGTATAATAATTATCTACTAATTTTTTGGTATGATTTTTTCTGTAATAACTAGCAAAAACCTAATACCCTCTTTTAAAAACTTGCACAAAAATACAATTTAAGTACTATTCTCAAAACCTTAAAATAGTCTTAAATATCAATTTATATCAATTCTAAATAATAAGAACTTTTCACATATAAACTTTAAATAGTACTTTTGTATAAAAACCATCACATTATGAGAATTTTAACCCCTTCAAAAAACATTTTACTTCTATTACCAATGCTTACTTTAACACATTATACTAATGCTCAAGACCAAAACATTACTTTAAATCAAGACCCTAAATTTGAGCAATTATTGAATGATAAACGTAAAATTAACACGTCAATTAGTACCAACGAGACTTACAAAATTCAAATCTTTAGCGGTAAGAGCGATGAAGCAAAGAAGACTTTATCAAATTTTAAAAGAGAGTTTTACAATATAGACGGCACCATAATTTTTAACACTCCTAATTACAAAGTAATTGTTGGAAATTTCAAAACAAGAATTGAAGCAGAAAGAAACCTTGAAGAAATCAAAAAAAGATACAAGACCGTTTTCCTTGTAAAACCAAGCAGATAAATTTCGAGACACTAATTCAAAGACCATTAAAAGTGGTCTTTTTTTTTATTTTTATTTACAAAAGAAATGTGTTTAATAAGAGCAGGACAAAACTTTCTTTAACATCAGTTTTAATCCATTTAAGACATCAAAACATCAAATAAAAGAATGGATAATTAGAAATAAAAAAGCCCCAATTTTCATCGGGGCTTTTCTTATCTAATTATGTACAATTATTTCAATTTCTTCTTAATTGCAACTTCATGATATGCTTCAATAACATCTCTTTCTTCGATATCATTAAAACCTTTAATCTGAATACCGCAATCGTATCCTTTGGTCACTTCTTTAACATCATCTTTAAAGCGTTTTAATGCCACCAATTCACCAGTGTGAACAACAACCCCTTCTCTGATAACCCTAATTTTAGAAGCCCTCAGAATTTTACCATCTGTTACCATACATCCTGCAATTGAACCTACTTTAGAGATTTTGAAAATCTCGCGAATTTCTGCAGTACCCAGAATCTCTTCTTTCATTTCAGGAGCCAACATTCCTTCCATTGCATCTTTCAAGTCATCGATAGCAGCATAAATAATAGAGTAGTAACGGATATCAATTTCTTCTTTATCAGCAAGTTGTCTGGCATTTCCAGCAGGACGAACGTTAAATCCTATAATAATTGCATCTGAAGCAGAAGCTAAATTAACGTCAGTTTCTGTAATAGCTCCAACTCCTTTATGAATAATATTAATCTGAACTTCCTCTGTAGAAAGCTTAGAGAAAGAGTCAGATAGTGCCTCAACAGAGCCATCAACATCTCCCTTAAGAATGACATTTAATTCCTTAAACTGACCAAGGGCAATACGACGTCCAATCTCATCAAGTGTAATATGTCTTTGTGTGCGTACAGATTGTTCACGCATCAACTGAGAACGTTTTGACGCAATTTGTTTTGCTTCTTTTTCGTCTTCAAACACATTGAATTTATCTCCAGCAGTAGCAGCTCCGTCAAGACCCAAAACAGATACCGGTGTCGATGGACCAGCCTCTTTTACATTGTGACCTCGTTCATCATGCATGGCTTTAATTTTACCATGATGTTTCCCTGCCAACATATAATCACCAATTCTAAGAGTTCCCTGTTGAACTAATATAGTAGAAACATATCCTTTTCCTTTATCTAAGAAAGCCTCTACAACAGTTCCCTGAGCGGCCTTATTTGGATTAGCTTTTAAATCAAGGATTTCAGCTTCTAATAACACTTTTTCCAGCAATTCCTTTACTCCTGTTCCTACTTTTGCAGAAATATCATGTGATTGAATTTTTCCACCCCAATCCTCAACAAGCAAATTCATACCTGCTAAACGCTCTTTGATTTTCTCAACATTCGCATTTGGTTTATCAATTTTATTTATTGCAAATATAATTGGAACTCCTGCAGCTTGTGCATGTGATATTGCTTCTTTTGTCTGCGGCATGATATCATCATCCGCAGCTACAACTATAATAGCAATGTCGGTAACCTGAGCTCCACGTGCACGCATAGCGGTAAAGGCTTCGTGACCCGGAGTATCTAAAAATGCAATTTTTTGACCATTATCCAAAGTTACTCCATAAGCCCCAATATGCTGAGTAATACCTCCAGATTCACCAGCAATAACATTTTCTTTACGAATATAATCCAGTAAAGATGTTTTACCATGGTCAACATGTCCCATTACAGTAACAATTGGTGCCCTAACAACTAAATCTTCTTCTTTATCTTCAACAACCTCAATAGCTTCTTCGATATCAACTGTAATAAACTCTACTTCATAACCAAACTCATCAGCCACAATAGTCAAAGTTTCTGCATCCAAACGCTGGTTCATAGTAACCATGATACCAAGAGACATACAAGTTCCTATAACTTTAGTGATCGGAACATCCATCATAATCGCAATTTCGCCTACCGTAACAAATTCAGTAACTTTAATAGTTTTACTTCCTTCATCTAGTGCTCTTTGCTCCTCATCAGACTTCTGGCGGTGTGTATCTCTTTTATCTCTTCTATACTTTGCCGCTTTTGATTTTCCCCCTTTACCTTGTAGTTTTTCCAGGGTTTCTCTGATTTGGTTTTTTACTTCCTCCTCAGTAGGCTCAACTTTAGCTACTATAGCCGGGCGATTTCCTTTTACAAAGCCAGGTCTCGCACTTCTGTTAGCATTAAAACCTCCATTACCTGTATTTGGTGTAATTTTATTAGGATTTGGTGTTCCAGGCGCATTACCTGTTGCAGGTTTTGTTATTCCGGCCGTACCAGGCTTTGGAGCAATTCTCTTACGCTTATTTTTGTTAGCATTGTTATTTGCACCCGGAGTACCTGGTTTATTTGGTGTTATCTTTGGATCTTCTTTCTTTTTCTTAGGCTTATTAAATTGAGACAAATCAATTGTCTGACCTGTAAGAGTAGTTCCCGATAATTTTTGATATTGTGTAGTTATAGTTTCTTCTGCAGTTTCAGGATCAGTTGAAACAACTGGCTCATGCGCCGTTTTAGAAGAGTCAGTTTTTACATCTTTTTTCTCAGTAATAATAGGTTCTGCCTTGTCTTGAGCTATCGGAGCTTCGGTTTTAACCTCTTCTTTTTGAATTGGCTTTTCAACTTCTTTCTGAGCAACTTTAGGTTCCTCAACTTTAGCTTTAACCGACTCCTCTGAAGGTGTAGAAACAACAGTTTTTTTCGGATTTAAATCGATTTTACCTACCTGAACAGGCCCGGATACAACAGCTTTTGCTTTTATAATCTCCTGCTGTTTTTGACGCTCTTCATCTTGCCTGCGTTTGTCCTCAATTTCTTTCTCACGTTCAACACGCAATGCTTCTTTTTCTTTTCTCTTCTCTTCCCCTACTTCTTTAGAAGCTTCCTTATTCCCCTTATCGCCCGCAAATTGGTTTTGCAGGATATTAAATTCGCTGTCAGAAATTTTCGCATTTGGATTTGCATCAATAGCAATTCCCTTATCTTTTAGATAATCTACAGCTCTTTCTAACGAAATATTTAATTCCCTTAAAACCTTGTTTATTCTTATTACTCTCTCTTCAGACATATAACCTTTTTATTATTACCTTTTTCGTTGTGTTGTTAGGGCAGATAGTCAAATATCTAACTATCAAACTCTTCTTTTAGTATTTTCATAACATCCAGAATTGTTTCCTCTTCCAGATCAGTTCTTCTTACTAAATCTTCTACTTCCTGACTTAGGATACTTTTTGCAGTATCCAAACCTATTTTAGCAAACTCTTCAATTACCCAGTCTTCTATTTCATCTGAAAATTCTGTTAATTCAACATCATCTTCATCTGCAATCGCTCCGGCAACATCACCTTCACGAATAACATCTAATTCATAGCCTGTTAACTGACCCGCTAATTTAATATTGTGTCCTCCTCTACCAATTGCTTTAGAAACCTCTTCTAATTTCAGGAAAACTTCAGCTCTTTTATTTTCTTCATCAATTTTCACTGAAGAAACTTTAGCAGGACTTAATGCTCTTGTAATAAACAATTGAATATTGTTTGTGTAATTGATTACGTCAATATTTTCATTCCCTAACTCCCGAACAATTCCATGAATTCGAGACCCTTTCATACCAACACAAGCACCAACAGGGTCTATTCTGTCATCATAAGAATCCACAGCCACTTTTGCTTTTTCACCAGGGATACGTACTACATTTTTAACGGTGATCAAACCATCAAATACTTCAGGAATTTCCTGCTCAAATAATTTCTCTAAAAACTTCTCAGAAGTTCTGGACATAATGATTTGAGGTTTATTTCCTTTTAATTCAACACTTTCAATGATTCCTCGTACATTATCTCCTTTACGGAAAAAGTCAGACGGAATTTGTTTTTCTTTTGGAAGTACAATCTCATTCCCTTCATCATCTACCAAAATTACAACTCTTGGTCTTACATGGTGTACCTCTGCAGTATAAATATCACCGATAATATCTTTAAATTGCTTATAAAGATTTGTATTATCGTGTTCGTGAATTTTTGATATTAAGTTTTGACGCAAGGCCAAAATAGCTCTTCTTCCTAAATCAATCAATTTAACTTCTTCAGAAACTTCTTCACCAATTTCAAAATCCGCTTCAATCATTCTGGCTTCAGTCAGGGTAATTTCTTCATTTTCAAAATCAAGATCTTCGTCAGCAACGATTACTCTTCTTCTCCAAATTTCCATATCTCCTTTATCAGGATTTATAATAATATCGAAGTTATCATCAGAACCGTATTTTTTCTTCAATGCATTTCTAAACACGTCCTCTAAAATTGCCATAAGCGTTACACGATCAATAAGTTTATTATCTTTAAACTCTGAGAATGAATCGATTAATGCTAAATTTTCCATGCGAATTCTTTAAATTAAAATGTTACTGTAACAATTGCCTCTTTAATTTCTGTATAAGGTATTTGTTGCTCTTTTTGAACTGTTTCCTTTCCTTTTCCTATTTTCTTCGGTTCTCTTGCTTCCCAAGACAAAATTATAAAAACATCGTTAGCTTCTAACAATTCTGCTTCAATTTTTTCAGTATTTGTAGTCACAATCAATGTTCTACCAATATTTTTCTTGTATTGTCTTGTAAATTTTAACGGGGAACCTACTCCAACAGATGCTACCTCAAGAGAGAAATCCTGTTCTTCACGATCCAGATTATTCTCAATTGCACGACTGATATCAATACAATCCTGAAGTGCTACTCCATTATCACCATCTAAACCCACACTAATTTTAAAAGAATCTGAAATACTCAAATCAATCAAAAAGATCGAAGGTCTTTCTAAAAGAGCTTCTGTAATCAATGCGTTTACTTTTTCTTTAAATGTCATAATTTTATAAAAAGAGGGGACACTTAGTCCCCTCATTATTTAGATTTTAATAAATAACGGTGCAAATATAGTGTTTTTTTTATAAATCAAATAATTAGATTGCTCTAATAATATTTCTTATCTCAAATAAGAGCAATAAAATAACAGATTATTCAATAATTTAACCTCAAAATTATGAAAGGATTTCAATTTAGACTAACTTCAGAACACCAAGAAGACGCTTTAAAGTTGCACCACAAATAGCCCGAAGAAACAATTCAGAGCCCGTACTACCCCAAATACCTGATTACCAAGCGAAATGAAGGATGCAATTAGTGACGGAGCAAGCATTTCCTAAACAATACTGTTTGAAAATGCCAATAAAAATGCTGGATAACCTAATTAAAAAACTTATCTTCAGTACATCTCCGTAACTGAGTTCTTAAAAGAAACAACTCATAAAATTTAACAAGTCCGCAAAGTAAATAATATTGACTTAAATATAATGTGACTCATATTTTTTTAGGTATTAGGAATATAAATTTGATGTAAGACTGAAAAGTGGTCAGAAATTCCTAAATTCCGGTTTTAATCTAAAAAAAAGAAGCTTCAAATTTTAATGTATCTACAAAATAGTCATTTTCAGATTTTACAGGAGAATCTAATAACCATTTGCAAAATTATTAAGTTTCACCGAATTACCTTAACTCAAAAATTCATCTGGATAAAATTTTACGCACCCAACAGCTTTAAACCACCCCACGTTATCACAAAAGCAATGAAAGAGTTTGTAACTGAATTTAGTCTGACAACTTATTCAACAGATAATACATACGATACTAATACAGAAAAAGTAATTATTAATTTCTCCAATACTTTTAGTACTGATATAATCGGAATGTGTACATACGGAAGAACAGGTTTTGCGTACTTTTTAACAGCAGCATAAGCGAAGACCTGTTCAATCATTTTTTTATTTAGATTTTCTGGTTGATTCCCTCTCTTTTAATTTTGTTTTAATGACAATTGTCTCGTAAGCAGTACTCTCCTCTTCTTCCTCTTCCAGCCTTGAAATTAATCGCTTTGCAGCAACCTCGCCTATTTCAATACCATGCTGGCTTATTGTTGTTAAACTTGGAGACAAACGTCTTGATGCCAAGATTCCGTCCGCAAAACCTATTATGGAAATATCTTCCGGAACTCTGAATCCTTTTTTCAAACTAACCCTTAAAGCTGCAACCGAATCATTTTCATCCAGAGCAAAAATTCCATCAACTTTATTATCGAAAATTGCTTCAATTTTGCTTTTCATATCTTCCTCTGAATTAGTTCGAAGAATTATTTTTTCGTTTATCGGGATATTATTGTCTTTTAAAGCTTTCAAATATCCATCAGCTCTTAGTTTCCCAACACTCAAATTATCTACTGAAGAAATTAGGGCAATGTTTTTACATCCTAAATTAATTAGATGTTGGGTTGAATTTAAAGCCGAATCATAATCATCCACTACAACTTTATCACATTCAACCCCATCAGCAATCCTGTCAAACATTACTATTGGAGTACCGTCATTGATGATTTCAGAAAAATGACTGTATTCTTCTAAATTTTGAGCTTCTTGTGAAACCGAAAGAATAAAACCGTCAATTGTACCATTACTTAACATTTCAAGCGTATGAATTTCTTTTTCTAAAGACTCGTTCGAAATACATGTAATTACATTATATCCTTTTTTGTCAGCTACTTTCTCAATACCGCTAAAAACTTTTGCAAAAAAAGAGTTTAATATATTAGGTATAATTACCCCTATTGTTTTGGTTTTGCGGTTTTTCAGATTCAAACCAATAACATTCGGCTTATAGTTTTTGAGTTTGGCATACTCTTTAATCTTTACTTTTGTTTGCTCACTAATTTCAGGACTGTCATTCAACGCCTTAGATACAGTCGAAACAGAAACTCCAAGTTCCTTCGCAATTTGTTTTAGAGTTGCTTTAGCTTTCATCCAATTGAATTTTATGTAATTAATACAAATATAGTAGAATTGCTTAAAACAAAACAAAAAACCCTGCCACTTATTAAAATCACCAACGTCTTTCCTAAAACAAACCAAAAAAACATCAGACTAAAACAAACTTCACTTGACAAAACTATGTCAGGTTTTTAAAACATTATACATTAAAAAACTAAAACTTTTAGCTTATCTGACATTAAATATTACAAACCATACTTTTTGTCGTTTTAATTTCAAAACTGACAGGCTGATTTTCAGGATATAAAATAATCTTTTCAGGTATTTGGATTTAAAATAATTAATTGTACTTTTGCATCCCCTTTATTGGGGATGGAATGTTTAATTAAAATAATATTATGGACGCATTAAGCTACAAAACAGTTTCAGCAAACAAAGCCACTGTAACTAAAGAGTGGATTGTTGTTGACGCTGAAGGTCATAACTTAGGACGTCTTGCTTCAAAGGTTGCAATGATCTTAAGAGGTAAGTACAAGCCAAGTTATACACCGCACGTTGACTGTGGGGATAACGTAATTGTTATCAACTCAGAAAAAATTAACCTTACAGGTACAAAAATGAATGACAAAATTTACATGCGTCATACAGGTTACCCAGGAGGACAAAGAACTTTAACTGCTAAAGTATTGCAAGCTAAAAATCCTGCATTATTAGTAGAAAAAGCGGTAAAAGGTATGTTGCCTAAAAACAAATTAGGAGCTGAACTTTTTAGAAATCTAAATGTTGTTGTAGGCGCAGAGCATACCCACGGAGCTCAAAAACCTAGAACTGTTAACCTAAATGATCTTAAGTAATGGGAGTTATTCACAAAATCGGCAGAAGAAAAACCGCTGTTGCACGTGTATACGTTTCTGAAGGAACTGGAAACATCACTGTAAACAAAAAAGAATTCGCAACTTACTTTCCAACTGCAACTTTACAATACAAAGTTTTACAACCGCTTTCTATGACAGAAAACGCTGGTAACTTTGACATAAAAGTAAACGTTTACGGAGGTGGTACAACTGGTCAGGCAGAAGCTGTAAGAATGGCATTAGCACGCGTAATGTGTGAAGTTAACGCTGAAAACAGAGGGATACTTAAACCAGAAGGTTTATTAACAAGAGACCCAAGAATGGTTGAACGTAAGAAATTCGGTCAGAAGAAAGCTCGTAAGAGATTCCAGTTCTCTAAACGTTAATATTACCTGTCTTGTTCAGATGGGACAAGACCTTATCAATTATTTATTGAAATTAAAAACACAGTTATTGTTGCTCTCCTATCGAGGTAGGATATAGTTTAGCATCTAAATGTATGAAGCCTGGGAAACCGCCATTCACACATTGCTAATCAACAGAACGTAAACTAGTACAAAAATGGCAAACAAAATAGAAGTAAAAGAATTACTAGAAGCAGGTGTTCATTTCGGACACATGACTAGAAAATGGGATCCAAACATGGCTCCTTACATTTATATGGAGCGTAATGGTATTCACATTATCAATCTATATAAAACTGCAGCTAAAATTGAAGAAGCTAACGAAGCTTTGAAAAAAATCGCTGCATCAGGTAGAAAAATTTTATTCGTAGCTACCAAAAAACAAGCAAAAGACATCGTTGCTGATAAAGCAAAAGCTGCAAACATGCCTTACATCACTGAAAGATGGCCAGGTGGAATGCTGACTAACTTCGTAACTATCAGAAAGGCAGTTAAAAAAATGTCTTCTATCGATAAAATGAAGAAAGATGGCACTTTCAACACGCTATCTAAAAAAGAGCGTTTGCAAGTTGATCGTCTACGTGCTAAATTAGAGAAAAACTTAGGTTCAATCGCTGATATGTCCAGACTGCCTGCAGCATTGTTCGTAGTAGATATCAAAGCTGAACACATTGCAATAAAAGAAGCTCAAAAATTAAACATTCCAGTTTTCGCAATGGTTGATACGAATTCTGACCCAAGAGAGGTTGATTACGTGATTCCTGCAAATGATGATGCTTCTAAATCAATTGACAAAATTTTATCTTTAGTAACTACTGCTGTAATCGAAGGTCTTTCTGACAGAGGTGCTGAAAAAGAAACTGAAGTTGCTGCTGAAGAAGAAGCTGCTCCTGCTGTAGAAGCTGAGGCTGCTCCTGCAACTGAAGAATAAATCAACTTTAAATTCCAAATTTTAAATTCCAAAATCCAAGACAGAATTAAAAACGTTATGTTGATAATTTATTAAAATTGGAATTTGGGATTTAAAAGCTGGAATTTTTACTTTTAAAAACATTAAAACTTAAAATATTATGGCAACAATTACTGCTGCAGACGTAAATAAATTAAGACAATCTACAGGTGCCGGGATGATGGACTGTAAAAAAGCTTTAGTTGAAGCTGAAGGAGATTTCGATAAAGCTATACAAATCCTTAGAGAAAAAGGACAAAAAGTTGCTGCTAACCGTTCTGACCGTGAGTCTGCTGAAGGAGCTGCTGTTTCTTTTATCAATGCTGACAACACTAAAGGAGCTATCCTTACTTTAAACTGCGAAACTGACTTCGTAGGTAAAAATGAAGCTTTCGTTGCTTTAGCTAAAGATTTAGTAGAAAGAGCTATCAACTTCTCTTCTAAAGAAGAGTTATTAGCTTCTGATTTTAACGGAATCACTGTAGCTGAGAAATTAATTGAGCAAACGGGAGTTATTGGTGAAAAAATCGAAATCGGTGGATTTGAAATTTTAGAAGGTGCTTACGTTGGTTCTTATGTTCACGTTAATAAAATTGCTGCTTTAACTGCAATTTCTGCTCCAGTTGCTAACGCTGAAGCTTTAACAAAAGACATCTCTATGCAAGTTGCTTCAATGGGAGCTGATACTTTATCTTACAAAGATTTTGATCCTGCTTTCGTTGAGTCTGAACTTGCTGCCCGTATTGCTGTAATCGAAAAAGACAATGAAGAAGCTAAACGTTTAGGAAAAACTTTAAAAAATGTTCCTAAATACATCTCTTTCTCTCAATTAACTCCTGAAGTTATCAAACAAGCAGAAGAAGATGCTAAAGCTGAATTAAAAGCTGAAGGAAAACCAGAGCAAATCTGGGACAAAATTCTTCCAGGTAAAGTTCAGCGTTTCATTTCTGACAACACTACTTTAGATCAGGAGAAAGCATTATTAGATCAAAACTTCATCAAAGATGACAGTAAAAAAGTTGGTGATTACGTAAAAGGATTCAATGTTGAAATTACAGGTTTCAAAAGAGTTACTTTAGGTTAATATATTATTTTTCAATACAAAAGCCCGAATATTAATTTATTCGGGCTTTTTTTATAGTTCCTATGTCTTAATCTTTCTTTGCAATTGGAAAATTCCTTGCCCGCATTAATGCATCTGTTTTTGGTGCTCTCCCTCTGAAATTTTCATAACTTCTTTCATTATCGATTGTGTTTCCAACACTAAAAACCGTATCATAAAGCCTTTTGGCAACTGCCTTATCATAAGGTCCATTTCCTTCGGTAAAAGCTTCCCAGGCATCAGCATTGATAACATCTGCCCATAAATAACTATAATATCCAGCAGCATATCCGTCGCTTGAAAAAATATGCCCAAATTGTGGAATACGGTGTCGCATTACAATTTCAGACGGCATATGAAGCGCATCCAGAGTTTCTATTTCAAATTTATGAGGGTCAATAGTTGTTGTAGTTAAATGCAGTTTCATATCTACTAAAGAACTTGAAATTGTTTCGACAGTAGCGAAACCCTCACCAAAATTAGCAGCTTTTTCAATTCTGTCTACCAATGACTGAGGCAATGGTTGATTTGTTTTGTAATGCAACGCAAATTTATTCAATACTTCAGGAGTTGCAAGCCAATGTTCTAATAACTGCGAAGGAAACTCAACATAATCTCTTGCGACGGAAGTTCCTGCTAAACTTGGATAAGTAACATTTGAACATAATCCGTGAAGTGCATGCCCAAACTCATGAAATAAAGTCGAAGCATCATCCCAGGAAATCAAAATTGGCTCATTATCTGCACCTTTTATAAAATTACAATTATTGGAAACGATAGTAAGCACTTCCCCATCCAGTTTTTGTTGATCTCGATAAGCATTCATCCATGCTCCTGAACGTTTTCCTGCACGAGCATAAGGATCAAAATACCATAATCCAACAACTTTACCGGTTACTTTATTACTCACTTCCCAAACACGTACATCAGGATGATAAACCGGAACATTTGTAATTTGTCTAAAACTTAAATTGAACAGCTCACCCGCAACCCAGAACATTCCTTCACGTAACTTCTCCAACTGAAGATATGGCTTAACCTCATTTTGATCTAAGTCATATTTAGCTTTTCTAACTTTTTCAGCATAAAAACGATAATCCCAAGGCTGAATTTTAAATTTACCTCCCTCTGTATCTACGATTTTTTGCATTTCTGCTACATCTTCATGCACTTTTTTAACTGCTGGTTCCCATACCGAAAGCATCAAATCTAAAGTTTTCTGTGGGTCTTTCGCCATTTTATTAGATAAACTCCAATCGGCAAAAGTTGGATAGCCAAGTAATTTTGCTTTTTTTGTCCGTAATTCTAAAATTGAAACTAATGTTGCATTATTGTCATTTGCGTTCCCATTATCTCCTCGTTTTACAAAGATATCAAAGGCTTTTTCCCTCAAATCCCTGCGAGTTGAAAAAGTCAAAAAAGGCTCAATTGAAGAACGTGTATTTGCAATAGTTCCTAAAACATTTAGTTTTCGTTCTTTCGCATCAGCCATAGCTGCTTTTTTAACTTCCTCCGGTAAGCCATCAAAATCACTTTCTGTAGTTAAAGCAACATATTGATTATGCTCTTCAGCCAATAAATTTTGACTGAATTTTGTAAAAAGACCGGCTAATTCTTTATTAATTTTTGCAACTTTTTCTTTATCCTGATCATTCAGTTTGGCACCTTCACGTACAAAATTAGTGTAATACAACCAAATCAGGCGCTGTTGTTCACTCCTTAGTTTTTTGCTTTCTTTTGAATTGTAAAGTGTTTCTATTCTTGTGAATAATTTTTTATTCTGATTTATTTTATCTTTAAGCTCTGAAAATTTTGGAGACATTTCTGTATCAACAGCGTTAAATTCAGGACTGCTTAAATTTGACCTGTAAATTCCGTAAACAGTAGAAATCCTTGAAATTGTTTCACCTGAACGTTCTAAAGCAGCAATGGTATTATCAAAAGTTGGTGCTTTAGAATTATTAGCAATCGCATCAATTTCATTTAGTTTTTCCTGAATTGCAAACTGAATTGCAGGTTTAAAATCTGATACCTTATATACATCAAAGGCAGGGACTCCGCCATACGGACCTGTCCACTTTTTTAGCAATGGATTCTCAGTATTAGTTTGTGCGTTTGACGCAAAAAAGATTGTACCCATGAGAAAAATTGTGATTATTTTTTTCATTACATTAAAGAATTTGTTTTAAATATTAAAAAACGATTATTGTTTCAAAAATAACTAAAACAAACTATATGAATAAAAATTTAACTTTTAAAACAAAAACAAACCATTTTTAGTTATAATGAAATAGCTTAAATTTGAAAGATTATTTACAAACTTATATGTTTAAAACCAAAAAGGAAATTATTTTTGTAGTTCTGGCAGGAATTTTTATAACCAATGCTGTTGTAGCAGAACTTATTGGAGGAAAATTGATTCAGATAGGACCATTCGTAATGAGTATCGGAATTTTACCTTGGCCGATAGTTTTTCTTACAACAGATTTGATTAATGAATATTTTGGCGAAAAAGGCGTTAAAAAATTATCCTTAATTACAGCTTGCTTAATTGCTTATGCATTTTTAATATTATTTATGGCAATAGTAATTCCGGCCGCAAAAGGAATAAGCCCCGTAAATGATGAACAATTTCAGGCTGTTTTTGGACAAAGTATGTGGATTATCGTCGGAAGCATAATAGCTTTTATGGCATCTCAGCTTATTGACGTTTGGATTTTTTGGTTTTTTAAAAACAGGACCGGGGAAAAGAAAATATGGTTAAGAGCTACAGGGTCAACGGTAATTTCTCAATTATTTGACTCTTTCATAGTTCTTGGAATTGCTTTTTGGCTTCCCGGAAAAATTGATTTTGACACCTATATTACATCAGGATTAACAGGTTATATATTCAAACTGTCGGTTGCAATTTTACTAACTCCGTTAATTTATGCCGGACATCATTTGATTAAAAAATATTTAGAAGAAGATCATCCTCCCAAAGATTAAAACTTCGTAACCATGAAAAGAAACAGTATCGTTATATTATTTTCAATTCCCTATTTTTTTATAAGCTGCGGTAATGACGAAAAAAAACAGCCCAAAAAAGAAATAGTCCACCCGGTAAATAACCTGAAGTCTGTTTCTGTTTCCAAAAAAAGCACCAGAAATAAAACCTTAGATACAATTGCCATTGCAAATGATTTGAAAAAAAATTCAAATACTTCTAAAAAGACCGCTTTTTCAGAGAAAGAGAATATTTCCGTTATTTCTCAAGCTAACAACTCACAAAGTGCTTCAGAAAAAAACACTTTAGATGTAAGAAAAAAAGCAAATGAGAATTTAATGACCTTTGTCAATTTGCGAAAAATATTTTCTCTTACTAAAATTGGCCAAACGTTAACTCAAGATCAATTAACCCAAAATTTTAAAATTCCCGAAGACGCTGTAAAATTGGTAAAAAGTGTAACCAAAACAGCCGAAAATGAACTCGCCGTAAAATGGCATTCCACCTGGTTTGTCGAAAAAGTATCTGATGCCGAACTTGAAGACGGTCGAATGAAAGTAATATTCAAGGCCAACAAAATGTACACTTCTGGCAAAGCTATTGGCATTAAATACAATAAAAAAATCTACAATAATCTGGTTATAATTGGTCATTCAGCTTATATACCTAATGTCAAAGGATATAGTTGGCAAATTGGCAAGTAATAAGCTACTAATAGTGAGTTATTTAATTAGTTTTAATAAAATAAAACATAATAAAAGCTCATTATCACTTGCTTTTATTAAAAAAACATCTAATTTTGTTAACATAATTTAACAAATAAAATCAAGTAAAAAATGAAAAAAATTACAATTCTTTTTTTGTCAGTATTGACATTAGGTTTATCAGTAGCATCTTGTAGTAGTGATGACGATAATGATGGAGGTACATCAGGTTCTATCGAAGGAAAATGGGAACCTACTCACTATGGAGTTATTGTAAATGGAAAAGAGTCTCTTGAGGCAGTATCTTCAGGAAGTTGTTCAAAACCAATTTTAGAGATATTATCAAACGGTACATTTAAAGATACTTATTCAGAATCTTATGGTGGTAAATGCGAAACATATACTGAAACTGGTACTTGGACTAAAAAAGATAATACTTTTACAGTAAAATATGAAGGAGAAACTTCTGTTGACACTTATGAAATCGTTGAACTTACAGGTAGTAAATTAAAAATTAAACAAACTTATACTGAAGAAGGTCAAACATATTCTGAAGTAAATGTTTTTGTAAAAAAATAATTTTAAAAAAACAGTTTTTTAAACCTCAAACTTATTAGTTTGAGGTTTTTTTATACCTTTAAAATAAAAATTTTGGAACTAATTCGATGTAGCTGGTGCAATTCCGGTGATTTATATAAAAAATACCATGATGAAGAATGGGGGATTCCGGTTTATGATGATCCTACGCTATTCGAATTTTTAATTCTGGAAACCTTTCAGGCAGGATTAAGCTGGATTACGATTTTAAACAAAAGAGAGAATTTCAGAAATGCTTTTGATTATTTCGATTATAAAAAAGTAGCTCATTATTCTGAAGACAAAATCGAAGAATTAATGCAAAATACCGGAATCATACGCAATAAACTCAAAATTAAAGCAGCTGTTTCAAATGCTCAGGCCTTCATGAAAGTTCAGGAAGAATTTGGAAGTTTCTCAGATTATATCTGGAAATTCACTAACGGAAAACCCATCATCAACCATCCCAAAACCTCAAAAGACGTTCCCGCCACCACTCCACTTTCTGACGAAATCAGCAAAGATTTAAAAAAAAGAGGATTTAAATTTGTAGGCTCAACAGTTGTTTATGCACACATGCAGGCCACCGGAATGGTCAATGATCATGCCGAAGATTGCTGGACAAGAACAAAGTAAAAGTTTTGTTTCAAGTTTCAGGTTTCAGGTTACGTCTATGTCGGAATAGAAACGGTAAAAAATCATCCCAGATGCAACTTGAAACCTGAAACCTGAAACTTTTTTAAACTCCCAAACAAATTTTTCATTACATTTGCTTCACACTTTAGGGGTGTCTGCATCGTGCAGGCTGAGATTTTACCCTCTGAACCTGATCTAGTTCATACTAGCGTAGGGAAAAGTAAGATGACTTCTTCACGCATTTTTTTGTGCGTAATTGTAGCCATTCCTAAGGTTTTTAGATGTACTGCTGTGCATCTCTATAACTAAAATTCAAAAGGAATGGAACTAAAAATCAACCAACAAATCAAACAATTCAATGCCGAATCGCTTAGCGTTCAGTCATTGCTCGATCTCGAAATTCCGAATAAACAGAACGGAATCGCCGTTGCCATTAACAATACTGTCGTTCCAAAAATAAACTGGAGCAGCCACTTTGTGTCCGAAACTGACGAAATCCTAATTATTTCTGCCACTCAGGGAGGATAATTTGGCTGCACGAACGGGCTATCCGTTACAAGTCCGCAGTCGTCAACCACAAAAATACAGTCATAACAAAGCTTCCGCTGGTCGCTTTCTTATTCCTTATTTTTTACGGTTTTCTCCTTTACGGGCTTTACACTGCTATCCCTGGCAGAAAATCGGTTACGAGAAATTTAAAATTTCAATCAAATAACAATAGTAATTCAAATCTAAGAAGAATGAATCAGGAAGAACAAATATCCAGAACCCCATTTCCAAATTCCAGAAAAGTATATATTGATGGCGAAATTCATACCATAAAAGTGGCCATGCGCGAAATTCAGTTAAGCGATACCAAACTTTCGAATGGCGGAATTGAGAAAAATCCTCCCGTAACCGTTTATGACACATCAGGAGCTTATACTGATCCGGACATCGAAATCAATATCCGAAAAGGTTTGCCACGTTTAAGAGAGCAATGGATTTTAGACCGAAATGATGTTGAAATCTTAAGCGAAATAACTTCTGATTACGGACAAACAAGATTGAAAGATGAAAGTTTAAACCATCTTCGTTTTGAATATTTACATCAGCCAAAACGTGCAAAAAAAGGCGCAAACGTAACCCAATTGTATTACGCCAAACAAGGAATCATCACTCCCGAAATGGAATATATTGCGATTCGTGAAAATCAGCGCATCGAACTTTTAAACGAACAAACCAAAGCCATGCAATGCCAGCACGACGGACAAAGTTTTGGTGCAAATACCCCAAAAAGCAAAATTACACCCGAATTTGTTCGTAGCGAAGTTGCCTGCGGAAGAGCCATAATTCCAAACAATATCAATCATCCCGAAAGTGAACCGATGATCGTTGGCCGTAACTTTTTAGTAAAAATCAATGCCAATATCGGAAACAGCGCCGTGACTTCCAGTATTGAAGAAGAAGTCGAAAAAGCCGTCTGGGCTTGTCGCTGGGGAGCTGATACGATTATGGATTTATCTACGGGAAAAAACATTCACGAAACCAGAGAATGGATTATAAGAAATTCTCCAGTTCCAATTGGTACTGTTCCGATTTATCAGGCTTTGGAAAAAGTAAAGGGAATTGCTGAAGATTTAACCTGGGAAATTTTCCGTGATACCTTGATTGAACAGGCAGAGCAAGGAGTTTCTTATTTCACGATTCACGCCGGAGTTTTACTTCGCTATATTCATTTAACAGCTAACCGCGTTACCGGAATCGTTTCGAGAGGCGGATCAATTATGGCAAAATGGTGTTTATTTCATCATAAAGAAAATTTCTTATACACCCATTTTGAAGAAATATGCGAAATCATGAAACAATATGATGTTGCCTTTTCTCTTGGTGATGGTTTACGCCCGGGATCAATTGCAGATGCTAATGATGCTGCTCAGTTTGCTGAACTGGAAACTTTAGGAGAATTAACAAAAATTGCCTGGAAACACGATGTACAGGTTTTTATTGAAGGCCCCGGACACGTTCCGATGCACATGATTAAAGAAAACATGGACAAACAATTAGAACATTGCCATGAAGCTCCATTTTATACTTTAGGCCCGTTAACGACAGATATTGCACCGGGTTACGATCATATCACCTCAGCAATTGGCGCTGCGATGATTGGCTGGTACGGTTGTGCGATGTTGTGTTATGTAACACCAAAAGAACATCTTGGTTTACCGAATAAAAAAGATGTAAAAGACGGTGTGATTACCTATAAAATCTCAGCTCACGCTGCCGATTTAGCAAAAGGTCATCCGGGAGCACAGTATCGTGACAATGCTTTGAGTAAAGCCCGTTTCGAATTCCGTTGGGAAGACCAGTTTAATTTGGCATTAGATCCGGATACCGCAAGAGAATTCCACGATGAAACGCTTCCGGCAGACGGTGCAAAAGTGGCGCATTTCTGTTCGATGTGCGGACCCAAATTCTGTTCTATGAAGATATCCCAGGAAATCAGGGATGTCGCTGCTGCTGAAAAAGGCATGCAGGAGAAATCAGAGGAATTTATTGAACAGGGTAAAGAAATTTATATATAATGTGAGATGATATTTGTAAAATGTGAAAGGTCTTGATTTTCACATTTTACATCTCACAGAAAGCATTTTACGAAATATGATTGTAATTACAAATCCTTCGTCAGTCAAAAATGAAATCAGCATTATTGATTCTTTATTTGAAGAAGGATTGTCTTTGCTACACATTCGGAAACCGGATTTTTCAGAAGTACAAACCGCAAAATTCATTCATCAGATAAAACAGAAATACAGAAGGAATCTGGTTCTGCATAACCATCATGAGATTGCAGCTGACTTTGGGATCAACAGAATTCATTTTTCTGAAACAGAAAGAAAAAAAAGAATTGACTTTTCAGGATTATCGGGTTTTGTTTTATCAACTTCGACACATTCGATTCAGGATTTCAATGCTTTGGAAAATATTTTTGAATATGCTTTTCTAAGCCCGGTCTTTACCAGTATTTCAAAAGAAAATTATGCTCCAAAAACTGAACTTTTTGAAAATTTAGCAAAGAGAGAAAATTTTAACACTAATCTGGTTGCTTTAGGCGGAATTCATTCAGACAATATTGAAAAATCACTTCAAAATGGTTTTGATGATGTCGCTCTTTTAGGTACAATCTGGAATAGTCCAAATTCAATTAAAAACTTTAAACTATGTCAAAAAATCGTCCTTTCGCTCTCAGCATAGCAGGTTTAGACCCTTCTGGAGGTGCCGGGATTTTAGCAGACACCAAAACTTTTGAACAGCATCAGGTGCAGGGATTGGCTATAAGTACTGCAAACACCATTCAAACCGATTGTAAATTCTACGAAATTGAATGGACATCGCTAGATTTTGTGTTACGCTCCATCAAAAAGCTATTCAAAAACTATCTGATAAAATCGGTTAAAATTGGCATTGTACCCTCGTTTTTTTACTTAAATGAAATTGTTTCATTAATTAAAAAACTAAGCCCAAACACCATTATTGTGTGGGATACTGTATTGAAGTCCTCTAGTGAATTTGAATTTTTAACAATAGAAAACCAAACCGATTTACAAAAAACATTACCCAAAATCGATTTGATAACGCCCAATTATGAGGAAATGCTAAAGCTTTATCCCAATTTTATTTCTGAAAAACTTTGGGTTAAAAATAAACTCCCAACTGCTATTTTAATGAAAGGCGGTCATAATCATACCGCGTTGGGTACTGATTATTTATTTTTAAAAAGTAATGTCACAGAACTCTCGCCCACTAAAATTAATTTTCACCCAAAACATGGATCAGGCTGTGTTTTATCGTCAGCCATTGCGGCGAATCTAGCTTTAGGCTATGACTTAAAAACCGCTTGTTTAGAAGCTAAATTATATATAGAAAAGTATTTAAACTCCACATCAACACTAATTGGTCATCATTATGTATAACAAATTACAATATATCTCACAAGGGGAAACAGTCGAAAAACAATTATACAATATTCATCAGGCGCTGGATGCCGGTTGTGACTGGATACAAATGCGATTCAAAAATCAAACCTCTGAAAAAAGATTTGTATTGGCGGAAGCCGTAAAGACTTTATGCGAAGAATATCTGGCAAATTTTATTGTAAATGATGACGTTCTTTTGGCTCAGAAAGTTGCTTCAGATGGCGTCCATTTAGGTTTAACCGACATGAGTGTTTCTGAAGCCCGGGTTATTCTAGGAAATACAAAAATCATTGGTGCAACTGCAAATACTTTTGAAGATGTTCTTCTTCAGACAAAAAATGGCTGCGATTATATTGGTTTGGGTCCTTTTCAGTTTACTGAAACAAAAGAAAAACTAAGTCCCATTTTAGGAGCAGAAGGTTATGTTGCTATCCTGAATAAAATGAAATCAGAAAACATTACAACACCGGTTTATGCCATTGGCGGAATCACTTTAGAAAATATAGAAAATCTGATGAAAACAGACGTTCATGGTATTGCCGTTTCCGGAATAATTACAAAAAGCCTCCAAAAACAAAAACTGGTTCAACAACTTAACGACAAATTATATGCAAACGTCATTATTTAATATAGGAGACAAAACCTTCAATTCCCGATTATTTTTGGGAACGGGTAAATTTGGTTCTAACCTGCAAATGGAAGAAGCCATTTTAGCTTCAGAAAGCGAATTGGTAACAGTCGCCTTAAAACGCATTGATCTCGAAACAGATACAGATGCCATTTTATCACATTTACAGCATCCAAACATTCATTTATTGCCTAATACATCTGGAGCCAGAAATGCAAAGGAGGCTGTTTTTGCTTCGCAATTAGCACGTGAAGCCCTCGAAACCAATTGGGTGAAATTGGAGATTCATCCGGATCCAAAATATCTCATGCCGGATCCCATTGAGACTTTAAAAGCTACAGAAGAACTGGCCAAACTTGGCTTTTTTGTACTGCCGTATATTCATGCTGATCCAGTTTTATGCAAACATCTGGAGAATGCAGGAACAACCGCAGTCATGCCTTTGGGTTCACCAATTGGAAGCAATAAAGGCTTAAAAACAATTGATTTTTTAGAAATTATTATTGAACAAAGTACTGTACCCGTAATTGTAGATGCCGGAATTGGCGCACCGTCTGATGCCGCAAAAGCAATGGAAATTGGCGCTGATGCCGTTTTAGTCAATACCGCCATTGCAGTTGCTGGAAATCCAAAATTAATGGCAGAAGCTTTTAAAGAAGCCGTAATCGCCGGAAGAAAAGCATTTGAAGCCAAAGTCGCTAATCAGCAAAATCATGCTGTGGCTTCTAGCCCCTTGACCTCTTTTCTTTATGAATAAGTTTTTACTCTCGCAGATTTTGGAGATTGAGCTTATTATTTTTCGGAATATTTAAATTAAAAAGTAAGATTTTTCGTTATTTTTGTTATTTGCATCAAAAATAATTTTATGACTGAAAATGAAATTTCATATCAAATAAGAGGATCCATTTTTAATGTTTACAATACACTTGGTCCTGGCTTATTGGAATCAATTTATGAATGTGCTTTATTTTATCAATTAAAAAAAGACGGGCTAAATGTTATTAAACAGATTGATGTACCTGTTAAGTACGGCGATGTATACTTAGATATTAATTTTCGATTAGACTTATTAGTAGAAAACAAAGTAATTGTAGAATTAAAATCTATTGACGAAATTAAATCTATCCATTTTAAACAATTAAATACTTATTTAAAATTGACAAATAAAAAATTAGGGCTGTTAGTCAATTTTAATTGTGGAAATATTCTCGATAATATTCATCGAGTAGTAAATAAAATATAATCTGCGCGATCTGCAAAATCTGCGAGAGAAACCAAAATAAAAATGAAAACATTCAAATCGATTTTTGAACAATACGATTGGGATTCCATTCAATCAAAAATATACCAGACCACATCAAAAGATGTTGCAAATTCTTTGTCCAAAACCAAACGAAATCTCGATGATTTTCTGGTTTTGATTTCACCGGCAGCCCAGCCTTTTTTAGAGCAAATGGCACAGGAATGCCATGAAATCACCAAAAAGCGTTTTGGCAAAACCATTCAAATGTATGCACCGCTTTATTTAAGCAACGAATGTCAAAATATCTGTACCTATTGCGGTTTTAGTCTGGACAATAAAATCAAACGAAAAACACTTTCGGACTCAGAAATAAAACTGGAAGTTGAAGCACTAAAAAATACGGGATTTGATCATGTTTTATTAGTAACCGGCGAGGCTAATTATACGGTAAATATTAATTATTTTCTGAATGCAATTGATTTAATCAGAGAACAATTTTCAATTATTTCTGTTGAAGTTCAGCCACTTTCAACCGATGAATACCAACGTTTGCATGAAGCAGGCGTATATTCGGTTTTGGTTTATCAGGAGACATATCATCAGGAGGTGTACAAAAAATATCATACGAAAGGTAAAAAATCAAACTTTGATTTCAGACTGGAAACTCCTGACCGGATTGGAACTGCCGGAATCCATAAAATAGGCCTGGGGGTTTTATTGGGTTTGGAAGACTGGCGCACCGATAGCTTTTTTAATGCTCTGCATCTCGATTATCTTCAAAAGAAATACTGGCAAACCAAATATTCTGTTTCTTTTCCGAGATTACGTCCTGCAGAAGGCATTATCGAACCCAATTTTATAATGGATGATAAAGACCTGACACAGCTAATTTGTGCTTATCGGATATGGAATGAAGACTTGGAAATCTCTATTTCAACCCGTGAAAGTGAAAAATTTCGAAATAATATTATCCCGATTGGTGTTACCAGCATGAGTGCAGGCTCTAAAACGAATCCGGGTGGTTATGTGGTTGATCCGCAGTCTCTGGAACAATTCGAAATCAGCGACGAACGCTCTGCAGAAGAGATCAGACAAATTATAAAAAACTCAGGTTACGAACCTGTTTCGAAAGACTGGGACAGAAGTTTTAGTCATCAGATTTAACATTTTTACACTTCACAAATAATGAGCGTTATTAAAGAATTTTTGCGTTACAGCAGGCAAACCATCATACCTGAAATTGGCGACGAAGGTCAGGAAAAACTTAAAAAAGCCAGAGTTCTGGTTATTGGAGCCGGAGGTTTAGGATGCCCTGTTTTACAATATATTGCTACAGCCGGAGTAGGTTTTATTGGAATAATGGATTTTGACACCATCGAAATGCACAATCTTCACAGGCAGATTTTATATACCGAAAGCGAAATTGACCAGCAGAAAGCCATTGTTGCCCAAAATGTTGTTTCGAAACTAAATCCTTTAATTCAGGCTGAAGCTATTTCTGAAAAATTAACGATCGAAAATGCAGCACACATAATTCAGCAATATGATGTTATAGTGGACGGCTCAGATAATTTTGCAACCCGTTATCTTGTAAATGATACTTGTGTTCAATTAAACAAAGCTTTAGTTTATGGAAGCATTTTAAAATTCGAAGGTCAGGTAGCTGTTTTTAATCATAACGGAAGTAAAAATTTGCGTGATTTGTTTCCTGAAATGCCAGATCCGAGGCATGTTCCTAATTGTAATTTAAATGGAGTTCTGGGCACCTTACCGGGAATTATAGGTACAATGATGGCACATGAAACGCTTAAATTAATTTTGGAATTGCCCTCTTTAAAAAATGAGCTGGTACTTTTTAATACCCTTGACTGGAGTTTTACAAAATTGAATTTTTAAAATTCAACGACATCACCCACCTTAATTATTCCCGCATTCAGACCCACTATATTGGTTCCGAATAAAACAGAATTGTTGAAATTCCTGTATTTACTCAACGTCTTGAGAGGCTCTTTTTTTACTATTCCATTCTGCGGATCATTGTTAACCATAATACATCTTCCGCAGGGTTTTACGTTTTTAAACTTAACTTCTCCGATTTTAAAAGTTTTAAAATTATCTTCTTCATGGGGATTTACCGTACTTATAACAATGTTTGGCCGAAATCTTTTTATTGTAATTTTTTCTTTCAGCTTTTCATTCAGAAAATCAAGACTTTTTGTTCCGGTTAGTAAATAGGGATACGCATCGGCGAAACTCACATTATAGATTTCTTTTGATTTTGAACTTTCGTGTTTTCGATCTCCGGTTTTAATAATTTTAACCAGTTTACATTCAAATCCTAAACAATCGCTAAACCATTTTGAAGTCGCTTTACTTACTTCGAAAACAAAACTTTTATCATCCCACACTTTTGTGTAAATCTGATCATTTAAGTGTTCACTGATCGAAAACTCATGTTTCTGATACTGAAAAGTCACTGTGATTTTTCCATCTGAGATTTGCGGGTAAAACTGACTCATTATTGGATATTCACGCTGTGTAATATGCTGATTGTCAGAATCCAGCAACATCCATCGGCGGTCATTTTCAAAACCCATTTCTTCAGCAAAAGCCTTTAGACAACTAATTCCGGCAAGACTTTTTATGGGATAAATATAAATTTCTTTTACAATGTAAGCAGTATTCATTTATTTGCTTTTTAAAATACACATAAAATCGTCACGATTAATTTCGCGGCAGCCCAAACTCTCCAAGTGCGGGTTATAAACCTGACAGTCTAATAGTTTGTAATTTTCTTTTTTCAAATATAATGCTAATGCAATAAAGGCTGTTTTTGAAGCATTTGAAACTTTGGAAAACATACTTTCACCACAAAAAACATGTCCTAAATCGATTCCGTACAAACCACCAACCAAAGTATCTTCCTGCCAGACCTCAACTGATTTCGCAAAACCATCCTGGTTTAATTTACAATATGCTTCAATCATTTCATCAGATATCCAGGTTCCGCTTTGTCCATCACGCTTGATCTGCTGACAATTAGAAATTACCTCCCTGAAATTTTTGTTATACGTCACTTTAAACATTTTTTTATTCAGGATTTTTCGCATGCTTTTGGATATGACCAAATCATCAAAAAACAATACCATCCTCGGATCCGGTGCCCACCAAAGAATTGGATCTCCGTCATTGAACCATGGAAAAATCCCGCTTTTATAAGCCAATTGCAGACGCTCTGAACTCAAATCCCCCCCAATTGCCAGAACACCTTCTTCATCAGCTTCTGTTACCGGAGGAAAAAATAAATCTTTGAATAAATAATACATTTTTTAAATTTCAAAACATTAATAAAATCCCAATAAATAAATTCCAAACTTTTGCGATCTTGTATAAATGAAAAGATTTTACGGCCAAAATTTTATATAAAAAATTCCAAATCCCACATCATCAGAGTGTTTGGAATTTGGAATTTCTAATTTTTGGAATTTAAGCTTTTAGAATGGCAAATCGTCCGGTTCTTCTTCGTTTAAATTAGTTGCAGGAGCAAAAGCTTGTGCTGCAGGCATAGGTGGAGTCTGCACCGGTCCTTCAGGAGCTAATCTTTCAATTCTCCATCCCTGAATACTATTGAAATATCTGGTTTCGCCTTGTGGGTTAACCCATTCTCTTCCTCTTAAATTGATAGAAACTTTTACAGCCTCACCTTGCTTGTAGCTGCTTAATAAATCGCATTTATCTTGTGTAAATTCAATTAAAATATGCTGTGGATACTGCTCATCAGTAGTAACAACTAATTCTCTTTTTTTGAATGAGGCACTAACCTGCTGCTCCGGATTAACCACTTTTACTTTTCCTGTAACTTCCATCTTCTGTCTGTATTAATTATTGTTTCTTTTCTTATTTTTTTGCCAAAAGTACTTTCCACGCTGATAAAACATAACCTTTATCGAGGTATTTTTTGGCTTCTAAATGTATTTTTTGCTGATCATCAGAACTCAAAACCCCTTTAACCGAAAAATTTTCTTTCACAAATATACTAACTTCTTCTGTAGTGGGCAAGGCTTCTATATTGCCTAATTTTCCCAAATCATTCCCATTAAACACGGGACTTTCTTTGATAAAACCCGGAATTGCATCTACTCCTACTCCTAAAGTTGCCAATGGCTTTTCTACTTCAAAAAGTCCCTGGTTTGATCTCGAATACCAGTTATTTCCCAGTCTTGAAACCAAATCAATTTTATGCTGGTCAATTGCTCCGTTTTCATCCAGAATTGATTCATGGATATGGATTTTCACCACTTCACAAAGAATCAGGTTTCCGGCACCTCCTTCTGTTCCTAAAGGAATAATCTGAGTAACTTTACATTCAAATTGTACCGGAGACTCTTTTACACGATAAGGCTTCACCAGATCTGACGGAATTTGTGTTAATCCGGCTTTTATAAATTCGTTGACTCCGTCTCCATACTCCGTGCTTGCCAGTGAAGTCTGCTGAACCAAATCATAATTAACCACATTAATCACAACTTCACGTGTTGCTTCAGCATTAATCAAGGTGTGCTTTACGGTATTATCACGTACACGCCTTGAGGGCGAAAAAACTAAAACTGGCGGATTGGCACTAAACACATTAAAGAAACTGAAAGGCGACAAATTGGGAATTCCCTTTGCGCTGATTGTACTTGCAAAAGCAATCGGTCTTGGACCGACAGCACTTTGCAGATAGCCTTGTAATTTTGCAGTTGTTACCTCTTTTGGATCAATGCTAATCATATATTTACTTTTTTAACAGAATCTCATTTAAGCAACTACAAAAGTATAGAAATGGTTTATCCAAAAGAAATAGTTCAGGCTTAAAAGCAAAAATCTTTAAATATTCACGAAATATTAAATGTGTTTATTTCGTTATATTTATACCTCAAAACAATAGATATGTCTTTTTCTGAAAGAACAAATACCGCACGCTGGATAATTATTTCACTCTGCTTTTTAATCATTTCACTGATTCTCTGGAATACTTATACTTTTTTCCAAATCTTTAAAAATGAGGAACGTTTGAAAATGAATCTTTTTGTAAACGCGCAAATCACAATAGTAAATGCAGACGAAAATACAGACGTAGAATTGCCTCTTCAGATTATTAATAACAATACTTCTATTCCGGCAGTTGTAATATTGTATGACAAAGTAGTGAGTTCGAAAAATGTTCCCGATGAAATCCTTAATGACAAGAAAAAAAGAGATGCTCTTTTAAAAACTTTGAAAAGCGAAAATGAGCCTATAACTTTTGAATATGCATCAGGAAAATACCAAACTTTATATTACGGAAATTCTGCATTACTCAACAAACTCAAATATTATCCTATTGCACTGCTTTTAATTGTATTTTTATGCATTGCCCTTATTTATAATTTTTATAAAAGCACTAAAATGGCAACCCAAAACAAACTTTGGGCAGGTATGGCAAAAGAAACCGCACATCAGATTGGAACACCTTTGTCTTCCTTAATTGGCTGGGTTGAAATTTTAAAAACAGAAGAAATTGACAGGTCCATTACTGCAGAAATCGAGAAAGACATTGAAAGACTGCAGACCATTACCGACCGTTTCTCTAAAATCGGCTCTGTGCCTGTTTTAGAAGTTCATGATGTTGTAGCTGAAACTTTAAACAGTTATGAATACCTGCAATCGCGTTTTTCTAAACAGGTTGCTTTTTCCTATAAAGCACCGCAGGAACCTGTTTATTCTTTGATTAACCCAATACTCCACAGCTGGACTATTGAAAATTTAGTTAAAAATGCAATTGATGCCATGAAAGGAAAAGGTACTTTAGAACTGCAAATAGAACATGATCATCATCATGTAAAAATAAACATTAAGGATTCAGGTACCGGAATTTCGAAAAAACAGTTTAAAACAATTTTCGAGCCGGGTTATACCACTAAAAAACGCGGCTGGGGTCTGGGACTTTCTTTAACGAAAAGAATTGTTGAAGAATACCACAGCGGAAAAATAAAAGTTTTACATTCTGAAATTGGAAAAGGAACTACATTTCAGATTTCACTAAATAAAAAAGTGCTGTAAAATTATTACGACACTTTATCTATTTTTATTTTGTCAAATCGAGCGGAATCGAGATTCTCGTATGTTCGAATTGACTTCGACTCCGCTCAGTCTGACAGTATGTTACAAATTTGACTGAATACTTTTCGCTAAGGCTTCAAATTCTTCTTTCGAAAGTGATACTTTATTATGGAAACGCATTTCATCCATTTCGTTCAACGGAATCAGATGTACGTGTGCATGAGGAACCTCTAAACCTACAACTGCCATGCCTACTCTTTTGCAGGGAACTGTTTTTTCTAAAGCAATGGCAATCTTCCTAGAAAATTTCATCAGTCCCAAATACAACTCATCCTCTATATCAAAAATCTTATCAATTTCCTGTTTAGGAATACATAGGGTGTGTCCCTTAGCATTTGGATTTACATCTAAAAAAGCTAAAAAATTATCGTCTTCTGCAATTTTATATGCCGGAATTTCTCCGTTTACTATTTTGGTAAATATTGAACTCATCTTTAAAGTATTTAGTCTCTTGAAATTTCAAGAATTTCAAATTTCAAAACACCGTTTGGTACTGTAATTTCGGCTACTTCACCAACTGATTTTCCTAACAAACCTTTTCCAATAGGAGAAGTAACCGAAATTTTTCCTGTTTTTAAATCGGCTTCACTTTCAGCAACAAGCGTATATTTCATTTCCATGCCGTTGCTTTGGTTTTTGATTTTCACATTCGAAAGAACCAAAACTTTAGAAACGTCCAATTGAGACTCGTCAATTAATCTTGCATTTGAATAAACCTCTTCAAGTTTAGCAATTCTCATCTCTAATAAACCCTGCGCTTCTTTTGCAGCATCATATTCAGCGTTTTCAGATAAATCTCCCTTGTCTCTTGCCTCTGCTATATCCTGAGATGCTTTGGGACGCATTACACTCTTTAAATGCTCCAATTCATCTTTTAATTTTTTTAAACCATCTGCGGTATAATAAGATACTTTACTCATAACTTCATCGTTTATATAAATACAAAAAATCCCATCGCGACGGGATTTTTCTTATTACAAATATAGCATTATTTTTTATAGTACATAATTATATGTTAATCATATAGGATTCAAAGGCAAATAAATTATTTTTGTTATACTAATTCCCTTTTGAAACAATGAAAAAAATCTGGCTTTTAATACTGCTCGTTTCTTTACTTTTTTCGTGTGGTGATAATGATATAAATAATAAAAATCCTTATATTCCTAATTATAATGTCGATTTACAGATAAATACAAATTTACCTTCTTATAACAAACTTCTTTATCCAAGTAATCCTGTTTTCGTGCCAAATCATGGTGCAAAAGGAGTAATAGTAATGATGACCAGTCCCGGAACATACATTGCTTTTGATGCTGCCTGCCCAAATCAGGCGTTAAACTCCTGTACTGCAATGACAATTGACGGAATTAATGCAGTATGTTCCTGTGATAAAAGTTCTTATAGTTTATTTTCAGGAGTTGGATATGCAAAAGAGGAGTATCCTATGAAACAATATCGGGTTGAAACAAATGGAAACTTTATTCACGTATATAATTAAAAAAAGCCTGAAAGTTTTAAATTTTCAGGCTTTTTTCCTTAGAACTTCAATGTCAGTCCGGCTAAGAAATTAATTCCTGCCTGTGGATAATAATAAGGATAAACATCCCACATGTATCCATTCGAAACATACTTTTTATCCAGAATATTATTTACCAAACCAGTAATCATAATCGATTTGAAAATAGATTTTGGTTTAATTTCAAAAGAAACATTCAAATCGTTTACAAAATAATCGGCCAGTTTTGCAGATGGCAATTCGACATTATTCATGTATTGCTCTCCAACATATTTCTGCAATAACGAAATATGCAAATCCTGAATCGGGCTATATACAATTATATTTCCTGCAATAACTGAAGGTGAGTAAGCAATATCTGTTGTTCCATAGTTCTGACCTTCTACATCCAAATCAACATTTTTATTGCTGCTTAAAGTGAAGTTTGGTCTAAGAATAAATTTGTCTGACAGCTTAAGAGTTGCATCAACTTCAAGTCCCATACGATAACTTTTATCTGTGTTGGAGCGAATTGGATTTCCAACATCATCTAATGTTCCGGTTAAAATCAACTGGTTCTTATATCCCATGTAATAAAGATTCGAATTTAACTGAAAGTTCTCTGAATTAAATCTCCATCCCAATTCAAAATCATTTAATTTTTCAGGTTTTACATTTCCCCCTTCATAATCAGTCCTGTTGGGTTCACGATTTGCACGTGCGTACGAAAAATAAAGTGTGTTTTTCTGATTGATTTCAAAGTTCAAACCTGCTTTTGGATTAAAGAAATCAAAAGTATCATCTACAAGACCAGTTTCCCAGCTATTCGCTGTATAATTAACATTTCGGTATTGCAGATCACCGTAAAAACTCAATTTATCAACTATCTGATAATTGACTTTTGCAAAAATATTTCCGTCCCTTTTTGTTGAAAAATCATCGTAGTAATGATCCCCTAACTCCGATTGTGATGCATATCTTGCCCAGATTACTTTTCCGAAATGATCCCCTTCATATTTATTCCAGCCTCCGCCAAGTATAACATCCAGTTTTTCTTCTTTGTATTTCACAGAAAAAGTAGTTCCGTAAAAATCATTATCCAGCCATTTTTGACGTACTAAATCGGTTGTAGTTATTGCACCAACATCATTCAAACCATAGTCAGCCATATCGGCATCTTCTTTATAATTTTCGTAATATCCTTTTCCTTTTGTATAATGCAAAGCAAAATTAGAACTCCATTTATCTGACCAACTTTCGCTCCAATGCAATTGATAATGATCCTGATTATAATTATCAGTTTCATTGTCATAAAAACGTTCATTTCCATTTTCATCTGTAAAAAATCCAGCCGAATTGTATCTTCTGCCTTTTTCTTCTAAAGTATATTCATCAATTCCATTCCAGGATTGATACGTTTTTTGAGTACCGCCAAAAACCAGTGCTTTAATCAAAGTTGTTCTGCCAACATACGTCCCCTGTAAGAAATAGGATTTTAAATCAGAGCTCGCACGATCTATGTAACCATCGGATTTAATTGTCGATAAACGTCCTGCAATTTCGAAATGATCGTTTAACAATCCTGTACTGAATTTTACCGTATTTTTATTCGAATTGAAACTTCCGTAAGAACTTGAAATCTCCCCACTTGCTTTTGTGGCGTAATTATCTGTCAGCATATTTAAACTGGCACCAAAAGCACCTGACCCATTAGTTGATGTCCCTACACCGCGCTGCAATTGCAGACTTTCTACAGAAGAAGCAAAATCCGGCATGTTTACCCAAAAAGTCCCCTGGCTTTCGGCATCGTTATACGGAATTCCGTTTATGGTAACATTTACCCTTGTAGCATCACTTCCACGTACACGGATTCCTGTATATCCCATTCCGTTTCCGGCATCAGAAGTGGTTACAACCGATGGCAGATAATTCATTAAAACCGGAATATCCTGACCTAAATTCCTGTATTTAATTTCTTTTTTATCCATATTGCTAAAGCTCACCGGTGTTTTTGCAGTAACACGAACTGCAGAAACCAGTACATTATCCAACTGATTGACTTTTGTTGAATCCTGTTCTTGCGAAAAAGAAAAAAGAGTAAGGAAAACAGAAAAAAGAGTGAAGAAAATAGACTTTTGGCTCCTCTTAGAACCTTTGTAACTTAGTACCTTAGTACCTTTGAAAAAAGTTTTCATTCGTAAAGAATTACGAATAAAAGGGGGAATTATTCTTTTGTTTAAATTAGTAAATGAGTTCCCGACAAAAATATAGTTTATACTGAAATGTTTGTCGTTTTATTCCCTTAGCAACATTACTCGCTCAGGTTCTTTGGGTATGATCTCAGCTCGTTATTTAGAGCACCCCTTTGAGACAGGGCAAAGGTAATATTAAAATAATTAAAAGTCCAAAAAAGAAATTCCTTTTAAAATTCCAATTTGTGAAATTCCAATTTGTGAAATTCCAAATTCAAAAAAATGTTTCATACATACTCCTAAAAAAAAATTCCAAATCAGGCTTATTGCGATCAATTTGGAATTTGGAATTTAAAAAAATAAAAATTATTCTATATTGGGTTTTCTACGGGATTGTTTCAATTCAGAAATATTCTTCTTGTCTTTAATTCGCTTTTTAATTATGGATTTTGGAACTTTTGTAGCCTTTCTGACTTTCGGAACATACAATCCTTTTTTAATGATTTCCAAAAATCTTTTAACAACAATTTCTTTGTTTTTAAGCTGACTTCGGTCTTCATCAGAGTTTAAAATCAGTATGTTTTCAGACGTTAATCTTGATGCAATATTGGCCTGCAAAATTAATTTTTCTTCTTCAGACAAGGCCTGAGATGCATTCAGATCGAAAGTAAGTACTACTTTTGAGGAGACTTTATTCACGTTTTGTCCTCCTGCCCCGCTGCTTCGTACGGCTTTGAAATTTAATTCTGATATAATTTTTTCAATATCCATTATTTGTGGGGCTGATGCGGCGTTTTTAATAAATCGTTTACCGTTTTTACCGGATTAAATGTTATTAACGGAACTGCAACAAATATAGTAAGCCAATTAGACATTCCTCCATTCCATAATCCAGGTAGTTCATAGTTTTTGACTATTTTACCTTCGGCGCTTTTTTCAACAATAAATCCTGTTTTATGATCAACAAATTCTTCCAGATTAAACGATTCTCCTTTGTAATTTTTGGTTCCGCAAACCAGATCAACCGGATTAAAATGGGTCGAGCTTTCTAAAATTGACTTTTGTTTTTTATTGTTTAAATCAACTTGGGAACTTTCTACAATCTGCAATGAAATTTCACCTTTTTCATTTCTGATCCAAAAAGGACCTCCACCTGCTTCTCCTTCATTTTTTACCATTCCGCAAACACGAATTGGTCTGTCAAGCAACTCTTTTATCTTATTGATTTTATTTTCAAAAGTAAACTTGTTAAAGTCACCAGTCATTTCGATATTCAGTTTTTGCATCAAAAACTTAACGATTTCCTCAACATCCTCTTCTTTTATTTTCTGTTTTTCTATAGCTTCCAGATAGCCAAAAACTTTTTGTTGCGCCTCTATTAAAATTCCGGCTAATGCTTTTTTATATAAAGTAGTCTTATTAATATTATTTTGAATCACATTATCAATATTCTTTATAAAAATAATGTCGGCATCAATATTATTCAAATTTTCAATTAATGCACCGTGCCCTCCAGGCCTGAAAATAAAAGATCCTTTCTGACTTCTGAAAACATTATCTTTAACATCGACAGCAATAGAATCTGTTTGCTTGTTCTGGCAAGAAAAACTAATATTAATCTTTGTTCCCGATTCTGATTCTACTTTCTCTTTGACTTCTGCAATAGCATTTTCAAATAATTGCCTATGTACTTCTGAAACAGTAAAATGCAGATTTGAAGTTTTATTAGTTTCGGCATAATGCACACATTCATTCAGATGCTCTTCAATCGGGTTTGCTATATGGGTTTTATATTTATGAAAAGGTATAACAGCTTTTGGCTTATTAGCAAAATCAAAATAATCAGGAGACAGCAATAGTTTAATAAAATAATAATTTTTGTAATCCCTTGGCAGAGTATCAAAATCAGGATAAATCTCTTTCAGTTTTTTATACACTGTTTTAAAAAAGGGGAATTTATCCATCCCGACAATAAAAATAGACAAATCATTATCTTTATTTCTATTAATATAGGAATTAATCGTTTCCTTCTGGATATCGTAATTATTCAGAAAGGCAATTAAAAACTTAAACATTCTGGTCGCTGCACCAGAAGCAGGAATAAATTTACATATCTTAAAACGCTCTTTGTTTTTTTGAAAGAAATCGGCCTTTTCCTTAAATTCTTCATCTGAAAGACTTATAATTCCGTTGTTAATAGTTGCCGGACTTATCAAATTACATTTTGCAATTCCTTTTTTAAAGATTTTGAGCTGTTTCAGTATATTTTCGAAAGGAATTCCATGATTGTAAATTTCCACAAAATCCTCAGATGAAAATCCTTTCTTTTTGGCAATCGTCAGGTTATCAATAACAGCAATAGCTTTTTCCAACCGGCTTTCTTTATCTCCTGAAATTGTAATAAATGGTTTTTTATTATCGATTAAAGTTTGTTTAAAGCCCGAAAAAACAGTTTCTCTTTTATTAGGCTTGTCTCGTATGTCATCTTTTTCCCATGGCACATCAATATCGGTTAGGAAAAACAAATCGTATTCATGCTGTAAAGCTGCTTCATTTAAAAGCGGATTACAAGTACCATAATACATTTCAGAAAAAGCCTTGGTCACCATTAAATTGGTGTCACAAAACAAATATTTTTGAGCACTGTATAATTTTTCATTTTCTAATGCAACCTGTCCGTATGCAATAGGCATCATATCCTCTACAGTACAAACCTGCTGCTTTTCCTTCCATTTTTGCTGCAGATAATCACGTGCAAACTCCGGAACCCAATCGGTTTCATAATGTTCTGCAAGTTGCTTTGCCAATGTAGTTTTGCCTGTACTTTCTGGTCCAAATAAGGCAATTTTTATAACGTTTCTTTTTTGTTGTCTAAGATTTTTCTCCATTCTAAATAAGCTGAAATAGCCAAAATTGTAAAAATTAAATATTGCAGCGACAACATCCCTAAACCTCGATAGGCATAAAGAGGCACCACTATAATATCACCAATAATCCAAAGCGTCCAGTTTTCTATCTTTTTTCTGGCCATATACCACATTCCGGTAAAAAATATTCCTGATGAAATCATGTCAATATAATTGTCAGGATTGATCTCATAATCGAAATATTTATAAATACCGAAAACTACAAAAATAGTAACAATAAACAATAAAATTCCTGTTATTTTTTCATTTAAATTTGTTCTCGTAATAGGCAGGTTATCCTCAATAGTTCCGCCTTTTGCCCAGACATACCACCCATAAATACTCATAACCGAGAAATAGCCGTTAATAATCATATCTCCTATGTATCCGGCAACATACAAAAGATAAACTGAGATTACAGTAGCTATTAGACCTGTTGGATATACCCAAATATTTTCTTTTTTTGCAAACCAGACACTTAATATTCCACAAACAAAGACAAGAAATTCTAAAGCGATGTGCCATAATGGAGCATTTTTGTAACTATCCAGAAAAAATTCAATCATTGTACTGTTGTGATATTTGTTTATGCTCAAAAAAATGACTGTCATTTTCAAAAGCTGTTCCAATTACTACTAAATCGGCTCCGGCTTTACAGGCCTTTTGAATTCCCTCTAAATCTGTAATTCCGCCTCCAACAATGATCGGAATTTCAATATTTTGGGCAATCAACTCAATCATTTTCAGGGGAACTGCATTTTTAGCGCCGCTCCCGGCCTCTAAATACATTAATTTGTTCCCTAACATTTCCCCTGCCTGAGCGGTAGCCAGAACCAAATCAAAATTTTCACGATTAAGCGGTTTTGTTTTACTCACGCGCGCAACAGCCGTTTCGTTCCCACTTTCGATCAAAATATAACCTGTTGAAATGACTTCTAAATTTGTTTTTTTTAAGATTGGTGCCGCCTGAACCTGATATTCAATCAAATAATCCGGATTTCTTCCTGACAATAAGGATAGAAATAAAATAGCATCAGCCTGTGGTGAAATCTGCGAAGGATCTCCCGGAAATATAACAACGGGCAAGTTTGTATTTTGTTTTAGTCTGGTAATTAATTCTTCTAAAATAGTTGCCTGAACAATGCTTCCGCCCACAAAAATATGGGTAGCGGGAGACTGATTAATCTTTAGGATCAGCTGGTTCAGATTTTCCAGCACGATTTTATCAGGATCCAAAAGTATGGCCAGCAGTTTCTGCCCTTTGCTTTTAGCCTCTAAAATCTGTTGATGTATATTGAATATTCTTTGCCGCATAACGGTCGTAAAAGTAAAAGTTTTCATGAAGATGAACTATTTTGAATGCATTATATTTGTACAATACCCTTTTCCAAACAAAGAATAAAACGTATGATTTCACCTGAATTATTAGAAAAATATAGTGCTGTAAAGAAGTCTTACAACAAAAAAGAGGTAATTTTTGAGGAAGGGATTTTTCCTTCAAACTACTTTCAGATTCTTTCAGGAGAAGTAAAAATGAGCAATTATAATGATGACGGACGTGAATTTATTCAGGGAATATTTTACAATGGGCAATCCTTTGGAGAACCGCCGCTGTTTCTGAATCAAAAATATCCTGCCAATGCAATTGCAGTTGAAGACAGTGAAATTTTTTTTCTTCCAAAATCCAACTTTATGAAACTTCTGGAAGATAACCCAGCAATCAGCATCAAAATAATTGAAAATCTGGCACAGCGGCTTTATTATAAATCAGTAATGGCAGCCGAAATTTCGACACAGGAACCCGAACACAGAGTTTTAAAATTAATCGATCACGGAATCGCCTACTTTGATTTTCAAAAAGACAAAAATGGCTATCTCATCAATTTTACCAGACAGCAAATTGGCGATTTAACGGGATTACGAGTTGAAACTGTGATCAGAACTATAAAAACTTTAGAAAAAAAAGGCGAATTGAAGATTATAAACCGGAAAGTATACAGATAAAAAAGTTCCCGTTTTATGATTTAAGTCATAAAATGCAGCTGCATTGTGCATGTACCTTTGTTGATATAAAAATCTCAATATCATGACACTATATCAAACAACATTCGACATTTTCAATAAAAATTATATGGGATCAGCTGCTATGGCTGTAATTGGGCAAAGCTGTTTAGGCGGTGCTGCCGCAATGTACGTTTTATCAAACGGAACTTCAATTCTTCAAATGATTCAATTGGCTGTTATTGTTTTAGCCTGTATCTTTGTCAATACTTCAATTTTGGCACAAATGAAACACAAAGTGGTATTTAACCTTTTAATTCTGAGTTCAGTTTTAAGTGTAGTATTTATTCTTTTAAACACCATTTTTCTGTGAAAAAACAAATAGAAAACAGAGAAGACGTTAGCTTTTTAGTTCATCATTTCTATGCTAAAATAAGAGCCGACAAGGAAATCGGCTTTTATTTTAATCAAATGATCTCTGACTGGGATAAGCATCTCGAAAAGCTGACCGGTTTTTGGGAGATGAATTTATTTGGCGTAAAAAAATACAATGGCAATCCTTTGGCGATTCACAATGAAGTTGACACGCATTTTGACAGCAAAATTACTTCAAATGAATTCGGAATCTGGCTGAATCACTGGTTTCAGACCATTGACGAACATTTTGAAGGCGAAAATGCTGATACACTGAAAAGACGTGCCAGAAAAATGAGTACTTTCTTGTATATGAGTATGTTTGAAAACCGAAAAAGAGGAAATGAAGTTTAATGTCATTGCGAGGAACGAAGCAATCACATTTGCTAAGTCAATAATAGTGAGGTTGCTTTGTTCCTCGCATGACCAAGCTTGTGGTTACTTCTCAAAAGCAAAAACCAAAGTAAATTTCCCTTCAAAATTATCGGATTGAATTTCCTTGTAATGCACTTCAAAATCCTTAACAAGATTATCAAAATGAAGACTTGCCTGAGTTTGAGATTTCTCTAAAGAAAAATCTTCAACCATAATA
The DNA here is from genome assembly GCF_010645065.1 of Flavobacterium fluviatile. Lineage (GTDB taxonomy): Bacteria > Bacteroidota > Bacteroidia > Flavobacteriales > Flavobacteriaceae > Flavobacterium > Flavobacterium fluviatile. The sequence continues at coordinate 202,918 of NZ_JAADZW010000002.1, read as the reverse complement.
TGATCTTTAAAACTGATTCCTTTTTCGTTTCTGATTTTAAAGATGGCTTCTTTTGCTCCCCAGATTACGGTAAGTTTTTTTATGTATTCTTTTGTAAATTCTGGTTCCAGATAATTGCATTCAAAGTCTGTAAATTTATCTGCGATTCTCTGAATTTTTTCGCGCTGCAATTCCATGTCGATTCCAACCTTTTCGTGGCTTATAATTATGGCTGCAAAATGATAAGAATGGGTTATTGAAATATAATTATGACAATCAAAATAAGGCTTACCAAATTCGTCATAATGCAAATCTTTATCTGTAAAACCCATTTCCTGAATCAGCATACGAACACTTAGAAAGGCACGCTGATGCATTTCAGATTTCATTCCATCCAGTCGCTTCTGCGTTTTTTCTTTTAAGACAACTTTGCTTAGCAGATCGTCAAAAGATTCGGTTATTTCCCAAATTAAAATTCGGGTATTCTCATTGCATTGTATGGTCTGAAATAAAGGCATTACTTTTTAATTATGAATTATGAGTTTTAAATTATAAGTTATTTCTCTTTTAAAAATAACTTAACTTATAAATGTCTGGTCTCTTAGCCCTGATGGAAGCGGCATCCTTTTATGGTGGGGTTCACCATAAAAGATACAGCGGACAGCAGGATTAGCTTCTTACTTCGACTACGCTCAGTATGACAAATACAGAATGCAACTAACATTCTAAAGATTAATAAATTAAACATTTCATAAATCTTTCAGAAAGTAGTAAAATTCAAAAGCTATTATGTAAATTTGCAAAAAATTATACATATACAAATATAATATAAATGAGTACTACAACTACGCCATATGTGGCTTTCAAAGTAAAAGACATTTCTCTTGCTGCCTGGGGAAGAAAAGAAATTGAACTAGCTGAAGCTGAAATGCCAGGTTTAATGGCACTTCGCGCTGAATATAAAGACGAACAACCACTAAAAGGAGCTCGTATCGCAGGATGTTTGCACATGACAATCCAGACTGCTGTTTTGATCGAAACTTTAATTGCCCTTGGTGCAGAAGTTACCTGGTCTTCCTGTAACATTTTCTCTACTCAGGATCAGGCTGCTGCTGCTATCGCTGCTGCCGGAATCTCAGTTTACGCATGGAAAGGTTTAAATGAAGAAGAATTTGACTGGTGTATTGAGCAGACTTTATTTTTTGGCGAAGACAGAAAACCATTGAACATGATCCTTGATGACGGTGGAGATTTAACAAACATGGTTATTGATCGTTTCCCGGAATTGGTTCCTGGAATCAAAGGTCTTTCTGAAGAAACTACAACTGGTGTTCACAGACTTTACGAAAGAGTAAAAGCGGGAACATTGCCAATGCCTGCAATCAACATTAACGATTCTGTTACTAAATCTAAATTTGATAACAAATACGGTTGTAAAGAATCTGCTGTTGACGCTGTTCGTCGTGCAACTGACTTAATGTTAGCCGGAAAAAGAGTTGTTGTTTGCGGATACGGTGATGTAGGAAAAGGAACTGCAGCTTCTTTCAGAGGTGCGGGATCTATTGTGACAGTTACTGAAATCGATCCAATTTGTGCTTTACAGGCTGCAATGGACGGTTATGAAGTTAAAAAATTAGATACTGTAATTGCGAATGCTGACATCATCATTACAACTACAGGAAATAAAGATATCGTTGTTGGGAAACATTTCGAGCAAATGAAAGACAAAACTGTTGTTTGTAACATTGGTCATTTTGATAACGAAATCGATATGGCATGGTTAAACAAAAATCATGGTGCCTCTAAAATCGAAATCAAGCCTCAGGTTGACAAATACAACATCAACGGAAACGATATCATCATTTTGGCTGAAGGTCGTTTGGTAAACCTTGGCTGTGCTACAGGTCACCCAAGTTTTGTAATGAGTAACTCATTCACCAACCAAACTTTGGCTCAAATCGAATTGTGGAATAACAGTGCTGCTTACAAAAATGAAGTTTACATGTTGCCAAAACATTTGGATGAAAAAGTGGCTGCTTTGCACTTAGCTAAATTAGGCGTTGAACTAGAAGTTCTTAGAGAAGATCAGGCTGCTTATATTGGTGTTGACGTTCAGGGTCCATTCAAACCTGAGTACTACAGATACTAATTTATAGTCCTTAGTTATTAGTTATAATACAAACCCTTGCAGTAATGTGAGGGTTTTTGTTTTTGGGCGTGTCACCATCCCGATAAAAAGGGCGCTTCTCTTTGCGATCATTCCCCTTTTTATCGGGATGCTGTCGGGCTATCCGGGCTACTTCGGTAGCTTTCCTCCTATCCCTCACGCGATGTAACAATAATAAAAACATTTACTTATACGACTTCCCTTTTAAAATTTTTATAATTATTTTTACCATAAAACCTTGTTCATGAAACAATACACCGGATTAATTTTCTTCTTTATAAGCTTTGCCATTTTTGCACAGGAAAAAGACATCTGGTTTTCTTTTCCAAACAAAGACACAACGCTTATCGGCTTTAAAGACAAAAACGGCGTTATTAAAATCGAGCCCAAATTTATGGGACTTACCACAGCCAGTAAATTTGAAAATATTATCTCCGTATCAGAAGAATGTAAGGACAGCTGGAAAAGCTACTATCTAACCAAAAAAGGAAAAATAGTAGGCCGTGACAGTTTATATGTTTTTGACAATACCCCGGATTGCGAAAATGAAGGTTTTATCCGTTTTAGGGATCCAAAATCAGATAAAATGGGAATTTTCAACAGTGATGGAAAAATTGTAATTCCCGCTGATTATAGCAATATAACCAAAGTCAGGAACGGAATGGTCATCGCTCTAAAAGATGCTAAAAAAGAAATCGCTGGCGAGCTTTTTTTCTGGACCGGAGGAAAAGAATTTCTAATTGATATCAACAACAAAATTCTGATTGAAAATTTTCCTTATAATGATGAACTGAATTTTTATTCTTTAGAAAAATCAAAAGAAAAAGGTAAAGATGAAATAAGAGAATATTTCTTAGGTACTGATGGCCATTATTATTCCTTTATCAATTTTGACAAAGAATTTAAACACTGGCTGAAAAAAGCTTTACTTTCTGATTTATCCAAAGCCAATTTAGAAAAACATTCGTTTGATAAAATCACGTACTGGAAAGAACCGATGGGCTGGACAAGTGAACCTAAATCGAAGTTTATCCATCAGAATTATCAATTTATAAAACTGAAACTTAAAGAGCTTACTACTGACAATTCCGAATATTTTGTTTCGTCAAATGGTTTAAACCCGTTTATATACGAAACAGCGGAGTATGAAAAGTACTTTAATAATTGCAGGGAAGCTATAGACTGGCTTTATCCGGTCAAAAGCATTATAATTTCTTCCAGAAATAAAGCAGATTCAGGACAAGACCATTTTGAATTTTTACGGACTGAAAATGGCTATAAATTAATTGGGGTCTCTGATGCAAAAAACAATCTTAATTAATTCAATTCGAATCCGTATTATAAAATTTACAACTAACATGTCAACTATTTTCAGAGTAGCTACAAATTCAGATTTGCCAGAAATGCAAAAATTATATTTCGAAACCATTCAAGAGGTTTGCAAAAACGATTATAATAAGGAACAGATTCAAGTTTGGAGTTCAGGTGTAGAAAATACTGAAAGGTGGCTTGACGTTATCAATACACAATTTGTTTTATTAGCCCAAATTGAAAACCAAATCACCGGATTTGGAACTTTGAAAGATGGTAATTATATTGATTTATTCTACGTCCATAAGGATTTTCAAAGACAGGGAATTGCAGACAAAATCCTGGATAAATTAGAAATCGAGGCTGCTAAATATCATTCACAAGTAATAACCGCAGATATCAGCATTACGGCAAAACCTTTTTTCGAAAAGAAAGGATTTATTGTAAAAGCAGAACAAAGAAATATCCGTTTAAATGTTGAACTGATTAACTACAAAATGGAAAAGAAACTCTTTTAGCTGTTTCAAGTTTCAGGCTACTGAAAACTTGAAACCTGAAACGAAACCAACAAAAAAACATTTCAGCAAGTTTCGGATTTTGCACCTTCTAAAACCAATCGATATTTGTATTTATAAAAATGGATAAAAGATGAACACGCAGGAAAATATCAATTATAATCGTATCGCCGAAGCTATAGATTATATCAAAGCTAATTTTAAAGATCAGCCCAATCTGGATGAAGTGGCAGAAAAAGTACATTTGAGTCCGTTTCACTTTCAGCGACTTTTTAGTGAATGGGCTGGAACGAGTCCGAAGAAGTTTTTGCAATATACCAGCATTCAGCACGCCAAAAAACTACTCAAAGAAAATCAGGCAACAATCTCTGAAACTGCTTTTGAGACAGGACTTTCAGGCACAAGCCGGCTGCATGATTTATTTGTAAATATCGAAGGAATGACACCTGCCGAATATAAAAACGGAGGAAAAAATCTTGAAATACATTACAGTTTTGCCGAAAGTCCTTTTGGGAATATTATTGTCGCATCAACTTCAAAAGGCGTTTGTTTTATGGCTTTCGCCGAAGATGAAATAACAGGATTTATTGCGTTGAAAGATAAATTCCCGAATGCTCAATTTTCTAAAAAACTAGATTTGCCCCAACAAAATGCTTTATTCATTTTCCAAAATGACTGGAGCAAATTATCTGAAATTAAACTGCATTTAAAAGGAACCGATTTTCAACTGAAAGTTTGGGAAACCTTGCTAAAAATCCCAATGGGGCAACTTTCTACTTACGGTTCAATTGCACAGCAAATCGAAAAACCAAATGCCTCAAGAGCAGTCGGAACTGCAATCGGGAGCAATCCTGTAGCTTTTCTTATTCCATGTCATCGCGTGATTCAGTCATCAGGAACTTTTGGTGGTTATATGTGGGGAAACACAAGAAAAACAGCCATTATTGGCTGGGAACGTGCACAAATTGATTTGGATATTGAATAAATACAGCAAGTTTCGGATTTTTATTTTTACCTGTTTTTGAAACCTTTGCATTGTAAATAAAATAAATATTCAAATGCAAAAATTTAAAAACAAAATAGTACTGATTACTGGAGGGACAAACGGAATGGGATTTGCTACAGCCAAGGAATTCATTAAAACTGGTGCAAAAGTTATTATAACAGGACGCAGTCAGGAAACGGTAGATAAAGCGGTTAATGATTTAGGTCAAAATACAATTGGAATTGTATCAAATGCAGGGAAATTATCAGATATTTTCGAATTACAAAACCAACTAAAATCTTATACTGACAAAATAGATATTTTATTCGTCAATGCTGGATATGGTAAATTCAATTCTATCGAAAATGTCGCCATCCATGAATTCGATGAAATATTCAACATGCTGGTTAAAGGAACTTTTTTTACAGTACAGCAAATATTGCCTTTAATGCGTGAAGAAAGTTCTATTATCTTAAACACGACCTTTCTTACTGAAATCGGTCATGCAAATACGTCAATTTACAGTGCAGCAAAAGCTGCTGTTCAATCCTTTATTAAAACTTTTGCGGCTGAATGTACTACTAAAGGAATACGTGTAAATGGAGTCAGCCCAGGACATATAAACACAAATATTTTTAACAATACGGGACTTACAGCTGAACAAATTAAAGGTACAATTGAGTCGATTATTCCAACGCTTCCCTTTAAACGATTTGGTAGACCTTCCGAAATTGCCAAAACAGTACTTTTTCTGGCTTCAGATGATGCTTCTTATATTCATGGTATCGAAATAACGGTTGATGGCGGATTATCAAAAACAAAATCATGAAACAAAGAATTACGGCCCAAAATTGGGAAAACATTACGGAGTGTATGCACGAAAATGGATTCGCCATTATTCCAAATGTGCTAAATGATGAAGAATGCGAAGATTTAAAATTCGAATATGATAATCCTACTCTATATCGAAAAACAATTGTAATGGAACGATATCGGTTTGGTCTGGGAGAATATAAATACTTTAATTATCCACTTCCGAATTTAATTCAGGACATTCGTTCTTCGATTTATCCAAAACTGGCACCAATTGCAAATACCTGGATGAAAGCACTGAACATCAATTCTGTTTTTCCTGAAACGCACGAAAAATTATTGGAACAATGCCATTCAAACTATCAAGTTAATGCAACGGTTTTAATCTTGAAATATGGTAAAGGTGGTTTTAATACTTTACATCAGGATTTATATGGAGATGTCTATTTCCCTATCCAAATAGTACTTTTTCTAAACGAACCTGATAAAGATTTTACTGGTGGCGAATTTATATTAACACAACAAACGCCCAGAGCACAATCTAAAGTCATTGTTTTGAAACCTAAGAAAGGTGATGTTTTAATTTTCACAACTAATTTCAGACCTGTAAAAGGAATTAAAGGTTATTATAGAGTGAACATGAAACATGGCGTCAGTGAAATTCATTCCGGTGAAAGACATACATTGGGAATTATTTTTCATGATGCGCTTTCTTAAGGTACAAAGTTGCAGGGCTTCAAGGTACAGACGACTTAATTTCACGCAGATTTTTAAAAAGATTTAAGCAGATGTGTGCTGATGATTTATTTTAAACTATATATTCAATTAAAATCTGCTTTAATCTGCAAAATCTGCGTGTAAAAATCAATTTAAATCCTTGTCAAAATCTAATCATTATATACGCGCTGCGTGCGCTCTACGGATAAAAATTCAACAAAAATGTGATAAAAATAATGATTGACCATTCTAAAATAACAGACTCAGATTTACGAAATAAAATTAAAAATGCGGAAATTTGTTTCGGGGGGAACAGGAAACTAAAAATCTACGGAATGTTAAAATGTTCTTCAGGAAAAAGAATGAAACGTCAAAATAGAGTTTTCTTTTTATCTGAAAAGGAAGCAAAGCAAAATGGCTTCAGACCTTGCGGACATTGCATAAAAACCGAATATCAAAACTGGAAAATGGACTTATTTAATCCGCATACAGACGAAAATACAAACCTGCTTCCAAAAGAAGGAACAGTCAATTATTACGGAAAATTGTTTTCAAGAGAAGATTCCAATCAGTATCTGGATATACTTTTAAATACTATTGAATGGAAAAATGATGAAGCCATTATCTTTGGAAAATTAATTCTGACTAAGCGAAAAGTAGCCTGGTACGGAGATTCGGGTTTTGAATATACCTATTCAAATACAACAAAAAAAGCACTTCCGTGGACAAAGGAACTTTTGGAACTAAAGAAAATCATTGAAGAAAAAACAGGCGAAACTTTCAACTCCTGCCTGTTAAATTTATATCATTCAGGCGAGGAAGGAATGGCGTGGCACAGTGATGCTGAAAAAGACTTAAAAAAAAATGGCGCGATTGGCTCAGTAAGTTTTGGGGCAGAGCGTAAGTTTGCTTTTAAACATAAACAAACTAAAGAAACCGTATCTTTAATTTTAGAACACGGCAGTTTATTGGTTATGAAAGATGAAACTCAAACACATTGGCTGCATCGTCTGCCTCCAACAAAAACTACTTCAAAACCAAGGGTGAATCTGACTTTTCGAACGATTGTTGGTTAAGTATAATTTATTTCTTTTTGGTTATAACATTTTCATACGACCGTATTAAAGCATCTTCAAACATTCGGGTCTTACTTTTGAAAGTTCTACAATTGTCCAGCCTTGTATTCCCCATTTATTCGGAACTGGATAAAAAATCATTTCACTCGAAGCACAAAAAACGGATTGATCAATTTCGCTTAATTTTAATACAGCCCGAGTATTCTTTTCATCAAAAGTGGCGAATATTTTTTTATTTATACGAAAAGAGATTTTTTCAAAATGAGGTTCTTCAACAGCATTAGGAAAAGACAAAGCTAATTTTCTAAATGTTTCGATTAAGACCATAATACTTTAATTTTAAATTCTAATCTAAGGCCTTAATCTAATCATTTAAAAGCCTCTATTACAGAAAATCCAAAGTTCTTTCTAGCGCCATACCACGTGATCCCTTAATCAATATAGTGCTTTTTGCCTGGAATTTATTATTTTTTAAATATTCCGAAAAATCATCGAAAGTTTCAAAAAAATGAAGATTTTGATTAGAAATACGATTTTCATAAAACGCTTTTCCAATTAAATAACAAACAGATTTATCCTGATTTTTTAAAGAATCAACAATAATTTTATGTTCCTCCCGGCTTTCGTTTCCAAGCTCAAACATATCGCCTAAAATCATTACTTTATTTTGATTGTCTAATTGTAAAAAATTAGTTATTGCCACTGCCATGCTGCTTGGGTTAGCATTATAGGCATCCAGAATAATTTCAAAAGAATCTTTTTTTAATAACTGAGATCGATTATTGGTTGGAATATAATTTTCTATTGCGTTTTTAATATCATTATTAGCAACTTTAAAATGGCTTCCAATAGCAATTGCAGCATTAATATTGTTGGCATTATAAAGTCCGATTAAATTAGATTTTACAAAAAAATCATCATAGTTAATCACAACAAACGGATTTGCTTCTATCTTCTGAACGTTAATATCTGCAAGGCTATTGTGCAATCCAAAGGTATATGATTTTATTTTTTTTGATTTTTCAACCTGAATAGTATCATCTAAATTAACAAAAGCCAATTTATCGTTTTCAAGTAAGTATTTGTACATCTCACTTTTTCCTTCAATCACACCTTCAACACCTCCAAAACCTTCTAAATGTGCTTTCCCGAAATTAGTAATATATCCATAATCAGGCTGCGCTATTGAACATAAAAACTCAATTTCTTTTTTATGATTAGCCCCCATTTCTACAATTCCAATCTCGGTTTCATTGCTAAAAGATAATAAGGTCAACGGGACTCCAATATGGTTATTTAAGTTCCCGACAGTTGCTTTAGTGTTATATTTTTGCGCTAAAACAACATTTATAAGTTCTTTTGTTGTTGTTTTTCCATTACTTCCTGTCAGAGCAACAATTGGTATTCCCAAATATTGCCTATGAAACTTTGCTAACTCCTGTAATGTTTCTAAGCTGTTTTGTACCAAAATCGTCCTTTCATCAATCAGATAAGACGGATTATCAATTACTACAAATAAAGCCCCAAGTTCCAAGGCTTCCTGAGCAAAAGTATTAGCATCAAAATTTTCACCCTTAATAGCAAAAAACATAGAATCATTTTCAATTTTACGTGTATCAATTGAAAGCGATTTACATTTTAAAAACAAGTCATGAATTTCTTTAATATTCATTTTATAAGCATTTATTTAGATTATAAAAATAGGAAAAACAATAAAAAAATTCCAAATCCCTTACTGAACTCAGTTTTGGAATTTGGAATTTTTTACTTTGGAATTTCTAAAATTTAATTCCTTGGTGATTTTCTTCTTTCAGTTTTAGCACCTACTCTGGACATTGCACATCTAAATCCGATGTAGTCAGTAGCCATATCCTGAGGGAAGTATCTTCTTTGTGCAGGATCTAACCAATAAGCTCTGTCTCTCCAGGAACCTCCTTTATAAACTCTTGCATTGTCGTTTATTAAAGTTGTTCTTTTGCTTGAGCTGTCATATTTTCTCACCATATTACCCAAACTATCAGTAGTAACATTATGTACCGGAGAATTATACATGGCTACTTTAGTGCTGTCACCTGATTCAGAATCTCCAAAGTCATAATATCTTGAAGATTGTTTATCACCATCTCTGTAATTGATATTGTCGCTTTTGCTGAAATTTTGTCTCAAATATGTTTCATTCTCATCTACAGGAACACGAGCTATTTCTCCAGGTAAATTTGTAGCAACTACTTTACCGTTACTTAAAGTGGTATATTTAATATTATCTTTTGTGATAATTTCCAGCTTACCATCTTTACCAATTTTATTTTTAGCATATTGATTTCCTCTGTAATAGTTAAAATCATTTGCTTCGTTATCTATTATTGGTCTGTAAACATCAGCAACCCATTCTGCTACGTTACCTGCCATATCATATAATCCAAAATCGTTAGCAGGATAACTTTTTATCTTATTTGTAATATCGGCACCATCATCTGACCAACCAGCGATTCCACCGTAATCTCCATTTCCTTGTTTAAAGTTAGCCAATTGATCACCTCTGTTTTTACGTTTTGCTGAACGAGTATAATCTCCCGACCAAGGGTATTTCTTTTGTCCTTTGTAGATATTATATTCTCTTTGTCCAACATCAGCTGCTGCAGCGTACTCCCACTCAGCTTCTGTAGGCAGCCTGTATTCTGGTAAAATAATACCTGAAGAACGTTGAGCATAAACATTTTTCTGTTCTTCTACAGTACCGTCTTTACCTTTTTTAGGACGTCTGCCATCAGGACTCTTTTTTAGAACAATCTCTTCATTACCTCCATAAGAAGTAGATGGAGATGCCAGATACGCTTCAGTATTAAACAAGCTTTCAGCACTAACATCCTGTGTCTTAGCACCTCTTTTAATATATCTTTCTTTTTCTAAAACTGCTTCATTAACACGGTCTGTTCTCCATTTGCTAAATTCAACGGCCTGAATCCAGTTAACACCAACTACCGGATATTCAGCATATGCGGGATGTCTTAAATAATTATTTGTCATCGTTTCGTTGTATCCTAAACGATTTCTCCATACTAAGGTATCAGGGGAAGCCCCTGCATAGATGTTTTTATAACTTTCTTCTGTAGGTGGGAAAACTTTTTTCAACCATTCCAGGTATTCCAAATACATACCATTAGTAACTTCCGTTTCATCCATATAAAACGACTGAACATGTTGTTGAGTTGGTGTGTTATTCCAATCATGCATAACATCATCCTGTACTTTACCCATAGTAAATGTACCTCCTTCAACAAAAACTAAACCAGGGCCGGCCTGTTGTTTTTTTCCTGCATTTCTAGCAGCTGTTCCGTTCTGACTATCAACATCCCAACCTGTTGCTCTTGAGCCGCGGCTAGAACTTGATTTTTTGCTACAACTAGCCGTGCCCAACATCAATACTATTGACATCATTACTTGCAAGGCTACAATTTTGTTTACTTTCATACTCATTCTTAGGTGATAAATTTAGGTGCTGCAATATAACAATTAACATTTAATTAGCAACATCTGTTCTCATAATTTTATTAAGCTGTTTTTTACCAGAAAATAACCTATAGTTTCGAACGCAAAAATATACTTTTTATTATTACTATTACATTAAATACTATATTTTTACTTACTAAAATATTTTGAAATTAATTTCGTTTTCTTTAACTATGAAACAAGCCATACTTTTATATTTTTTTTTAACACCTTTTCTTTTGTATTCCCAGGAAAATGGGCACTTCACAATAAACTGGCAAAACAAAAAAGAAATGAATTTTGGCGAATTAAAACTGCGTATTCCATACTTTACAGGTGATAATTTTCGATTTGACACTGCTAAAAAAACCATAACCCTGTTATTTAAGGCTAATTATCCGGGTAATTTTACCGGCTCTGAAGTACAAATTACCAATATTATTTACGAAACTGTTTCAGCAGAAGATTTGGGAGATTTATCCTTAACAAACATACCTAAACAACCAAATGAAACACTTCAGATAGCTGTTTCAAGAGATCAAAAACAAGGTTTTGTCTCTTTATCGCCAATCGTATCTGAAGGAAGCAGCTTCAAAAAAATCAAATCTTTTTCTTATTCAATAAACAACACCCGTTCAAGAAACAACAGCTCTGCTTCGACTTCAAAATCAAATAGTATTTCAAATTCGGTTTTATCTTCTGGAGACTGGTATCGTTTTTATGTGGAAAAATCCGGTGTTTATAAAATCTCAAAGTCTTTTTTACAAAGTCTGGGCTTTGATGTCACTAAAAGCGATCCCAGAAAAATTAAAATTTACGGTAATGGCGGAAGAATGCTTCCCTTAGCCAATAGCACTTACTATCCGGAAGATTTAACTGAAAATGCAATTCAGGTTATTGGCGAAAATGACGGCAGTTTCAATAATGAAGACTACATCCTGTTCTACGCAGAAGGAATTAACAACTGGAATACTGAAAGCAAAACCAATATTAACTTGTATGCTACAAAATCATATTATTACATTACCGCTCAGGGGATCGACGGGAAAAGGATTTCTAACTTAAACCAACCTACAGGAAACAGCACATTAGAACTAACAACTTTTGACGACCATCAATTTCATGAAACTGACCTAATCAATATTGCACATACGGGTCGTCAATGGTTTGGAGAATCTTTTGAGATTAATCAGGAGCAGGAATTCGACTTTAATTTCCCTAACTTAGAAGTTGCGGTTCCGATAAAAATAGAAGTTGTTGCAGCTTCAGCAGCATTCACCAACACTTCTTTTGGTGTTTCTTCTAACGGACAGCTTATCGGAAATATTTTTTTTAGCCAAATCAGCACTAGTTCCGACGCAAAATTTTACACAGGAAACTTACCCGGCAACACCAGCTTCACAGGCACAGAAAACCTAAAAATAAAACTTACCTATAATAATAATGGAGTACCAGGTTCAAAAGGATATCTGGATTACATTAATTTAACAGCAAAAAGAAAGTTAAAAGGCACAGGAAAACAATTTCATTTCCAGTATGACCTTGCCGGTTCAACTACCGGAATAGTCAATTACACTATCTCTAATGCTTCCGGGATTTCGCAAATATGGGATATTACAGATCTATATAATGTATCAAAAATTGATAATAGTAATTTGGATAATTTAAGCTTCAAGTCCACTTTAGGTGAAATTCGAAAATATGTAGCCATTGACCCGGCAGATTATTACACGCCTTTAAAAGACAATCAATCCAAAATTGCTAATCAAAACTTAAAAGGAACACTTTTTAAAAATGCTCAAAATAACTTTCAGGACATCGATTACCTGATCATTACTCCGAAGATTTTACTCTCACAGGCAGAAAAACTGGCTAACTTTCACAAGACTTATTCCAATTTAAGTGTAAAAGTTGTTGCTCTTGAAAATATCTATCAGGAGTTTTCTTCAGGAAAACAGGATATTGCAGCAATCAGAAACTGTGTAAAATATGTATATAAAAATGCTTCTTCTCCGGAAAAAAGAATAAAATACCTGAATCTCTTTGGCGACGCCTCATTCGACTACAAAAACCGAATTTCCAACAACACAAATATTGTACCTATCTACCATTCTTTAAACAGCAACACTATTGGAGAATCTTGTTACTCATCTGATGATTTCTACGGATTAATGGATGACAATGAAGGAAATGTAATATCTTTTTTTGGAGGAATTGACATTGCAACAGGCAGAATGTTAGTTTCTGACAATGCACAAGCAGAAGAAATGGTCAATAAAGTTTTAGAATACCATAACATCAAATCTTACGGGAACTGGCGAAACAATGTTGTTTTAATTAGCGATGATTCTGATAAAGCTTCAGATGCCACTCTACAATCTCGTCAAAATACTTTAGCCGATAAAATTGCTGCTGAAAAACCATTCTTAAATGTTGAAAAAGTTCTTATGGACTCTTACACACAAGAAGCATCAGCAGGAGGTGCAAGATATCCAAAAGCAAGAACAGACCTTTTTGAGGCTTTTGAAAAAGGCGCCTTAGTCTTTAACTACTTAGGTCATGGAGGTGAAGACGGCCTGTCAGGCGAGAGGCTTTGGGAAAAATCAGATGGACAAAACTTAAATAATCAATACAGATACCCATTATTTATAACCATAACCTGCGAATTTTCCCGTTTTGACGACCCAACACATCCAACCGCCGGAGAATATACTTTTTGGAATCCAAAAGGAGGAGCTATAGCAATGCTGAGTACTATTCGTTCCATCGGACAATATAATGCCGAAAACTTTAATGATATCTTAACTAAAAACCTGCTGTCTTTCGGATCTTATCAATACACAACTATTGCGGAAGCACTCCGAATTTCAAAAAATGAAAATCCAAGCTCGTCCAGTAATGTTATTTTTTATTTAGGCGACCCGGCGATAATGCTCGCAATTCCTAAACCCAGAATTAACTTAACAAAAGTAAATGACATACCTGTCTCAGGAACAATAGAAGATTTTAAATCTTTGGCAAAAATCAAAATATCAGGAGAAGTTACCGATGAAAATAACAATGTGCTGAGTAATTATAATGGAGAACTATCTACTGCTATTTTTGACAAATCAATCACCACTACTACATTAAACAATGACGGTAATAGTCCTCCAATGCAATTTAAAACACTAGGCGAAACTATTTTTAGAGGAAATGCTTCAGTAACAAATGGTCAGTTTGAATTTAGTTTTGTAGTTCCAAGAGATATCCGAATTCCTGTAAACAACGGGAGAATCAGCTTTTATTCTAAAAAGAATGAAATTTTAGAAAATCAATCAGGATTTAACGACATCATAAAAATTGGCGGAATTAATGAAAATGCGCCTCAGGACAATATTAGTCCAAAAGTACAGTTATATATGAACGATGAAACGTTTGTATCAGGAGGAATTACAAATGATTCTCCTTTCCTTTTAGCGCTTCTGGAAGACGAAAACGGAATTAACACAGCAAGTGGAATTGGTCATGATATAATCGCTGTCTTAGATGGAGATGTAAGCAATCCTTATATTTTAAACGATTATTATCAAACAAAATTAGATGATTATACAAATGGTAATTTACGTTTCCCATTACGTAATTTAAGCGCAGGAATGCATACTATAAGTTTTACTGCCTGGGATGTTTACAACAATCCGGTAACAAGTGAAATACAATTTATGGTAGTTGGTGACGATTCTCTCACATTGACTCACGTTCTTAACTATCCAAATCCGTTTTCTACCTATACACAGTTTTGGTTTTCTCATAACAAACCTTACGAACCTTTAGATGTTCAGGTGCAGGTTATGACAATAACAGGAAAGGTAGTCTGGACAAAAAACCAGATTGTTACTACAGAAGGTTTTTTATCAAGGGATATTTCATGGGATGGCAAGGATGATTTCGGAGACAGAATTGGAAAAGGTGTTTACATTTACAAACTCACTGTTAAATCTAATTTAACAAACAAAAAAGCAGAAAAGTATGAAAAACTTGTTATTCTATAATATATTTGCACAACTAACAACATAACTAACACCTTACTTAATATAATGAAAAAAATATCCCCTTTATTATTATTTTATTTTATTATTATATCGTTTGCTAAAGCACAAGACAGACCAATTACCACAGGAGTTCCATTTTTACAAGTTGCAGCTGATGCAAGAGCTGCCGGTCTTGGCGATCAGGGAGTTGCAACATCTGCAGATGTATTCTCCCAACAATGGAATCCTGCGAAATATGCATTTTCAATTGACAAGCAAGGATTTTCTGTCAGCTACACTCCTTATTTAACTGATTTAGTTAATGACATTTCACTAAGTCAGGTAACCTATTACAATAAAATTAACGAACGAAGTGCTTTTGCCGGAAGTGTCCGTTATTTTAGTATTGGAGATATCGATTTAACAACTGACGGAACAAATATCAATACTGTCAAGCCTTCAGAATATGCTATTGACGGATCCTATTCATTGAAATTAAGTGAAATGTTCTCTATGGCGGTAGGGGCAAGGTTCATTAGTTCAAATTTAGGAATCACAACTGAAGGGCAAAGTTTATCTGCGGCAAGATCTTTTGCGTTTGATGTTGCCGGATTTTACCAGTCTGAAGAAGTTGCCTATAGAGATTTTAACGGTAGATGGAGAGCCGGTTTTAACTTTCAGAATCTTGGACCAAAAATTAATTATGATTTAAGTGATTCTGATAATGGCTCAAATTTCCTTCCTGCTAATTTAAGAATAGGTGGAGGTTTTGATTTTATATTAGATGATTATAACAAGGTAGCAGTTGGTCTGGAATTCACCAAACTACTTGTCCCTACTCCCCAAATTCCTGTACCTATTGATTTAAATAATGATGGAGATACTGAAGATGCAGGAGAAAGCGATGGCGTTCAGGAAGCTAATAACGAATATAATTCTATCGGCTGGGTACCGGGCATTTTTAAATCTTTTGGTGATGCACCGGATGGTTTTAGTGAAGAATTAAAAGAAATTACCTATAGTTTATCAGGAGAATATACCTATCAGGATTCCTTTTCGATGCGTGCAGGATATTACCACCAAAGTCCTGAAAAAGGTGCCGTACAATTTTTCTCATTAGGAGCAGGATTCAAATACAACATTGTAAAAGTGGATGTTTCGTACTTATTCTCCGCTTCAAAAGTTAAAAATCCGTTAGAAAATACACTTCGCTTCTCATTAACATTTAATTTTGGAGAGAAATACGAAGAGTATTAATCTGATCAGAAATAAAAAGCAATATCAAATCCAAATTTCTATAAAAGGAATTTGGATTTTTTTTCCCTTAAAAACAATGAAAAAAATAACCATAACATCATCATTTTCGATTTTCGATACCTTAGAAGAATTGCCAAATGAAATTCAGAATTTAATGAGCCAGGCTGTTGAGATCCGTAAAAAAGCGTATGCACCTTATTCTCAATTTAAAGTTGGTGCAGCATTATTACTGGATAACGGAAAAATTATTTTAGGATCAAATCAGGAAAATGCAGCTTACCCTTCAGGATTATGCGCAGAACGCGTGGGTATTTTCCAGGCAGGAAGCATTTATCCGGAAGCTAAAATTTTAAAAATGGCAATTACTGCCGCTTCTGACACCAACCAAACACAAGTACCCATTCCACCCTGCGGGGCATGCCGGCAATCAATTGCAGAATACGAAATAAAGCAAGACACCCCTATAGAAATCTATTTTATGGGAGAAATTGGTGCAATTTATCAATCTGCATCCCTCAAAAACCTGCTCCCTTTGATGTTTGATAAAAAGTTCTTGTAAAAAAAGCCAAAAAACAGCTTTTAAATTTTAGTTCTTAAATGTAATGTCTTATTTTTGCATCCCGACCCTTCGGGCGCAAATTTGTGGGAGGAAACTATTTTTGCGTTATAGGTGATAATTGATAACACAAAAAAACAACTTTAGCAAAAGAAAGAATTCAGATGAAAGAAGTTACAAAAGAGGTTTACTTAAAGTGGTATGAAGACATGCTGCTTTGGAGAAAGTTTGAAGACAAACTTGCAGCATTATACATCCAACAAAAAGTCAGAGGATTTCTTCACCTCTACAATGGTCAGGAAGCAGTATTAGCAGGAGCTTTACATGCTATGGACCTGACTAAAGACAAAATGATTACTGCATACAGAAATCACGTTCAGCCAATTGGTATGGGAGTTGACCCAAGACGTGTTATGGCTGAACTTTTAGGGAAAGCAACAGGAACTTCTAAAGGTATGGGAGGTTCTATGCATATTTTCTCAAAAGAACACCGCTTTTACGGAGGTCACGGAATCGTAGGCGGACAAATACCGGTAGGAGCTGGTTTGGCTTTCGCTGATAAATATTTTGAAACAGGTGGAGTAACTATGACTTATTTTGGTGATGGTGCTGCCAGACAAGGTTCTTTACACGAAGCCTTCAACATGGCTATGTTGTGGAAATTACCAGTTGTGTTTATCGTTGAAAACAATGGTTACGCAATGGGAACTTCTGTAGAAAGAACTGCTAACCACACTGACATCTGGAAATTAGGTTTAGGTTACGAAATGCCTTGCGGACCAGTTGACGGAATGAATCCGGTAAAAGTTGCCGAAGCAATGCACGAAGCTATCGAAAGAGCACGTCGAGGAGACGGACCAACTTTCCTTGAAATGAAAACGTACCGTTACAGAGGACACTCAATGTCTGATGCACAATTATACCGTTCTAAAGACGAGGTTGAAGAATACAAAAAAATCGATCCGATTACCCAGGTGCTTGATGTAATTATGGATCAAAAATATGCTACTCAGGAAGAAATTGATGTAATCGACCAAAGAGTTAAAGATCTGGTTGACGAATGTGTGAAATTCGCTGAAGAATCTCCATATCCGGACTTGCAACAATTATACGATGTAGTATACGCACAAGAAGACTATCCATTTACACCTCATAAACTATAACATATCATGGCTATTAAAGTAACAATGCCTCGTTTAAGCGATACTATGACGGAAGGAACGGTAGCGACTTGGTTAAAAAAAGTAGGCGACAAAATTAGCGAAGGAGATATCCTTGCTGAAATTGAAACAGATAAAGCAACAATGGAGTTCGAATCTTTCAATGAAGGAACTCTTTTACATATTGGAATTCAGGCCGGAGAAACTGCTCCGGTTGATTCATTATTAGCAATCATTGGTAAAGAAGGAGAAGATATTTCTGCTCTTTTAGCTGGTGGTGACGCTCCTGCTGCCGAAGCTCCAAAAGCGGATGCTCCTGCTGCCGAAGCAAAAACCGAAACTGCTGCTCCTGCAAAAGCTGCAACTGAATTACCAAAAGGTGTTTTAGTGGTAACTATGCCACGTTTGAGCGACACCATGACTGAAGGTACAGTTGCAACCTGGTTGAAAAAAGTGGGTGACTCAGTATCTGAAGGTGATATTTTGGCAGAAATTGAAACAGACAAAGCTACTATGGAATTTGAGTCTTTCAATGCCGGAACATTATTATACATCGGAATTCAGGAAGGAAGTACTGCGCCTGTTGACAGCTTATTAGCTATCATCGGACCTGCAGGAACTGATATTTCCGGAATTGCTGAAAATTATACTGCCGGAGGCGCTGCACCTGCTGCAAGTGCTCCTGCTGCTGAAGAAACAAAAGCTGCTCCTGCTGCTGAAAAAGCACCGGAAGCTGTAACTGACAATTCAAACGGAAGAGTTTTAGCTTCACCATTAGCCAAGAAAATTGCTTCTGACAAAGGAATCCAATTATCTCAGGTTAAAGGTTCCGGAGAAAACGGACGTATCGTAAAAAGCGATATCGAAAACTTCACTCCATCTGCTCAAGCGCAAACTGCTGCCTCTTCACCAGCTGCAAAACAAGAAGCGTCTGCTCCTGCCGCTCCAAAAGTATTTGTTCCTGCCGGAGAAGTTTACACAGAAGAGATCAAAAACTCTCAAATGCGTAAAATCATTGCAAAACGTTTATCTGAGTCATTATTCACTGCTCCTCACTACAACTTAGTAATCGAGGTTAGTATGGACGAAGCTATGCAGGCAAGAGCTGCTATCAACAGCGTTCCGGATACAAAAGTGTCTTTCAACGATATGGTAATCAAAGCTTGTGCGTTAGCATTGAAAAAACACCCAAAAATTAACTCTACCTGGAAAGAAGACGCTATCATCATCAACCACCACGTAAATATTGGTGTTGCCGTAGCTGTTGAAGACGGATTAGTAGTTCCTGTGTTGAAATTTACAGACGCTATGAGTTTGTCTCAAATTGGTGGTTCAGTTAGAGATCTTGCCGGAAGAGCAAAAAACAAAAAATTGGGACCTCAGGAAATGGAAGGAAGTACTTTTACCGTTTCTAATCTGGGAATGTTTGGTATTACTGAATTTAATTCAATCATTAATCAACCAAACTCTGCAATCCTTTCTGTAGGTGCAATTGTTGAGAAACCAGTAGTTAAAAACGGTCAGATTGTAGTTGGGAACACCATGATGCTATCATTGGCTTGTGACCACAGAACAATTGATGGTGCTACCGGAGCTCAGTTCTTACAAACATTAAAACAATACATTGAAAGCCCGGTTACCATGCTGGCGTAATTCTTTGTCAATTTTATATTTAAAATCCCGCCCCGAAGTTTTTCGGGACGGGATTTTTGTTTAATTTTTATCCTCAGAACTACTTCCCACCATTTTAAAAAGCCTCTACTTTTAACTTTACTTCTAACATTTAAACAAAACAAATTTTTAAAAAGGCTAAATCAGGTTATTATGCTACAACTATTCAGGCTGTTGAAAGGATTCTGAAATAAATTTCATAAAATAATCCAAAAGAGGTTGTCTAAAAAGCAACCTCTTTTTTATGCGCAATATTTGTCATTCCGAGGAACGAGGAATCTCCGCAAGAAACTCCGTAATCAAAATCGACAATCTTTGCAGAGCTGCTTGCGGAGATCCTTTCTCCGTCAGGATGACAAACTGAACAAAAACACTCTTATGAAAACGTGTGCCCTAGCCCAGATTGAAGTGGAAAGCCCGGAGCTCAAAAACCTGATTTTCTTGCCAGAAAACAGCGACCAGCGGAAGCCCGTTTTATGGTTTAGAAAAATCAGGTTTTTGAGTGAGGACTTGTAGCGGAAAACTGGATCAGCTCCTGAAAATAAAGACAGGGAAAATTGTCCATCATATATATAGCGTGAAAGAATTATTATTGAAGCTAAGAGAGAATTATATGACCAATAAAACAGCCAAAGAAATTGCCTATGAGTTAGGTATGATAATGAGCATTATTTCAGTCGTTTCTTTAAAACCAATGCTGATGTTTCTCCACAGATTTATCGGGAGAGAGTTGGATTTGGAAAAATGCAGGCTTAATTTTTATTTTTAGCCTCAATCCATTTTGCCATATATTTAGTGCTTTTTAAGGTATGATGCTGCAGCAGGCTTCCCATAAAATTATGAAGACGATGGGATTCAGCATCATTCAATAATGCATTAACTCTATTAATCAATTTTTCTGAATATTTATCTTTTAAATAACATTCATTCACAATAGCAATTCCGTTTTTTTGAGATTGCATCCAAAGATTTTCATCCTGATAAAGCGAAATTGCTTTTTTAGCAAACTCTTGCGGATTATCTTCAATGAAACCATTCCACGGTAAATTTGCATGCATCCCTTCTGAGCCAATGGTTGACGTTACGCTTGGCGTTCCGCATTGCATCGCCTCCAATAATTTCCCTTTTAAACCTGCTCCAAAACGGATTGGTGCCAGAACAACTCTCGATTTTTTCACTACTTCATTAGCATCTTCTGCTCTCCCCATGATAAAAAATCCATTTTTAGGCTGATGCAATTGCAATACTTTTTGAGAAGGGTATGCTCCGTAAACTTCCAAAACAGCTTCCGGAAAATCTTTTTTGATACAAGGCCAAATCGCTTCTTTTACATATTGAATTGTATTCCAATTAGGTTCATGAAGAAAATTTCCGATGAAAACAAAATTCTTGCGATCTTCAAAAGAAGGCAATTTCAACAAATCTTTCTCTGACATTTCTTCAACTAAAAAAGGCAGATATTGCACTAAATCAGAATCAATTTTAAAAACCTCCTTCAAAACCTTCATTTCAAATTGAGAAATAATATACGATAAATCGCATCTCAGAATACTCGCAATTTCGCGTTTTGCCACTTCTTCAGATAACAAATCGTGCAGTTCGAAGATTCTATTTTCTTTGAAGGCTTTTTGCCTAGCTGTCCTTAAACAATGCAAATCTTCAGTATCTAATAATCTAAGAGCTTTTGGGCAGTTTTCCGCAACACGCCAGCCAAATTGTTCTTCAATCATAAAACGATCAAACAAAACCACATCCGGATTCAATTTCAAAACAAAATCATCAAAACTGGAATTATTCAGTTCAATCGGCTTTTTTTCAACACCAGATTCAGACAAATCAACCATAAAATCACTATCCTGTGCAGCGCTGGCAAATGTAATTGCGAATCCGTTTTCACGAAAATTCGAAATCAACTGCATCATTCTTCCGCCAGCCGCAGACGAATTTGGTTCAGGCCATACAAAGCCAATGATTAAAAGTTTTTTCAGCTGTTCCATTTTAATTGGTTTCATTTTACAAAATAATGGTTTTTTGAACGTTTTTGCACCATTTTTACCAACTTTTGGTTTTAAAAAAAGACTAATTTTGCATCATCTAAATTACGCTGTCATGTTAGGATTAAAATTAGCCACAGACCCTCGCTGGGTAAACATAGTCGAATCAAATATTGAAGAAATTTTAACGGATCATGCCTGGTGCGAGCAAAAAGCTGCTTCAAATGCAATTAGTCTGGTTACTTACAATTCTGAATTAGAAGAATTAGTAACCGAAATGCTCATAATAGCCCGAGAGGAACTGGAACATCTGCAAATGGTTCACAATGTAATCAAAAAAAGAGGACTGACTTTAGGACGTGAAAGAAAAGACCATTATGTAAATGAGCTTTTTAAATTTATGAAAAAAGATGGCAGCCGTAAAGATGCCCTTTGCGATCGCTTATTATTCTCTGCAATGATCGAAGCCAGAAGCTGCGAGCGTTTTAAAGTGCTTTCTGAAAATATAAAAGATGAGGAATTAGCCAAATTTTACCGTGATCTGATGATTTCGGAGGCAGGACATTACACTACATTTTTGGGATTTGCCAGAAAATATGCTGACAATGTAGATGTTGACAAACGATGGAAAGAATGGATTGAATACGAAGGTTCTATTATTACCAATTACGGAAAAAACGAAACTGTTCACGGATAATCATCGTTTTAATCATTATGCTCAAACAACTACTCAATATTATTTATGTCAAAAAACAAATCTAAATCTATCTTATTAAAAATTGCCAAATATTCCGGAATAACGTTGGTCGTTGTTTTGGGGCTACTTTTTTTGACACCTGTTGTATTTGCAGACAAAATCAAGGAACAGATTAAAAAAACCGCAAATGAAAAATTAAGTGCAGAATTGAATTACTCAGATGTTTCCTTATCATTTTTTCATCATTTCCCTTCACTGACGCTGACTTTAAATGATTTACACCTGAATGGTTCCGCTCCCTACACAAATGAAAAATTTATTACAGCCAAAGAGGTATCTTTTGGAATTAATGTTGCAAGCCTAGTATTTAGCGAAACTGTAAAAATCGATCAGATTTATTTGTCTGATTCATTTATTAATGTCAAAGTCAATCCAAAAGGAGAGGCTAACTATAATATTTACAAATCTTCGTCACAAAAGCAAAAATCAAAAGACACCACAGATACTGCTTTAAAACTGGAGAGAATTGAAATTTTAAACAGTAAAATCATTTACAACGACCAGTCAACTAATATCCATTTTGATGCTTTGGGTTTTAACTACTTAGGAAAAGGGGATTTAAACAAAGCCGTTTTCGATTTATATTCAAAAGCTAAAATTGAAAAATTAAATATAGTTTATGAAGATGAACCGTATTTAATGAACAAAAAAATAGATGCTGATCTAATCACAAAAGTTAATGTAAACTCTTTGTCTTTTTATTTTCAGCAAAATAACTTAAAAATCAATCAGCTATTGGTTGACTTCAAAGGGAAATTTGATATTTTGAAAGATGGGTATAAAATGGATTTTATTATAAAATCTAACAATAGCGACCTACATGATGTGTTTACGGCTTTTCCCCCAAAGTACATCACATGGCTTTCTAAAACCGAATTGAAAGGAAATACCAATTTGCTTTTTACTCTAAAAGGAAATTACATTGCTTCTCAAAACATCGCCCCGGATTTGAATTTAGATGTAAAAATAGATAACGGATTTGTAAATTATGACAAAAGTGCATTTCCGGTTTCTAATTTGAATTTGGAAATCACAACAAAAGTTCCGTCTCTTAATCCGGATTTTTTAATTGTTGATGCCAGAAATTTATCTTTAACCATTAATAAGGATTATCTAAAATCAAAATTCTACTTGAAAGGAAAAAACAGTCCTGATATAAAAGGGGATCTTAAAGCCAAAATTGATCTTGGTAAATTAAGTAAAGCCCTGGGACTTCCGGATATTACTTTAAAAGGATCATTAACGGGAGACATTAAAACTAATGGAAAGTTTGATCAAAAAAACAGGCTTTTTCCAACTACAAAAGGCTTTATTGACCTGAATAACGGATATATCAAAACTAAATATTACCCAAATCCGATTACTAACATTACAATTAACTCCAGAATTGACAACCAAAAAGGAACTTTCGGTGATTTAAAAGTAGTCTTAAAACCTGCTCAATTTACTTTTGAAGGTAAACCTGTTTTTGTAACAGCTGACCTGAGCAATTTTGACGATTTAAATTATGATGTAAAGGCGAAAGGCGAACTTGATGTTAACAAAATCTATAAAGTTTTCTCTCAAAAAGGACTTGATCTGGATGGTTTCATAAAAGCCGACCTGTCTTTAAAAGGAAAACAAAGCGATGCCACAAAAGGAAATTACAGCAAACTTAACAATAAGGGAACGCTTGAATTACGAAATATCGGAATTGCATCAGAATATCTTCCTAAAAAATTCATTATTAAAGAAGGAATATTTAAAATCAATCAGGACAAAATGTCTTTTAATAACTTTTTGGCGGCATATGGCCAATCTGATTTTAAAATGAATGGTTACCTGCAAAATGTTTTTAATTACGCCACTAATACCGGAATTCTAAAAGGTTCTTTTGCCGTTTCGTCCAGATATATTAATGTAGATGAGTTTATGTCAACTACAGATGCCAACACATCTGCAGCAAAAAATCCTGCTCCACAATCAGAAACTAAATCCGGTACAACACACCAGACCGGAGTTATCATAATTCCGGCGAATCTGAATCTAAAGTTAATGACCAATGCTCAAAAAGTGTATTTTGACAAGCTTAACCTTCAAAATGCAAAAGGAAATTTAAGCATGAAAAATGGCAAGCTTACCATGCGAAATACAGGATTTAATTTAATTGGCTGTAATGTAAGCATGGATGGTAATTATCAGGCAAGTACACCACAAAAAGCCAGTTTCGATTATGACATCAAAGCTTCGGATTTTGATATTAAAAGAGCATACAATGAAATTGAAGTGTTTAGAAAAATGGCCAGTGCCGCTGAAAAAGCGCAGGGAATTGTTTCTTTAGACTACAAATTAAAAGGCCGTTTAAATGGTAATATGGAGCCGGTTTATCCTTCTTTAGCAGGTGGCGGAACACTTTCTGTAAAAGATGTAAAAGTAAGGGGATTAAAAATGTTTAATGCCGTGAGCAAGAAAACAAACTCCGAATCTATGAAAAACCCTGATGTTTCTCAAGTAGATATTAAAACTACAGTCAAAAACAATATCATGACTGTTGAACGTTTTAAATTTAAATTTGCCGGATTCAGACCAAGAATTGAAGGAACAACAAGTCTGGACGGAAAACTGAATTTAAAAATGCGTTTAGGACTGCCTCCGTTGGGAATATTTGGAATTCCGCTGACCGTTACCGGAACACAGGATAACCCAAAAGTAAAATTAGGGCGAAATACTGAAGATCTGGAAGAAACACAAGATACTGAGGAATAACAATATCAAAATTCAGTAGTAATATCAAATTTCAATTTTGGAAATGACACTATCCCAAAAAAGTGTGTAAGTTTAAAACTTAGACAAAGGTTTTTTCTTTCACAAAGCGTAATCCTTTTATCGACATGCATGTTGTTTATCATAGATTACAAACGTAGAAAAAACGGACACATCTTATTTAAATGAACTTATATTATTTACATGGTTTAAAAAAACAAACTTTGCTGTTTTATTAAAAAACAAAAAACCCGCTCTCTTCAGAACGGGTTTTCTATAATAATTTATCTAATGATTATGCTTCGAATGGAAGGATAGATACATAAGATTTGTTATCTCTTTTCTTTTGGAACTTAACAACTCCATCAACTTTAGCATGTAAAGTGTGATCTTTACTGATGTAAACGTTTTCACCTGGATTATGTTTTGAACCTCTTTGTCTAACGATGATGTTCCCAGCAATAGCAGCCTGTCCACCAAAAATCTTAACGCCTAGACGTTTTGATTCTGATTCTCTACCATTCTTCGAACTACCGACACCTTTCTTGTGAGCCATGACGTATGAGTTTAAATATTGTTATTATTCTTCTTTAGCTTCTTTTTTTGCTTTTGGAGCTGCTGCCTTTTTTGCTTTTGGAGCTGCTTCAGCTTCAGTAGCCGGAGCTTCTTCTGCTACAACTGCTTTTTTAGCTGCTGCTTTTTTAGTTCCGCCCGCTGCAGTAATACCTTCAATTACAATTTGTGTAAGATATTGTCTGTGACCATTTCTCTTTTTGTATCCTTTTCTTCTTTTCTTTTTGAAAACGATAACTTTATCACCTTTTAAGTGTTGTAACACTTTAGCTTCTACTGAAGCACCTTCTATAGCTGGGGCGCCTAAAGTTACGCTTCCGTTATCGTCTAATAAAAGAACTTTGTCAAAAGAAACTTTTGAACCTTCTTCATTAGCTAAACGGTGAACATAAACCTTTAAGTCTTTGCTTACTTTAAATTGTTGCCCTGCTATCTCTACGATTGCATACATACCAAATTGATTTATTGATTTTTAAGGTTGCAAATATACAATTAATATTTTACTATGCAATCCCTTATTTCAAAAATATTTTTCAGGCTTTAAAGTCTGCTTTTCAAGGCTTTCCAACATATTTCCAAAAGGATTCAGATGTAAAATGTTGTTAAATAACACCAAAATAAATACCCCTTACTAAATAGTAACTAAAAAAACTTATTTTTGATGTAACTAAAATAAATCCCTGGCTACCTACTATATATAAAAATAGGTATATAAAATTATTAATCTTTATGAAAAATTCAATAATGATGTTAAGTGCTGCAATAATGCTCGGCGGAGTAGCTCATGCCCAAAAAGTAGCTTTCGAAGAATACAATTTAGACAATGGCATGCATGTTATTTTGCACAACGATCCCTCTGCTCCTGTTGTTATTACTTCTGTAATGTATCACGTAGGATCAAAAGACGAACGCCCTGACCGTACGGGTTTTGCACATTTCTTTGAACATTTATTATTTGAAGGAACCCAAAATATAAAACGCGGTGAGTGGATGAAAATCGTTACCGCAAATGGCGGTGTAAACAATGCCAATACTTCTGACGACAGAACCTATTATTATGAGGTTTTTCCTTCTAACAGCCTTGAACTTGGCTTATGGATGGAGTCAGAACGTTTGATGCATCCTATTATCAATAAGATTGGCGTTGACACTCAAAATGAAGTTGTAAAAGAGGAAAAAAGAATGCGTTACGACAATCAGCCTTACGGAAATATTTTGCCTGAGGTTAAAAAACACATGTTCAAGAATCATCCGTACCGATGGACAACCATTGGCTCCATGCAAGATCTTGACGCCGCTACTCTGGAAGAATTTCAGGCTTTCAACAAAAAATTCTACACACCGAATAATGCGGTTTTGGTTGTGGCCGGGGATTTTGACAAAACCAAAACCAAAGAATGGATTCAGAAATATTTTGGACCAATTCCGAAAGGAGAAGTTTTGAAAAAACAAACTTACACAGAAGAACCGATCACACAAACCATAAAAGCTTCTTATGAAGATCCGAATATTCAGATTCCGATGGTAGTTGCTTCATACCGAACCCCGTCAATGAAAACCAGAGATGCAAGGGTTTTAGATTTGATTTCTTCTTATTTGAGTGACGGAAAAAGCTCCAAATTGTATAAAAAAATAGTAGATGACAAAAAAATGGCCCTTCAAATTGGAGCTGTTGGTTTTAGTCAGGAAGATTACGGAATGTATATTTTGTATGGTTTACCGATGGGAGCTTACACTACAGCTGACATCTTAAAAGAAATGGATGAAGAAATTGTAAAAATCCAAACCGATTTGATTTCTGAGAAAGACTATCAAAAATTACAAAATAAATTCGACAATAATTTTGTCAATGCTAATGCAAGCGTCGAAGGAATTGCAGAAAATTTAGCTTCCTACTATTTACTTTACGGAGACGTCAATCTTATTAATACTGAGATAGATATCTACCACTCAATTACCAGAGAAGAAATCAGGGAAGTCGCCAAGAAGTATTTAAACCCTAATCAGCGTTTAATTTTAGATTATGTTCCTTCAAAAAAAGTTCAAAACTAAGCCCCGAATCATGAAAAAAATACATACAGTTTTAATCCTTTTATTCCTTACCGGAATTATGCAAGCACAAGATCGTCCACAACCCAAACCAGGAAACTCACCAGTAGTCAACATCAAAAAACCGCAGACTTTTGTTTTGGCAAACGGCATGAAAGTTTTAGTAGTTGAAAATCATAAATTACCACGCGTAAGCTTTAATCTTACACTGGACAATGCACCTTTTACCGAAGGAAACAAAAAAGGCGTTGATGAATTAACAAGCAGTTTAATTGGAAACGGAACCAAAAAAACAACAAAAGAAGCGTTTAATGAAGAAATTGACTTTTACGGAGCCAGTATAAATTTCACATCATCTGGTGCTTACGCAAATGCTCTTTCAAAATATTCAGGACGTATTTTAGAATTACTGGCTGAAGGTGCTTTACAACCTAATTTCACTCAAACAGAATTTGATAAGGAAAAAGCAAAATTACTGGAAGGTCTCAAAGCTGATGAAAAAAGTGTTCCGGCCATTTCTAACCGAGTTGTTGATGTTTTGGCTTTTGGAAAGAACCATCCCTCAGGCGAATATTTATCAGAAGAAACGGTGAAAAATGTTACTCTGTCAGATGTTCAGGCAAACTATAACACTTATTTTGTACCTGAAAACGCTTATTTAGTTGTAATTGGAGACATTAAATTTAAAGAAACAAAAGCAGCCGTAGAGAAACTGTTTGGAGGATGGAAAAAACAGACTGCACCAAAAAATAGCTATCCAAATCCGGAAAACGTATCGAAGCTTCAAATCAATTTTGTAGATGTTGCAAATGCGGTACAGTCGGAGATTTCGTTGGTAAATACAGTAAATTTAAAAATGAGTGATCCTGATTTTTTTCCAGCTGTAATTGCAAATCAAATTTTAGGAGGTGATTTCAACAGTTATCTGAATATGAATTTACGCGAACAGCATGCCTGGACATACGGGGCGAGTTCAAATATTGGAAGCGGGAAATATGTAACCAAATTCAAAGCGTCATCTGCTGTTCGAAATGCTGTTACCGATAGTGCAGTTGTACAATTTGTAAAGGAAATTAAACGAATCAGAACTGAAAAAGTTTCTGAAGACGTATTAAAAAACGTAAAAGCAGGTTACATCGGAAGATTTGTAATGCAGGTTGAAAAGCCTCAGACTGTTGCTCGTTATGCTTTAAACATTGAAACAGAAAAACTTCCTGCAGATTTCTACGAAAAATACATTCAGACCATCAATAATGTTACTATTGATGATATTAATCGTGTATCGAACAAATATTTTCAAATCGATAATATGAGGATTGTAATTGTCGGTAAAGGATCAGAAGTACTTCCGGGATTAGAAAAACTCCAGATTCCGATTTCCTATTTTGATAAATACGGAAATCCTGTTGACAAGCCTGTAACCAAAAAAGAAGCTCCGGCAGGAATTACGGCAAAAAGTATTTTTGACAATTACATCAAAGCAATTGGAGGAGAGAAAGGTGTTTCTTCTGTAAAAACATTATACATGCACGGAACCACAACAATTCCGCAAGCTCCTTCTCCGCTAACTTTCGTTTCAAAATTAGATTCGAAAGGAAAAATGATGGTTTCTCTGTCTATGGGAAGTATGGCTTTGATGAAACAGGTTGTAAACGAAAAAGGCGCTTATGTGGAGCAGCAGGGACAGCGCAAAAACCTGGAAGGTGCAGATTTAGAAGAAATGAAAGCCAATGCAGCTCCTTTTGAAGAATTGCAATTAAGCAAGAGAACCGACCTGAAAGTTGACGGAATAGAATCTATCAATGGAAATGAAGCATACTCTATAAAAGACGGCAAAACAATTTACTTTTATGATGTAAAATCAGGTTTAAAGGTAGCCGAAACCAAAGTAAAAGAACAAAGCGGGCAATCAACAACACAAACAACTTACTTTAATGATTACAAAGAAGTAAAAGGTGTAAAAGTCCCTTTTAACTTAATCCAAAATGCAGGTTTTGAATTAGATATTAAAATGTCTGATATCAAAATCAACGAAGGAGTTTCTGAGAAAGATTTTCTTTAAGACCCTAAGTTTCTAAGATGCTGAGATTCTAAGATTCTAAGATTTTTAAAAAACAGAAAGGCTGTCGTAATTGACAGCCTTTCTGTTTTATTGATATTCTTTTGCTGAGCGGAGTCGAAGCCATGTTCCAATTGGTACGCCCTTCGACTCCGCTCAGGGTGACACAACATCAACATTTCACAACTCACAAAAACCATTTCACAACCAAAATTTACTTCTTCGCCGACAAATAAACCCCAATCAAAATAACAAATGCACCAAAAAACTGAATTGGAGTCAGCATCTCGTTATCCAGCAAACCCCAGAAAAAAGCAACAATCGGAATCAAATACGTTACTGAAGTTGCAAATACCGGCGAAGACATTTGTATCAGTTTAAAGAATAATACATTTGCAATTCCGGTTCCCAAAACACCCAAAATCATTACAAACAAAACAGAATGTTGTGTTGTTTCCAGATGTATTTTTTGTGTAAAATCTGTAGTGCTCAAAATAAGTAAAGCGGGTAAAAACAAAACTGCAAAATTCCCTGTTGTAATACTCAGTGAATTCAAATCAGACAAATATTTCTTAATCAGATTGACGTTAATAGCATAACACAGCGTTGCGATTACGACTAAAATCAGATAATAATAGTTTTGACCTGAATGACCCGAAGCGCCATTCAAAACCAACAACAAACAGCCAATAAGCCCAATAAAAACACCTAAAACCTGACGTTTTTGAAACTGAATTCCAAAAAATATAATTCCTAAAACCAATGTATTTAAAGGTGTCAATGAATTCAAAATTGCCACAATCGAGCTATCCACCTGAGTTTCTGCAATAGCAAAAAAGAAAGCCGGAATGAATGTTCCGAAGAACGAAGTCAGGGCAACAAATTTCCATTGGCGTACCGAAATTTTCTTCAAACTCGAAAATCCGACTACAAGCAAAAACAAACCTGCAAAAATGATTCGGAGCGAACCTACCTGAATAGCCGTTAACCCCACTAATCCCCTTTTGATTAGAATAAAAGAACTTCCCCAAACTAGTGAAAGCAGCAATAAATAAAACCACTTTAATTGTTTTGCATCCATAAATCGTATTTTACTACAAATTTGTAATAATTTTAGGAACTGACCTTTGCTTTTTTATTAATTTTGCAACAAACATATTGACAAACTAAAATTATATATAATGAAATTTACAAAAATAATAGCATCGTTAGCCATTGCTGGTTTGGTACTGGTAAGCTGTAAAAAAGAAGAAGACAAAAGTTTAGCCGTCGTAAAAGGCGAAAAAACAGAAGCTCCGAAAGAACACAAACCAATCGCTGCAGAAAATGTACAGACGGCAAGTTTCACAATCGACGGAATGACCTGCGCTGTTGGATGTGCAAAGACTATTGAAGAAGAATTAGCAAATCTTGACGGTGTTGAAAAAGCAACTGTTGATTTCGACAAAAAAACTGCAACCGTAACTTTTGACAAAACAGTTCAAAATCCTGAATCTTTAACGAAAGTAGTTCAGGAAACAGGAGACGGAAAAACATATAAGGTTTCTAATATGAAATCGTAAATTCAGACTTTGTCAAAACAAAAATGGCGTTCATACTGAGCGCCATTTTTTTATTATATTTTCACTGCCACTTCAAAGTTTCCATCAGCCGCTGCATATCATTTTTGATATAACTTGCTGCCGGCATAACCGAATCAAAATTGGGTTTGCTGTAAAAATAAACTGATCCCGTAATGAAATGCTTTGTACTGTCTGTCACGTAAAATTGTGAGTTTGTTGCCGCATTTCCATTCACCTGATAGAACATCCCGTAAACTTTTTTCTCTGGATTTAAATAAGGCTGCTCTAATATATCATCAGCTTTGATTACATGCTCATAAGTTAATTTTTGAGCATCTCTCAACAGTTTGTCGATATTATTGTTTACAGGTTTATAAGTCAGATAAATAGTCGCTTTCATTTTTGGATATGTAATTGCAAATCCACATTCCTTTTCACCCTTAATTACAGCATCTTCATTCATTTGAAACGAAAAAGGACATGTGTTTTCAAAGTTTACATATTTGGCCATTGGATAATCCAGACGCAAAAAAGCCGCTGGTTTTGGCAAAACATCATCTTTACAGCTTATAACAGTCAGGCTCAGTAAAATTACTATTATCCAAATTGTTTTTTTTAACATCTTATTCTATTGTTACTTTTATTTGCTTAATACGTTTATTATCAACCGCTTCTATAACAAAAACACAGTTCTCAAACGCTATTTTTTGATTTTTTTTAGGAAAATTGCCCAGTATTTCAAGTATAAAACCAGCTAATGTTTCTGCCTCTCCTTTGTGAGACTCAAAAATATCTTCATTAACGTCGATAATCCTGTAAAAATCCTTCAGGTTGATTTTTCCTTCGAAAAGAAAATTCTTTTCATCAATTTGGGAGAAATTCAAATGTTCATCATCGAACTCATCACTTATATCTCCTACTATTTCTTCAATTACATCTTCTAAAGATACCAAACCTGAAGTTCCTCCGTACTCATCGACAACAATGGCTAAATGGCTTTTCAGGCTCTGAAAATCCTTAAGCAGATCATCCAGCTTTTTATTTTCAGGAACAAAAAAAGCTTCCCTGATTAAAGTGGTCCAGTCGAATCCGGCATTATCAATATGCGGCAATAAATCCTTAACAAATAAAACGCCTTCGATCTGGTCAATATTATCCCGATAAACCGGAATTCTTGAAAAACCGGTTTCAATTATTTTAGGATAAATCTCCTCAAATGTTTCTGATATTTCCAGTGCAAAAACATCAATCCTGGGACTCATTACCTGTTTAGTATCTGTATTTCCGAAAGAAACAATTCCTTCTAAAATTTTCTGTTCTTCACTTGATGTTCCTTCAGAATCAGTAAGCTCTAATGCCTGCGAAAGCTGATCTACTGAGAAATTAGTTTTTTGTTTTCCTAATTTTTGATGCAAATATAAACTAAGTGCGCGCATGGGCAAGCTTACAGGTGAAAGTAATTTATCTAAAAAAGCAATTGGATAAGCTACCCGTTTTGCAAATTTTATATTGTTTCGGCTGGCGTAAACTTTAGGAAGGACTTCGGCAAAAAGCAAAATTAAAAAAGTAACCACACTTACTTCTAATATAAATTTTAATACAGCCGAATTAATAGCTGCAAAAATATCCCTTCCTATAAATGAAAACAAAATAACAACCCCAATGTTCAAAAAATTATTGGCAACTAATAATGTGGCTAAGAGTTTTTTGGGTCTGTCCAAAAGGTTGGAAATTATTTTTCCTTTAGGATTATTTTCCTGCAGTACGTCTTCAATTTCTTTTTGAGACAAGGAAAAAAAGGCAACTTCCGCACCAGAAACAATCGCTGATAAAAAAAGCAAAATAAATATTCCGACAAAACCAATAATTAAATTCGAGTTTGCCGATACAAAAAATAAACTGGGCTCCGGGTCCAAATTAAAAAAGATTAGTTAAACAATTAAAAAGGCAAATCGTTGACCGGCAAGCCTTCATTAGGATTTTCAAAGTTAGTATTTTTTGGCAATTCAGCAGCCTGATGATGTTTATGCTCTGCTTCTTTTTTGGTTGTCAAAAAAGTAAATTCGGTTACCTGAATTTCGGTTGTATATTTTGTAGTTCCGTCTTCAGCCTGCCATTGCCTTGACTTGATGCGCCCTTCAACGTAAATTTTATCACCTTTAGACAAGTATTTTTCACAGATTTCAGCGGCTTTATTGCGCACAACTAAATTATGCCATTCTGTCGAGGTAATTTTTTCATTTGTCGTTTTATTGATATATACTTCATTTGTTGCCAGCTGAAAGCGGCCGATGCAGTTACCTCCTTCAAAATAATGCATTTTAACATCGTCGCCCAAATGGCCTATCAACATCACTTTGTTTAATGTTCCGTTCATGATATAGCATTTGTGTTTTGTATCAAAGGTAATTTTTTTTAACGACTTATTTCTTCCTTTTCAATAAAATTATAGATAGCAATAGGGAAAGGATATAATTTTAAATCACTAAAATTCAATCCTTTAACCAAAATATTATTTATTTTAATTTTCCAGAACTGTATATGCAAATGCTGATGCGAAAGTTTATGGATAACAGTGGCGTGCGAGCATTCCTCTATGGCAGTAATAGAATAAGATTGCAAAATGTCCTGCTGAACAGCTTTTGAAATAAAATCAAAACCTATAATTTCTTCAGTTTCTATTAATGGAAATTCATAGAGATTATGCCAAATTCCTTTTGCAGTTCTTTTTTGGATTAAAGTTTTTCCCTCAATATCTTCTAATACCAGATAATTAAAAAAGCGGTTTGTAATTTTCAGTTTTTTTGATTTTACAGGCAAAACATCAACCTTATTTTTTTGCAGAGCCAGGCAGCTCTCATTAAACACACAAACAGAACAATTTGGACTTTTAGGCACACACTGCAAAGCGCCAAATTCCATTATGGCCTGATTGAATATAGCAGGACTTTTTTTTTGCATCAGTTCATACGCAAGCTCAGTAAACTCTTTTTTAGTCGCAGGCAAGGCTATATCTGATTCGATATCAAAATAGCGCGAAAGAACCCTGAACACATTGCCATCGACAACCGGAACGGCTTCATTATAAGAAAAAGAGGCAATTGCAGCAGCAGTATATTCGCCAACACCTTTTAATTTCAATAAATCGTTATAAGAAGCCGGAAAAGCGCCATTTAAATCATTTGCAATATGCTGAGCTGTCTTATGCAGATTTCTGGCTCTCGAATAATATCCTAATCCCTGCCAGAGTTTTAGAACTTTTTCTTCATCAGCATTAGCCAAATCAAAAACAGTAGGAAATTCCTCGGTAAAAGAAAAAAAATAAGGCATTCCCTGCGCGACTCTTGTTTGCTGAAGCATAATTTCTGAGAGCCAAATGTGGTACGGATTCACAGTATTTCGCCACGGCAAATCACGTTTGTTTTGTAAATACCATTTTATCAGCAGGTTATGAAATTTCATTAGGAAATACTTAGATTGCAAAAGTAAATGTTTATGTAATTAAAATTTAACGAATTAGCTTGATTAATTATTTTTTTAATTCCTATATTTGCAACCTCAAAAAAATAGTACATCATTTATAAAATAAAAACAGGAAAGAAAATGACGAAAGCAGATATCGTAGCAAAGATTTCAGAGAAACTAGGTCTTGAAAAAGGAGACGTTCAGGCAACAGTTGAGACTTTTATGGAAGAAGTGAAAACTTCATTAGAAACTGGTGATAACGTTTACCTAAGAGGTTTTGGAAGTTTCATCGTAAAAACAAGAGCTGAAAAGACAGGAAGAAATATTTCTAAAAATACCACAATCAAAATTCCTGCACACAATATTCCTGCTTTTAAACCTGCAAAAGTTTTTGTAGAGGGAGTTAAAACAAACAACGAAGCAAAATAATACTATTAATTAATCATAAAATCGATACGATATGCCAAGTGGTAAAAAAAGAAAGAGACATAAGGTAGCTACTCACAAAAGAAAGAAAAGAGCGAGAGCTAACCGTCACAAAAAGAAAAAGTAGTTTTAAACTACTTTTTTCTTTTTAAACGTTCATTGAAATTGAAAATTAGTATTCAGTCATCAGTATTTAGTATTCAGTCTACTGATTACTTGCAACTGCAAACTGTCAGCTAATTTTCTCCGGGTTAATACCTGTTAAAAAATATTGTTTAATCCATCCTTACAATTCAGTTATGAGTTATAAGTTACGAGTGATGAGTTGTAAAACTTAAAATTTGAAACCAAAAACCTGAAACTAAAAGTCTGGATAAAAATTTACAAAGTGAATAAAGAATTGATCATTAGATCTAGTTCTGAAGCCGTAGATTTTGCCTTATTAAAAGATGGAAAACTAATTGAATTACATAAAGAACAAGAGACAAGCAACTTTCAGGTTGGCGATATTTTTATTGCTAAAATACGAAAACCGGTTGCAGGACTCAATGCAGCTTTTGTAAATGTAGGCTTCGAAAAAGATGCTTTTTTACATTATCACGATCTGGGTCCAAACTTAGCTTCCCAACTGAAATTCATAAAACTTGTAAGCGCAGGTAAATTAAAAGATTTCTCCCTAAAAACCTTTCAGTTTGAAAAAGAGATTGACAAAGATGGCATCATTACTGATATTTTAAGTGCCAATCAATCTGTCTTAGTCCAAGTTGTAAAAGAACCTATATCGACCAAAGGCCCAAGGATAAGCGCTGAGCTGTCACTGGCAGGAAGATTTATTGTTCTGGTTCCGTTTTCTGACCGTGTTTCTATTTCGCAAAAAATAGAGGACAAAAAAGAAAAGGACCGTCTAAAAAAACTTGTTCTATCGATCAAACCTAAAGGATTTGGTGTTATTGTTCGAACAGTAGCCGAAGGCAAAAATACAGCCGAATTAGAAAAAGATTTGCAGAACCTGCTTGGCAGATGGACTGCAATGTGTAAAAAATTACCAACTGCTCATCATCCATCCAAAGTATTAGGAGAGCTAAACAGAGCTTCTTCCATACTGAGGGATGTATTCAATGATACCTTTAGCGGTATTCAGATAGATGATGAAGAGTTGTATCATCAAACGAAGGATTATCTGCAGGAAATTGCACCTTCAAAACAATCAATCGTCAAGTTTTATCAATCAAACGATACTCCGATTTTTGAGAAATACAATATAGAGAGACAAATCAAAACTTCTTTCGGAAGAACGGTTTCGATGAGCAAAGGCGCTTATCTCATCATTGAACACACTGAAGCACTGCACGTTATAGACGTAAACAGCGGAAACCGTTCTAATAAGTCAACCAATCAGGAAGACACTGCCATGGAAGTTAATATGATTGCTGCCGCAGAAATCGCAAGACAACTTCGTCTGCGTGATATGGGCGGTATCATAGTTGTTGATTTTATCGATATGTCTAATCCTGAAAACAGGAAAGTCCTGTTCGACTTCTTGCGAGAAGAAATGAGCGACGATAAAGCAAAACATAAAATATTACCGCCGAGTAAATTTGGTCTGGTCCAGATTACAAGACAGCGCGTAAGACCCGAAGTTAACATAAAAACCAGAGAAGAAGATCCTAATAAAGTAAATGGTGAAATTGAAGCCCCTATCTTAATTATCGATAAAATCTCTTCTGATTTAGACCGACTTCTAAAAACCCACAAAAAAGTTGTACTGAACGTACATCCGTTTGTGGCTGCTTACCTCAGTAAAGGTTTTCCATCCTTACGTTCGAAATGGTTTTTTGAACATAAGAAATGGGTGAAAATCATACCTCGTGACGCTTACACGTACTTAGAATACCATTTCTACGACAGTAAAGGAAATGTTATTTCAGAATAAAACAAAACCGCCTCTCGAAAGACTGGCGGTTTTTTTATGCGTCATTGCGAGGGACAAAGGCAATCAAACTTGTATTTTCGATTTGGAATTTATTTTATTAGAAGCAATTTCCCGCTATCCGCTTGTATCTTTTCCCGGCTAAAGAAGCCAGAAAAAGGATACCGCTCCTATCTGGGCTAGGCACTCATTTTCATAATACATTTATATTAAAAAGCATCACGGCCATAATGTCACCCTGGCCCGAGTCGAAGACTTTTTATCCAATAGGACTTCGACTCCACTCAGGAAAATCCTTATAATTTTTATTTACAGTATTAGAATTTGGGATTTTAAAAAAATTGGGATTTCTTCTTTATTCCCTCACAATCTCAATTTTTCTTCTGATTTCATTCCCCGAAGCATCCACAACTGTAATGTAATGTATTCCTGTTGTTGGCGTGATTGGCAATTCATGAAAGGTTTTTGTTGTGGCTTTATATACATCATCAACATACCAGAATAATTCTTTATCTCTTTCAGAATAAGCTACTTTCAAAATTACAGGCTGTACATTACTGTTAAAATCTTTCGTCAAATAAATTTTACTGTTTGCTTTCGGATAAATAAAATCCATAGTTCTGTTTTGCGTTCCTTCGCAACCTTCTTTAAATGGAGGCAATGGCAGATATTCAATATGCTGGCTTTTGTAATACCACGCCATAACCGGAGGCAATACAAACCAGTTTTTTGTCACTATATTATCTACGCTTTCACAACTGCTGTTTACCTGAAATTGTTCTGTTTTATCTAAATGTACCGTTTTATGATACGGACAAACTTTAGTCGATTTTCCTTTTTTAGCAACCCATTGTCTGATTTTAGGGCAATTATCTTTTGCCAGATAACCGCTCAGACGACAAACCTCAACTTCAGCCAAATCATTATACGGCGTATCAAACCATTTTTGTCTTGGCAGTAAATTAAACACATCGAATAAAATTGGTGCTGCGCTTGTAACGCCCGTCAAAGTTGGTCTTCCCTCACCTGTTGCATTTCCAACCCAAACTCCAACAACATATCTGGAATTTGTTCCAATAGCCCAGGCATCACGATTTCCGAAGCTGGTTCCTGTTTTCCATGCAATTTTAAGCGAACTGTCATAAAACTTCCAGGCTTCATCTCCTTCCGGCCTGTTTACTTCTTCCATTGCGTTGTAAGTCAGCCAAATTGACCCTGCACCCAAAATATTTTTCTGATTGGTATCTGAGCCAAAATCAGGTTTAAAATCGTTTTTATAATTGAGTTCAGTAAATTCATTAGTTCTATATTGCCCTTTATTTTTTGTATAATAATTGACTGTAGATGAAAGATTAACATACGTTCGGCATAAATCCCACAAATTACTTTCCGCACCACCAAGAATAAGGGATAAACCGTAATGATCCGGCGTTTTATTGATGTTCCTTAATTTGAATTTCTGCAGTTCTTCGTAAAACTTGTTAACACCAAAATCCTGCAACATTAAAACCGACGGAATATTCAAAGATCGTGACAATGCCCGATGTGCCGGAACAGCTCCGTCAAAAGTTAAATTGAAATTTTGAGGTGTATAACCGGAAATCTGCGTTGGAATATCAGCAATTAAAGTATTAGGCAATAATTCACCATCATCAAGCATTGCGGCATACAAAAGCGGTTTCAGGATACTTCCTGTACTTCTTGGCGCATCAATAATATCCACATCTTTTTGATGATCTTTATCTGTTGGAGCATTTCCAACATAACTCATTACATTTCTGCTTTGAACATCAATTACCAAAATCGCCAGATTATGAACTTCATTCTGTTTGTACTGATTGTAATAATATCTCGCAATTTGATTGACCCTGTTTTGCAAAGCATAATCAATAGTAGTTTGTACTCGCATTCCTTCTTCGTTTTTAGCAACTCTCTGTAATAAATGAGGTGCAATTTGCGGAAGATCATAAGGTTTTTGAGGCAAAGGTTCTTGTATTGAAAGTTCGTAAGTCTGCTTGTCAATTATGCCTTCCTGATGCAGTTTTAACAAAAGTCGGTTTCTTTTATTTAATAACTTTATTTGATTTTTTCCCGGATAAATTAAACTTGGCGCATTTGGTAAAACGGCTAAAACTGCATTTTCTGCCCATGACAATTGATTTGACTGAACACCAAAATAACGCCATGAAGCCATTTCCAGTCCCACAACATTTCCACCAAACGGTGCGTGCGCTGCGTACATTTCGAGAATTTCATTTTTAGAATAGCCTAGTTGTAATATGGTAGCGAGAATAATTTCTATTATTTTTTCTAAATAAGTTCTGTTTTTTCCTTTTCGGGATAAGCGAATAACCTGTTGTGTTAATGTACTTCCGCCTCGAACCACTTTTCCTGCTTTTCTATTTTGCTTAAAAGCATTTATCATCGCTGCGGGATTAAATCCCGGATGTTTATAAAAATATTCATCTTCAAAATACACAATGCATTTCTTGAACTTATCCGGCACGCTGTCCTGCGCTGGAAAACGCCATTGTCCGTCTCTGGCAATTTTAGCGCCGAGCAATTCTCCTTCTTTGCTTTCTATAACTGTTGAATACGGTTCTTTGAATAAAGTTCGGGGTATCGAAAAATAGTAAATCAGCAAGAGCAGAAATACAATTGCTGATTTGATTTTGTTTTTTTTGCTCCAGGTTATAATGCGTTTTGAGAACGCTATTAGTTTATTTTCCAACGTAGTAATTATTTAACCGCAAAGGCGCAAAGTTATTCGCAAAGTTCGCAAAGTTTTTTTGCTCGCAGATTAGCACAGATTTCTAAAAATTATTTTAATCAATTAATCTTTGGCTATATTAAAGTGCCCTATATTTTTTCTCTCGCAGATTACGCAGATTTTAAAGATTTATTTTATCTGCTTGATCTGCAAAATCTGCGAGAGATTAATCTTTATAATCTGTGGCTAATAATTCTATTTCACCACCTCAACCCAGAATCCTTTTGTTCTTGCTAAGAATGTATTATCGTACATCGCTTCGCATTGTAATCCCGGCAGATAATAATTCCCTAGATATGATGCGTTTAACAGAATACGGAAAACTTTAGTTTCTCTGGATTTCATTCCGAAATAGAAATTCGTTCTGTCGTCGCGGATATCAATATAATCTGCGATATTGTTTACAGCATCTCCATAATCTGTAAAACGCGTATTTACAATTTCGAATCCTGAAGGCAAAATCTGCGACAATGCAACATTTTGAACACTTTCTCCTCTTTGATTTTTAATCGTAACCTCAGCAACAAATTCGGTTCCCTGACTAATTCTGGAAACATTG
The DNA here is from genome assembly GCF_010645065.1 of Flavobacterium fluviatile. Taxonomy (GTDB): domain Bacteria; phylum Bacteroidota; class Bacteroidia; order Flavobacteriales; family Flavobacteriaceae; genus Flavobacterium; species Flavobacterium fluviatile. The sequence goes on along the minus strand of NZ_JAADZW010000002.1, from coordinate 162,326 downwards.
ATTAGACTTCCTTTTCTGTTTTTGAAAACAATAGAAGCCGTAACATCACTTTGAACCGCATTTTCTTTTCCGATTGGCAGAATTCCTGTGTTCAGTATACGAACATAAACTGTATTCGCTTTATTATTTTTAATCGTAATACTATTTGCTCCTGAAGCAACAGACAAACTGCGATCTGCAACTGATTTACTTGTGTTTATTGTCTGCACCTTTCCGTTTTTACTAAACTGAACATTGATTCCTTTCGGACCATTGCTTATCGCAAATTTCGACATTGCATACAGGCAATAAGCCGTTGTCTGCGTACTCATCCATTGATTAGCCGACATTTCTTTGGCTAGTTTTACGGCTGTTGTAAAAGCTTTTTGCTTCTGTCCTAAAAGAAGCATTGTTTCCAGCGCCATTGCTCTGTTTCTTTCATTTGAACCATAATAGTAATAGCTGTAGCCGTCTGAACTTCCGTCGATACTTGTGCGTAAAAACAAACTTTGTCCGGCAGATTTTTGCCCTGCTAAAACATAAGCTGCTGCCAGACGAAGCATACTTTCATTCGAAATGCCTTTTGTCTCTCTCAATCGGTTCATCGCTGATAAATCGGCATTTCCGGCTAAAGCCAAAGTATATAAACGATATGCCTGAGCTAAATCATTTCCGTATTTAGGCTCAAAACGCCATTGTTTTGCTTCGCGTTGCTGATATCCCAGCCATTTTGATTTGAAATTAATCGGCAAAACATATCCTTTTTTCTCTGCTTCAATTAAGAAATGTCCGGCGTAAGAAGTTCCCCAGTCATCTGCAATTGCATTTCCTTGCCAATACGGCATTCCTCCGTTTGACAATTGGAAATTGCCCAATCTCGCAATTCCGGCTGCAATATTTTTCTGAATCAGATCTTTGCGTTTCGTATCAACATCCGCCATATCTCCTAAATACAATTGAGGAAAAACAGATGAAGTCGTTTGCTCTACACATCCATGCGGATACTGAATTAAAAATTGTAATCTTCCGTTCAAATTCATCGACGGCATTGATGAAACTTCCAGTCTTGCTTTATTACTTCCGGCAATTCCAAAGGTTTTCCATGAAATTGTTTTAGAACTGTTGGGCGACAAAACAACATCGGTAAAAGTACTCGTAACCGGATTAGGATTTGTCATATCAATTTCGACATCATAAACTGATTTTTCACTTCCTGAAGTTGCAATAACCTGAACTTTCGCAATTCCGGTTGCAGAACCGACAACTAAATTAAAGTAAGCCATTTTTTCATCCGGTTGTTTGAAGTTTAACCTCTGAACCGCACTTCCGACAACTTTCAATCCGTTGCTTGTTTTTACCTGAACTGAGACATTTTTGATTTTGTTTTCAGTTGCAAAAACAGTTACAGGAAGAGTTACTTTCTCTGATGGCGAAATCTTTCTTGGCAATGAAGCCAAAACCATCAGCGGACTCTTCACCGGAGTTGCTTTTTCTACACTTCCGTAAACACTTGTATTGGCATCTCCTGCCACAACCATTGTTCGCACTGAGCCAATGTATTTTGGTAATTTTAATTGATGTGATTTAGTTTCTCCTTTTCCTAATTTAAATGGTCCGTAATACAAGACAACAGGTTTAAAACGGTTTGCTTTCTTCGCTTTTCCGCCTCCCAAGTCCTGGTCACCACCAATACTGAAAATCTGGTTTATTTTTCCGCCATAAGCCCCAATTACATCATCATAAATATCCCAGGTTTTTACTCCTAAAGCTTCACGAACGTAGAAACTATCCCAGGCATTCGGTGTTTTAAAACGGGTTAAATCTAAAAGTCCTTCATCAACAACTGCAATTGTATAGGTCATTTCTTTTCCGGTTTTTTCACCCACTTTTACCATAAAATTTTGCTCTGGTTTCAGAACATCAGGCATTGAAAGTGTTGGAGCCAGAATGGTATTTTTATCTACGACTTCAATTGGAACAATTCCGTACATACGAATAGGCGAATCATTTTTGGTAGAAGCGTGAGGCTGTAATAAGGTGATGTTAAAATACACATTTGGCGCCATTGCACCTGTAATTGGAACCTCAACTTTAGTTTCTCCTTTTTTGGTTTCAGCCCAAATAGTCTGCACTACTTTCGATCCGTTTTCGATTGAAATTAAAGCTCTTCCGCCTTCACTTGAAGGAAAAGAAAGCTGTGCTTTTTCTCCAACTGCATAGTTCTTTTTATCGGTAGAAAACACTAACATATTTGCATTAGAAGCGTCTCTGTTTCGCGTTTTCCCGGACCAGATCGGCCAGTCAATATTTACGGTTAAAGAAGTAGCGTGACCTTCTTGAGGATCTTCCACACGAATCAAATAACGCCCCCATTCTTCATCTGTCAAAGCAAACTGAAAACTTCCTCTTCCGCTGGAATCAGTATTTATTATAGTTGATTTATAAGATGTTGTAGCATTCGCAGCATTATAATTCGATAAATTATCACTCGAAGAATCCCACCACCATCTCCATTCAACTTTATAGATTCTCACTTCAAGATTTCGAACCGGTTTTGGCCTTCCGTTTTCATCAACCGTAACAACTTCAAAACGATTATTGGTTCTGGTTTCCAGCATACCATATTTATTAGGTTCCGGCGATTTAATTCCGACATAGGTTTTATAAGGCGAATAAGTTGTCGACATCACATCAGTACTAAAATCCCCGCCTTCTTCATATACTTTTGTAATGAACGAAGCACGTAACATTCCCGGTGCCTGACCTTGCAATCTTGGCTGAATGTTAACTGATGCTTTTCCGCTCTCGTTTATTTTTCCGGAGAAGACATTGATTTCTTCTGTACTGAACTGGCGCACTAAATCATCAAAAGTATATTTTTCATATCCTTTAAAAGTCGTGGTTTGCTGCGAAAATTTTGCCTGCATTTCTACATTCAGATTTTTAGCAATTGCACCGTGCAGCCATGTCACTTCCAGATTATCTGTATTTGGATAGGATGCTGAAAGTGTTTTTCTGCTAAACGTATTTTTGATTTTTAAACGATTCGGTTTGATCGTTTCAATTTTGATGCTTTTGTAAAATTTAGCACCACCCACACTCACCATCGCTTCCCAGTTTCCTGTTGGAACATCTGCATTTGTAGGAACCGTAAACGCATAATGATTTAGTTCATTCGTTTTTTGAACCGTTTGATAAACAGTTTTCCCATTCGGATCATTCAGTCTGAATTTTATTGGATGTGATTTTGGCAATTTATTCGAAGCATCATTCAAAATAAAGGACAGATACAAATTATCTCCCGGACGCCAGACTCCGCGCTCTCCGTAAATAAACCCTTTTAATCCTTTTTGAAGTGTTTCTCCCGCAACATCAAAATTACTGACTGACAGCGAAAGCCCGTCATCCAGTTTCACATAAGTCGATTGGTCTCCTAAAGTAACAATAGCAAAATAGGCAAATTTATCCAGTTGAAAAGTTGCTAAACCTTCACTGCTTGTTGCTTGTGTTGCAATTTTCTGCTGTTGAAAATTATACAAATCTACTCTCGCATTCGAAACCGGCTCAGTTGTTACAATATTATTTACAGCAAATAAATAGGATTTGTTTTCTCCTCTTTTAGCGATTACGCCCAAATCAGTCGCCAGAATATTAGTTGCTATTTTAGCATTATAATAATACGAACCCGAGCAAGGATCCTGACTTTCTCGCCAGTCATAATCATCATAATAGTAATCATCATACGAGTTTCCGCTATAATTCACATCATTTTCATCAACCTCTTCTTCCTCTTCCTGGTATGAATCTTCGTCTGAAGTTTCACATTTGTATAACGAATATTTTCTTTTGTATTCAAACTCCACTCTGTATATCGCCCCTGGTTCAGGCTTGATAATTTTAGATAAATCTAAAGCATAAGTATTCCATTTGGTTAAATTTACAAGGGTACTTTCTTTTAAGTTAAGTGTGGTCCTGGCAATTGGCTGAGCCACTTTCTTGAGATTTTGCGCTCCGTTTAACTCATTATACTGAAGAAACTGCAGAATATTATTCTTGTAAATTTTATACACTTTTACATCAACAGCACTTAAATTTACAGCTTCAAAATTTAATTTTAAATTATTCGAACTAGGCAAAATCGTTCCGTTTTTAATAAAACGGACATTTGGTTTTATCTGGTCAAAAGAGATTTTTTCGCTATAATTATTTTCCAGTTTTTTGCCATATTGGCTTTCTATTCCCTGAAACACTTCCAGTAATAACTCGCCAGTAATTACTTGTTCAGGCTCCTCATCCGGAACATATTCAACGGCTTCCTCTACAACAGCAGCGGCTGAATCAACTACAGTAGCGGCCGAATCAACTACAACAGCAGCTGAATCTACAGTTACTTCAACAGGCTCCTCTTCTATAACGACCGCGGCAGGTTCATCTTTTTTAGGAGTATTTTGATTGGTAAAATAAACTTTCAGTAAATTTCCCTGTGCTGAAAACTTCAGATTATTAGTATTCTGAATTGAAACCAGTCCCGCAAAATCCTGCCCTTTTTCAAGAGGTTCAGAAAAATTGATTAACACCTGCTGATTGTTTCCGTCCGGAACCTCAACTTTTATAACTTTAAATTCGTTAATACCTGTAATCGGAAAATCGATTTGTCCTTTCTGATCGATATCAAAATCATCTCCGTCATAAATAATTTCCAGATTTGTAGCTTCAGAATAACGCTGAATACTGTCTATTATAAAATGAAATTCTTTACCCGAAGCCGGATTTTTCTCAAACTTAATTTTAAGATTATTACCTTTTTGTTTGGCTTCAACTAATTTTTTAGCCGTTTCCAGATCAATATTATCTGCTGTTTTTAAAGTGCAGTTTAGATACTGATACTCTTTACTGTACGATTGAATATCTCCCGTATTTATGGTAAAATCCTGTTTAATAGTCTTAACTGTAAAATTGAATTTTGAAAGTTCCTTTTCTTTCTCTTTCGGAATGGCAGTTAATTTATCTAAGTTTAAAGTAACCTGGTATTCTGTTCCCGGTTTGAGTTTTTTCTCCGGAATAAAAGCTAAGGTATTTGTAGAAAGCGCTACGACTTTTCCGCTTACACCTGGCGAAATATCAAATAAGTCGTCATCTAATTCCTGATTCGGTTTCCAGTCGTTTTTATCAAAAGCCAAAACCACTCGGATATCAGAATCCGAAGAAACAATTCCGCCCGTAAAACTGGTGATATACTCTTTAAATAATGAAAAATCAGAATTAAAATCTGCAGCTGATTTTCGCCCGCAGGATTGAAAAATATAAAACACACAAAGCACGAGAACTAATCCTTTTGTTTTCACTTTTATTTGGAGTTAATGGGTTAGGCAACTAAAATTAACAGATTTCACTATTAAAATGCATAACAGTAAAAAGTAATTTTAATTATGTTAAAAGTAAAATATTTTTTGAATTGTTTAAGAAGAAAATTCTCTAATATAATTATTTAAATTTTAGAGGCTTATAAGCTTCTGTAGAGGCATCAGGAGCTGTTTCCAGCTGTCCGCTATATCTTTTTCCTGCTAAAGAAGCAAGAAAAAGGATGCCGCTTCCATCTGGGCTAGTGCTCCGGTTTTCATAAGCTATTTACGCCTCTCCAGAAAAAAACGCTTCATTAAATCAGCCGCTTCATGGGCCATAACTCCGGAAACAACTGTAGTTTTGGGATGCAGTTTGGTTCCCATATTCATAAATCCGCGTTGTTCGTCACGGGCGCCAAAAACAATTTTCGAAATCTGGCTCCAGTACAAAGCACCGGCACACATCTGACACGGTTCTAAAGTAACATACAGCGTGCAGTCTTTTAAATATTTTCCACCCAGAAAATTTGCAGCTGCGGTTATCGACTGCATTTCGGCATGAGCTGTGACATCATTTAACAATTCGGTTAAATTATGACTGCTTGCGATGACTTTATCAGCCACGACAATAACAGCACCAACAGGAATTTCGCCTTTATTATAAGCTATTTCAGCTTCCTGTAAAGCTTTCTTCATAAAATATTCGTCGGTGAAGGGATTTATCATAACTACAAAAATACATTTTTGAAATAATATTTTATTAGTTAATGGTGCGAAGGATAACAAACCCTCAACTTTACATAGTTTCTTCAACTAAGTTCAGTTCATAAGATCTGTTTCTGCCCTCTCCTTTAGGTTTTAAAATCTTCTTTCCTGTCAAATCCTGCAAATCTCTTGTAGCGGTTGCTCTTGATGTTTTAGTAATTGAAACATATTTTATGGCAGTCATTCCTCCTTCAAAACCCGAAACACCATTTTCGAACATTTTCAAAACCGCCTTTATTTGTCTTTGATTCATTTGGTTCTTAAACCGATCAATAAATCTAGTTTTGTTTAATGTAAAAAGGACAGTTTGTTTAGCTTTTCTTTGAGATTCTAAAATCAAAGTAGAGAAGTAAAAAATCCAATCTGTAATTTCAAGGGTTTTCTGGGCTTGTTTTAAAGATTGATAGTATTTTTTTTTGTTCTGTTCTATAGTACTTGAAATACTCATTAAAACTGGTCGATTTAAAGATTCAGCAAGACATTTCTCTGCAATTGCTCTTCCAATTCTTCCATTCCCATCTTCAAAAGGATGAATACTCTCAAAATACAAATGAGAAATAGAAGTTTTAATAAGTGCTTTTTTTACATCGTTTGTTTGTACCTCGAAATCATGGTACCATTTAATAAATTTTTTCATTTCAACTGAAACCTGATTTGATGGCGGTGCTTCAAAATGAATAATTTCTTTACCATAGGAACCTGAAACAATTTGCATTGGTTCATCTCCCACTCTATATTGGCCTGAATTAACCCTTTTTGAATATTCCATAAGAATATCGTGCCATTGCTTTATCATTATTTCAGTCAATTGTTCTGAATAAGAGTTACGAACTGTTACCATCAACTTTCCAACACTTTGAGCATTTTTATCTCTTATATAGTCAAAATTGTTACCAATACCTAAGTTTTTCTTAATAGATGACATTATATCTTGCCGACTATAATATTCCCCTTCAATTTCAGAAGTTTTGATAGCTTCTGAAATCATAAATTGTAAAATAGCTTCTTGTTTAATTATATTGGGTAAGGAATCAACAAGACCTTTTACCTCTCCTGTTTCAAATGCAAAATCAATACACAATGAATCTATAACTGAATCATCATATACAAAATTTTGCCAGTCTTTTAGTTGCCAATTATATTTCATGAGGCAATTAATAAAATTAATCAACTCAAATATACTGATTTTCTGAGGCAATTAATGAAAATATTTACCTCATTTTTTAGAAAAAGTTTTACTAATTATTTTTTACTATTTTTAAATCCTGAAATTCAGGCAGGAAATAACATTAATATTAAAACCTTGACGATTACTATTCAATTCCCAAATCGCATTTTGTACAAGTATTTACATAAATGTAAAGTATGTTTATTCGTTTTATTTCTTTTCATGGGAAGAACTTTATTTAGTTGTACAGATAAAGAGACTAATAAAAAACAAAATAACGAAATTGAAATTGCTGATACAGAAAAAGATAAAATCAACACATCAGAACAGACTCCTCACTCTTCTCAATTATCAGAAGAAGATAACCAGGAACATACTGAAAAAAATATCGAAATCACTAATGAAAAAGTTATTTCATCACCAAAAAAAGCAATTCAGATAGAATCTGTAAAACAAGAAGAAAACATTACTAATCCTGAAAAAGACATAAAAAGCAGTGCTTCAAAAAAGGAGAATGTAGTCAAACCCGAAGTTCCTCTCAACAAAAATGCAGAATTCCCAGGCGGTATTGATCAGTTTCATAGCTTTTTTATGAAAGAATATAAAAAACCGGAAGGTGTAAGTTACTGGAAACTTAATTTCACACTTGCATTTGCTGTAGAAAAAAACGGCACAGTTTCATTTCTTGAATGTTCGCCGGCAGTTGAAGAGCCTCTTGAAAAGGAAATCATCAGGGTTTTGAATTTGTGTCCGAAATGGCAGCCCGGCGAATCGAACGGCAAAAAAATCAGAATGCAATATTCGGTTCCTGTTTTATTGAAATAAGACTCTCCCAAAAAAATTAAATTTAAAACCGTAAATTTGCTTTTTACCTTTACAATGAAAAGCGATTTACTTTCGAACATATACAATCCCTCCGATTTACGTCTTTTAAAAGAAGAACAGCTTGCTCAGGTCGCTCATGAATTACGTCAGTTTATTATAGATGTGGTTTCTGTAAAAGAAGGACATCTTGGTGCCAGTCTGGGCGTGGTCGAATTAACGATTGCATTGCATTATGTTTTTAATACCCCCGAAGATTTATTAGTTTGGGATGTGGGCCATCAGGCCTACGGACATAAGATTTTGACCGAAAGAAGAGAAAACTTTCACACCAACAGACAACTTGGAGGCGTTTCAGGTTTTCCAAAAAGAGACGAGAGTATTTATGATGCGTTTGGTGTTGGGCACTCCTCAACTTCAATCTCAGCGGTGCTTGGAATGGCGATTGCTTCTAAACTAAAAGGTGATTTTGACAAAGAACACATTGCCGTTATTGGAGATGCTTCCATAGCAAGCGGAATGGCGTTTGAAGGCTTAAACCATGCCGGCGTTACCGATGCTAATATTCTGGTAATCCTTAACGATAATGCCATCGGAATCGACCCAAGCGTAGGCGCTTTAAAAAAATATTTGACAGCGGTTAAAAACGGGAAAAATCCGAAGCAGAATAATATCATTAAATCTTTAAATTTTGACTACTCAGGTCCAATCGACGGGCATGATATCCAATTATTAATCAAAGAATTAAATCGCCTGAAAAAGATAAAAGGGCCAAAGTTTCTTCATATTGTTACCACAAAAGGAAAAGGGCTGCAGCAGGCTGAACAAAATCAGGTAAAATACCATGCTCCCGGAAAATTTGATCCTTCAACCGGTGAAATTCATTTAAAGTCGGAAGAAAATCTGCCTCCAAAATATCAGGATGTTTTTGGATTGACTATTTTAGATTTAGCCAGAAACAACGAAAAAATCATTGGAATAACTCCGGCAATGCCATCCGGAAGTTCTTTAAAGTTTATGATGGATGAAATTCCGGAACGTGCCTTTGACGTTGGAATTGCAGAACAGCATGCCGTTACGCTCGCAGCAGGAATGGCAACTCAGGGCATGATTGTCTATTGCAATATTTATTCGACTTTTTTGCAGCGCGCTTATGACCAGGTAATTCATGACGTGGCTTTGCAAAATTTACCGGTTATTTTTTGTCTGGACAGAGCCGGTCTGGTTGGTGAAGATGGTGCAACGCATCATGGTGTCTTTGATATTGCATACCTGCGCACTGTTCCAAATATGATTCTTTATGCACCAATCAATGAAATTGCGCTTCAGAATATTTTATATACTGTGCAATTAGGTTCTCTGAAACATCCCATTGCCATTCGATACCCTCGTGGCCGTGGCGTTTTACCAAAATGGCAATCAGAAAATTACCGGAATTATGAAAAGATAATGTTCGGAAAGGGAAATTGCTTAAAACCCGGGACAAAAACAGCAGTTTTATCTACCGGCTCGATTGGAAATAATGTAATTGCTGCTTTAAATGAATTAAAAAATCCTAAAACCATTGCTCATTACGATTTCCCTTTCATAAAACCTTTAGACAATGATTTGTTAAACAAAATCTTAACCTCTTTCGGCCATATCATCACCATCGAAGACGCCTCAAAAATTGGTGGTTTTGGAAGTGCTGTTTTAGAATATGCAACAGCAAATAATTTTTCAGCAAAAATAGAAATTTTAGGTGTTCAGGATACTTTTATTGAACATGGCACAGTAATTGAGCAACAACAATTTTCCAAAATTGACGTTAAAAGCTTAGTAAATCTTTTTTCAAACATTGAAAAATAGTATTTTGCAGCGCCGAAAAAAATCAAAAGTTTATCTGATGAAATTATTACGACCGACCCTGTTTTTATTCCTTTTTATATTTGCAACAAACAGTTTTGCCCAGATTATCCAGACAACCTTAGACCCTAAACAAGCGCCGCCTGTTCCTTCAAACTGGGCTAAAAAAAACAAACTTGGTTTTGATATTTCAGAAATAGCTTTTGTCAATTGGAGTGCAGGGGGAACCAGTTCAATTTCAGGACTTTTTAAGGGTGAATTTACCAGAACATATAATAAAAACAATCATAAATGGTTTAATGAACTGATTGTAAAATACGGTATGAATAAACAGGACGGTACCGAATTGAGAAAAACAGATGATGCTATTCAGTTTAACTCCACTTATGGTTATAGAAGAGATACGCTTTCTAATTGGTTCTACTCTGCAAAATTCAATTTCAATACCCAATTTACCAACGGTTATAAATATCCAAACAGGGATGTTGCTATCTCTAAACCTTTTGCTCCCGCTTATATCTTCCTGGGAGCCGGAGCTGAGAATTCAGACAAGAAAAAAAACAGAACTTTTTATTTCTCTCCAATCACCTTAAAAACGACTTTGGTATTAGATCAGGATTTAGCGAATCAGGGAGCTTTTGGTGTTAAAAAAGCAGTTTATGCTACTGACCCTCTTGATCCTGAGAACGAAATTTTAATTGAAGACGGTCAAAAAGTAAAGGCTGAATTTGGTATCCTTTTTACCGGATACATGAAAAATGAGATTTACAAAAACATTTTTTATGAAAACCGACTAACTTTATATACAGATTATTTAAATAGGTTTGGAAATGTAGATGTGGATTACGATACCCGTCTGGATCTTGTAGTGAACGCTTATGTAAAAGCAAACATTGGTGTTCACATTATTTATGATGATGATATCAAAACAAAAAAAGAAGTTGTTGATCCTGTTTCAGGTTCAAAATCACAGGTAGATGACGGACCAAGAACCCAGCTAAGACAAGTTCTGGGCGTTGGTCTTGTGTATGCTTTTTAACTCATTAATTGTTTTTTCTGCCATTAATCATTTCATATAATTCTAACGCATTGCCATCTGTTAAAAGAGAAACGTAGTGACAAATATGAAGCAGACGCTCGTATAAATTGCCTTTTTCCAAATGGTGTTTTTCAGGAAGCATTTTCAGAATCAGTTTATCGTAATTTGAAGCAGTACCTTCGTATTTGTTGTTAAAAGCGGTTATAAATTTATCCAGTAACGTCTGGATTATTTGATATCCTACAATTTCTTTTTCGATAACTTCACGGCTCTGATAGATTTTTTCAACACTCAGTTTGATAATATCATCCATCTGTGCCTTGTATTTGCTTTTATCTGTTAAGGCAAAAGGGAAATTCCCTGCCAGAATTGCTTCTTCATTTTCTATAAAAACATCTACAGCGTCATTGATCAAAGCGCCAATCGCGAGAGCACGCAGATAACTGATTCGGTCTTCTTTTGTTTCCAGTAATTTGTATTTCGCTACACCAATATTATCTTTTACCAGTTTGATCAGATATTCTAAAGCGTAATCTTCAGAAACCAAACCTAAATTAATACCGTCTTCAAAGTCGATTATGGTATAGCAAATATCATCTGCAGCTTCAACCAGATAAGCTAAAGGATGTCTTTCAAAACCAATATCGCCATTTTCTTTATTAGGAATCATACCCATATCGTGAGCAATTTCCTGAAAAAATAACTTATCCGACTGAAAGAAACCGTATTTTTTATCCGCAATATTGTTTGTTGGCTTTTTAGGAAGGCTTTCTTTCGGGTATTTCATAAAAGCGCCCAAAGTTGCGTAAGATATTCTTAATCCTCCGTCGATTCCGGGACGGCTTCCTGTTAAAACAGAAAAACCATTGGCATTTCCCTCAAAATCAATCAGATCCTGCCATTGTTTAGCCGTAAGTTTGTCTTTGTATTTTAATCCTTTTCCGCTCGAAAAATATTCACCAATGGCTTTTTCACCAGAGTGCCCAAAAGGCGGATTTCCGATATCATGCGCCAATGAAGCCGCAGCCACAATAGCGCCGAAATCATTCATGTGATAACCGTGAACCTCTTTTAGATAAGGGTATTTTTCAATGATTTTTTTCCCAACTAAACGCCCTAAAGATCTTCCTACGACGGAAACTTCCAGACTGTGTGTTAAACGTGTGTGCACAAAATCTGTTTTAGAAAGCGGAATCACCTGGGTTTTATCCTGCAAAGACCGAAATGCCGACGAAAAGATGATTCGGTCATAATCGACCTCAAAACCTAAACGTGTGTCATCTTGTTCTATACGTAATCTTTTGTTTGTGTCGCCTTGTTTCTTAAGAGATAAAAGTTGTTCCCAGTTCATTTTTCTATTTTAGATTGTAGGTTATTGATTTTAGACTGAAGATCTAAAATTCAAAAATACGTTATTTTACATTTTTTCACCTTATATCAGCTGACGAAATATAAAATTCTATAGTTGTGATTGCCTGTTTCGCTTATCTGGCATTATTTTTCTTAGAAGCAGAAACGATTGTTTTCAAAACAGCCTTTTGTCCCGCTATCCATTCTATCTCTTGTGGCGAACCCCGCCACAACAGGATGCCATTTCTATCGGGGCTAACATGAAATAGTAGATTTCATAAGGTTTCGGACAAAAAAAAAGCACCCCAACCGGAGTGCTTTCTGAAATTGAATATATAAAACTACGATTAGAAGTTTTTAGAAACTCCAATATTAATTGTTTGTCCAAAATTGAAGTAAAATCTACTGTAATCAGGACCATTATTATCGTAACTTAATGTTTCGTACCCTAAACCTCCAATATTAAAGTTTAAGCCGAAACCTTTTTTCATGTTGATGAAAAGAGCAGGAGTTACACCTACGTACATACCGTCTGCTTTATACTTTGAAGTAAGATTTCCATTATTGTACTCTTTTTCTTTTTGGTTCTGGAAACCAAGACCGAAATCAGCAAAAGCAGAGAATGTCTGATTCAAAGGCACTGTGTAACGTAAAAATGCCCCTAATTTAAAATTGTTGAATTTAGTTTCATCTCCACCGCCAAAATCCTCTTTTGAAGAACCAACAGTAAACTCACCTCCAACAGTCCAGTTGTCATTAAACTGGTAACCAACTCTAGGAGAAAAACTAAATTCATTCGTTTTCTCTTCGCCAAACTGATATTCATATTTCTCAGACTCGTAAGAGATGTTTCCACCTACTAAAATTGTTCCTTTTTGAGCGTTTGCAAAACTGCAGATAGCCAAAGCTGCCATCACTAAAATTTTTTTCATGATTTGGGTTTTATTTAAATTTTCAATCCTTTAGACAAAAACAATGCCGTTGTAAGCATCACTTTTAATTTCTTTTAAAAGACAAAATGTAGCAAACAAGACTATTTCTGTTTACTTTTGTAACAAATAAAAAGTCATGTCGATAGAAGTAAACAGCATATCAAAAAGTTACGGAGAGCAAAAAGCTTTAGATGAAATTTCTTTTAAAATTGAGAAAGGGGAAATCGTAGGATTTCTGGGACCAAACGGTGCCGGAAAATCTACTTTAATGAAAATTTTGACGACATATTTACTTGCAGATAGTGGATCAGCCCTTGTAAATAGTCATGATGTCATGACAAACACCAAAGAGGTGCAGCGTTCCATTGGCTATCTGCCTGAACACAATCCGTTATATTTGGATTTGTATGTTCGTGAATATTTGGCTTTTAACGCTGATGTCTATAAAGTGAATAAATCCAGAATCGAAGAAGTAATTCAACTGACAGGACTGACAGCGGAAAGCCATAAAAAAATAAATCAGTTATCTAAAGGATACCGTCAGCGTGTAGGACTTGCCAACGCCTTATTACACAATCCTGATGTATTAATTCTGGATGAACCAACTACCGGACTGGATCCGAATCAGTTAATCGAAATCCGTAATGTAATTAAAAATGTGGGTAAAGATAAAACTGTTTTTTTATCAACACACATCATGCAGGAAGTCGAAGCCATTTGCGATCGTGTCATAATCATTGACAAAGGGAAAATTGTGGCAGACAAAAAGCTGGACAACTTAATTTCAGCAGACAAAGAACAGGTAATTGAAGTTGAATTTGATTATAAAATTGAAGAACAGGCAATTGCTGCTATTCCGCATTTAAAATCATACAAAAACATCCACGATTGTTTATGGGAACTGACTTTCTTGTCTGACAAGGACATGCGTCCCGCAGTTTTTGATTTTGCACACGATAATGGTTTAAAAACATTACAGCTCAACCAGAAAAATAAAAATCTGGAAGCTGTATTTAGGGAAATTACTAAATAAGATTTTTCGATTTAAGATAAAAAAAAGCCCGTTTTAAAATTTTAAACGGGCTTTCTTTTATAAAATCACTTCACAAAATAATTATTATCTTCAAACCAGTCCGCTAATCGTTGGGACCAGGTTTTTAAGGAATTTGTTTTGGATCTTTTTCCCATATTAAAAGCATGACCACCTTTTGAGTACAAATGCATTTCTACAGGCACATCTGCTTTTCGGTATCCATTAAGCAGCTCAACTATCGGTGCCGAACAGCAGGAATCATCATTTGCCGCTACTAAAAAAGCGGGCGGAGCATCTGCCTTAATCTCTTTCGGAATAAACAAGGGTCCGGGATAAACTAATATTTGAAAATTGGGCTGTGCGTCTAATTTGTCTATTGCATCCGAAGTGTTTTTTAAAACATTATTAGAATTATAAGCAATCATTGCGACAACTTCACCGCCTGCTGAAAATCCCATCGCACCAATCCGGTTAGCATCAATTTTGAATTCGGCTGCTTTGCTTCTTATGACTCTCATCGCTCTTTCGGCGTCCTGCTTGACATGTGTTTCTAATTTATATGGCGAATCTTTTGTTCTGGCTAAACGATATTTTAAAACAAAGGCCGTTATTCCTATACTGTTTAAAAACACAGCCGCATCTTTTCCTTCCGAATTAAAAACGAGGTTTTCATGTCCACCTCCCGGACAAATAAGCACAGCCATACCATTTGGTTTCTCTGGGAAATATGCCGTTATTGATGGATTATGAATGTTTCTGACCCACCAGTCCTGAGCCTGCTCCGGTTCATTCTTAAGATTTTCAAAACCCGGAGCACCATTTTCCCATAATGGAATCTGAAGATCTTTGTTTTGTGATAAAATAACATTTGAAAAAATCAGAAGACACAAACAGAAATTCTTTTTTACAATTTTCATTCTCGATTCATTTACAAATAAATGCTAAATATAAGGCAATCAAAACAATTCGCCCCATACAAATTTGTCATTTACTGATTTAAAATGCATTATCCTTTTTATCCTTCTAGTTTGTAACATATACTATAAAAATTAAATATTTTTCTATTTTTATTTAGATTTATTATAAATAGTTTTATATTTGTAATTATAAATGGTTTTGACATTCTTTGAAACCGATGTCTTTAGTTACTTTTTTTGTTTTTTATTTTTTTTTTGAATAGAAAAGGATCTGTTTTTTTGCAGATCTTTCTTTTATTATAATTGGTTTAAGATGATTAAACATTAGAAAAAACTTCTTTCATTTCTTTTATAACAATGATTATGTCTTCTTCCGTTGTTCTCCAATTTACAAATGAAGCCCGGATTCCTTTTTTATTTTGATAAACAGTTGGTGTCATGAATACTTTTCCGGTGTCATTAAGTTCAGACAAAAACTGAGCTACTTTTTCCTGATTATAGTCGCCTTTTAATGTAAAACATACATTGTTCAAGCGAATTGGCGCCAGAAGCTCAAAAGATTCATCCTCAATAAGAGCATTTCCGAAGTGCAGAGCCAATGTAATGTTATTTTCAACTATATCCCGGAAACCTTCTTTTCCGTATGCCAATAGTGAAAACCAAACAGGCAGAGCCCTTAAACGCCTTGAATTTTCAGGAAGTACATTCAGATAATTAAAATTCTCTAATGGGTTTCCTAAATATGGTGCATTTGAGTTTTGAAAAGTTTCAATCTGCAAAGCTGTATGCTGCTCTTTTATCAAATAAAAAGCACTTTCATAAGGTACATTCAGCCATTTATGACAATCAATTGTAATACTGTCTGCGCCTTCCCAGCCTTTTACCAGATGTTTATATTTATCTGAAACTGCTGCAAAACCTCCAAAAGCAGCATCAATATGCCACCAGAATTTGTACTTTTCTCTTAGTTTTGAAATAGCCACAAAATCATCAAAATCGGCTGTATTTACTGTTGCAGCACTCGAAATTAAAATAAAAGGTTTCCCGCTCAGGTTTTTTATATTTTCCTCTAAATCAGTTACATTAATTGCTTCACGATTTCCTGCCATGGTTTGAATCACGGTATAATTCTGGCTTCCAATTCCCAACATCGATAATGTTTTTATGGAAGAAGAATGTGGTGTAGCAGAAAAAATATTTATGGTTTCTGTTATTCCGTTTTTAGCAAAATCTTTACCCGATTGTTTTCCAAACCATTGTCTCGCAACTCCTAAACAAGTAAAATTTGACATTGTTGCGCCGGTTACAAATCCTCCTAAAAATGATTTTGGCAGCTCTAATAATTGCAAAAGCAGATTAATTGTTTCAAATTCGATTAATGCCGATACGCCTCCCTGCGCTTTTACAGCTTGTGTGTTTTGGTCGTAAATTGAAGTCAGCCAGTCGCCAACAATAGATGCCGGTGTTGAACCACCGGTTACAAAACCCCAATATCTTGGTCCCGAAGAAGCAACCATTAACGGTGCAAGTCTTTCATTAAACTCTTCTAAAGCCGCAAGAGAACCTAAACCTAATTCGTTTAATTCTCTGCTGTGATCGATTGAATTTTTGTTAGAAGTCGGAATATTTTCGAGATTATTCAAAAAGTCGATTCCCTGCTGTTTTGTTTTTTCTAAAATATTTTCAAAATTATTTAAATCGTGTTGAAGTACTGAATTCATTATTAAGTAATTTTAAAAAATTTGACGTATAAAATAGTAAGCAATAAAACAGAATGATTAAAACTGATAAAAATTTTACTTCTCTAAAACAATTGTAGTAAAAGCCCGGTCAACCAATTCGCCTGTTTTGCTTTTTACCTTTTCAGTCTGGCTTTCAGTATAAACAATTTTAAAAACAGTTTTTTCAATTAGTTTTAGTGCTTTTTCTGTACTGTAAAGCTCAAATTCAAATTGTGTAAACGGAAGCGTTTTCATAAAACTTTCCTCAGCAAATGTCAGACAGAAATTTCCATTTGGTTTTAAAACCCTGTAAATTTCTGAAAGCAATTCTTCAGGCTTCTGCCAAAAATAAATAGTATTTACAGTAAATATTTTATCAAAAAAATCATTTTCAAACGGAATCATATTTCCATCATAAACCGAAAAGAAAGCTTGTTTTTGAGAGACAAAATTTCGGTTGATCTTGCGTGCTTCCTGAAACATCAGTTCCGACATTTCAAGTCCGTAATAGTTCAGGTTTTCTCCCTGTTCAAAAAGGAATTCAATATGGCCAGCATTTCCGTGACCTAATTCCAGAATTTTATTTTCTTTTAAAATATTTAGATTTTGAATGGAATGTCTGGTCATATTGATGTTCGTTTCGTTCATCATATTTGCCATTTCGATTCCTTTTTCTCCGGATGGATGTTTTAATTGGGATGCTATTGCCTGTAGTTCTTCTTTTTCCATAATTTTTTAATTATTACAAATTGAAATTAAAATGCCAAATGCCCTAGCCCAGATGGGAGGGAAAATCCTTTTGTGCCGGGGTTCGGCACAAAAGATTGGAAGGAACAGCTGGAAATAGCTCCTGAAGCTTTTTATTCTTTACCAGAAAAAGTAACTTTATTTACTTAATACCTAATGGTTGAAATTAAAAAACCTGGCTGGCAATCTGACGAATATTTTCAGATTTACCCATTGAATAATAGTGTAAAAAAGGAACTCCTGCGGCTTTTAATTCTTTTGACTGCTGGATTGCCCATTCGACTCCTACCTGTTTGATTTCAGCATTATTTTTGCATTTATCTACTTCGTGAATCAAGTCTTCCGGTAAATCGATACGGAAAATCTGAGGCAGAATCTGCATGTGTTTTTGAACAGCAATGGGTTTAATTCCTGGAATAATTGGTACTGTAATGCCCATTTCCCTTGCTTTTTCTACAAAAGCAAAATATTTAGCATTGTCAAAAAACATTTGTGTAACTACGTAATCAGCCCCGGCATCTACTTTTTCTTTTAGTCGTCGCAAATCAGACTGCAAAGAAGGAGACTCCAGATGTTTCTCCGGATAACCTGCAACACCAATACAAAAATCAGCTCTGTTGTCGACATCCATTACTTCATGAAGATA
This sequence comes from Flavobacterium fluviatile, assembly GCF_010645065.1. Lineage (GTDB taxonomy): Bacteria > Bacteroidota > Bacteroidia > Flavobacteriales > Flavobacteriaceae > Flavobacterium > Flavobacterium fluviatile. Next base: position 144,020 of record NZ_JAADZW010000002.1, on the reverse strand, counting down.
TTTTCCGCAGTTCAGATCATTTATTTGTCTAACCAGATCAACAGCATAATGATTACCGCCTTCTTTAGGGACGAAGGACTGTTCGTGTTTCATAGCATCTCCACGAAGCGCCATCACATTATTAATTCCCAGATAGTGACAATCCACTAACACATATTCCGTTTCTTCCTTAGTAAATCCTCCGCAAAGTAAATGCGGCACAGTATCTACATTGTATTTATGCTTTATAGAAGCGCAGATTCCAAGCGTTCCCGGACGCATACGGGTCATTTTTTTGTCTAAAAGTCCGTTACCTCTATCAATGTAAATGTACTCTTCACGAGAGGTTGTTACATCAATAAATGGCGGTTTAAATTCCATCAACGGATCAATATTGTCGTATAATTCCTGAATGCTTTTCCCTTTTTGAGGAGGAATAATTTCAAATGAGAATAATGTTTTTCCTTTGGCGTTTTCTATATGTTCTGTTACTTTCATTATTTGTTTTTTGTTTCAAGTTTGCTTCGCCGATTCGGCTAAAGCCTCGTGTCAGGTTTCAGGTTTCAGGTTGTCTACAGCAACTTGAAACTTTAAACATGAAACTAAAATAACTTTTGTTAGTCTGCTATATTAGGGTTTAACCATTTCATTGCGTAATCAAGCGGTACATTTCGGCGTTTGGCGTAATCTGTTACCTGATCTTCTTTTATTTTTCCGAGTCCGAAATATCTACTTTTTGGATTCCCGAAATAATATCCTGAAACTGATGAAGCCGGCCACATCGCCATACTTTCTGTCAGTGTTACCCCTATTTGTTTTTCAACATCTAAAAGTTTCCAGATTGTTGGTTTTTCCAAGTGATCCGGACAGGCAGGATATCCCGGCGCTGGACGGATTCCTTTATAATTTTCTTTAATTAATTCTTCGTTTGTTAAAGATTCTTCCGAATCGTAGCCCCAGAAATCTTTACGCACTCTTTCGTGAAGATATTCGGCAAAAGCTTCTGCAAAACGATCCGCAAGCGCTTTTACCATAATCGAATTATAATCGTCTAAATCCTTTTCGTATTGCGCTGCCCATTCGTCAACACCAAAACCGGTTGTTACGCAGAAAGCTCCCATATAATCGTCGATTCCGCTGTCTTTTGGCAGAATGAAATCGGCTAAAGCGATATTTGGCGCACCTTTCGTTTTTTGTGACTGCTGACGAAGCGTTAAGAATTTCTCTAAAACTTTTCCGTTTTCATCGCGCAATTCGATATCATCGTCATTTACCTGATTCGCAGGGAAAATTCCGTAAATACCTTTAGCCTGAAGTTTTTTCTCTTCCAAAATTACTTTCAGCATTGCCTGAGCATCATTAAATACAGAAGTTGCCTGTTCACCCACAACCTCATCCGTTAAAATTTTCGGGTATTTTCCATACAATTCCCAAGTTTGGAAGAATGGTGTCCAGTCGATATACGGAACCAAAACATCCAGTTCTACTTCGATGGTTTGTGCGCCAATTACCTTTGGTTTTACCGGAGTGTATTCGCTCCAATCCAATGGTAATTTGTTTTTACGGGCATCTTCAATCGTTAAGAAATTTTTATCTCTTGAACGGTTCAAGAACGTTTCTCTAAACGAATCATATTCTGCACGAATATCGGCAGCATATATTTTTCTATTATGATCTAACAGATTTCCGGCAACGGTAACGGCTCTCGAAGCATCGTTTACGTGAATTACAGTTTCTCTGTACTGAGGTGCAATTTTCACGGCAGTATGCGCACGCGAAGTTGTTGCTCCACCAATCATAATCGGGATTTTAATATCTTGTTTGTCTAATTCCTTGGCCAAATATACCATTTCGTCAAGCGAAGGCGTGATCAGTCCGCTTAAACCAATAATGTCGACATTATGTTCGATAGCCGCCGCAATAATTTTTTCCGGAGGAACCATTACTCCTAAATCTACAATCTCATAATTATTACAGGCCAAAACTACCGAAACGATATTTTTTCCAATATCGTGAACGTCGCCTTTTACAGTCGCCATCAGGATTTTTCCGTTACCTTGTTTATCTCCGGCTTGTTTACTTGCTTCGATAAAAGGCAATAAATACGCAACCGCTTTTTTCATTACACGAGCCGATTTTACAACCTGCGGCAGGAACATTTTTCCGCTTCCGAACAAATCTCCAACCACATTCATTCCGGCCATCAAATTGATTTCGATAACTTCAATTGGTTTTGTTGCCGCCAAACGTGCTTCTTCAACATCTTCTTCGATAAAAGCATCTATTCCTTTTACCAACGAATGTGTAATACGATCCTGAACCGATCCTAAACGCCATTCCTGAACGGCTTTTTCATCGCTTTTTGCTTCGCCTTTTACACTTTCGGCAAAATCTAAAAGTCTTTCTGTTGCGTCGTCTCTTCTATCTAAAATTACGTCTTCAACGTGTTCTAATAAATCTTTCGGGATATCATCATAAATCGTCAGCATCTCCGGATTCACGATTCCCATCGTCATTCCTTCTTTAATGGCATGGTATAAAAATACCGAGTGCATCGCTTCACGAACAACGTCATTTCCTCTAAAAGAAAACGAAACGTTACTTACACCACCGCTAATATGTGCGTGTGGCAAGTTCTCACGAACCCATCTTGTTCCTCTAAAAAAGTCCAATGCATTCAGACGGTGTTCCTCCATTCCTGTTGCAACCGGGAAAATATTCAAATCGAAGATAATATCCTGCGGAGGAAAACCTACTTTGTTTACCAAAATATCGTACGAACGCGCACAAATTTCCACACGACGATCGTAATTATCCGCCTGACCCACTTCGTCAAAAGCCATTACAATTGCCGCCGCTCCGTAACGCTTGATAAGTTTAGCATGTTGAATAAAAGCTTCTTCTCCTTCTTTTAACGAAATCGAGTTTACAACGCTTTTTCCTTGTACTACTTTAAGACCTGCTTCGATGATTTCCCATTTCGAACTGTCGATCATAATTGGCACTCTCGAAATATCCGGTTCTGCAGCAATCAAGTTTAAGAATTTGGTCATGGCATTTACGCCATCCAACATTCCTTCATCCATATTGATATCGATGATTTGCGCTCCTCCTTCTACCTGCTGTCTTGCAATATCAAGTGCCTCATCATATTTCTCTTCCTTGATTAATCGAAGGAATTTTCGCGAACCCGTTACATTCGTACGCTCACCAACGTTTACAAAAACACTTTCCGGCGTAATAATCAAAGGTTCTAATCCTGATAATACAAGGTCTCTTCTTTTTTCTGTCATTTCTTTTTAAAGTTACTGAGATTCTAAGATGCTTAGATTCTGAGTTTTTTTTATTCTTATTTCTTTCCTGCAAGATTTTAAAAACCTTGTAGTTATTTATGTTTAATATTTTGGGCGTGTCCCTCCGGGTCGGGCTATCCGTTACAAGTCCTCGACCAATTTCGTTATCACTGCATTGGTCTGTGGGCTTTTCACTTCTATCCCTCACGCAAACTTGGTTTCAAAATAAAATTACTTTTTCTTATTCTAACAATTTATCCAATTGATTTTGAAGCGTTTTTTTATCCGGCAAATACAATTGATATTTACTCAGCAAAACTTTATTTGTAATACTATCTGTTGCATATTCAACCAAAATATGATTTTTATGAGCACCTAAAACAATTCCAATCGGTTCATTATCTCCTTCTGTTGCTTCTTCTTTTTTAAAATAATTCAAATACAAATTCATCTGACCAATATCCTGGTGATCAATTTCGCCTCTTTTCAAATCAACCAAAACAAAACATTTTAATATTCGGTGATAAAAAAGCAAATCCAGATAAAAATGTTTTCCTCCAATACTCATTCGATATTGTCTGCCTATAAAAGCAAAACCTTTTCCCATTTCCATAATGAACTGCTGTAAATTTGAAATAATTTTCTCTTCCAGTTCATTTTCTAAATATTGATATTGTTCCGGAATATTTAAAAAGTCCAGCACAAATGGGTCTTTAATCAAATCTTCTGCATTTTCTACAATATGACCTTCTTTAGCCAATCTCAAAACGCCTTCTTTGTCTTTGCTCAAAGCTAACCTTTCAAACAATGAACTCTTCATTTGACGTTTTAATTCTCTTACACTCCAACGTTCATTCTGGCATTGTTTAACATAAAAACTAATTTCTAAGTCCGAGTTAGCTTTTAAAATTTCAAAATAATGACTCCAAGTCAATACGTGAGACAGTGTCTCACTTATTGGAAACGATAGATATAACTTACGCATGTATAAAAGATTAGATCTACTAAACCCTTTACCATAGGCTAGTACCAAATCCTTTGAAAGCCTTTCAAATAATTGACTTCCATATTCAGCTTTTTCATTTCCTTTTTGCTCAAACTCTACAATGTGCTGACCTACGTACCAATAAGTCTGCACCATAATAGTATTAACCGATTGCACAGCTTGCTGTCTGCCATTTTGCAACAAGGTGCCAATTTTATCGATAAGTTCGCTATATGTTTTCTTTTCCAAGTTCATATTTGCTATTCTTTATTTTGCAAAGTTTTACTTTTTTGACTTTTACAATTTTATTTTTGGCGTGTCCCTCGGCCGGGCTATCAGTTACAAGTCCTCGACCAATTTCGTTATCACTGCATTGGTCTGCGGGCTTTTCACTTCTATCCCTCACACAAACTCGGTTTCATAAAAAATTTATGATCCTATGGGATTTTAATTGTATTTTTTCTTTTGCTGGCGCGAGCGCAATGCCATTAAGTTAACGTCACTTCGAGTGATTTTTAATCATAATGCGATAGCTTTATTATTAAAAATTGTATCGAGAAGCTTTCTAATACTAAGGTTCTCGATACATTTTCTTTAAAAAAAGCTATCGCATTTTTAAAGAAAACACTCGAACTGACGTCAATATCCTTTAACTTAATGACATTGGGCGCGAGCGTCACACTTATGCAAACTCCAATTTTAAATTTTAAAATCTTATAATAATTTTCTTTGTAGGCACGAGCTCGAAGCTCGCGCTAGCAGAGGGAGCTTTTCAATACTTGTATTTATCATAATTATTACCTTTTAAATTTGATTCTGATAGAACTAAATATATTTGTTTTCAACATTTTAAAGAGCCATCGGCTCGAACTATTTTGTAGGGATGGATTTTAATCCGTCCACACAACGAAGTATATTTATACCTACAAGGTTTTGAAAACCTTGCAGGAAACGGAAATTCTCACGCAATAACCGGCGCCACTCTAGGCTTATAATCCTTAGCCACCTCAGCCATTAATCGGATATGATCTGGCGTTGTTCCGCAACAACCTCCAATGATATTAATTAAATTGTCTTCTAAATATTCTTTGATGAAAGCCTGAGTCTGTTCTGGTGTTTCATCGTATTGTCCGAAAGCGTTTGGCAATCCTGCGTTTGGATGCGCTGAAACATTAAAGCTAGTGTTGTTTGCTAATGTTTTTAAATACGGTTTTAGCAAATCGGCTCCTAAAGCGCAATTGAAACCTACACTTAATAACGGAATATGCGAAACGGATATCAAAAACGCTTCAACTGTCTGCCCGGAAAGTGTTCTTCCTGATGCGTCTGTAATCGTTCCTGAAACCATAATCGGAATATCTATATTGCGTTCTTCTTTTACTTCTTCAATCGCAAAAAGTGCTGCTTTTGCGTTTAGTGTGTCGAAAATCGTTTCTACTAAAAGCAAATCACAACCACCGTCCATTAATGCTTCTACCTGTTCTTTGTACGCAATTCTTAAATCGTCAAACGTAACGGCTCTGTAACCCGGATCGTTTACATCCGGTGACATGCTTGCGGTACGGTTTGTCGGTCCGATTGAACCGGCTACGAAACGTGGTTTTTCGGGATTTTTTGCGGTAAACTCATCGGCAACCTGGCGTGCAAGTTTAGCCGATTCGTAGTTTAACTCGTAAACCAGATCTTCCATGTGATAATCGGCCATACCGATTGTAGTTCCGGAAAACGTATTCGTTTCTACGATATCAGCACCTGCCTCATAATACGCAGCATGAACATCACGAATGGCCTGTGGCTGTGTCAGGGATAATAAATCGTTGTTTCCTTTTAACGGATGCGGAAAATCTTTGAAACGTTCGCCACGAAAATCTTCTTCTGAGAAATTGTAGCGCTGTAACATGGTTCCCATTGCCCCGTCAAGGATTAGGATCTTTTTTTTGATTGCTTCCTGAATTGTTATCGACATGTTTTTCCTTTTCTCGCAAAGACGCAAAGGCGTCAAGCTTTTTTAATTATTATAATTCGAAACTAAACCTGACAGATTTTTAAAACTTCTTAGGTTTGGTTCAGATATTTTCTGATTCTGTTTATTTCCAAAAGTTCACTAATGATGGCTGTTTAGCCCCGATGGGAGCAAATATCCTTTTATTCTGGGGTTGAGAATAAAAGACATTGCGTACAGCGGGAATCCATGACCGCATAAATGCACCAGTTATTCGCTCATCTCACTAAAAATTAATTCAGTAAAATTATGTTGTAATGTTGTCAGGAAAAGTTTTGAGAAATACGTGATGTATTTTGCGTTATCTATCTCAATACCGAAGTATTAAGTAGAATGTAGCACCTTCTTTATGGCAAAGGGTTGCTAAGGTTTCATTGGGTCTTTCCCTCCGCCTTTCGTGATAACTTTCAATAAAATTAGGAACGGCGCAAAGGTACAAAATAGCCTTTCGACTTGCAAGTTTTTTTTACGATTCTAAAACGCTACGATTTTGAGGCTCTAAGTGTAAAATTTATAAATAAAAAAGCCCAAACTACAGAAACTGTTTGGGCTTTCGATTTTAAAATCTTAGTCTATAAGTCCAAAGTACGGACTTATTTAATGTCAAAAAGGACTTCTTTAAAAACTTCTGTCCCATTTTAGAAATGTATCCATGACTTCCTGATGATCTGTTAATTCATTATCTGTCATTCTCATTTCACTTCCGACTTTGGAATTTTCTTCTAGTAGTTGTTCATCATTGTTCATAATAGATAATTTTTTTAATGCTTTCTTAAAGTTAGCATTTTTTATTGGTAATTCAAAATTTATTTTAAGACACAAAGTTACTAAGCTTGCAAGGGACTAAGATTAAGCTAACATTAATAAACAACTTAAAACCTTGCTTCAATAAAAATCCCAAACTTTATAGCTTGGGATTTACTTTTATTTTTAGTTTTAATGTTTAGGATTCTGTTTAGTTCCCCGGAAATTAATAATTTCAATACTATTAGCTTCTTTATTTATTCTATAAACTAAATAATTGTTTTTATCTACAACAGCTTTATGCAAATTAGAATTTCGGGTTGATTTAGGAAATTGGCCTGGGTTAATTTTTATTTGATTTATTACTTGCTTATTTTTCCGAGTTTAAGATTTCTTTCTTTGTCCATTTCTCTTCAAGGTAATCAACAACTTTATTAAACCTTTTACGGCTTGTGCTGTCCAGATGAATTTTAATGCCATTTCAAAAATCTTTTCATAACTTCTTCATGGCTTGAAAATTCACCTTTTTCAGCTTGGTCTAATCCACTTTGGATTTCTTCTATTTCAGACTCAGATAAATCATCATACCAATCGTTTTGATTTGCTTTTAAAACCAATTCGAGTTTTTCTAAAACACGCTCATCATCCACCTTAACTAACTCTTGGATAAACTGATATTTTCTAGCCTCTAAATTCATGACACTCCAAATTTATATAAACAAAGATACGTTTTTTTAGGTTTAAGCGACTAAACTGAAAAAAGCCCAAACTAAAAAAGTTTGAGCTTTCGATTATTATTAAATTCCAGATTTTATGCCAGTTTATACTATGGCTTTAACAACTGCTTTTGGAGCTTCTTTACGAGTTCCGTCAAAACCGTCTACACCTGAAACCGTAGTGTATTTTAAAACATATTTTTTACCAGGGTTAACGATTTGGTAAGCTGCCTGACACATTAAAGTTGCTTCATGGAAACCACAAAGAATTAATTTTAATTTTCCAGGGTATGTATTCACATCTCCAATAGCGAAGATTCCGGGAATATTTGTCTGGTAATCTAATGCATTGTTTACTTTGATCGCATTTTTTTCAATTTCTAACCCCCAGTCAGCGATTGGTCCTAATTTTGGAGTCAGTCCGAAAAGCGGAATGAAATAATCGGTTTCGATTTTACGGTGTGCTCCGTTTTCTTCGATATCCAAAGATTCTACATGCTCAGCACCGTTGATTCCAACTACTTCTGCAGGAGTAATTAATTTGATTTTCCCCGCAGATTTTAATTCCTGTACTTTTTCTACAGAGTCTAAAGCACCTCTAAATTCGTTTCTACGGTGAATCAAAGTTACTTCTGAAGCTACATTTGCCAAGAAGATACTCCAGTCTAACGCTGAATCTCCTCCTCCGGCAATAACTACTCTTTTATCTCTGAATTTTTCAGGATTCTTAATGAAGTATTTTACTCCTTTATCTTCATAAAACTCGATATCTTCAATAAGAGGCTTGCGTGGTTCAAAACTTCCTAAACCTCCTGCAATTGCGATTACTGGCGCATGGAATTTTTTTCCTTTACTTGAAGTAACAATAAAACTTCCGTCTTCTTGTTTTTCGATAGTTTCAGCACGCTCACCTAAGGTAAAACCTGGTTCAAACTGCTTAATCTGTTCCATTAAACCATCAACTAAATCTCCTGCCAAAACTTCCGGAAAACCTGGAATATCATAAATAGGCTTTTTTGGATACAACTCAGAAAGCTGTCCACCCGGTTGTGGCAAAGCATCCAAAATATGGCATTTTAATTTTAATAATCCTGCCTCGAAAACGGCAAATAAACCTGTTGGTCCTGCTCCAATTATAAGTATATCTGTTTTAATCATTATGGTGTTGTTTATAATCATTCTTAATAATACAAAGAAACGAATAATTTATTCTAATTTCAATGGTTTTTACCATTCATTTCTTTGCTAAACTTTTTACTCTTTATTTTTTTTAACGAAGCCGTAATTTCGTTCATTCTTTTCCATCGGGTTAACACGACACTACAAAATTGGTCGTGCTCCGGAACTTTTTTTATTCTTTATTTTTCAAAGAAGCGGTGATTTCATTCATCTTCTTTACCTTATCTTCAAAATCTCCTTTCAAAGTTTTTCGGTATTCATTGAGGTTTTCAACCATTTTGTTGATGTCCTCAGGAATCACTTCTTCAAAAAACTCTCTTAGCCTTTTGGCTGTTGTTGGCGATTTTCCATTGGTGGATATGGCAATTTTTACATTTCCTTTGGTTACGATTCCGCCCAGATAATAATCGCACAAATCAGGCGTATCGGCAATATTGCAAATCAGATAACGCTTTCTGGCCAGATCATACACTCTTTTATTTACTTCTAAATCATCTGTACACGCAATTACCATGTGACGCTTTTTGAGCATTTTCTTTTTGAACTTCGCTTCCGTCAATTTTATTGAAGGATGATTTTCTGCCAGAAGTTTTATTTCAAGATGAAAATCTTTTGCTACCACCTCAACGTTGGCATTCGGACTCGATTTCAGTAAAAAAGAAAGCTTTTCCAGACCTACATTTCCTCCGCCCACAATCAGTACATTCAGGTTGTGAAGCTTTAAAAAAATCGGATATAATTCGTTTTGTTCCATTTTTATTTTTTGTTTCGTCGAAATTACTAAAATCTGACGTTACAATTTTTATTTATTATCAGGCAAAACCCGACGCTATAATATTTGCCGTTCCTAAGGAACTTTTATACCAACTATTTCTTTCTTGCGCCTGTACAGATGGGTTTAAAACCCGTCTCTACGAAACCAAAAATTCCTCGTATAAACATTTTAATTTATTGCTTTCTTTAACTACCTCGCCAATTACAATTAAAGCAGGCGATGTTAGTTTGTTTTCAGCAACCACTTCTTCAATTGTATCTATTGTTCCTATTCCTGTCTTTTCGTTAGGAGTTGTCCCATTCTGAATAATTGCAACCGGCAGATCTCCTTTGCTTTCTTTCTGAAAAAGTTCAACAATTTGAGGTAATTTGTGCATTCCCATCAAAATCACAACAGTTGCCGAAGATTGCGCTGCTAAAGCTACATCTGCCGATAATTCCCTGTTGGATGTTGTTCCTGTAATTGCCCAAAAGCTTTCAGAAACTCTTCTTTTAGTAACAGATATCCCCTGACTTGCCGGAACAGCTACTACAGAAGAAATACCCGGAATAACAATTGTCTGAATTCCGAAACTTTCTGCAAATTCAATTTCCTCACTTCCTCTTCCAAAAATAAACGGATCACCGCCTTTAAGCCGAACTACATTTCCATACGTGAGCGCATTATCCACAATCAATTGATTGATCTGATCCTGCGTGTAAGCATGATTTCCTATTTTTTTTCCAACAAAAATCCTGATGGCATTTTTAGGAGCATGACCTAAAATTTCATCATTTGCCAATGCATCGTACAAAACCACATTCGCTTCAGCAAGTGCTTTTACGGCTTTCAGCGTAAGCAAATCCGGATCGCCGGGACCTGCGCCGACTAAAGTTACTTTTGGTTTTTTAGTATTATGCATTTGCTAATTCCTGTGCCCTGTATTTTTCAATAATTGCAAAAAATGCAATTCCTTCTTCGATATATTGCTTTGCGAATGCTTCCGTTGGTTCATTTTTATTGATTTGATAAACCAGTTCTTTGAATGTTGCAGGCAATACAATTTTAGTGCTTTCAACAAAAACAGTATCAAATAAATCTACGATTCCGGCGTGATTGTTAGTTTTTTGGTTTTCTGAAAGCAACAACGCTTTTGCTCCGTTTACAAATGCTGAATACGCGTGATAAATTGCATCAGCCCATTTTCCTTCATCAAAAGATTCCTGTGCAAAAGTCAACTTGTCTTTGGCCTCTAATAATAAAGTTGCCACTAAATCAATCACTACTCCGGCACATTCTCCAACCCCAACTGCTTTTACATAGTTGTCTGCATTACCCCAGTCAATAAAGTCAGCTTCGGTTAAATTGGTTACGTCTGCGAAAGGTTTTAAGATTTCGTAGAAATATTTTTCTCCTTTTGAATCATAATAACTTAAGAATTTTTCTCCGTTTCCGTTAGCATCAAAATCATTTAAGATGGTACGCAATGCATCCGGACCTCTACGGCTTGGAATTTTGATTACTTTATCAGCAAAACGACCTTCACCGTTTCCTAAACGTCCTCCTCCTAATAAAACCTGTAAAGCCGGAGCTACCAGTTTTCCTGAGTTGATAGACATTCCCTGAAATCCTATTGCAGACATATTATGCTGTCCGCAGGCATTCATACAGCCGGAAATTTTGATTTCAATTTCGCTGTTATTGCTGTATTGTGGATATTCCGCTTTGATTACTTTTTCTAATTCTTCTGCAATTCCCGTACTGCTCGCAATCCCCAAATTACAAGTATCCGTACCCGGGCAGGCAGTGATATCACCAATAGTATTGTACCCTAAAGCCACCATGTCTAGTTTGGCTAATTCCTGATAGAAGAAAGGTAAATTTTCTTCTTTGATATTACGGATAACAATATTTTGTCTTAATGAAAAACGCAATTCATTGGCTCCGTAATTTTTAATCAAATCGGCTAATAATCTTGCTTTATCCGTATAAAAATCACCCAATAAAACTTTGATTCCGATAGCGAAATAACCCGCTTGTTTCTGAGCAATTACATTTGATGCTTTCCATGCTTCATAAGCAGCTGTATCATCAATAGTTACCTGCGGAACTTCCAATAAAGGTTCCGTAATTGGTCCTTCAAAGGCAGTTGTATCTATTTCGTATGTTTCAAAAGCGATTGCTTTTTTCTCTTTTTCAACCAAATCAAGGAAAACATCTTTTCCGATTTCTTTGATTAAGAATTTCATACGAGCTTTCATTCTTTTAGCACGCTCACCATATCTGTCGAAAATACGGATGATTCCTTCTGCTGTTGGAATGATTTGGTTAACCGGAATAAACTCTGAAAGCAATTCGGCGTGTGCCGGCTGAGATCCTAAACCTCCTCCAAAAACAACTTTAAATCCTTTTTGTCCGTCTTTAATTTTCGGAATAAATCCTAAATCGTGTAGATAACTCAACGCTGTATCTTCATCTGAAGAAGAGAACGAAATTTTGAATTTACGCCCCATTTCCTGACAGATTGGGTTTCTTAATAAATATTGGAACATTGCGTGTGCATAAGGCGTAACGTCAAAAGGCTCGTTTACGTCAACCCCAGCCAGTTCACTTCCTGTAATATTTCTAACTGTGTTACCACAAGCTTCTCTTAATGTAATATCGTCTTTGGCAAGGTTTGCCCACAGTTCAGGAGTTCTGTCTAAACTCACATAATGAATCTGAATATCCTGACGTGTAGTAATATGCAGACGTCCTGTAGAATATTCATCAGAAACTTTTGTGATACGTACTAATTGCTCGCTGGTCACTTTACCGTAAGGCAATTTGATACGAATCATTTGTACACCTTCCTGACGCTGTCCGTAGATTCCTCGCGCTAAACGAAGACTGCGAAAACGCTCATCATCAATTTTTCCTCCACGGAATAAGTGAATCTTTTTTTCTAAATCGATAATCTCTTTCTGAACTATCGGGTTTTCTATTTCTGTTCTAAAACTTTCCATTCTTTTTAGTTTATAGTTTATGGTTGGTTGTTTATGGTTGTTGGCAGATAACTATCAACCAAAAACCATCAACTATCAACTATTTTATAAATCCTACTCCTGCTGTTGTATTGGTTACGGAATCAATTAAAATAAAAGCTCCGTTTGATTTATTCTCGTTATAAGAATCAAAATACAATGCTTTGCTTAATTTGATATTTACTTCTCCTATTTCGTTAATTGCTAATTGTGAAGCAGGTGTAGTGCCTGAATAATCAGTCGCAATAGTATTTTTAACGCTTTCTATTTTCGCTAAAACCCTGTTTGTATTGTGCTGAACAAAATATTTAGTTCCCGGAACCAATTTTTTGCTGTCCATCCAGCAGATAGTCGTTTCAATATCTTTTTCAATTTTTGGAAGCTCTGACGATTTTACGATCATATCGCCTCTTGTTACATTGATATCATTTTCTAATTCGATTGTAATTGAAGAACCAGCAACTGCCTCATCAAATTGTTTATCGAAAAAGTGAATATTAGTCACTTTTGATTCTGTTAAAGAAGGAAGAACCGTTACAGCATCCCCTACTTTAATTGAATTTCCGTATAATTTTCCGGCGTAACCTCTAAAATCATGGTATTCTTCCGTCTTTGGACGAATTACAGTCTGAACCGGGAAACGCGCTTTTCCGCTTTCAAAAACATCCGAAGAATGTAAACCTTCCAAATGTTCTAAAATAGTCTGTCCTTTGTACCAGGGCATTCCATCTAATTTATCTACAACATTATCTCCTGTCAAAGCACTTAACGGAATATAGCTTACGTTTTGCTCTTTGAAAGTACTTTTTGCGTTTAATGCCTCAAAATCGGCTTTGATTTTATTGAAAACTTCTTCTGAATAATCCACTAAATCCATTTTGTTTATGGCAACGATTACCTCTTTTACCCTCAATAAATTATTGATGAAAAAGTGACGGTAAGTTTGCTCGATAACTCCTTTTCTGGCATCAATCAAAATAATCGAAAGCTGAGAAGTTGAAGCTCCTGTAACCATGTTTCTTGTATATTCTACGTGACCCGGAGTATCGGCAATGATGTAACTTTTTTTTGCAGTTGAAAAATAAATATGGGCAACGTCAATTGTGATTCCCTGCTCTCTTTCTGCCACCAAACCGTCTGTTGCTAACGAAAAATCAAGGTAATCGTATCCTTTTTGTTTACTGCTTTTTTCGATTGCTTCTATTTTATCCGTTGTCAATGATTTTGTATCGTACAATAACCTTCCGATCAAAGTACTTTTCCCGTCATCTACACTTCCTGCTGTTGCTATTTTTAAAACGTCCATTGTGTAATATTTTGTTTCAGGTTTAAATTTTGTTTCAGGTTTCAAGTTTTGAGAAACTATATTTAAAATCTAAATCTTTATGTTTTTTTGATTCTGTTTTTTAATTATAAATTGTCAATTATTAATTATCCAATTAAAAATATCCTTGTTGTTTTCTTTTCTCCATTGCAGCTTCAGAACGTTTGTCATCAATTCTGGCTCCTCTTTCAGAAATAGTGGATTCTCTGATTTCACCCACTACTTCTGCTATTGTTGCTGCATAAGATTCAACAGCAGCTGTACAGCTCATATCCCCAACGGTTCTGAAACGAACAATTCGCTCTTCGATTTGCTCGTCTTCTTCCTGATACACAAAAGGAGAATGCGACCAGATTAAACCGTCTCTCAAAAAAACTTTTCTTTTATGTGAAAAATAGATGGACGGAATTTCGATATTTTCTTTTTCGATATAACTCCAAACGTCCAATTCTGTCCAGTTTGAAATTGGGAAAACACGAACATTTTGTCCATTTTCGATTTTACCATTCAAAATATCAAACAATTCAGGTCTTTGATTTTTCTCGTCCCATTGTCCGAAATCATCACGAACTGAGAAAATACGTTCTTTAGCTCTCGCTTTTTCTTCGTCACGACGCGCACCACCAATACAAGCATCAAATTTGAATTCTTCAATTGCATCTAAAAGTGTTGTCGTCTGCAGGCTGTTGCGGCTTGAATATTTTCCGGTTTCTTCAACTACTTTTCCTTCATCAATGGCATCCTGAACATTACGAACGATCAACTCTAAACCTAACTCCTCAACCAATTTATCTCTGAAAGCAATAGTTTCAGGGAAATTGTGTCCCGTATCAACGTGTAATAAAGGAAACGGAATCTTAGCAGGGAAAAATGCTTTTTGCGCCAAACGCACTAATGTAATTGAATCTTTTCCACCTGAGAAAAGTAAAACCGGTTTGTCAAACTGAGAAACAACTTCTCTAAAAATGTATATCGCTTCACTTTCTAAAGCATTTGTTTTTAATACTGAACTCATTTTTGATATTTATTTGATATTTTATTGTCGTTTTAGGTTTCAAGTTTTTTAACCTAATACTTTCAACTTTTATTCTATTCTCTTTATTCTATTCTCTTGCTTGTTTTTCTGCTACTCTTTTTTCGCGCTATGCAAACCACATTCTTTATGGCTTGACTCCCAATACCATCTGCCTGCCCTGATGTCTTCTCCAGGAAAAATGGCTCTTGTACAAGGTGCACACCCGATACTCACAAAGCCTTTCTTGTGCAATGCATTTTGAGGTACATTGTTTTCCTTCAAATAATCCTCAACTTCCTGCAACGTCCATTTTAATAATGGATTGAATTTGATGATATCAAAACCTCCATCATATTCGAACAAACTTAAATCTTGTCTGTTCTCAGATTGTTCTGCTCTTAAACCCGTAATCCAGACTGCGTTTCCAGTCAAAGCTTTTCGCAAGGGAACTACTTTTCGTATAAAACAGCATTCTTTTCTGTTTTCAACCGAATCGTAAAAGCTGTTTGGACCTTTTGTTTTCAAAAGATTTTCTACAGATGCAGCCTCTGGAAAAAACACTTCAATCGGCCTTTTGTATTTTTTTAATGTTTTATGAAAAACATCGTAAGTTTCCTGAAATAATCTTCCGGTATCTAAAGTAAAAATCGTAATATCTGTATTACTTTTTGCAATAAAATCAGTAATTACCTGATCTTCCTGACCAAAAGAAGTAGAAAAAATTACTTTTCCCGGAAACTCGCCTGCTAAAAAAACCAGCGTTTCTTCAAGCGAAAAAGCTGCAGTTTTTTCTAATAATTCTTGTACAATACTCGCACTCATAATTTCTTCCTCCTAAAATTATCTTTTACAATAATTTAGATAATGTTTTTAAACTCAATACTATAATCAGAAGCCCAACTGCAACCATCATTGGCTTTCTTTTGATTTTATTTACCAGATAAGCTGCTAATGGCGCTGAAAGAACACCTCCTAAAATCAGCCCTATGATTACCTGCCAGCCGTGGATTCCTCCAAAAAGCATGAAAGTGATTCCACTTGCAAATGAAATCGCAAACTCAGCTGCATTTACAGAACCAATCGTATATCTCGGATTTCTTCCTCTTCCTAATAATGTTGACGTTACAATTGGCCCCCAGCCTCCTCCTCCAACAGAATCCATAAAACCTCCAAAAGCGGCAAGAACTCCTAATTTTTTTGTTTTCTTTTTAACAATGCTTTTTCTTAAGGCTTTTTTGATGATAATTAAAGCCAAAACAATCATATAAACAGCGATAAAAGGTTTAATAACATCTCCATCAATCACATCAGAAAGTAAATAAGCTCCGGTTATCGATCCTAAAACACCCGGAATCACTAAGGTCTTAACCAGTTTTTTATTGATATTTCCAAATTTATGATGTGATATTGCAGAAGCACCGGTAGTAAACATCTCTGCTACGTGAACACCCGTACTACTCACTACAGGCGGAACACCATAAGCCAGCAAAAACGAAGTTGAAGTTGCTCCATAACCCATTCCTAAAGTACCATCTACTAATTGCGCAAAAACACCAATAGCAAAAAAAACTAAAAACTCACCATTAAAACCTCCTACAAATCCACTCCAGGAAAACTCTGAATAATGGTTATAAACAAGTGTCGCTAATAAACCTGACAATAACACCACAGGAATTATAACCCACAATCTTTCTTTCAAAGACACTTCAGCCGAATTTACTTCTATTTCTTTTGCCATATTTTCTGAAATATTCTCTTTTAATCTATTACCCTATCGGCTTAGTAGATTACTGTGCAAAAGTAATATTTATTTATAAATTACAAAACAATATTCCGATTTTTTATATCAAAAAACTACTGAATCCCAAACCTTTAAAATAAAACTTACAAATTAATACAGATTTAGCTGCCGGAAAAATATCAACAACGTTAAAACACTAATAAACAAATACTTAAAAGCTGGCCTTATAAATTATTTCAACATAGTCTATCAAGTCGATAGGATTATTGTAAATAAGTTGCTATTTTTGGCAAAATTTTAGGTAATGGATTTTCAGATAGGTCTTGTTATTGCTGGTTTAGCAGTTGGTTTTGTAGTTGGTCTGACAGGTGTCGGAGGCGGTTCTTTAATGACTCCCATTTTATTATATTTTGGCATTCCTCCCGCAAAGGCAGTTGGTACAGACCTGTTATATGCTGCTTTTACCAAAATGGGAGGCGTATTTGTTCATCATAAAAAAAGCAATATAAACTGGTCAATTACAGGATGGCTCACCTTAGGAAGTGTTCCAGCAGCTTTACTGACTTTATGGATTCTAAACAATATCAAAACCGACATAGACACTGTAAATCAGGTTATTAAGAAAAGTTTAGGATGGGCATTACTTTTTACTTCTGTAGCAATCATATTTAAACAAAACATATTAAGATTTTCACAGAAACACGCCGGGGATAAATTTCACAGCGAAAGCACCACTCAAAATATGCTAACTATAGCTATTGGTGTTTTATTAGGTGCAACCGTAACTTTGACTTCTATTGGTGCCGGTGCATTGGGAACCGTTACGTTATTCTTTCTCTATCCTTTGTTGCCAACACCCCGTTTAGTGGGAACTGAAATTGCCCATGCTGTTCCGTTAACATTGGTTGCCGGTGTTGGACATGCTTCAATGGGAAATCTGGATTTTATATTATTAGGGCAATTATTATTAGGGTCACTTCCGGGAATTTTTATAGGGAGTATGCTGAGCGGAAAAGTTCCGGACCAGTTTCTTCGAAATGCTATTGCTGTTATGCTTTTTCTGGCAGGGTATAAATTAATTTTTTAGATAAAAATATAACCCTAAAAAAATGACCATTTCAAAATCAGAAATGGTCATTTTTTATTCAAAAGAATTTAATTAAAAAGCAATGTCAGCCAAAGAATTACTTTCCAGTATTTTAAGTGTATTATCCCTAACCTCTGTCATTAAACGTCTTGCCGCACAGGTAGCTTCATCATCACAATCATCGCATTTTTCATAGAAATTATGCGAGGCACAAGGTAACAATGCAATAGGTCCTTCGAGTATCCGATAGACTTTGGCCATACTGATATCTTTTGGTTCTTTTATCAGATAATATCCGCCTCCTTTTCCTTTTTTGGCACCCAGAAAACCAGAGTTTCTCAGTAGTAATAAAATACTTTCCAGAAATTTAATCGAAATATGTTCATTTTTGGCTATCTCAGCAATTTGAACAGGCTCATTGTTTTCACGTCTGGCCAAGTAAGTCAAAGCTTTAATTCCGTATTTTGTTTTCTTTGAAAGCATTTTTATGGTTTAGGTTGTAAATTTAGTTCTGAAGCTATCAAACTAATCAACATACAGCTCCTTTTTTATTCCGCAGCAAAAATAAGCTTTTTATATGAAAAATATGTTTAGATATTGTTGGTTGTTAAGTTTCATTATTTACTCCAATTAATTCGGGAGAATAAAAAATCTCCATATCCTTTATCAAGTTTTGTTTATCTACTACGTAGTTTTTCGAAATAGAATCATGCCAGATTTTTCCAGATTTCCCTAAAAAAGAAAATGCATCAAAAGGGATTAAACGAGATAAAGTTCGTATAATAATAGCAATTAAATTTGGCTTTTTACCGTTTTGATTAACTACAATTGTACCTGTTACGAATTTGCCTGCAGTTCTTCCCAAAAAAACTCCATAATGAAATAATTAATGATTAAAAATGTAAAGAATGCCAAAAAAGTATAACCTATGACAAATTCTTCCCAAACTGAAAATATATCCAAATTAAAAACATTTCCAATTATTACCATTATTAAACCAGAAAGAAACACTGTGACATAAACAAAGAAAAAGTCAACAATAATACCAATGAATCGTTTTCTTTCTGAAGAAAGCAATTTTTCATTAAGAATGTAAACTGTATTGCTCATTATTGACTTAGTTTAATTAGGATTTTAACAAAAATAGATTTTTACTGAAACACCAGTAAAAAGAATGACGATTTTTAACAGTAAAAGTAATTACTGTCAGAAATCGCCATTATAGATAATTTAGAAATCTCTAATTAAGAAAGCGCCTGCTCTAAGTCGGCAATTACATCTTTTACCGTTTCCAGTCCTACAGAAACACGTACCAGACCTTCTGTTATTCCAACTGCTAATTTTTCTTCTACGGTTAATTTACTGTGTGTTGTTGACGCAGGATGTGTTACAATTGTTTTTACGTCGCCAATATTAGCTGAAAGTGAGCATAATTTAATTTTATCCAAAAATTTACGTCCTGCTTCGATTCCGCCTTTAATTTCAAACGCAATAATGTTACCTCCTAAAAGCATTTGCTTTTTAGCTATTTCATACTTTGGATGCGATTTTAAGAAAGGATATTTCACACTGTTTACATTTGGGTGACTTTCTAAAAACTCAGCCACCTTCAAAGCATTTTCGCAATGTCTGTCCACACGAACTGCCAAAGTCTCTAAACTTTTTGACAATACCCAGGCATTAAAAGGCGACATTGCCGGTCCGGTATTTCTGGAGAACAAATAAATTTGTCGAATCAAATCGGCATTACCTACTGCAATTCCTCCTAAAACTCGTCCTTGTCCATCCATCAATTTAGTAGCCGAATGCACTACGATATGCGCCCCGTATTTTATAGGCTGCTGAATATATGGCGTAGCAAAGCAATTATCTACAATAAAAATCAGATTGTGTTTTTTGGCAATTTGTCCTAACAACTCCAAATCAATCACATCAACACCCGGATTTGTAGGGGTTTCAACATATAAAATTTTGGTATTCGATTTAATTACGCTTTCAATAGTTTCAGGCTTATTGATATCGAAATAGGTTGTTTCAATATTCCATTTTGGGAAATAAGTCATAAACAACGCATGTGTTGACCCGAAAACACTTCCGGCAGAAACAATGTGATCACCTGAGTGCAACAATGCTGCAAAACTAGAATAAATAGCTGCCATTCCGGTTGCAAAAGCATATCCGGCCTCAGCTCCTTCCATTGCACAAACTTTATCGACAAACTCGGTTGTATTTGGATTGCTAAAACGGGAATAAATATTACGTACTTTTTCTTCTGTAAAAGAAGCTCTCATATCCTCGGCATCTTCAAATACAAAACTTGATGATAAGTACAAAGGAGTTGAATGTTCCTGAAATTGTGTTTTTTCTAAATGATTTCGTATTGCCTGGGTTTCAAACCCTAATTCTTGTTCGTTCATTTTGTTTTTGTTTAAAAAAAGATATTTCGCAGAGATTCACAAAAGTGAACACAGAGTTTCGCAAAACACCTTTAATTATTAATAGCCAATTAAAAATTATCTGATTTTCTAATTGATTAATTTTCTAATTTATTTAATTCTACCCCGTTCAAAATCACTTTGTAATGAATGGTTGCTGTAGGCTCTACAGTTTTAGAAACCGAGCAATATTTATCAAAAGACAATTGTGCAGCTTTTGCAGCTTTGTCTTCTTTGATATTTCCTTCTAAAGAAAAAACCACGTAAATATTTTTGAATGGTTTTGCTTCTCCCACCTGAACTCTTTCTCCCTCCACCTCAGCTTTGAAAGAAGTGATTTCCTGACGCTGTTTTTTTAGAATCGAAATCATATCGATTCCGCTACAGCCTGCTACTCCCATCAAAACAAGCTCCATTGGGCTTGGTCCCATATCGTTTCCACCAAAATCTGGTCTGGCATCAACATTTACTATATGTCCACGTTCATTTTTTAATTGAAAGTGGAAGTTTTCGTTTACTCTGTCTAATGTTATTTTCATTGTGTTGTTGTTTTTTATTTTTTTTATTCTTGTTATTGCGAGGAACGAAGCAATCCCTCTAACAATTACACAAAGCTTGATTTTGCAAATGTGATTGCTTCGTTCCTCGCAATGACAAACTAAACTACCCTTTATCAGACAACCTCAAAATATCTCCAAAAACTCCTCTTGCCGTAACCGCTGAACCTGCTCCGGCTCCCTGAATTACAATTGGCCTGTCACCATAAGATTCTGTGTATATTTCGAAGAAAGAATCTGAACCTTTTAATCCGCCAAGGGCTGTGTCTGATGGTACTGAAACTAATTTTACTTCAAGATTTCCTTTGTCATTCTGCAAATCACCTGACAATTCACCGATGTATCGTAAAACGTGATTTGGCTTTTGATCGGCTTTTATTTTGTCGTAAATTGGGTCGAATTCTTTTAATTTGGTTAAGAAATCAGCAACATTTCCTTCGCGTAAATGTTCCGGAATTAAATTCTGAATGGAGATTTCTTCAAATTCATTTTGCAAATCTAATTCTCTTGCCAAAATCAATAATTTTCTTCCCACATCATTTCCGCATAGATCTTCGCGTGGGTCCGGTTCTGTATATCCGTTATCAATTGCCTCTTGTAAAATTTCGCTAAACGGAACATCTTTCGCAGAGAAATTATTGAATAAATAACTCAACGTTCCAGAGAAAACCCCTTTTATTTTAGTGATATTCTCGCCTGAAAGATGCAGTAATTTTATCGTATCAATTAAGGGCAAACCTGCACCAACATTGGTTTCATACAAGTAATTCTTTTGATTTTCGGCCAGAACTTTTCTTAACTCTTTATAAAAACCATAACTCAGTGTATTGGCCACTTTATTCGAAGAAATCAAATCGAAACTGCTTTCTGCAAGTTTAATATAATTCTCAACGAAAGCAGCACTTGCCGTATTATCAATTGCGATTAAATTCTCTAAATGGTATTTGTCTGCGTAATCAATAATATCCTGAATCGTATAATCAAGTCCTTTGCTCTGAATTTCATTTTTCCAGTCAGCAGTGACACCGTTTTTATTTAAAATCAGTTTTTTAGAATTTGCAATCGCAAAAACATTCAGTTTAATATCTTTACGTTTTTCAATAGCCGAAGCCGATTCCAAAATTTGGTTGATCAAAGTTCCGCCCACTAATCCGTGCCCAAATACAGCGATATTGATTTTCTTGGAAACTCCGAAAATCTCCCCGTGAATTACGTTTAACGCTTTATTCAGTTCTGATTTTTTAACCACTAAACTCACGTTTTTACCCGTAACCGTGTTGTTGAACAATATCGGAACTATTTTATTTTTGATTAATGCTGTATATGGTTTATGAAACGTACTCAAATCTTGGCCAATGATGGAAATAACCGAAACATTATCTGTTACTGTAATCTGGTTTACATCTTTAGAATAAAAGTCGTTTTCGAATTCTTTCTCCAGTTCTACCATTGCTGTTGTCGCTTTATCTGTTGCCACAACCAATCCAATTCCTCTTTCTGAAGAACCCTGTGAAATAATACTTACACTAATATTGTTATCGCCCATTACCTTGAAAATTCGGGCATCAACTCCGGCTTTTCCAAGTAACCCGCGTCCTTCAAGATTCAAAAGAGAAACATTTTCAAGAACAGAAAGCGTTTTTATTCCTTCTTTAGCCGAATCAGAAGTGATTAACGTTCCGCGATTTTCATGATTGAATGTATTTAGAATTCGAAGCGGAATATTTTTTTCCAGTAAAGGAATAATCGTTTTGGCATGCAGGATTGTAGCTCCAAAATTGGCTAATTCATTGGCCTCATTGAATGATAAAAATTCGATTTTTTTAGCATCTTCTACCAAATCAGGATTTGCAGTATAAATTCCGTCAACATGTGTAAAGTTCTGTAATTCTTCCGCATTTAAATAATTTGCAATTAACGAAGCAGTATAATTACTGCCGTTTCTTCCTAAAGTTGTAGTGTCATTGTTATTGTTAGAACCGATAAAACCAGTTATGATATTAACCGTTGAACCATTATGCTCTTTAAAATAATTGACAACATTTTTTTTGGAAAGCTGTTCCAAAGGCTGCGCATCACCAAATTTAGAATCTGTTTTCAGCAAATCTCTTGTATCAGTAAAATTTGCAGGAATTCCTTTTTCGATCAAAATTGCCGTTAATAATTTCGCCGAAAGCAATTCACCTTTAGATAGAATCTGATCTTTGATTTTATTGCTGTAATCCCCGATCAGGCTTACGCCTTCGAAAAGTTTATCCAGAATAGCAAACTCTTCAGACAAATCAACCTGAGGATAATCCGAAATCTGGTAGGTTTTGAAATTTTCCAATAATCGTTTGTAATCGCCGTTTTTAGCAGCAATTTTTAAAATATATTCTAATTCATCTGTAGCATTTCCTCTTGCAGAAACTACTACAGCAATTTTTTCACCCTGGCTAACTTTCTCAGCAATGATAGAGACCACTTTATTCAGTCCTTCTCCGTTTGATAATGATTTACCTCCAAATTTTAATATTTTCATTGTATTTTTTATTATTTCTGCTAGAAAATAGCAGCCAGTAAATTATCTAATTGTTTGTACTCGATTAAAAAAGCATCATGTCCGTGTACCGAATTTATTTCGCTGTAAGAAACATTGTCCCTGAACTTTTTTAATTCATTATAGGTTTCCAGATTTTCTTTTGGTGTAAAAAACAAATCCGAATCGATTGCAATGATGTGAATCGCTGCTGCTGTTTTAGAAAGCAACGTTTCGAAATCTTCACTGTTTCTTGTAATATCTATAGTTTTAAGTAATTGATTCATTAATTTATAAGATGACAGCTGATAGCGCTGCTGCAGTTTCTTCCCATGATGTGCCAGCCAGCTTTCTATGTTAAAAATCAAAAGATCCTGATTGATCGTTCGCTGAAATTTTTCTTTGAATGATTCCGGAGAACGATAGCACAGCATAGCATGAATTCGGGCATCTTCAATTGGTTTTGACGAATTGTTGAGGATTTGTTCCTGTAAAAAACAATTCGCAATCATCCAGTCGGTCGATTTCCAGTCGGTTGCAATCGGAATTAAATGTTTAGTGATGTCTGGAGCCAATGCCAGCATTTCCCAGGCAATTCCTCCGCCTACCGAACCTCCGATAATGGCATAAAGCTGTTCAATTTTTAAAGCTTCGATTCCTTTCAAAAAAATTCGGGCAACATCTCTCGCCGTAAAATCCTGATAATTTTCAATACTAAAAGAATCGTTTCCGTTACCCGGAACATTAAAAGCCAAAACTGAATATTTATTTGTGTCGATTGTTTTTCCTTCTCCAATCAAATCACTCCACCAGCCGTTTTCACCGGTTACCTGCGCATTTCCGGTTAAAGCATGATTTACCAGAACAACAGGAGCACTGTGCAATGGCAAACCAAAAAGCGCAAAACTTAAAGGCAATGAATTATATGTGGCACCACTTTCGGTAGTGAAATTCTGTAATATGATAGGGCTTGGTATATTTTCCAATTTCAAATCTTTTATTTTTTGATTTGTATATGGAAATATTAGAAAGAAAGTCTGGAACGACTGTAAAACTTTTTTTTGTTATCTTTCCACGTTGGGCGTGGTAGAATGCAGCACCTTCTTCGCTTTACCGAAGGGTTGCTAAGGATTCATCGGGTCTAATCCCTCGTCCTTTCTTTATAACATTTCAATACGTTTCTGAACTTAACGGTGCAAATTAACTACTAATTTTTTTAACAAACAAATTTATCTGAGCATATTCTTTTTCTTCCTTAATAATTCACAAACAAAAACTATTGTACGCAAAAAATTACCGAACAAAATGCCCAGTAAAATTAAGCAGGTACTTACCTATTTGAAAAACTTTTTAGTTTAGATAAAAAGCGTCTCATTTTCTTTTGAATACATTAAAAACAATAAAGAGTCAGGATTTTTCTTCTGTGCTTTAGGATCAGTTTCAGTAATTCCGAATCTTGGATGAATCAATTCATTTTTTGGCGGAGTGCTGTTTCTTTTTGTCCTTATGTTTCTTAATGTAGAAAACGTTTTTGTTAAGTAGTTCAAAGTGCTCATGATATTAGTGTTTAGTTTGTTTGTTTATTTATATCGAATTATTTTCTCTTTTTATTAAGTCCTTTAAAACAAAAAACCCTTTTGGATTCAGATGCCAAAAGGGTTAAGTTGTTTAACTTACTATACTTTTGGAATCAACAGACGCATACGCAAATAGCTGCGACATTGAACATCTTGTTCATCTGTTGGGACTTATTCATCTGTGATTTATTTGTTATTTTAAAAAATTCTAGCATTTTGTCGTGTAATTAAAAAAGCCTCTCAAAATATTTTGGGAGGCTTTTGCTATAATGATATTGTTCTTACAATTTAAGCAATAGACACCCCAACGGTTTCTTTCGAAATGGCGCAAAACATTTTATAGGAATTAAACATATTTTTAGTAGTTTTTGGGTTTAACAAATATGCGAAAGTTTTTTTTATTTACCAAATATTTACGCACAAATTCCATAGAAAAACAATTTTTTAACGTTAAAAACATCTTACAAAAATTACATCGTTTGAAATCCACGTTAAAACTTACAAATTATTGATGACTGATCGTCTCTTCTCCATAAATCAGTCATTCAAAGAACATTTTTTAAATGAATGTCTTTTTAAATTATGCTTAAAAAGTAAATTCAAAAAAAAATCACCTTTGGTAAATGAATACCAGAGGCAATTTTTCAAACAAAAAACAAAAAAACTTTAATTTTTATTAAAGACTGTATTGTGCGATTTGGCAACACTTTCAAAAACGGCTTTCAAATCCCCAATTAAGTCTTCTATATCTTCAATACCTACTGAAAGGCGAATTAAATCTTTTGAAACTCCTGTTTCAAGCTGCTCTTGATCTGTTAATTGCTGATGAGTAGTACTGGCCGGATGAATAATAAGCGATTTGGTATCACCAATATTTGCCAGAAGCGAGAACAACTTTGTTTCATCAACCACTTGTTTCGCTGCTTCGTAACCACCCTGCAGACCAAAAGTTATAATTCCACTTTGACCTTCTGGCAAATATTCCTGAGCTAAGTCATAATATTTACTCGATTTTAGTCCCGGATAGTTTACCCAGACCACCTGATCTTGTTCCTCTAACCATTCTGCTAAAGCCAAAGCATTCTCGCTGTGCTTTTTGATACGGATTGGCAAAGTTTCGAGTCCCTGAATAATCTGAAAAGCATTAAACGGACTCAAAGCTGAACCAAAATCACGCAATCCTTCAATTCTTGCTTTAGCGAGAAAGGCTGCATTTCCGAAAGCTTCGTGGTAAACCAAGCCATGATATCCTGCTGAAGGTTCTGTAAATTCAGGAAATTTTCCGTTAGACCAGTCAAAATTTCCGGCGTCGATAATAACACCTCCTAATGAAGTACCATTACCTGAAAGATATTTGGTGAGAGAATGAATTACGATATTAGCTCCATGCTCAATTGGGTTTAACAAATAAGGAGTGGCAACTGTATTATCTACAATGAACGGTACTTTGAAGTTTTTAGCTTCTGCCGAGATTGCTTTTAAATCCAAAACATCTAATTTTGGATTCCCTAGAGATTCCACAAAAAAGGCTCTTGTATTTTCTTTTGCTGCTTTTGTAAAGTTTTCTGCATTTGAAGGATCTACAAAAGTGGTTGTAATTCCTAAACGCGGCAAAGTGACTTTTAAAAGATTATAAGTACCTCCATACAAACTATTTGACGCTACAATATGATCTCCCGACTTCAGCAAAGTCAGCAATGTTGTAGAGATGGCCGCAGCGCCGGAAGCTGTTACAACTGCTCCAATTCCACCTTCAAGTGATGCCAGTCGTTGTTCTAAAACATCATTTGTCGGGTTATTTAGCCGGGTGTAAATAAATCCTGCCTCTACCAAACCAAATAAATTAGCAGCATGATCAGAATTATTAAAGACATACGATGATGAGTGATAAATTGGTACTGCTCTGGTTCCGCCGTTTTTAGTTACGTCATGTCCTGCGTGTAATGCATTTGTTGAAAATTTTTGTGTGCTCATGATTTCTTAATTTTTTTTGATTTTTACTATTCGTATTTTTATTATTATTCTATTGCAATCGATTTTTTAAGACTAATCTTTAAATAAAAAGATTCTCATTTTCTGCAGAATACATGTGTGCAAGCAGCGAATTAGCTTCGTTAGAATACAACTTGCCTTTTTGCAGACTTAAATTTGATTTTTGATTTTGTACTCTACCGAAAATATTTTTACGGTTAATTGATCTTAATATTCTATATATGATTTTCATGATTTTTAATTTTAAGTAATGAAATAAAAAAAGCCCTTTCGGATGGCTACCAAAAGGGCTAATAGTAAGAAACTATAACAAAGATTTTATCTTTCACTTTTGGCAACAGCAAGACGGGATACAAATTGGCATCTTACAACACATCATCATTTTATTTACTGCTGTATTACTCATTTTATTTATTTTGTTTTTCACTTTCTGTAGTTTTAGATGCACTGCTGTGCATCTCTACCACTATGTATCTTTACTGGCTATGTATCTCTATGTATGATTTTTTTTCAATTCAATTTAAATCAAAAAAAAACCTCCGCGATTGCAGAGGTTTCATTTATATTTAGTTTTAATTCTAAACAATAGTGAACTCTGCGGAAGTTTCCGACATGATACAGCACATATTTTTAGCAATTAAATTCATTTTACTTTTCTTTTGTAAGGCAAATTTGAGAAGTTTTTTTCAAACTACCAAAGAAAAAACGAATTAATTTCAATTACCCTATCAATTTAATATACTAATGTTAAATTTCTCGTCAAAAAATAAAATAAAGTTTAACTTTAATTTGCAAATCAAAATGGTTTTGTACTTTTGCACCCGAATACAGAGGAAAAATTTGAACTGATTGCAACCTCTTCATAATGAAACGGTTCGTTATGAATACTGAGAAACACGATTTCAGTAGTAAAAAATGCTAAAGCAGGAACTCTCCTTTAGCCATTTTCAGCAATTATTTCCTCGCTTAATTTTAATTTAATACATTATTATGGCTTATTTATTTACGTCAGAATCTGTTAGTGAAGGGCATCCGGACAAAGTTGCAGATCAAATTTCGGATGCATTAATTGATAACTTCTTAGCATTTGATGCTGATTCAAAAGTTGCATGCGAAACTTTAGTTACAACCGGGCAGGTAATTTTGGCCGGTGAGGTAAAATCGAATACTTATCTTGATGTACAGCAAATTGCCCGTGAAGTAATCCGTAAAATTGGATATACTAAAAGTGAATATATGTTTGAGGCGAATTCCTGTGGAATTTTATCTGCTATTCACGAACAATCTGCTGATATCAATCAGGGTGTTGACCGAGCTAAGCCAGAAGAACAAGGTGCAGGTGACCAGGGAATGATGTTTGGTTATGCAACTAACGAAACTGAAAACTTCATGCCATTGGCACTTGATTTATCTCATAAATTATTGCAGGAATTAGCTATCTTAAGACGTGAAAATGCAGCAATCAATTATTTACGTCCGGACGCTAAATCTCAGGTAACTTTAGAATACAGTGATGATAACAAACCAACCCGTATTGATGCAATTGTTATCTCAACGCAGCACGATGATTTTGATGAAGAAGCTGCTATGTTGGCTAAAATCAAAAAGGATATTATCGAAATTTTGATTCCGAGAATTATCGCTAAAAATCCGGAACACGCTCACTTATTCAATGATAAAATCAACTACCATATTAACCCAACAGGGAAATTCGTTATAGGAGGACCTCATGGAGATACCGGTCTGACAGGAAGAAAAATTATCGTGGATACTTACGGTGGAAAAGGTGCTCACGGTGGTGGTGCATTCTCCGGAAAAGATCCAAGTAAAGTTGACAGAAGTGCTGCTTATGCAACGCGTCATATCGCCAAAAACTTAGTTGCTGCAGGTGTTGCTGACGAAATCTTGGTTCAGGTTTCTTACGCAATTGGAGTTGCTGAACCAATGGGAATTTTCATTAACACTTACGGTAAAGCAAAAGTAAACTTAACTGATGGCGAAATTGCTAAAAAAGTAGAAGCGATCTTCGATATGCGTCCTTACTTTATTGAGCAAAGATTAAAATTAAGAAACCCAATTTACAGCGAAACTGCTGCTTACGGACACATGGGACGTAAACCGGAAACTGTAACTAAAACTTTCTCTGCTCCAGGCGGAAACGAAAAAACAGTTACTGTGGAGTTGTTTACATGGGAAAAACTTGATTTTGTTGACCAGGTGAAAACTGCATTTGGATTGTAATTCATAGCTATATACGATAATATTTTTTAGTCTTACATATCCCCGAAATCTATTCCTTTAGAGTTCGGGGTTTTTATTTGGTTATTTGGTGGTATTTACTTTTCTTAGTACAAAATAACTGATTAAAAATGAGCAAACTTCCTTCATTACATAATGTCCTGATTGCGACGAAAAAAACTATTCTAAGATTTCCTTTAGAAATCATAACCGCTGTCATCGGAACCATTTCTGCTATTATTCTTATCGATTTAAATTACGACAACACTCAGAGAGAGTTTTATGAAAAAACGATTTTGAGCTGCTCGTTATGTCTGGTCTGGTCTCTGTCTGTAAGTTTGTTTTTTGCAGCTAAACAAAAAAATAATATTATACGATACCTTATCAATTTAGGCTTTGCTCCCTTATTAATAACGTTTGTATTTAATTTTTCAACTAGAATATCTGAAGTAGAAGCACAACAGTTTTTTGTACTCAGTCTTGCCTTGCATTTACTTGTTTCGTTTTCAGGATTTTTAACAAAAGCCTATAATCAGGAAGAGTTTTGGGAGTTTAACAAACAGCTTTTTTTAAGAATACTTACGTCTGGATTGTACAGCTTTGTTCTTTATGGCGGGTTGGCACTAGCAATATTAGCTGTAGATCAATTATTTAAAGTTGAATTTGATAGTAAAATCTACGGGTATTTATTTATTACCATTGCAGGAATATTTAATACTATCTTCTTTTTAAACGGCATTCCTGAAACCAATAGTAAAGAATTTCCACTTCGTTTAAACTATCCAAAAGGACTTAAAAATTTTACACAATATATTTTATTACCATTAATAAGTGTTTATTTGGCTATTTTAGTTTGTTACGAAGCCAAAATTCTAATTACATTTTCGTTACCAGTCGGCTGGGTTTCTTATCTTGTTTTGGCATTTGCTATTACCGGAATTCTTTCCTTTTTGCTAATCCATCCCATTGCAGATGAAAACGGAAATTTGTGGATGCGAACTTTCAATCGCTGGTTTTATTTCTTATTAATTCCTTTATTGGCATTATTATTTTGGGCGATTCTCTACCGAATCAATCTTTACGGATTTACGCACGAACGATATTATGTTTTCTTATTATCAATTTGGCTGACAGTTGTTGTGGCTTATTTTCTAATTTCAAAACATCCAAAAATAAAATTCATACCTATAAGCATGTGTCTGGCAGGACTGTTTTCTATTGTGGGACCGCAAAGTGCTGATTCTGTTTCAAAATACAGTCAATTATACCGATTTGAAAATTATCTTCAAAAATACGACGGCAAAAAATTAACTTTTGAACAAGAACAGGAATTGAGCAGTATTGTTTACTTTTTAGATAGAAATTATGGTTTTGAAAGTATGCTTCCATATGCGCATAAAAAATTAGATGCTCTTTACAAAAAAGACAAAGATCCAGGGTCAACTAAAATTATGGAAAGCTTAGGCTTCGAGTATCGATCTCAATACGACCGAAAAGATGAGGCTAATGATTCTTTTAATTATTATTTCTATGAGGATACCGATGAAATAGTTGACATACACGGTTATGATTTTATAATCGTTTTATATAAAAACCGTCCGTACGAGTGCAACAACTGTTTAACTATTAATAAGACTAATTATTCTATTAAATCAAAAGCTACAGATTATGGTCAGGATTTAATAATCAATCAAGATACTATCCCATTAAAAATAAATGATTTCATCAATGCTACTTCTCGTTTTAGAAACAATTATGACGCAAGCAAAAAAATTGAGCAACGAATTGAAAATTCAAAATATACTATTTTACTAACTTATTTGAGTGCAGACGGCAGTATTGAAAACAACAAAAAAACTCCTGAAAATTATCAAATTAAAGGAATGGTTGGTATTAAAAACTAAAAAACAACCCGACATGATTTCACTTTTGTCGGGTTGTTTTTTGTTAGAATATTTATAAAATTCTAAATACCTGTAAATTCGTTTTTAGCCCTGATGGAAACGGCATCCTTTTTCTGGCTCCTTTAGCCAGGAAAGATATAGTGGACAGCAGGATTAGCTTCTAATAAAACTACAAATTATACTTCATAGAAAAAATAATATAGCGAGGCTGGACTGTGTATTGAGAAACCCTTGTTGAAAATTGCGAGAAGCTGTCGTCGTTCAGATAAGTTGTGTTTAATAGGTTGGTCGCAGCGATTTTATACTCCCATTTACTGTTTTTCTTTTGATAAATTAAACTGGCACTTAAAAAATCATATTCGTTATCGACTGATTTGTTTTCGTTGTAATAATGATAGAATTCGTACTCTGAAACAAAAGAAAAACTGTTTAAGAAATAATAGTCTAATCTCGCAAATGGCTTGTCTGTATAGTAAGTGGAACCGCTGTATTTATTGACTACCATATTATAACCAAACTCAATATTCGGCAGATTTTTATAATTTGTAGAAGCTTTTACGGTATAACTTTGAGTAAAACTTTCTGTTGTCGTTAATTCTTCATTTCTAATGTTATTGAATTTTGACCAATTCAGGCTTGCTGTTGCCGAAGCTTTGTAATTCTTTAAAAACGAACGTCCGTAACTTCCCATTCCTGAAAGTGTTTCGTCTGCCAAATTAGAATTATAAGGCACAGATGACTGGTTGATTCCTTCAAAATCGGCTTTGGTTTTAATGGCATCTACTTTTCTCGTGTAGGTCAAATTGGCAAAAATATTCTCGAAATTGAACATATTATACTTAAAATAACGAAGCGAATGCACTTGTGAAGTCGCATTTTCCAAGGAACGGTTTCCACGGAACAGACTGCTGTAACTGGACAAAACATATCCTTCTGCTAATTGGTTGATATCGGTAAAATCATTCGTAAGAGAGAAATTATAAGTCAGCGTTTCTGATTTTTTGATTTGATAAAGCGCAAAGAAATCAGGCAGAATCTTTATAAAATTCTGCGAATAATCTGTTCCTGATTGTGTATTTGTCATTTTGTACGAATGCAGACTAACTCCGGGTGTAAGGGTAAATTTTCCGGCTAAAATCTTGTAATGAAATCCTAAAAAGGTATCATTAAAATTGTAGTTGACATCATTATTATTTGACGGATCATTTAGATCATTTGTGTCTCCATTATCCAGAATCTGAAAAATGTGAGAATTGAAATTCTGGTACGAATACGTATTTCCTAATGTAATATTGATGTTGCTTTTTGGCGTTACCATATAATAGTAATCCAGTTTGGCATCCAGTTTATTGGTTTTCACAAAACGATTCTGATTGAGATCATTTCTTTGCTGACCTGAAGTGTAACCTAATAAATCAAAAGGCTGTGTTCGCAGATTAGCATTATAAAAAGGATTTTCATCCTGATATAAATGCTGCATTTCGAAAGCAAAAATATTTTTGTCGCTTTGGGTATAATACAAACTCAGATTTTGGTTTATTGAAGTTGGATTTTGTTTTTTACCTGTGAAGATTGTTTCAAGATCAGAAACATTATTTACAACCGATTCACGCAGCAAATCTGTATCTTCATCCTGTTTTGTCAGTTTAGTCAAAATATCATAATCAAACTGAAATTTATCGTTCGGTTTATAAGTTGAACTCAATTTAAAAAGACCGAGATTGTTTTTTTGATGCGTTTGTTCTTCTCTTTTATCCTGATTGCCTGAATCTAAAAAAGTAGTCTGAGATTTGGTTTCTAAATCGGTTTTTGAAGCCGAAAGAATTCCGAAACCGCTTATATTCCATTTTTTTGTGACAGAATAAGCAAAATTGGTCGCTCCAAATTTCGTTTCGATTTCTTTGGCCCGGTTATTTCTTAAAAGCGAAATTCCGAGATCATTTGAAGAAACATTAAAATTGCTTCCGCCTTTTCTCATCATGTTTCTAAAACCGCCTGTGAACTTAAAATAATCCTGAGCGGTAATGGGCAACTCTCCGATATTATTAAAATTTGTGATCAGATTGATACTGTATTTCGGACTGTAATAAAACAATTTCGGATTGATAATGTACCTGCTGTCAAGCTCTGCAACCCCTGTTCCAGCTGTTACATCACCAAACCAGAAGTTCTTTTTTCCTTCTTTTAGTTTAATGTTCATAGCCACGTTATCCTGATCATTTTCCAGACCTTTTAACGCACCAATTTCGTTGTAATTCCGTAAAACCTGAACTTTATCGATGGCATCAGCCGGAATATTTTTGACCCCTAATTTGGTGTCTCCGTCAAAAAAGTCTTTGCCTTCCACCATTAATTTGCTGACTTTTTTCCCTTCTACTTCAATTTCTCCGTCGGCATTTACTTCTACACCCGGTAATTTTTTCAGGACATCTTCCAGTTTTCTTTCGGTACCGGATTTAAAAGAATCGGCATTATAGACAATGGTATCGCCTTTTATAGAAACCGGCATTTCACGCACAATTTCGACGCCTTCCAACTCGATTCCGGCGCCATCTAAAACAATATTCTGGGTAATATTTTCAGATTTCGTAGAGACTGCAATTTCTTTAGATTTCATTCCTAAATAACTGACCTTAATAGTATAAGCAGTATTTGGTTTTAACGTTAGCTGAAATTTTCCTTTATCATTGGTAATTCCGTAAGAATCCATTGCTTTTGTACCGTTGTTAAGCGCAATAATATTGGCCATTTCCAACGGATTTTTCTGGTCATCCTGAATGAAACCATCAAAACGGATACTCTGGGAAAAGCTAAATGAAGTACATAAAAAAACTATGAAACAGAGTAGTTTGTTCATTATAAAAGATTGGAATTTGTTTTTAAAAAAATTTGGATTTTATAGTTTTTATCTTCCCATTACCGGAGGTCCACCGGCGCGGCCGCGATTCATTTCCCTAAATTCTTTCATCTTTTTTACCACCGTTTCGTCATATTCTTTCTGAGAAACTTCTTTCCCTTTAGCCGGCGCTTTTATGTCAGCCTTTTCTTTGGCATTCAAAACGATTTTTGAACATAAAATTGTTGTGGTTCCATCATTAATTTCCAAGATCAAACCTGGTAATCCCCAATAATTTTCGGGTCCCTGATTAATTGGAATTTCCGGCGAGTACCATGCCGTTACAACTATTTCTTCTGGCATTTCAAAATTATCTTCAAAATTGGTTTTTGTTTCTCCTGATGTCTTTTTTGCCTCATCCTTTTTATCATCATTGTTTTTAGGCCTTAAGTTTCTAAAATCGGTTTTACTGGTTTCTTTTACAGCCGTTGCTTTATTACAGGTGTAGCCGCCAATTTGTTTGGTTTCCTGTTCTAGTTTCCAGTTTAGTTTTGGCAGCGAATCTTTAACCAGAAATTCTTTCCCCATAAATTCTTTATCGACTGTATAGGTTTTAGTTTTTACATCTTTGTAGAAAGTGCCTCCACCGCCCATCATAGAGCTGAACATCATTCTCATTCCGCCGCCTTGTTGTCCGGGAGCTTCTAATTTTTCTTCTTCCTTATAAATAGAAGCTGACTTATTGAAGTTCAGAATAAATGTTTTTTCTAACATTTTTTTCATTCTTTCTTCCATCGTTTTTTGCATTTCAGGTGTAATATCGCGATTTCCGGCGCGCATTCCATCAAATTTAGGCGCCTGAGTTTTTGACTCATAAACAGCCATTCCCTGAAAATCTTTCTGTGCCTGTACCTGACTGAAAGCAAGTACTAAAAGCAAATAATATGATATTTTTTTCATTGTTTTCTTTTAAAGATTGAGTAATCC
Organism: Flavobacterium fluviatile; assembly: GCF_010645065.1. GTDB lineage: Bacteria > Bacteroidota > Bacteroidia > Flavobacteriales > Flavobacteriaceae > Flavobacterium > Flavobacterium fluviatile. The sequence continues at coordinate 109,134 of NZ_JAADZW010000002.1, read as the reverse complement.
GATAAAACTTACATCCAAATGTATTATTAATTTTAAGATGTCGAAAATATAATATATCAATACGGGCAAGGTATAGACAAAATTGTTTATTACTTAGACCATTAGAATCTTAAAAAGTTTAAATGTCAAAATCAACTAAAAAGCATTTTAAAAAGCTTTCTACAGTAGATTTTTGTAATTTGGCGTTCAGAAATCCAATTCAAATGAGCAAAACTGAACGCATAATTTTAATCCTGGTTTTTATTGCCTGTTCTTTTCCGGTCGTTTTTGCGCAAAATCAAAATATAACTGCCACACGCACTACAAATTTCAGTATTAATGCTGATGAATTTTTAGGTTATGACTCTTTTGGGTTTTCATATCAGATAAAAGATAATGTTTTTAGTAAAATAAAAGGGAAAGAGTTTTTTGAATATAAAAACCTCTCATTAGGAAAAATCACAAAAGCAGATATTCTGAATCCACTTAAAATTGTATTGTTTTACGAAGATTTCAACAGTGTGGTTTTGCTTGACAATCAATTAAATAAAATTAGTGAGATTAATTTTTCTCAAAACAATATTCCTATTGTAGTCACGGCCACTGGCATGTCAACTCAAAATCAGCTCTGGATTTACAACTCCCTTAACCAGCAGATTGGCCTTTTCGATTATTTAAAAAACGACTACAAAACGGTTTCAACTCCGCTTACAGAAAACATTAAATTTTACCAGACCGATTTCAATACCTTTTACTGGATTGATGAAAAAAACAACTGGTTTTCCTGCGATATCTTTGGCAAAACATCATCATTAGGAAAAATAGATGATTTTGATAAAATACTGATCTTAAGTCCGAAACAATATATTTACAGCAAAGCTAATTTACTGTATTTTAAAGACATCCAAAACGATGGATCTGAAACCGTTTCTGAAATTGGAATCACAGAAAAATCATTACATAAATTTTATTACAAAGACCAAATTTTATCTATTTTTACACCTAAAGAAATTACCAATTATAAAATCGTAATACCGTAATGCACATAGCAATAGCAGGAAACATTGGCGCTGGAAAAACAACTTTGACTAAATTGCTGGCCAAACATTTTAAATGGGAACCTCATTATGAAGATGTTGTTGATAATCCGTATCTGGATGATTTTTACCACCAGATGGAACGCTGGTCATTTAATCTGCAGATTTATTTCTTAAACAGCCGTTTTCGTCAGGTGCAGCAGATTCGTCAAAGCGGAAAAAAAATCATTCAGGACAGAACGATTTATGAAGATGCCCATATTTTTGCTCCCAACTTATATTCAATGGGTTTAATGACCACCCGTGATTTTGAAAATTATACTTCTTTATTTGAATTAATGGAATCACTGGTAAAACCGCCTGATTTGCTGATTTATTTAAGAAGTTCTATTCCAAATTTAGTCGGGCAAATCCACAAACGCGGACGCGAATACGAAAACTCAATTTCTATTGATTATCTGAGCCGCCTCAACGAAAGGTACGAAGCATGGGTTCAGACTTACGCCAAGGGTAAATTACTGATTATTGATGTTGACAACATTAATTTTGTTGACAACCCTGAAGATTTAGGAAACATCATTAACCGGATTGATGCTGAACTGAATGGATTGTTTTAGGAATATATTTCCAAATAGTACACAAATAAAAACGCCTCATCACTTTTCTCTGATGAGGCATTCCTTTTTTATATACTCATCAAAAACCCAATAAGATTTTCTTTCTTATTTAAACCAAGTTTTTTTCTCAATCGGTATCGGGCCAATTCTACTCCGCCATTCGATATATTCATAATTTCTGCAATTTCTTTGGTTGACATGTTCATCAGTAAATAGGTTGACAAATCCAGTTCTCGTGGAGAAATGGTAGGGTATTTTTCTTTTAGTCTTTTCAGGAAATCGAAATGTACATTTTTAATATGTTTTTCTAAATCTTTCCAGCTTTTGTCGGTATTGACCTCTTTTACAATACTTTTATGAAGCTTATTGAATTCAGATTTCGTTGAATCATCCAATATACTGGTATCGATATCTTTCAGCTTGCTTATTATGGTATTCAGGGTTTTATTTTTCTTTACCACCTGCAACGAATTATTCACAAGCTCTTTGTCTTTTGCCAGAATCTTAATTTGAAGTTTATCACTTTTCAGTTTTTCAATTTCTTTTTCGAGTTCGTGCTGTTCATGCCTGATTTTGGCTTCCTTTTCAAGATACAAACGCCTTTGCTCAATTGTTTCGTAATATTTATTTTTTCTGATTTTTAGCTTAATCCTGTTTGAAATAAAATAAATACCGGAACAGACAATCAACAGATAAAGTAAGTAAGCTGTGATATGCCTGTACCAGGGTGGCAAAATTTTAAATGAAACAACTGAAGGTTCAGACTCAACGCCATAACTATCTCTAACTTTTACTTTCATTATATAATTACCTTCCCTAAGATTAGTATATTCTTTAATTGAAATGGCAGACCAGTTGCTCCATTTTTCGTCAAAGTTTTCTAATTGAAAAGAAAACTGTAAATTTTCGAGATTCTCATAAGTTGGAGATGAAAATGTAAATCGAACATGGTTTGAAGAGTATGGAATTCGTATATTATCAATTTTATTTTGATTACTATTATTTAAAGTGATGGTATCACCGGGAAAAGAAAAAGTGCGGATAAAGGCTCGTGGTTTGGTTATATAGTTATCAAACAATTCAGAGTCGTAATGCGCAAGACCCTCCGTTAGCCCAATAAAAATATTTTTAGAATCAATTGTATTTACGGAAAAATCATTATTGACAATGTTTCCTGTCAGCTTTGAAAATAACGCATCAATATTTTTATATTTATTTTTTTCTTTCATCATAACCCCCAAAGATTCATTATAAGTAAACCATAAATTTGATTTTGAATCTTCTTTTAGATCATTTATAATGGGAATATTTTTAAATAGAGAAGACATTTTTTTATCTTCATAAAATGTTTCCTGCTCAGTTGAGTACTTATAAAAATGATTGTTAGTCTGAAAATAAATTTTACCTTCTATTTTTTGGATACTGCCTATATTCTTGAACTTATTATTGAGACTAACTATTTCCTTAATGTTTAAAAAACTTTTTAAATCTTCGCTTAAAGTCATTCGATACAAAGATTTGTTTCTTTTAAGCCATAAATAAGATTGATCAATCTCAAAATCACCAGATGATTTATCAAATCCATAAACCTGATTGCTGAATTGTAATCCTTTGTCTGTTTTATGAAAAATGGCAAATCCGTCATAATTTGAACCGATAAAAAACCCCGGACGATTTGGTATTTTTTTAAATCCATAATATCCTTTTGAATCAATTACCCTAATTACTTTCCCATTCTTGATTACTAATGCACCTCTGTTATTTGCACAAACAAGTTCATTATCCAGCACCTGTACATTCCATGACTGAGCAGTGGTGCCTTCAACAAGTTTAAACATATCCTCTTTAAAACTGTCGTTCCATAAATGATAAAACACGCCCTGATTTGTTGCAACATACAAATTCCCTTCATACAGAACTGAGGCATAAACGGTACTTATATTATAACTAAATCCGAAATATGTAAATGGTGAACTTTCGTTAACGAAAGCAATTCCATTATCAAGTCCAAGCCAGAGGTTATTTTTATTGTCGATAAAAGATGTTAAAATGGTATTATTCTGAAGTCCTTTTTGTCTATTTAAATGCTGAATAATCTTTCCTTCTAAATCACAAACGATCATTCCATTGAGTACCGAATTTAAAATGATGAATTTATTTTTTATAATAGAACCACCAAGGGAACTGTTTTTTTTAATAAAATCATTTGCCTCGGTTTCCCATGGTATTAAATTATTGTAATCATATAAAAATAGTCCCTCTTCTAAAGTTGCCAAAAGTAATTTATTGTTCTGAAATGAAAAAATACCCCAAACTTCCTTGTCATTTAAAGATAAAGTTCCTTTTAGTTTAAATAATCTGTTGTTTTTATATTCCAAAATACCAGAACCTTTATCCTGAAAGAAAAGTCTGTCTTTGACAAGAAAAGAGAATTGAAATTTTTTTGGAGCATTAAGGACTCTTAAATGGTTATTTTTATAAAAAAAAGCTTTTGTGAAAGATTGAAAAACAACTTCTCCTTGATAGATATGAATCTTCCAGATTAAATTTATATTATGTCTTTCCTTTTTGCTGAGTAATCCGGAGAGAGAGTAATATTCAAATCCTCCTTTACTGTTTGGTTTAAAATAACCAAACTCATCGTTTCCTCCCACAAAAATGTTTCCCGAGCTATCTATCTTGAGACTTTTGACTGCCTCTTTATTTGGGAGGGTATATGTTCGCCATGCTGAACCATCAAATTGAATTAATCCACTATTATTAGCAAAATATACATTACCATTCGCATCCTGATCAATATTCCAGTTTTGCGTACCTCCCTTATATTCTATTCTCTTGTAATTTTTCAAATCCGGCAGCCCTATGCTTTTCACCTGACAAAAGCTATTGCTGATACAGGACAATAATACGCAAAAAAAGTAATTTATAAATTTCATGCTTTTATACCTATTTATAATTAATGTTAATTGTGATTTATACACTATTTTAAATATTTAGAGTATTCAAATTTTATTGTCATCTACAAAATCATAGTTTTTTATAAATGTAGTGTTTTTTTAAAATAATTAACAATATCATAACAATATAAAAATATTTTTATATAATTGAAAATCAAATATTTAAAAATGTTTTGATGTGTTTTTGTAGCGTATTAATTTTTACTTTGATGTGTTTTTGTAAAGAAAATAAAATGTATTTAATTAAAATTTAACTTTATTATTGCATCAAATTACTAATTAATTAACCAAAATTTTTAGAAAAATGAAATTAACAAAATTACTTTTTTTTTGTATTTCGCCTTTATTGTTTTCAGTTATTGCAATGGCACAGGACATCACGATAAATGGAACTATAAATGATGAAAATGGATTACCCGTCCCTGGGGCCACAATTTCGATAAAGGGAACTAATAAAGCAACAGCTTCTGATTTTGATGGAAAATATCAAATTAGTGCACCCTCAAACGGAACATTGGTTGTGAGTTTTGTAGGATATAATACCATTGAACAATCCATAAATGGAAAAACAAAACTTGATATTAAGTTAAAAACAGAATCACAAGGATTAAATGAGGTTGTAGTTATTGGTTATGGTACTCAAAAGAAAGGTCTGATTACCGGTTCTACTGCTAACTTTAAAGGAGAAGCACTTCAGGAACTAAATATGGGAACAGCAATGGAATCACTTCAGGGAATTGCGCCCGGAGTTGCTGTTACCAGAAATAGTGGTGCCCCTGGTGCAGGAACAAAAGTAACTATTCGTGGTATGGGTACAAACGGTAATTCAAATCCTTTGTACATTGTTGACGGGGTACCTGTTGGAAACATAGATTACCTGAGCCCTGCAGATATCGAGTCCATTGATGTCTTGAAAGACGCGGCTTCTGCTGCCATTTACGGTTCAAGAGCGGCAAATGGAGTGGTTTTAGTAACAACGGTAAAAGGACGCAAAGGAAGGCCTGCAAAAATTAGTTATGATTATTATTATGGTATTCAAAATATCTATAAAAACCTGGATCCTCTAAATGCGCAGGAGTATATGTACATTATGGATGAGGGCAATGTTAATGATGGTAAAGCTCCAAATGACTGGCATGCGATGTTAACTAATAATACCTGGCTGAACACCAATTATCCAGGTGCCGGTACACAATTAGGTGATGAAATCTGGAATAACCTGCAAAACGGCTGGAAAGGTACCAATTGGATTAATGAGATGTCTAAAAAAGATGCTCCTGTCGTTAGTCACGCTATTAATATTACAGGAGGCAGCGAAGACATAACATACTCAATGGGGGTGTCCTATTTTGATCAGGATGGTATTATTGGAGGAAATTTGGTAGATGCCGGTTTTAAAAGATTAACTGCAAGATTAAATACTCAAATGGTATTAAAAAAGAATGATCTTCATAATATAATTACTGTTGGAGAAAATATTACTTACACAAACACTCAAAACAGAAGTGTATCAAATGGAGATATTTATGGAAATGATTTGCATAACGCCTTAGTTCAAAATCCCCTAATGCCAGCCTATTGGCAAACATCAAAAGACAGAAATATAAGCCCGTTAGGATTTACCCCAACGTTAGATGGAATCCATAATACTCAAACGAATCCATTAGCGGTACTATATTACAGAAGCAATTTTAGCTACCCAAGAGATAATAAAATTATTGGTAATGTATTTGCAGAAGTTGAACCAATATTGAATTTAAAATTCAGGTCAAGTTATGGAATTGACTCCTGGTTTGGATATGGAAGATCCATGAATCCTACCTATCATTTAGGAGTACTTTATAATGATGCCATTGATGGGGCTTCGCAGAATCAGTATATGGGTATCAACTCGACCTGGACCAATACTATTTCATACGAAAAAAGATTTGGAGATCACAAAATTACTGCTGTTGCAGGGACAGAATTAATTCAATATGATCTCAATAATGAAATTAGTGCGTCCAGAAATGGTTTGTTATTTGGTACTGATCCTAAATATGCGTATTTAAACAATACAAAATCTCCTGCATCAATAAATGACATCAATGCTAACGGTCAGGATAAGGCAGCTGGAGGAGGTGGTATCATGTCCTACTTTGGAAGAGCGCAATATGACTATAAAGAAAAATATCTTCTTTCTGGTACGATGCGTATTGATGCATCCTCAAATTTTTCAAAAGAGAATAGAAGAGCTTATTTCCCATCTGTATCTGGAGGCTGGGTAATTACAAAAGAAGATTTTATGTCAGGCACGTCCGGCATTCTTGATTATGCCAAAATAAGAGCGAGCTGGGGACAAAATGGAAACGAACATATAGATAATGCCTTCTATTATAATTCAAGTATTGCTTATGCATTCCCTGGATATTTTTTCGGAGACACCAAACCAGTTTCAGGTGCTACCGCCTATCCTCTATATCTTCCTAATCCTTTAATATCATGGGAAACATCGGAGCAATTAGATTTTGGTCTTGATCTTGCACTCTTAGACTCAAGATTAGGTGTAAACTTAGACTGGTACAAAAAATCGACTAAAGGATGGTTAGTTAAAGGTGCTATCGGAGGAACAACTGGATTAGAACCCCCTGTTGTCAATGGCGGTACTATTGTAAACTCCGGATTTGAATTTTCGGTAAACTGGAAAGATAAAATTGGTGATTTTAAATATGGTGCTACAGTAAGTGGTGCTTTCAACAAAAATGAAGTAACGCAAGTAAGCAATGCTGATGGAATACTTCATGGAAAATCTCATGTTTTGTCTCAGGGAACTTCTGAGATTTCCAGAGCATCATTGGGGCAACCAATTGGTTATTTCTACGGTTACAAAACAGATGGCATTATTCAAAACCAACAAGAAGCAGATGCTTATGTTGGTCCAACTGGACAACCTTACTTTGCTGACCAGCGCCCCGGAGATGTTCGTTTTGTAGATCAAAACCAGGATGGAAAAATTGACGAACTTGATAAAGGGTATTTAGGAAAACCGAACCCGGATTTTGAGTTAGGTATTCAGTTGAATTTTGAATATAAAAATGTGTATCTAAATACAACAATGGCCGGTAAATTTGGAAGACAGATTATACAATCGTACCGATCTTTCTCTGACAGTCCGAAACAAAACTATACTTCTGATGTATTTGATCGCTGGCATGGTGAAGGGACATCAAACAAGATGCCGAGATTGTCTTCAGTATCAAACAGAAACACCAATGAAATTTCAGACATCTACATGCACGATGCTGATTATTTAAGAATTAATAACTTAACAATAGGATATAATTTTAATGAGGTATTAGCAAACATAAAATTCATATCAAATTTAAAGTTCTATGTAGCTGTAAACAACTTATACACTTTTACAGAGTATGATGGTATGGATCCAGAGGTTCGTTTTGGAGGAGATGATGAAGACTTTCCTTGGGCTTCAGGAGTTGATCTTGGTTTATATCCGCAATCCAGAACAGTAATGTTTGGTTTAAGTGCAGATTTTTAATAAAAATACATTATAAAATGAAAAATATAAAATATTTAATAGCAATTTCAGCACTTTTTGTTGCCTCAAGTTGCGAAGATTATATCGATACTGAGAATATTTACCAAAAAGAATTGGAGACCTTCTACAAGACGCCTACAGATATTAATGAAGCCATGTCGGGTGTTTACAATGCAATCTATACTGTAAATATTCACAGTGAAGAGCAAATGGCTGCTAATCTCATGGACAACATGATGTTTGGCGGTGGTGGTGCTGATGATAAAACTGCTAAATGGGTAGATAATTTTGAAGACCCTGCAGAAGATACGTATCATGACATGTGGCTGCAGTCCTACAAAGGGATCACAAGAACAAATGCGATAATTGAAAGAACACCTGATGCTGATTTTAGTACTTATTTTAATACTCCTGCTGAAGCAGAGAATTTCAAAAAACAAGCCATTGGTGAAGCTTTATTTATGAGAGCCTTTTTCTACTTTAGATTAGCTAAATTCTTTGGTGGCGTTCCTTTAGTTGTGACATTTGACGGAGACAGAAAAGTACCAAGATCATCTTACACCGAAACGTATGCCCAAATTGCTGCTGATTTAAAGCTGGCTATCGAAACCATGCCGGCTACACCAGTAACAAGTATTCCAAGTTCCAGTTATGGACATGCTAACAAATGGGTGGCCGAAGCGTATCTAGCGCGTGTTTACTTGTATTATACAGGCTACATGACCAATATAGAAAAACAAGCCACAGAAACATTGCCATTAGCCGGTGGAGGGACATTGAGTGCTACAGATGTTGCAGCGTATTTGGATGATTGTATGTCTAATAGTGGTCATGCATTAGTTTCCGATTTTAGAAATCTTTGGCCATACTCTTATTTAAACATAGCTGCAGGTACAACAATATTGCCTTGGGCTGCTACTGAAAATTTATCATGGGCCGGACAAGACGGTTTAACATCAAGGTTTGGTGCCGGCAATAAAGAGTCCATGTTTGTACAAAGATTTTCTTTTGGTGACTGGGGATGGACAAATGGTAACATTTATACCAACAGGCTTGCTTTGTTTAATTCAATGCGTGGACAGTCATTAGTTCCTTTTGGAGAAGGCTGGGGATGGTGTACAGTAAATCCTAAATTATGGGGTGGCTGGGATGATGTTGATCCAAGAAAAAAAGGCTCTATACTTCAGGTTGGTCAGGCTGATCAGCGCACAGATACTTATGCTGCAGGAAAAGGAGATCATGAAACAGGATTCTTTAATAAAAAATATGCTTCATTGCAATATCCAACCGCTGCTGGAGCTAACGTAGGTATGTTTATCCAATTGTACGACTGGGCAAATACTGATATGCAGCTAATGCATGCACAGGATTTTATCCTTATGCGTTACGCTGATGTGCTGCTGATGCATTCAGAAATTACTAAAACAGCTACGGGAATAAATGCTGTAAGACAGAGAGCAGGAGGTTTGCCACCTGTTGGTTACTCGATAGAAGCGCTAAAAGAAGAACGTTTACATGAATTTGCATTCGAAGGCTTGCATTGGTTTGACCTCGTTCGCTGGGGAGATGTCGAAACGGCATTCAATGATGTTATTCCTGTAGTAAATTCGGGTACTGCTGCCAATTATACTGCAAAATACAGAACTGAAACGAAAGGTTTAGTACCGATTCCTGAAACAGAAATGAGATTAGCAAATGGAAATTACAATCAAAATCCAGGGTGGTAAAATTAATAACTATTAATAACTAGAATATGAAAATTAATAAAATAATATATCTCATCCTTGCTTCATTTTTGCTTGTTTTTACAGCATGTGATCCCATCGTGGATGAAGCAAGTTTAACTGATTCGACTGATGTTGCGGGAGTTGAACTGGTAGCCAGACAAAGTACCCCGGGAGGTAATAAAGTTACAATTAGTATGGTTTCACCCGGAATTACAGGATATTGGAATTATAATTTAGGTACTGCACTTACAAATGAGGTAACATTTGTTTACCCAATACCTGGTAAATCTACATTTACCTATGTAGGAACTTTAGGTTCTCAATTTTTCACCAAAACAATTGATGTTCAAATTGATCAGCTTGACACACCATTAGATCAGGATTGGTACGACTTAGTAAGTACTAATACATCCGCTGGTAAGACATGGGTTTTTGATGGTGCAGCCGGCTCCGGAAAGTTCTGGTGGTTTATGTCTCCTCCTGATAATACTGATTCGGCTATGTCTGCCTGGTGGAATGCAGGTGATTGCTGTCCTCCAGTTGATGCAAGCGGAAAAATGCATTTTGACTTAGATGGTGCAGCCAATTATAATCATTATGCCACAGCTTCTGCAACACCTACAAAAGGAAGTTTTGTATTAGACGTAGCTAATAAAAAACTGATTATCAAAGATTCTAAAATCTTAGGATATGAAGCAGCAAGTCCTGATAATATCTATACAATTATTACGCTTACCGAAGACAAACTAGTTTTATATGTCCCAAATAAAAATGTAAAAGATCCAGGTACCGGATGGACATTCGTTTTTAAACCCCAATAAATAATGTTTGTTAGTTTTGATCTCGAAAAGGGAAATCTAATTCCCTTTTTCGAATCATCAGGCTGAATTATTAAAAATTAATACAATTTTAAAGAGAGTTTAAGTTTGGTTGTTTAAATAGCCCATATTCTTTTTTGATTATGGGCTATTTTTTAATCGGTTTTTATACTACTCTAAATGATTAAAATCTTCAAACAATAAACATAAAAATGAAAAAAATTGGCTTTATTATTACTTGTTTATGTTTATCTTTTTCTGGGTATCCACAACATAAAAAACCAAAGCAGAAAAAAGAATTTACTACAAATAATAAAACGATCACAGTATACACCACTGCTGACAACACAAATTTAAGGCTAACCCTTACGGATAATTTAAAATTTTCACCTTCTAAACAACCTGTAGAAACTGAAATTTCAGTTTTTGTAGAACCTTCCAAAAGGTTTCAGACGTTTATGGGAATTGGAGGTGCTATTACGGATGCAAGTGCCGAAATATTTGCTAATCTTTCAAAAGAAAAACAAACAGAATTCCTAAATGCTTATTATGATACTCAAAAAGGAATTGGTTATTCATTGCTAAGAACAACGATACAAAGCTCTGATTTTAGCAGTGGAAGCTACTCTTATATTCAGGAAGGCGACAGCGAATTAAAGACTTTTTCTATTGAACATGATAAAGAATTTAGAATTCCATTAATCAAACAAGCTATAAAAGCTGCCGGAGGAAAAATACCTGCCTATGCAACACCATGGTCACCGAATGCTTTTATGAAAAGCAATAAAAGTGTACTTAAAGGCGGAAAATTATTACCTGAATTTTATCAGCCCTGGGCTAATATGTATGCAAAATTTATAAAAGCGTATGAAAAAGAAGGAATTCATATCTGGGCAACCTCTGTACAAAATGAGCCTATGGCAACCCAAACCTGGGAATCCTGCTTATATACCGCTGAAGAGGAGAGGGATTTTCTCAAAAATTTTCTTGGGCCTACATTAAAAAAAGAAGGTTTAGGAAATGTAAAAATTATAGCGTGGGATCATAACCGCGACTTAATGGTACAAAGAGCAAATGTGATTTTTTCAGATCCGGAAGCTTCAAAATACGTTTGGGGAATGGGTTTTCACTGGTATGAAACATGGACCGGAGCACAACCAATGTTTGAAAATGTAGCGAGGGTTCACGAAGCCTACCCTGATAAAAAATTAATATTTACCGAAGGTTGTGTCGAAAGATTCGATGCTGCAAAATATCAGTTTTGGCCAAATGCCGAAAGATACGGAACCTCGATGATTAATGATTTCAATAACGGAACTGTGGCCTGGACCGACTGGAATATTCTTTTAGACCAGTTTGGAGGACCAAATCACGTTGGTAATTTTTGCTTTGCCCCAATCCATGCAGATACCACAACCGGCGAATTAATTTATACGCCGTCTTATTTTTATATTGGTCATTTTTCTAAGTTCATTCGCCCGGATGCCGTTAGGGTCAGCACATCCGTAAGCAGAAGTTATTTGTCCAGTACTTCTTTCTTAAATAAAAATGGAACCATGGCAACTGTAGTAATGAATCACACAGATAATGAAATCACTTATAATTTAATTGTCGCAACTGAAAAAACTGTCGTAAAAATACCCGCACACGCAATACAAACTTTAATTTATTAATTTTTTTGTTTAGTTATTCAGCCCTTTCTTTCTTAGCATTAAAAAGATTTGAAAAAATCAGTTTAGAGCCAGATGAAAACAAAACAATAAAATTCATTTGTTAACGAAGATTTAAAATGAGTTTCTGAAAAAGGAACTTTTACTATTCGGGTTGCAGATCTGAAAAAAAGATTTTTCGCTAAAATAAAATTAGAGCAGACAGAATTTTGCTGATTTCATATACATATTATTCAAGTAAAGATTATGACAAAATTAATTTTAACCTTACTGTCACTGTTGTTTTCAATAGTTTTTTCCGGACAGGGCTTTTTGCGTAGAGAAGGACAAAAAATTGTCGATGGCAAAGGAAATAATATCCTATTGAGAGGTTTAGGCTTGGGAGGATGGATGGTTCAGGAAGGATACATGCTCCAAACGCAGCCTTTCGCCAGTCCGCAATATCAGATTAAGCAAAAAATTCAGGATTTGATTGGCGAAAAAAACACACAAGAATTCTATGCCGCTTACAAAGCAAACGGAATTACAAAACGGGATATCGATTCATTAGCTGTATGGGGATTTAATTCTGTCCGCTTGCCAATGCATTACAATTTATATACACCTCCTGTTGAAGCAGAAAAAAATGGCGAAATTACCTGGATCGAAGAAGGATTTACCATGACTGACAATTTGCTGAAATGGTGTACAGAAAACAAAATGTATCTTATTTTAGATTTGCATGCTGCTCCAGGCGGACAAGGCAATGATGCAGCAATTTCAGATTATGATACTTCCAAACCTTCACTTTGGGAAAGTGAAGCTAATCAAAAAAAGATGATTGCCTTATGGAAAAAAATTGCTTCACGTTACAGAGATAATCAGTGGATTGGAGCTTACGACATTATTAATGAACCCAACTGGAATTTTACCGGTGAAAACAAAAACGGCTGCGATGAAACTTCAAATGCCCCATTAAGGGAATTGATGGTAGCGGTTACTAAAGCAATTCGGGAAGAAGATCCTAATCATTTAATTTTTATTGAAGGAAATTGCTGGGGGAACAACTACAACGGAATTTTTCCTTTATGGGATGAAAACATGGCATTGAGTTTTCATAAATACTGGAATTATAACACTACTGCTTCGATCCAAAAAATGCTGGATTATCGTACACAATATAATGTTCCGATCTGGCTCGGAGAAAGTGGCGAAAACTCAAATGTCTGGTTTAAGGATGTCATTTCTTTAGTGGAAAAGAACAATATCGGCTGGGCTTTCTGGCCAATGAAAAAAATAGAAAATATTGCAGGAGTAACTTCAGTTAACAAAATTCCTGAATATGATGTTTTATTAAAGTACTGGAAAAATGGTGGTGAGAAACCTTCTGCAGATTTTGCCAGGAAAACTTTAATGAAAATAGCAGATAATTACAAAATGGAAAACGTAACGGTAAAACCGGATGTGATTGATGCGATGTTCAGGCAGGTTCAGACCAACAACACCAAACCATACAAAAAACACTCTATCCCAGGGAAAATTTTTGCCTTTCAATATGATTTAGGAACAAATGAATATGCTTATAAGGATAATGACTTTGTGAATTACAGAGTAGAAACAGGGGATTTTGAAGAATGGAACAGAGGAAATTCCATGCGGAATGACGGTGTAGATATTTTGCCCTGCAAAGACACTGAGACAAACGGATATCAGGTCTCCTTTATTGAAGATGGCGAATGGCTGTTGTTTACTACAGAAGTTTCAAAACAAAAAGTTTTTAACGTCGCTATTCGGTATTCTAGCGCAAAATCAGAAGGGAAACTTCATTTGGAAACTGAATACGGTAGCAAATCAGAAAGTATTCTTCTTACTCCTACAGGTTCTGATGACAATTGGAAAACCATTATTTTATCAAACGTAGTTTTAAATTCCGGAACAAATAAAATTAAAGCAATTTTCGAAAAAGGAGGTTTTAATCTGAATTACCTGGAGTTTAATACAGAAAAATAAAAGCACAACCTTAATATATATTTAAATGAAAAAAATAACTGCGATAGCCTTGTTGATGATTTCCTTATTGGCATCAGCTCAACAAGAAACAATAGACCAAAGAATAAATTCGTTAATAAAAAAGATGACGCTGGAAGAAAAAATAGGTCAGCTTAATCAGTACACAGGAGATAATCAGGCAACCGGGCCCATTACTATTAACCCAAACAAGCAAAACGAAATCAAACAAGGTTTAATCGGTTCGATGCTTAATATTATCGGGGCAAAATATACCAGACAATATCAGGAGCTGGCAATGCAATCCCGTCTTAAAATTCCGTTGTTATTTGGCCAGGACGTGATTCACGGATACAAAACCACATTTCCAATTCCGCTGGCAGAAGCTGCAAGCTGGGATTTAGAAGCTATTGAATTGGCAGCAAGAGTCGCGGCAACAGAATCTGCAGCAAGCGGTATTCACTGGACATTTGCACCAATGGTTGATATTGGGCGTGACCCGCGTTGGGGAAGAGTAATGGAAGGTGCAGGAGAAGATACTTATCTGGGTTCTAAAATTGCGTATGCAAGAGTAAAAGGATTTCAGGGAAATAAATTAGGCGATCTAAATTCGGTTTTGGCCTGTGTAAAGCACTTTGCAGCGTATGGTGCAGTAACAGGCGGACGAGATTATAATTCAGTTGACATGAGTGAAAGAATGTTATGGGAAACTTACCTCCCTCCTTTTAAAGCCGCTTTAGATGCCGGTGCAGCCACTTTCATGAACTCATTTAATGATTTGAATGGAATCCCGGCTACCGGAAATGCACATTTGCAAAGAGATATTTTAAAAGGGAAATGGAACTTTCAGGGATTTGTAGTTTCTGACTGGGGATCTATTGGTGAAATGGTGGCTCACGGTTATTCAAAAGATCTTAAAGCCGCCGCTTATTCTGCCATTACTGCAGGAAGCGATATGGATATGGAAAGTAATGCCTACCGTTATAATTTAGCAGAATTGGTTAAGGAGGGAAAAGTTTCTGTTGATTTAATCGATGATGCGGTAAAAAGAATTCTTCGTAAAAAATTCGAATTAGGATTATTTGATGATCCTTACCGATACTCTGACGGCAAAAGAGAGACAAAAGAACTGAACAATCCTGAAAACAGAAAAGCAGCGCTGGATGTCGCTAAAAAAAGTATTGTTTTGCTAAAAAATCAAAACGAAACTTTACCACTTTCCAAAAACTTAAAAACAATCGCTTTTATTGGTCCAATGGTTAAAGAATACAAAGCCAACATGGGATTCTGGGCTGTTGATTTACCGGAAGTCAATTATGACAAATGGGTGGTTTCGCAATGGGATGGTTTGCAAAATAAAGTAGGCAAGAATACCAAATTACTTTATGCAAAAGGTTGTGAAGTTACCGGAGACAATAAAGATGGTTTTGCCGAAGCAGTTGCCACAGCAAAACAAGCAGATGTTGTTATTCTGAGCATTGGTGAAAGACATGACATGAGCGGAGAAGCAAAAAGCCGAAGTGATTTGCATTTGCCGGGAGTTCAGGAAGATTTAGTAAAAGCAATTCAGGCAACAGGAAAACCGGTTGTAGTTTTGGTAAATGCCGGAAGACCGCTTATTTTTAACTGGACAGCAGATAATGTTCCTGCGATTGTATACACGTGGTGGTTAGGAACCGAAGCAGGAAATGCAATTGCTGATGTTTTATTTGGAGATTATAATCCCTCTGGAAAACTGCCAATGACTTTCCCTAGAGAAATAGGGCAAATACCTATTTATTACAATCATTTCAGTACGGGAAGACCGGCTCCGAATGAAGATGCGAAAGGCTATGTTTCTTCTTATATCGATTTAAAAAACTCGCCTAAATTTCCTTTCGGTTACGGGTTGAGCTATACAAAATTTGATTATAGCAATTTAAAATTATCTTCTCTAAAAATGAAAAATACAGAAACCATTAAAGTTTCGTTTCAATTATCAAATGTCGGAAAAGTAACAGGAGAAGAAGTGGTTCAACTCTATTTACAGGATAAATTTGGCTCTGTAGTACGTCCTGTTTTAGAATTAAAAGATTTTCAGAAAGTAAAATTAAATGCCGGAGAATCTAAAACTATTGAGTTTACAATTGACAAAGAGAAACTTTCTTTCTACAATGATAAATTAGAATGGAAAGCTGAACCGGGAGATTTCGAAGTTATGATCGGAGCTTCATCGGCAGATATTAAACTAAAATCTGATTTTGAATTGGCAGATTAAAAATAGGTTTTTAAAGGTAGTGTCTCACTAACTAAATACAGGAGCTAAACTTTTCAACTTACACACTTTTTGGGATAGTGTTGCAAAATGCCTCGATTACATTTTGGTCAATTGAGGCATTTTTTTTCTAAAACGTCTTCCGATTTCTATCTTTTGCGTGCTCCATTCCGAGAGAGCCATTATCTGCTGACCAGTGTAAATATTGATTACGCAGTTTTCGCAAATCATTTTGTTCTGCTATTTCCCGCTAATAATCTTTAACTTTCATCTGCTGATTTAACCCCTTTGTAAATTATCATAAACAATCTGTCATTTAAAAAAATTAATAAGGAGTAGGTTTAGTAAACGATTCCTGCGAAATAATAGCATCTTTCATATCTATTTCTGCAGTTGCTGTTTTTAGTTTTATCGAAATTCCTTTTGTTTCCCGGGGTTTTGTATTCCGGTCTATTTCAATTATAAACTTGATTTTTTCTTCTGCTTTGATAGTCTCAAAAATGGCTTTGGACTTTTTTTCATCAAAGAAAATATCACTTTCCATGCGTCTGTCATTAACATCATGCCAGACAATATTTATTTTTCGGGGAACTGCTCGTTCTTTTATTGGCATTACATTGCCGTTTAAACTCAAAAAAATCGATTCGAACTCTCCATTAATATAATTAATTCCGATAGTTTCTACTTTGTCTTCTTTTTTAACAATTGGCGTAATAGGATATTTTTTAAAAAGAGTTTCCCAATACCAAAAAGGGATTGTCCCGTTTTTAATCTGGTCTTTTATTTCTTGAGGCAATCTGCTCACTAAATCTGCTACATCTTTATCCATTTCACTATTATCTTCCATCTGTTCACGAGCAACTTTCCAATCAACATTATTATCAACGTGTGCCTGATAGCGCCCTACAATAGTCATGTCTGATTGACTAAATACATACAAAACGACCATACCTCCAGGGAACAATCCAGCATTAATAACAAAATGATAATCTCTTACAATACCAACTTTTTTGGTTTCAACATCCCAATAAGGTCTTTCACTCCCATTTATCATTAATGCTTCTATTTTTTCAGAATCGAGTTTAAAAATTCCCGAATAACTTTTGTTTTCTGTATAGGAAAGCCATGTTATATCTAGTATTTTAGGAACTATTCCTGTAGCTTCTCCGGACGAAGATCCATCATTATCTCCAAGATCATAGCTATTTATGATATCATCAAAAGGCATATAAACGTAACCGCTTTTCGATTGGTCACTTAATAATAAATGCCCTGAAAAAATCTCGGCAGGATAGTTTTTAGGTGTACAGACAGCAGCTGTCCAATTATATTTTTTTTCTTCCATTTTATCTTGACAGGAGATGAGCGTTATATTTAGCAACGCTGTTATTATAAATAATTTAAAAGTTCTTTTCATAAGGCTATCCTGAAATTTTTTTTCGTTTTCTAATTACATTACCATAATTATCCTTCTGTGGTTCCATACCAATGCCGTCCATACTGGCAGAACAGTGCAGATATTTGTTACGTAAATCAGGAAGCAAATAATAATCAGCGACTATTGTATTAAAATCATTAATTTCTTGTTGGTTTTTCCATTCTTTTTTTCGTTTCGATTCTATTTGTTTTTTTGTATAAAATTTCATTTTAGGTTTTCTTTCAAAAGCGTATTCATCTATGCGTTTTTTAACATTCTCTAAAGAAGAGGGGATTTTATATTTATTTTCTTTATTTAAAAAATTTAGATAATCCCATGGAATTTTATATTTGCGTTTTCCAAATTCTGCCATGAGGTGTAGGATTACAAAACTATATTTATTACTCAGAGTCCTTGTGCCTTTTAAATAATAAGGAACTAATGAAGGTAATTCTTTTAATTGATCAGGATTAAACCAACCCTGCTCCAGAACATGTTTTTTTTCGTCTTCAATTTTAGTGGCATGCTCGGTAAGTATTACAATTTCTTCCCCATTTTTATATCCCCCGCCAATATCTGAGTGACATCCCGGAAGTGTAAGCTCAATACTGTTAGCTCCCGCACTGGCAATATTGGTAAGGGGAAAATTCTCGCGGTATTCATCTTCTGCGGTAAGGTGCACTGTAAACCCAACAGCAGGAATTTGTAGTGGTACTTTGTCATCCTCAATATCATCAAAAACATTACTGCCGTAAGAAGAGACTGTGTCGTATAATCCTAAAAATCGTATTTTTATTCGATAGGGTTTTACTTTATATCCCAGCTCCTTAAATGCTTTGCCTAAATACCCCTGATTATAAGTATCTCTATCTTTGGGATTTTTTACCTTATACAATTCATTTACAAAAATACGGGCTGCTGTAGCTCCTCGGCTAAAGCCAAAAACATCTACATATAAAGTACTTATATTTAATTCTTTTTTTTCTTGTAATCTTTTTACAATATCCTGACAACCTTTTTCTACTTTTTCAAAAAGACCAGTTTCTCCAGTTCCATATCCCTGACCACGGGTAAAATCTCCATAATAATCAAGTGTCCCATCTTCATTTTTATCCGGATTTTTAGTTCCAATTCCTTCTACATAAACTGAATAATAATGGTTTCCTTTATTTTTAGGATATGCTTTTTCCAATCTGTCCACATTAGAATGATCGTTTCCATAACTGGCATTTGACCCATCCTTATTTGACGCATAGGTATTTTTTAATTCAGGATCTTTTCGCCTGCCTTCTATATTTTCTCTGTTATTTGAGGTGCCGTCAAAGAAAACGCCCAGATAAACATCATTTCTTTCTTTGTTATCTTCTTTAGGCGGCACAAATCGTGGTTTGCCAAATAGTATATTGCTCATTTTGTTACGATTTATTACCTTTTATATTTATCTTTTTTCCTGAAATCAACGTCAGGTTTTCTTTTGTTGCGATTATTTCTACTTTTTCAGCAGTTTCTTGCAACGTGCCGGAAAAATTCGTGTGAGTATTCTTTATTTTTATATTTAAATTTTTTGCTGTTTTATTAATTGCCATAAATATTATTTATTAAAAGAAATTTGATTTTTCGACACTATTTATTTCTACCGTTTTATTAGTGCTTTCTAAAAGCATATTTTCTTTGGTGCTAAAAATGGTAACTTCTTCAGCATGTTGTGTTGATTCTAATGAATGCCTAATATATTCCTTTTCTATTATCTCTGTTTTATTATTTGCACTCTCAGTAAAATCTCCTGCTGCATTAATATTTACATCATTACCTGCACTTTGTGAAATATCTTTACCTGCATCAACATCAACATTCTCACCTGCACTCACAGAAACATTTTTACCTGCTGTAATAATGATATTCTCCCCTGCATCAAACGTCAGATTCTTTGGCGCACTTACATTAGTATTTCCATTCCCATCCATAAAATATTTATTCCCGCTTGGATCTTCAATCAAAATACTTCCATCTCCGTCGTTCAAAATAAATTTGATTCCTGAGCGGGTATGAATCGCCTTAACATTATTCTGGCCATCTGCATAACCGCTAGACTGACTTCCATTATATTGTGTCCCTAAAACATACGGATTCTGTGCATTTTTTCCTTCAAAACCTACCAAAACCTCTTCATCGATTTCCGGAATAAAATAAAATCCTTTTCCCGAGCCTGAATGTGGTTGAATCATTCGAATCCATTCACTTGAATGGTTTCCGCCTGCCCAGTTGAACTGCACTTTTACACGTCCTAACCCTTCCGGGTCGTTGTTGTCTTTTACTTTGGCTGGCTGTGTGTCTGCTTTGGCAAATGTATGTACATCTGTATAATGTGGTGCTGCAACGTCTGCCGGAATAGCTTTGAAATGACACGCATAGTTTCCATGTACCTCTGAGCGGTGTTGGGATTCAATAACGATAAGCTCATGCTCAACGGTTTGGTTTACGATACTGAAAACCTGTCCAAGTCCTAACGGAAAATAAGAAGTACCGCTGTAATATACGCTATTGGCATCACTTCCTGCGGTTTGCAGTCTGACCATTTCTTCGATTTCTTCACTGCTTTGGGCATTGGTGGTGAAAGTTCCGTTATTCAAATCATTTTGAGCAACCGTTCCCTGATTGTGCCCTACAACGGCAGAGAAGCTGTCTTTGCTCCCTGTAGAAGTTCTCGCTGAGGCATTACGAATATTGGCGGCTCCGCTATAATCATAACCTCCTAAAGAAATTTTATGCGAAGCTATATTCGCCTGTATTTTAAAACTATGCAGCGAAGCTCCGTTGATGAGTTTTACCTGAATGGTTTTCGTTTGCCCGAACTGCATCCGCATTCCGTCAAAATAGAACCATTGCCCGTAACGTCTGGCTAATCGTTTTAAGAAATCAAAATTGGTTTCATTATACTGAGCTACGTATTTGAACTCCTGAAGATAGGTGGATTTTATAGCATCTCTTTCATAGAATTCTCCAGGACCTTCGGCTAAAATATCCAGCACGATATCATCCATCCTTCTTTGCTTGAAGGTTCTTGATTTTTTCATATCAGCCAGTACTATACTGTGGCTGATGCCTTTGACATGTAATCCTTCGGCACTTCCGTGAAGATCTATAGAAGAAAGTTCTGTAATGATTCCTTTGCTCATCAAACGGATTCCCGTAAGGCTTTTAAAGGTAAAAATAACTTCATCCCCAAGATAGGTTCTGATTGCCTTTGCCTGATCTGCCGGATTGATGATCGCGTTGCCGGTATATTGCCAAACAAAAGAAAAATGATGGTGATCGGCCATCTTCTGTGACAATTCTAAGTTATGATAAACCACGTTTTGGGTAAAGCTACCTATATTGATGTGTACCTGATCTGAAAAATGTGCAATATGTCATTTGGGGATAAAATTTAAGTAAGAATTTATTTTCAAAAATAAAACTTAAATTTACTTTTACAAATGTTTTATCAATAATTATGTAAATATTTTATTACACTGTTAAACATCCGCATCAATGCAATATTGGCATAAAAAAACGCTGTAAAAAAAAAAATTTACAGCGTTGGATGATTGATGGTTCTTTAAAGAATATTTATTTCGCAGCTTCAATTTTGGCTTTTACATCAGCTTCAGTTCCTTCATAAACTTCTGTAGTTGTTTTACCGTTTTCGGTTTTCGTTACAGTTCCTACCGTAACTCCATTTGTGGTAGACAAATTAACCTCAACACGTTTTTTATCGTATTTACTGGTATCAAAACAATCTGTTCTTTGATGAGCGTATTTTCCGTTTGCATCAAAGTGAGCCAGACATTTTGCAGTTTCTTCGGCAGAACAACCTTTTTCTTTGCACATTTTGATACATTCTTCTTTTGTCATCCCTGACATATCTCCGCATTTAGAAATTCCTCCTGCATGCATCTCCATTTTACAGCAGGAACTTTTTGCGGCAATATCTAACGGAGCATGTCCTTCTCCTAAAATAGGTGCAATTACCAATCCGATCAAACAAGTCAGTTTAATTAAAATGTTCATCGACGGTCCGGAAGTATCTTTGAACGGATCACCTACTGTATCTCCGGTTACTGCTGCTTTATGTGCATCAGAACCTTTATAAGTCATTTCACCGTTGATCATCACTCCTGCTTCAAAAGATTTTTTAGCATTATCCCAGGCACCTCCGGCGTTATTTTGGAAAACTGCCCAAAGAACTCCTGAAACGGTAACACCGGCCATGTACCCTCCTAACATTTCAGCAATTATCTGATTATTGTCTGCATAGACTAATTTCCCTAAAAGTACAATCGCAATTGGAAACCCAATAGTCAAAACTCCCGGAAGCATCATTTCGCGTAAAGCGGCTTTTGTCGAAATTTCAACACATTTTCCGTATTCCGGTTTTGCTGTTCCTTCCATAATACCGGGAATTTCCTTAAACTGACGACGTACTTCATAAACCATATCCATTGCTGCTTTTCCAACAGAATTCATTGCTAAAGCTGAGAAAACAACCGGAATCATTCCACCGACAAATAACATGGCTAGTACAGGTGCTTTAAAAATATTGATTCCGTCAATTCCTGTAAAGGTTACATAAGCTGCAAATAATGCTAATGATGTTAAAGCAGCAGAAGCGATTGCAAAACCTTTTCCTGTAGCCGCTGTCGTATTTCCTACCGAATCTAAAATATCTGTTCTGGTACGAACTTCTTTTGGTAATTCGCTCATTTCCGCTATTCCTCCGGCATTGTCAGAAATTGGCCCGAAAGCATCAATCGCTAACTGCATTGCTGTAGTTGCCATCATCGCTGAAGCCGCCAGAGCCACTCCATAGAATCCCGCCAAAGCGTAAGAAATCCATATCGCAACAGCAAACAATAATACAGTTGGAAAAGTAGAAACCATTCCGGTCGCCAAACCTGCGATTACGTTTGTTCCGGCTCCTGTCGATGATTTCTGAACAATAGCTAATACCGGTTTTGTTCCTAATCCTGTATAATATTCGGTGACTGATGAAATGGCCCCACCAACCACTAGTCCAACTAAAGTCGCATAGAAAACACGCATTGAAGAAATATACTTAGAACCTTCACCGAAAAAACTCATTTGCATCGTTTCCGGCAACATATATTGTACTAAAAAGAAACAAGCAACAGCTGTTAAAACAATCGAAACCCAGTTTCCTATATTTAATGCTTTTTGCACTTGTGCTTCTTTTGCACTATCATCTGATATTTTTACAACGGTAGTTCCAATGATTGAAAATAAAATTCCAAAACCGGCTATTGCCATTGGAAGTAAAATAGGACCGATTCCGCCAAAAGCATCATTAATGCTTCCGCCCATATCCTTTATCACATAGTTACCTAAAACCATGGCGGCTAAAACGGTTGCCACATACGATCCGAACAAATCGGCTCCCATACCCGCAACGTCACCTACATTATCCCCCACATTGTCTGCAATTGTTGCCGGATTACGCGGATCATCTTCCGGGATGCCGGCTTCAACTTTACCCACCAAATCGGCACCAACATCGGCTGCCTTGGTGTAAATTCCTCCTCCAACACGTGCAAATAAGGCGATTGATTCTGCCCCAAGTGAAAATCCTGCTAAAGTTTCTAAAACAACGGTCATTGTATCAGTATCTTTCCAGACTCCGCCGGAGAAAAGATTAAAGAAAATTATGAAAAAGGCTGTCAAACCTAAGACAGCCAAACCTGCAACTCCAAGCCCCATTACAGTTCCGCCTCCAAAAGAAACTTTCAATGCCTGAGGTAAACTTGTTCTGGCTGCCTGAGTGGTTCTAACGTTTGTCTTAGTTGCTATTTTCATCCCTATATTACCTGCATAAGCTGAAAATAATGCTCCAAAAATAAATGCTACTACGATTAATAAATGTGTTTTTACACCAGGAATAAAAGTAATACCCGCCAAAGCAATACTTGCAATAATTACAAAGATGGTCAATAGTTTATATTCTGCTTTTAAGAAGGCTAAGGCACCTTCGTAGATATAATCTGAAATTTCTTTCATCTTACCGTCGCCGGCATCTTGTTTTAAAACCCAACTCCTTTTTATTCCCATGAAAAGTAATCCTAAAACTGCCATTGCAATAGGCAGGTAAATCATAAATGCATTCATAATTATCAATGGTTATTGGTTAATAGTCAACAAACTAACTAAACGAATTTAAACAAAAAAGCAATACTCTTAACGGAGTATTGCTTTTTTTATAAAATATGAAGACTAAAATTATCTAATACTAAATAATCCTTCTGGTTTGTTCTCAATTTGATTAAAACGCTCTGTACATTCTTTAATAATTGCGAATGCCTCGTTTACATCTCCCCATCCTTCTACATCTACTTTTTTGTTTTCAAGATCTTTGTAAACCTGGAAGAAATGCTCGATTTCTTTTACTAAGTGTACATTAATATCACTTAAATCGTTTAATTTATTCCAAATTGGATCTGAAACCGGAACACAAATGATTTTTTCATCCGGACCTTTATCATCTGCCATGTGGAAAACTCCGATGGGTTTAACTTCCATTACACATCCTGGGAAGGTTGGTTCGTTAATCAAAACCAATACATCAAGAGGGTCGCCATCAAGAGCCAAAGTTTCAGGAATAAATCCGTAATCTGCAGGGTACATCATTGAAGAGAATAACATTCTGTCGAAACGCATTCTTTTGATTTCAAAATCGTACTCATATTTATTTCTGCTTCCTCTTGGTATTTCGATCAATACATCGAAAGTTGTTAGTTTGTCTGCGGTCATTTTTACTTTTTATTATTTCTATAATTTGTTCCCGATACTATTTAAATTTTGGTTGTCAGGAACCCACATTATTTCATCGGAATATTATTTTAATTTTGTGGGTTTCGGTTGCAAAAGTAACCAAACAATCCTTTTTTACAATGAAAAAAGTGCATTAATCTATATACTTTATTCATTATTTAATATACTTTTCTTTTATCTAACAGATAGTTAATAGGTAATCTTGCGATTTTGCTTAATTAAGTAATTTGCCAAAACAAATAGGTCTCATAAGATCTCTAAGGGTTTCACTGCTCAGCATCTATTTCCGTGTCTTTTTTATCCGTCTTTTTTAAAAGTAGTTTACGCTAAATCAATATATAACTGTTGTTCAAGAATTAATAATACCAAAGTTTCAAAACCCTTAAGACATTTTAGAATAGTTGTCAATGGTATTTCCTGATGATTTTCTTAAATATTGGATTCATATATTTATAAAAAATCGATTCCTGCATAAAAGTTTTTTTTAGCCCCGATAATAGTGGAAATCCTTTTGTGTCGGGGTTCGACACAAAAGATTGTAACGGATAGCGGGATTAGCTTCTAAAATAAATAAAAAAGAATTTCGTAAAGACACAGAGAATCAAGGAATTTAAAAAACTTAGCGACTTGGCGTCTTTGCGAGATTATAAAGTTTGAACTTTACTTAATCTTTATTAAAATATTAAAAATAAAATCCGAAAGATCCTTTTACTGCAAATCTCGTAGCATCCGGCATATCTAAATAATTTCCTCTCCATGAAAAATCAATTCTGAAAACCTTAAAGATATTCCCTATTCCGGCATTGTACTCCCAATATATATTTTCAGGCGCATTATAAGGAAGTCCTGAAGCGTTTATAGCACGGTTTTCATCAGAAATTGTTCCGTGAACAGCTCTTATACCTACAAACTCTCTCCAGTTTAACTTTCTCATGAATGGAATCCTGGCAAATATCCTTCCTCCAAAATCATGGTTCCATTGCACCGTTGTATATTGATCAGTAATAAATTCATAGAAATTCAAATTACTAAATGTATTCTCAATAGTCCAGTAGGTCTGGTTACCCGGAACTACACTCATTAAGCCTAACGGAATTGTACCAAAAGTTTTTCCTGTTTCCAAAATAATATTTGTACGTCCTAAAGGTCCGATAATAATTGGCTGTTTATAATACAATTGCACTTTTTCATAAGCAAAATCGCTATTCAAAACCCCTTTTAAACCATAACTGAAATTAACAAAGAAATGACTAAACGGACTGTCAACAAGATCTCTTTCAACACCATACCCTATAGTTTTACGGTTTGGCATTAATTCAAACTGAATATTAGCCTCAGATTGTGTCACTTTACTTTCTACAACACCGGCAGGGTTTGCAGGAGTTGGCAAAGTAGTATAATAATCCATACTAAATGTATTAGAAGCAGACTCCAATGTTCTGTATGACAAACCAGCCTGAACAATAAAGTTTTTCATAGGCTCCATTTCTACGGAAACATTACTCAGATTAATGTTAGTCAATTTTCCGTTGCTTCCTGAAGTAAATAAAGCCGAAGAAGCAAAACTTCTGCCCAGAACATCATTTGTTGTGGTAAGACTTGCTCCAATCTGTTCTATGTCGCGCCTGTTTCCTCCAGAAATAATAAGTCTTTTTTTCTTGTCCAGCATCCATTTCCCGGAAACACCGTATTTGAATTTATTATCCTCAAAACCATAAGCAGTATAGGCTTGTATACGCCATGGATCATTTGGCCCAAAATAGGTTCTTCCTCCAACTCTTAATCGCAAACCTTCAACCTCATTATAGCCAAAAGTTGAGAAAATAGGTCCATAATCGAAATTCTTGAATTCGACATATCCGCTTCCCAAAATTGAGACAATATTGTACAGCTGCTTGAATTTTTTGACGGTCTGCAAAGTATCCAGCATTTTGTAAATCCCCTGCTCGTCTTTGTTTAACTTCTCAAAACGATTTTCTTCCCAAAATTCATCCGGTCTTTGATATACGGCGTTATCTATAAAATTAACTTCTTCTTTATAAAATTTCTCCGGTTTCTGAATATTAAATTTATGATTTCGATATAAAGTCGTTCGTTTTCCATATACTCCTTTTGATTTTTCTTTTTTGTTTAAAGCAAAATCAGACATCATATAATCACGGGTTAAAAGGAAAACCGAGTCATTCTCTACTTCAAATTCCTGTTCAATATAAATATCTTTTACCCAGTTAATATTGGCACTTTTGGTAACGCCCATATTAATTTTTTTGATAGCAAAAGTCGTGTCATTTACCCAGAAATCTCCTTTAAAAGTCAATTCGTTTTTACGTCTTGGATAAAAAACGATATTATAGCACCATTTTTTATCAATAAAAGCACTGTCTTTCAATACATAGTTATACACATCAATTCCGGTTTTTGAAAGCGGGCTTGTAAAACTTTTATCAAAAAATTTAAGGTGATTATCGTAAATATTATAGTCTGAGTAAAGGTCTTTTACGAAAGATAAAATTTGCTGGTTGTTATTGAACCCGGACATTTTATTCCCCGTAATATTTTCTTTTACTTTCTTTAATTTATTATCCCCATACACATCATAAACCGATTCGTTTATAAAAATGGGCAAATAGGTTTTTCCGGTAACATCAGAAGTATCCACATGATTGAAAACAAACTCCATTCCTTTGAAAAGTTTGTTTTTCATAAAAGCACTGTCAATCGTATTCATATCGAACTCAACTTTCTCGTACTTCTGCATCTGATACTGATTGAATTGATATAGACCGTTTTTACGTTTCCTTTCCCAAATCTTCCTCAAAATATCTAATGCCGGATTGTTCTTTTTTGAAGTTTTACCGGTAAAAATAACAACCTCATTAAGTGCCTGAGGTTCGCTCAAAACAATTTTGAAATTATAATTTACAGCTTTTTCAAGAGGAACCTCTTTATCTGAAAATCCTGCAGAAGTGACTAACAAAGCGGTATAAGTATTTGGTGACTCTAAATAAAAACGTCCGTCTTCATTAGAAACTATCCCTGTATTTGAACCCTTGAAAACTACATTTGCAAACGGAACAGGCTGATTGGATTTATCCAAAACAATTCCACTCACTTTAGTTTGCGCAAAAACATGGTTTGCGAAAGCAAATACAAAAAACAGGCTGAGTAAAATTATTCTTTTCATATTCCGGCAAAAAAAAACTTCATCAATTGACTAATGAATGATGAAGTTTTTATGAGTATGTATGTATTATTATTTGTACATTACTTTTTTTACTGCTTTCACTACATCACCAGCATTAGGTAACCAGTCTTTCAGTAAAACAGGTGAATAAGGTGCAGGAGCATCAGCCGTTGTAATACGCTGAATTGGCGCATCAAGGAAATCGAAAGCCTGCTCTTGTACAATATAGGTAATTTCAGATGAAATACTTGCGAATGGCCATGCTTCTTCTAAAATTACCAAACGATTAGTCTTTTTAACTGATTTTAAGATTGCTTCATTATCCATCGGACGAACAGTTCTTAAATCGATGATCTCACAAGAGATTCCCTCTTTAGCTAATTCATCAGCAGCAATAAAAGCTTCTTTGATGATTTTTCCGAAAGAAACGATTGTTACGTCTGTACCTTCACGCTTCACATCAGCAACACCAATTGGAATTACGTATTCTCCGTCCGGCACTTCTCCTTTATCTCCGTACATTTGCTCAGATTCCATAAAAATTACAGGATCATTATCACGAATTGCAGATTTCAAAAGCCCTTTTGCATCGTAAGGTGTTGAAGGAACGATAACTTTAAGACCCGGAGTATTTGCAAACCAGTTTTCTAAAGCCTGAGAGTGAGTAGCTCCTAACTGACCTGCAGAAGCAGTTGGTCCGCGGAAAACGATAGGCACATTAAATTGTCCTCCTGTCATCTGACGCATTTTAGCAGCATTATTTATAATTTGATCAATACCAACTAAACAGAAGTTGAATGTCATATATTCTACAATTGGCCGGTTACCGTTCATTGCAGATCCTACTGCAATTCCTGTAAAACCAAGTTCAGCAATTGGAGTATCGATTACTCTTTTTTCGCCAAACTCAGCAAGCATTCCTTTTGAAGCTTTGTATGCTCCGTTGTATTCTGCAACCTCTTCGCCCATTAAATATATGGATTCATCGCGACGCATTTCTTCGCTCATCGCTTCGCAAATGGCCTCTCTAAATTGTATTGTTCTCATAGTTGTATGTTATATTCTTTTTTCTGATGAGCAAAAATAAATATTTTAAATAACTTAAAAGCATAAATTGAGTTTAAAATCGCAGTAACTTCTCCTTCTTCTTTCACTTTTAACTTTTTAAAGTTTATTGTGATATTTACAAAATAGATATACCGCTATTTTTTTTCACTAAAAGATATTTTATAAAAACTCCCTTTTATCAATTTTATTCTAAAAAAGATAAAAATCTTTTTTGATGTCATCCCGGCAAACATTATTAATTGACTATCATTAAGTATTGTACATACTTTAAAAAATTTAATCTGATGAATAAATGTATAAGATTTAAAATTTTGGCTGCGTTTCAGGCTTACTTATTTGCTGCAAATAAGCCATTTTCGAAATCGTAATAGTTTTTAAAATATTATGCATGCATAGTATAATTATTCCAAATTAAATTCTAAATTTGTAAAAGCATATTATAAATTCAAAATATATACTTATGAAAATATTAGTTTGCATCAGCCATGTGCCTGATACTACTTCAAAAATCAACTTTACAAACGGCGATTCAGAATTTGATACAGCCGGCGTACAATATGTAATTAATCCCAACGACGAATTTGGTCTTACACGCGCTATCTGGTTCCAGGAGCAGCAAGGAGCAACTGTTACCGTAATAAATGTTGGAGGTCCTGATACTGAACCAACTTTACGTAAAGCACTGGCAATTGGTGCAAACGAAGCAATTCGTGTAAACGCAAATCCAACTGACGGTTTTTTTGTTGCAAAACAATTGGCGGAAGTCATTAAAAATGGCGGATATGATCTTGTAATTGCAGGCAAAGAATCTCTTGATTATAATGGCGGAATGGTTCCGGGAATGATTGCAGGAATTTTAGGCTCTAACTTTTTAAACTCATGTACTTCTTTAACTGTTGATGGAAATAATGTAAAAGCAATTCGCGAAATTGACGGTGGAAAAGAAACTGTAAGCACTACCCTGCCTTTAATTATTGGTGCTCAAAAAGGCCTTGTTGAAGAAAAAGATTTACGTATCCCGAACATGAGAGGAATTATGACAGCAAGAACAAAAGCGCTTACTATTCTTGAGCCAGTTGATGCTCCTTTAAATACTAAAGCGGTGAAATTTGAAAAACCAGCTCCAAAATCAGCAGTAAAATTAATTGCTGCAGATAATTTAGATGAGTTAATCAATTTATTACACAACGAAGCGAAGGTAATCTAGTATTCAGTAATCAGATTTTTAGTGTTCAGTTTTTTCAATCTGAAACTTTAAACTTTAAACAAAAAAACAGTATGTCAATATTAATATATGCAGAATCTGCAGAAGGAAAATTTAAAAAAGTAGCTTTCGAATTAGCTTCTTATGCTAAAAAAGTAGCAGAATCATTAGGAACTACCGTTACAGCTTTGACTGTAAACATTAGCGATGTTAGCGAATTAGCAAAATACGGAGTTGACAAAGTTCTAAAAGTAAACAATGACAAACTCGCTGGTTTTAATGCAAAAGCTTACGCTGATGTTATTAAACAAGCAGCTCAAAAAGAAGGAACAAAATTAGTTTTGCTTTCTTCGACTACAGACAGCATTTACCTTTCACCATTGGTAGCCGTGGCTTTAGAAGCGGGTTTTGCTTCGAATGTGGTTGGATTACCCGTAAGCACTTCTCCGTTTCAGGTAAAAAGAAATGCTTTTTCAAACAAAGCTTTCAACATTACAGAAATCAGTACAGATGTAAAAGTTCTTGGCCTTGCAAAAAACTCTTATGGTATTTTCGAAAGTGCAGGAGCTGCGACCGAAGAAGATTTTAACCCTTCAATTGGAGACAATGATTTTGGTGTAAAAGTAGATTCTGTAGAAAAAGTGTCCGGAAAAGTTTCTATTGCCGATGCAGACATTGTAGTTTCAGGAGGACGCGGATTAAAAGGCCCTGAAAACTGGGGACTAATCGAAGATTTAGCAGCAGTATTGGGTGCCGCAACCGCATGTTCAAAACCAGTTTCTGACTTAGGATGGAGGCCCCATGAAGAACACGTTGGACAAACAGGGAAACCAGTTGCAACAAACTTATATATTGCTGTAGGGATTTCAGGAGCTATTCAGCATATTGCAGGCATCAACTCATCAAAAGTAAAAGTCGTTATCAATAGCGACCCTGAAGCACCTTTCTTCAAAGTTGCCGATTACGGAATTGTGGGAGACGCATTTGAAATTGTACCTCAGTTAACAGAGAAATTAAAAGCTTTCAAAGCACAACATTCCTAATTTAAAATCTATTCAAAAATATAGCTGCCTAAAAACAAGATAATTGTATCTTTGTTTTAGGTAGCTTTTTTGTTCCACATTTTTTGATTAAAATTGCACCTTTATTTTCCAATCAAAAAAAATATTAAAATGTGGGTTAAACCCCAGTTTTACAAACATATATGAGTCTAGTAAAATTATCCATAAAAGGAATATCATACAGTCAAACTCAAAATGGCGCTTATGCCTTAATTTTGAACGAAGTTGATGGCGAAAGAAAACTACCTATTGTTATTGGCGCTTTTGAAGCCCAGTCGATTGCTATTGCCTTAGAAAAAGAGATAAAGCCCCCCCGCCCATTAACACATGATTTGTTTAAAAACTTCGCAGAAAGATTTGATATCGTTGTAAAACAGGTCATTATACACAAGCTTGTAGATGGTGTATTTTATTCAAGTTTAATATGCGAAAGAGACAAAATCGAAGAAATTATAGATGCCAGAACATCGGATGCTATTGCATTGGCATTACGATTCAGTGCGCCAATATTTACTTATAAAAATATTTTAGATAAAGCCGGAATTTACCTTAAGTCCAATACTGGTGAAAATGACCCGGGATCACAGGAAATTGATGACGTACTTTCTAATCCGGAAACTTTTGGTCACGAAGAAGAAACGAACCAGTCCGGAGATGTGTATGCTAAACACAGTTTACAAGAGTTAAATGATCTTTTAGATCAGGCCGTTTCTCAGGAAGATTACGAAAAAGCCGCTAAAATAAGAGACGAAATCTCAAGAAGATAAATTCAATTTTAAATTTTAGACTTAGATTTCAGAAATAATTATTTAGATTTTTAGAATGAAACAATACTTAGATTTAGTAAAACACGTTTTAGAAAACGGCAATCAAAAAGGAGACCGAACCGGAACCGGAACAAAAAGCGTTTTTGGCTATCAGATGCGTTTTGATTTAAATGAAGGTTTTCCAATGGTTACAACTAAAAAACTTCATTTGAAATCGATTATTTACGAATTGCTTTGGTTTTTAAAAGGGGATACTAACATTAAATATCTTCAGGAAAACGGAGTAAAGATCTGGGATGAATGGGCTGATTCAAATGGTGATCTTGGACCTGTTTACGGACATCAGTGGCGCAATTGGAATAGTGAAGAAATTGATCAAATCTCTGAATTGATTGCAGAATTAAAAACAAACCCAAATAGTCGCAGAATGCTGGTTTCTGCATGGAATCCATCAGTTTTACCTGACACAAAAAAGTCATTTGAAGAAAATGTAGCCAACAACAAGGCTGCTTTACCTCCTTGCCATGCTTTTTTCCAATTTTATGTTTCAAGTCCCAATACTGAAAAGGGAGAAAAAAGAGGGAAACT
Source organism: Flavobacterium fluviatile (assembly GCF_010645065.1). Taxonomy (GTDB): domain Bacteria; phylum Bacteroidota; class Bacteroidia; order Flavobacteriales; family Flavobacteriaceae; genus Flavobacterium; species Flavobacterium fluviatile. The sequence continues at coordinate 76,443 of NZ_JAADZW010000002.1, read as the reverse complement.
ATCCTGTCAATTGTACCAGCGAAGTGCTGATATTTTTTTAGGCGTTCCTTTTAACATTGCTTCTTATGCATTATTAACCATGATGATCGCTCAGGTTTGCGATTTAGAATACGGCGAATTCATTCATACCTTTGGAGATGCACATATTTACAACAATCATTTTGAGCAATTGGAACTCCAACTGTCACGTGAGCCAAAACCATTGCCAAGAATGATTTTAAATCCGGAGATCAAAAACATTTTTGATTTTGATTATAATGATTTTACTCTTACAGACTATGACCCACACCCTGCTATAAAGGGTAGTGTTGCTGTATAAAAAACGGAAATCCGCTTGAATTCAAGCGGATTTTTTTATATTACTAAAACACTATTTTCACTTCCTGCAAAATCATTCCACTTGTAATCATCTGCTTCCGGGTCGTTAATATACAGCCCATCAACTACATACTTAAACTCATAAATTGCATCTTTAACTAATTCATAAGTAGCTTTAAAGGTTCCGTTTTTTAATTTACTCAAAGTCCCTTCTTCTATATTCCAGTTATTAAAATCTCCGACTACAGCTGCAGAACTGGCATCTTTCGCTTCAATTGCAAATGTTACTTTACAAACTGGTTTCGTTTTTACAAATTGCTTTTTTAAAGACATAACTGTTTCATTTTTAGGTTTATATCCCAAAGTTCGCAAATTCATTTGAGTAAACAATGATTGCCGGTATGAATTATCATTATGACAATCCAGAACTTTTTTTTTACAGTATCATTAAATTTAAGCTCTAAAATCTAAAAATTCGAATTTATAGTCGGTTTTGACCAAAATATTATTTATTTAAAATGGTGAGTTTTCAAAATAAATTATAACTTTATAATCTTATTTTGAATAAATTATGGAAAAAGAAGTACACGAACAATACGAGTATGCCCGTAAAAGAATAAGGCAAAAAAAAGCATTATATTTTCATTTGGTACTTTTTCTTTTGGGGAGTTTATTTTTATTTGTTGCAGATAATTTTTGTGGTCTTCGGATCAGGACGGCTCAAAATTGGAGCATTTGGATTATTACACTCTGGTTTTTTATTTTTATTTTGCACTTCATAAAAATTTATATAACTGACAGGTTTATGAACAAAAAATGGGAACGAGAGCAAATTGACCGCTTGGTTGTATTGCAGCAAAAACGAATTGCCCAATTAGAGTCATCCATTAACGACAATCCTGAAAACAAAATTTAGTTTTGATATAATATGCTTATAATGATAGCGGCTGTTGCCGAAAACAATGCACTGGGAAAAAAAAATAAATTAGTCTGGCATCTCCCTAATGACTTTAAAAGATTTAAATCCCTTACTACCAATCACCACATCATAATGGGAAGAAAAACTTTTGAAAGTTTTCCAAAACCATTGCCAAACAGAACACATATCGTAATTTCCAGACAGGAAAATTATAATCCGGGAGGGTGTATAGTGGTTGACAGTATCGAAAAAGCGATTGCAATGTGCCCTGATAATGAAGATTCATATATTATAGGAGGAGGAGAAATCTATACTTTAGGATTACAATATGCGGATATAATTGAAATAACACGCGTACACCACTCTTTCGAAGCAGATGCTTTTTTTCCTAAAATTAATGACAGGGAATGGCAACTGGTAGAATCTGAAGCTAACTTTAAAGATGAAACCCATCTTTATGATTATACGTATGAAACATACATTAAAAAATAAAAAAACATCCTCAATTACTTGAGGATGTTTTTATATAAATCCAATGATAAGAGCAATGACCTACTCCAGAAACAATATTTGATAACATAAAATAAAAATTACAAATATTAAAAATACTCCTGACAGGAATATTATAACATTTGATATTTTTTGAGAGTACATCTCAAAAAAACCCTTAATACCAAATACCACGAAGGTACTAAAGGCAAAGAAAATTAAAATTTCCAAAAACAAATTTAATCCTAAGAACGTATTTTGCGCTTTAAATACAATACTGCTCTCAAAAACAGTACTTTCAAAACAGCTTACAAGAACAAATGAGATGCTAAACGCAAGGAGCACCCATTTGATTTGGGTCATTGTGCCTCTATTTATCATTGAAAAAATATTAACATTTTTACAGATGCTAAATTCACCAATAAATACTTTACCTACAATACCCACTTTTAGTGATTTTACAAAAACAGCCCTTTCAATGTCTGAAAAACATTTTCCATCCTATTTAAGAAACACAATTGCAGTTAAATAGTTTATGCTATATTTGTCGTAAATAAAAAAAATGTCTGAAAAAATAACTCCGTACAAAAATTCAACATTAGGCAAAAAAGAGCAAGTTGCACAAATGTTTGACACTATATCAGGAAACTACGATAATTTAAATCGTGTGATTTCATTTGGAATAGATGTAAAATGGCGTAAAAAAGTTTTGAAAATAGTCTCCAGTTCAAAACCTAAAATCATACTTGACATCGCTACCGGAACCGGAGACCTGGCTATTTTGATGGCACAAAGCAATGCTGAAAAAATTATCGGTTTAGATATTTCTGCCGGGATGCTGGAAGTGGGAAGAAAAAAAATAGAAGAAAAAAAACTTTCTGACCGCATTGAACTGATTCTTGGGGATTCTGAGAACATACCTTTTGAGGACAATTATTTTGACGCCATTACCGTTGGATTTGGTGTCAGAAACTTTGAGAATTTAGAAAAAGGTTTTGCTGAAATTTTAAGAGTTTTAAAACCAAACGGGGTATTTGTGATACTCGAAACTTCAGTTCCTGATAAAACGCCCTACAAACAAGGATATCGTTTTTACACCAAAAATATACTTCCGGTTATAGGAAAATTATTTTCTAAAGATACTTCTGCTTATGGATATTTATCAGAATCTGCTGCTGCTTTTCCGTATGGAGAAGCTCTGAACAATATTTTGAGAAAAATTGGGTTTATAGATGTTGTGGCAATGCCTCAGACTTTTGGAGTTGCAACCCTATATTCTGCTTCTAAAAAATAGTATGAAAAAAACAGTAGTCTTAATTTTATTAGTATTATCGGCACAGGGATATTCACAATTTGCTAAAAGTATGTTTAGCAAAGATCCTATTATTAACCTGGAAAACTGGCAAAAACAACGCCTTTACTTTGGATATTATTTAGGTTTTAACAGCTTTGATTTTAAGTTTGATTACAAAGAAGTTGCTCAGGATATTCAGGTAAAAAAAACAACAGGATTTAATGTTGGGGTTGTTGCAGATTTGAGACTGCAGGAATACATAAATTTACGTTTCGAACCAGGTTTATACTACACAAAACGTGATTTGTATTATCCTGAAATGCCTTTAGAAAGTGATTATTTAAGAGAGGTTAACAGTACTTATATTCATTTTCCGTTACTATTAAAGTTTTCGGCTTTGCGTACCGGAAACATTCGCCCGTATTTAACAGGCGGATTTTCTACCACTCTGAATTTATCCAGTAATTCAAAATCTAAAGATGATAACTTTGAAGGAACATTCAGAACTAAAGCCTGGAGTTCTGCCTATGAAATTGGTTTCGGTATCGATATTTTTTCTGAATATTTTATCTTTTCTCCTTCTATAAGAGGAATGTTTGGCATAACCGATGAATTAATTCGTGATAATCCGGGTCAGGCCAGCCCATGGACCGACAACATTGATTCTATGAAATCGAGAGCCATTTTAATAAATTTCACTTTTCATTAAAACAAATTCCTAACTATTTCGTTTAAATTCACTGAGAACAATAGCGGTGGCGGTGGCTACATTTAAACTTTCGGTTTTTTGTAGTTTACCAAATCTGGGAATTGTGAGTCGGGTTGTTACTGTTTTTTCAATCTCTGCAGAAATGCCATTGGCTTCATTACCCATAATAATGATTCCGTTGTGAGGCAATACAGATTGATAAATGTTTTCGCCATTCATAAAAGTTCCAAATACAGGTAATTTTGTGTTTGTTATAAAAGATTTCAAGTCAACATAATTGACATTTACTCTGGCAATAGAACCCATTGTCGCCTGCACGACTTTTGGATTGTAAATATCAACCGTTTCTTTTGAGCAAATAATTTGTTGAATTCCAAACCAGTCACAAAGCCTTAAAATGGTTCCTAAATTTCCCGGATCCCGAATATCATCTAAAGCTAAAATTAAGTCTGAATTGATTATTTTTTTTTCGGCAGGAATTTTGAATACGGCTAAACATGTATTTGGAGTGGATAAAGCACTTATTTTTTTAAGTTCTTGTTCTGTAATAGGAATGCGTTTTGAGCCAGCTGTTTCAAAATCATTTAGTGTTGTGAATAAATACTCTAATTCAAAATTGGACTGCAGCAATTCCTGAATTACCTTTATTCCTTCGGCAAAAAACAATTGATTAGCAAAACGTTGCTTTTTTTGATGTAAACCTGTTATAAGTTTTATTTGGTTTTTACTAATCATAAAATATAATGTACTTTTGAATTAAATATTTAAAAACACTTGAAAAAGATTTTTACAAAAATAACAGCATTTATTCTAATAGCAATACTTATTTGCGCCTGTAATGCTGTGAAACGAGTTCCGGACGGAAAAAATTTACTCATAAAAAATGATATTATCGTAAACGGCAAATCCTCTAATGATGAAACTGCCTCCAATCAGATGTATCAAAAACCAAACAGTAATTTATTAGGGTATCGTCTGCGTTTAAATTTATATAATCTGGCAAAATTAAATCCTGATTCTACCTATCAGGCAAAATTTAAAAACAACCCGGGCAAATATGAGCGTCAGTCTAAAATATTATCTGCTAAACAGGTAGATCGTCTTGGACAGTCTTTTTTATATAAAGGAGTTCATGAGTTTTTAAAAAGAACCGGCGAGCCTCCTGTTATTATTGATACTTCAAAAACTAAAAAAACCTTACTTCGCTTAAAATCCTATTATTTCAACAATGGTTATTTCAATGTAGCCATGAATTATGATATCGACAGTGTTGGTTATAAAAGAGCAAAAATAAATTACAATATCACAACCGGAACTGCTTATACTTTGGATTCTATCAGACGAAGCATTAGCACACCCGCTTTAGATTCATTGTATAAAACAAACCCCGAGCCTTCTATATTAAAATCAGGAAATCAATTTAAAACCAGTGATTTTGAAGAAGAAAAAAATCGTATTACGACCTATTTTAGAAATCACGGAGCCTACTATTTCCAGCCTACATATGTTACTTTTGACATTGATACCATTGGCAAAAAAAACAAAGCAGATATCAATTTAATCATCAAGGATAACAGCATACAGGAAAAAGATTCCAGCAGGACAGAACCTTTTAAATTATATAAAATAAGTGACGTTAACATTTATACCGATTATTCTCCAGCACGTGCAAAAAGCAAAATTAAAGACAGTACAACTTACAACAACTTTAATTTATACAGTTATGACAAATTAAAATACAAGCCACGCGCTATTACAGATGCTATTTTTATCTCAAAGGGAGGTACTTATGCCGATTTCAGAACTACTCTTTCCTCACGTTATCTGAATAATCTGAAAATTTTCAATTATCCATCTATACAATACGAGGTTGACAAACGAGATTCGACAGCACAATCCTTAATAGCAAAGGTTTATTTGACTCCAAGAAAAAAATACAGCTTTGGAGCTACTTTAGATTTAACTCATTCCAACATTCAGGATTTCGGAATTGGAGCCAGTATTTCAGAAACAATCCGGAATGTATTTAACAGGGCAGAAACCTTAGAAATTTCTGCACGTGTAAACGTAGGCTCATCAAAAGACATGGCCAATCCTAATGATAATTTCTTTAATGTTTCAGAATACGGGCTTGACATGAAGCTTAATTTCCCTAGAATTTTAATGCCTTTTGGAACTGAAAAAATTATTCCGAAAAGCATGATTCCTTCTACATCAATAGCGGCAGGTTTTTCTAAACAAAGAAACATCGGACTGGACAAAGAAAGCTTCACTGGCGGGCTTTCCTATCTTTGGTCTCCAAAAAGATACAATACTGCAAAATTAGACCTGTTAAATGCTCAATATGTCCGTAACCTTAACCCTGACAATTATTTTATGGTTTATACTTCTTCTTATGATGAATTAAATAATATAGGAAGCGTTTACAACATCAACCCGGATTATGTTGATAGTAATGGAAATCTAAAAATAAACGAGGGGACTACAGGATTTACTGACGATGTAATAAATGACAGAACAGCTTTAAGGCAACAAGACAGTGAATACCAAGAAGTAGAAAGCATTGAAGAAAGAAGAGTCCGGCTTACCGAAAATGACTTTATTCTGGCTACCAGTTATACCTTCACAAAAACAACTAAAAAGGACTTAGCTGATAATACTTTTTATCAGTTTAAAACCAAAATAGAATCAGCGGGGACTTTATTATCGGCCATTTCAAGTGTGGCAAGCCTGCCTAAAAATTCAAATGGCAATTACGATATTTTTAACCTGGAATATTCAGAATACATAAAAACCGAATTTGACTACATCAAGCACTGGGATTTTGGCAAAGAAAAAGTATTGGCTGTAAGAAGTTTTTTTGGTATTGCTATTCCTTTTGGAAATTCAGATTACATTCCTTTTTCGCGAAGTTATTATTCCGGAGGATCAAATGACAATCGTGCCTGGCAGCCTTATGCCTTAGGTCCGGGAAGTACAAATGCTGTAAATGATTTTAATGAAGCCAATATGAAACTCGCCCTTAGTGGTGAATTCAGGTTTAAAATCTTTGGAGATGTCAAAGGAGCAATTTTTGCTGACGCCGGAAATATCTGGAATGTGCTCGACAATGTGACGGATGAAAAAGCAAAATTTTCCAGCTTAAACGATTTCGATGAAATTGCTTTAGGTTCCGGATTTGGTTTACGCTATGATTTGAGCTTTTTTGTTATTCGTTTAGATTTAGGCTTCAAGACTTATAATCCGGCGCATGACAAGGGAGACAGGTGGTTTAAAGAGTATAATTTTGGACACTCCGTTTTAAATTTTGGGATAAATTATCCATTCTAATGCTAATTAATTCTTATTTTTGCAACCTAAAAACCTAAAAACAACTAAAAAAAATTACAATGGCACACAATATCAAACCAGGAGTGGCTACAGGAGATCAGGTACAGGAAATCTTTAATTATGCAAAAGAAAAAGGATTTGCACTTCCGGCAGTAAACGTTACCGGATCCAGCACAATTAATGGAGTTCTTGAAACTGCAGCAAAACTTAATGCTCCGGTTATCATTCAATTTTCAAACGGAGGAGCCCAATTCAACGCTGGAAAAGGATTATCGAATGCAGGTGAAAAAGCAGCAATCGCCGGAGGAATCGCTGGAGCAAAACACATCCATACTTTAGCAGAAGCTTACGGGGCTACCGTAATTTTACATACTGACCACTGTGCAAAAAAGTTATTGCCTTGGATTGATGGCTTGTTGGATGCATCTGAAAAACATTTTGCAGAAACAGGAAAACCATTATTCAGTTCTCATATGATCGATTTGTCTGAGGAGCCAATCGAAGAAAACATTGAGATCTGTAAAGAATATTTGGCCAGAATGAGCAAAATGGGCATGACATTAGAAATCGAGCTTGGTATTACAGGCGGTGAAGAAGATGGTGTTGACAACTCTGATGTTGACAGTTCAAAATTATACACTCAGCCAGAAGAAGTAGCTTATGCTTACGAAGAATTATCTAAAGTAAGCCCTAAATTTACTATTGCTGCTGCATTTGGAAACGTTCACGGTGTTTACAAACCAGGAAACGTGAAATTAACTCCAAAAATCTTAAAAAATTCTCAGGATTTCGTACAACAAAAATTCAACACAGGACATAACCCGGTAGATTTCGTTTTCCACGGAGGATCAGGTTCTACACTTGAAGAAATCAGAGAAGGTATCAGCTACGGAGTTATCAAAATGAACATCGATACAGATTTACAATTTGCTTTTACAGAAGGTATCCGCGATTATATGGTAAAAAATGTTGAGTACTTAAAAACTCAAATTGGTAACCCGGAAGGAGCTGATGTACCTAATAAAAAACATTACGATCCAAGAAAATGGGTTCGTGAAGGCGAAGTAACGTTCAATGCAAGATTGGAACAAGCTTTTGCTGATTTGAATAATGTAAATACGTTATAACAAGTATTCAGTATGCAGTTTTAAGTGTTCAGTGTTTGAATACTTAAAACTGATTACAACTGAAAACTGAAATTTTATTACTGAACACTGAATACTAAAAGAAATGGCTTGGTTTAAAAGACAGGAAAAAGGGATTACGACCGCTACTGAAGATAAGATGGACGTTCCGAAAGGATTGTGGTACAAATCTCCTACTGGAAAAATTATTGATGCTGACGAATTGGCGAGAAATTTGTTCGTGAGCCCTGAAGATGATTTTCACGTTCGGATTGGAAGCGCAACCTATTTTGAAATTTTATTCGACAACAACGAATTTGTTGAGTTAGATAAAAACATGACATCAAAAGATCCTTTGCACTTTGTGGACACAAAGAAATATGCAGAAAGATTGAAAGATGTTATGGAAAAAACTCATCTAAAAGACGCTGTACGTACGGGAGTAGGAAAATCTAAAGGAAGAGAACTTGTAATCTGCTGTATGGATTTCGCTTTTATTGGCGGATCTATGGGTGCGGTTGTAGGTGAAAAAATTGCAAGAGGTATTGATCACGCGATCAAAAACAAACTGCCTTTTGTTATGATTTCTAAATCTGGTGGAGCTCGTATGATGGAAGCTGCTTATTCTTTAATGCAATTAGCAAAAACTTCTGTAAAATTGGCTCAATTAGCTGAAGCTAGATTACCTTATATTTCTCTTTGTACAGACCCAACAACGGGTGGAACAACTGCATCTTACGCAATGTTAGGAGACATTAACATCTCTGAGCCGGGTGCTTTGATTGGTTTTGCCGGACCTCGTGTTGTACGTGATACTACAGGAAAAGATTTACCGGAAGGTTTCCAAACTGCTGAGTTCTTATTAGAGCACGGTTTCTTAGACTTTATCACGCCTAGAAAAGAATTGAAAGATAAAATCAACTTATATATCGATTTGATTCAGAATAATGATATTAGATAGCATTATGCTATTTAAAAATACAAATCCCATTTGCAAATTTTGTAAATGGGATTTTTTTATATCTTTATTTTAAATCAATACTATGAAAAAAATATTTTCCGGTTTATTAATTTGTTTAATAATGATGAATTGTTCTAAAAAAGAAAACACCAACCTCAACACTCCGTATGTAATTTCTAAAAAAGACATTCTCACTAATATCTCCAACAAACCAAGAGACAAAAACATTCCTCCACCTCCACCAATACCAGGATGGCTAGCTTATGGAACAAATACTTTCATCATTGATACTGATTCAAAAATCTATTATTTCCAAAGAAATAAAATTGGACGTATTTGTATAAATGGTCGATTTGATACAATTCCCTATTTTATAGACTTGCAACCCAAAGACCTAATTGAAATACCCAATAATGCAATTTCTGATTTTGTAAAATTAAACTATAAAGATGATTTTCGAAATTTAACCTTTATCTCGTCAAAACTGGATACTTTAAAATCAGAAAACTATTTTGTCTTAGTTAAAGCAATTGAATCTTCTTTAAAAGAAAATGATTTTTATTTCATAAGAAGAACAACTCAAGAAGAAGACACAGTATTGAAATATAAGAAAAATAATATTTCTTATTATTCTGAAGAAATTAAATGGGACAAAAACAGAATTACATTTCCTTTCATAAAACCAATTTTAAAGCCTCAACAAACACCTTAGAATCCAGCGCATTCCTTCTAAGATCTACATCCCCGTCCGAATAGCTTCAACAGGATCCAAATTAGCAGCAGAAATTGCCGGAAGAATTCCGGATATTAACCCGATAAGTGCAGCCAGGGTTGTTCCTAAAATTATATTTCCAAAGCTTAAGACAAATTCAAAATCGAGTGCTTTTGTTAAGATAAATGCAATTCCCCAAACCATCAGTAAACCGATAATTCCTCCAATTACAGAAAGAATTATAGCTTCAAATAAAAACTGAAATAAAATGAATCGGTTTTTAGCTCCCAGTGATTTCTGGATTCCAATTAGATTGGTTCTTTCTTTTACTGACACAAACATAATATTGGCAATTCCGAAACCTCCGACTAAAAGAGAAAATCCGCTGATAATCCATCCTACAACATTCATCTGACCTAAGATTCCATCTATAAAATCTGTAAAACCGGAAAGCACGTTGATAAAAAAGTTGTCCATCTCCCCTGCTTTCATTCCACGAATTGCTCGTAGTTTTTGTGCAACTTCGGCTTTATAAGCATCCATATCGACACCTTTTACCGGTTTTAAAACAATTACAGGCGTCATTGCGTCACTATCCCCGTACATTCGGCGTAAAAAATTAGCCGGAAAATAAACAGACGTATCATTACTGTCTCCAAAAAATCCGGCACCTTGTTTTGCCATTACGCCAATAACAGTAAAACGCTGTCCGTACAAACGAATATTTTTTCCTACAGGATCACTGTCTCCAAAGAGTCCGCTGGCAATATCATAGCCTAAAACAATTACCGGAGTTCCTGAATTTGATTCCGATTCATTATAAAATCTTCCTTTATCAAAACTCAGTCCGTCAATATCAACCATTTCAAATGAAGAAGGAATCATATTTACATCAGCAACAGTTTTCGAATCGTATTTTAAAGTTTCACGATTTACGAAAAGCTGATATCCCACCTGATCAGTATTATTTAGAGAATTTTTTAAGGCAACATATTCATCATATTTCACATTTGGAAACTGTTCTCTTTTCCATTGTGGAATTTCCGAAGGTCCAAAGTTATATTTCATTAAATAAATCGTATTTTTATCCAAACTGCTCAAATCTTTAGATATTTTCCTGTCGAGAGAATCGACTGCGGCCAATACGGCAATGATTGAAAAAATTCCAATTGTAACCCCTAACAGCGACAGCAAAGTACGCAATTTATTATTTCGTAAAGCATTAATAGCAAAGCTCAGACTTTCTTTCAACAATCTTAGATAAAGAAGCATATAATCGTATTTTTCAATTAAGTAAAATTCAATATTTTAAAAACAAAAACCTAATAAAAGTTAACCTGCTCATCAGTAGATTTTTTTAGCATAATGTTACATTAATTTTCTTTAAAATAATATATAAAAAAACTACTTTTGCAGTCTGAAAATCATAACTACACAATGAGCACAACTAAAAAAATACAATCAGCGTTAATATCTGTTTTTTCGAAAGATGGATTAGAACCAATCGTTAGAAAATTACACGAACAAAATGTAACACTTTATTCAACTGGAGGAACTGAAGATTTTATTAAAAACTTAGGAATACCTGTAGTTCCGGTTGAAGACATTACATCTTTTCCTGAGATTCTTGGTGGAAGAGTTAAAACTTTACATCCAAAGATTTTTGGAGGTATCTTGAACCGTCAGGATAACGAAAGTGACGTTCAGCAAATGAAAGAATTTGAAATTCCTCAGATTGATTTGGTAATTGTTGATTTGTATCCTTTTGAAAAAACAGTTGCTTCCGGTGCAAGTGAACAAGATATTATTGAGAAAATTGACATTGGCGGAATTTCACTAATCCGTGCCGGTGCAAAAAATTTCAAAGACACAGTTATTGTTGCTTCTGTTAATGAGTACAGCTTACTTTTAGACCTAATCACAGAACAAAACGGAAGCACAACTCTTGAAAACAGAAGATTATTTGCTTCAAAAGCCTTCCACGTTTCTTCTCACTATGACGGAGCTATTTTTAATTATTTCAACACAGACGAGACTATTTACAAAGAGAGCATTGCAGATGGTCAGGTTTTGAGATATGGCGAAAACCCACATCAAAAAGGATTTTTCTTTGGAGATTTTGACGCAATGTTCAAAAAAGTTCATGGTAAAGAATTGTCATACAATAATTTATTAGATGTTGATGCCGCTGTTAATTTAATTGCAGAATTTAAAACAGACGGACCAACATTTGCTATTCTAAAACACAATAACGCTTGTGGATTAGCTTCAAGAAAAACAATCAGCGAGGCTTATTTAGCAGCTTTGGCTTGTGACCCAACTTCTGCTTTTGGCGGAGTATTAATTTCTAACTCAAAAATTGATTTAGAAACTGCACAGGAAATCAACAAATTATTCTGCGAAGTTGTAATCGCTCCGGCTTATGACGATGAGGCAATTACAGTTTTGCAGGAAAAGAAAAACAGAATCATATTAGTTCAAAATGAAGTTGAATTACCTTCAAGACAAGTAAGAACATGTCTTAATGGTTTGTTAATTCAGGACAGAAATAATATTACTGATACTAAAGAGCATTTAAAAACCGTTACAACTACAGAGCCTACTGCTCAGGAAATAGAGGATTTGATCTTTGCTTCTAAAATTTGCAAGAATACAAAATCAAATACGATTGTTTTTGCAAAGAACGGAACATTGATTTCATCCGGAACTGGTCAGACATCCAGAGTTGATGCTTTGATTCAGGCAGTTGATAAAGCAAAAGCTTTCGGATTTGATTTAAACGGTGCTTCTATGGCAAGCGATGCTTTTTTCCCTTTTCCGGATTGTGTTGAATTAGCCAAAAAAGCAGGAATAACAGCAGTAATTCAGCCAGGCGGTTCGATAAAAGATGAATTAAGCATAAATTATTGCAACGAAAATAATCTTGCAATGGTATTTACAGGAACACGTCATTTTAAACATTAATTTGTTTAACTTTGTTCAATAAAATTATTTATAACATTTTAAACCCCTAAAAAACTTATGGGATTTTTTGATTTCATGACTGAGGATATTGCGATAGACCTTGGTACCGCAAACACTTTAATCATACATAATGATAAAGTTGTTATTGATAGCCCTTCTATCGTTGCACGCGATAGAATTTCCGGCAAAATCATTGCTGTTGGTAAAGAAGCCAACATGATGCAAGGTAAAACACATGAAAACATCAAGACCATAAGGCCTTTGAAGGATGGTGTAATTGCCGATTTTGATGCTTCAGAAAAAATGATCAATATGTTCATTAAAAGTATTCCGGCGTTAAAGAAAAGAATGTTTACTCCCGCCTTAAGAATGGTAGTTTGTATTCCATCCGGAATTACTGAAGTTGAGATGCGTGCGGTAAAAGAATCCTGCGAAAGAGTAAACGGAAAGGAAGTTTATCTGATTCATGAGCCAATGGCAGCAGCAATTGGTATTGGTATCGATATCATGCAGCCAAAAGGAAATATGATTGTGGATATTGGAGGTGGTACCACTGAAATTGCCGTTATTGCATTAGGCGGAATTGTATGCGACAAATCTGTTAAAATTGCAGGTGACGTTTTTACAAATGACATTGTTTATTACATGCGTACACAACACAACCTTTTTGTTGGGGAAAGTACTGCAGAGAAAATAAAAATTCAGATTGGGGCTGCTATCGAAGATTTAGAAAGTCCTCCGGAAGATATGTCTGTTCAGGGAAGAGATTTACTTACCGGAAAACCAAAACAAGTTGATGTTTCTTACAGAGAAATTGCTAAAGCATTAGACAAATCAATTCAGCGTATTGAAGATGCCGTAATGGAAACTTTATCTCAGACACCTCCTGAATTAGCCGCTGACATTTACAATACAGGTATATATCTTGCCGGTGGTGGTTCGATGTTAAGAGGTTTAGACAAGCGTATTTCGCAAAAAACTGATTTACCTGTTTATATTGCCGAAGATCCGTTAAGAGCTGTTGTCCGCGGAACAGGAATGGCACTTAAAAACATTGCAAAATTCAAAAGCATTTTAATTAAATAAGATCAAAATAACAAATCAAAAAAATTTCAGAGTCGAATTTAGCATTCGGCTCTGATAAATTTGAATCCAAAGCATATCCTGAAACAAAATAACCGAACAAGAAATGCAGCAAATTTTTAATTTTATTATAAGAAACAGTAACCGATTGCTGTTTTTGCTGCTTTTAGGTATTTCGTTGGCACTCACAATCCAATCTCACTCCTTTCACAGAAGCAGAATCATCAGCTCTGCTAACTTTATTAGCGGCGGCGTTTATGAAAAAATAAACAACGTAAATGAGTATTTGAATTTGAGAACTGAAAATGACGAACTGGTACTTGAAAACGCAAGATTAAAAAGTCTATTATTCAACAAGGAGGATACCACAAAAGCACCAATGATAGACAGCATCAAAGGTGTAAAACCGGCTGACATTATTGTTTCAAAAGTTATCCATAACTCATATAGTACACACGAAAATTATCTTACTCTGAATTCCGGATCGAAAGAAGGGGTAAAACAAGATATGGGAGTAATAAATAGTTTAGGTATTGTTGGTATTGTAGATAATACTTCCCCAAATTACTCTACCGTTGTTAGTATTTTGAATATGAAATCACAAATCAATGCCAAGATAAAGAAATCAAATCACTTTGGTTCACTTACATGGAATGGAAAAAGTACAGGATTTGTTCAGTTAACCGATGTTCCCAGATTGGCTTCAGTCAGAAAAGGAGACACTATCGTCACTGGTGGACAATCTGTTATTTTCCCGGAAGGAATCAATATCGGAACAATTCAAAATATTTATACCGACAAAAAAACTACTTTCTACACCATCAATGTTAAGTTATTTAACGACATGACTAACCTGGGACATGTTTATATTATTAAAAGTAAGGGAAGAGAAGAACTGATTAATTTAGAAAACAAAAACAAAGAAAAAGATGAATAGCGCACTGTTAGTCAATATTTTTCGATTTATCATGTTACTGGCAATTCAGATTGTTATTTTTAATAATATGAATTTCTTAGGGTACATAAGTCCTTTCCCATATATTTTATATCTAATTTTATATCCCGTAAACAGCAATAGGTCCGGCTTAATCATTTCCAGTTTTTTACTGGGTATTACAATGGATATGTTTTGTAACTCAGGGGGTATCCATGCGGCAGCCTGTGTCATTTTAGCCTATTACAGGCCATACATTTTTAAGTTCTCATTCGGATTAAGCTACGAATACCAGACTATAAAATTAAACGAATCCCTAACACCTGAGCGCTTCTCATTTATTTTGGTTTCCGTTTTCTTGCATCACATAGTCCTATTTATCCTGGAAGCCTTTCAATTTAAGTTCATTTGGGATATTTTACTTCGAACCTTGTTTAGTTCTATTTTCACTATACTCATTTCTATTACAATCATATATCTTATTAAGCCAAATAAACGATGAGAAAAGTCCTGCTGCCCACTTTAATTATTATTGCAGCATCTTTGCTAGTGATCAGGATATTTTATTTGCAGGTTATTGATGATTCTTTCAAATTAAAATCAGAAAATAATGCTATTAAAATAAAATATGATTATCCTGAACGCGGATATATTTACGACAGATACGGAAAACTGCTTGTTGCAAATCAGTCGTCTTATGATATTATGGTAATCCCAAGGGATATTAAAGAAGATCTGAATGTTGCTGAATTCTGCGAACTATTGAATATTACAAAAGAAGAGTACGAAAAAAGAGTAGCAAAGGCAAAGGTTTACAGCCCAAGATTGCCTTCTGTTTTTTTATCTCAGCTTAACAAGGCAGAATTTGCCGCTTTTCAGGAAAAAATCAGAAAATACGAAGGCTTCTATTTTCAGAAACGTTCCCTGCGCGATTATGAAGTTGATTGTGGCGCTAATATTTTTGGTTTTATCACACAGGTAAATGAAAGACAGATTGCAAAAAACCCTTATTACAATAGCGGTGATTTAATTGGCAGGCAAGGTGTTGAAGAAAGTTATGAAGAAATACTCAGAGGTATAAAAGGTGTAAAATATATCCAAAAAGACAAATACAACAGAGAAATTGGTTCTTATAAAGACGGAAAATATGACACTATCGCTGTCCAGGGAGAAGACATTAATTTAACTATCGATGCTGAACTTCAAAAATACGGTGAAGAATTGATGATCAATAAAAGAGGCGGTATTGTGGCTCTTGAACCTAAATCAGGGGAAATATTAGCACTAGTAACCGCTCCATCATACGATCCGGGCATCTTAGTCGGGAGACAGCGTTCTAAAAATTATACACTTTTATACCACGATTCTATAGCAAAACCCCTATACGACAGAGGACTTTTGGCAGAATATCCACCCGGTTCTCCTTTTAAAATTTTAACAGGACTCGTGGCATTGCAGGAAGGAGTGGTTGATGAAAACTTTTCTGTTTCCTGTCATCATGGTTTCAGTTATGCAAGAGGACGATTTATGAGATGTCACTGCAGTGGAGGACAATTGCAATTGCACAGAGCCATCTACCAGTCCTGTAACAGTTATTTTGCAACAGCTTACATGCGAACAATTAATAAATATACAAAACCAGCTGCTGCTGTAGATGTATGGAGTAATCACCTTAAAACTTTTGGGTTAGGTGAATTTATGGGTTATGATCTACCAACCGGAAAAAGAGGAAAAATTCCAACTTCTAAAACCTATAAACGAATGTATCCTAATGGCGGCTGGAGAAGTACAGCTATTGTTTCCAATGCTATTGGGCAGGGAGAAGTTGTAATGACGCCAATTCAGCTGGCAAATATGATGGCAACAATTGCGAATCAGGGATATTATTACACTCCTCACATCATAAAAAAGATTGAAGGAAAAAAAATTGATGCAAAATTTACAACAAAGCACACAACATCCATAGACAAGAAATATTTCCCTCCAATCATAAGCGGCTTATTTGATGTTTATAATATGGGAACCGCAAGCAGGTTAAAAGTTGAAGGTATTGACATTTGTGGAAAAACCGGTACAGCTGAAAATTTTGCAAAAATTGGCGGTAAAAGAGTCCAGCTTGAAGATCACTCCATATTTGTTGCATTTGCTCCAAAAGACAATCCAAAAATTGCGATTGCGATTATGATTGAAAATGGTGGATTTGGAGCCTCGATTGCCGGACCTATTGCCAGTTTAATGATAGAAAAATATTTAAAAAAGAAAATTTCCAGAACTGATTTGGAAGTCAGGGTTTTAAACAAAAGTCTTCAAAGTGAATACGCAAAATTAGGCGGCCTTTCTGAAAGTGTTAAAAAAGAAATAAGAATAAAAGATTCCATTGCAAATGTTGCCAGGTTAGAAATTAAACGAAAAGACTCTATTGCAAAAAGCAAAAGAGTAATTCCAAAAACTAAAACAGATTCCATCAAACGAAATTAATCAGGGATTCATTTAAAATGAAAAATCAAAGCGTAAAAAATAATATTGACTGGATAAGTGTTATTATCTATATTGTCCTGGTTATTTTGGGCTGGCTAAATATATATTCCTCATCATTATCCTCAACAGAAGGAACCTATGAAAAGCAGTTAATATTTATCGCCTGTACTATACCATTAATTTTTGTTGTGCTGTTTGTTGATGGTAAATTTTATGAAAAATATGCCAGTATCATTTTTGGCGTTTCCTTATTATCACTGGCCGGATTATTTCTCTTTGGAAAAACAATTGCAGGACAAAGGTGCTGGTATGCAATAGGAAGTTTTACACTACAGCCTTCAGAATTTGCAAAAGCGGCTACTTCATTGGCATTAGCCAAATATCTGAGCGATACACAAATTAATCTTAAAGAAACGAATCGTCAAATTCAGGCTCTTTCCATCATATTATTGCCTGTAATTTTGATTTTACCTCAGCCTGATCCCGGGAGTGCTTTGATTTATAGTATTTTCATTATTGTTTTACATCGGGAAGGACTTCCTGTGTGGTATATCTGGACAGGTTTTATAACGATTCTTTTATTTGTATTAACACTCATTTTAGAACCGTATGTTGTAATTTTACTTGCATTAGCAGTACTGATTATCATACATTTTAAAGGAAGAGCTGTTGACCGCAATTTTCTATTAAGCACAATACTTCTGGCCATTATTTCGGCTTTTGTTTTCTCTGTAAATTATGTTTTTGAAAATGTATTTAAGCAGCATCACAGAGACCGTTTCAACATATTGCTGGGAAAAACTGTCGATATGAAAGGTATCGGATACAACACTAATCAATCGGAAATTGCTATCGGATCCGGGGGCTGGCTTGGAAAAGGTTTTTTAGAAGGAACTCAGACAAAAGGTGGTTTTGTACCGGAACAGCATACTGATTATATATTTACAACTGTGGGTGAAGAATGGGGGTTTGTTGGTTCCTTTATTGTTATCGCCTTATTTGCCGGATTGCTTCTAAGAATAATTTATTTAGCCGAAAGGCAAAAAACAAAATTCAGCAGGGTATACGGATATTGTGTTGCCGGTATTTTATTCATTCATTTCTTTGTAAATATTGCCATGGTAGTCGGTATTTTTCCAACAATCGGCGTACCTCTGCCTTTCTTCTCTTATGGAGGCTCAGGTTTGTGGGGATTTACCATTTTGCTTTTTATATTCTTAAAAATGGATGCCAATAAAGTCAATGAATGGTAAGCAAAAAAGATATAAACTAAAAAAATCCGAAGTTTAAGCTTCGGATTTTTTTATTACATATAACTTAAAATTTCTTTTTTATAAGTGTCATATTCTCCCTGGAGAATTAAACCATTATCCAGTAATTTTTTATAATTCTGTAATTTATCAAAAAGTTCTTCTTTAGACAATTCACTCAACTTACGCTCTCCGGTGGACTGCGTTTGTGAAATTGGCTCAAAAGTTTCTGTATAAGATGGAGTTGTGGCAGGTATAATTTCTGCAAAATTAGTCACTTCTTCTGTTTCTACTTCTTCAACTGTATCTTCTGGCTCCTCTGTCTGGATAATTTCTGAAACAGGAGCGGGTATAGTTACTGGATTTTTAAATAAATCCAATTGCTCTTTTGCGTAGGTATATATTTTTCTGGCCTGGATTTTTGGAATATAATCAATAGAAATCGATAAATCGGTATTGGTATTAAATGAGAATTCTGAACCCAGAATATTTTCTTTTACAAATGCTCCGGCAATATCATCCCAGGTATAATCCGTAAAATCCATCGAAAGACCCAAATTTTTAGGTTTACAAATAATAATTCTTTTATTCGTTAATACAATACTATCCGGAAAAACAGTAATTGCAGGCTTTTTTTGAACTGCAATATATCCTACTTCTTCTCCTTTCATCAATAAATCATTGAGTTTTGAAGTAATTTTTTCAATCGCTTTAGGATCTTGCTCTTCGTTCAGAAATTTTTTAAATTGTTCTTTCATATTCTATAAACTACTAAGTTGCAAATTAATTGAGTGTTATGTTTTTCACATCCTTACAAATGTAATGCCTAATTTTCTAATTGCTCTGTCTGTTCGGTAAAAATTTTATCCCTGGTCAATAATTTCATTCTGAATTTTCTTTGTCAAACTTTTGAAAACCAATTCGTACGAATGATCAATAAGTTCTTTCACAAAAGATTCCGGTAAACTCCCGTTTAGCGCAACCGTATTCCAATGTACTTTGCTCATGTGATAACCGGGCTTTATATCATCATATTCTGCCCGCAGCTCCTGTGCCCGTTCCGGATCGCATTTCAAATTTACAGAAGCTTCATTCTTTTCCCATTGTGATAAAGAGGATAAAGCAAACATTTTTCCGCCAACTTTTAATACCAAAGTGTCTTCATCAAAAGGAAAATGTTCACTCGCCCCTTTTTTAGAAAGACAATATTCGTAAAATGTTTCTAAATTCATTTTATTAAAATCTAAAATTACACTATTTTCTTTTCCATCATTTTTTCCGGGTGCTCTAAGGCTGTGAAACCGAATTTCTCATATAAAAAATGAGCATCAGTCGTTGCCAGACGCCAGATTTTAATATTTTTCAGCAACGGCTCATGCATCATATTCTGAATTAAAATAGACGAGTAACCTTTTCCGCGGTGTTCTTCTGCAATAAAAACATCCATTACATATCCAAAAACAACATAATCAGTAATTACCCTTGCAAAACCAATTTGTTGATCATCAAGATAAATTCCAAAACAAACAGAAGCGTCAATTGTGGTCTGTACTTCTTCAATCGTCCGGCCGGCAGCCCAGTAAATATCTTTTAGAAAATTTTGAATAAACAAAATATCAAGCTTGCTTTTATCTGTAGAAACGGCAATCTGATTCATAATCTTGGAATTATATTCTTTTAAACAATTTTTAAGGCTATTCGTATTATTACATTTTCATCTTTTCGTCGATTTTTTCAACCGGCTTACTGATAAATTCAGGGGCATTAAAACGGTAGCCAAAATACAATAATCCATAAACCTTGTCATTTGTAACAGCCGTTGTTTTATCCTCATTATAAGAACTGCTGTTGAAGTTTAAACTTGCTCCAAAAAGTACACGATCAATGTTATATCCTATTTTTAGTCCACCCTCAGATTTTTGGTAAAATAGGTTTCTTTCTCCACGGTTTCAACTCCCGAACTACTACTTTTATCATTCAGAAATTTCACTCCGATAGATGGCGCTAAATGCGGCGCAACATAAAAGTTTTTGTGAATGATGAAATTATAATAATATGCTGTAGCCAAACGAATGTCAAACTCTTTTTGTTTACCATTTAGATTTTCTGCTTTCGAAGTAATCCGGTTGTATGAATAAATCAGGGACGGAATAAAACTGCCGGAACTCTTTTTTTGCCATTCTGTAAATGAGGTGATACTTTTTAGCGAAAATTTAGGATTAAAAAGATATGAAGTTGACATTTCGTATTGCAGGGTTTTGAAATCAGGAAACTGAATATACGGATCTTTTCCTTCCTCCCAATCCGGCAAAAAATCAGTCATATTGGCTACGTAATAACCTTTTGCTTTGCTAAACTGGGCCGTTTGAATCCATCTGCCCAAAAAGAAACGAAAATTATAATCTGAAAAGGAAGATTTTCCCTTTAAGTCTTCATCGTTGTTTCCACCAAAGAAGTTAGGGTAAAAACCATAACTAAACCCGATAAATTTATAGTCAATGCTCAGGAAAAGTTTGTAACTGTTATTGGTTTCCAGATCCAGATTTGTCCCTTTTTTATTGTTTAAAAAATAGGAATCCGTCTGAGAACTTAAATTTGCCCTAACCATTATTTTGTCTAAGTAATAAATAAAATTTACGGTGTCTTTTTTTGTTTCATTCTGGCAGAATATTTTGGCAGAACTCAAAACAAATAACATCAAAAATATTCCAGCTAAATAATTACTGGCTGAATTTAAATTGTGTTTCTTTGACATTTTCAATGCTAATAATTTGGCTGTAGTAAATATAACCTAATTTAAAACTGAGTTGAAAATTATTTATCAAAAGTTTCCAATGCATATAAAACAGGTTTACTTGGACTGGCATCGTTTTCAAATGAAGCGATTTGTATGTTTAGCAGGTAGTTTCCATCTTCAATTTCGTCTGGTACAAAAATCATTTCGGTGATTGTTGCCTCAAAACGGGCATCTATGTTTAAATTATGAGTGTCCTTAACATTCCAAAAAGCTTTGTGAGCCAATAATTTTCCCTGATCATGTTCGCGATCAACGCTTGGCAGATCAATTAAAAGATGCAGAATTTCGCTTTCGCGGATAAAAACTGCCGCTTCTTCAGATAAGTAAGGCGGATTTGTATTCGAATATTTTCTTGACTTTTTGTCTTTTTGATTCGGAAGCGTTCTAATAATAATTGCTTCTGTTTTTGAAAAATCCGAACTCCTAAGAGCTTTTGAAATCTGCTCTTTTGTAATCACAAAATCTTCCTCAGTTATTTCAGGTTCGATGGTAATCAGTCTGGCAAAAAAGAAAAACTTTTTTAAAGACTTATTTATACTGTAAAAATCATTTGTAATATGACCTAAACATTCTGTATGCGTACCATGACCATGCGGATTGAAGAAAATATTATTAAAATTAGTCGATGATTTTCCTTCCGAAACTTTACCGATCCAGTCACCAAAAACTACCGGTTCAATAACGGGTTTTTCAATATACCAGGCAATAGGGTTTTCCTCTGTATTGGTTAATGGAATCGAGATATCGATGGGTTTTGATAAGTCTATTTCGAAGTTATTGATTTTTGCTTTCATAAATTAGGTTTAACCGCAAGGTACGCTAGGGATTACGCAAAGTTCGCAAGGATTTATTAAAGATTGTTCGCTACTCTTTTTATTCCATTTTTTAATAAAGAAACATTGAAGTTAATTAATAAGCCTAGTTTACAATTTGTTAGTTTTAAGTAAGTCAATAGCTGAGCAAAGTGAACTTCATTTAGACAATCAACTGCCTTTATTTCCAAAATTAGTTTATTTTCTATCAAAATATCTAAACGATAACCAATATCTAATTTTACTTCTTCATAAATTAATGGCAATGCTTTTTGTTTTTCTATCTTGAGGTTTAATTTTTTCAATTCAAAAAATAAACATTCTTCATAAGCACTTTCTAAAAGACCAGGACCTAAAGTTTATGAACCTTCAAAGCGGAATTAAAGACAATTCGGTATAAATCATTTTCTGACATAAATAATTCTAAATTAAAACTCAAATGTAAATTAAATTTTAAAAAAATATAATTTAATTCTTACAAAAATAACAATATTTTTCCTTTGCGTAAATCTTAGCGAACCTTGCGGTTAAGTCTCAGAATCTATATAAAACAAATCACTCGCAATTCCGTCTGTCAAAAATTTTCCTTTCGGAGTCGGTTTTAAAATGTTATTTTCGATAAAAAGCAAATCGTCATTTAAGAATTTCTGAGCCTGCTCTTTTAAATAATTTAAATATTCCTGTCCAAATTCATTTTCAATTCTATCTAACGAAACACCCCAAATCGTTCGCAAACCGGTCATAATATATTCATTATAACGATCAGAAATGGTCAGGATTTCAGTTTCTATAGGAAGCTCGTTATTCTTAATTGCTTTGATGTAAAGCAAATTATTAGCAATATTCCAGCCTCTTTTTTCGCCATCATAACTATGAGCAGAAGGCCCTATCCCGATATATTTTTTCCCGAGCCAGTAAGCTGAGTTGTTTTTGGAGAAATAGTTTTCTTTTCCAAAATTCGATAATTCGTAATGAATGAAACCGTTTTTCTGAAGCACTTCAACCAGAATCGTAAAATGATTGGAAGCGGTTTCATCTTGTGGCTCGGCAACTTTTCCTGTTTGGATTAATTTGCTCAAAGCTGTTTTCGGTTCAACTGTCAAAGCATAACTTGATATATGTGGAATACCAAAATCCAGAGCAGTCTGAATATTTTGTCTCCACATTTCGTTGCTCATTCCCGGAATTCCGTAAATTAAATCGAGTGAAATATTATCAAAATACTTCGTTGCTTCTTCCAGGCATTTTTTGGCTTCCGCCGAATTATGAGCGCGGTTCATCAGCTGCAAATCTTCTTCAAAAAAAGACTGAATTCCGATGCTTAAACGGTTTATCGGACTTTTCGATAATTCTGAAATTCGTTCTGAAGACAAATCATCCGGATTGGCTTCTAACGTAATTTCAGGGTTTTCCACAACTTTATAATTTTTATAAACTTCTGAAATTAAAAAGTTGATTTCGTCATTGGCCAAAACCGAAGGCGTTCCACCACCAAAATAAATAGTTTCAATGATATTGTCATCCTGAGCGGAGTCGTAGGGTTTTCGCATGGCAATTTCTTTCGCCAAAGCCAAAACCATATCTTCCTTCTTTTTCATTGAGGTAGAAAAATGAAAGTCACAATAATGGCAAGCCTGCTTGCAAAATGGTATGTGTATGTAGATGCCGCTCATATTTTTAGTGTTCAGTGTTCAGTTTTTTTAGTGTTCAGTTGACAAAAATGCCTCCTAAAAGCTTTTACTGGTCACTAATTTTAACTCCAAACTTTACAGGGTTCAAAAGCATATAATTTAATATTTTCCGATTTCAACACTTTCGGACAAAAGCTCATTATAAGATTCGTTTGAGATATATTTACAAGCTAAAGCAAATTCCAGCCAAACTTGTGTTTCAGAATTTTCGCCGTCAGAGTCAGTTAATTTACTGTAGAAATGTTTCGGATAAATACGTTTTCTATAAGCTTCCGCAATTGTTACTGGAACACTTCTGGATGAACGTCTAATCTGATCGGCTAATGAATAAGTTTCTTCTTTTGGAAACTGTTTGGTAATATCAAATATCTTCATTGCTAAAGAAAACGACTTTTTGTAAGCTAATAAATCTTGAAATCTCATTAAATTTTTATTTATAACGAAACTACGAAAGAAAATAACTGAGCACTAAAAACCTGAACACTGAACAACTACTTTTTAACTCGATCTTCATTCTGTTTCACAAAAGCATCCCAGCCCGAATAACTTTTTCCGGCGATCACTTTTCCAGAATTAAAGTGATGGCAAACAGCTGCCGCCAAGCCGTCTGTTGAATCGAGATTTTTTGGCAATTCATTTAAGCCTAAAAGTTGCTGGAGCATTTTCGCCACCTGCTCTTTGCTGGCGTTTCCGTTTCCGGTAATCGCCATTTTTATTTTTTTAGGCTCGTATTCCGTAATTGGGATTCCTCTTGAAAGTCCGGCTGCCATGGCAACACCCTGTGCGCGGCCAAGTTTTAACATCGATTGCACGTTTTTTCCAAAGAAAGGTGCTTCGATTGCGATTTCGTCTGGACAATGCGTCTCGATTAATTCGATAGTTCTTTCGAAAATGATTTTTAGTTTTTGGTAATGATTATCGTATTTGGAAAGCTGCAATTCATTCAATTGCAGAAATTCCATTTTTTTATTGGTTACTCTAATCAGTCCAAAACCCATAATTGTGGTTCCGGGATCAATACCTAATATGATGCGTTCTTTTGTCAATTTTCAAGTTATTACGCCAAGTTACACTAAGATTAGCCAGAGATTCTCAAAGATAATTTTAAATTCTTTGTGCTGTTTCGTTACTTCTTTGCGAATCTTTGTGAAATAGCATAATTACAATACTTTGTGTTACTTTTGCGGCATGATTTCAATTCCTCACAAAGCTAAGCAATTCCTTGTTCTTCTGGTCAAACTTTTGATTGTTGGCGGCGCATTTTATTTTATTTACAATCAGCTGGCGAACAATGATAAACTCGACTGGCAGAAGTTCATTGCATTGTTCCGAAAAAACCAGTCGGTTTTAGGAATTGGGTTTATTTTGCTTTTGAGTGTTTTAAATCGCTATTTTGAGATTTTGAAATGGCAGAATCTGGCGCAGGTTATTCATAAAATTTCGGTTTACGAATCTACAAAACAGGTTCTCGCCGCTTTAACAGCCGGAATTTTTACACCAAACGGAGTCGGGGAATACGCCGGAAAAGCTTTATACTATCCTAAAACAGAAGCTAAAAAAGTAGTTTTTCTAAACTTGATCTGCAACGGAATCCAGATGATTTTAACTATAATTTTCGGAATTTTCGGCTTGCTCTATTTCAATGCTCAATTTAATGTTATTACAACTCAAACTGTTCTGATCCTTTTTGGCGGATTTGTACTTATTCTGCTTGTTTTGTTTTCAATAAAAAAGATAAAAATAAAAGGGAATTCAATTGAGAAACTGATTCATAAAATCAATGAAATTCAAAAACCAGTTCATCAGAAAAACATCTTTTTAGGCTTTTGCCGTTATCTGGTTTTCTCGCACCAATATTACTTTTTGTTTCTGGCTTTTGATGTCGATTTGCCATACTTGACTTTAATGGCAGCCATTACCTCTGTGTATTTTTTGGCTTCTTCATTACCAACGTTTCAGTTTCTGGATTTTGCAGTGAAAGGAAGTGTAGCGATTTATTTCTTCGGAATTTTAGGCGTAAACGAATGGATTGTGGTTTTTATCAGTACACTGATGTGGTTTTTAAATGTGGTTTTACCTGTTGTTTTAGGAAGTTATTTTGTATTGAATTTTAAAACAAAAACTGCTGCATGAGTCTGATATTGTTCATCATATTAAAAATTTATATCATAACAATCGGCTTGCTCATTTATGGCTTTTTCAAAGTCAAAAAATACCAGAAATCAGATTTGGAACCTAAAACACGTTTTACGATTATAGTTCCTTTTCGCAATGAAGCACAAAATTTGCCAAACCTTTTAGAAAGCTTTTCTAATTTAAATTACCCAACTGATTTATTTGAAGTAATTTTGGTTGATGATAACTCTCACGAAAAAACCCAAATTTTAAATCAAAAATTTCAAATTGCTGTAATTGACAATATAAGAACTTCTAATTCGCCTAAAAAAGATGCTATTACAACTGCAATGCAACATGTAAAAACCGATTGGGTTATTACAACAGATGCCGATTGTATTGTTCCTGAAAACTGGCTTTTGACATTCGACAACTATATTCAGGAAAATGAAATCTCGATGCTGGCAGCAGCTGTAACGTATGAATGCAAAAACTCTTTCCTCGATCATTTTCAGCAATTGGATTTAACAAGCCTGCAAGGCGCTACGATTGGAAGCTTTGGTCTGAACAATGGGTTTATGTGTAACGGAGCCAATTTTGCTTACCGAAAATCATTATTTGAAAAACTTAATGGCTTTGAAGGAAATGATAAAATTGCAAGCGGAGATGATGTTTTTTTATTGCAAAAAGCGATTCAGGTGTTCCCAAAAGAAGTTCATTATTTAAAAGCTGAGGAAGCTATTGTAACAACCCAACCAACTGAAACCTGGAAAATCTTATTTTATCAAAGGGTACGCTGGGCTGCAAAAGCAAGCTCTTATAAAAGTGAGTTCGGAAAGTTATTGGGATTAATTGTTTTCTTTGGAAATTTGAGTTTTGTAATTGGGTTTTTATTTCTCCTTTTCGGAATCTGGCCGTATCCGGTTTTTGTTTTGTTTGCTTTTTTTAAATTTGCAATAGATTTTGTCCTGCTTTATGTCACGAGTATTTTTTTGACTAAAGGCAAAATAAAAAGTGTTCTTTTGAGCAGTTTACTTTATCCCTTTTTTAGTACAACTGTCGCTTTGTACAGCTTATTTGGATCTTATGAATGGAAAGGGCGAAAGTTTCAAAAATAGTTTATGCTGAGTCTAAATGCCTAGCCCTGATCGAAGCGGCATCCTTTTTATTTTTTCTTTAAAAATAAAAAGATACAGCGAAGAGCAGGACACAGCTCCTAATTACTAATGATTGTGTTCTACTACTTTTTCCTTAAGAATTACAGGCAAAATAAATTGTGATTTTACCGGGATCCCTCGTTTTATGGCTGGGTTTACTTTTGGAAAATCAATTAATCGGGCCCGGAGGATACTGTCGATTTTTATAGTATCATAAGTCACCGAATCTTTAGGAAATCGTGGTTCGAATTCTAAAGCAGCATTTGGAAAAACAGTTACTTTAACTTCTATGGTATCTAATTCAGGATATAAAATGGAAAGTGTATCTATATCCAGTTTTTCCTGAACAAGCCGCGACATGATTTCGAAAAAACATTGCTGACGCTGACTTTTGTCGTTGATTTTCTCGCATTCGGCCACAGAGGGATATTCATCAACTTCTTTCCAGTTGATTGATTTTAATTCTTTTTGAAGCAATTCTTTTTCAGAAGGTACCTGCTTCTCAAAATATTGACAAGAATTAAAAAATATAAAAACTAAAAAAAGGAAAAAAGGCTTCAAGATTTTGATGTTGATTTGACTACTAATGTAAAAATACGATTATTTTTTTTGGTAAGCTTGTATTGTAAATTCTTTTACAAAGAAATTATGAAGCATTTTTCTATTACTTTATAAATGATGTTTAAATGATTAGTATAAATTTACAATCAAAATTGCAATGGCTTTTAGTATGGATCTATTATTAGTTTTACTTGGTTTTATATGCATGATTATAGGAATCATGGGGAGTTTTTTGCCGGTTTTACCTGGCTTGTCAAGTTGTTGGGTTGGTCTGCTATTACTTTATTTAACTAAGGCTGTCGAAAATAATTACTGGGTTTTGGGGATTACTTTTATAATCATGATTATTATCACGATTTTAGACTATACGATTCCGGCAAAAGGAACAAAACGATTTGGCGGAAGTTCATACGGAATCTGGGGTACTAATATCGGTTTAGTAGTTGGCATCCTCGCTCCAATCCCATTTGGAATAATTATAGGGCCGTTTGCAGGAGCTTTTATAGGAGAAATGTTATATGACTCAAAAGATCATAAAAGAGCTTTCAAGGCAGCTACCGGCTCACTAATTGGTTTTTTAGCTTCCGGTTTTATCAATTTTTTAATGTGCATGATTTACCTGGGAATATTTCTTACCATAATCTTTCAAAACAGCAGTTTACTTTTTTAAATGCAAAATTGTTCTTAGGTTTTTTCTTATATTTTAAAACTTGTTAAGTAAAAATTAAAAATATTTTTAAATAATTATCACTTTATTTTGATAACTAAGTATGATATTTAGTGATACAACGGATATTTGTTAATTAAATTGCAAAAAAGTTAAAACAATATATTTAACTTATTTTTTGGATATGTTAATTTTTTTTATATTTTTATCACAATAAACGACAAAATACCACATTTAATCGGTTTATTGACAGCAATTATTAATTAATCTAGTACCAATTATGACCCCAAATCTACAAATTGAACTACGCCGTTTTATCTCGTCTAATGTTATCTCAAAATTAAACAAATTCTATTTCGAAAATGATGCCTTACTAATTAAGGCAATTGATGTTTCGTTAGGAACTGTTTTAATGGGATGTTATAACAATTTTGATGAGAAAAATTTAGAAGAAATGACTGAGCTGCTTCCAGACTCTGCATTTTACAAAGAAATTGATTTCGCTTCTTCACGGATTTTATCTGTGGACGACAATTACAAATTAGAAGGAAATCGGTTTTTAGAACAGATTTTCTCCAGTAAAAAAGCCAGAATTACCGAAATGATTTCCAATGAAGTTGGCATTAAAAGTGAGACAGCACGTGAGGTTTTAAATTTTTCCACATTGCTTATTCTTTCTTACTTAAAGTACAATGCTGAAGTAACCTCAAGTTTAAAATTGCTTCTGGATGAACAGAAAAGGGACATCCTGAACAGCATACCTCCGGGAATTAAAATTATTTTAGGCTTCTCCTGTTATGAAACTGTGGAAGAGAAAAATAATTCGCGTTTTGCAAGATCTATTTTTAATCTTTTTGGAAACATCTAATTTTTATTAATTTAAAAATTAGATTTTTTCGATTGGTCTTTTCTTTAAAAGTTTCAGCAAAACAGGGAATGTAGAAATAATCACAATGATTATAATGATATATTCGATATGATGTTTGAGGTCGATTCCTTGTTTTAAAAACACTCCATATAAGTAGTGCCCTGCGAAAATCAATATGAAAGACCATAGAAAAGAGCTCAGAATATTATAAAACATAAATTTCTTTTTATCCATAGAAACTATACCTGCAATAATTGGAGCGAAAGTTCTGAAAATTGGTAAAAATCTTGCATAAATAATAGCCTTACCTCCATACTTTTCGAAGAAATCCTTCGATTGTAAGAGGTATTTCTTTTTAAACCAAAAGCTATCTTCTTTTTTGAATAAATAATATCCGCTTTTGGCACCAAACCAATATCCGGTCATATTTCCTAAAACTCCCATTACAGCTACCATAAATGCCAGTAAAAAGACGTTTAAAAAATCATTTGGAATATAAGCCATATTCTCAATCAATTCCCGACTGTAGATTCCCGCTAAAAACAACAAGCTGTCTCCTGGCAGAAAGAAGCCGGCAAAAAGTCCTGTCTCAGCAAAAACGATAAACAAAACAATAAATAAACCAATCTGAAAACCTCCAATGCTTAATGTGATGTAAAATTCAGGGTTTATTAATTGAGTCCAGTCAAAATTATTCATATCAGGTTTGGTTACATTTATTAGTTGGTGAAAGTAACAATAAATTAATTTAACCACAATAAAATGCAGTATTTTAAAGATAAATTAACTATTAAAAAAGCCCGGGCTTTTTTAAAAACCCGGGCTTCTGATTATTCTCTTTCGTACTTGCAGCAACTATGCAAATTATCATAATCCTGCTGAGTTGCTCTTACTTCTTTAGTGTCATGGCCTGCCTTAGCAACCGCTTTATTTAAATCAGCAGTTGATGATTTTTCTTCATTTAAAATTACTGTGAGCTGGTGTGAACTAATGTCCCAATTGGCAGTCTTTACACCCGGAACACCAAAAGCGGCTTTTTCGATGCGTTTTTTACATTGCTCGCAATTGCCATTTACTTCAGTAGTGTATTTTAAATTCTTATTTTTTTTAGTCTGCGCCTGAGCCGAAAATCCTAAAAAAGTTACTATTGCAATTAAAATTAAATTTTTCATTTTATAAATTATTTATTGTTATTGAAATTGATTTTTGAAATTGGTAATTTATTTTATTTTAAATCGCAGTCCTGCGTAGTACATTTGTCCAAAGATTGGTGCATAGGCTATAGAAGCATCAAAGTTCGCACCAAACGGATCATCTGCTCCTAAAATTGCTTTTTCCTGTTTGTAATTTCCAATATTTTCCCCTCCTGCATATACTTCAAATACTGAAGAAAAAACTCTGGTTACCTGAATATTCATAACAGCATAGGAAGGTGAAAACTCAGGAAACCGGTCGGCTTCAGGATTTGATGCTGTATAAGGCAATTGCTGTTTTCCGGACCAGTTAAAGGTATAATCAAATTTCCACTGTTTATCATCATTTAATTGGGTTTCAAATTCAAGATTTCCCAGGAAACGATGTTTTGCCTGCAATGGCCTCTGGAAAGTTCCTCTTAAATAATCTGTTTGAATATCATAGTATTTGTAGGCCGTTCTTAAATTCAGATTATGGATCAACTCATAATTAAACTCTAACTGTAAACTATTTGCGAATGAGTTTCCTTTTAAATTATAAAACAAAACTTCCTGCGGACTTTCCATCAAATCGACAACGGCCTGATTTTGAAAATCGGTTCTGTAAATATCAAAACCTGCTTCGGCATTTTTACTGAAGAGTTTAAATTTCTGAGAAAAACTCATCCCATAATTCCATGCAATTTCAGGATTTAATCCGTAAATTTTTCCACTGTTATCTAATATTGAAAAAGTTCTCGAACTGGCAAAAAGCTGTTGATTCTCTGCAAAAATATTGGCAGATCTTTTCCCTCTTCCTGCAGAAAACCGAATTACTCCGTCTTTCCATGGATTGTATCTCATATGCAGTCGGGGTGTTATGAAAAACCCTAAACGGTTATGATTATCGACTCTCCCGCCCAAGATCAAACTAAAATTATCGGTATTATCGTAGGTGTATTCAAAAAATGCACCAACCGAATTATCAATCCGGCTATAATCAGTTGCATTTACAAATTCCTGATATTGATCGTAAGTAAAATTCAGACCAGCTGTAAATTTATGCATCGTATTATTGATAATCGAATTGAAAATCAAATTCGAATAAAAACTATTCTGTTTAATATCGTATTGGTTTAAACCAAAATACGACTCTTGTTTATGACTGTTAAAAGCATTTTGAAAACCAATGCTTTGATAAGGCATATCTTTAAAAACGTAACCAATTTTTGTCGATACATCAAAACGTTCCGTATTAATTTCTGATCCCCATTGATTCGTTGTTCCGCGATCGGTATCTTTATCAAAATCTACTTCACCGGTTTGTTTTTTGTCATTCATATACCTGAAATTGATAAAACTTACTAAGCCGCTTTCCGGGTTATAATATTGATATCTATTCAGGATATTAATCTGTTTTCCTAACGGATTATCTAAGAATCCGTCATCATTCATGTCGTTTTTAGCCACGCGCGTATTTCCGTGCAGAAACAAACTTGTTGCCCATTTGTCAGATAATTTTTTATTGAAATGGGTGTTCAATTCAAAACGCGCATCGGTAGAGCCATAAGCATTCAGAAAAAACGGAATGTCATTTAACGGCTTTAAAAGTTCTGTGTTTATTTGTCCTGAAATGCTTTCGTATCCGTTAATTACGCTTCCTGCACCTTTAGTAATCTGCACACTTTCGATCCAGGTTCCGGGTGTAAAAGACAATCCGTACGCCTGAGAAGCTCCACGAACCGAAGGTATATTTTCCTCAGTAATCATAAGATATGGACTCGTTAAACCCAGCATTTTTATTTGTTTGGTTCCCGTCAAGGCATCAGAGAAATTGACATCGATTGACGGATTTGTTTCAAAACTTTCTGCCAGATTACAGCAGGCCGCTTTGAGTAATTCCTTACTGGTAATAACAGTTGTATTAGCAGTAACCGTATAGGATTTTTTAAGTGATTTTTGCTTTTTAGTGACTTTTACTTCCTCCAAATCTTCTTGCGAAAACACAGAAACAGAAAGCAAAAACACCATAAAAAGCAGGATATTTTTTTGCATAAAAAATGATTTTAATGTTAATGTGAAACTGTCTTTTAAATTTCTTCCATGTTAAGGAGAAAGATCACAACAGTATAAGTACAAACCACAAATGGCTTGATGTTAAACATTAAAATCAGGCGTAAAAAATATATTGATGATAGAGTTGATATAAGGGAGGAGCATTCGCATCAGAATAATACGAGATGACTTCTTTGCTTTTAAAATTTGGAACTGATAAAAAGGCAAGCGGTTTAAACTCCTGAACTAGTGCCGGAAAAGCAATCTGAAAAAAGAAAACCTTAAAAGTAGCATCATCTGATTTTTTTTCAAATTTAACTACCTTGTCTTTACAACAGGAAGATTTTTTTTCTTTAATTCCACAACATTTTTTTTCAGGGGAAACTGAAGAACTTAATGAAACCGAAGCAATTTTTCCTCCGCAATAATGCACATCAAAAGCAAATCCAATGCTGGAAATCAGCAATAGGAACGCTAAAAATACTCCTGTGCACTTCTTTAAATTCATAGTGCAAAATTATCCAAAATGAATTTAAAAAAATTTAATAAAATGTTATTTTTTTAGATTCTGTTGCTGATAATAAAAAGCAGGTATAAACAACAATACAAATATGGGCTGAATGATAAATCTTCTTACATAAAAAAGCAGCCAGCTCGCATTGGGATAGAATTCAAGAATGATAAAAAAAGCTGCCAAAAGAAGCACTAAAAAAAACACGTATAAAAATGTCGTAAACTTCAAAACCTCAATGTCCCGGAATAAAGCATAAATAAGTACTAATGACAAAGCAGTATTTAAAGCATAACGAAACAAAAGTCCTGCAAAAAGCTTAAAATTATCAACCTGAGGAAATGGTAATACATCGAAATCAGCTTCAAAATAAACCAGAAAAGGATCGTAGAACAATTGATTTTCGAAATTCCTAATCAATCCAAAACACAAAACAACAATTACTGTGATTAGTACTTTACCTTTATGTTCTAATGCTTTAGTTAGCATATTTCGAAAATTTATTCACCCAGAAAACCCATAAAACGAAAACCAATCCATAAATAATCAACGGAAAAAAGACGCCATGCAAAAGATGCAGTTTTTCAGGATAACGAAATAACAAAACCGCTAATAACGCAATTCTGACCACATTTAAAATATAAATAAAAAGAGTTCCTGATAAAATAAACCATACAGTCGTTTTAAGCTTTCCGGAAAAAGCGAGCACGAATGAAATAAATAAAATCATTACACTTACTGCATTACATCCTTCTACAATTCGAATAACATAATCCTTATTGTACCAGACTTCTAAATAAGGCCCTGATGAACTTTTTTGAATCAGGACATCACAATTAAAAGCATCCATTAACCCATATACATTAGAGCCAACAACAGTAGTAATTCCGTCGATGTCATCTGACCCAAAACTATTCAGATAACTTTTATAAATTATAGTAAGTAAAATATAAGTGGCAAAAAAAGTCCCTATGAAAATAAGGAACGGTTTAAATTGGACTAAATATTTTTTCAAGGGATTTTTTTTTCAAATTTATGTATTTTTTGAGTTCAGCTTTGAATACTTTTGTATAAAATTTTTATACCATGACTTTTCAGGAATTACAGCCAAAAATTTCAGCTATTGTAGCTGAAGCAAATACTACCAGAGACGAAAAATTACTGGCTGTCTGTCAGTTATTAAACGAAAATATTGAATACTATAACTGGGTTGGTTTTTATTTTGCCAATCATGACAACAAAACTTTGCACTTAGGGCCTTATGTAGGTGCTGAAACCGATCATACTGTAATTCCTTTCGGAAAAGGGATTTGTGGACAGGTAGCAGAAAGCAATGCCAATTTTGTTGTACCGGATGTTTCTGCCCAGGATAATTATATTGCCTGCAGTTTTACTGTAAAATCTGAAATTGTTGTACCTTTATTTGTAAACGGAATAAATATTGGGCAAATTGATATTGACAGTCACGTCATAAATCCTTTTACAGACGCAGACGAACGATTTTTAGAATTTGTAAATCAGGAAGTTGCCAAATTATTCT
The DNA here is from genome assembly GCF_010645065.1 of Flavobacterium fluviatile. GTDB lineage: Bacteria > Bacteroidota > Bacteroidia > Flavobacteriales > Flavobacteriaceae > Flavobacterium > Flavobacterium fluviatile. The sequence goes on along the minus strand of NZ_JAADZW010000002.1, from coordinate 41,932 downwards.
AGAAGTCCTATTTGATTATAAAAAAATAGACCTGAATGAAAAAAAGCCATTTCATATTATTCTTTCTTTTAATTTCAGCTAATCTATTTGCACAAATTAATATGGTCTCGAAAAAATTTTTTCTTGACTCGTTATATTGTGAAGCTACCCCTGAAAACTATAGCTACACACGCGTGATTACAAACTATTCTCAAAAAAGTGTCCGCTACGTTGTTACTGATTTTTACAAAAACGGGCGAAAGAAAATGACAGGAGCAACTTTAGACAGGGATGTCCTTAAAAAAGACGGAGAATTTATCTATTATTACAAAAACGGCGCAAAAGAAGCTGTTATTAACTATAAAGAAGATCATAAAGAAGGTAAAGAAATCAATTGGTATGAAAACCAAAGTAAGAAATTTGAGAGGCAAAATATCTGGAATCCTAAAACAAAAACCGTTCAAACCTTAATCCTTAATTTCTGGAATGTAAATAAAGAACAAACTGTAGTGGATGGAAATGGCGAATATGAAAATACAGATAGCTTTATAACAGAGAAAGGAACTATTAAAAATGGTTTAAAGCAAGGACTCTGGGAGGGAAATGATACTGCACGTAAAATTACATTTACTGAAAATTATGATAAAGGAATTTTAATTTCAGGAGTAAGTGTAGATGAAAATAATATAAAAACTCCTTACACATACTTAAACAAAAAACAGGCGGTTAAAAACAATTAGGAGTAAAATGGCTATTGTTTGAAAACATTTGTGCAAAATAAAAGTTGTAAATCATACTAAAAATACTACTTTAGCGAAGCTAACCTCTTTTTATACTCTCATGAAAATAACACTGCACTTATTGTTTTTTCTTTTAATTTCAACCAAATTACTTGCTCAAAATTCTGTCCCTGTTAGTAAATTAATTTATCTCGATTCGACCTGGGCAGAAACCAATGCAGACAATTACAAATACACAAGGCGCATAGAAGGGTATTTCTCTAAAAAAGAAAAATATGTCTTTAAAGAATATTATAAATCCTCTGCTATAAAGTCCATAGGAACAACTTTAGACAGAGATATCATAAAAAAAGACGGACAATTTGTTTCGTACTACGAGAATGGCAACAAGAAATCACTACAAATCTATTCTAATGGCAAAAAAACGGGAATAGAATATAATTGGTATGAAAACGGAAATATAAAATCCGAATTAGAATATTTTGATATAAAAGATGAAAATAATTTAAAGATCAACAATTTCTGGAATCTTCAAAAAGAACAGACTGTTATAAACGGCAATGGTCAGCTTGAAGAAATTGAAGATAATTTCTATGAAAAAGGAGAAGTAAAAAACGGCAAAAAACAAGGTATATGGGAAGGTAAAAATCTTAAAGAAAAATTCAGTTTTATTGAAACCTATGAAGATGGAAAACTTATTTCCGGTACCAGTACTGACGAAAACAATAATAAGTATAATTATAAAAAGCTTTATGAGAAACCTGTTCCTGTAAAAGGAATATCAGATTTTTATAAATATGTAGCAAGACATTATCAAAATCCTAAAATAGAAGGTTTAAGCGGGAAAATTTATATATCTTTTGTAATTGATAAAAATGGAGATCCTACCAAATTAAAAATTTTAAAAGACATTGGTTACAACACAGGAGAAGAAGCTGTCAAAACCATAATAGCTTATGGCAAATGGATTCCGGGAAAAATAAAAGGAATTACAAAAGACGTATTATATTCTATACCAATAACCATACAAACATCAAAAACAAATTCAGCTCAACCTTATAGATAAAACCAAATAATACATAAAACAATTATCAGAACCAATTGCTCAAAAACTTTTAAAGAGAGATTCTTTTCTTTTTGTTTGATTGTTTTGTTTTTTTAATCTAATTTTGCACCCGTCTTACAAAAGATGTACGACATACATAAAAATCATTAAATAATATTGGAATGTATTTAACTAAAGAAAAGAAAGAAGAAATTTTCGCTCAACACGGTGGTGCAACAAACACTGGAAGCGCAGAAGGTCAGATTGCATTGTTCACTTACAGAATTTCACACTTAACTGAACACCTGAAAAAAAATCGTCACGATTACAACACTGAGCGTTCTCTTGTACTATTAGTTGGTAAAAGAAGAGCTTTGTTGGATTACTTGAAAAAGAAAGATATCAACAGATATCGTGAGATCATTAAAGTATTGAATATCAGAAAATAATCAATATAGAAAAGAGGTGCGAAAGTGCCTCTTTTTGTTTTTACAATACACAAGTCTGACAGGACTTGTTACAAGAAAAAAGTTTGGTTTTTCATTGGGTTTTAGATAACAACAACTACACACAACAACAACTACAACACAACTAAAACCCATTGTATAATCAAAAGGAAAAAATTATGATTCCACAATTATTTGTAGAAAAAATCGATTTGGGTGATGGAAGAAGCATCACAATCGAGACAGGTCGTTTAGCCAAACAAGCCGACGGTTCTGTAGTAGTTAGAATGGGCGACACAATGATTCTTGCAACAGCAGTTTCAGCTCGCACATCAAACCCAGGCGTTGACTTTTTACCATTAACGGTAGATTACCGCGAAAAATTCGCAGCAGCAGGTCGTTTTCCTGGAGGTTTCTTCAAAAGAGAAGCCCGTCCAAGCGACAGCGAAGTATTGACAATGAGATTAGTTGACCGTGTACTGCGTCCGCTTTTCCCAGACGATTACCATGCTGAAACACAAGTTATGATTCAGTTAATGTCTCACGACGAAGAAGTGATGCCAGATGCATTAGCTGGTCTAGCGGCTTCTGCAGCATTAGCCGTTTCAGATATTCCATTTTACAACTTAATTTCTGAAGTTCGTGTAGCACGTATCGACGGAAAATTTGTAATCAATCCAAGCAGAGAAGATTTAGAAAAATCAGACATCGATATGATGATTGGAGCTTCTATGGACTCTGTTGCAATGGTTGAAGGTGAGATGAAAGAAATCTCGGAAGCAGAAATGGTAGAAGCTATCAAATTTGCTCACGAAGCTATCAAAGTTCAAATTCAGGCTCAATACCGTTTACAGGAAGCTTTTGGTAAAAAAGAAATTCGTACTTACGAAGGTGAGAAAGAAAACGAAGAAATCTACAAAAAAGTAAAAGCTGCTGCTTACGATAAAATTTATGCTGTTGCAAAAGTTGGTTCTGCTAAACACGAAAGAGGAGCTGCATTTGCTGAAATAAAAGAAGAAGTTAAAGCTTTATTTACTGAAGAAGAATTAGCTGCTGACGGAGATTTAGTTTCTAAATATTTCTACAAAACAAACAAAGAAGCGGTTCGTAACGTAGTGTTGGAATTAGGAATTCGTTTAGACGGTAGAAAAACAACTGACATCAGACCAATCTGGTGTGAAACGGATTATTTACCAAGAGTTCACGGATCTTCTTTATTTACACGTGGAGAAACTCAAGCTTTGGCTACTGTAACTTTAGGGACTTCTAGAGAAGCAAACCAAATCGATTCTCCATCTGAGCAAGGTGAAGAAAAATTCTACTTACATTATAACTTCCCTCCTTTCTCTACTGGTGAAGCAAAACCATTAAGAGGAACTTCAAGAAGAGAAGTTGGTCACGGAAACTTAGCTCAAAGAGCTTTAAAAAATATGATTCCTGCTGATTGTCCTTATACAATTCGTGTTGTTTCTGAAGTTTTAGAATCTAATGGTTCTTCTTCTATGGCAACAGTTTGTGCTGGAACAATGGCTTTGATGGATGCTGGAGTTCAAATGGTAAAACCAGTTTCTGGAATTGCTATGGGATTGATTACTGACGGTGAGAAATTTGCTGTATTGTCTGATATTTTAGGTGATGAAGATCACTTAGGAGATATGGACTTTAAAGTAACTGGAACCAAAGACGGTATTACAGCTTGTCAAATGGACATCAAAATTGATGGATTGCGTTATGACATTATGGAGCAAGCTTTAGGTCAAGCTCGTGAAGGACGTTTGCATATTTTAGGTAAACTAACTGAAACTATTGCTGCACCAAGACCTGATGTTAAAGCACATTCTCCAAAGATCATCACTAGAACTATTCCTGGAAACTTCATTGGAGCATTAATTGGGCCTGGAGGAAAAGTAATTCAAGAATTACAAAAAGCTACTGGTACTACAATCGTTATTAACGAAGTGGACGAGCAAGGAGTTATCGAAATTTTAGGAACTGATCCTAAAGGAATTGAAACAGTATTAGCAAAAATTGCTTCAATTACTTTCAAACCACAATTAGGAGAAGCTTACGAAGTGAAAGTAATTAAAATGCTTGATTTTGGAGCTGTTGTAGAATATACTGCTGCACCAGGAAATGAAGTATTACTTCACGTATCTGAATTAGCTTGGGAACGCACAGAAAATGTTGCTGATGTAGTTAAAATGGGCGATGTATTCCAAGTAAAATACTTGGGAGTTGATCCTAAAACAAAAAAGGAAAAAGTATCTAAAAAAGCACTTGTTCCAAGACCTCCACGCGAGGAGAAAAAAGAGTAATCAGATCTTAGTTTACTAAAGGTTTATTCATAGAAAACCCCAAATTCATTTATTTGATTTTGGGGTTTTTAGGTTAAGCATGAATAATCAACTCCAGCTACTTACTTCACTACAATTATAAATGATAAATAATAAAATGTGATGAGTTCTTCATGTATCAATTATTAAATTCAAAACTTTGACAATCAAGAATTAAAAGAGTAAAATTTACTTCTTTAATCTTTCAGCCTAAAAGATTGATTATTACATGGACAAAATAAATACTCAGGTAGATTTATTATTTTAAAAAAATATTTAATCGATTGTAACTTTTTGAAACCTTTCTACGTATAACCATTCGTACACTTTAAAAAAATAGGGAGACAACAACATGAGACAACTTAAAATCACCAAGCAGGTAACCAATCGTGAAACTGCATCGTTAGATAAATATCTACAAGAAATCGGAAAAGTTGACCTGATTACGGCTGATGAAGAGGTAGAATTAGCACAAAGAATAAAGGCCGGTGATCAAAGAGCATTAGAAAAATTAACAAAAGCCAACCTGCGTTTCGTTGTATCGGTAGCTAAACAATATCAAAATCAAGGATTAACTCTTCCTGACTTAATTAATGAAGGAAATTTAGGTCTTATCAAAGCGGCTCAACGCTTTGATGAAACCCGTGGTTTTAAATTTATCTCATATGCTGTTTGGTGGATTCGTCAATCGATTCTTCAGGCTTTAGCAGAACAATCACGTATTGTTCGTTTACCATTAAACAAAATTGGTTCTATCAATAAAATCAATAAAATGTATGCGTTATTAGAGCAATCTAACGAGCGCCCGCCTTCTGCTGAAGAAATTGCCAAAGAATTAGACATGACTGTTAATGACGTAAAAGAGTCTATGAAAAACTCCGGGCGTCATTTATCAATGGATGCGCCACTTGTTGAAGGTGAAGATTCTAACCTTTATGACGTTTTACGTTCCGGGGAATCCCCTAATCCTGACAGAGAATTAATCCACGAATCTCTTCGTACTGAAATCGAGCGCTCATTAGAAACATTAACTCCAAGAGAAGCTGATGTAGTTCGTTTGTATTTTGGTCTTGGCGATCAGCATCCAATGACTCTTGAAGAAATTGGAGAAACATTTGATTTAACCCGCGAGCGTGTTCGTCAGATCAAAGAAAAAGCAATCCGCAGATTGAAACACACTTCCAGAAGTAAAATCCTTAAAACTTATTTAGGATAAACAATATTTGTTTCAGATTTAAAGTTTCAGGTTGCTTTTTGTAACTTGAAATTATGAACATGAAACCTTGTAACCCAAACAACAGTTTGATTGACTGTTCGTTTTTTGATTGATGATTGAAACTCCGGCTGATTACCGGAGTTTTTTATTTTTTATAATTACCTTTGCAAAAATAAAACGCATGGAGACACACTATTGTGTGCCTCTTCATTAAACAACAACACACACAATGAAGAATACACTTATTGCTCCTTCTGTTCTTGCAGCTGATTTTGCCAATTTACAACGAGATATCGAAATGATTAATAACAGTCAGGCTGACTGGTTTCATATTGATATTATGGATGGAGTTTTTGTTCCGAATATCTCTTTTGGAATGCCTGTATTAGAAGCAATCACAAGACATGCAAGCAAAACAATCGACGTACATTTAATGATTGTTGATCCTGATCGTTACATCAAAACATTTGCAGATCTGGGAGCTAATAATTTAACCGTACATTACGAAGCCTGCACACACCTGCACAGAACTTTACAAGCCATTAAAACTGAAGGAATGAAAGCAGGCGTTGCCATTAATCCTCACACAAATATAGATTTATTAGAAGATGTAATAAACGACATTGACTTAGTTTGTATTATGAGTGTAAATCCTGGATTTGGCGGACAATCATTCATTGAAAACACTTATGATAAGGTTAAAAAACTGAAAAACTTAATCACAAGCAAAAGCGCTTCAACACTTATTGAAATTGATGGAGGTGTAACCAACAAAAATGCAAAACAATTAGTAGATGCGGGTGCAGATGTCTTAGTTGCAGGAAGCTTTGTTTTTAAAGCAGAAAATCCAATAACAACTATAGCAGACTTAAAAGTCCTTACTGCTTTTTAAGTTTTTTAAATTAGGAAAGAAATCGATTCCGGTCATCTTTTCTAAGGTTTCAACAGGGACTACAAATTCATAAATTCCTTTTTGGCTCTTTTCATTTGGAATCAAAAAGGCAATTGCCTTGTGCTCTTTTCCTGATTTAGCCAAAACAATTTTATAAAAATATTTAGGAACAGAAACCCTTTCTGTTCCTATTTTTTTATCAGAATCTTTTAAAATTCCTCCAGTTACAACATATACAGTATTATATTTACCGGCCCAGTAACGAACCTTATTTTCTAAGCGATTCCAGATTCCGCCATTAAAATCACGATTTTGCGGTGAAATATTTGAAGTATAAAAAGTATCATCATACGCTTTTTTATCAAACTCCATATCGGCTGCAGGACATAAATGCCCTTTATCATAACCTGATTTTTTATAATTTCGCCAGTCTGCAGACCGGGTTATCACTTTAGGATCTTCAATAAAATAAGGTCTTTTAAAATCATTATCTTTTAGATATTCTTTTTTTAATTCATACGCCACCCACTCTGCCTGTTCAAATTTTTCATTGTAAGATAATGTATAATAATCGTGTTTTACAACTTGTCGTGTTGTCGAAGTGGGCAAATAAGCTACTGAATAGTATGTCTGAGCAACACTCTGCAATGGGGCAACAAAAGTGTTTTGCGAGAAAAACGCTTGTTTTTCCTTAGTCTGATCTTTGCAGGAAATCAGAAATAATGAATTTAGAAATAAAAATAATATTTTTTTCATACCAAAATATTAATCAAAAAAAGGCTCCATAAAATAAAAATATGGAGCCTTTAAAATTTAAACTATTTTTAAAAATTAAGATTTAACTAATTTCTCTCTTTTTAGTTTTGCAGAATTAGTTTGTTTACTGGCATTACCTTTTGGCTGTAGATCATCTAATACATTTAATGCTTCCTCAACATACACATCTTTTGCTAAGGCCTGGTGCCAGGCTTCTCTTTTTTCTTTTAAACTAGCGTCTTTAGCTATTTCAAGATTTTCATAAGGCAATGATTTAAAAACTAGATTGTTTTTATAATCGGCAATTGGTTTGTATTTTTTGCCTTCATTTTCTACTTGCTCCTGTGTGGCTTTGAAACTTTTAATATTTAGACTGTATGTGTTTTCTTTATTTTTCACATCAATCCATTTAGCATTATCTTCTATTAATTTGAACTGAGGATTTTGAGCAATTCTAAGTTTACTGTTTGATATCGCCTGATTAAAATTTTCATTTGAGTTCCATACATTATAATTTGCAGGATCTATTTTGTCCCAGGGCATTGCATTATCCATATCGCGCTCACCCATTTTTAAATAAGCATAACGATCCGGCATAACAACATCACTTTTTACTCCTTCCAACTGAGTCGAACCACCATTGATTCTGTAGAATTTTTGAGCTGTTGCTTTCAAAGCTCCAAAATCTCCAAATTCACTATTTCGGACAAACTGATTCAAATCAATAACTGTCTGGACTGTTCCTTTACCATATGTCTGCTTACTACCAATGATAACCCCTCGTTTATAATCCTGAATTGCCGCTGCCAATATTTCAGATGCCGAAGCAGAAAAACTGTTTACCATTATTACCAAAGGCCCATCCCATTCAATTTTTTTATCCTTATCGTATAAAACTTCTTTCTTTTTTCCTGCTGATTTTACCTGAACAATTGGGCCTTCTTCTATAAATAATCCTGCAATATCAACTACAGTAGAAAGCGATCCTCCCCCGTCATCACGTACATCCAGTACTATCCCGCTAATATTTTCTTTTTTAAGTCTTTCAACTTCCAGTGCAATATCTTTACCTGCATCACGTCCATCTTTGTTTTCAAAATCGATATAAAACTTAGGCAAATAAATTACACCGTATTTCAATCCATTTCTTTCAACAATACTTGACTTGGCATATGTTTCTTCTATTTCCACTACGTCTCTAATAATGGAAATAACCTTAATTGTACCGTCAACTTTTTTAACAGTAAGTCTTACCTCAGTCCCTTTATGACCCTTAATTTTTTTTACGACATCATCAAGACGCATACCTACAACATCTACAGGCTCTTCCTTACCTTGTGCCACTTTAAGGATTAAATCACCTGCTTCCAGTTCTTTACCTTTCCATGCCGGGCCTCCTGAAATCAATTCATCAATTTGAGTAAAATCATTTTTCTTTGTCAGACGTGCACCAATCCCTTCTAATTTTCCACTAATATTTACATCAAAACGATCTTTTTCTTCTGGTGCAAAATAGCTGGTGTGAGGGTCAAACCGAGTCATAATTGAGTTTACGTACACAGAAAACCAATCTTGTTTGTCCAAATCTTTAATTAAACTAAAATTATCGTCTAATGATTTAAGAGAACTTTCCCGGGTTTCCTTTTCTAAAACTTCAAAAGATTTAACTTTATACGCGGGATCCGTTTTCTTTTTATCTTCCTCTAATTTTTGTTTGGTTACAAGGGACGAAAGAGTAGATAATTTGATTTGTTTTCTCCATCTTTCATTTATTTCCGCTGTATTTTTTGCATACGGAATCTTCTCATAATCTGCATTAAAAGTTTCATCAATATTATAATTGAATGGTTGCGCCAAAAGAACTTTGTATCGCTTTTTACTTTCTTCCATACGTTTCATTAATCTAGTATAAGTAAGATTAAAAAAAGTCAAATCCTTATTAATGAACTGATCATCAAGCATGAGCTCGTATTGTCTGAATTCATCAATATCAGATTGCAGAAAAAATCTTTTTGAAGGATCCAGGGCATCAATATAATCCTTGAAAATTCCTTTTGAAAATGCATCATCGACAACAGGCGGATTATAATGTCCTTTTTCTATTACAAAAGCCAATAACTCTAAAAGCATTTTGTCTTTATTTGGATCCGGATCACTAATTTTATCTGCATTTACCCTGAAAGCAAACAAGGTAACAGACAAGCATAATACGGCTATGAGAATTTTATAATTTCGTTTCATAAATTTAATAATAGCATTCATCAATTTTTTTATCTAAGTTATAGTAAAAATCAAGCCAATAAAGCCAACCCTTCTATAATTTTTTGTTAAAGATATAAAAATCTTTGAATCGCAAAAAACTACAATAATTTAGTTGACAAATTTTAATTTATTTGTTAGCATTCTAAAAAAATCTGTACTTACATTTGTCTTAAACCTTATATTTTACAATTCTACCATGAAAAAGAAAAAGCCTTTAATATTAGTGACCAACGATGACGGCATTACTGCTCCTGGCATAAGAAGCTTAATTGAGGTTATGAAAACCATAGGAGATGTGATTGTTGTTGCTCCCGACAAACCCCAAAGTGCTACAGGACATGCTATTACCATAAACAACACCTTATATCTTAACAAAATCTCGAAAGAGAATGATTCAATAACAGAATATAGCTGTTCAGGAACCCCTGTAGATTGCGTGAAACTAGCCACAAATGAAATTTTGAAGAGAAAACCTGATTTATGTGTATCCGGAATTAATCACGGCTCAAATTCTTCTATAAATGTAATTTATTCGGGAACTATGAGTGCTGCTGTTGAAGCGGGAATAGAAGGAATTCCGGCCATAGGTTTTTCATTACTGGATTATAACTGGGACGCAGATTTTGAGCCTGTCAAAAAATTTGCAAAAAAAATAGCTTTAGAAACCCTTGAAAAAAAATTACCGCAAGGTGTTATTCTAAATGTCAATTTTCCAAAGTTGAAAGAAAAGGAAATTAAAGGCATTAAAATCTGCAGACAGGCAAAAGCGCTGTGGGCAGAAAAATTTGACAAGCGACAAACACCTTTCGGAAAGGATTATTACTGGCTTACTGGTGAATTCGTAAATCAGGATAAAGGAGATGACACAGATGAATGGGCTTTAGAAAACGGATATATTTCTGTAGTACCAGTGCAGTTTGACCTAACCGCACATCATGCCATCCAGCAACTAAATACATGGAATTTAAATGAATAACTAAGACAACTTTCAGATTTTAGCATTAGGATTTTTCGCTTCTTTACCTGGAAATTATTTGTTCATTATCTCTTTACCCGGTTTGACCTTTAAAAACGGAATCCAAACCATTAAAGAAAAGGCTCAGGTGGCGTCATTTTAGCAGTGATTGTTTTGGCATTTTCGACTTTACTGACTTAAGTTATTATCTTTGTATTACAATTACTTAAAAAATCTGAAAAAGTATGAAATACTACATTATTGCAGGCGAAGCTTCCGGCGATTTACACGGTTCTAATTTAATGAAAGCCTTATATCAGGAGGATCCTGAAGCTGAAATTCGATTTTGGGGAGGAGATTTAATGCAAAAGGAAGGCGGAACTTTAGTAAAACACTATCGCGAGCTGGCTTTCATGGGCTTTGTCGAAGTGGTATTTAATCTGAAAACGATATTAAATAATATTAAATTCTGCAAAAAAGACATTTCAGAATTTCACCCTGACGTTATTATTTTTATTGATTATCCGGGATTTAATATGCGAATTGCAAAGTGGGCGAAAACACTTCACTATAAAACCCATTATTATATTTCGCCCCAAATCTGGGCGTGGAAAGAAAGCCGTATTACAGCAATAAAAAATGATGTGGATAAAATGTTCGTGATTTTGCCTTTCGAGAAAAGCTTTTATGAGGATAAACATCATTTTCCGGTAGAATTTGTTGGGCATCCTTTAATTGACGCTATTCACAATCAGGCCGTTTTTGATGAAGCTGTTTTTAGAAAAGAAAACCAATTGGGTGACAAGCCAATTATCGCGGTCTTACCTGGCAGCCGCAAACAGGAAATCACAAAAATGCTAAGTGTAATGTTAAGCGTTGTTGATGATTTTAAGGATTATCAATTTGTTATTGCAGGTGCGCCAAGTCAGGATTTTGAATTTTACCAGCAATTTATTTCAGATAAAAATATCAAATTCATTTCGAATAAAACGTATGATTTGTTACGGTCATCAACAGCAGCTTTAGTAACTTCAGGAACAGCAACTTTAGAAACTGCACTTTTTAAAGTCCCGGAAGTAGTTTGCTATAAAGGAAGCTGGGCATCCTATCAAATCGCAAAAAGAATCATAACTTTAAAATATATTTCACTGGTTAATTTAATCATGGACGAAGAAGTTGTAACCGAATTAATTCAAAATGATTGCAATACGAAAAGAATCAAGGAGGAATTGCAAAAATTATTAACTCCGGAATATCGCCAGGAGGTCTTAAAAAAATATGATCTTTTGGAACAAAAACTTGGAGGAATTGGAGCCAGTAAAAAAACAGCCGGTCTTATTGTCGAAGATATAAAAAAACAATAAAAATTCGTTTTGAAAAAAGTATTCTTACTGATCCTGTTATCTATTTTGTCAATATCATGTAAAACAGGTTCTGGTTCTGTAAATAAAGAATCTAAACATGAAACAAAATACGTAGTAAATAATTTAATTGAAACTGCAACTGCTAATATTGGTATCCGGTACAAAGCTGCAGGCACGACCAAAGCAGGGTTCGATTGCTCTGGTTTAGTTTTTTCTACTTTTAAAACAGAAAACATTGAACTGCCGAGAAGTTCTTATGAACAATCAAAAATTGGAAGAGTAATCAAATTTGATGATGCGAGAAAAGGAGATTTGATTTTTTTTAAAACCAACAAAAGCAAGCAGATTAATCATGTAGGACTTATAACAGAAGTCAGCCGAGATGAAATAAAATTTGTACATTCCTCCACATCTAAAGGAGTAATCATTTCTTCAACCAAAGAGAATTATTATAAAACCTCTTTTGTTCAGATCAACAGAATAGTTGAATAGTTTTTAGCGTAAAAGAATAATTTTCTTACATTTTTTAATACTTTTACATTCATGAAAGTATTAAATTACCCTTTGACTAAAATTACAATTTGCTTTATAATCGGCATTTTGGCAGCTTATTATACACAGCCTGATTTGTTTTTTATAAATTCTGCTATAGTTACTGTATTATTACTATTTACAGTTTTCTATTTTTTATCGCGAAATCAGAAGAAATTTATCATGCTTTTTAGCCTGCATACCTATTTAATTTCTTTTTTTATTGGTTGTCTGACCTTGTTATTCCATACCGAATCACTACACAAGACAAATTATACACATTGCAAAAAAGCTTTTGAAAAACCGCAACAAATTACTTTATGTTTACGCGAAAAATTAAAGAGCAACGATTATAACGACAGATATATAGCTCAAATCAGTCAAATTGGAAATCAAAATTTCAAGGGAAGAATTATTGTAAACATTCAAAAAGACAGTTCCCCGAGCCTACTTATTATAGGAAATATTATTCGCTTAAAGACTATCTTACAACGCAGTAGTACGCCCAAAAATCCTAACCAGTTCGACTATGGCAAATATTTAAAAGACAAAAAAATCTATGCGCAGGTTTATGCATCTAAATCAGAAATGAGCATTAGCAAAACAATAAAAAAAAATATTTGGTATTATACGGCAAAATTACATTCGAGGATTGTGAACAACCTTAACAAACAAAATTTCGATCCTGTTGAGATGAATGTAGCCCTGGCACTTATTTTAGGACAAAGACAGGAAATATCCCCGGATATAATTCAGGATTATCAATTTTCCGGTGCAACACACATACTATCTGTTTCAGGGTTGCATGTAGGTTTTATAATGCTTCTTATTGGTTTTATTCTAAAGCCAATTGGGAATACTCGAAAAGGGTCTTTTGTAAAACTAATTTCTATTCTGGCTGCACTTTTTATTTTTGCCATAATCTCAGGCTTATCCCCTTCTGTATTGCGTTCTGTCGTCATGTTTTCATTTCTGGCTATTGGAAATCACCTTCGAAGAGGAGATAATACATATCACACATTATTAGTTTCCCTGTTTTTAATATTACTTTTTGAACCTTACTTTTTATTTGATGTAGGCTTCCAGCTAAGTTATCTGGCGTTATTTTTTATTGTTTGGCTGCAGCCAGTATTAAAGAACCTATGGAATCCAAAAAATAAAATTGTAATGAACATCTGGAATGTGTTAACCGTTTCGTTTGCAGCACAAATTGGCACTTTACCACTTTGTTTGTATTATTTTCATCAGTTTCCAGGACTGTTTTTCGTGACTAACATTGTTATTGTCCCCATTTTATCTGTAGTTATGCTTGTAGGAATATTGGTGATGATTTTAGCTGTTTTTAATGCTGCCCCACTTTTTTTAGTTCAAATTTTAGAAAAAAGCATTTACGTATTAAATAAGGTTATACATTTTGTTGCTTCATTTGATTCATTTGTTGTAAGAGACATCCATTTTAATAATTACTATTTATTTGCCTTTTACTTATTCATAATGCTTACCATTATTTGGATAAAAAAACCTACCTATTATAAATTAATTGGAGTATTCGTATCAATAATTATTTTACAACTTTCTTTTCTGTTCACTAAGAAGAATATACAAAGTCAACAGGAAGTTATTGTTTACAACATAAAAAAAGAAACACTTATTTCTGAAAGAAATGGAGAAAATGTTAGCCTTTTTTGTAATGACGATTTTTTCAAGAAAACATCAAAAAACAGCATTTTAAATTCTTATCTGGTTGGCAATTTTAGCAATTTAAAAAAGCAGACAAAAATTAAAAACACATTGTTTTTTAATAATAAAAAAATTTTTATCATTGATAGTACAGGCATTTATCAAAAAAAGTTCCAGCCTGATATTTTACTTTTAATTCAGTCTCCAAAAATTAATCTTGATCGTGTTTTAAAAACATTACAACCTAAGATCATTATAGCTGATGCATCAAATTCATATACCATTCAGAAATATTGGAAAGAGACTTGTTTAAAACAAAAAATCCCTTTCCACGCTACTAACGAAAAGGGATTCTATAAATTGCTGAACTAATTTATTCCGCAGGATGTAAAATGGCGTCAGACTCCGAAATCCAGGCTTTTGCGCCTCCAGGCTTATATCCGATTTTGCCTAATGCCTGAAATGTTGTTTTATTTTTTCTGATTGAAGCGCTTGCAAAACAAACTTCAGGTAAATCCTGAACGCCAAATGCGTTTTTAAGTTTGACATTTTGTTCTTTATCAACATCTGATGCATTCATGTCAGATAAGTCTAATTTAACTAAAATAACATTATCCCTTGACCATACTGCAAAATCCGGTGTTTTAAAAACCTCGTTCTGAAGATTACTTGGAGCGCTCGAAGAAGTGAAAAAAATCAGCATTGGTTTATTCTCATCATTACTTGCGGTAATAGCCGCATCCATACTGGTTTTCCAAACTAAATTTTGAGCCTGAAAAGTAATAGAACCTAAAAATAAAGTTAGTAGAAGTATTTTTTTTATCATAGTATAAAAGATTTGGTTAGTTAGCAAAACGAAATTAACATTATATTTTAATTCTACAAGGTTTTTTATCATTAAAATTATATTATATGTTTTTTTGAACCAAAAATTTTATCAAAATAAGATTTAAATTTAATATAATCACTCAAAAACAATAAATTTTCTTACTAAACAAAAAAAATCCTCTCACATTAAAATGTGAGAGGATTTTTTAAATATTATTAAAAATGTTGTTTACATTTTTTGAGATTTAATTATTCCGTCAGCAACAGCCAGCCATGCTGTGGGACCACCGGCAACATAACCTGTGTTACCAAGTCCCTTAAAATTTACTTTGCCATCTTTGCTTTCTGCATTTGTGAAATAAACAGTTGGAAAACCTTGTATTCCAAACGCTTGTTGTAATTCGGCATTTTGATTCTTAATCTCCGGAGTCTGGGCTGTTCTTCTAGGATAGTCCAACTCTACCAAAATTACATTTTCCTTCGCCCATTTTTGGAATTCAGGTGTTTTCAGCACTTCATTTTGCAGGCGAATACACCAACCGCACCAGTCACTTCCCGTAAAGAACATCATCAAAGGTTTTTTCTCTTTATTGCTGATTGCTATTGCCTCCCTAACATCTGTATGCCAGTTTAAGTCCTGAGCCTGTAAAGCAAAAGACCCTATTATAAAAAATGTGAGTATAAATATTTTTCTCATTTGGTTTTAATTTTCTTCAAATTTAAACAAAAATAATAAAGTTGGTTATCTCACACCATGCATTAATTTCTTAATAACAGGTGTCATTAAAATTGAAAATAAAGCAACCAGAATTGATATAATAGTCAACATCCAAAAGAAATAACTTAAACCATGCTCATTGGCAATTTTATCAATATTCTCTCCAAACATACCTGCTCCTTTCATTCCGATAGCCACAGCCAGATACCAAACCCCAAACATAAAGGCTATCATACGGGCAGGAACTAATTTACTAACGTACGAAAGTCCAACCGGAGAAATGCAAAGCTCTCCCATTGTGTGAAAAAGGTAAACCAAAATCAGCCAGATCATACTTACCGAAGCTGTTTTGGCACCCGGCTCGATACCATTGGCTCCAAAAGCAACACAGGCCATCCCTAATGCCAGCAATCCCATTCCGATTCCGTATTTTAAATTTGCTGAAGGATTGTATTTACTTTCCCACCATTTAGAAAATAATGGCGCTAACGAAATAATGAATAGCGAATTTAGAGTTGAAAACCAGGTTGCAGGTACTTCAGTA
Source organism: Flavobacterium fluviatile (assembly GCF_010645065.1). GTDB lineage: Bacteria > Bacteroidota > Bacteroidia > Flavobacteriales > Flavobacteriaceae > Flavobacterium > Flavobacterium fluviatile. The sequence continues at coordinate 25,643 of NZ_JAADZW010000002.1, read as the reverse complement.
AGAGGCGTTGTGACCTTATCTATTTTTAAAGTCTGCAATGTTGAGTCTGATAAAGTCAAATATCCTGCAGTATAATAATCTTTAACCAGCATCCAGATTGCTATCGCCCAAATGATGACAAAACTAATACTCAGAATAATATTAGCGACAGCATATAATTTAAAAGTTTGTTTAAATAATAAAATCAAAACCCAGGTTATAATTACCAAAGGCAAAACCGTAATTAATGAATTCACTATTAAAAAGATAACACTCCAGTTTCCAACCAGAACACGGTCTGTATAATCGCTGGCAAAAATGGTCAGACTGTTTGGAGACTGCTCAAAAATAGCCCAAAAAAAGATTGTCAGAAAAGCGAAGAAAGTAACCGCTATCAATTTTTCTTTAGTGATTTTGGAGTATTGGGTAAATCTGTAAACCAACAAGAGGATAAAAACAATTAGGGCAGAAAGAATAGCAATTGAATTTCCGTTATCCCCCAGAAAAGAAAAAACATTTACTTTTCCTCCGGATATTTTGGCCGCAGGATCATTTACAAGCCATAATAACGCTACAATTGAAGAGAATGCAATTGCTGCCAACTGTAATGGCGAAAAAGGATTCCTTTTATCTGTATCCAAAGCTTCAGCTTTTGCTTTGCTTTCCTTATTTGGTTTTAAACCGATATCTCCAAAAATATTTTGAGACAGCCAAAACTGCAGCATTCCGAAAAACATAAAAATTCCTGCCAATCCAAAACCATAACTCCAACCCACTTTTTCTCCTAAATATCCGCAAAGCAAAATTCCAAAAAAAGCACCTGCATTCACACCCATATAAAATAAAGTGTAGGCACCATCTTTCTTTTCAGGACGGTCTTTATACATTTCTGAAACAATAGAAGTCATATTTGGCTTGAAAAAACCGTTTCCAAAAACCAATAATACCAAACCGAGGTAAATAGAAAATTCTGTTTCAACCGCCATAGAAGCATGACCTAACGTCATTAAAACTGCCCCGACTACAACTGCCCATCGAAAACCAATTACTTTGTCGGCAAAATAACCTCCAAGCATGGTAGACAAGTAAACCAGTCCGACATAAGAACCAAAAAGCGCAGAAGCATTTTCACGAGTCCATCCCCAGCCGCCATCTGTAAAAGAAGTGGTTAAAAATAATATCAACAAAGAACGCATTCCGTAAAATGAAAAACGCTCCCACATCTCTGTAAAAAATAAAACGAATAAACCGGCAGGATGTCCTAAAACGGTACTCTTAAAAAATTGATCTGTGTTGTTCTGACTCATCTATTTTAATTATTTAATTCTTTATCAACTCCGTGCATTAATTTTTTAATAACTGGCGAAAGTGCAAAAAGTACAACTCCAAAACCAATACCTGTATAAAAAAGATATTCAAAAAGCACTAAGTAACTTTGTTTAGCTAAATTTAAGTCAGGAGCCGTACCATTAGACGTATCAACTGACGCTATATTGGCTAAAATTGATGCAATAAATTCAGAACTTGCTGTAGCTAAAAACCAAACTCCCATCATAAAACCCACAATCTTCGATGGTGATAATTTTGTTACAGCAGAAAGCCCAACAGGAGACAAGCATAATTCTCCACATGTATGTAAAAAGTAAGTTAGTATTAACCAAATCATAGCCACTTTTCCAAGTCCTGATAAACTGATACCCAAAACCAAAGAACCAAAACCCAATCCTACAAGCAATAAAGCCATAGAAAACTTTACTGCTGTGTTTGGATTATATTTTCCAAGTTTCACCCATAGCCATGCAAAAACAGGGGCTAATAATATAATAAACAAGGCATTAAAACTTAAAAACTGTCCTGCAGAAATAGTATGACCAAAAAAGTCCCTATCCAAAATTCTGTCTGCAAATAAATTTAATGAGGTATAAGCCTGCTCAAACAAAGCCCAGAATATAACCGTAAAAACAATCAAAATTGTCAATGCAATCAACTGTTCTCTGGCTTTTTTATCTAATTGTGTGATACTATAATAAATAATATAAACAAACGAAGCCGCACCGGCTATCATTAAAGTTAACGACACTGCTTCATGCCTTTGTACCATTTGCCAAAAAACCAATGCCGACAAAACACTCAAAGCGTAAATCAACCATTCGTTTTTGATTCCAAAAGATTTTTTCTCTAATAATTCAGGTACTTTTGATTCTCCTTTTCCTTTCAACAATTTTCTCCCCGAAATAAAAGTCAACAAACCAAAAAACATTCCCACGCCAGCAGCACCAAATCCATAACTCCATCCATATTTTTCTCCCAGCCATACACAAATTAAAGTAGCTAAAAACGATCCCAGATTTATTCCCATATAAAACAAAGTAAACCCGGAATCTCTTCTTTTATCTCCAACTTCGTACAGTTCTCCAACCAATGAAGATATATTCGCTTTAAGAAAACCAACACCAACAATTATCAGAGATAGTGAAAAATAAAATATCTGCAATGCCATATCATCTCTTGTAATTTCACCCGTGACCGATTGTGTCGCAGCATTACCCTCATAAGCCATTCCAAGATGTCCTAATACCAACATTATTCCTCCAAAAACAATAGCTTTACGAAAACCTAAATACCGGTCTGCAACAAAACCTCCAATTACAGGAACAGCATATACAAGTGCAGCATAACTTCCAATTAACAGATTACCATTTACATCAGTAAAAAGATGGTAACGCGTCAGATAAAAAATCAACAAAGCCTTCATTCCATAAAACGAGAAACGTTCCCACATTTCTGTGAAAAATAATATAAAAAGCGCCTTTGGATGTCCAAAAAATTCTTCCTTATTTACTGAGTTATTTGTCATAAAGCGATTTATTTATAAATTTTCCTTAATAAAGTTAGTCATCTTATTGTAAAGCTGAATCCTTGTTTTTCCGCCATAAATCCCATGATTTTTATCCGGATATATCTGAGAATCAAATTGCTTATTAGCCTGAATTAAAGCCTCCATCATCTGCATCGAATTTTGTACATGAACGTTGTCATCACCAGAACCGTGAATCAGTAAAAACTTCCCTTTTAATTTATTTACATGGTTGATTGGTGAATTATTGTCATATCCGCCTGCATTTTCCTGTGGAGTCTGCATATATCTTTCAGTGTAAACGCTGTCATAAAAACGCCAGTTGGTTACCGGAGCAACCGCAATTGCCATTTTGAAAACATCGGCTCCCTGAAAAATACAGTTTGAAGCCATAAAACCGCCATAACTCCATCCAAAAATTCCAATTCTTGAAGCATCAACATACGGATAAGCACCTATTACTTTTGCAGCATCGATTTGATCCTCTACTTCAAATTTTCCTAATTCTTTTTGCGTTACTTTTTTAAAATCAGCACCTTTAAAGCCTGTTCCTCTTCCATCAACACAAGCTACTATGTAACCTTGTTGGGTAAGGGAAAGAAACCAGTAATCATCTGTATTGTTCCAGTCATTATTTACCTGCTGGGATCCCGGACCAGAATATTGGTACATAAAAACAGGATATTTCTTGGAAGGGTCAAAATCTTTAGGCTTTAAAATCCAGGCATTTAGTTCATTTCCTTTGGCTGTTTTTAAAACAAAGAATTCTTTTGTTGGAAGATTATAAGCTTTTAACTTTTCAGCAAGTGCCTTATTGTCTTCGATTACCTGAATTTCTTTTCCTGTTTTTGCCTCATTTAAAGTATATGTCACAGGAACTAAATTACTGGAGAAAGTAGTAATAAAATATTGGAAGTTCGGGCTGAAAGTTGCTGAGTTAGTTCCAGTTTTAGTACTTAAGCGGGTTTTATTTTTTCCGTCTAAAGCTATTCTGTAGATGTCTCTATTGATAGAACCATTTTCTGTTGACTGGTAGAAAATCGTTTTTGTTTTTTCGTCGAAACCGTAATATGAAGTTACTTCCCAGTTTCCTTTTGTAACCTGATTTTTAAGTTTTCCGGTTTTGTCATATACATAAATATGATTAAATCCGTCTTTTTCGCTGGTCCAGATAAAGCTGTTATCCTTTAAGAATGTCAAATTATCCGTGACATCAACATAAGCCTTATCCTTTTCATTCAGAACCACTTTTGCGGCAGCTGTAGTTCCATCCACAAATAATAAATCCAGATTATCCTGGTGCCGGTTTAAAACCTGAGCTGATAAAGTATTGTTATCATTTGTCCATTGTAGTCTTGCAATGTAAAAGTCATTGTACTTTGCTAAATCAACTTTTTTAGTAGTATTTCCTGCTACATCAAAAATATGCAGTGAAACCTCTGAGTTTTTTTCTCCAGCCTTTGGATATTTAAAAGTTTCAATCGTTGGGTATAAACTTTTTTGGAAAATAGACATCGAAAATTCCGGAACCTGGCTTTCATCAAAACGAATATAAGCTACTTTTTTGCTGTCTTTGCTCCAGTCAAATGCCCGGACAAAAGCAAACTCTTCTTCATAAACCCAATCCGTAATACCATTTATAACTGCGTTTTTCTTTCCATCAGTAGTAACTGCTGTCGATTTTTTTGAAGCTATATCATACACATAAAGGTTATTCTCTTTAGCATAAGCGATTTTAGTTGCGTCTGGAGAAAAAGTCGGTTCCTGAACCTGAAAATCAAAAAGCTTCGTTAAGGATTTAGAAGTGATATCGTATAAAAAATAATCTGCCGTAAACGAATGGCGGAAAATCTGATTGGAATTACAGGCAATTAAAATCTTTTTTTCAGAAGCATCAAAAGTGTAGCTGTCAATTCCGTCTGCAAGTTCCGCATGATTTTTTGTATCGATTAAATTGGATACTTTTTTTAAAGTGGCAAAATCATATAAATCAATCTGCATACTTTTGCTTGCCTGATCAACATTTAAAACCGTATATTGATTTGTATTTTTTAAGGATTGCAATTCGTCCATTCCTTTTGTACGAAAAGCACCACTGTAAATATTTTCGACGGTAATTTTTTGCTGTCCTAAAACAATTGTAACCAGGAGCAAAAATATCAGAGTAATTTTACCTGTATTCATTAGCATTAATTTATTTAAAAAAGAGTTCAATTTTAATGAAAAAAATAAACATAATACACATTTTAACTGTTAAATGTTAAAAAAAGAAGATTCGCGTCTTTTCCAAATTATAAATAGATTTTAAACAAAACTCTTAAATTGGTATCTTTGCCGCAACATTATTATTTAATATACTGAGAATGAACAACGCTGTTGCCGGATTTTCTAAATTATCCAAAAAAGAAAAAATTAACTGGATTGCCAAAGAATTTTTTTCAAACCCTGAAGAGGCACAAAATATAATAAGAAATTACTGGAATTCAGACGAAAAGCTTCAGCAATTGCATGATGAATTCATTGAAAATACTATAACCAACTTATACATTCCGCTCGGAGTTGCCCCAAATTTCCTGATCAACGGCAAATACAAAACCATTCCAATGGCAATTGAAGAAAGTTCAGTTGTTGCCGCTGCATCAAAATCTGCAAAATACTGGGCAACACGGGGCGGTTTTAAAGCAACAGTTATCGATACTGAAAAGATAGGACAGGTACATTTTACTTTCAACGGAGATGCTCAAAAATTAGAAGATTTATTTCATCAAATAAAACCAAAATTCTTTTCTGACACCCAAAGCATTACAAAAAATATGCAGCAACGTGGCGGGGGAATTCTCGATATCCAATTAAAAGACAAAAGAAATTTACTTGAAAATTATTTTCAGCTTCATGCCACTTTTGAAACCAGAGACAGCATGGGGGCAAACTTCATCAACTCTTGTTTAGAACAATTTGCTGAAACTTTAAAAGAAGAAGCTCAAAATGCAGGGCTGGAAGTTCAGGTTATTATGAGCATTCTGTCCAACTATGTTCCAAATTGCGTCGTTAGAGCAGAGGTTTCCTGCCCAATCGAAGATTTAACAGATAAACATATTACTAATCCTCAGGATTTTGCCGACCGTTTTCTACAGGCTGTGCAGATTGCCGAAGCTGAGCCTTTCAGAGCCGTTACGCATAATAAAGGCATTATGAATGGTGTGGATGCAGTAGTTTTGGCAACTGGAAATGATTTCAGGGCAGTCGAAGCTGCTGTTCATGCTTATGCTTCAAAAAACGGACAGTATTCCAGTTTGTCTCACGCTAAAGTAGAGAACGGCATCTTTACTTTCTGGCTAGAAATTCCACTTGCTTTAGGAACCGTTGGCGGGTTAACATCCTTACATCCTTTGGTAAAATTGTGTTTAGAAATTCTTCAACAGCCTTCCGCCAAAGAATTAATGGAAATTGTTGCCGTAGCAGGTCTGGCTCAAAATTTTGCCGCTTTACGATCCCTGACTACAACCGGAATCCAGGAAGGACATATGAAAATGCACCTTAATAACATAATCAACCAATTTGAAGCCAGTGAAGAAGAGCGTCATTTAATTAAGACACATTTCAAAAAAACTGCCGTTTCTCATAGTGCTGTAGTCGAGTTTATTGAAAGCTTAAGAAAATAATATTGTCATCCAGCTAAATAAGTTTATGAAAGCTATTCCCGCTGTCCGCTAAATCTTTTGTGGCGAACCCCGCCACAAAAGGATACCGCTGCCATCGGGGCTAAAAACCAACGAATGAAAACTACCTTTTACAGTAACGGAAAACTATTAATTACAGGAGAATATTTGGTTCTTGACGGGGCAAAAGCATTTGCATTACCAACAAAATTCGGGCAGAACTTAATTGTAGAATCCGGTTCAAATCAGCAAATTCAATGGAAAAGTTTCAATGTTGATGGTAGCATATGGTTTGAAGATGTTATTTCGTTTCATGAAATAATTCATAATGTAAAAACTGAAACAGAAACTGTAAAAACAACGTTGATTAACATTCTACATGAAGCCTATCTTTTAAATCCCGACTTCGTTGATAATGCCGACGGCTACAAAGTCACTACAGAACTTACCTTTCCTAAAAACTGGGGTCTTGGCACATCTTCTACCTTATTAAACAATATAGCGCAGTGGATCCAAATTGATGCATTTACCTTGCTTAAAAACAGCTTTGGCGGCAGCGGCTACGATATTGCCTGTGCACAGAATAACAGTCCTATTATTTATCACCTGGAAAATAATTTACCAATCGCAGAACCGATAAACTTCCATCCTGATTTTATTCAAAACATCTATTTTGTTTATCTAAATAAAAAACAAAGCAGTAAAAGAGCTATAAACGCGTATTACAATAATAAAAACAGTCATTTATCCAAAAATATAATTGACAACAACAAAATTACCGATGCAGTTATTAAGGCAAAAACATTAAAAGAATTTGCTCATGCATTAGAAAATCACGAAATACATTTGAGCGATATACTGGAATTGCAGACTATTAAAGAAAAACTTTTTCCGGATTTTAATGGAGTAATTAAAAGTCTTGGGGCCTGGGGAGGTGATTTTGTGATGGTCGTTTCTAAAGAAAATCCAAAAGCTTATTTTAATTCCAGAGGATATGAAACTATTCTTTCTTACGATGAAATGATTTTTTTAAAGTAAAGATTTTGTCCTTAATTTGCTTTTTTATCTTTCGTTTCTTTCGTTTGAAGTTTGCGAACTTTTTGATTTTCCTGCTCATTAGATTCAATAAGCGTATTGTGCAAACGCTCTGCCATTTTCTCTATACTGTTTGTAATAGAATCGTAAACCAATTCCATTCTGCGGTGTTTTTCTTCTTTGACTGCTTTTAAAACATCTTCGACAAAGACCTTATCGTATTTTTCAGCAACTGAATCGCGGGTATTGGTCAGTCTGATAACATAATCATTACTTAGTATCGTAACTTTAAAATGCTGCTCTTCGTTACTTAAGTAGTATTTACCTCCTAGTTCATCAACATTTATATCTGTACTGCTAACTTTTAAAAGTTCTGTTATGATTCCAAAAATATGATTTTCAATTTTGGAATATACTTTAGCTTTTTTTCTAAAAAACTTAAACATATTAAAACAGGTGATTATTAAAGCATTTACTCCGCATCTTCTTTGTAATTTATTGGGAATTTACAACTTCTAATTTACTTTGTTAAAACAAAAATTCTGACAAATTAAGTGCAATAAATTGAATATCCCAAATTTTTTAAATTATATTTCTATTATCTCTATATAAGATAAGAAATCAACTCGTTTTATACTACAAAAAAAAATCTGCAAATCAATTAGTTTGATAAAAAAACCCGAAACATTTTAAAAACGTTTCGGGTCTTCTTTATTTATTTATTACTTTTTAATTAATAATTAAATTGCAATCTGTTGTCTTCAATTTTAGCATTGCTTTTCAAAGCAGGTAAAATTCTGCTTGCATCAGATGCGCTTTGAGCTTTTACTTTCGATACATACTCAGCATGGTTTTGTAATGCCGGTGCTTTAATTGTTTTAATGTTTTTCACAACATAAACACCTGTATTTCCTTCAATTGGAGCAGATACTTTATTTGTAGCTAATGCAAATGCATTACCTACAACTTTAGGCTCCTGTCCAACACCTCCTGGTAATACTGGATTATCTAAAGTTACATTTGTTGCCTGCTGTACTTTAACTCCCGCGCTCTTAGCGATGGCCTCAATGCTTGAACCTGTCATTTTAGCTTTTAATATTTCTGCTTTTTTCTTATTTTTAAGAATTGGCTCTACGTAAGGTCTTGCCAATGTAACAGATACTAAACCTGATTGATTTTCGCTTTTGTATTGTGCAATTACGTGACCAATATTTGCGATTTCAAAACGCTTTACATCTCCTTCTTTTGTATCTTTATCAAATGCCCATCTTACAATTGCACGCTGGTTTCCTAATGCCCCAAAAGACTCATCCATAGCTTTAGCCGTTACAGGAGCTTCTACTTTTAATCCTAATTGCTTAGCAGTGGCATTAAAATCTTTATCGGCAGCATCCATTTCAAATTTAGTTGCCAGTGTAAATACTTTATCTGAAGTTGCTTCTGAAGGCTGAATTTTCTGAGCAATTGTAGCTAAACGGATTCCGTCTTGTTTATCTGTAATTTTGATAATGTGAAATCCGAAAGGAGTTTCAACTAAACCAACTTTACCAATACCGTTGCTGAATACAAAATCATTGAATGGCTTTACCATTTGATTTGGACCAAAATATCCTAAATCACCACCCTGCTGTGCAGATGAATCATCAGAACTTGTAAAAGCCAACATCATGAAACTATCCGGATTAGCCTGAACCTGTTTTAAGATATCTTCAGCTTTCGCTTTAGCCTCTTCTTTTGTTCTTTTTTCTTTCTGGTTTGGAGTCTGAGATCCTTCGTAACCAATTAAAATGTGACTTGCTTTAGCATTAACGCCTGGTTTGAAACCTAAAGATTTAGAAATAGCATAGTATTTTCCAAAAACGTATGGCCCGTAAATCTGACCTGGAGCTAAACTGAATAATTTATCTGCGTCAACTGCTGGCAAAGAGTTTTTAGCAATATATGTTGAATCGTAAGGCACATCTGAATTAGCATTTACAAATTCAGCAACGTTTGTAGCATTTCTGAATCCAGGCAACGTATCATTTTTGCCGGTTTTGGCATTGTACTCTACTCTTCCGTTTAATAAAGCTGTAATCTTAGCTTTAATCTCAGCTTCATCTTCTTTTGAAGGCTTGTCTTCAACTAATACGTACTGAATTTCACGAGTTGCATCTGCTTTAAATTTTTTCTCGTTTTTCTTCATGTAATCTATAATATCTGAATCAGAAATTTTTACTTCACTGTCTTTAATAGAAGAATATAATGCGGCTGCATATGAAAAATCTACTTTATTAGCTTCCATTTCATATTTCAGCTTTCCTTCGCTGGCAGTAGTATAAAGACCTGCTTTTACAAGCGTGTTGTAGATTTGGAATTTTGCATTTAATGCAGCATCTTTTTCTTTTTCAGTGATAAACTGAGCCGCGTCCGGATTTGCTTTAAAGTACTCTTTGAATTTAGTAATATCAAACATCCCTGCAGCATTCAGGAACATAGGGTTTTTACCAATATTAGGATCTGATTTTAAAACCTCCAAAAGATGTTTCTCACCTACTCTCAATCCTAATTTATCAAATTGAGCCGACAATAAAGCGATTGAAACTTCCTGATCCCATACTCGGTTTGCAGCTTCAGTAGAAGTTATCCCTTGTCCGCTTTTTTCAACATTACTAACTTTAACTCTAAAGTCTTCAAATGAAATATCCTTTCCATCGATGCTTCCTACATCTTTTGAACTTTGACCAAAAGTACCGCTATTGAAAAGATCCTGTATTATAAATGCAAATAATGCAAGTGCAATAACTCCTATCAATAGTGCGGAACGCTGTCTAATTTTTGCTAAAACTGCCATTTTTATTATCGTTAATTTTATATTCAGTTTGCGAAAATACAATTATCTAATTAATAACAATACAACTAGTGTTTTATTTTCGACTTTTTTTTAAAATTATTAAAAAAATTATTCTTTAATAGTCATTTTTACTAATTCGATTTTCTTGCCGGAACACTCTTCTATGACAAAATAATAATTTCCAATGCTGATTCTCTCCCCTTTTTCAGGAATATCTTTCGTAAAATCTACAATATACCCCCCCAATGTTCCATAAGAATCGCTTTCAGGAATTTCTAATTTATAGGTTTCATTTAAATATTCTACCTCTAACCTTGCTGAAAAAAGATATTTACCCTCTTTCAGTTTCTCTTCAATTAATTCCTCGTCTGAATCATGTTCGTCCTCAATTTCACCAAAAAGCTCTTCTACGATATCTTCTATTGTTATGATACCTGATGTTCCTCCATATTCATCCAGAACAACAGCTACATTCCGCCTTTTTTTGATAAGCAGGCTCAAAGCGTCTTTTATCAAAATTGTTTCCGGTACAAACTCGACTGACATCAAAACCGACTTTATCGTTTTTGGTTTTTTAAACAAATCAAATGAGTGCACATAACCCACAATATCATCCAAAGAATTTTGGCTCACTATTATTTTAGAGTACCCGGTTTCTATAAATAATTCTTTAAGATGCGAAACGCTGTCAAATAAATCTACATCTGCAATTTCTGTCCGGGGAGTCATGATATCGCGCGCCTTTAAGCCTGAAAATTCTAAGGCGTTTTGAAAAATCTGAATTTCAGAATCCATTTCCTGATTATCCTCTACAGAATTCATCTGCTCGGTTATGTAATTCCCCAATTCTATTTTACTAAAATACAACTGCACCTGATCTCCTTCAGTCTTAAAAAATTTTCTTAAAATAAAATCAGAAATCCAGATAAAAAAAGTAGAGATATAATAGAATAACCGGTAAAAAATATAGGCCGGAACAGCAAAAATCCGAATTAAGGAATTGGCATAGATCTGAAAAAAAATCTTTGGAAAAAACTCTGCCGTTATTAAAATAACAAACGTAGATATTAAGGTAAGAAGAAACAGATTTGTATAATCAGAAAACTGATAACCTGAACTTGTAATGCATTTCAGAATCAAGTCTGCGGTAAAAAAGCCATAAACAACCAGTGCTACATTGTTCCCAATAAGCATTGCCGCTATGAATTTGGATGGTTTTTCGGTAAGTTTTGTCAGTATTCCTGAAATAAAATTATCTTGTTTTTTTTCTATTTCAAGATAAATCTTATTAGAGGAAACAAAAGCTATTTCCATTCCTGAAAAAAAGGCTGATAGTATTAAACATAGTATTATAATACTAATTTCCATTTTTTACTTTTTTTTATAATGATCGTCAAATTTCTTAGAAAACTTTCTCCTGAAGAAAAACATAAACACACTTACACCTGCAATTAAAAAACTCAGCCAATAAGTTCCATTAGGTTCACTAAGCTTAGTAATACCATCATAAATAAAGGCAACTGCAATTAGGAGGTAAACGTATTGTGTATATTTTAAGTAATTCATAATTTTTATTTTATTCTTCGTCGGCTTCAATTTCCCCGCTTACTCTTTGTGAATTTATCACTTTAAAATCCTTGCTAAAATCTATTCCCTGACCATGAGAAATTCCTTTTGCATCTGTTAGCTTAAATTTTCTTTCAGTGTAAAACCATTCGTTTTTCTGATCAAAGTATAACTGTTCTGTTTCCAGTACCTGTCCGGCTTCAGACGTAATTTTTACTTTCCCTATCAAATCAATTATACCAGTTTGTTTATAGGAAACAGCATAATTTGCCACTATAAAAGTGCGCTTTTGTTTTTTATCATACAATGTAACATCGATTCCTTTAGGAAATTCGGTAAAAGGAAAATCAACACTTGCATAATCCAGCATTTTTCGGCTTTTTAAAACGCCTGTAATCCGCCCGGAATCCGTATATTTTATATTGATTGTATCCGCATCCGTAGCCGGGAAAAATTCCGAATAATTAATTTTCTGAACTTCTTTAAAATTGCTTTCGCACCCAAAAAACAGTGTCACAGCAAAAACTGTGACAACGGTTATAATGTTATATTTTTTTGGTAAATTCATTCGCCAAATGTAGTAAATTGTATCGAGCTTATAAAAACTTAAATTTAAGCATTAGTTGAATTTACTTTTCACGAACCATTTGTCATTGAAAGAGAAGCTAAGGCTGAAATTTATATAATTTTCCTGAACTAAATTTGCCGATACTGTTCCTTTTTTACCGTATTCAATTCCAAAATTTACACTGGAAAAACTACCGGTAATAGGGAAACCTGCTCCTACTGAAAATCCAACATCTTTTATTGATTCGTTATTAACCACAAGGCCAATTTTTTCGTATTTAAACCCTGCCCTGTACGTTATCCTGCTAAAATAGCTTGTAAATGAAGTATAGTTTGGAAGATAGTATCCTCCTATTGCATATTTTGCATATTTTTCATAATGCACATCCTCACTTGTATTGTGGTAATTCTCAAACTCGCCATTACCCTGAAAAGCTACTGTAGTACCTACTAACCATTTCCTTGCTTCTCCCACACCAGCACCTATGGTTAATTTATTAGGCAATTCTAAAATGCTGTTTGGAGGATTTTCTACTATTGGAGTAGTATCCCCATCTACCTGAGTAGTTCTTTCACTGTCTGAAGTCAAGTTACTGCCAAAGGTATAAGACAAACTGGTAAACAATTCTGTTTTTTTATAAATCTTAGTCTGATACATGGTTCCGATATTGAAATTAAAACCGGACAATATTGAAGTATTAATTTCTCTTGTGGCACTTTCAACTCCTGTAATAGCTTCGATACTGGTGGTTTCTATTTTTCCGAAATTGTATTGCATATCAGCACCTATATTCCAGTTCGGTTTTATTTTATAAGCTAATGCCAAAAAAACTTTATTCAAACCTCCTTCTCCTTCATACTGGCTGCTCGTAGCGCCGGGCGTAGCTGTGTTATCATTCCTGATTTTATAACCAACAGAAGAAACCGGAATTAATCCAAAACCTGCCCCAAATTTACCCATTGGTATCCCCAAAAGCAAATAATCAAAAGTTGATCTAGTAGCACTTGCTTTTTCTGTTTCAGTTTTTATTTTTGAAGTTCCGTAAGTTCCACCCACAGTAAAAGTTGTTTGTATCAGACTGGCATAACTTGCCGGGTTATCTACATTGATATGAATACTGTCCTGTTCCACTGAAACACCTGCCATCGACCTGTTTTCCAGGGTTCCCTTAAATCTTACATCACCAATTCCGTAGAAAGAATATGGAGAGGCAGTACCTTGCTGAGCGAATGAAACGAACGAAATAAGCAAACAAGCGCTTAGTAAAATTTTTTTAATCATTGTCGATTTTATATTGAAATGTTTGGTTCAAACTCTCAAGCAAGAAATTTGAATTGGCAAATATGGTATTTTTTAATCGTTTAGCCAAAAAATCTGCATCACCTCCCGTTAAAATTATTATAAAATTTGGAAAATTTGCGCGATATTCATCGATAAAACCGTCTATCTCATAGACCAAACCATTGACAACACCTGAGTGTATAGCCTGTGCAGTAGCATTGCCAATATAGGAGTCAGGAACTTCTAAAGACAGCAAAGGCAGTCTGGCCGTATAATTATGTAATGCTTCGTAACGCAGCCGTAAACCCGGAGAGATAGCTCCTCCAAAATACTGCCCCGATTCATCGATAAAATCATAGGTAATACAAGTTCCGGCATCGACAACTAATCTGTTTTTTTTGGGGAACTGCAAAGTTGCTCCGGCGGCCAAAACCATTCTGTCTATTCCTAAAGTTTTTGGAGTAGCATATTTATTTATAAAAGGAAAAGGATCTTCGTGTGTCACAAAATGGATATTGAGCTGTTTTTCGAAAACCAGAAAAGACTGTTTTTGGATATTTCCGACTGATGCCACCACCAAATCAGAGCAATTTTGAAATTTTTTTAAAATTTTTTGAATTTCTTTTTCAAGCTCTTCTTTCTCAAAAACAAAATTTTCAAGAACAGTACTCCCCTCAAAGACAGCAGCTTTAATTCGGGTATTGCCAACATCGACTGTTAAAACCATATTTATTTATTTACCTTTGCGAAGGTACGAATTGATTTTTTTAAAAAAATGTTTTGGATAAACGAAAAATGATTCTATATTTGCACCCGCAAACACGTTCACAGAAACAAACGTAAACAGAAACAAAGTGAATTAAAAAGCAAGGTACCTTAGCTCAGATGGTAGAGCAATGGACTGAAAATCCATGTGTCCCTGGTTCGATCCCTGGAGGTACCACAAAACCCGAATAGCAATATTCGGGTTTTTTGTTTATATTTATGGATCAATCCGATTTTTTTGTTTTCTACTGTAATAGAAATCAATTGGTTAAAAATTTAACGTGTTTTATTTGTTTAAAAAACACAAAAAACCTTGTAGAATCAAAGTTCTATTGTATTTTTGCAGTCACAATAACGCAGTAGGTTTGGTAGTTCAGTTGGTTAGAATACATGCCTGTCACGCATGGGGTCGCGGGTTCGAGTCCCGTCCAGACCGCTAATATTGGAGCCTTTCTTAACGGAAAGGCTTTTTTTATGACTATTCATTAAATTCCTTTCTGCCTTTAAAGATTTCGTTTTGAATTCTCATATTATTGCATACCGCTCTACTGTAATAATCTATCTCATTTCGCAACAAAATCTAATAAGAACTTATGACAGATAATTCTAAAAGAAGCTTAACTGTTTTATGAAGGCTTCTACTCTATCTGCTTTTCTCAGGAATATATCAAAATTGAATACAGCAGAATGATTAGCATGCATACTTGCTGAGAGGCTATCGCTTATGTTGGTGTTTCACTGTTACTTAGCGGTCTTCTGGCGACTTTTTGGTGTTAATGTCCATAAAATTTTGTTGTTTTAGTGTTACATAAATATTAATATTTCCTGCATTGAAACATCCAATCATAACATTATGTTAATTTTTTTTAACAGCTTTAATAACATTCAGGTTTTAGTTTCGCAACCGAAATTTAACCAAAACACACAATGAAAAATTTTTATGTGGCAGCAATGCTATTTTTATTAACCTTGACAGGCTATGCTCAAAAAGCCATAATATCAGGAAAGGTATTAGATGCTGATGACAAACTTCCTTTACCGGGAGCAATGATTCAGATTGTTGGAGAAAACAAATATACCATCTCAGATTACAATGGGCGATTTGAATTGCTTAATATCAATGTTGGAACGTATCAGGTAACTGTAAAATATATTGGATATACGTCTGTCACTCAGGAGATTTCAGTAGAGCAGGGCAAGAACAATGTAATCGACTTTGCTCTTAAAACTACAGGAACAGAATTGAATGAGGTTGTAGTAGGAGACATCTTAAAAGGTCAGGCAAAAGCCCTGAACCAGCAAAAAAACAACAAAAATATCGGAAACGTAATTTCATCAGATCAGGTAGGCCGTTTTCCGGATGCCAATGTGGGTGACGCTTTAAAACGTGTTCCGGGTATCACGATGCAGAATGATCAGGGTGAGGCGCGTAACATTATCATCAGAGGTTTGGCTCCGTCCCTGAACTCTGTGACTTTAAATGGTGACCGAATTCCATCTGCAGAAGGAGACAACAGAAATGTTCAGATGGACCTGATTCCTTCGGATATGATTTCGACTATCGAAGTAAACAAAACCTTAACATCTGATATGGATGCTGACGCGATTGGAGGTTCTGTAAATTTAGTTACAAGAGCAACTCCAAACGGTGAAAGAATCTCAGCAACACTTGCCGGAGGTTATCTTCCAATTCGTGAAAAAGCTTCATATACAGCAGGATTGGTTTACGGAAATCGTTTTTTAAATAATAAACTGGGAGCTGTTTTTAGTGCTTCATACAATAATGTAGATTACGGATCTGACAATATCGAAAACGAATGGGTAAAAGATGATTTCGGAAACGAATTTGTTCAGGCTTCAGAAATAAGAAAGTATGATGTTCAGCGTATTCGCCGCAGCGGATCTATTGCTTTAGATTATAAATTCGATGAAAACAACAGCATTTTCGCCAATGCAATCTACAATTGGAGAGATGACAGAGAAAACCGTTTCAGAACAACTTATGATGATATTGAAGCCATCTACAATGGTGAAGAAATTACTGGTTTTGAAGGGCGTGTAAAACGCGAAACCAAAGGTGGTGTAGATAATAACCGTAATAAAAACAGAAGGTTAGAAGATCAACGAGTTCAAAATTATTCTTTGCGTGGAGAACATTTAATCAACTCAAAATTAGATTTAGACTGGTCTGCAAATTATGCTAAAGCCAGAGAATACCGCCCGGGAGAGCGCTATATCGAATACCGTCAGGAGGGATTAGGCATTAATCAGGATTTTTCTGAAAACAGGTTTCCTCTGGTTACAAGCGTAGGAGAATCGCTGGATCAGTTAGAATTTGATTCGGCTTCTGAAAATACGGATGAAACAAGCGAAAGTGAATTTGGCGCAAAAATCAATATCCGTTTTCCGTTCTCAATTATAGCTGCAGAAAAAGGGAGAATCAGGACCGGACTTCGTTTGAGAATGAAAGAAAAAGAAAGAAACAATACTTTCTTTTCTTATGAACCAATAAACGATGGCATGGATTTGCTATCAGAAGTTCCAACAAGTTATTTTGATGGTAAAAACTTCAATCCGGGAAGTAAATATGTACCGGGAACTTTTGCTTCTGCAAGCTTTTTGGGTAATCTGGACCTTAATAATGCTTCTTTATTTGACAAAGAATCGGATCCTTCTGAATTTTTAGCGGTAAATTATAATGCCAAAGAAAATATTTATGCGGCTTACATCAGATGGGATCAGGATTTTAATGATAAACTTTCAATGGTTGTAGGTTTCCGTTTAGAAAACACCCATATTGATTACACCGGAAATCGTGTATTGGATGAGGAAGAATTAGAAAGTGAAATTAACACGACAAATTCATACACGAATTTATTGCCAAGCATTTCATTTCAGTACAATGCTACAAAAGACTTAGTTTTGAGAATGGCTGCAACTACAGCTTTGGCAAGACCTAATTATTATGCCCTGGCTCCTTATGTAAATAATATAGCTTCAGATATGGCTATTACAGCGGGAAATCCAAATCTTGATGTTACTTATTCTTATAATTATGATTTCATGGCAGAGAATTATTTCAAATCTGTTGGATTAATCTCAGGTGGTGTTTTCTACAAAAGATTACATGATTTTATTTACAACTACAGCGATAATCAATATACGACTGAAAAATTTGCTGCGGATTTTCCAAATCAGATTAATCCGATTCCAACTGGGGAAAACTGGGAATTTGTACAATCCAGAAACGGAGATAACGTGGATGTTTACGGTTTTGAAGTGGCGTTTCAGCGTCAGTTAGATTTCTTGCCTGGTGCTTTCTTAAAAGGATTCGGTATTTATCTGAACTACACTTACACTAAATCTGAAGCAAAAGGAATCGCTGACGAAGATGGAAATGAAAGAAACAATATCAGTCTTCCGGGTACAGCTCCGCACATGTTCAACGGATCATTATCATGGGAAAACAAACGTTTCTCTGCAAGAATATCAACGAACTTCACTTCAGATTATTTAGATGAATTGGGTTCAGAATCATACAATGACAGTTTTTATGACAAGCAGTTTTTCTTAGATGCGAATGCTTCTTATAAAATTACGCCTAAACTTCGCTTTTTTGCAGAAGCCAACAACTTAACAAATCAGCCGTTGCGTTACTATCAGGGTGTTGAAGATCATACTAAACAAGTTGAATATTATCAGGCCCGTTACAATTTCGGATTGAAATTAGACTTGTAAAAATCTGTTTTTTAAAATTCATTAAATTAGACAGAGTTTAACGACTCTGTCTAATTGCATACAAATACATTATAAAAATGAAGAATAAATCTATAATAGGGTTGTTGTTTTTAGCACTTTCATTCGCAGCCTGTAAAGACGATAAACTGGCTTCGGTGGCACCAAATGCGGTAAAACCAACAGCGGTTACTGAAGCTTTACCTCACGATACTGATGACCCTTCGATCTGGATTCATCCAGCCGATGCTTCAAAAAGTATTATTGTGGGAACGGATAAAGATACTTATGGGGGCTTATATGCTTTTGATTTAAAGGGAAAAATCCTGAAGAAATCAATTCCTTTAAAACGCCCGAACAATGTTGATATCGCTTACGGATTGGTTATTGACGGAAAAAAAACAGATATCGCTGTTACAACAGAACGTGAAAGCAACAAAATCAGAATTTTCAGCCTGCCTGATTTAGAGCCAATCGATAATGGCGGAATTTCGGTTTTTGAAGGGGAAGAGTTGCGTGATCCAATGGGAATTTCTTTATACACGCGCCCGACAGACGGTAAAATATTTGCTGTTGTGGGAAGAAAATCAGGTCCTACAGGAAATTATTTATGGCAATACGAACTTTTTGGAAACGGAAAGTTTGCTGATGGGAAAGTGGTTCGCAAATTTGGAACTTACAGCGGTAAAAAAGAAATTGAAGCCATTGCGGTTGATAATGAGTTAGGGGCAATTTACTATTGTGATGAACAAGTAGGGATCAGAAAGTACAAAGCAGATCCTGCTTTAAACGACAATAAGGAATTGGCTTTTTTCGGTCAGAAAGATTTCAAAGCGGATCACGAAGGAATTGCGATTTACAAAAAAACAGATTCTACGGGATATATTTTAGTATCAAACCAACAGGCAAATTCGTTTATGGTCTATCCGAGAGAAGGTGTTAACGGAAATCCAGACAGCTATGAATTACTGGCAGAAGTTCCAACTTCAACAATCGAATGTGATGGTGCCGATGTAACCAGTATTAATTTAGGCGGAAAATACAAAAACGGTCTTTTTGTGGCCATGAGTAACGGAATGACATTTCATTATTACGCCTGGGATCTGATCCAGAAACGTATTGACGAAGCCAAAAAATAAAATTTTCAGTGTTGTTTTCAGTCGCAGTTAGTGTTGTGTTTATTTTTACTGCGATTGGAAACCAAACAAAAAGCTGTTCATAACGAACAGCTTTTTTAGTTTGAATTATAATTTCCTTTATTCTGTTTTTGGTGCGCCTGCTAAAATCTCAGCATTGGCAAATTCTTCAAATTTAGCGAAATTAGCTTTGAATTTCTTAGCTAATTCCAGCGCTTTTTTATCGTATAAATCTTTGTCTTCCCAAGTATTTCTAGGATTTAAAATCTCGCTCGGTACATTAGGGCAGGATTGAGGTTTTGCAATTCCGAATACTTTGTGGTCAACGTACTCAACATTATCGAGCTCTCCGTTTAGAGCAGCAGTAATCATAGCGCGCGTGTATTTTAATTTCATACGTGTTCCGGTTCCGTAGGCTCCCCCCGTCCATCCGGTATTAATCAGCCAGACTTTTACATCGGCATCTTTCATTTTTTTGCTTAACATTTCGGCATATTTAGTTGGGTGCAAAGGCATAAACGGGGCGCCAAAACACGCAGAAAAATTAGGCTGAGGTTCTGTTACACCTGCTTCTGTTCCGGCCACTTTTGCCGTATATCCGGAAATAAAATGATAAGCAGCCTGACCCGGAGTTAGTTTTGAGATAGGAGGCAGGATGCCGAAAGAGTCTGCTGTTAAGAAGAATATGTTTTTAGGATTGTGTCCGATAGAACCCGGCTGAATATTGTCAATATGGGTTATCGGGTAACTCACACGTGTGTTTTGTGTAATCGAAATGTCTTCATAATCTACTTCATTAGTTCCGGCTTTGAAAACCACATTTTCTAAAAGAGCGCCTTTTTTGATGGCTCTGAAAATATCAGGTTCATTTTCTTCAGATAAGTTGATCACTTTGGCATAACAACCGCCTTCAAAGTTAAAAACGGTGTTTTCGCTTGTCCATCCATGTTCATCGTCACCGATTAATTTACGTTCAGGATCTGCTGATAAAGTGGTTTTTCCTGTTCCGGATAATCCGAAGAAAATCGCAGTATCCCCAGCTTCACCCACATTGGCACTGCAGTGCATAGGCAGCGTATTTTCGAAAACCGGTAAAATGAAATTCAAAGCAGAGAAAATTCCTTTTTTCATTTCTCCTGTGTAACCTGTTCCGCCAATTAATGCTACTTTTTTAGTAAAATCCAAAATAGCAAAATTTGACTGTCGTGTACCATCAACAGCAGGATCTGCCATAAAACCTGGCGCACAGATTACAGTCCATTCAGGAGTGAAATTTGCCAGCTCGCTTTCTTCCGGTCTTAAAAACATATTGTAGCAAAACAAATTTGACCATGCAGTTTCGGTTACTACACGAACATTTAATCTGTAATTTGCATCAGAGCAAACGTATGAATCCCGTACAAATACTTCTTTGTTAGATAAAAAGCCGGTTACTTTTTTATATAGTTTTTCGAAAGCTTCGGATGAAAACGGGATATTCACGTTCCCCCACCATACTTTATCTTCTGTTATGCTGTCTTTTACAATAAAACGGTCTTGTGGAGAACGCCCTGTAAACTCGCCTGTATTAATCGCCAATGCTCCGGTTGAACTTTCAATACCCTGTCCTGATTGTATTGTTATGACATGCAAATCATCTGCAGATAATTGATAACGAACGGTAGCATTTGAAATACCTAAATCATTCAGCGAAATCGATTTAGTGGAAAGTGTATTAGTCTCCATAAATTTTAATTGTTGTTATATTTATTCTAAAATTATCATTTTAAAATATAATTCAAACTTAAATCAAGTGTTATATTATCTACATTTAAATGTAAATACCAATCAATATTAACACAGAAATAGTTATATGTTATATATACAACAAATTTAAGTATTAAAATTCAGATAGAATTTTTTTAAATGAATTTTATGATTTTTTCTTAAAAAAAGTAAGCAAAAGAACTAACCAGGCGAAGATTAATAAGAATCCGCCAATTGGAGTTACGAATCCAATAATTTTAAAGTCAATCGTTGTTACATTTTTGGTAGTCAGTAAGAAAATAGAACCTGAGAATGAAAGTACACCTGCCAGAACTAAATTATAGATCACTTTTAGCGTTTTTAAAGGGAGTTCTGTTCGGGATGCCACAAAAAATAAAAAGAAAGCATGATACATCTGGTAACGAACACCGGTTTCAAAACTGGTCAATTGTTCCGGAGTTAATATTGCTTTTAAGGCATGTGCGCCAAAAGCACCTAAAATAATCGCCAACATTCCGAAAATAGCAGCTGTAATAATTATTTTCCTTTCCATTATATGTGAATTTAATATCACAAAAATAGGCTTAATTCAGCCAAACAAAAAACATTTCAAATACACTTTTCAAAAAAATCTGATTTACTTTGCTTCAGTCTATTTTAAAATTAAAACAGGGATTTATTGTTGTTTTTGTAACAATTTACTATGTTTGTGTTATATATTTAAATAATGAAAAGCATTCTAATAATTGGGGCCGGAAGATCTGCATCATCTTTAATACGGTATTTGCTTTCAAAATCAGAAAGTGAAAACCTGTATATTGTTGTGGCTGATTTATCTTTGGCTCTGGCCGAAAAAAAAATCAATAACCATCCCAACGCCACCCCAATTGCTCTCAATATTTTTGATACGGAAGAAAGAAAAGCTGCTATAGAAAAAGCCTCTATTGTCATTTCGATGCTTCCGGCCTATTTACATATTGAAATCGCAAAAGATTGCCTGCAATTCAAAAAACATCTGGTTACCGCTTCCTATATTAGTGATGCTATGATGGAGCTTGACGAAGAAGCCCGAAAAAACAATTTGATTTTTATGAATGAAATTGGCCTCGATCCCGGAATAGATCACATGAGCGCCATGAAAGTCATTGACGAAATTAGATCAAAAGGAGGTAAAATGCTGCTTTTTGAATCCTTTTGTGGCGGGCTGGTCGCTCCGGAATCGGATAATAATTTGTGGAATTACAAATTTACCTGGGCACCGAGAAATGTAGTGTTGGCGGGTCAGGGTGGTGCAGCAAAATTTATTCAGGAAGGGACTTATAAATACATTCCATACGGAACTTTATTTCGCAGAACAGAGTTTCTTGAGGTAGAGGGCTACGGTAAATTTGAAGCCTATTCCAACCGTGATTCGCTTAAGTACCGATCAATTTATGGTTTGGATGATATTCTGACTTTATACAGAGGGACAATCAGAAGAGTGGGTTTTTCGAAAGCATGGAATATGTTTGTCCAACTCGGGATGACCGACGACAGTTACATCATGGAAGATTCTGAAAACATGAGTTACCGGCAGTTTACAAATTCATTTTTGCCATATCACCCAACCGATTCGGTCGAAATAAAAATGCGCCTGATTTTAAAAATCGATCAGGACGATATAATGTGGGATAAACTTTTGGAACTGGATTTATTTAATCCGGACAAAAAAGTAAACCTTCCAAATGCAACTCCGGCCCAGATTCTGGAAAAAATACTGACCGACAGCTGGACACTGGAACCTGATGAAAAGGATATGATCGTGATGTATCACAAATTTGGTTACGAACTAAATGGAGAGAAAAGGCAAATAGACTCAAAAATGGTCTGTATTGGCGAAGATCAGACTTATACTGCAATGGCAAAAACGGTTGGGCTTCCGGTGGCTATTGCAACTTTATTGATTTTGAATGGAAAAATTACAACTCCGGGCGTGCAGCTTCCGATCAATAAAGAAGTGTATTTGCCTATTTTGGAAGAATTAGAAAGTTATGGTGTTGTGTTTTATGAACAAAACATGCCCTATTTTGGATACAATCCGGACTTATTTTAGACGGATTTATTTTTAGTTTTTTGAATTTTTTTAAAATCCGCTTCTTATATAGAGGAGCGGATTTTTCAGAATCTTTTGGATGCTAAATTTCTTGGAGCCTAATAGCGCGTTAGGGATGGGAACGGCATCCTTTTGCAATACACTGAATATCTGCCTAAACCCAAGACCTCAATTGCAAAAGATACAGTGGACAGCCCGACCTTTAGGTAACGCCCAAACCAATAGCAATGGCAAATTTCAATATTAATATCAATTAAAAAACTCAAAAAAATCCGCTCATTGCTGAACGGATTTATATCTTAAAAATTAATCTTCGCGACCTTGCAGCTTTGGGAGCAAAAAACCATAGCAAACTTTGCGTAAAACATAGCGTCTTTGCGGTTAAAAACTACTTCGAAAGTTCTACAAAATATTTATAAAACAGCGGAATAGTCTCAATTCCTTTCAGGTAATTAAAGATTCCGAAATGTTCGTTTGGTGAGTGAATTGCATCGCTGTCGAGTCCGAAGCCCATTAAAATAGTTTTGCTTTTTAATTCTTTTTCAAACAAGGACACGATTGGGATACTTCCGCCGGAACGAACCGGAATAGCAGGGACACCAAAAGTTTCTGTATAAGCTTTGTTTGCAGCCTGATATCCGATACTGTCAATTGGCGTTACATAACCCTGACCTCCGTGGTGCGGCGTCACTTTTACGGTAACACCTGCCGGAGCAATGCTGGTGAAATGTTTTGTAAAAAGTTCTGTGATTTCATGCCAGTCCTGATTTGGAACCAGACGCATAGAGATTTTCGCAAAAGCTTTGCTGGCAATAACCGTTTTGGCACCTTCACCGGTGTAACCGCCCCAGATTCCGTTTACGTCTAATGTCGGACGGATGGAGTTGCGTTCGTTGGTTACATAGCCTTTTTCGCCGTACACATCAGCGATGTTCAAAGCATTTTTATATTTTTCTAAGCTGAAAGGTGCTTTTGCCATTTCCGCTCTTTCTTCTGCAGATAATTCCTGAACTTTGTCGTAGAATCCCGGAATCGTGATATGATTGTCTTCGTCATGAAGAGAAGCAATCATTTTTGCCAGAATATTAATTGGATTCGCTACAGCGCCGCCATATAAGCCAGAATGTAAATCGCGGTTTGGACCTGTAACTTCTACCTCAACATAGCTCAAACCTCTTAAACCTGTAGTAATAGACGGCTGTTGGTTCGAAATCATTCCTGTATCTGAAATAAGGATCACATCATTTTTCAGTTTTTCCTGATTGCGCTCTACAAACCAGGCTAAACTTGCAGAACCTACTTCTTCTTCACCTTCGATCATAAATTTTACGTTGCAAGGCAAAGTGTTGCTTTGTACCATATATTCCAACGCTTTTACGTGCATGTACATTTGGCCTTTGTCGTCGCAGGAACCGCGTGCGAAAATGGCACCTTCGGGATGAATATCTGTGGTTTTGATAACGGGTTCGAAAGGGGGAGAGGTCCATAATTCCATTGGGTCCGGCGGCTGAACATCATAATGTCCATAGACCAAAACGGTTGGAAGATTTGGGTCGATTATCTTTTCTCCATAAATAATTGGATAACCCGGAGTATCGCAAACTTCGACTAAATCGCAGCCTGCTTTTGATAAACTTACTTTTACAGCCTCGGCCGTGTCAATAACATCTTGTGAGTATGCGGTGTCGGCACTT
Organism: Flavobacterium fluviatile; assembly: GCF_010645065.1. Classification (GTDB taxonomy): domain Bacteria; phylum Bacteroidota; class Bacteroidia; order Flavobacteriales; family Flavobacteriaceae; genus Flavobacterium; species Flavobacterium fluviatile. Next base: position 697 of record NZ_JAADZW010000002.1, on the reverse strand, counting down.
ACCGACGGAATTTTTAATAATTCGATCAATTCACTGATAAACCGATCTTTATGTTGTTGAACGTAGGACTTAATGTTTTCCATTTAAATTATTTTTATAGAAAACCAAATGTACAAAAAAGAGAATTAATATTTTTTTTCAAATTTTTCTTTGAATATTCGAAAGTATGCTTATCTTTGCACCCACAAACACCAGTTCAATGAACACCTTATTAAAATAAGAGTTTAGTGAATTAATTGAGCGGATATGGTGAAATTGGTAGACATGCCAGACTTAGGATCTGGTGCCGCAAGGCGTGTAGGTTCGAGTCCTATTATCCGCACTAAAAAAAGCTTCTGAAAGTTATTCAGGAGCTTTTTTTTTACGCAGATTTTAAAAGATTTAAGGGATCAACACGAAAACCTGGGATCAACACGAAAACCTGTGGGATTAAAAAATTAAGCATAAATATTAGTTAGCCTAAAAAGGAAGAATTCTAAATTTCTAACACCTCTGAATTGGGATCTAAATGCTTTTATTTGGATCAGGTGCAAAAGTTGGGGATTAAGCAAAAAGATTAGATAATCTGAATAAGAAGAAGTCTATATTCCTTACTCCTCTAAATTGATTTCTGAATGCTTTTATTTTAGCATTGAAAGATTCTGCAGAAGCATTCGTACTTCTATTATCAAAATAATTCAAAATAGAATCGTAGTTG
>NZ_JAADZW010000029.1 GCF_010645065.1 Flavobacterium fluviatile | reverse complement strand
TGTTAGTTTTGGTTTATGGCGTTAAATACTCTGATTCCGGTGTTTTTTGGCTTTTTGATTTGGTTTAACAAAGCCATAGGACGAATGTTGAATAGATGCAATGCGCAATCTCTGTAGCATTTTACCATATCCTTCGCAGTAACATTTTCAGTGTAGCGATCTGTACGTTTATGAAATTCAACTTCGCATTTTTGCAACTCCAGGATAAACCATCTGTTTATTGCTGCATTGGCTAATATTTGTTGAAACTCAATCATAGTAATGCTTACACTCTCACACCAATTTTGGTAAAAGTTCCAGATTAATGATTCGTGTTGCTCTGGGGTAATGTTCAGTTTTTGAATTGTTGTTTTCATGGTGTCAGTTGTTTTTTGTTAGTAATGTCCATCCAATATTCGGCAGCGCCTTCTTCCCAAATTATGTAAGGCTCACCGCCTCCGTGTCGGCTCATAGGTAAAGCCTTAAATCCTTCAACTCTTATTTTAACATCGGCATCATAGCGAACAAACTTTGCAATGTTGCCTAATGGTTCTTTTCCTTCAGCATGGCTATTGAAAATGAATAGCACGTCTGTAAATTCTTCCTTCAGTTCAATGTATTGCCTCTTTGTCAATCCTGTGTACTGAAAACTGTCTATAAAGACAAAATGCGGATGTTTCTTTTTTCTTAATCTGATTTTCAATTCTTCAATAGGTTCTCGGTTCAGAAGTATGAAGTTTTTACGAACACTTTCTTCATCCATTCCGGCATCAATAATATTTCGTTGCATTGATAACCGGGCACCCTCCTCTAACGTGTTGTAAGCTACTTTACCATGCTTGGTAAGCTCCTTGGAAAGCCACATTAAAAACCTGGACTTTCCATGTCCTGAATTTCCCCAGACAAACCAAACTCCATTAGCTTCCGGCGTTCCTATGAATTTTTTAAACTTTGGAGAAAGCTCCAGTTTTTTGAACTTCTTGTTTTTTATCTCAGAAACCGAAACCGCTCGATTAATCTTCTTGGCTTGCGTCATTCGGCTTTTGTTTTTCGGCGTGAATTTTTCTTTTTACTCTTCTCAAATCACATTCGCAGTCATCCCAAATCTTTTTTATTTGTCCTTTATCTTCGATACCATTAGCCATGCATATTTGAGTTACATCGGTAAAGCTGACTCCTTTTAGTTCTATACATTTGCGACCAATACGGCTATATATTTCTTTGTACCCTTTTTTATTGATTTTAAGACCTCTTTTTATGCGTTTGTCTAAATGGTCGGTTGCACAAAGAATAATTCCGCAAAAGTCTTCTAGTTTATTGTAAAGCGTGATAAAGAAGTATAAAACCTGATCGGTCAATTTATCAGCTTCATCTAAAATGATAAGAGGCTTGTTTTTTTTCAGGATTTGGTTAACAGCTTCCTGCATCATTTCCGAAACGGTAAGCCCTGAACAATCACGTCCCATAGTTTGTAATAGTTCCTGTAGAAAATATTTTTTGTTCCAAAACTCCGAACAGCTCAGGCGGTAAACATTCTCATTACTCAAAGTGTATTGCTCAATGGCTTTAGTTTTTCCGCTTCCGGCATCGCCTACAATTGCAAATACATTACTGTGTAATTGAGCATCGGCAAAAAAGCGGTTTAGTAACTTGAAATCTCTTGTCTCTACCAAAACCCATTCGCTAGGTAAAGCCTGTTTGATTTGACTTTCGATATTTCGCCACATATCGCCTGAAATTAATTCTGTGTTACCTGACAATATTTGTGATATAGTAGCAGCACTTACACCATTAAGAGAATTTGCAGCTTTGTTTTGTGACCCTTTTTGCTGACAGAAAAGGCGTAAAGATTCGGTTATTTGTTGTTTTTGAATAGCGTTCATTGTTTTGTTATTTTTAGTTTTACATTAAGTCTGAAAAATCGTCGTCATCTATTGTTGTAACCAGATTGGAAACCTTCTTTTGAAATTGCCCGATATCGTCAACCGTTTCGGGTTTTCCTTTTTTCTTTTTCTTGGTTTCAATTCCCATCAGTTTAGGACTTGTTAATCCGTAATCTTCTGGCCTCATTTGGTGTTGTTCTAAAATGGAATCCATTTTGTCACGAGCTTCAACACGCAGGCGTTTATTTTCGTTGTCAATGGTTTTGAAAAACTGATCTTCCCAAGCTTCTTTTTCCTGCTGTGATCTGTGAATCTCAACTTTGGTTTCTGCTGAACAAACCCGTCTTAACCCTAGCGGTGTATTTTCGTAAAGCTGTATCAAAGTCATATCGTCAGGATCATACTTCACAATGAATTTTTTATCGATATTCTGACGAAGCCAAACCAAGTCCGGCATTCTATCCTCATTGTAAACCATGTAATTGTATTCAGTATTTTTGTCCTTAAATCCAATACCGTACGCGGTACAGGTAATCGGTTTTTCTCGTGCAATCCAGAACATGTCCATCATATCCCAGATACTTACTTCTGGCGTGGCCGGATTAACACTGTTTAAATACATTTCAAGGCGTGGTTTTCCTGTTTTTGGGTGTTTGCCCTGGTTCCATTCCTGACGTCTATTTTTATAAGTTTCCTTGATTTGTTCTAAAGTTGGAAGACTCTTTTTGTTAGCCAGGATAAATTCCATATTTGCCTTGCTTTCGGCTTTTTTAGCTTGTATATTTTGCCCAGTAAAAAACCAATCCTGTTTTAAATACTCCTGTTGGAATCTTGCAAACGCATTTTCAATTGTTTTTGATTTACCATTATATGGGGCTGTACGCGTTGTAATTCTGGCTAATTTTCCTAAGAAACTTTGCGCTTCAAGCTTTTTAGTTCCGCCCTGGTTGTCAAATTTGATTTCATACGGCTTATGTCCTGAAATTTGCAACGCCATTTTAAAGGCGTGGTACTGTGCTTCGAAGTTTTCAGAGTCTGAAATATGATACCCAATAAATACTTCGCTGTATGTATCAAAAACCTCATATACTTGCGTTGTTTTAACCTTTCCGTTTTCGTCCTGATAGTAGTAATTCAGTTTGGTACCGTCTGAGTACCAAAGAGCATCACGAAGACTTGGTAATTTAGTCGTGTGTTGATAGTTGTATTTCTCTTTCGATTTCAACTCACTGTAACGGTATCCATACCAAAGCGGTTCAATTTTAGGATCAGTAAGGAAATTAATAAGCGATTGTTCTGTTTTTAGTTCTTTCCAGTCATTTTCACCCGCCATTTGGTTGTATTCTCTCAACAATTGAGTATAACCAGTACATTTCTTAACTCTATCAGACCAACGAGCCAGAACCCATGATTTAGCTTCATCATTCAATTTTTCAGAGTTTTTGTGTCCAAATCCGCTATGAATCAATGACGAATAGCCGTTTTTCATATACAAATTGTACTTATCTCGTAACCTTTTTTCATTGCCAGGTAATGAATGCGGATAAGTGTGACGTGGTAACTCTTTTAAAATTGGCATTATCTTTTCCCAGGGTTTCACTTTAGAACCTAAAGCCTTACGTCGGCTCATTGTTGAGTTTAAAATCGCACCGATTGCATTTAAAACCTGAGCATTGGCGATATATTCCTTAATATTTTTTTCCGGCAAAGGATCACCATTATCTAAAGTGTATTCTTTAAAAAATCTGTTGGCAGCATCATCATAATTGATGTAATCAGTAAATATGATGTGACTTGCTTGTGTCGCTGGTCCCAATGCCTCGACAATTACTTTTTGAATTTTAGGGTCAAGACTTTCAAAAGCAACAAAAGCTTCGTTTCCTTTTCCTTTGCCTTCTTTTGTGCGTTTGATTTTACCTCTTGTACAAGCTTTATTGTAATTATCATAACTCATTAATTCTAAATCATCATAAAGCAATCGAGCCGGTATAGATAGTAGGTTTGAATGGTATTGGTACATAATTTAAACGGTGTTTAAATGGTCTTTTATTTGTTCCCGCCCAGTACTCGAAACTGGGAGTGTGCCACTCGGGAGGAATTACTATATTTACCGTCTCACTTATAAATTATAGTAATTATGGAAAATGAATTATTATCAAAAGTTCTCGAAAGAGTTGTCTATGATGTCCCCCCGCTTTTTCTAGCCATGCTAGAAGAATGTTGTGAAAATGTTGAAAAATCTGATATTGAAGAAAGCTCTAGGGTTTCAATGGTATTTGTTTCTTTTTACACAACATTACCCGTACTAAAGGGCACAATAGATGCAGGATTAAATCTTGCTGATTCTATTAATCTGGATTATCGGAATCAGGTTTTTGAGATTTCGAAACAATCTCAAATTTATCAGCTATTAGTAGAGATGCTTTCAAAGCCTCTTGTATAGTTTCACCCATGATTTCTCGTACTATTGGTGCGAGAAGTTTTTTTAATACTCTTTTTATCATAGCGTTTCTGTTTTTATTTCTTCAGCTTCTTTTAAAAGCAAATCTTTAGCGCGCTGTCTTATTTTTTTTGCTAACTCTGAATTATTGTAATAGTCCAGGGCGGTTTTTACATTCTGCTTACTGGTGTCAAATTCCTTTGCTATTTGAGCTTTAAATTCTGGGTGGATTCTTATTTTCATGTTATCTTTGTTTTTTATACTATGTTTTGAAAGCGTGTTTTGAAACTTGTATTTCATATTTTGTTTTACAAATATATAGATAAATGTCTCAACTTTACAAAAAACCATGACAAATTTCTCAACTCAAAAAGAAAGAATATTACAATTCATTGAAAACAAAGGAATTAGCAAGAATAAATTTTATATTCAAACAGGTATTTCAAACGGTATTTTAGATAAAAAAAGCGGTCTTTCCATGGAGACAGTTGAGAAATTTTACTCAACATATTCTGAAATTAATCCAGAGTGGTTATTAACTGGAAAGGGATCAATGTTAAAAGAAGATTTAAACGTATTAAGCGAACCATCTGCGCATTATACCCGTGAAGAAAAAAAACTGATACCATTATATGACGGAATAGTTACAGCAGGTATGCACGAAACGGCAGTTCTTGATCCAACACACCAACCGGTAGAAATGATTGATGCAGGTGACTGGTTCCGGGATGCTACCGCAGCAATGCGAGTACATGGTGACAGTATGTACCCAGAATACAAATCCGGTAGTATAGCAGCGTTGAGAGAAGTAAAAAATAAGAGGTTAGTTGTCTATGGTCAGGATTACCTAATAGAAACATCAGAATACCGTGTTATAAAGCGACTTCAAAAGAGTGATCTTCCACAAAATTGGCTTGCTTGTTCAGTCAATGAAGAAAAATACGAGAGCTCCGGGCGTCTAATTCACGAACCTTTTGATATACATATAGATGATGTAACAAGGTTATACCAAGTGTTAGGAAATGTGAAACGTAACCAGAGTAGTACTGTTATTCAAACAAATGGCAAAGCAAAAAACTAGCTAACTGTTTAATTTTCAGATATATATTTTTTATTTACTACGTATTTAAAGGGGTATTATCTATACACTTATTATTAGTTTTTTACTATTTTTGGTGTTTTTTAAGTATTAAAACCTATTTTATTTAATACGAATACCTTGTTTTTGTCCTCCTAAGTGTCCTCCTAAGTGTCCTTCTTTTCTCAAAATATAAAAAATGAAATGATTTTAGCTATATCACATTTGAGCATAAAAAAAGCCCCTTTAAATAGGAGCTTAAACGTTATTAAATTAGCCTTTATACGCTGTAAATAGTAGTTTTATGTATATTTGTTAGTGGTAGTGGTAGTTAATGTTTAAACGGTGTAATTAATGAGTGTTTAAATGGTATTAAAATAGTAGTTAATGGTACAAAAAAACACATTTTATTTTCGACCTTTTTTTGACCTTTTTTGTCCTTAAGTATTGATTTTATTGGACTTTTCGACCTTTTTTATATTAGTTACTATTGTACAATTCATTTAATAGCCCTTAAAAGTACGGAATCTTGATTTTTGAGTTTTTATTTTTAAAAATAATGGCTGTCAGAATCGAAATCGGAATGATCCATAATGCTCTGGCTAGTTTTACGGTTGTGGCAATCTGTAGGGCTTCGGCACCATATTTATTGGCTGCTCCTACTACCGAACTGGTATCATGAATCGCAATGGCACACCATAACCCAAAATCTTTCTGGGATAAATCAAGCTGATGCCCAATGAACGGAAACACAAACAAGGCAACTGAATTTAGAATAAAAATTACTCCCAAAGCTATCGAAGTCTGATTTTCGCTTGATTTAATTGTTGGTGAAATCGCTGCAATGGCACTTCCACCACAGATTGCTGTTCCACACGAAATTAAGTGTGATGTTTTTTTATCGGTTTTAAGCCATTTCCCTAAAAGCGTACCGAAGATTATTGTACTGAAAATAGAGAGAACAGTCAGCAAAAAACCTTCTTTACCGGCAGAAATCGCTGATGAAGCGTTCATTCCGAAACCTAAGCCTACTACAGAAAACTGCAATAAAAAAGTGATCGCCTTATGATTGAATGCTAAAAACGGATTCCCAAAAACATTTACAATCAGAACACCTAATAATAAAGCAATGGGCGGCGAAACAACTGAAAACAGACACAAAACGATTACTGCTCCAAAAATAAGCTGTTGAAGAAAAAGATTAACTTCTACTAAATGGGACGCTGTATGTTGTTGTGTTTTCAAAATAAGGTACTTCATATATACCCTGCAAAGTTCTGCGCTTTATATTGAAAACGCCAATCGTAAAATACAATCGACTATAACTTCAGGTTATAATAAGACGAAATATTTTGAATAAAAAGCTCAGATAAGGCATCTGATTTTCCGAGTAAAGTAATGATGTAAAAGTATCTTTCGATCGTCAAATTTTCTACATCTAAAACTATCAGTTCATTGTTTTTAAGCTCCTTGCCTACTGCATGTATTGACATGAAAGCAAAACAGTTAGAATTGAGCAGATACGATTTAATGCTTTCCGTATTTCCCAGCTGCATTTCGATTTGCAGATCGGATAATTTTACACCAACTTGTTTCAAAGCATATTCTATAACTTCAAGTGTTCCGGAGCCACGCTCGCGGGTGATGAATTTCATGTTTTTTAAATCTTCAAGCGAAATTTCGTTTTGCTTTACCAAAGGATTTTGAGTATTGCAGACCAAAACCAGTTCGTCTTTTATAAACGGAACATATTTAATAGACTGATTTTTAGATTGTCCTTCTACAATTCCGATTTCAATTTCCTTGTTGATTAAAGCATTTTCAATCTGTTCGGTATTTCCATTGAGTAAATTAACTTTAATATCCTGCTGTTTTTGGTGAAATCTTGCCAAAACCGGTGAAATAATATATTGTGAAATGGTGGTACTTGAACCCAATCGCAGTAATCCCTGGCGCTCGTTACGAAACGAACTCATGTCAAAGTCGATTTCGCGATAAATTTCGAAGATGTTTTTGGTATGTTCTAAAAGGATTTTTCCGGCAGGAGTTAAAGCAATTTTAGAACCGTTACGTTCAAAAAGCTTTGTTTTATAAGTTTCTTCGAGTTCCTGAATGTGTTTGGAAACGGCTGGCTGCGTGATATACAATTCCGTTGCCGCTTTAGTAAAATTAAGGCGGAGTGCTACGGTGTAAAATACTTTTAGCCTGAAGTCCATGATTACTTATTTTAAATTCTTTGTGAATCTCGGTGAAATCTTTGCGAAACTTCGTGGTATAATTATCTCACACAGATTCACAGAGCTATCGCTAAGTTTCACTAAGATAAAATAAATTTAAACTACAACATCCCATTATACTTCCTAACAAACCATTCCGTTGTAAGCAAAACAGCAATTAAAACCAAAAGCCAAACCCAGTCAATCAAAGGAGTTTTGGTCGAGATATTTTTCTCTATCGATTTGTATTCTTTACTTTCTAAAAGCGCTTGAATCAAATCATCTGCCTGGTTTTCGAAAAAGGCTTTTCCGTTGGTTTGTAACGCCAGTTGTTTCAGTTTCTGAACATCCGGATTTACAAATTGTTTTTCGATATCAAAATCCAAAATCTCAAAGTGACTCGAATATGACGTATTTGAATTTAATTCTTTTACGGTAAAATTATATTTTCCGGCTGTTAATCCATCCAGATTAGCTGAGAAGGAATTGTTTCCTTTTAGCAAATCATAGTTTTTGGTTTGCTTCGTTTCGGCATTTGTAACCGTGATGGTTAATCTTGCTTTTTCGTCAAATTCATAGTTTTTATTGAAGTATTGTGCATTGATTACAATGGCTTCTCCCGAATTATAAAAACTTTCGTGCTCTACAACCAATGATTTTCTGGAAGCCGATGTTGCCAAATACTGAATGATTTTATCTATAAAAACATCATATTTTTCAAAAGACTGATTGTCAATATGGCTTTGCAAACGCCATTTCCAGCTGTTTTCTCCTAAAAGAAAAGCGGTCCGTCTGCCCTGATTTTCGGCGAAAGCCAATAAAGGTGCATTAGTAGAAACGTTTCTGATTTTAGACGAAAGTAAAACCGATACATTTCCGCTCGTTGTAATACTTCCGAATAGATTCTGCAAGGGCGGAAAGTTTTCAAAACCAATATTTTCAATCGCAAACAAATTAAATTGTGACTGAAATTCGGTTAAAAAATCTTCTCTCTGACCACTCATTTTAAAAACCAGATTATTCTGTTTTTGGTTCAGGAAATTAAAGTCGGTGTTGTTTCCGGTGATGATAAAACTATTCGTTCCGGCTAACTTATTATTATCAAAAACAGGTTTAAAGGCTCCATTTGGCTGATACAAAACCAAAACTGAAACATCATTTAATTTGTCGATTTCATTAGGTTTAGCCAAAATCACTTTGCGCTGTGCATTCGTTTCGATGGAGCGTTTCAAAGCTCCGATATCCGGATGATTTATAGTAGAAACAATAGCAATGGTTGACTTTTGATCGATTACTTCAACCGCAAAGTTTTTGATATTATTGTAACTGTTTTTCTCTTTTAAGTTAGAAGAAACATTTGCCCTGAAAATCTGAAGCCCAACTTTATCAGCTGGTAACAGCAAATTTAAAGAAGCTGTTTTTTTAGAAGGTGAAAAAGAAACTTTCTCTCTGGCTACAACTGAGTTTCCCTGTGAGATTGTAAAATCGGTATTTACAGCTTTAGTCCCGGCATATTGCAGAAATACTTCAACCGGAAATTTATTTTTATGAAAAGCGTATTTATTGACGTTTAACTGATTGATTTTTAAATCAAAAAAAGTGGTTGTATCTCCCACAACCAAAGGATAAACTTTATTAGCAGGATCAAAACGATATACATAATCGTTTCCTGTAGTCTGATTTCCATCGGTAATGATAACTGTCGGGAAAATCAGGTTTTTATTGATGCTTTTTAGATTTTTGGCAACTTCATCGAGATTGGTTTGTTTTCCTTTAAAATCAAACTTGTCTGAAGGTTTAAAATCGGCATCAAACTGATAGGACTGGATTTCAAACTTTTCCTGAAGGGCTGCATTCGAAACCAGTTTTTGATATAATTCGGTAACTTTTTTATCAGATTTTAAAGCCGTTACAGAACTTGAATTATCTACCGCAATTGCCAAAGGCGTTTTGGTAACCTGAAGCGAATTTTTCGTCATAACAGGATTAATCAGTAACACCAATAATCCGAAAATGACTAAAAAACGTAAAAAAGCCAAAAACACATTCACATTCGAATGGTTTTTGGCTTTATAAAAATATTGAAAATACGACAATCCACCAGCTATTACTAAAGAAAGTAGTAATAATAGAATCGTGTTTGTAGTCATAATTTATATGTGTTCAGTAATCAGTTTGTAGTGATCAGAATTAAAAGTCGAAATTATAATGTGTTCTCTTTATAGTTTTTAAGAAAGACATTTTCTGAATACTTAAAAACTGAACACTGCAAACTTATTAAGTAAGCATTCCTCCGCAAACATTAAGCACTTGTCCTGTAACATAAGCGCTCAAATCTGAAGCCAGGTAAAGACATGCATTGGCAACATCTTCAGTAGTTCCGCCACGTTTCAACGGAATTCCGTCTCTCCATCCTTTTACTACATCTTCAGGTAATTTTGCCGTCATTTCGGTTTCAATGAATCCCGGAGCGATTGCGTTGCAACGAATATTACGGGAACCTAACTCTAAAGCTACCGATTTTGTAAAACCAATCGCACCTGCTTTTGAAGCCGCATAATTCGTTTGTCCAGCATTTCCTGAAACCCCAACGACAGAACTAATATTAACGATAGAACCTGCACGTTGTTTTAAAAAGGTTTTCTGAATTGCTTTTGTCATATTAAAAACCGATTTCAGATTCACATCAATCACCTGATCAAAATCAGCTTCAGACATACGCATCAACAGGTTGTCTTTTGTAATACCGGCATTGTTAATCAATATATCAACTGTTCCAAAATCTGCTAAAACAGCATCAACAAAAGTCTGCGCTTCGTTAAAATCAGCCGCATTCGACTGGTATCCTTTTGCTTTAACTCCCAAACTGTTCAATTCTGCTTCCAGAGCCTGAGCTGATTCTACAGATGAACTGTATGTAAAGGCCACATTGGCACCATGTTTAGCAAAAACTTCGGCTATTCCTTTTCCAATTCCACGACTAGCGCCTGTAATGATGGCAACTTTTCCTTCTAGTAATTTCATATTCAAAATTAATTTTAATATTTATTTGTAGCTAATCCTGCTATCCGTTGCAATCTTTTGTGTTTTAAAGAAAAACACAAAAGGATTTCCACTTCTATCAGGGCTAAAAACGACTTGCCAAATATAGAACAATTCCCTTTTTTAAAAAAATAACAATTGTAATTACCTTTTAATATTACAAAAAAAATCATGCTAAACCTTTGAAAAAACAAAAGCAGTCCAAACAGAACTGCTTTTCTTCAAAATAAAAATTAAAACTATTATATGTAATTCATCTTTGTGATGAATAGGAAAACTCCAAGTATTATAGCCAGAAACAACATTCTATAAATTGATGATTGAAATTCTGTTGTATCATTTAACTTATCTTCCTTTCTCTGCTTTATAAGGCTATAAATCATTATCGGAATGATTACGATTATAGAGAGATACAAATAATATCTGGTGTACTCAGAATATAATAAGGATGTCGCTACGAGAATTAAGCCCCATAAGAAAATAATACTTGTTGATGTAAAATACTTCTTTATCATAGCTTTTAAAATTTAAAATTATTCATAATTATTCAAAAAGCAACTCATGATGAGCTGCTTTTCAACTAAAATCAAAACTAAAAACTATTATAATTGATAGGTTGTTATTCTAAAATTACTTGCAGCACTTGTAAATGTGTAAACAGTATTACTATACGTAATTCTAAAAGATTCTTTTTTTACATATAGACCGGCAGTATTCGTAAACACCGCATCAATCTCTGCCAAATAACCTGGAGGTGCAATTATAGCAACGCCATTATCCCAGTAATCATTAGTTAATACTATTGTTTTATTTGCAGCATTTTCACTAGTAGTAACAGTATGGTAAATACTTGGTCTTCCTCCCGCAAAACGATATTCGATATAAGTTCCATAAGGAGAATTGAAATAAAGCTGTATTCTGGTAATTTGTTGATTAGCTGGTAAAGTTGCATTAACTTTGTTAATCAATGTTTTAAAATAAGCAGAAGTTGTAGGAGCTGTATATAAATTGGCTGCTATATACCCAAACACCATTTGAGGATTTCCATCTAGCAATAGTTTGTAGTCATCTGTGAGTACAAAAGGTGAATTGCTATATTTTATAGAAGCCGTTACTCCACCTGTTCCGGTAGCAGTAAAACTACCATCGGTATCATTGTATAAAAAAGTTGTTAATTTCTGACCTGCTACTTCAATAGCCGGACTTATCACAATTCCTGTTGGTGTATATCCAACTCCAAAACTTAACACTTCACTAGAACCGGCATCAATAGAAGGTGCCAATACATAACGGGTAGCAACGTTGAAAGAAAAATCATATTTCATCACCTTTGAACCGTCATTGACATCTAATGACCTAAATAACGGGCGAGCAGATGAACCTATAAGATTTTGCTGTGTAATTAAATTCTTAGACAAATCTGCCCAATCTTCGGCGGTTGCTTTTACAAAACGAACTTCCCTAACTAACCTGTTGCTTTTGAAAATGATGTCACCATTTTCCTGACCATAATATAAAAACTGGAAATCGCCTAAATATCCCTTACCTCTAAGAGCTGTTGTCGGGTAACTGTTAGAATCTGACAAAAGATGAATTCTGTTATAGGTATCAAATAATAAACTAACCGTACTTCCTAAAACTACATCATAATCGCTGGTATATGTTTTTGTATCTGAGTCAAAATCTGAAGCCATTTCAACTTTATTCCCAGGTAAAAATTTAAATAGATGTGTATAGCCTCCTAATTGCGTATCATCTGTAAAATAAACCGCTTTCCATCCATATTCAGATGTAAACAATAAATCGTTCAACTCCTTTTTTTGAGCATTCAGTCGCTCAGTGGGAGTCTGATCGAAGAGCTGTTCTGCATCCGTATTATTACTGCAAGAACCTAAAGACAATGCTACAAAGCCAAGCATTAAGTACTTAAATATATTTTTTAGTTTCATACTATTTATCTGTTAAATTATACATTGCCGAAAATTAATTATTCACAACCATATTTGTATTTTTCTCCGCTGCATCTCTTAATGCATAGAAATCCATATTAAATGCATCTTTGTAATATTGCACTACTATGGCTTCTTTTTGCTGCAATTTCGCTCTCCCGTCTGCAGGCATACTCGCTAAAATAGCGGCGTATTCTGCTTTTGTACTTGACAAAATTGTAGATGCTGTCTCTGCAAAATCTTCAATAACATTATTTCTGGCGTAATTGGTAATAAAACCTAAACTTCTGGATGTTGCCAGCACTTCCAGATGCCATGTTCCTGTATAACCTCCTGGTGTAATTTTTTGCCAGGCTTCTTCGTCAAAAGGCTTGTTCTGATTGAGTATATGTACATATTCATGTTGGATAGTATGAACAAACTCAGTAACATTTGCACGATTTTTTTTATCCAGATAATCAACTTCGAAAAGCGTAATTCTTTGTCCGGAATCAGCAATACCCAAAGTTCTTGTTCCATTTGTGTTAGAATTAACACCACCAACCAAAACAATTTCTCTTGGCGCTACTTTTTTTACAAAATCGTAACCACCTACTGTCGTATAACTGTCTATCCAAATTTTCTTTACCACATCCAAAGCGGGTTGGACTTTATCAACCATTGGAGGAAATAAAAATCTATTATTATCTACCGTATTCTGGTTCCATTTATATTGTGCGTTGATATTATAAGGATTCAAATAATTAGCGTCAATCCAGTTGTCTAACTCTGTTTTTTCGGCTTGGGTATAATCTAACTGACTCTTTCCAAGTGTATCTTCATGAGCGCAGGATGCAAAAGACAAAACCCCTGCAACCAAAGCTATTACTTTATATTGTTTTACTATTTTCATAATAATTTAAATTAAAATTAAAAAAATTACCTAGGGTTTTTCTCTACACCGTAATTGGATGCTGCAAGAGGAATTTGTATTGCTCTACGTTTATCATCTTTTACCAGAGTATTTACCGGTAAACCAAATGTCTCATGATTAACAACCAGATTAAAACGTTTTACATCAAGCCATCTTAGACCTTCATGGACAAAATCTCTTCTTCTTGCCTCAGCGATTGCTTTTACATAGGAAGTCTGCAAAGCTGTCATCGAATAAAAAGGAGTAAATTCATCAGCAATAACAGGATACATACTTACAATTTTTGCCTGTGTAAGCTTATCTGTTGCTGCGTTATAACCAGTTGTTCTTGTACCAATAAAATATTCTAACTCTGTATTAGCTTCTGTAATTCTGTCTTTCATGACCAGAGCTTCAATTCTGTTTAAATAGAACTCATCATTTGACAGAAGAACAATACCACAATAAGCCTCACCAATTCCTGCACTAATGTTTGTATATTTAAAATATTCTTCAAACTTAGGCGTGAACAAGGTCCTGCTGCTATTGTAAGAATAAAATTTAAATAAATAGGTTTTATTAAATGGATTCGTCGCCGAACTAAAAAGCTCTGTTTGTTTATCGGATGTTAGATAGAAATTACTGGAACTTGCAGATCTCCCAATAAGCGAATTTGGAGAAGCAATCAGTAAATTAGTTGCATAAGATGATTTACCATACTCAATAAATTGAATGTCCGGAGCCAGACCAGATAAAGTTACGTAATCCTTTAATTTTCCAGCAGGCTTAGAACCCAGTCCTTCAGAAACTTCAAGAACTTTGTCCCAGTCTCCTTTTACTAAATAAAAGCGGCTTGCAAATGCTTTAGCAGCTTCTTTATTGAAATGAAATTTAGGTTCGCTGTAATCATTAGTTACTAATTTCAAACCTTCTTCCAAATCACTTTCAATAAAATCAAAAACTTCTTTAACTGTATTTCTTTTATAATTTTTAAGCAATTCTGTTTCAGGCACTTTTACATATGGAACTCCTAAATCTGTATCCGCCGTGGCTGGATTGTAACGTTGAGACCAGAAGGTTACCAACATAAAATGAGCATAAGCCCTGGCCATTAATGCTTCTCCTTTTTGAGGGTTTAAACTTGCCGGACTGCCTAATTCTTCAATAGATTGTAAGGCCTGGTTAGCGTGTGCAATTGCTCGGTAGCAGCCATTCCAATAGTTAGCCTGAGTATCTATATTTATTTCAGTCTGCATTTCCCAATTGTAGCTTTGCTGGTTTTTGACAGATACAGAACTTAGTTCAGCATCTCCAACGTTGTCAGACATGGTTTCTGCTAAATCCATATAAGAAGCTGACGGATAAGCATTTACCAATAATTCCTTGATTTTTTCAGGGGTATCGATTTGGGTTCTGTTATCTGGTATTTCAGAAAGGAATTCATCACAACTGCTAATACCTAAAAGCACCAGCAGAGATAAAGCTATTTTTATATTTTTCATAATCAATTTATTAAAATGAAAGGTTTATTGCAAAAGTGTATTGTGTGGTTACAGGTAATGCAACACCACCTGTATTACGGAATTCAGGATCCTGTCCGTTCAACTTTTTGTCTGAATAAATCAACCATGGATTTACTGTTGACCCTTTAAGTGTGAAAGAACTCAAGCCTAATTTTTTCTTAAAATCACTTGGAAACTCCCAACTTAAGGATACATTTTTTAGCCTTACAAAATCACCATCTGCAATTCTAACATCTGAATAATTATAAGTGTTATATGCGATTGATAATTGATCTTGTGTTCCGTAATTTTGAACCAGTCTTTTGTCTGCTATAACCGGAACATTCGTAAACGCTTCATCACCAGGATTGATCCAACGGTTTGTAAAATCTTTTGTAAATACGGTTAAATCATCGTATTGACTATCGTAAGCCTGATTCAAACGTACTTTGTTACCTCCGGATCCTACAACAAACACATATAAAGACCAGTTTTTGTAACTAAATGTATTTGAAAAACCAATTGATTTATTTGGCTCGATAGAACCTTCAAATTTTAAATAATCAGTAACATTTTCTGTATCTTGGAAATTTGCTCCGGTAACACTATCTGTTTCCCCTTCTGCCTGAACAAAAGTTGGTAAACCCTGATTATTTAAACCTGTAAACTGGTAAGAGTACAATGAATTTCTGGGATGACCAACTGTATTTCCTCCATTTGCATCAATTAAATCAAATGCAGAAGGCTGATTTTCTAACTTTGTAATCTTCTGATCATATACAGAGAAGTTTACTGTAGAAGACCATTTAAAATTATTTGTTACAATGTTTTGAGTGGTGAATCCAATCTCAAGACCTTTTGTTTCCATGTTAGCATTATTACCTTGTTTGATTCTTTGTCCACCAACACCTGAAGTCACAACATAATCAACCAAATCAAATGCTTTACGGCTGTAAATATCTGATACAAACTGAACTCTGTTATTAAACATTCCTAAATCAACTCCAATGTTTGTTTCAAATTGCTTTTCCCAGGTTAAATCAGAGTTTTGCAGTTCCTCAATATTGATTCCTGTTTCTCTGTCAGAAATAGCCAAACGATCTGTAATGTAACTCTTGTAAATTGCCAAAGAATTTGTTGCAGGACCTGCAGTAGCGGTAAGTCCGTAAGAACCTCTCAATGCCAAATTATTTATGACTTTTGTATTTTGCATGAATTTCTCTTCCGTTACATTCCATTTTCCACTAAAAGTGTATGTTGGAAGCCATCTTCCTGAACCACTGTTGCCTTGCCTGTTTGATCCGTCATAACGACCAGTAATAGATCCTGTATAACGACGGTCATAAGTATATCCTACTTTTCCGAAGAAACCAACAGTTCTTTCCCTCTCTTCATTAAATCCGTAATAGGAGCTTCCTTCATTGATTATTTTTTCTATAATTCTTGGATCTGTAAATGCAGTAAGCCCTCTGTCAAACTGAAGTCCCGCAGCGGTAAAATTATCATTGCTTCTGTCTAATGAACGTAACTCCGTACCAAAAAAGCCTTCAACTTCGTGTTTTTCATTAAAAGTATTTCTGTAATTAACACTGTTTCTAATATTATAAGAAGTCAATTCATTAGTAAATTTTCTCAAAAACCCTCCATTTGGCAATACCGAAATAGGCTGAGCAGTTAAATCATCCGGGTCTGTATATAAAAATACGTTATCATTTCGAACCGTGGTATTTACACCTTCCACCCCATATTCAGTTCCGGCTTTATAGGCTTCAACAACATTTGAACCTTCATAAATTTTGTGTTCTCTTGATGTGTTTGCATAACGGGCAGAACCGGTTAAATTATAAGTTAAATGTTTGTTGAGTTTATATTCTAAATCCAATTGAAAACGCATGTCTTTTACATCAATTTCTAAAACATTGTTTTGCAGTTCGTTTACAATATTAAAAGGAGCCCAGTTATTTCTGCTATACTCTAAATCTCCATTGTCATCATAAGCTCTAAGTGTTCTGCTTGTATTTAAAACGTAGTTGAATGGGTTAATGTCGAAGTCTCTGGTAACTTTACCAAAAACTACATCTTTTTTACTTTCGTAGCTTCCCGGAGCTCCTTGCTTACGCACAGAAGCCATTGTTGACATAGTGACACTTAGTTTGTCATTAATAAAAAAGGTTCCTTTAATATTTGAAGACAATTGTTTTACGTCATCAGCAATAGTCCATCCCGGATCGGTATAATACCCTAACGAAGCATAAAAAGTATTGTTTTTTCCACCGCCGGAAAAACTTAATGAGTGCGTTTGAGTAAGGGAAGGTCTAAACAAAATCTTAAACCAATCTGTATTAGCCAATTCATATTTTCTTAAGAAATTGTTACGGCTTAAAGGATCATTATTTACCAAATAACTATCGGTTTCTGGCACATAAGTATTAATAGCCTTACTTAAAATATTATAAACTCCACCAGATCTTCCTTGCAATGTTGTTGGAATGTCCAGAAATCCTTTTTGTTCCATTTCTTTCAAAATACTCATTGACTCCTGAGAGTTTAGAATATCATATTGCGTATAGCTCGGTACCGTTCTAACTGAATTTTCTACTGAGTAAGAAACTTTTAAAGGTGAATCTCTTCGTCCTTGTTTGGTGGTAACAACTACAACTCCGTTTAAAGATCTGGATCCGTAAATAGAAGTTGCAGATGCATCTTTTAAAATTTCAATGCTCTGAATGTCATTAGCATTTAATCCCGCAACAGAAGAGCTTAACAACGTTTCTGAATTTCCTGAAGCTAAATCTGCAAAGGATATATTGATAATATCCTCCTGTACTACACCGTCAATAACCCATAATGGTTTGGTATCTCCAAAAATAGAGGAAGATCCACGCACTGTGATTTTTGGAGCTGTTCCAAAAGTACCCGTAATATTCTGAACAGTTACCCCTGCAGCTTTCCCCTCTATCATTCTGCTAATATCTACGACACCATCAACTTTTAGCTCTGCGCCGGATATTTTACTAACCGCTCCGGTAAAAGTTCTTTTTGATGTTTTTTCGTAACCTGTTGTTATTATAACTTCTTTCAGGTTTTGACCTGATTCATTCAAGATAATTGTTGGATTGGTATTTTCAATTCCAATTTCTTTGGTTTCCATTCCAACATAAGAAATTACTAATTGAGTACTATTAGCCGGCATTTCGATCGAAAAGTTTCCATCAAAATCAGTTAAAACAGCTACTTTAGTTCCTTTTGCAAGTACAGTGGCTCCAGGTAACGGACTCCCGCTGACATCAGTAACTTTTCCTTTAATGATTGGCCCTGCAGATAAAATTTCAAATAAGGGATTATGAGATTTATCATTGCTAAAACCATCTAATTTGGTGTTTTTCTGCAAAATAATCTGATTGCTTATTTCTGCATATGTAATATTGAATGGCTTCAAAATTCTGTTGAGGATACTTTCCAAAGTTTCCTGATTTGCCTCAATGCTAACTTTTTGATTTAGCTGAGGCAATCTTGAGTTATATGAAAATTTTACACGAGCTGATTTTTCAAGTTTGTTCAACGCATTGTCTAAACTTAAATTTTCAACTGCAATAGTAACTTTCGTATCTAATTTTCTTTGTCCACTCACACTGTTTGCCATGGTAACACTTGAAAATACAAGTGCTAAGACGAACTGAAATAGCGTTATTTTCATGATTCGATGGAGTAATCGTTGTTTCACAACTGGTTTTTTCATAATTTTGGTTTGGTTTTAATTATACTATTCGAGTGTATTTAGAAACTAATAAATGACTCTTTACAGAGAGTGATTTATACTTTTTAGTGTCGAATATGTTACAGCATATCGGCACTTTTTTTTGTGGTGTTTTTTACATAGGCAACAAATTGATTTTTTTATTTATTATTATAGATTTTCATTGTCAAAAACTTAATTACACCCCTGTGATGTTATTACAATTTGATTTCCGTTCATTTCAAAACTGGTATCATTTCCAATACTTTTACAAATAATTTTGAGTTTTTCTGACAATGGCTGATCGCTTAATGAAGTAGTTAAATGACAATCTTTTAATTTATCTTTAGGGAAATCAATTTCAACCAGATAAGCTTGTTCTATTGTTTTAAAAATCTGCACAACAGGAATATCCGTGAATTCAAAACTTAATTGTTCAATATTACCAACGTTACTAACTAATGTCTTATCTTCTGTTATATTAGTTATTATATTGAAACTTAAATCTTTTCTTAAAAAACGCAAAGCTTCATTTGGCAATAAAACAATCTCTTGTTTTGAGTTTCCTGTCAATTCATTTGAGCTTACTTTTACTTTACCGGTTCGAACAAGCACTTCAACATTTGGGTGGTCTGAATAAGCTCTTACCCGAAAACTCGTACCAACTACTTTTGTAATGATTTCGTTAGCGTAAACAATGAAAGGTTTTTTGGGATTTTTACTAATTTCAAAAAAACCTTCTCCGCATAAATAAACCTTTCTCTCGTTTCCGGCAAAGATTTTAGGATAACTTAATTTACTGTCTGGCTGTAATAAAACAGAACTGCCATCTGACAAGGTAATTATTTGAGGTTTGTTCGAATTGTTTGTCTGTTCAACAAGTCCCTCGCTATTTTCTTCTATAAGTTCTTTATAGGTGACATCAGTATGATTGATATTAAATTGATTATTATAAAACCAAAGTGATATTAAACCAAAAAATAAGGAAGCGGCAATTCCAGCCCAGTACTGCTTTAAATATTTGACTGAGTTATGTTTAATTGTTTTACTGCCATTTTCTTTTACTTCAATTTTAAGCCAGGTTGATTGTAATGCAGCAGTAATTTCTGAAGAGGAAATTTTATGGGCAGGCACTTTCATTGCTAACAATAAAAGTCTTGCATCTTCAACCAATTTTGCGCGTTGTTGCTTTTCTAAAGTCCATTCTTCCCAGCCTTGTTCATCAATTTTGGACAAAACCCACAATTGAAATGACTTATCGGCTAAAAAATCTTCAAGTTCGGTATAATGATTACGTTTTTGCATCTATGAAATAAGGTTTATAAAAACATAGAGGACAGTTTTCTTTTTATATACTCACCTATTTATGATTTTTTTTTATTTTTTTTAAGATAATTTTAAAGCACACCTGAAGAAAGCAATACCAGTATCGAAAAACTCCCCTTCCATTCTTTACGAAGCTTAAGTAAACCACGATATAAAAGATTATTTGCTGATTGATAATTTACATCTAACATTTCTGCAACTTGTTCTATTGACAATCCCTGGTTATATCTTAAAAAAAGTGCCTCTTTTTGTCGGGAAGGTAAATCATTCAATAATTTATTGAGATACAAAACACGTTCTGCGGTAGTTTCATCATCTATAAGTTCATATTCAATCGAAAAATCAAAAAGAAATTCAATTGAATCTGTGGTGGTTATTTTTCTAAAAATATGGTCACGTTCATATAGTCGTGCAATTCTTTTTCGAACACTTGAAAGCAGATAAGCTTTTACAACATTCGGTTCCTGCAAGGATTCACGATATAGCCAAATGTCTGCAAATACATCCTGAACACAATCCTGAACTTTTTCTGCAAAAGGAGAAAATGAATTTCCATAATTTATTAAATCGCCATAATACTTTTCAAACAGTAAAGAAAATGACTTTTCATCGCCTGCTTTAAGTTTTCTCCAAAGTTTATGATCATCGTAGGTTTTTATTGTCAAAATTTGAGTCTTCATAAATATTTAGGATTTTATATTTGAAATATCATCCTAACGTACTTTTAAAAATCAACATTTATAATTAAATAAATTCTTTATAAAGTAATTTATTAGTGCTAAAATCTAATTGTAAATAAGAATGAAAGTAAATAATTACAAAAAATAACAGTAATTTAACATTATAATTAATTTTTGTTTTATAAATATAGGAAGCCTAAAATTTAAAACCAATTTTTTTACAGAAAAGTAAAGTTTATTTAAACTTTTTAAGATTTTCTCATTCTAATTAGGCAAAAAAAAACCTTACTATTATTTAGCAAGGTTTTTTTGTGAATTTATTAATCACTTTAAAAAGCAACATTCCATCTGGGTAATTTTCCATTTTCGTCTAAAAAATTCTGCAAAACCAGACCTTCAACAGTTGTTGGAATCGCTTTTATCGCTGCATTATAAGTTTCATACCAAACCACTTCAAGTTCTGATATATTTTCTAATTTCATTTGCGCTGGCCAGGAGTACTTTCTTCCTGTTTTTGCAAATTGATGACCGTTTACGATTTTATCGTATAGACCACCATTTTTATTTTTTAAAGTACCATCATTCTGAACCGTTCCGGTAGAACCTACCATAATTAATTCTCTTGCATCACCTTCGACAGCATACACAATAAAAACTCCTGCACCTTCAGGAGCATTACAAACTTGCTCTAAACTATCTTCAACTGTAAAAGCAAAACTGCGGCTTACTTTAAACTTTTTTAATTCTTTGTACATACTTTTATTTTTAAGCTACTAAATATTGATAATCAGGGCAGCTAAGTTTTTAATTTTTATTCCGTACATTCTAAAAATGTAAAAAAGTCTCAACAAAAATATTGAGACTTTTGGAATTTATTATTTCAAAATATTGGAAGTTATCCCAACACTTCTTTTACTTTTTTACCAATTTCAGCTGGTGAATCAACAACATGTATTCCGTTGTCTCTCATAATTTGCTTTTTAGCAGCAGCGGTATCATCAGAACCACCAACAATAGCACCTGCATGTCCCATTGTTCTGCCAGCAGGAGCAGTTTCTCCGGCGATAAATCCAATGACTGGTTTACGGTTCCCATCTGCTTTTACCCATTTAGCAGCATCAGCTTCTAACTGACCTCCGATTTCACCAATCATAATGATTGCTTCAGTCTCTGGATCGTTCATTAATAATTCTACAGCTTCTTTAGTTGTAGTTCCAATAATTGGATCTCCACCGATACCGATTGCTGTTGTAATTCCTAAACCTTGTTTTACAACCTGATCTGCAGCTTCATAAGTTAAAGTTCCAGATTTAGAAACGATACCAACTGTTCCTTTTTTGAAAACGAAACCTGGCATGATCCCAACTTTAGCCTCTCCGGGAGTAATGATACCAGGACAGTTAGGTCCGATTAATCTTGAATTTCTTTCTTTAACATAATTATTAGCCTTGATCATGTCTGCTACAGGAATTCCTTCTGTAATAGCAATAATTACTTTAATTCCGGCATCAGCAGCTTCCATAATTGCGTCAGCAGCAAAAGCTGGTGGTACAAAAATGATAGAAGTATCGGCTCCGGCCTGATCAACAGCATCTTTTACTGTGTTAAAAACCGGACGGTCTAAATGGCTTGTACCTCCTTTACCCGGAGTAACACCACCTACAACATTAGTACCGTACTCAATCATTTGAGAAGCGTGGAAAGTTCCTTCGCTTCCTGTAAATCCCTGAACAATTATTTTGGAATCTTTATTAACTAATACACTCATGATATATATTTTATGTAGTTTTTAAAATTGTGATGCAAAAGTAAGGTTTTGTAACTTATTTTCACCTTTTTTACGGGCAAAAAATATCACGAAAATTGACTCATTTGATAACCACGATACAATTTGCCGTCTTTTATCTGCCAAATCGTAAAAAAATGGGCCAATAACATCTCTTCGCGTGGATTTTCAATCGTTTTAACATAATGGGAATAACGTACTGAAACTAAGTCATCTTCGGCGATTATATGACTAATTCTGACTTTTGAACGAACATAAGCACGATTTAATTCATTAGCCATGTTTATTATTGAATCGTAATCCATATGGATTAACCCTCTGCTGCTATTCCACTCTATAGTAACATCCGGATGCAGATAGGTTTTAAAAATTTCACTATCAATCAGAGCATCCGATTTATAAAATTTTTGTACAAATTCTTTAATAGACATAGTTATTTCAGTTTACTTAAAATTTCAGGAATTTTTTTGATATTGGCTAACTGTTTCAACTTTTCTCTTGATTCTTCTATTGGAGTACCAAAATATGTTTTTCCGCCTTCTACTGATTTAGTGACACCAGTTTGGCCCAAAACAACTGCTTTTGCGCCAATTGTAATTCCACTGGTGGTTCCAACCTGTCCCCAAAGCGTTACTTCATCTTCAATAATTACGCAGCCTGCAATACCAGTTTGAGAAGCGATTAAACATTTCTTCCCAATTACAGTATCATGTCCAACATGAACCTGATTATCTAGTTTTGTACCTTCTCCAATTTTTGTATCTCCAGTTACTCCTTTATCTATTGTACAAAGCGCACCAATTCCAACATTGTCTTCAATCACTACTCTTCCGCCCGAAACCAACTGATCAAAACCTTCAGGACGCTTTTTATAATAAAACGCATCAGCTCCTAAAATAGTTCCGGCATGGATAATCACATTATCTCCAATTACAGTATGATCATAAATTGAAACATTTGAATGGATAAGGCAGTTTTTGCCAATTGTAACGTGGTTTCCAACAAAAGAATTTGGCTGAATAACGGTTCCTTCACCAATTTTTGCAGATGGGGCAATAGGAACATTCGCAGATTGAAAAGGCTTAAAGTGCTTTGTTAAAATATTGAAATCTCTGAAAGGGTCATCAGAAATTAAAAGAGCTTTCCCCTCAGGACAATCTACTTTTTTATTGATTAAAACAATTGTTGCTGCAGATTGCAAAGCTTTATCATAATATTTTGGATGGTCAACAAAAACAATATCTCCCGGTTCTACAACATGAATCTCATTCATCCCTAAAACCTGAAAATCTTTGTCTCCTGTAAATTCGCAATTAAGCAAATTTGCAATTTCTTCTAAAGAATGACTCTTTTGAAATTTCATATATTATAATTAGAAAATTTGTCAATTAGAAAATGAGTCAATTAGAATGTGAATATACAAAAATATGTCGGTTCACAAATATCTAATTGACTCATTGTCAAAGATCTTAAAAAAAATACTATTCTTTTACACGCTCCATGTAAGAGCCTGAAGCTGTGTCAATTTTAATTTTATCTCCTTCGTTAATGAATAGCGGAACGTTTACTGAAGCACCTGTTTCAACCGTAGCTGATTTTGTAGCATTTGTTGCTGTATTTCCTTTTACTCCCGGCTCAGCATAAGTCACTTCAAGGATTACAGATGCAGGCATATCAACAGATAATGGTAAATCTGTTTCTGTATTGATTTGAACCATTACATTTGTCCCTTCTTTTAACAAATCCGGAGCATCCAAAATATTTTTGTTTAAAGAAATCTGCTCAAATGTTTCTGCATTCATAAAATGAAACTCGTCACCTTCAGGATATAAAAACTGGAAAGTATGTGTTTCAACCCGAATAACATCAATTTTATGACCTGCTGAAAATGTATTATCCAAAACTTTTCCTGAGGTTAAACTTTTTAATTTTGTTCTTACGAACGCCGGGCCTTTCCCAGGTTTCACGTGTAGAAATTCAATAATTTTATAGATATCGTGATTAAATTTAATACACAATCCGTTTCTAATATCTGCTGTAGATGCCATTTTATTTGTTTTTATTTAATGTTTGTCTTTATTCTATCCTGATTCGATGAACGATAACCAATAATGAATAAATTTTATTTAATAATTTCCTGAATATCCTTTCATTACACCTCTTGATGAATTTCTGATGAAATCTAAAATTTCATCTCTCTCAGGAGTTGCTTCCATTTCTGCTTCGATAATACTCAGAGCCTGAGTTGTATTATAATTTTTTTGGTATAAAATTCTATAGATATCCTGTATTTCCCTGATTTTTTCTGTTGTAAACCCCCTTCTTCTAAGTCCAACTGAATTGATACCAACATATGATAGTGGTTCTTTTGCAGCTTTTGTATATGGCGGAACATCTTTTCTTAATAATGATCCTCCTGAAATCATAGCGTGATCTCCAACACTAATAAACTGGTGAACAGCGGACAATCCTCCAATAATCGCATAATTACCGATAGTAACGTGACCTCCTAAAAGTACACCGTTAACAATGATTGCATTATTACCGACATGACAATCATGAGCAATATGTGCAGTTGCCATTATTAAACAATTATTTCCAATAACTGTCTGGCCTGAAGCTATTGTTCCTCTATTAATAGTAACACATTCTCTTATCGTACAATTATCTCCAATGATAGCCAAAGAATCTTCTCCTCCAAATTTTAAATCCTGAGGAACTGCTGAAATAACCGCACCCGGAAAAATATTGCAATTTTTACCGATACGTGCGCCTTCCATGATAGTTACATTTGAACCTATCCAGGTACCATCACCAATAACAACATTATTATGAATTGTTGTAAAAGGCTCAATTACTACATTTTTAGCGATTTTAGCGCCAGGATGAACATATGCTAATGGTTGATTCATCTGTATATTTTATATTTTAATAAATAGTCTAATTGGGCAACAAACCTAAACAATAATTTTAGATTAATTACTGTTTTTTTGCAATTTGCGCCATTAATTCTGCTTCAGCAACTAATTTTCCGTTAGCATAAGCATTGGCCTGCATGTGACAAATTCCTCTTCTTATAGGAGAAATCAAATCACATTTAAATATCAAGGTATCTCCAGGCAAAACTTTATGTTTGAATTTAACATTATCTATTTTCATGAAATAAGTCAAATAATTTTCAGGATCAGGAACGGTACTCAGAACTAAAATTCCACCAGTTTGCGCCATTGCTTCAACGATTAATACACCTGGCATTACAGGAGCATCAGGAAAATGTCCAACAAAGAAATTTTCGTTCATTGTTACATTTTTCAATCCAACTACATGACTTGATGACATTTCAATAATTCTGTCAATCAACAAAAATGGAGGTCTGTGAGGTAAAACTGCCATAATTTTATGAATATCCATCAATGGCTCCTGATTCAGGTCATAAACAGGAATTTGATTTCTCTGCTCAATCTTAATGATTTTTGCTAATTTTTTAGCAAATTGGGTATTCACATAATGACCAGGTTTGTTCGCTATAATTTTACCCTGAATTCTTACTCCAATTAAAGACAAATCACCAATAACATCCAGAAGTTTATGTCTTGCAGCTTCGTTTGGGTAATGCAAAGTCAAATTATCAAGAACACCATTTGGCTTAACAGAAATCTCATCTTTTCCAAAAGCCTTTTTTAGACTCTCCATCGTCGAATCGGAAATTTCTTTATCAACATAAACAATAGCATTATTTAAATCACCGCCTTTTATCAGTCCATTTTCCAATAAAGACTCCAATTCATGTAAAAAGCTAAAGGTTCTTGAATTTGAAATTTCATCTTTAAAGTCAGCAATACTTTTTAAAGTAGCATTTTGAGTACCTAAAACTTTAGTACCAAAATCTACCATTGCAGTAACCTGATAATCATCACTTGGCATGACTAAAATCTCACTACCTGTCGCTTCATCAGTAAATGAGATTACCTCTTTTACTACATAAACATTGCGTTTTGCATCCTGCTCTTCGATTCCTGCTTTTTCAATAGCCTCAACAAAATATTTTGAAGAACCATCCATAATAGGCAGTTCTGAAGCGTTTAATTCTATAATAACATTATCCAGATCACACCCTACTAAAGCAGCTAAAACATGTTCAGGAGTTTGAATTTTTACACCTAATTTTTCTAAATTGGTACCTCTTTGTGTGTTAACAACATAATTGGCATCTGCCTCAATTATCGGCTGACCTTGCAAATCAATCCTAACAAAAGTGAAACCATTATTAATCGGAGCAGGTTTAAAAGTCATTGTAACTTCTTTTCCAGTATGCAATCCAACTCCTGTTAGTGAAATTTCATTCTTGATGGTCTTCTGTTTAACCATTATTTCCATTTTTTGGGTTTATTATTTGTTTCTTTAATTCTTCAACTTCAGCCACAATTTTAGGCAGATTTTTAAAGTGGACATACGACTTATTAAAATCTGTGTATCCAAGTGACGGCGTTCCTTGTAAAACTTCATCATCTTTAATATTCCTAGCAACTCCAGATTGTGCCTGAAGTCTTACATTATTACCTATTATTAAGTGACCTGCAATGCCAACCTGCCCGCCAATCATACAGTTTTCACCAATTTTAGTAGAACCAGCAACCCCTGTCTGAGCTGCAATTACAGTATTTTTACCGATTTCAACATTGTGAGCGATCTGAATTTGATTGTCTAATTTCACCCCTTGTCTAATAATCGTAGAGCCAAGCGTAGCCCTGTCTATTGTAGTATTAGCACCAATATCTACGTTGTCTTCAATAATAACGTTACCAATCTGAGGTACTTTACTATACACTCCTTCTTCATTTGGCACGAAACCAAAACCATCTGCACCGATAATGGTGCCTGAATGAATTGTACAGTTATTTCCAATTACAGTTTCTGAATAAATTTTAGCGCCGGCAAAAATATATACATTATCACCAATAACAACATTATCACCAATAAAACTGTTTGGATAAATTTTTACGTTATTTCCTAATATTACATTTTGGCCTACATAACTAAAGCTTCCTAAATACAGATTTTCTCCATGTTTAGTTCCTTCAGACATAAAAGAATGTGGTTCTACTCCGTTCTTATTGAGTTTTACCTGATTATAAAAATGTAATAATTTTGAAAAAGAGGCATAAGCATCTTCAACTTTTATCAAGGTGGTAGTAATTTCATATTCCGGAACAAAAGAATCATTAACAATTGTAATAGAGGCTTTTGTAGAATAAATGTAGTTGATATATTTTGGGTTTGCCAGGAAAGTAAGAGAACCTTCTTCACCTTCCTCTATTTTAGAAAGCCTGGAAACTTCTGCATTGGGATCACCAACAACTTCTCCTTCTAAAATTCCTGCTATTTGTTCTGCTGTAAATTTCATCTTATTAGATTATATTTTTTATAGGAATAAGATGGAACTCACTAGAAAACGTTCTGCTTTATTCAAAAAATATGTACTGGTTCGTTTCATTCCGACAAAAATATAAAAAATAGGTTTTAAATATTAATTTTAAATAAGTTGTTTTGGAAAACAGATGTAATATTTTGTCACCAACTTAGATAAAGATTTCAAATTCAACTGGTCAGATGCCTCAACAACATCTTCAATTGTTTTATCTTTTTTCAAAATCCGTATAGGTTCAGCCTCTTTACTGTAGGCCTGATTTTTAATTTTTCCCCTAAAAATAAAGTAACCTGCTTCAAGCTGGGAAATATTATGCTCCTCTGCAAATTCCTCTTTCATTGCCTGATATTCTTCCATCGGAATTTTTTCGGCAGTCATTTTAATCTTTAGCAAATCCCTGTTAATAATCATTTTACTCAAAGTTGACAAAATAAAATCAGGATGTTTTTGCCATGCTTTAAGCGCGCTTATAATATCGAAATCGTCCAATTGAGAAAATAAGTCCAATTTTTCGGCATCAAAGTTTTCAAGTGAAATTTTATTGTGCATAAAATACGAAAGAGGTTCACTACAAGGTAGTTTAATACCCTTTAATGTTAATTCTTTTGCGCGTTTAAGTACTTTCATCAAAATTAATTCGGCCACGAGACTTGTTTTATGCAAATAAGCCTGCCAGTACATCAGCCTTCTTGAAAGTAAAAATTTTTCTACTGAATAAATTCCTTTCTCTTCTATAACTAAAACATCGTTTTCCACATTCATCATCTGGATGAGTCGCTCAGAATTTACATTTCCTTCTGCAACTCCGGTGTAAAAACTATCCCGTTTTAAATAATCCATTCTGTCCATATCCAGCTGGCTCGAAATCAATTGCAGCATGAATTTTCTGTGGTATTCCCCTTTAAAAACCTGAATTGCCAGACTCAGCTTCCCATCAAATTCATTATTTAGCTGATTCATAAACAGCAATGAAATAGCTTCATGATTGACATCTTCTACTATACTCTTTTCCATCGCATGCGAAAAAGGACCATGACCAATATCATGCAGCAAAATAGCGATTAATAAGGCACATTCCTCATCACTTGAAATAGCAACTCCCTTAAAACGAAGTGTCTCGACTGCTTTTTGCATCAGATGCATACAGCCTAAAGCATGATGAAAACGTGTATGGTTAGCCCCAGGGTAAACCAAATATGACAATCCCATTTGAGAAATGCGCCGCAAACGCTGAAAATAAGGATGCTGAATTAAATCATAAATAAGCTCATTCGGAATAGAAATAAAGCCATAAATCGGATCATTGAATATTTTTAACTTGTTGATATGATTCACTATTCTGCTATTTTTTTTGGTCAACAAATATAGGTAATTAAGCATAAACCGTTTTCAGTTTTTATTTTAAAAACAAAAAGAGATTCATTTTTACTAAGAGAAAAACAAAACATCAGTCAAATTTCTGAGCCGCTTTTTTTTTTAGATGTTAATAACTAAGTATTAGTTTTGGTACTGTTATAAAGCCTGTCATTTTCAAAATTAATATATTTGAAAGTAACAAAAATTTGGAAAATCATGAGAATAGAAACCGATCTTAAATTAGGCTTTAAAGATGTAATGATCAGGCCCAAAAGATCTACTTTAAAAAGCAGGGCTGAAGTGTCTTTAGAAAGAAATTTTAAATTTTTGCACAGTACAGCCTCATGGACAGGAATTCCAATTATGGGAGCAAATATGGATACTGTTGGTACTTTTGAAATGGCTGCTGTTTTAGCCAAAGAAAAACTTTTTACAGCTATTCATAAACATTATTCTTTAGAAGAATGGAATAGTTTTCTACAAAATGCAGCTTCTGATTTCTATAATTATATAGCTATTAGCACCGGAACAGGAAAAGAAGATGCTATGAAAATTGCTAAAATTATTAAAGCTAATCCATCATTAAAATTTATTTGTATTGATGTTGCTAATGGATACTCAGAACATTTTGTCCTGTTTTTAAAACAAACGCGTGAACAATATCCTGACAAAGTTATTATTGCTGGAAATGTAGTAACAGGCGAAATGACCGAAGAATTATTATTAGCTGGAGCTGATATTGTTAAGGTCGGAATTGGTCCTGGTTCCGTATGTACAACCCGTGTAAAAACCGGTGTGGGTTATCCGCAGCTGTCAGCTATCATTGAATGTGCTGATGCTGCTCATGGATTAGGAGGCCATATCATTAGCGACGGAGGCTGTACAACTCCGGGTGATGTTGCCAAAGCTTTTGGGGCAGGTTCAGATTTCGTAATGCTTGGCGGAATGCTGGCCGGACATACAGAAAGCGGTGGTGAATTAATCGAAATAAAAGGCGAAAAATATAAACAGTTTTACGGAATGAGTTCTGCAACCGCAATGGACAAACATTCCGGCGGAGTAGCTGAATATAGAGCCAGTGAAGGAAAAACAGTTCAGATTCCGTTTAAAGGTAACGTCATTAATACAGTTTTGGATATTTTAGGCGGTTTACGCAGTACCTGCACGTATGTCGGTGCTTCCCGACTAAAAGAACTAACAAAACGAACCACTTTTATCCGCGTAAGCGAACAGGAAAATCAGGTTTTTACAAAATAAATTATGATTAAAATTACTGAAGCCTCAATTGAGGATATTACTAAAATTCAAAAAATTGCACATACAACCTGGCCAATTACGTATGGTCAAATTTTAACGAAAGATCAATTAGATTATATGCTGGATTTAATTTATTCTGACGAGGCCTTAACCGGTCAGATGGAGAAAAAAGAACAATTATTCTATTTGATTTCAGAAGATGAAACAATTTTAGGCTTTATTGGGATTGAACACAATTACCAAAGTCAGGCTATAACTAAAATTCATAAAATTTATCTTTTGCCGGAAACACAAGGAAAAGGTATTGGTAAAAAAGTAATCGAAGAGATTCAAAAACTGGCTTTAGAAAATCATTCAACCAGCTTATCCTTAAATGTGAACCGATTCAATACGGCATTAGGTTTTTATAAAAATATTGGTTTTGAGATTAAAGAAGATGTTAATATTGAAATTGGTAATGGCTATCTGATGGAAGATTATGTGATGGAGAAAAAATTGTGATCATCTCACAACTATATCATGCTTAAACAATAAACCTTTTACTTCATTCAAAGCAAAAACAGCTTTTTTAAGTTTCGTTTTAGATGGATCAATGGTATAATTGTAACTCGTTTTGAAATCGGCTTTGTTGGCAATTGCTTTGTCAAATTCCGACCGATACAAATCACAATTATCAAAAAGTACATTTGTAAGATCGGCAGCCATAAAATCAACAGCAATTAAACTGCAGTTTGTAAATGTAGTCCCTTTTATTTTTAGGGTATAAAATTTCGAAAAATCTAAAACGCACTCGTTAAAATGAATTTCGAAAATCAATTTATCACACATAGCAAAATTCACATCTTTTATTTCACACCGATTAAAAGTTACTGTCCTAAAAGCCACATAATTGATTTTTGCTTCATTAAAAACACAATCGTTGAAAACGCAGTCAATAAAAGTAACTGCTAAAAACGTACAGGCCGAAAAATTACAATTATTAAATACACAAGATTCAAATTCTTTAAAATTAGCGCCGTCTCTATCATAATTGATATCGGAATACACTTTATCTAAAAAATATTGACTTTTCATTAAAATTAATTTCGATTTAAAATAAAAACGCAAAAATCAAAAGTATGATAATTGCGTTTGGATCATGAATATGTTGTACTTTTATTTTTTATGTACTCTTCTTAAAAGAAAAACGGCAATTACAAAAAAGATTCCCAGAAACACTATGGCCAAACGAGGACTTCCCGTAATCTGATCAATAATTCCGTAAAGTGCCATTCCTATCACGATTCCGATTTTTTCAGCTACATCATAAAAGCTAAAAAAAGAAGCCGTATCTTCGGTTTCAGGTAATAATTTTGAATAAGTAGATCTTGATAATGACTGAATTCCTCCCATTACAAATCCTACCATTGTTGCCATTACATAAAAATGAACAGGTAATGTAATAAAATAAGCAAAAACACAAAAGCCTACCCAAACAACATTAATTGCAATCAAGGTCGGGATATTACCAAATTTATCAGAAGCTATTGAAGTTAAAACAGCTCCTAAAACCGCTACTAATTGTATCAATAAAATACAAATTATCAAACCTGTTGTACTTTCTTCTTTAGATGCCCACTGAATTTCCTGTGCTCCAAAATAAGTAGCTACAAGCATTACAGTCTGGACCGCCATGCTTGATACAAAAAACCCACCTAAATACCTTTTCAGAGGAATATTATCTTTCAATATTGCCCAAACCTTTTTCAATTCTTTGAAACCATTAAAGACAAATTGTCCGGAAAGTTTTCGATTAGTTTCTTTATTTCCTTTTGGCAAATAATAATAAGTGTACTGGCTAAATAAAATCCACCACACACCAACCATAACAAAAGAATATCGCATGGCTTTCATAGCAGCTTCACCAGATGTTTTTCCTGTAATTCCGAAAATTTCAGGCTTCATAATCATTCCTAAATTAATGATTAGTAAAATTACACTTCCAATATACCCCAATGAATATCCCTTAGCACTAATTTTATCCTGCTGTTCCGGAAATGCAATATCCGGCAAATAAGAATTATAAAAAACCAAACTTCCCCAATACCCTATCAATCCTAAAAAGTAAAATAAGAGACCAACGTAAATATTTTCGAGTTCAAACCAATACAATCCCGTACAAGACAATGCTCCAACATAACAGAAAAATTTCATGAACGATTTTTTATTCCCAACATAATCTGCAATTCCGGAAAGTAACGGAGAAAAAAAGGCTACAAATAAAAATGCTAAAGCTGTAATAAAACTAATTAAAGCCGAATTTTTCAGCTCTAACCCGAAGACTTCTATATAATGTCCTCTATCTGAAAATAATGCTTCGTAAAAAATAGGAAAAACTGCTGATGCAATGGTTAAGGTATAAACTGAATTTGCCCAATCGTAAAAAGCCCAGGCGTTCAATAATTTTTTACTCCCTTTAGGTAAGTTCGTCATGGTTATGGTTTTGAGGGCTAATTTATTTATTTTTTTCTATAAACATCACCGAATATAGATTAATAAATAATCAATGATTTGTTTTATTGATGATGATAGGGTTCGTTTCTTAAAATAGTAAATCCACGATACAATTGTTCTATAAAAAATAGACGTACCATCTGATGTGAAAAAGTCATCTGCGAAAGCGAAACCTTGCCTTTTGCCTTATTATAAACTGCCTCTGAGAAACCATACGGACCGCCAATTACAAAAACCAGCGTTTTAATTCCGGAATTCATCTTTTTCTGCAACTCTTCAGAAAAACCAACACTAGAGAAATTTTTCCCATTTTCATCCAATAAAATGAGTTGATCTGTTGGCGTTAATTTAGATAAAATCAACTCTCCTTCTTTCTCTTTTTGCTGGCTTTCAGATAAGTTTTTTACGTTTTTAATATCTGGAATGATTTCTAAATCAAATTTTATATAAAACGACAATCTTTTTGTATAATCGTCAATTAAATTTTGCAATGATTTATTATCGGTTTTGCCAATGGCGATAAGTTTGATATTCATTTCTCCAAAATATTTTAATTTTTAGAAAATTTATTTTCAAAGATTTTAAATCGCATATCTAAATCTTTCAGTAATTCATTTTTTACAGATACATCCTGTATAAAACTGTATTTAATACTGTTATAAACATACTGCTTTATTGTTTGGTATGAAACATCAGGATATCTTTTTGCCAGTAGCACGAATTGTTCTGTCATATTAGTTCTTAGAATTCCCGCATCATCAGTACTAATTACAATTGGCACATTAAACTCTTTATAAAGTGTAAAAGGATGCCTGCCTTCTTTAACTTTCAAAATAAATTCGTTACTGGCTAAATTAATCTCAATCGGGATATTATTTGTTGACATATATCGGAGTAAATCATACGAATTTGCTTCAAAAGCAATATCAACCCCATGACCAATTCTATTAGCACCAGCAATATAAATCGCTGAATTAATATGCCAGGTCAAGTCTTCCGGTTGTACCAGACCTAAAGTTAATTCACCGGCATGTAGGGTATATTTTACATCTGGAAAACGTGAATGACAATATTTAAACATAACCATATGAAGCCAATAATCTTTCATTGAGGTTTCGCCATCTTCAGGAGAGACAATATTTACTCCGGCAACGAGTTTACTTTCATTTGCAGATATAAAATCAATAACCAAATTCTTAAACAGATCAACAGGTTCCATGAAACGCAGTACAAAATTTTGATAACGCATTGTAAAACGCTCGTCATCTATTTTTAAGTCTTTATGCAATTTCGCAATAAAATTAGTATTGAAATCTTCAGCATACTTTTTAGCATCTCTTTGGTGAATGATTTTATATAAATCATCAAGGAGTTTTAAGACAGCCTTTTCATCTTTTTGACTGGCAGCCTTACGAAGTTTCAGGTTAAAATCATTTAAATCATCTACCTTCATATCACATGGAATCGTAGCCAATTGCGTTTCAATATAACTTACATTTTCAGAAAGTGCACGGTTTTTTAGTTCTGTTAAGCCCTCTGCAAAATGTCCTTCAATTGCAGGAGAAAACTTTTGAAAAGAATCAAAAAACAAATCATCAGAAGGTACAGACACACCATTAAAGTCTTTGGCAGACCAGGTTTGCATAACCTGCTGCTTATAAAAAGGAAGTTTGCCCTGATTTTTAAGTGATGAAAAAGTTTCCGAATTTCCTTTTGTCGGTTTTGTTTTAGAAACTTCCATGGTTTCTAAATTCAGATAAAAATCTTCTGCTATAGCCCTGTTTAAAAGAGGTTCAGCATAAATAGATCCTGAAAAATGGTGGTGTAAATCGCCCCCTTTTGGCATTTGCTGAAAAAATGCAGTTAAGGCAGCCTCATTGTTTCTGATTTTTTCTAAATAATTTGCAGCTGGTTGAGAAAAATTAAATTGGGCTAGCAAGAAACAGAAAAGTGTAATTATCCTCGTCATACTCTAAGTTTAAATTACAAGCAAATATAGCTAATTTTGAAAAATCTGTGATACAATTATTTTTCATAATGAATTCTTTCAAATCCAATATTTTAAATTTCAAAGATTTTTTAGCATTTGTATCCTTTTTTTTTGGATAAAAGATCAAAATAATTAATTCTTGGTTATCCGATTGTTTTAGAGAATTATCAAAAAAATAAAATTTAATATATAACTATTACGATTTCATTTTTTTATTAATAAGCAATTTTCCTCTTTTCGCTTGTAAAATTGAGTGTATCGTGAATTTTTATATTCAGTATTTATGTTTCAATTTGTTTGTTTAACTTTGTTCAAAACATATAAAAATGAAACAATTAGTTATATTACTTTTAGCCTTCGCTACATTTTCATGTACAAATGCTCAAAAAACGGAAAAGCAAAGTTTTTCTGAAGAAGCTTTAAGTGAAAAATTATTTTCTGTTGACGGCAGTCAGACTGCATTCGAAGATATTATAAAAAATTACAAAGGAAAGAATTTAGTAATTGAAGTTTGGGCTTCCTGGTGTGGGGATTGCGTAAAAGCGATGCCTAAAGTAAAAGAACTTCAAACCAACAACCCTGATGTATCCTATTTATTTATTTCGGCTGATAAAACAGCTGATAAATGGAAAAGCGGAATTGAAAAGCATCAATTAAAAGGGGATCATTATATGATGAATGAAGGAATGAAAGGTGCTTTTGGAAAAGCAATAGATTTAGACTGGATTCCAAGATACATCATTATTGACAAAACCGGAAAAATTGTAATATACCGTGCCATAGAAACCGATTTTGATAAAATCAATGAAACATTAAAAAATCTGAAATAGATAATTTCAAGATAAACAATCTTTAAAATTTATAAAAAAATAAAAAATTAATAACTATCCAAAATGAGAAAACAAATTGTTGCGGGAAATTGGAAAATGCATAAAAATGCCGGCCAAACCGAAGAATTATTAAACGAATTAATTACAAAAATACCAGCAAAAACAAATGCTCAGGTTATAGTAGCACCAACGTTTGTGAATTTAGCAGCTGCAGTTAGCAAATTAAAAAATACTCCTATTGAAGTTTCAGCTCAAAACATTCATCAGGCAGAAGGTGGCGCTTTTACCGGAGAAATTTCTGCTGATATGCTAAAAAGCGTTGGGGTAAACACAGTAATTTTAGGTCACTCAGAGCGCAGAGCTATTTTTAATGAAACGGATGCTCTGATCGCTAATAAAGTTGACGCAGCTTTAAAGCATGAAATGACTGTTATTTTTTGTTTTGGAGAAGAATTAAAAGATCGTCAATCAGACAATCATTTCAATATTGTTGAAAATCAATTGCGTGATGGATTATTTCACATTTCAAAAGAATCATGGTCAAATGTAGTTTTGGCCTATGAGCCAGTTTGGGCTATTGGTACAGGCGAAACAGCTTCTCCTGAGCAGGCACAGGAAATGCACGAGTTTATCAGAGAAACAATTCGTAAAGCTTTTGGAAATGATATTGCTGATGAAGTTTCTATATTATACGGTGGTTCAGTTAAACCGGAAAATGCAAAAGAAATCTTCTCTAAACCTGATGTAGATGGCGGTTTAATTGGAGGAGCAGCTTTAAAAGCAGATGATTTTCTAGCTATTGTAAATGCAATTTAATTTTTATTGACACTATCCCAAAAAGTGTGTAAGTTGAAAAGTTTAGGCTCCTGTTTTTATAATCGGAGCCTTTTTTCAAATATAA
>NZ_JAADZW010000028.1 GCF_010645065.1 Flavobacterium fluviatile | reverse complement strand
TAGCTTTTTTAAAGAAAATGTATCGAGAACCTTAGTATTAGAAAGCTTCTCGATACAATTTTTAATAATAAAGCTATAGCATTATGATTAAAAATCACTCGAACTGACGTTAACTTAATGACATTGCACGAGCGATAGCGAACTGACGAAGTAAATAGCTTCTAAAAAAATCTGCTAAATGTAAAAAAACAGAATAAATAAAAGCTGTTAAACTTAGATTAAGAAAATAAAAAAGCATCTTTTTGGTAAGCAAAAACTGTATTTTTGTAGTACTGAACAGATGCCTTTGCATTTCTAAAAAACGACACTCATGACAAACTTAAAAAATAAAAATGCCCTGATTACAGGAGCCGGTAAAGGAATTGGAAAAGCTATTGCAATTGCCCTGGCAAAAGAGGGTGTAAACGTAATTTTACTGTCAAGAACACAGTTAGACGTTGAACAATTAGCAGTAAAAATTGAAAACTTCGGAGTTAAGTCATTAGCACTAACTGCAGATGTTGCAGACATTAATTCCGTAAATACAGCAGTAGAAAAAGCTTTAGCAGAATTTAAAACCATTGATATTTTAATCAATAATGCAGGAATTGCTTCTTTTGGAAAATTTCTGGAATTAGAACCTGCCGAATGGGAGAAAATTATTCAGGTGAACTTAATGGGAACTTATTACACCACCCGTGCTGTTCTGCCTAACATGATTGAAAGACAAACAGGTGACATCATTAATATTTCGTCAACAGCCGGATTAAACGGAAATGCCTTAACGAGTGCCTATAGTGCCTCTAAATTTGCCGTTCTTGGTTTAACAGACTCTCTGATGCAGGAACTTAGAAAACACAAT
Source organism: Flavobacterium fluviatile (assembly GCF_010645065.1). GTDB lineage: Bacteria > Bacteroidota > Bacteroidia > Flavobacteriales > Flavobacteriaceae > Flavobacterium > Flavobacterium fluviatile. Next base: position 40,222 of record NZ_JAADZW010000028.1, on the reverse strand, counting down.
ATTCGAGTTACTGCTTTAACACCAAGTACGGTTGCTACTGATATGGCAAAAGATTTAAACCTTACTGATGGCAATCCCGAAAAAGTAATGCAGTCAGAAGATCTTGCAGAACTTATAATTGCACAACTCAAGCTAAACCGAAGGGTATTTATCAAAAACAGCAGCATCTGGTCCACTAATCCTTAAACACAATATCACAATATTTGAAATCACAAATTCCAATTATGTATTTTGGTATTTGGAATTTCACTATTGAAATTTTTAAATGAATTCTAATGGAGCAATATTTAAGACAATTGGTTTCAATTGCATTTACAGATAAAAAAGAAATCTTTACCGGTTTTTTAATTGATTACTCAGATGACTGGATTTTACTTAAAAACAATCCAGTCGATTTTATACTTGATGGTTTTGTGATATTAAAAAACAAAAATATCGAAGCAATCGAAAGAGATGAAGAACTGGCTTTCAACGAAAAGGTGATCCGACTGAAAGGTTTAAAAACAAACGCCGAAGACATTATTCCGATTAAGGATCTTAGTACAATTCTGAATTACATCAGCAACAAATATGGTATTTTTCAGATTGTAAAAAAATCTCCTAAATCGGTTTATTTAGGCAAACTTATTGAAGTGAACGAAGAAATACTGACAATTGACTTCCTTGATATCAGAGGTTCCTTTGGCGGTGAACTCAGTTTTAACCCTGAAAAAATAAGAGTTATTGAATTTGATTCAGATTATATCAATTCGTTAAAATTGGTTTCGGAAGAAAACAACAAATAGGAATTCATATAAAACAATAAAGCCCTTCAAAAAAATGAAAGGGCTTTAATATTTTTTGTCAATGCAGCTATCTTTAAAACTATACTTCTGCCATTTTGTTTAAAAACTCCAGACGAACGCTTCCGTCTTCATCAATTTTAGTTAAATTAATTTCATGCAAAGTATTAACCAATTCCGGATTCCACGGTGTTTTTACTTTTACATAGTTTTCTGTAAAACCATGAATATAGCCTTCTTTATTTTCACCTTCAAACAAAACAGTTCTGTTGGTTCCTAACTGGCTTTCATAAAAAGCACGGCGTTTTTTAACAGATAAGCCCCGGAGCATTTTACTTCGTTTTGCTCTTATATTAGCAGGAACAATACCCGGCATATCAGCAGCTTCGGTATTATCTCTTTCAGAATAAGTAAAAACGTGTAAGTACGAAATATCCATTTCACTCAGAAAATGATATGTTTCTAAGAAATGTTCGTCTGTTTCGCCCGGAAAACCCACAATAACATCAACACCAATACAGGCATGCGGCATTACTTCACGAATTTTATTTACACGGTCTGTATAAACTTCACGCAAATAGCGGCGTTTCATTAATTTCAAAATATCGTTACTTCCGGATTGCAAAGGAATATGAAAATGCGGTACAAAAGTGCGGCTTTTTGAAACGAACTCAATTGTTTCATTTTTCAGTAAATTAGGCTCGATTGATGAAATTCGTAAACGCTCGATTCCTTCCACTTTATCCAAAGCCTGCACTAAGTCTAAGAAAGTGTGCTCGTGTTTTTTGTTCCCGAACTCCCCTTTTCCGTAATCCCCTATATTTACTCCTGTTAAAACGATTTCTTTAATGTCCTGAGCAGAAATTTCTTTGGCATTTTTTAAAACATTTTCCAGAGCGTCACTTCTTGAAATTCCGCGGGCTAACGGAATTGTACAATAGGTACATTTATAATCACAGCCATCCTGAACCTTCAAAAAAGCGCGGGTTCTGTCACCAATTGAATAACTGCCAACATAAAAATCAGCTTCAGCAATTTCACATGAATGAACCTCACCCATATCGTTTTTGCTCAGGTCATGAATATAATCGGTAATTTTAAATTTTTCAGTTGCTCCCAGAACTAAATCGACACCATCTACCGCTGCTAATTCCTCCGGTTTCAATTGGGCATAACATCCTACAGCAGCAACAAAAGCCTTATCATTAAGTTTCATTGCTTTTTTTACTACCTGCTTAAATTGCTTGTCGGCATTTTCTGTTACAGAACAGGTATTAATAACATATATATCTGCAACTTCTTCAAAATCTACTCTGTCAAAACCTTCATCATTAAAATTTCTGGCAATTGTTGATGTTTCTGAAAAATTCAGTTTGCATCCAAGCGTATAAAAAGCAACTTTTTTTCTATTTTCCATAGGAATACACTACGTTTTAAGTAGTAAGATTATTATATTTACATCTTCAATTGAAGGGTTTGCAAATTTACACACAAATTTCTTTAAAAGAAAATCAATAATAGATTATAAATCAACATGTTGAATCAGACAAGTATTTATTTATCTAAATTAAGAGACAGAATAAAAATTAGTTACGTTCAAACGGATGCTATTTCCGAAGTCAGGATTAAAGATGGAGGAAATTAAAAATTGAAAGAAAAAATCGACAAAAAGCAAATAAATCCGACTAAATACACAAAATTAATTATAAAATTAAAAATTTCTTACATTTTTCTTTGCTGAAGTAAATTTTAAACTTAAATTCACACCAAAGAAATTTGACAAAAGAAAATTAAAAACTTAATATAATTTTATTGCATATAAAGCGTTTTAAAATTTCAAATTGAAAACAATGGGAAAGCCGAAAACCAAATTAGAGTAGGCAAATTTTAAACTTATAAAACTATATGAAAGCATTTTTCCCCACAATCTGCTTAATGTTCTTAACTATTTTTAGTGCACAGGCACAAACAAACACCCCTGCTGCAAATTTAAATCCGTTTCCAACAATCAGCACACTTACTACGTGGGCCAGTTTTAACTCTCAACAAAAATTTGACATTGCAATTCGTGCTGTCGGATTTAAATTTGAAGTAAAAGAACCGGGAGATGGATCTACTGCTTATACTTATATCAGAAAAGTGGTTGTCAATGAAGTTAATTATACTGACAGAATCGTTTACAGAATTACCAATACCAATTCGGCAAGTATTATTTCGCTTGTTACTGCCTCTACTGATTTGGTAAGTTTATACACTCCGCAATTGGCAACATTCAAAAATAACAACTGTAAAACTGAAATGTCTAAAGACAAAAACACAACCTGCAGCTGTTATGAAAGCGAGAATTTTGCGATCGATCTTTGTGATGAGCGCGTAAAATTAACTATGGGTGACGGAAATAAATATTTTGTTTCTGTAGCGAAAAAATAATTCAGGGAATTTATAAAATATAAATCCGAAATTTAAAGATTAAATTTCGGATTTTTTTATTGCTTAAAATTGCTATAATCAGACCAATATATAACGCTGAACAACTTCAGCAACACCATCATCATTATTTGATGCCACAATTACATTTGCCTTATCACGCAACTCCGGAGTTACATTATCAACCCAAACCCCTAAACCGGCATATTCAATCATAGTGAGATCATTTCCAGCATTTCCGACAGCAATAATTTCGCTTTGATGGATGTTTAATTTCTCTGCCAATATTTTTATACTTGCTGCTTTATCAATTCCGAATTGTGCTGCTTCCAGGAAGAATGGTTTTGACATAGCAACACTCAGGTGTGGCATTGCAGTCTTTAGGTCTTTCTCAACTTCTTTCAAATACGAAGGCTCTTCCAGCAAAATACATTTTACAGCCGGCTTTGTAACTGCTGCTTTAAAATCAGAAACTTTGTTATGTGGCAATCCGGTAATGTCTTTTTCTATTTCAATATACTCAGAATCGGTTTCACTTACAATCTCACCGTTGAGATAGGTGATAATATGCGTTTTCATTTTTATACTGTAATCGTATAATTCATGAATTTGTTCGGGTGTTAAACATTGTTCAAATAAGATAAGATCGTCTTTCACCGTACTGATTACAGCCCCATTAAACGAAATAATATAGGAGTCGTTTAAATCTAACTCCAATTCTTTAGCGAAAGCTGTCATCGCAGATGTTGGACGTCCGGAAGCCAAAACCACATAAACGCCTTTTGCCTGCGCTTCAAGAAGTACTTTTTTATTTAAGTCCGAAATTTTATGATCATCTGTCAACAAGGTATCATCCATGTCGAGTACTAACATTTTGTATTGCATTTTTTCTTAGTTCTTAGTCCTTAGTCCCCAGTCTTATTTTGCACTTAGTTGCTGAGGACTAAGAACCAGGGACTAAAAAACTATTTAAATACTCATTCTAAATTCCTCGATAACCGGATTTGCCTTTGCAAAATCGGTTTCCTCAATAAAAATTTCAACAGCTAAATCGGTTTGCCCAAATCCGGCTAATCTTGCGGATTGGATATTGTCTTTTTTTACCGTTTCTACACCAGCTGCTTCTAATCTTTCCTGCAAAGCAATTGCTAATACTTCGCTTCCTGAAAACGCTTTCATTAATCCCATGACATTTTATTTTTATTATTATTTTTTATTCTTTATTGTAAAATTATTTTTAGCTGATTTTGAAAATTATCATTCTCATTTACACCCACATGACCCTGATTTTTCAAAGGATAAAAATTGGCTTTTGATTTTAAAATGTTCTTTAGCCGAACAGAATTATCAAAAGAAATTAATTGATCGTCTGTTCCGTGAAAAATATAAACCGGCGCTTTTACTTTTGGTAAATATCTAAAAGTTTCTAAGTGAAATTTCTTCATGAAATCAGGAAAAAACGGAACTCTACTGCCTGATAATTCTGCAAAACTATAATAAGGAGATTGCAGAATTAAGGCTTTTGATTTGTTTTCTGAAGCTAAAATTGCAGCTAAACCTGAGCCGATGGAATAACCTGTAATGATAATTTTATCTTCTGAATATCTTTGCTTCATTGCTTTATAAACCGTTGCGACATCCTTATTTAATTGATCTTCATTTAGTATCTCGCCTTCACTTTTTCCAAAACTCCGGTAATCCAAAATAAAAATATCATATCCTAATGAAGTATAAATTTTAGAAATATTTCCCCAGGTTTCAAGTGTACCGGCATTTCCATGAAGATAAAAAACCAAACCTTTAGAATGCTCCGCCTTAAATAATAATCCATGAAGATTTACACCGTCAAAAGACTTAATATTTAACTCTTCAAATTCACTCTTATATTCAAACTGATACTCTTTAGGAAGAGCAGCATTTTGAAAAATCATTCCTGTCTGATTAAAATATATGTAAGAAACAATAATTAAATAAATTACAACGAAAAAAGCCAAAAGTACAATCATTAAAAATTTAAGTGTTTTTATTATTTCCATAGATATCGTAAATCTCTATTCTTCTTCTATTTGATCCTCTTCTTCATCTAGTTCCTCTTCCCCTTCCTCATCCATATCGAAGAAATAAGGCTCCAACAGCATTTTATCAGCCAGGATTTCGATCCGTTCTGTCAGGTTTTCAGTAAAAATTAAACGTTGTGTTTTAGCAATACTGTTTGAAATACGCATAATCTTAGTTTCGTGACGCAATTTCAAAATAGGATCTGCATCATCCAGAATAAACATTCTTAAACGATTTACATTATATCCCGCAGTCGAAAACATATCACTCAGTTTCGTTGGAGTTCCTATTAAAACATCGATTCCGGTAGAAACATAGTTTTTATCGTAATCCATGTCTCCTTTATCATGAACACCATACACTTCAAGATTGGTATATTTTCCGTATTTCGCGAAAAGTTCTTCCATTGCCAAAACCTTTTCTTTATCTTCAACAATGATGAGAGCACGTGGTGATTCTTCGGCTTTTCCTGCCAATTGCTGAATCACATTTAAAACTATTGTAGTTGTTTTTCCACTTCCTTTTGGAGAAACAATAATGGCATCAGCTCCGCTTTTAATTGTAGAAAAAGTTTCCATCTGCAAGGCATTTGCTTCTGTCAAACCATTTTCAATTAAACCATCCTGTAACTTTTCGTTTATTTTTTTTAGTTTCATCTTTTTGAGCTTTAAGCGCGAAGCATTTACTTGCTTGCAAACATTTTCACATCCGTTTCAGAAATTTCGTTGCTACCTAAAATAATCAGTCTTTCAACTACATTTCGAAGTTCACGAATATTGCCTGTCCAGTCGTATTCCTGTAATAATTTTATGGCTTGTGCTGAAAATACCTTCACAGCGTTTCCTTGTTCCGAAGCAATTTTTTCTGCAAAATGCGAAATCAGGGCCGGAATATCATCACGTCTTTCATTAAGTGGCGGCACTTTTATTAAAATTACTGCCAGACGATGGTATAAATCTTCACGAAAACGGCCCTCTGCAATTTCTGTTTTCAAGTCTTTATTAGTTGCGGCAACAACACGAACATCAACTTTAATGTCTTTATCTGCACCAACCCTTGTAATCATACTTTCTTGTAATGCGCGCAAAACTTTGGCCTGAGCCGAAAGACTCATGTCTCCAATCTCATCCAGAAAAATGGTTCCTTTATCTGCTGCTTCAAACTTTCCGGCACGATCTTTTACTGCCGATGTAAACGCACCTTTTACGTGTCCGAACAATTCACTTTCGATCAATTCACTTGGAATAGCTGCACAATTTACTTCAATTAAAGGAAAACCAGAGCGCTCACTTTTTTCATGTAACTGATGCGCTACCAATTCTTTACCCGTTCCGTTTGGCCCGGTAATTAAAACTCTTGCTTCTGTTGGAGCTACTTTATCAATCATAACTTTTATATGATTAATAGACTCGCTGTCTCCAATCATTTCGTAGTTTTTGCTGACTTTTTTCTTCAGAATTTTATTTTCAGCTACTAATTGTTTTTTATCGAGGGCATTCCGAACAGTATTCAGCAAACGGTTCAAATCCGGCGGCTTCGAGATATAATCAAAAGCCCCCAAACGCATCGTCTGTATCGCAGTTTCCATATCACCGTGACCGGAAATCATGACCATAGGAATTTCTGGTTTTATCTTTTTTACTTCTTCCAAAACCTCAACACCGTCCATTTTTGGCATTTTGATATCGCACAAAACCAAATCGTAGTCGTTGTTTTTTATTTTTTCAAGTCCGGCAACACCATCTTCAGCTTCATCCACCTGATACGAATCATTTTCTTCTGATAAAATTTTCACCAAAACTCTTCTGATTGCCGCTTCGTCTTCTATAATTAGTATCCTACTCATTTTATTTTTAGGTTCTAAGATTCTAAGTTACTAAGGTTCTGAGTTTTTTTTATAAGATACTAAAAAAACTTAGCATCTCAGCACCTTAGAACCTTAGCATCTTTAAAATTAATATTTTAGCCATTTATACAATTCTTTCCATGTTGGTTTTTTGCCATACATTAAAATACCTACACGGTAGATTTTTGCAGCGAACCATACAACAAGGAAAAATGTAGCAAACAATAATAATACCGAAATTGCTATTTGCCACCAGGGCACACCAAACGGAATACGCATTAACATAACAATTGGCGAAGTAAGCGGAATCATTGAAAAAATTACCGCAACAGTTCCGTGAGGATCATTTACAACTGTGAAAAATCCAATATAAACGCTCAAAATAAGCGGCATGATGATGGGCAACAAAAATTGCTGTGAATCAGTCTGATTATCTACTGCTGCTCCAATGGCTGCATAAAATGAACTATACAGAAAATAACCTCCAATAAAATATACTATAAAACCAATTATAATGCCGGCAATAGGTAAATTCCATAATTCTGTTATATACATTTGAGCTGTGCCTGAAAGTTCATGCTGTGCAGATTGCATTAATTCAGGTGGTATTTTAGCTGTTGGTCCCACATTTACACCAAAAAAACCCGAAGCTGCAAACATCAGTCCCAATCCAATGATAGCCCATATCGTAAATTGTAATAATCCCGCAAGTGAAGTCCCTACAATTTTCCCGATCATCAACTGAAATGGTTTTACAGATGAAATGATAATTTCAATAATTCGGTTTGTCTTTTCTTCGATTACGCTTCGCATTACCATGTTTCCATAGATGATGATAAACATCATAATCAGATAACCAAAAGCACCTCCAATCGCAATTTTAATTTCGTTCAAACCTTTCAGACTTTCTTCACCTGACGATTTAGCCAAATGAATATTAATATTTGCCTGTGCTTTTTGAATGGCCAAGGTATCCAGTTGGGCTTTTTCCAAATTCAGTTTTGTGATTTTTGAGGCAATAATATCTTGTGTATTTTCAATAAAATTGATACTTGGACTGTTGTTGGAAATATATTCTGTTTTATTTTCTAAATCTTCTTTTGGAATTACGATCAGACCATCCAGATTTTCCTTTACAATACTGTCTTTTAAAAATTTTACATCAATATTAGATAAATCCAGATAGTGGAATTCTGAGTCTTTTTTATTTTGTTTTACGAAATCACCTGCAAATAGACCTGTCTCATCATGGATCCCAATTTGTTTTGTTTCCGCCTTCATTGAACTCAGATAACCAATAAAACCGGCAACTGCTACAAATAATAACGGACTCAAAAAAGTCATAACAACAAAAGACTTATTACGGACTTTTGCGATAAATTCTCTTTTTATAATTAATGAAATTATACTCATTTTTTTAGATTAATTAGATTTTCAGACTTTCTTAGACGTTTTAGACTTATAGATTATATTTTGACCTCTTAAATTTACTCTAGAAATCTAAGTAGTCTAACGATCAAATACCTAGGAAGTTACTGTCTGAATAAAAATATCATTGACACTCGGGATTTTCTCTACAAAATGCGTTACCTGACCACGCTGTGTCAGAACATGCAATAATTCATTCGGAGAAGCATTTCCAATCTGGATATTTAATTTCAAATCTTCATTTAAAGATTTAAAATTAGCAGGTGAAACGGTAAATTTCTGAGTAATATCATACATCAGGCCTTCCACATTATTGGTCAGGATTCCAACTTCAAAACTATTGGTTCTAAACTGGCGTTTTACATCAGCAACTTTCCCTTCAATCAATTTATTTGATTTGTGTATTAAAGCAATATTTTCACAAAGTTCTTCAACGCTTTCCATTCTGTGCGTTGAAAAAATAATGGTTGAACCTTGTTCTTTCAATGCCAGGATTTCATCTTTAATAACATTTGCATTTACCGGATCAAATCCTGAGAACGGCTCATCTAAAATCAGCAATTTTGGTTTATGCAAAACACAAACTACAAACTGGATTTTCTGCGCCATTCCTTTAGAAAGTTCCTGGATTTTTTTGTTCCACCAGCCCTGAATTCCTAATCGGTCGAACCAATAATCAAGTTGTTTTTTGGCTTCATCCTTAGAGAGACCTTTCATTTGTGCGAGATACAAGCACTGTTCGCCAACTTTCATTGAACTGTACAGCCCTCTTTCTTCCGGAAGATAGCCAATCGTCTGCACATGTTTTGGCTGCAATCTTTCGCCATCCAAAATTACTTCGCCACTATCCGGCAATGTAATTTGATTGATGATTCGAATAAGGGAAGTTTTTCCGGCTCCATTTGGGCCTAATAATCCGTAAATACTGCCTTTGGGCACATTTAATGAAACTTCGTTAAGCGCGACATAGTCACCGTATTTTTTTACGACTTTATGTACTTCGAGTAAGTTGCTCATGCGGTTTTTAGATTTTCTGCGTCAATTTGACTATTGTGGCTTTGCGTCTGTAAAAGTAAATAATTCAGGATGAATCTGCGAACTATTAAGTAAAAAACCCATTCCGCCTTTACGAAATGGGTTTACTATATAAACATTGTAAAAAGTTCAGATTACGAAAACATATCTTTCACTTTTTCAAAAAATGATTTCTCTGATTTTTCAGGATTAGGAACAAAATGTTCATTATTTAAAGCATTTTCAAAGAACTGTTTTTGTTCTTTGTTCAGGGTTTTTGGCGTCCATACGTTTACATGAACTAATAAATCTCCATTACCGTAGCCGTTTAAGCTTGGGATACCCTTTCCTTTTAATCTTAAGATTTTCCCGGACTGGATTCCTTCTTCCAGTTTAATACGAACTTTTCCGTTGATTGCCTCAATATCTTTTGAAACTCCCAAAACTGCTTCAGGAAAACTGATATATAAATCGTAATGAACGTTTTCGCCTTCACGTTTTAAGAATTCGTGCTCAACTTCTTCAATTGCAACAATTAAATCTCCTGGAATGCTGTTTCCGGGAGCATCGTTTCCTTTGTTTGAAACTTTCAGCTGCATTCCGTCGGTTACACCTGCAGGAATTTTGATGGATACTGTTTCGTCTTCCTGAACCATTCCCTGAGCATCCGCTTCAGAAGGTCTTTTATCAAGAATCTGTCCGGAACCACCACATGTAGGACAAGTAGATGCAGATTGCATTCTGCCTAATATAGTGTTCGTTACACGCATCACCTGACCTTGCCCGTTACAAGTCGAGCAGGTTTTGTAAGTTACACCTTTTGCCTGAACCTTACGTTTTACTTTTACTTTCTTCTCAACTCCATTTGCGATTTCTTCTAAAGTCAGTTTCACTTTAATTCGAAGATTGCTTCCTTTCGCACGACGAGGACCACCGCCTCCGCCTCCGAAACCGCCAAATCCACCTCCAAAAATATCACCAAACTGGCTGAAAATATCATCCATATTCATACCGCCGTGACCACCTCCAAATCCGCCGGAACCATCAAATGCCTGATGCCCGTATTGGTCATACTTCGCTTTTTTCTGAGGATCACTCAAAACTTCATAAGCTTCTGCCGCAAGTTTAAAGTTTTCTTCTGCCTCTTTGTCACCCGGGTTTTTATCGGGATGATACTTTAAAGCACTTTTTCGATATGCTTTTTTAATTTCGGCAGCATCAGCATTTTTTGAAATGCCCAGTATTTCGTAAAAATCTTTTTTCATAATTCAGGTTAAATTCCAATACTACAAATTCCAATTTAAAAACTAATTTTTAGAATCTTCTTTGTATTTTTAGTTTCCTACAACAACTTTAGGGAAACGAATGATTTTGTCTCCTAATTTGTATCCTTTTTCAATAACATCAACAATTTTTCCTTTTAGTTTATCAGATGGCGCAGGGATTTGGGTAATTGCCTCTGCAGTATCTGCATTAAAGGCGTCTCCAGCCTGAATTTCAACCTGCTCTAATCCTTTTCCAACTAAAGTACTTTTTAGTTTTTCATGAATCAGTTCTACACCCTTTTTAAGGTTCTCATCTTCAGATTTGTTGATTTCTACAGCAGCTCTGTCAAAATCATCCAAAACAGGCAGCATCGCCAGTAAAACTTCCTGATTGGCAGTTTTGAACAGATCAATACGTTCTTTTGAAGTTCTTTTTTTGTAATTTTCAAATTCAGCAAATAATCTCAAAAACTTATCTTTTTCTTTAGCCAAGTCCTGAGCTAACTGCTCCTCAACACTTAATTCTTCAACAATTAATTGCTCTCCATTAGCGTTATTCTCTATCGTTGCATCATCTAATTCCTGATCGAATTCTGTATTTTCCGTAGTCATGTTACTTTTATTTTTAAAAATATTTTTAAACTTCATTTTTTATTTCTTTCTGTTGGATTGCAAAAGTACTGCCAAATCTTCTAAAATGTCAAATTGTCATTTTTGAAAACTTATAACTTTTTAAATCTATAATTTTTTTAAAGAAAAATTTAGTATAATTTTAAGACTATTACGTTTTCGTTTGTTGTATATTTGAGCCTGAAACCAAATCAAAATCACAACCTATCAAAGTTTGAATTTAAGGGTTAGCCTCGGCTTATATAAATTATTAATTCAAGTTTACCTTATATTAAAAAAAGCTTCGCCTGATTGACGAAGCTTTTTTTTTATCTTTAACTCTCTAAAAGTCTTTAGTAAATAGTAACTTTCTATTATTTGATTTTTTTTTGCACGGGCGGAGGGATTCGAACCCCCATCAACGGTTTTGGAGACCGCTATTCTACCCTTGAACTACGCCCGTAACTTAAGGTCGGCAAAATAAAAGTATTTTTTCTTCTCCGGCAACTATTTTACACAGAGATTTAAAAAGAAAAAACTTTAAATCTGACAATACCAGACAAAAACCTTTAGTACAGTCTTTTAAGCTAGCAAGGCATTTTTCAATCCTTCAAAATCAACAGAAACCTGCTCACCTGTCACTAAATTTTTAAGTGCATACAAATTCGAAGCGATTTCCTGATCTCCTGCAATTACTGCAAACGGAATCAGACGTTTGTCTGCATATTGAAATTGTTTCCCTACTTTTACATTATCAGGATACAACTCTACTTTTATATTTTCTTTTCTCAATTTCTGAATCGCCTGAGAAGCATATAAAGCCTCAGCATTTCCATAATTAATAAACAAGGCTTTTGAAGTTGCTGCAACCGTTTCAGGGAATAATTTTAATTCTTCCAAAACGAGATAAATCCGGTCTAATCCAAAAGAAATCCCAACCCCGCTCATGTTTTTCAAACCGAAAATACCGGTCAGATCGTCGTATCTTCCGCCGCCGCCTATGGAACCTATAGAAACTGTTTTTGGGGCTGCTACTTCAAAAATAGCACCTGTGTAATAATTTAATCCACGTGCCAAAGTCACATCTAAATCTAAAATCGCGGTCGAAAGACCTAAAACTGCAACATTGTCGCAGATAAATTTAAGTTCTTCAACTCCTTTCATTCCTTCTTCAGATGAAGTTAACAATTCTGAAAGCTGCGCAATTTTATCTGCAAAAGTTCCTGAAAAACTGAACAGGGGCTGTACCTTTGTCAATGCTTCCTCAGAAATTCCTTTTTCAATCATTTCTTTTTTTACCCCATCTTCACCAATTTTATCAAGCTTATCTAAAGCAACTGTAAAATCGATTAACTTATCAGAAGCGCCAATTACCTCAGCAATCCCGGATAAAATTTTTCTGTTGTTAATTTTAATCGTTACACCTTCTAATCCTAAAGAAGTAAAAACGGTATCGTATAATTGTACCAACTCTACTTCCTGCCATAATGACTTTGAACCTACAACATCGGCATCACATTGAAAGAATTCTCTAAAACGGCCTTTCTGTGGTTTATCAGCTCTCCAAACTGGCTGAATCTGATATCTTTTAAAAGGAAAAACAATATCATTTTGATTTTGGACAACATATCTAGCAAATGGAACCGTCAAATCATATCGTAAAGCTTTTTCTGATATAAAACTTGTAATTTTTTTACTCTCCAGTCTATGAAAATAAATCCCTAAAACCCTATAAACTCTTCTATCAACAAAATCTTTAATTATTTCATTTTTTAATACATCACAACTTTCACAGTCAACTAACGCATTATAAATTTTTCGATTTAATACTTTACTCTCTTTAAAAGTTTTTATTTCATCCAAAATCATTTCTCTAAAATCATCACTATAAAAATTTTGTATTTTATTTTCAGACTTTAAAACATTAATTTTATTTATCAATTCATCAATGTAATCTTCTGAAATAAACTCATTCAAAACATCTTCATAAGCTTTATCAAGGGTATCTTCATATACCTTAAAAAGTTTTTCTTCATTTATTTCATTATCAAATTTTGATCTTATATCATTTAGAAAATCATTTTTTTTGTTTTCGTTAATTTTATCTGATAATATGGTTACAGCAGAATTGAAAATTCCTTTAAGGAAACTAGTAATTACTATCTTATGTTCACCAAAATAATCTCCTGAATTTAATATTTTAAAAATCAGACGATCTCCTTCTTCTCCATATTTTCCCATTAAGGTATCTGAATTTTCAAACGAAGGAGTTTCTATCGGATGAAAGCCAAATTTCTCAAAATTTGTTTTTATTGTCTGAATAATATATTGTCGTTTTGACACCTCTGCAGGCGAAAAATCTCTTGTTCCTTTTGGAATACTTGGTTTTGAAGCCATCTTTTTTATTTTAGATTTCTGATTTAGATTTTAGATTTCTTTGAAACTAAAATACAAAACCTTTAAAATGAATTTTTTATATATTTTTTGATTGTTGATTTTTCACACTTCGCCTTTAAGGCTTTATGACTTTCCAACTTTCGACTTAATTTAAAATCGCCTGCAAATATCTTACTTTTTAAAATAAATAATACAGCTTCGAAAACAAACTTGTAACAAAAACCGTATTTTCGTGACAAATTGGTCATGATGCTAAAATTATTTAAAGAAAATATCCGAATTGCTTTTGGTTCCATCAAAACACAATTGCTGCGAACCATACTTACTGTATTGATTATCGCTATCGGAATTACAGCTTTAGTTGGAATTTTGACTGTTGTAACAGCACTTGAAAACACTGTTTCTACCAATTTTGCATCCATGGGAGCGAATACTTTCAATATCAATCAGTACGAAAACACCGTTAAAAACCGTGGCGGAAATGAACGTGAAATCGTAAACCCGATTATTTCATATCCCGAAGCGGTTGCCTTCAAAAACAAATACAAATACCCTTTTACGGAAACTTCACTTTCGTTTACCGCGACTTCAAAAGCCGAAGTCAAATATTTAGACCAAAAAACAGATCCGGAAATCACTATCGTTGGCGTTGATGAACATTTCATAGGAAACTCAGGTTTAGAAATCAATTTGGGCCGAAGCTTTAATCAGTTTGATATTGACAACAATACGTATTCCTGTGTTGTAGGTTCCGATTTCGAAAAAGGCTTACTAAAGGATGTCAATCCAATAGATAAAATTATTTCAATAAGAGGTGCGCGTTTTAAAGTTATTGGCGTTTTAAAAGAAAAAGGATCAACTTTTGGAAACAGTCAGGATTTACGTGTTCTGATTCCGATTCAGGTAGCACGCTCTTTATTCACAGCTCCAAACATCAATTATACTATAAGCGTTATGGTTTCGAAAAAAGAACTTTTAGATGAAGCCGTTGACAATGCCACCAGCAGCATGCGTAGGGTCCGTAAACTAAGTCCTGTTCGTGATAATAATTTTGGTATTGGACGAAGTGACGATTTAATCAACAGAATCTTAGGAATTACACAATATTTAGGCTGGGCAGCATGGATCATAAGCATTATTACTATTTTAGGTTCCTCAATTGCTTTAATGAATATTATGATAGTTTCGGTTACCGAACGTACTCGCGAAATAGGTGTCCGCAAAGCTTTGGGAGCAACAAAAGCCACTATTTCTGTACAGTTTTTTATCGAAACTTTATTGATTGGACAAATTGGCGGTTTAGTCGGAATCGTATTAGGAATTCTGGTTGGCGCCGGATTTGCAGGAATAATGAATTTTGCATTTGTAATTCCGTGGATGGCGATTTTTGCCGCATTCGGAACCAGCTTTGCTGTTGCTATAGTTTCCGGTTTATATCCCGCAATTAAAGCTTCTAAATTAGACCCTATCGAGGCCTTGCGTTATGAGTAAATCTATAGAATTCCAGATTTTCTCTTTAAAATTTTCGCACACAGTTTGTCATTCCGTAGGAATCTCATTCTTATTTGATTAAAAACTAATGATTGAATACACAGAAGGAATCTATACTTTTTATGTTTACATTCTAACCAATAAAAACAGAACCGTTTTATATACAGGCGTGACCAATAATTTAAAATTGCGCTTATATCAACATAAGAGCAAACTAAATCCCAATAGTTTTACTGCAAAATACAACTCACACTTTTTAATTTATTTTGAAAAGTTTAGCTGGATTCAATAAGCAATTGAAAGAGAAAAAGAAATCAAAAATATTTCAAGAGAAAAAAAAACTTAATTTAATAAAAGAAATAAACCCAAATTTAGAATTTTGGAATTCCCATTTTGAATAATAGATTCCTACGGAATGACAGACTGAGCGTAAATCCTTTTACAGAATCACATATAATTAAATTTCCCCCTTCATCATA
The DNA here is from genome assembly GCF_010645065.1 of Flavobacterium fluviatile. Taxonomy (GTDB): domain Bacteria; phylum Bacteroidota; class Bacteroidia; order Flavobacteriales; family Flavobacteriaceae; genus Flavobacterium; species Flavobacterium fluviatile. The sequence goes on along the minus strand of NZ_JAADZW010000028.1, from coordinate 24,426 downwards.
CGATCATTATCATAAATATCTTTTCGTAATTCAATGTTTTTAAAATTCATTTTCTCCAGTAATTCAGTCATTTCCTTTCCTAAATACTGATTGATTTCAAAATACAATTGTCCTTTCTGCAAAAGGTTTTTCTGAGCTAATTCAGCAATTTTTCTATAAAAAACCAACGCATTATTATCATCTACAAAAAGTGCCAGGTGAGGTTCATAATCCAAAACATTCTTCCTAATTTCCTGCTTTTCTAAATGGCGGACATAGGGCGGATTTGAAACAATTATATCAAAATTAGATTTCAGCATTTCTAATTCTAACACACTCTTAAGTATAAAAGTTATTTTTACATTGTTATATCCTGCATTTCTTTTTGCCATTTCGATAGCTTTCTTCGAAACGTCCATAGCATAAACTTCTGCATTTGGCAGATTTTTTGCCAGCGAAATCGCAATGCAGCCGCTTCCGGTTCCGATATCCAGAATTTTTAACTTTTTAGTTTTGTCAGTGATCTTATTTTCATTAATTATCCACTCGACTAATTCTTCGGTTTCAGGTCTCGGAATCAAAACATTTTCATTTACTTCAAAATCCAAACCGTAAAAACTCGTTTTTCCCAGCAAATACTGAATCGGAACTTCTTTCTTTAAATCATTTAAAAAAGCATCCCAGACTGCTAAATCAGCGTAAGAAAAGGCTAATTCGTGATTTAGTGCCAGATCTATTTTCCTGAGTTTATGTTTATTTTCCAATATCAGATAAAAAAAACTCTCTGCTTCATATGCATCATACCATGAAGAAAGTTCTTTGATAAATTGAGTTCTGTATTGTTTGATTTTCATTTGGGATTTTAAGCTTTTTTTTTGGTAAATTTAACTGCATTCTACAAATAAGTATTGTAAAATAAAATTTGTTACTATTGTATTTTACAATATTTTCAACATCCAGACCGGACAGGAATTGTGCCCTGTACATCCCAATGGAGCATCTAAATATACAAACCCAGATTTTTTGTATAATTTTTGGGCTGCATGCATAAAAGGCATTGTTTCTATATAACATTTTTCAAAACCAAAGCTTTTTGCCTGCTCTAAACACTTTTCCATCATTTTACTTCCAATACCCAATCCGCGCGTTTTTGGCAAAAAATACATCTTTTGCAATTCGCAAATGTTCGAATCGCTATTTTCTAAAGGTGCAATTCCGCAACAACCAGCAATTTCATCTTCACTTTCGACCACAAAATAAATTGACCGGGGCTTATTATATTCTTCAAACATAAAATCCAAATACGGATCTTCATAAGCTGTTCCTGTTTTCGGAATTTTCATTTCGTCAAAAACCGACCTTATTAATTGGGCAACCGCCTGATTGTCTTCTTTTTTAATTTCTCTGATAGTCCAGTTTTCCATTTTTAAAATTCATTATGCCTTCCACAAAAATAAACATACTTTTTCTATTGTGTCACAACTCAGCTATTAACATTCGATTCAAACTCAAAAATGACTACTTTTGCAGTGTGAATAAACATGAACAATACATAAAACGCTGCATTGAACTGGCCCAAAATGGCTTTGGAACCACTTATCCAAATCCAATGGTAGGAAGCGTCATTGTTTACGAAAACAAAATTATTGGTGAAGGCTGGCACAAAAAAGCCGGAGAACCTCACGCTGAAGTCAATGCAATTCGGTCTGTAAAAGACCAATCGCTATTAAAAAACGCTACCATTTATGTGAGTTTAGAACCTTGCAGCCATTTTGGAAAAACACCTCCCTGCTGTGATTTAATTATTGAACATAAAATACCGAACGTAGTTGTAGGCACTGTTGATCCAAACGAAAAAGTTGCGGGAAAGGGAATAAAAAAAATAATAGAATCCGGTTCTAATGTAACTGTTGGTGTTTTAGAAAATGAATGTTACGAACTCAATAAGCGATTTTTTACTTTTCACAACAAAAAGCGGCCTTACATCATCTTAAAATGGGCTAAAACTCAGGATGGTTTTCTGGCACCCGAAAAACAATCTGATGAGGAACGCCATCCTGTCTGGATAACTAATCCTTACTCCAGACAATTGGTTCATAAATGGAGAAGTGAAGAACAGGCAATCTTAGTGGGTACACAAACTGTAATTGATGATAATCCAAAATTAAACACCAGAGACTGGTCAGGAAACAATCCTTTGAGAATAATTTTGGACCAAAACAACCGAATTCCAAAAGACAGCTTTATTTTTGACAACAGCACTAAAACCCTGGTTTTCACCAAATCTGAAACCAATCTTTCAACAGAAAACACTACCTTTATAGTAATAGATTTTAATCAAACTATTATACCGCAAATTTTGGCTGTTTTGTATCAAAATCAGATCCAGTCGGTTATTATAGAAGGCGGTTCAAAAACTTTACAGGCTTTCATCGACCAGGATATTTGGGATGAAGCTCGTATTTTTACAGGAAAGACCACTTTTGACAAAGGAATAGAAGCCCCGGTTATCCAAAAGAAAAATACAACCAAAACTTACATTCAGAACGACGAATTAATATACGTTAGAAATCATGATTGATACAATAATTTTTGACTTTGGAGACATTTTTATCAATTTAAATAAAGAAGCCACTATTTCAGGATTACAGAAGTTAGGAATGACCGAATGGAATTCAGAATTTGACCGGTTGAATCTGCTGTTTGAAACCGGAGATATTTCGCATGATGATTTTTTAGCAGGTTTTCAGGAACAGCTCCCAAATGCTACAATTGAAGAAATTCTGGAAGCCTGGAATGCCGTTCTGGCAGATTTCCCTTTATACAGATTAGAATTCCTGCAAATGCTTTCAAAAAAATATCGCTTATTTCTATTAAGCAACACCGATTCAATTCACATTGAAACTTTCGAAAACAAAAGCGGCATATCATTTTACAGGGATTTTTATCAATGTTTTGAAAAAGTGTATTTTTCATTTGAAATAGGAAAAAGAAAACCAAATCCGGAAGCTTACCAGTATATTATCAACAAACACGAATTATCACCAAAACGAACTTTGTTTATTGATGACAAAAAGGAAAATACAGATGCCGCTGCCGCCTTAGGCCTTCATGTATGGAATTTACAAGTCGGCAAGGAAGATGTTGTGGATTTATTTGAAAAACAAATACTTTAGAATTCACTTTTGGAATACAACGACACGTATCAAACCATAGCTTTTGAATCTGAAGAAGTGCTTTTTAAGGAAAAAGGAAGCAAATTCTTCGGCTATGCTTTTCCCATTGAAAATGAAGACGGGGTGAAACCTATTATTGAAAGCTTAAAAAAGCTGCATCCGCATGCCGTACATTATTGTTATGCGTACCAAATTGGTACTGCTCCCAAAATTTCTTATCGGGCAAATGATGACGGAGAACCTAACAACACAGCCGGAGCACCAATTTACGGACAAATACAATCTTTCGGTTTAACCAACGTTCTGGTAGTTGTCGTTCGAATTTTTGGAGGAATAAAATTAGGTGTTGGCGGATTAATAGCTGCTTATAAAACTACAGCGCAAATGACACTTGAAGCTTCAGAAATTATCGAAAAAACTATTGATGTACACTTTTTAATTTCTTTTGATTATAAAAACATGAACAGGGTCATGCGGGTAATTAAGGAGAAAAAGCTTGAAATAAATTCTCAGGAAATGGAAATTGATGAAACTTCCGGTCTTCCAATTGGCAAAATCATTACCAAAACACGAAAAAAAAATGCTGAATCGATATTCAGCACTTTTGATTTAATGTTTGAAATCGATATTAAAATTATGTAAATTGACATAAAAACACATGTCATTTTAACAATTATTCAAGCGTTTTAAATAATTCTAAAATATAATCCGGTGGAGCAGTTGGGCGGCCTGTTTTTAACGAAATAAAAACTAAAATAAACACGGCAGTTGTTAATAACTCATTCTCCTCATTATAGATTGCACAGTCAAATTCAATCTTGACTGAAGACTGACTTTTGAAAGTAGTATGAATTGTCAAAAGCTCATCATACCGAGCGGATTTTTTGTAATTGATCTGCATCGAAACAATAGGTAATCCAATTCCGCTTTCTTCCATGCTTTTATATGAAATCCCTTTATTTCTAAGCCATTCAACACGACCTATCTCAAAATACGGCACATAATTTCCATGATATACGACCCCCATTTGATCCGTTTCAGAGTAACGAACACGTACCTGAGTTTGATGATTTTTCATTATTTATATATTAAAAAAAATTAATTTTCAAAAGCCTCCTTACGACATTATTTTATAAAATTAGAGAGCAAAATATTTTTTTTTACAGAAATTTGTTCACATATTTGTTATCCCGAAATACGGAATAAAATTGCTCCCTTTTGTTAGGAGAATCTTTATCAATAATATAAAAATTTATCTGAATTTATGACTAAAACTGCTCAATCGGTATGGGAAAACTGTTTGTCCTTTATAAAAGACAATATTCAAGATCAGGCATACAAAACCTGGTTTGAACCAATCAAATCAGTTGAGCTAACCGACAATGCGTTATATATTCAGGTTCCAAGTAAATTTTTCTACGAATGGCTCGAAGAACATTACGTAAAATTATTGAAAGTTGCGCTTACCAAAGAACTGGGAAAAAATGCAAAGTTACTCTATAAAATCAAAATGGAGAACACTTATGGAAATAAACAACCGTTTACCGAACAGTTGCCTAGTTCCAATAGAGTTCCAATGAAACCGCAAGAGGTTGATGCACCGTTTAAAAACTTAAATCCTGAACTTAAAAATCCGTTTGTAATTCCCGGAATCAGAAATTTAAAAATTGAGTCTCAGTTAAATGCAAACTACAGTTTTGATAATTTTCTGGAAGGAGATTCAAACCGTCTTGCACGTTCTGCAGGTATGGCAGTTGCCAACAAACCTGGAGGAACCTCATTTAACCCGTTATTGATTTTTGGAGGGGTTGGTTTAGGAAAAACACACCTTGCACATGCTATTGGTGTTGAAGTAAAAGACAAATACCCTGAAAAGACGGTTTTATATATTTCTGCCGAAATTTTCACGCAACAATATATTGATTCTGTAAAAAAGAACAATCGCAATGATTTTATTCACTTTTATCAGTTAATCGACGTTCTAATTATTGACGACGTTCAGTTTTTGTCCGGGAAATCAGGAACTCAGGATGTATTTTTCCATATTTTCAATTACTTACACCAAAACGGAAAACAGGTAATTTTAACTTCAGACAAAGCTCCTGTTGACATGCAGGATATCGAACAGCGTTTATTGTCCCGTTTCAAATGGGGATTGTCTGCAGAACTGCATCAGCCGGATTATGAAACCCGTATTTCGATATTAAAAAATATTTTGTATCGTGACGGTGTCGAAATGCCGGAAGACATTATTGAATACGTTGCCCGTAACATCAAAACTAATGTCAGGGAACTCGAAGGGGCTATTATTTCATTAATTGCTCAGTCTTCTTTCAATAAAAAAGAGGTAACAATTGAGTTAGCTAAAAGCGTTGTAGAGAAATTTGTTAAGAATGTAAAGAGAGAAATCTCTATTGATTATATACAAAAAATCGTGTCTGATTATTTTCAGTTGGATATTGAAACCCTTCAGTCAAAAACAAGAAAAAGACATGTGGTTCAGGCGAGACAATTAGCTATGTTCTTTGCAAAGAAATTCACAAAAGCTTCTTTAGCGAACATTGGTTCTCAAATTGGAGATCGCGATCACGCTACGGTATTACACGCTTGTAAAACTGTTGACAACTTAGTTTCCACAGACAAACAATTCAAAAAATTTGTCGAAGATATCAACAAAAAATTAACGCTATAAACGCGCATCATGCCAGTAAAAATCTTAATGGTTTGTTTGGGAAACATCTGCAGATCACCTTTAGCCGAAGGTATTTTAGCGTCCAAATTGCCAAAAGAAAATTTTATAGTTGATTCTGCAGGAACAGGTTCCTGGCATGTTGGTCATGCGCCTGATAAACGTTCGATTGCTGTTGCTCAAAAAAATGGTTTGTGTATTGATGGCCAAAAAGGAAGACAATTCAAAACTTCTGATTTTGATGAATTTGATTATATCTACGTGATGGATAATTCGAATTACAGAGATATCATACACCTTGCCAAAACCCCTGAACATAAGAGCAAAGTCAAACTGATTTTAAATGAATTATTTCCGGATGAAAATGTTGACGTTCCCGATCCTTATTACGGAGCCGTTAACGGATTTGACAATGTCTATCAAATGCTGGATGAAGTCGCCGAAATAATCGCTAAAAAACTTATCGAAAAACATTCTTAATTACTTTTTCAATTACCTGATATAATCAATAATTGAAAAAGTATTTCATTTTATAATCTATACCAAACATATGAAACTTCCAGGAAAATTATATTTAATCCCAACTACTATGGGCGAAAGTGACCCAATGGATGTTTTACCGCAAACTGTAAAAAGAAGTATTGAACTTATAGATTATTATATTGTTGAAAACGAAAAAACAGCTCGTAAATCCATAAAAGCAGTTTTACCGGAGAAAAAACAATCGGAACTAGTTCTTTTTACACTTAACAAACGAACTGAAACGAGCGAACATTTAGACTTTATAAAGCCTTTATTAGAAGGAAAAAACATGGGTTTAATGAGCGAAGCGGGCTGTCCCGGAGTTGCTGATCCAGGTGCTGCTATCGTAAAACTGGCACATGAAAAAGGGATTCAGGTTGTTCCTCTGGTTGGCCCTTCTTCTATCCTATTAGCTATGATGGCTTCCGGAATGAATGGTCAGAGTTTTACATTTAATGGTTATTTACCCATTGATAAAGACGAAAAAAAATCGGCAATTCGTCATTTTGAGAAATTATCTTATGACAAAAATCAATCACAGTTATTTATAGAAACTCCTTACAGAAACAACAAATTAATTGAAGATCTTTTGCAGATTTTAAGTCCTGCAACTCATCTTTGTATAGCAGCTGATATTACTTTACCAACAGAATTTATTAAAACCATGAAAATTTCTGAGTGGAAAAAATTAAAAATTGATCTTGATAAACGGCCTGCGATTTTTATTATTCATAAAATGTAATGATAAAATTATCTTATCTTGTAACTCATAAGTTTTTTTTCAATCAAACTTTACCATGAGTAAACTCCCAAACGTCACCACAAGCATCTTTACGGTAATGTCAAAAATGGCTGCCGAATATAATGCAATAAATCTTTCTCAGGGATTCCCAAATTTCCCTGTAGATGAAAGACTGACAGACATCATAGCGAGACTGGCAAAGGAAAATGTACACCAATACACACCAATGGCTGGCTATCCGCCATTAATGAATAAGATTGCAAAATTAGTTCTGAGTTCGTATAACAGGATTATAAATCCTGATACAGAACTTCTGGTTACCACTGGAGCAACTCAGGGAATTTTTACAACCATTCTGGCTTTAGTAAAAGAAAACGATGAAGTCATTATTCTGGATCCAAGCTACGATTCTTATGAATCGCCAGTTTTACTTTGCAAAGCCAAACCTGTGCGGGTAGCGCTAAATGATGATTATACTCCAAATTGGGAAACGATAGCAAAAGCCTGTTCTGCAAAAAGCAGAATGATGATTATAAATAATCCGCATAATCCAACAGGTAAAATTCTAACTGAAGCAGACTTTGTTCAACTAAAAAATCTTCTTGAAAAATATCCTGACATAATTATTTTATCCGATGAAGTTTATGAATACATCACTTTCGAGGAAAAACATATCTCAGCACATACCAAAAGCTTTATTTTAGACCGATGTGTCATGGTTTCTTCTTTCGGAAAATCATTTCATATTACCGGATGGAAAATTGGATACACTATTGCTCCCGAGCATTTGATGAAGGAAATCAAAAAAGTACATCAGTTTTTGGTTTTTAGCGTTAACAGCATTTCTCAAGTTGCAATAAGTGAATATTTAGATGTTGCCGATGTTAATTTACTTGGAAAATTCTATCAGGAAAAACGGGATTATTTTCAAAAACTGCTTCAAAACAGCCGATTTGAGCTAAATCCATGCGAAGGGACTTATTTTCAGGTTGTCTCCTATGCTTCAATTTCAAATGACGATGATGTTACTTTCTGTAAAAAACTCATCACAGATCATGGTGTAGCCGCAATTCCAATATCAACCTTCTATTCGGATCATAAAGATCAAAAATTAATACGTTTTTGTTTCGCGAAAGACAACTTCACACTCGAATCAGCAGCAAAAAAAATATGCCTAATATAAAGTTTTTCAAAAATTTATAACAATATTATGCATGCATCCTATTTAAATTAATTAATTTTGCAAAATAAAAAAAGTATGAGCTATAAAGATAAAATGTTACGAGACGATGCTTTAAAAGGAAAAGTCATTGTAGTTACAGGCGGCGGAAGCGGCTTAGGAAAAGCAATGACCAAATATTTTTTAGAATTAGGAGCTCAGGTAGCGATTACTTCCAGGGATTTAGAAAAGCTAAAAACCACTGCTACCGAATTAGAAAATGAAACCGGTGGAAAATGTTTACCGCTTCAGTGTGATGTTCGCCATTATGAAGAAGTTGAGAATATGCTTCAGGAAGTTCTAAAAACTTTTGGAAAAGTAGATGTTCTTTTAAATAACGCAGCCGGAAATTTTATTTCTCCAACCGAACGCTTATCTGCCAATGCATTTGATACCGTTATAGATATCGTACTAAAAGGCTCCAAAAACTGTACTTTGGCTTTTGGAAAACACTGGATTGACAGCAAACAAACAGCTGCAACGATTTTGAATATTGTAACCACTTATGCCTGGACAGGATCTGCTTATGTTGTGCCAAGTGCTACAGCAAAAGCAGGAGTTTTGGCTATGACCAGAAGTCTGGCTGTAGAATGGGCAAAATACGGAATCCGTTCTAATGCGATTGCACCTGGACCTTTCCCGACTAAGGGCGCATGGGACAGATTGTTACCGGGAGATTTGGCAGAGAAATTTGATATGGCCAAAAAAGTACCTTTAAAACGTGTTGGCGATCATCAGGAGCTGGCAAATCTGGCTGCCTATTTGGTCTCAGATTTTTCAGCTTATGTAAACGGAGAAGTTATTACAATTGACGGTGGTGAATGGCTGAAAGGCTCAGGACAATTTAACTTATTAGAAGCAATTCCCGAAGAGCTCTGGGATCAGCTTGAAATGATGATAAAAGCAAAAAAGAATAAATAATTACAAGTGCTTACTAAATTCAGAATATTTTATTAAAACTATACTGATTGCACCAAATCCCGAAGGTTTTACTTTCGGGATTTTTTTTGTTTTTAAACCATATAAGTCATATAAGAGATTATAAGTTTTGTGCGGCGTTTTTAAATGAACTTATATAACTTATATGGTTTAAAATCGTTCTGTTTTATAGTTTAAATGTTTAGCCATTCAGTTTAATTATTATTTTTGCCAAACAAATTATAACATCAAATTTTATGCTCATTATCGGAATTGCAGGGGGAACAGGAAGTGGAAAAACAACTGTAGTACACCAAATTATGAACGAATTACCGCACACAGAAGTAGGTGTAATTTCTCAGGATTCGTACTATAAAGAAACCCATAATTTGTCTTATGATGAAAGGGCCTTAATCAATTTTGATCATCCAAGATCTATTGATTTTGAGTTATTAGAAAAACATCTCAAAGCTTTAAAGGCTGGTGAAACGATTGATCAGCCGGTTTATTCTTTTATTCAGCACAACAGAACTGACGACACCGTTACAACACATCCAAGAAAAGTAATGATTGTTGAAGGTATCCTGATTTTAACAAATCCCGAATTACGAGAGCTTTTTGATATTAAAATTTATGTTCATGCCGATTCAGATGAAAGATTAGTCCGTCGTTTAAAAAGAGATATTTCTGAACGAGGACGCGATATCGACGAGGTTTTGACACGCTATCAAAACACCTTAAAACCTATGCATGAGCAATTTATCGAGCCCTCAAAAGCATTTGCTGATATTATAATTCCGAATGACAAATACAATACCGTAGCAATTGATGTAGTTCGTGCCGTAATTAATCAGCGAATTTCATAATTTTTATTGTAAATTTATTCCATAAAAATAAGGAGCTGTTCCCGCTTTCGCCTTTATCTTTTTATGGCAGAAAAACATAAAAAGGATATCGGCTCTATCGGGGCTAAAAGATAAAACTCAAATGAAAAATCCGTACAAAGATAAATCCTGGTTCAAATTCTTAAGCAATAAATATGTTTGGGTTTTGCTTTTTTTTATAGTATGGATGCTGTTTTTAGACAATTATTCCTATTTCGACCACCGGTTTTTAAACAATCAGATTCATGAGCTTGAAGACAATAAAACCTATTATCAGGAAGAAATAAAAAAAGATCAGGAACAAATCAAACAACTCAAAAATCCTGAACAGATAGAAAAATATGCCCGCGAGAAGTACTTCATGAAAAAAGACAGCGAAGACATATACATTATCAAATTTGAAGGCGACACGATTCAGGAAAAAGAATAACTAGAAAAACACCCAATGGCTACTACCCTATTCGACGATTTTAGTCCGATTTCATCCAAACAGTGGAAACAAAAAATTCAGTTTGAACTGGATGGGGCCGATTACAACAAAAACGTAATCTGGAATTCTCCTGAAGACATACAGGTAAAGCCATTTTATCATTACGAAGAAGATTTCAAAACTGCTTCGGTAAAAACACAGGCTTCAAATTTTAAAATCTGCCAGAACATTTTCGTTTACGATATTGAAAAATCGATACAAAGAGCTTTAAACACTCTTGAAAGAGGAGCTGAAAGTTTACGCTTTACAATTCAAAACGAAACAATCGATGTTCAAGAATTATTAGAAAATCTTCCTTTAGAAAACCGAATCGTTTACTTTAATTTAAATTTCATTTCAATCGATTTCGTAAAAAAACTGGATACTATTTCTATTCAAAAAAAAGCGATTTTTTATTGCAATTTTGATCCAATTGGTCATTTAGCCAGAGAAGGAAACTGGTTTGTGACATCTGACAAAAACAACTTTGAAACTCTTGAAAATATTTCGAAAGCAACGACAAATCTTTCTTTATTGAGCGTCGATTTAGGATTGTACCAAAATGCCGGAGCCAATATCACTCAGCAAATCGCTTATAGCCTGGCACACGCAAATGAATATTTGAATCGTTTTCCAAACACAACAAAACCCATTGTTTTTCATATTTCTACAGGAACGAATTATTTCTTTGAAATTGCAAAACTCCGTGCCCTGAAAATGCTTTTCAATTTGATTGCTGCCGAATACAATCCTGATTTAGAATGTCATTTACTGGTTACACCAACGAAACGCAATAAAACGATTTACGATTATAACGTCAACATGCTTCGGACCACCACAGAATGCATGTCGGCAATATTAGGAGGCGCTGATGCAGTTGCCAATTTGCCTTATGATTCCTTGTATCATAAAGACAATGAATTTGGCGACCGTCTTGCCAGAAATCAATTACTGATTTTAAAACACGAAAGTTACTTCGACAAAGTGGACAACCCTGCTGATGGCAGTTATTATATTGAGAGCTTAACCATTCAGCTTGCCGAAAAAAGTCTTGCTCTATTTAAAGATATTGAAGCCAACGGAGGTTTTTTGAAACTTTTGAATGACGGGACCATCAAAAAGAAAATTCAGGAAAGCGCCAATAAAGAACAGGAATTATTCGATGCTCAAAAAGAAGTTTTATTAGGCACCAATAAATATCCAAACCCTGAAGATAAAATGAAACATGATTTGGAACTGTTTCCTTTTGTAAAAATAAAACCGAGAAAAACATTAATTACACCGATAATTGAAAAAAGATTAGCAGAGAAATTGGAACAAGAACGTTTAGAACTTGAAAAAGACTAATTCCTAACAACTCATATTGATAAAATTAAATAATTATGGAAGCAATAAGAGCCGTAATTAAAAAAGATCCATTTTTATTTCAAATAAAAATATGACAATGTAAGAATCATATTCTTTAAAACTTTTCCATATGCTATACATTATTCGATTTATGAAAATTGCATTGTAATAAAATCTATTTTTCATACATCATGGAATAGTGAATTAAACCTATTTTAAACTTTACTTTACACCTTGAGAAAAGACTTTAAACATATTAAATTAAAAGTTAACAGTGAAGAATCAGGCGAACCATTGCATGAGTCAGAATCTTTAACTGATACATTTACCACAGCAGAAGGAATCCAAATCAAAAAAAGTTATTCTGAAAAAGATATTGAGGAATTAGACTTTTTAGATTTTGGGGCAGGTTTTACACCATATCTGCGAGGTCCGTATACAACTATGTATGTACAAAAACCATGGACTATCAGACAATATGCAGGATTTTCGACTGCAGAAGAAAGCAATGCTTTTTACAGACGAAATTTAGCATCCGGCCAAAAAGGCCTATCTGTCGCATTTGATTTGCCAACACATCGCGGCTACGACTCGGATCATGAAAGAGTTATGGGAGATGTTGGAAAAGCTGGTGTTGCTATTGACTCTGTTGAAGACATGAAAGTACTTTTTGACCAGATTCCATTAGATGAAATGTCGGTATCCATGACCATGAATGGCGCTGTTTTACCTATCATGGCTTTTTATATCGTTGCTGCAGAAGAACAGGGAGTTGCAACTGAAAAACTTTCTGGCACCATACAAAACGACATTTTAAAAGAGTTTATGGTTCGGAATACCTACATCTATCCGCCCAGACCTTCGATGAAAATTATTGCCGATATTTTTGAATTCACTAGCAAAAAAATGCCAAAATTCAATTCTATTTCCATTTCCGGATATCACATGCAGGAAGGGGGCGCAACGGCTCATATCGAGCTGGCTTATACACTGGCAGATGGGCTGGAATATATCAGAACCGGATTATCAACGGGCATGACCATTGATGAATTTGCCCCAAGACTATCATTTTTCTGGGCTATTGGCATGAACCATTTTATGGAAATTGCCAAAATGAGAGCCGGAAGAATGATTTGGGCAAAACTGGTAAAACAGTTTAATCCAAAAAGTGATAAATCATTAATTTTAAGAACACACTGCCAGACAAGCGGCTGGAGTTTGACGCAACAGGATCCTTTTAACAATGTAACCCGAACTTGCATAGAAGCCGCAGCAGCTGCTTTTGGAGGAACCCAATCATTACATACTAATGCGCTGGATGAAGCAATTGCTTTGCCAACGGACTTTTCTGCAAGGATTGCACGCAACACGCAGATTTTTTTACAGGAAGAAACCAAAATTACCAAAACGGTAGATCCGTGGGCAGGAAGTTATTATGTGGAAAGCCTTACCAATGAAATGGTAGAGAAAACCTGGAAACTTATTGAAGAAGTAGAAGCATTAGGAGGCATGACGAAAGCCATTGAAACCGGAGTCCCAAAACTTAGAATTGAAGAGGCAGCTGCAAGAAAACAAGCGAGAATAGACAGCGGACAGGATATTATTGTAGGTGTAAATAAATTTAAATTAGAAAAAGAAGATCCTTTAAATATTTTAGACATTGACAATCAAACTGTCCGAAGGCAGCAAATTGAAAGGCTTGAAAAAATAAAAACAACCCGAAATACGGAAAAAGTAAACCAATCACTCGAAAAATTAATTCATTGTGCTAAAACCGGTCAGGGAAATTTACTGGAAATTTCTATTGAAGCTGCGAGAAACAGAGCTACTTTAGGTGAAATCAGTAATGCTCTCGAAAGTGTTTTTGGCAGGTTCAAAGCACAAATTAAATCTGTTAGTGGCGTGTATAGTGCAGCAATTAAAAACGACGAAAATTTTGAAAAAGCAAAGCAGCTTGCTAATGCTTTTGCGAAGCAGGAAGGAAGGCGTCCTAGAATCATGATTGCTAAAATGGGACAGGATGGGCATGACCGTGGTGCAAAAGTAGTAGCAACTGGCTATGCTGATGCAGGCTTTGATGTTGATATTGGCCCTTTATTTCAAACTCCTTCAGAAGCGGCAAAACAGGCTGTTGAAAATGACGTTCATGTTTTAGGCATTTCATCACTGGCTGCAGGTCATAAAACATTGGTTCCACAAGTGATTGACGAACTTAAGACACTTGGCAGGGATGACATTATGGTAATTGTCGGAGGTGTAATTCCGGCACAGGATTATCAATACTTGTTTGATGCGGGTGTAGTTGCAATTTTTGGTCCTGGAACTAAAATAAGTGAAGCCGCTATCAAAATTCTTGAAATTCTAATTGATTAAAAACATAAAAAATCCCGATTATTCGGGATTTCATTTTTGACGTAACTTTTAATCGTTAATTGTTGCGTTACTATCTGCTTCAATATAAGACAGGTCATAACCTCCAAAGGCTTTCATATAACTTCTTAATGAAGTGCCGTAAGCATCCCTAAAACGCCTGTTTCCTTTGTTTTTAAAAAAGTTTTTTACTGAACCTGCGCCTCCTAAATGGGCTGCTGCTAAAATTCCGGATTCGGTGATCTCAATCCCATTAATAATCTTTCCTTCATACTTTTCGATTTCTCTGCGCAGAATCCATTTGTTTTTTGACAATAATGCAATAAATGCTTTTTCCTGTAAAGCAGGATCTTTCAAAAAAGCTTTGTCGTTGTGAACACCTACAGCTCTCAAAGTCTTAGAACCAAATTGGTATTTTCCCATGTAACCAATGGAATTTACTTTTCGGTATTTTCCCTGGGATTCTTTAAAAGCTACTGCTTCTTTAAAGCCAATAAGACGTTTTCCGGTAAAGGGAGTTTTTAAATTGGTTGAGGAAGGATAGTCATCCTTGTCCTGAGATGGAAATATGTATGCTGATCCATCTGTTTTTTCTGCATAAAACCAGGGTTTGGTTTCCAGATTAAAGGGTTTAAAACCCAAAGTTAAAAATGTAATAATAATGATTAAACTACTGTAATAATACCATTTCTTTATCATAAATTGTTTTTCTTCAAAACGCTGTCACCTTTTTGAAATTTCTACGGCGCAAAGGTAATGAATTAAAAAAAATACTGATAATCAACAAATTAGCAATTTTAAAAATAGATCAAATATCCTTTAAACCCTTTATTGGCGGTATATTCGAGAGTTGGAGCCGGAATTTTTATTGTGTTTAAAACAGAAAAAAGTGTTTTAAAAAAGTGTGATTTTATATTAATTTTAGCTAAATCTAAATCAAAACTAAGATAAATCTGACGAAAATTATCTGGGTTTTGGCCAAAATCAGGAAATTCAGTATTATGATTTCCGGATAACATCGATTCTCCTCCATATCCAAAAGCTACATTTAGCCATTTCGGAATTTTTGTTTCTTTAGCAAAAGAATGCAGGTTTACAGAAAGCCAATAAGTTTGTCCGTTATAATCTTTTAAAATCTGCTCATTCAGCGATTTTCCGAGCTTATCCGGATTTTGATTTGCATATCGAGTAGTATGAAAGGAAAATTTAGGCTTGATTCGCTGTTCTTTCCAAAGCAATTCCTGTGAAACATATAAAGCAGTTCCGGTAGCATTAGCAAATATATCAGCTGGTGATGCACCCCATTCTGCAGAATATCCGTCTAAAACTTCAACAGCAGTGAGAAATGCAAACCCTATACCAGCCCCGTAAATTAACTGATGCTTTTTACTCGCACCACTCCAGTTCAGTGCTTCAGCACCAAATCTTCCTAATTGATATGCTGAATAAAAATGCCCAACTTTATCCATTTGAAGCCATTCATCATTATCATTTATAAAATGAAAATTAGATCTTGGATAATCGGCATACCAAATCTGATTTAATCCAATTAAAGTTGCCGAAGCCAAAGCGACTTCGGTTATAATAACTGTATTTTGTCTCTTTTTATTTAAAGTATCTGAAGGCTTAAAAAAATTATCGATTTTATTCTGGGCTTCCGCAGATTGAAAACCCAAAAACAAAATCGATAATAAGAAGGAAATTTTAAAACTCAAAGTTATCTTGTTACGCCCTGACCGGCAATCCAGTCTGAATATTTTTTTGCATTAATGGTGTGCTGTTCATAACTTGAAGCAAATTCATGATAACCAAAACGATCTGTACTGGCACAAAAATAAATATAATCGTGTTTTTCAGGATTTAAAACCGCTTCAACAGCCGTAATATCAGGCATTGCAATTGGTCCCGGAGGAAGTCCGATATTCACATAAGTGTTGTAAGGAGATCTCATAATCAAGTCATTATAAAAAACCCTTTTTATAACCTGATCAAAATTATTGTCACGCAATTTTAAGGCATATATCACTGTTGGATCTGCTTGTAAAGGCATTTCTAAACGTAATCTGTTTAGATAAACTCCGGCGATACGAGGTCTTTCATCCTTTTTAACTGATTCTTTATGTACAATAGAAGCTAAAATTGTAGCCTGAACAGGCGTTAAACCTTGTTTTTTTGCTTTTTCAATTCTTTCTGAAGTCCAAAAGTTATGGTATTCCTTAATCATTTTATCACGGAATTTCACTGCCGAAGTATTCCAATATACTTCATAAGTATTCGGAATAAACATAGCGAAAACATTCTGCTCATTAAAACCATTTTGCCTCAGGAAAACAGAATCTTTAATAGCTTTCAAAAGTGATAAACTATCAGCTTCTATTTGAGAACCAATTCTTCCGGCAAAATTCTCTAATCGCTCCTGATTGTTAAAAGCCAGCTTAACCGGAACATTAGATCGCATTGCACGAACCAAATCAATATTGTTCATATCTTTTTTTAGTAAAAAACGACCAGATTTTACATTTTCAGTATAGCTGCGTTTGTTGGCAACCATCTCAAAGTTGTCGAAATTCTTAATATAGGGCTCTAGTATTTTTTTAACATCTGCATAAGTAGCATCAGTGGGAACATATACGTAAAGCTCTTTTTCTTCAAATTTTGTATTGGCACTAAAAATTTTGCTAATTAGAATAAATCCGTAAATCATTAAAACTGAAATAACAACTACGGCAACTATTGTGATAATCTTTTTTAATTTCAAAGTCTAAAATTTAAATTTGTTTGTTAATTAACTGAAAAATTGCCTCGTCCTCATAGTGTCCATTTAGCAAAATCCAATCTTTTTTTATTCCTGTTTGTTCAAAGCCAAATTTAGTAAAAAGAGCTATACTTGCTACATTTCCTACACCAATATTTGCATATAATTGATGCAGATTTAAATTGTAAAAAGCATATTTAATTAACAACTCTACAGCCTCAGAACCAATATTTTGATTTCTGTTTTCCTTATTTTGAATTACAATACCTACTCCTGCCCTGTTGTTTTTAGGATCAAAATCAAATAAATCAATCAGTCCAATCGCCGGAAAATCTTGATCCAGACAAATAGCCAGGCGCAATTGTTTCGCCTCATAAATGTCCTGATGGGCGTTTTCAAGATATTGCCGGATTAAATAACGGCTATAAGGTGTGTTTGTATTGCTGACTTCCCAAATATTCTGGTCGTTTTCCATTACATACACAAACTCCAAATCATTAGGTTCTAATGCACGCAGGTAAATATTTTCGCCTTTAAGAGTTATCATTATTGACTGTAGATTTACTGAATATTAAATCTCTATTGTTCCCTTAAACACAAATTGTGCAGGACCAATTAAAAAAACATTCGTAAAATGTTCTCCTAACTTATCAAAAGAAACGGCTAATTTTCCTCCTTCAACATTTATATCAATCGAAGTTTTATCTGTTTGTCCTGTTGCATTCATGGCGATTGCTACAGCTGTAGCACCAGTGCCACAGGCTAAGGTTTCATCTTCAACACCTCTTTCATAAGTACGAAGTGAAAATTCAGAATCGTTTATTTTTTTGACAAAATTGATGTTGCTTCCTTTTTGTCCGTACAATTCTCCATAGCGAATGGCTGCTCCGTTTTCTTTTACATTATAATGTTCCAGATCATCAACAATTTGTACATGATGAGGCGAGCCGGTATTCAAAAAAGTATAGGAATCTTTCTTTTGAACTTCATCCACATCAATCATCTGCAATGAAACAATTGAATCATTATTTACAGTTGCATGATGCAAACCGTCTGTAGCTATAAATGTGGTTTTATTTTCGATCACACCTAATTGATTAGCAAAGGCCACTAGACAACGCCCACCGTTGCCACACATCGAACTTTCGTTTCCATCAGAGTTATAATATACCATTCTGAAATCTGTTTCAGCATCATTTTCCAATAAAATAAGGCCGTCAGCACCAATTCCGAAACGTCTGTCGCATAATCGCTCAATAAGTCTTACATCCTTTTTGGGAAAAAATTCTGAACGGTTATCAATCATTACAAAATCGTTTCCGGTACCCTGATATTTATAAAATTCTATTTGCATTTTTTAGTTGTTAGAACTACAAAAGTACGAACTATTAATTAATGAAATGTTAATCAATGTTAAAGAGCGTTAAACCGTTTTTCAAAATAAATTTTTGATTTAATTTTACGTTAGTAACTTAAACATAAATCCTAATTATGAAAAGATTTTCAAGCTTATTTTTAGTGGCATTGTTGAGTGGTGCTACTACTCTTGGTGCTTACAAATTATTATTTGACGGCAGCAATTCTTTATTGGGAAGAGAAAATCCTGTTGTTACTCTTGCCCCTCATTCATTTGGCAGAAATGTCGGTCTTGCTGCTGAGGCAGTAGATTTTACTGAAGCTGCTGATAAAACAATTCATACTGTTGTTCACGTCAAAAATGTTTCAAGAAGAACAGTAAGCAATCCTATGCTGGAGTTTTTCTATGGCTATGGAGGACAACAGCAACAAGAACAGGTTGGAACCGGATCGGGAGTCATTATTTCTGAAGACGGCTATATTGTAACCAACAATCATGTTATTAAGGATGCAACCGAAATAGAAATTACATTAAACAATAAAAAGTCATACAAAGCAAAATTAATTGGTACAGACTCCAAAATGGATATTGCTTTATTGAAAATTGATGCTAGCGAAAAGTTGCCCTACACTGCTTTTGCAAATTCTGACAGTGTAAAAGTTGGAGAATGGGTTTTGGCCGTTGGAAATCCCTATAACTTGACTTCAACTGTTACAGCAGGGATTGTTTCGGCGAAAGCAAGAAATTTAGACACCAGCGGAATACAATCCTTCATTCAGACGGATGCCGCAGTAAATCCTGGAAATAGTGGTGGGGCATTAGTTAATACCCGAGGAGAATTAATAGGGATTAATACTATGATTTCTTCCATGACCGGATCTTATGTTGGATATTCTTTTGCAGTTCCATCAAACAATGCCCGCAAAATTGTCGAAGATATAATGGAATTTGGGAATGTACAAAGAGGAATATTGGGTGTAGAAGGAGGCGAATTAAACAGTAATGCTTCTAAAGAATTAGGTATTTCTGAAACGCAGGGATTTTATATCAATAAAGTTACTCCTAAATCCGGAGCACAAAAGGCCGGACTTACAAAAGGAGATATTATTGTAAAATTAGACAATCAAAACATTTCGACATTTGCAGATCTTTCCGGATATATCAATACCAAAAGACCTAATGATGTTGTACAGGTAACTTATATCAGAGAAGGAAAATCTAAAACAGCCTCAGTAACGCTAAGTAAAAATGAGTTTTTTAGTACAGAATTCAAAGGAATTGAACTGGAAAATATTGATGCCTTAGACAAAAAGAAATTCAAAATTGATTATGGTGTTAAAATCAAAAACATTACAAATGAAAACCTGTTGCAATATCAAAATGAGCTCCAGGGCAATATAATTTTAAGCATTGATAATATCAAAGCAACGAATGTAGAAACAGTTTCTAAGCTTTTAAATAAAAAAGACGAAGGTCAAAGTGTCCGAATTGAAATGATCAATCGAAATGGAGAAATCTTTAGAATTATAATCTAACTGAAATAACTACTTTTTTTTCAACTTACAACAACAAATGCTAAAAGCCATCATGATCTAGATGGCTTTTTCTTTTACAAAAAAAAAGAAACTAATTTTTAAATAGGAAGTACCGTTGTACTCTTTACTTCAGAAATCACAAAAACAGTATTAATTAAGGATACTTCCGGCAAAACTGATAATTTCTTCTGGTGAAAATAATGATAGCTTTCCATGTCCGGAATTATAATTTTAAGCATATAATCAAAATTTCCAGAAACATAATTGCATTCTACAACTTCAGGCATATTTAAAATCGACTGGTTAAAACCTTCAGAAGTATCATATGTCTGTTTTGTTAAAGTTACCTGACAATAAACAGTTAGATTATTTCCTAGTTTTTTCTTATTTAAAATTGAAACATACTTCTCTATAACACCTTCTTTTTCAAGGCGTTTAACTCGATCATGAACCGGTGTTAAAGACAAATTTATTTTGTTTGCAATGTCTTTTAGCGTATAATGAGCATTCACCTGTAAAAGACGTAGGATTTTTTTATCAATTTCATCTAAAGCCATACAATAACATTTTCTGTAATTAAATCAAATCAGTCATTTTTTCTCTTTTAAGGAAAAAAGGGAATTAATTTAGAATATTTTTCTGTAAAAGTATAAAATAAAATAATATTTTCTTATTTAAGACTGAATAATCATTAATATATTCTCTATTAATACATTTGTAACATAACTTCATAAAAAAACAAAATACATAACATTATGATAATAGGTGTTCCAAAAGAAATTAAGAATAATGAAAACCGGGTAGCTTTGACCCCCGCTGGTGTTTCTGAAATGAAAAAACACGGGCATACAATTTACGTTCAGTCTACTGCCGGTTTAGGAAGCGGTTTCAGCGATGATGAATATGCACATGCAGGTGCAGCTATGTTGTCTTCTATTGAAGAGGTTTATGCGATTGCAGAAATGATTATCAAAGTAAAAGAGCCAATCGCCTCTGAATATCCTTTAATTAAAAAAGATCAATTGCTTTTTACATATTTTCACTTTGCCTCTTCAGAAGAATTAACTCACGCAATGCTCGAAAAAGGCGCTGTGTGTTTAGCTTATGAAACTGTAGAAAAAACAGACCGAAGCTTGCCTTTATTAGTTCCAATGTCAGAAGTGGCAGGTCGTATGGCGATTCAGCAAGGAGCAAAATATCTTGAAAAACCATTAAAAGGAAGAGGAATTCTTTTAGGAGGTGTTCCAGGTGTGCCGCCTGCTAAAGTATTAGTATTAGGAGGCGGAATTGTGGGAACTCAGGCTGCAAAAATGGCTGCTGGTTTAGGTGCTCAGGTTACTATAATGGATTTAAGTTTGCCTCGTTTGCGTCAATTAGACGATATTATGCCTGCAAATGTAAATACTGAAATGTCAAACCATTATAATATCACAAGAGCTATTAAAGATGCTGACTTAATTGTGGGAGCAGTTTTAATTCCCGGAGCAAAAGCACCACACTTGATAACAAGAGACATGCTTAAATTAATGCGTCCCGGAACTGTAGTAGTTGATGTTGCTGTAGATCAGGGTGGTTGTATAGAAACCTGTACTCCAACAACACACGAAAATCCAACTTTTATTATTGATGATATTGTTCATTATTGTGTGGCTAATATGCCTGGAGCAGTTCCTTATACATCTACTTTAGCTTTAACGAATGCTACTTTGCCATATGCTTTGCAATTAGCAAACAAAGGCTGGGAAAAAGCTTGTAACGAAAATGAAGAGTTAAAAAAAGGACTAAACATTTCCAATGGAAAAATACTTTATAAAGGAGTTGCCGAGGCATGGAATCTTCCTTTCAATGAAGAAATAGTATTAACAGAATAGTTATTACTATAAAACGTGCTTACTGACTCACTCTTAAAATGCTTTTCAACAACAGAAAAGCATTTTTTTTACATAAAAAAACCTGCCTCAAAGACAGGTTAATAACACTAAGATATTACTTTTCATCCAACACTTCCTGCAGTACTTTTGCTTCTGTTCCATTAGGAAAAGTAACTTTTATTTTTTGAGAAATGGTTGGTGCAATTTCAGTAATCGCTTTTTTATCATAAGATTCACCTTTTTTAATATGCCATCCATAAAAGATTGCTGGTACGTGAGTATCATATATATAAGCCGTTCCGTGTGAAGTACCAGTTGGCAAATATTCAATAACGCCTGGTTTGCCTATTAAAACCATATCACCATCCTGAGTAACATCATATCCTTTGGCAACAAAATCCAGATAATAATCATTTCCACAATTAGCCAAAATCTCTTCTTCCGTATATACTTTTTTAACCTGAGGAAGTGAAATCAAAAACTCTTTAAATGCTTGTTTTACTTTAACTAAATCCAAACCTTTATCCTTAATAACTTCTTTATTAAAAAAAATATTAAAATTTGAATAATTCAAAAGTAAATCAACTCCAAACTTTTTCACTGAGAAATCCTGTAAACTCTTCCTAAAATCTTTTGACGGATAGTTATCAACATCATATTTGCGGTCTTTCAAAAAAGTAACATTTTCAGCACCGGCATGATCGGCTGTTAAAAAAAGTAAATAATTGTCTTTACCCACTGTTTTATCCAGATAACTTAAAAAGTCGGCTATTGTCTGGTCTAATCTCAAATAAGTATCCTGAAGTTCCATCGAACGTGGACCTAATAAATGACCAACGTAATCTGTAGAAGAAAAACTAACAGTTAAAAAATCAGTAATATTGTCTTTTCCCAACTCTTCTTTTTCAATGGCTTTTTTTGCAAAATCAGCTAATAAATCATTTCCGAAAGGGGTAGATCTCAATATTCCTGCATCATTTTTTTCATACATCGTCTTCAAATCGTATGGAAAAACAGGTGCAGAACTGCCATACAATTTCCCTTCATAAGGATTATCATCCGGAAGACTTTCATTGTAAATTGAGGCAGGTTTGTATAAATCCCAACCCTTATTAATATATTTCAAATAATTTTTCTCATTATTAAATTCTGAGACCCATTCGGGCAATTTTTCTCCATAAAAAGTACTTGAAATAAAAGATCCCGTTTTGCTGTACCAAAATGCCCAATTAGCAAAATGTCCTGCTGGCAAAATTGCGCCCCGGTCCTTAAGGCTCATTCCAATCACTTTCCCCTCAAAATTTGTAGCCATTCTAACTTCGTCAGTTATAGTAGTACTTTGTAAGTTTTTTGGAGACATTTCTCCTTCTTCTGCAGTTCCGTCACCAAGTGTTTTTACCGAATTGTCATCTGTACAATATATTTGCTTCCCAAGATTCCTGCTAAACCACTCATTACCCACAATCCCATGAGTTGAAGGTGTAGTACCTGTATAAATTGATGCATGCCCCGGAGCTGTATAGGTAGGCACATAATTATAATGCATATTTTGAAATGTATATCCATTATTCATTAATCTTTTGAATCCATTTGTAGAAAAATCATCTGAAAATCGATATAAATATTCCATTTTCATCTGATCAATTACAATTCCTACAATTAGCTTCGGACGTTGTTGAGCTGTTATGTTTAAAATAACAAACTGCATTAACAATACAATACTTTTTTTCATAGTAAACTTATAAATTAAAAAAAACAAAAATACAGATTAGAGATCAAAAAGGGTGCTCTAAATTCATATTTAAAATCAAAGTTTACTATAATTTAACAAGAAGCATAAAAAGAATTATGGCGTTTCCCTTAGGGGGCGGGCTGTCCGCTGTATCTTTTGCGGCAGAAAGTTTTGGGTAAAAAGAGAAGACGCCAGCCGCAAAAGGATGCCGCTTCCATCCCTAACGCGGCTTTGGGATAGACCATAGAATTGGGATTAAACAGCTCATGCTGTCAATAAAAAAAGCGCAATTACTTATTTAAGCAATTGCGCCTTTAGTACTCAGAGCGGGACTTGAACCCGCACGGACATTGCTGTCCACTGGATTTTAAGTCCAGCGTGTCTACCAATTTCACCATCCGAGCATGCTGTGGTACCTCCAGGGATCGAACCAGGGACACATGGATTTTCAGTCCATTGCTCTACCATCTGAGCTAAGGTACCTCACTTAAAACAAAAAACCCTATTCACTTGGAATAGGGTTTCAAAGAAAGGCGACGACATACTCTCCCACAAGACTGCAGTACCATCTGCGCAGGCGGGCTTAACTTCTCTGTTCGGAATGGGAAGAGGTGAGCCCCGCCGCAATAACCACCTTAAGGTTGTTAGTAATTAGTACTTAGTGCTTAGCAATTAGTCCTTAGACCATTTACTAGTTACTTTTTACTAGTTACTGCTCGACGAGCCAATATTTTAACATACTGAGATAAAGAATATAAATTGTATCTGTCATCCTGTAAGGATCTAGAAAGTTCTCTCCTCCCGTCTTGTGGACGGGAGGAAAAGGGTGTACATAAGCTTACGGATTATTAGTACTACTCG
>NZ_JAADZW010000027.1 GCF_010645065.1 Flavobacterium fluviatile | reverse complement strand
CCAACAACAGCAGATGCGACACAGGATTTCTGTTTAGCGAATGCGCCGACAGTTGCCAATATTCAGGTAAACGAAACCAATGTGGTTTGGTACGATTCACTGACCAGCACCACGGCAATTGCCTCAACAACCGCTTTAGCAAACGGAACTTATTTTGGAGCTATTTTAGATCCGGTAACAGGTTGTGAAAGCGCTATGAGATTACAGGTTGCTGTAACAATCAACGATCCGGGTACACCGACTACCGCAGATGCGACACAGGATTTCTGCTTAGCGAATGCGCCGACAGTTGCCAATATTCAGGTAAACGAAACCAATGTGGTTTGGTACGATTCCTTGACCAGCACAACAGCCATTGCGCCGACAACCGCTTTAGCAAACGGCACCTATTTTGGGGCCATTTTAGATCCGGTAACAGGTTGTGAAAGTTCAGTTCGTCTGGCAGTAACCATTACCATAAATGACCCGGGTACACCGACTACCGCAGATGCGACACAGGATTTCTGTTTAGCGAATGCGCCGACAGTTGCCAATATTCAGGTAAACGAAACCAATGTGGTTTGGTACGATTCCTTGACCAGCACAACAGCCATTGCGCCGACAACCGCTTTAGCAAACGGCACCTATTTTGGAGCGATTTTAGATCCGGTAACCAATTGTGAAAGTGCTGTAAGATTACAGGTTGCTGTAACAATCAACGATCCGGGTACACCGACTACCGCAGATGCAACTCAGGATTTCTGCTTAGCGAATGCGCCGACAGTTGCCAATATTCAGGTAAATCAGTCCAATGTGGTTTGGTACGATTCCTTGACCAGCACGACAGCAATTGCACCAACAGCAGCTTTGGCAAACGGAATTTATTATGGAGCCATTTTAGATCCGGTAACCAATTGTGAAAGCGCTGTGAGATTACAGGTTACTGTTACAATCAACGATCCTGGTACACCAACAACAGCAGATGCAACACAGGATTTCTGTTTAGCGAATGCGCCGACAGTTGCCAATATTCAGGTAGATCAGTCCAATGTGGTTTGGTACAATTCATTGACAAGTACAACAGCTATTGTACCAACAACCGCTTTGGCAAACGGAACTTATTTTGGGGCCATTTTAGATCCGGTAACAGGTTGTGAAAGTGCTGTAAGATTACAGGTTGGCGTTACAATCAACGATCCGGGTACACCGACTACCGCAGATGCAACGCAGGATTTCTGCTTAGCGAATGCGCCTACAGTTGCCAATATTCAGGTAAACGAAACCAATGTGGTTTGGTACGATTCATTGACCAGCACGACAGCTATTGCATCGACAACCGCTTTGACAACCGGAACTTATTTTGGGGCCATTTTAGATCCGGTAACCAATTGTGAAAGCGCAGTTAGGTTACAGGTTGCTGTAACAATCAACGATCCGGGCACACCGACTACCGCAGATGCAACACAGGATTTCTGTTTAGTAAATGCACCGACAGTTGCCACTATTCAGGTGAATGAATCCAATGTGGTTTGGTACGATTCCTTGACCAGCACGACAGCAATTGCACCAACAGCAGCTTTGGCAAACGGAATTTATTATGGAGCCATTTTAGATCCGGTAACCAATTGTGAAAGCGCTGTGAGATTACAGGTTACTGTTACAATCAACGATCCTGGTACACCAACAACAGCAGATGCAACACAGGATTTCTGTTTAGCGAATGCGCCGACAGTTGCCAATATTCAGGTAGATCAGTCCAATGTGGTTTGGTACGATTCATTGACCAGCACCACAGCAATTGCGCCAACAACCACTTTAGCAAACGGAACTTATTTTGGAGCTATTTTAGATCCGGTAACAGGTTGTGAAAGTGCTGTAAGATTAGAGGTTACGATAACTGTTACTAATCCATTAACACCAACGACTACGGATACAACACAAGATTTCTGTATTTCAAGTTCTCCTACTGTAGCTAATATTCAGGTGAATGAATCCAATGTAGTCTGGTATGATACATTAACAGGAGTAACAGCATTAGCTCCGACAACAGCTTTAGTAAACGGGATTTATTATGGAGCTATCTTGAATCCGATGACAGGCTGTCAAAGTAATACGAGACTGCAGGTAAATGTGACAATTAATAATCCGTCAGCAACGCCAACTACAAATTCGGCAACTCAAAACTTCTGTTCATTGAATGCACCAACAGTTGCTAATATTCAGGTTAATGAATCAAATGTTGTTTGGTACAGCAATCCAAGTGGAGGAACACCATTAGCACCAACAACAGCTTTGACTTCAGGACTTTATTATGGAGCTATTTCAAGTGTAACTGGTTGTGAAAATTCTGTTCGATTAGTTGTTACAGTAAATGTAAATACTCCAGGAGTGGTTACTACAATAAATACAGCGCAAAAGTTTTGTTTATCTAAAACTCCTACCATTGCCAATATTCAGGTAAATGAGTCTAATGTAGTTTGGTATAGTAATCCAATAGGAGGAACACCATTAGCAGCAAATACGCCGCTTACAGCTACAACTTATTATGCTACATTGCTTAGTAATACGACAAATGGCTGTACAAATGCGACACGTCTGGCAATAGCGATTAGTTTTGAAAATGATGCATTGGCGCAAATAACTTCCACAGATGATACGCCATGTGTTTTTCAGGGAGTGACTTATTCAATAGCTAACGGAAAATCAAATTATGTATGGTCTGTTACTAACGGAACAATAACTTCCGGTGGTGGTGCTGCTGATGGATCCGCAACAATTTCATGGTCTGATGTTGGTCCGGGAACAGTTTCGGTAACGTACATCAATACATGCGATGAAACTACTACAAAAACTTTGAATGTAACAGTAGCTACATGTTCAGATCTTACCATAACGAATACGGTTAGTAATCCAACTCCTAATTTTGGAGAGGAGATAGTATTTACCATAACTGTAAATAATGTTGGTCAGGGAACTATTCTTAATACACTTGTTAGTGATTTAATTCCAAGCGGATATGAATTTGTATCGTCTTCTTCATCAACAGGAGTGTATGATGCTTCTCAGATATGGACAATTCCAACTTTAAATCCGGGAGAAAGCGAAACTCTTGAAATTAGAGTAATTGTATTACCAAATGGGACTTATCTAAATGTAGCCACTATCGAAATTTCGACTCCTTTAGATATTGATCTAACAAATAACACAGCTTCAGCGACTATAGAGCCAATTTGTTTAACAGTTTACAATGAGTTCACGCCAAATAATGATGGAGCAAATGATCTTTTCAGAATTGATTGTATCGAATCTTATCCAAATAATGAATTAAAAGTCTTTAACAGATATGGAGCTTTGGTGTACATTAAAAGAGGTTATGAAAATGATTGGGATGGAACAGCTAATGTATCGGGAGTTATAAACAGAGGGGATATGCTGCCAACCGGTACTTATTTTTATGTGATAGATATTGGTGACGGAAAAATTAAAAAAGGATGGTTATCTATAATGAGATAATCACTATTAACGTCAATTAAATTAACTAAATAAGTATCGTTATGAAACTATATATAAAATCACTAGAAACGTATTTAATCTTAATATGCTCTATTATCACATTTAGTACAAATGCACAACAGGATCCTCAATATACACAATACATGTATAACACTATGGCGGTAAATCCGGCTTATGCCGGGTCTACCGGTGTTCTGGAAGCTACACTTCTACATCGCTCACAATGGGTTGGCATTTCCGGAGCCCCCGAAACACAGTCGTTTTCTATTCACGCACCGCTCCGAAACGAAAAGATTGGTTTAGGATTAAGTGCTGTTAATGACAAAATTGGCCCTTCTGACGAATTATACCTTGATGGTAATTTTTCATATTCGCTTGCATTAGGTTATGAAAAAAGACTGGCCTTTGGTTTAAAAGCCGGTATGCGAATGTTAAATATCGACTGGACTAAAGGAAAATATTACGATCCTAATGACGTTCTGCTGAATCAAAATATTGACAATCAGATGAAGTTAGCAGTTGGAGCCGGGATTTATTATTATACCGATAAATGGTATTTAGGTTTTTCAATTCCAAGCTTTATCGAAAATGATTATTATGATGATGTTCAGGAATCTGTAAGCTATGATCGTTTACATTATTATTTAATGGGTGGTTATGTGTTTGATTTGAATCCAAATTTAAAATTCAAGCCTGCATTTTTAGTAAAAGCAGTGAGTGGAGCTCCTCTTACCGCTGATGTTTCTGCAAACTTCATGCTTTACGAAAAATTCGTTATCGGAGGTTCTTATCGTACCGATGATTCTGTAAGTATTCTGGCAGGTTTTCAGATATCAAAAAGCTTTTACATCGGATATGCTTTTGATTACACAACAAGTCAACTGAATAAGTATAATGATGGTACGCATGAATTTATACTGAAATATCAATTCAACAAAAATCAAAGCAGAATCAAGTCTCCAAGATTCTTTTAAAAAATAAACCTTATGAAAAAACTATATATCCTAAGTCTGGTTTTGAGCTTTACGGTTTGTTTTGCTCAGACTAATTTAAAAAAGGCCGATGCATTGTTTAAAAACTACTCGTATGCTGATGCTTCAAAAGCGTATGAAGAAATCTTGCAGAACATAAAAAAACCTTCCACACAAACCATTAAGAATGCAGCCGACTCTTATTATTTTATTTCTGACTCCCGAAATGCACTTAAATGGTACAGAAAATTATATGAAGTACAAGGGAATAATTTAACGGACATCTATTATCTGCGTTACATTCAATCAATGAAAGCCGTAATGGATTATGATGAAGCAAACAGGGTTACAAAAGAATATCTGGACAAAAAAGGGGATAAAAACGAAATTAACAGATATCTCACCCAGAAAAAACAAATGGACAGCTTATCTAAAGTGAAATCGCTCTACGAAATTAAAAATCTGGATATCAATACCAGTAAATCTGATTTTGGAGCAACATTTTTTCAGGAAAAAATTGTTTTTACTTCGGCGAGGGATACAACAAAATTCAGTGAAAAGTTGTACACCTGGAACAATCAGCCTTTCCTTAATTTATATGTGTCTGAAAGAAATGCTGCCGATGGAAGTTTGTTTAATGAGACCGTATTTTTGCCAAATGTAATGACTAAATATCATGAAGCGACAGCCACTTTTGATGCCGATGGAAAAACAATTTATTATTCGACCAATATCGTCAAAAAAAATAAATTGGTTATAGACGAAACAAAAACTAATAATTTTCAAATTATTAAGGGTTCTATTGTGGATAATAAACTTGAAAATCCACAAAAAGTATTTTTTAACAGTGAAGAGTATTCCGTTGGGCATCCATCATTGAGTGAAGACGGTAAATGGCTTTTCTTTGCATCGGATATGCCTGGCGGATATGGGGAAACCGATTTGTATTATGTGAAAATTGCCCCTGACGGCACAATGAGTTCTCCTGTAAATTTAGGCCCGAAAATTAATACTATTGGTAATGATCTTTTTCCTTTTTTCAGCAAAGGGGTACTTTATTTCTCTTCTGACGGGCATTACGGATGGGGAGATCTGGATGTTTACGAAAGTAAATTTTTATCTGACGGAAGTTTTTCAGATCCCAAAAATCTGGGCGCGCCAATAAACAGTAATAAGGATGATTTTGCTTTTATAATAGACAAAACAGGTCATTTTGGTTATTTGTCTTCTAACAGAGAGGCAGGAAAGGGCGATGATGATATTTATTCTTTTACAAAAAAAGACCCGGATTGCAATCAGACAATTTCAGGAATGGCAGTTGACCGGAAAACAAAACTGCCTCTCGCAGATGTTGTAATCATGGGATACAATTCTTTTAGTGATATTCTGGGCGAAACAAAAACAAATTTTGAAGGTAAATATGCTTTGACTGTTCCGTGCGGAAAAACGGTGAAAATGATTGCAGCAAAACCCAATTATGCCAGCGATGAAAAAACAGTAGAAACCACATCAGAAAACGAAGGAGAGATTCCAAATGTCAATTTTGAACTGAGCAACTATGATGATTTGGTGGTGAAGAAAAAAGGGGTTGAAAAGGTAGATGTAAAACCGATTTATTTTGATTACGATAAATATGATATAACACCTTTAGCTGTAGAAGAATTATCTAAAGTGGTTTTTATCATGCAAAAATTCCCAAACATCCGCATCAAAATTGAATCACATACGGACTCGCGGGGAAAAGATTCTTATAACCTGAAACTTTCTGACAACAGGGCAAAATCAACAAGAGATTATATTATTTCGCAACATATAGATGCTTCAAGGATAGAGAGTGCTATTGGCTATGGCGAAAGCCGGTTAATTAATAATTGTAAAAATGGGGTTAAATGTACGGAAGAAGAACATTTGTTAAACAGACGTTCTGATTTCATTATTATTCAGAAATAAATTTAAGTGTTTTAATTTGATTGTTGATTATCAATTTTAAAAGTATAGAACTTAAAACCATTTGGAAGCTGGTTTTATTTAAATCTTTTTTATGAATAATGGACAATAAGAAAATCAAGTTGCATGATTTGCAACTTGATTTTTGATTTTTTAAAACTTTTGGATTTTAATATTCTGCAATAAAAAATAATCCTAATTTTGAGATTCGGTTTTTATACATTATAATTAGCACTATTTTTAATATTTATGAGTATTCAGGAGACAATTCAGAATTTACGAAACGAACTTAATCAGCACAATTACAATTATTATGTACTTGATGATGCAACAATTTCTGATTATGACTTTGATCTTAAACTGAAAGAACTTCAGGATTTAGAAAACAAATACCCTGAATTTTTTGATGAGCATTCTCCAACTCAGCGTGTTGGAGGGACGGTCACCAAAAATTTTAAAACGATTGCACACCAGTTCAGAATGTATTCTTTGGACAACTCTTATTCGAAAGAAGATTTATTAGATTGGGAAAATCGAATTCAGAGGGTGCTGGGAAATGTGGATTTACAATATACTTGCGAATTAAAATATGACGGTGCCTCAATAAGTATTACCTACGAAAACGGAAAATTAGTTCAGGCTTTAACGCGCGGAGACGGTTTTCAGGGGGATGAGGTAACAAATAATATCAAAACGATTAGATCAATCCCGTTAAAATTAAAAGGAAATTATCCTGATAAATTTGATATTCGAGGCGAAATTATCCTGCCTTTAAAAGGTTTCGAAAAAATGAATCAGGAATTGATTGAAATCGGTGAAACACCTTATTCGAATCCGAGAAATACCGCTTCGGGAAGTTTAAAACTGCAGGATAGTGCTGAGGTAGCCAAACGTCCTTTAGAATGTTTATTATATTCGGTAACAAGCACTAATTTACCTTTCTCTTCTCAAATAGAAGGATTGCAATCTGCAAGAGACTGGGGATTTAAAGTACCCAGTGAAGCAAAATTAGCCAATAAGATGCAGGAAGTTTTCGATTTTATTGATTATTGGGATTCTCATCGACACAAATTACCTTACGAAACAGATGGTGTGGTTGTAAAAGTAAATAGTTTTCGCCATCAGGAAGAACTGGGTTACACAGCAAAATCACCACGCTGGGCAATTGCCTACAAATTCAAATCTGAACAGGTTTCGACCAAATTAAAGTCGATTTCATATCAGGTCGGGCGAACAGGAGCTATTACTCCGGTTGCAAATCTGGAACCTGTACAATTGGCAGGAACGATTGTAAAAAGAGCTTCTTTGCATAATGCTGATCAAATCGAAAAATTAGATATTCGAGTTAATGATACTGTTTTTGTAGAAAAAGGAGGCGAAATTATTCCAAAAATTATAGCTGTGGATTTAGAACAACGTCCTGAAAATTCACAACCTACAAATTACATTACACATTGCCCGGAATGTCAGACAGAGTTAGTCCGAAACGAAGGAGAAGCGAATCATTACTGTCCTAATTTCTATGGATGCCCTCCTCAGATTATAGGCAGGGTACAGCATTATATTTCAAGAAAAGCCATGGATATTGAAGGGCTTGGAGGAGAAACGGTTACATTGCTTTTCAAAAACGATTTGGTTCACAATTATGCCGATTTGTATGAATTAAAAGTAGAAGATATTTTGCATCTGGAAAGAATGGCGCAAAAATCTGCTGAAAATCTGGTAAACGGCGTTGAAAAATCAAAAGAAATTCCATTTGAAAGTGTATTGTTTGCACTTGGTATTCGTTTTGTTGGAGAAACTGTTGCCAAAAAACTAGCCAGACATTACAAAAATATCGATGCACTGAGCAAAGCTTCATTAATGGATTTGATTTTAGTGGATGAAATTGGAGAGAGAATTGCAAAAAGCGTAATCGAGTTTTTTGAGAATGAAGAAAACCAAAAGATAATTGAACGATTAAAAAATTATGGTGTTCAGTTTGAAATTGTTGAAAATATAAATCCGAATGCAACCGAAAAATTTATTGGAAAAACATTTGTAGTTTCTGGTGTTTTTGCTCAGTTTTCGAGAGATGAACTAAAGAAGACCATAGAAGATAACGGCGGAAAAGTAGGAAGCTCCATTTCTGCAAAAACAGATTTTGTAGTAGCCGGAGATAATATGGGGCCGGCAAAATTAGAAAAAGCAAATAAATTAAATATTCCAATATTATCTGAAGAAGAATTTATCAGCAAATTAAACGAGGGTTAATAAATTTTCGCCGTAATTTATTTTAATTTATCGATTTTGTAGGTTACACTTATAAAATCGATAAATTTTTAAAGAGATAAAAATTATACGATAATTGATTTTGCCTGA
The DNA here is from genome assembly GCF_010645065.1 of Flavobacterium fluviatile. Lineage (GTDB taxonomy): Bacteria > Bacteroidota > Bacteroidia > Flavobacteriales > Flavobacteriaceae > Flavobacterium > Flavobacterium fluviatile. The sequence goes on along the minus strand of NZ_JAADZW010000027.1, from coordinate 37,053 downwards.
TTGGTATGTGATTTATTCTTATCGAAATAAAAATCGATTCGTCCTAAATTTATTCCGTAGCATCCCACCTGATTTACCATAACATCTTCGCCCGCTTTGTTTTTTACAATTGTAGGCTTGTCTAAAAAAGTATGCGTGTGTCCGCCAATAATCATGTCAATGTCCTGTGTCAATTCGGCTAATTTCAAATCACAGATTTTTGATGCGTCGTCTTTGTATTTGTAACCCAAATGCGAAAGGCAAATAACTAGGTCGCATTTTTCTTCTTTTTTTAGTAATTGAGCCATGTCCTTAGCAATTTCCACAGGATTATTGTAAACGGTTTCCTTGTACATTTTTTTGTCAACCAATCCTTCAAGCTCAATTCCTAATCCAAAAACGCCAACTTTAATTCCGTTTTTATTGAAGATTTTATACGGTTTTACAAGTCCGTTCATGATTGTGTTTTTAAAATCATAATTAGAACAGATGAATTCAAAACTGGCGTGCGGCATTTGGGCATATAATCCGTCAAGGCCATTGTCAAAATCGTGGTTTCCAATGGTTGAAGCATCATATTTCATCATGCTCATGAGCTTAAATTCAAGTTCTCCTCCATAATAATTAAAATAAGGAGTTCCCTGAAAAATATCGCCGGCATCCAGTAAAAGCACATTTGGATTTTCTTTTCGAATCGTTTCAATGAGTGCTGCACGGCGTGATACTCCGCCTTTGTTAGGGTTGCGTGGGTCATCAGCCGGAAAAGGATCTATATGGCTGTGCACATCGTTGGTATGTAAAACAGTCAGATGTTTTATGTCATTTGTTTCAAAACTGCTCAATGATAGACCTAAACTTAATAGAGCGGTACCGGCAGCGGTTTTTTCGATAAATTCTCTTCTTTTCATTGTGTATGTTTTTGCGAAAACGCTTGTATTTTTATTTTGGATTAATCTGATTATTCTTCTTTAATTCGAATATCTTTTGGAACCGGAATCGTATCCACTTCTTTAAAATAATCAATCAGTACATTTCTGAGTTTATAATCCAAATCATATTTCTGAACAGCTTTGAGGAAAAAATTCATGCTATCACCTCCATTTGCCAGATAATCGTTTGTGGCAACATAATACGTTTTATTGGTTTCAAGCGGCTTTCCCTGAATCTGAATATTTTTGGCAGTATTGTCTTTTGAAATGGTAAAAGTCATTCCGGCTAAGGGATGTGGTTTTTTCTCTTTAATAATATAAGAAGTCATTTCAGGAATCTGACCGCCTTTTAAAGCAAGGACAACTAAATTGTTTTCAAAAGGCATAATTTCGAAAGCAGTTCTTGTTGTTATATTTCCCTCAGGCAATATAGCCCTGATTCCGCCATGATTTAAAAAACATAAATCGATGTCTTTTTTTTCCCGGGATTTAAAAACCTGATTTCCTTTTTGGAAACAAATATCAGCCATTAGGTTACCTATACTGGTTTGCCATTTTCCTGTGCTTTTATCAAGTGTTTCAGGACAATAGGCCAATACATTGTCTAAGTCTTTATTAATATGATCGCGATAAGGTTTAATGAAATTTTCAATTTCAGGGGTCTGACTGTCTTTTTCGGTAACAGGAAGCTGTTTCCCTTCTACCTTAGTCAAGTTGTAGTATTTATTGCTGCATGAAAATATTAAAAAAAGTGTTAAGAATATAACAAAAAGTTTTAAAAATCCGTTATACTTTTTTAGTTTTGCCATCTTAAATGCGACTTAAATAATTAATTTTGTAATCTGGTAAAAGTAGTATGTTTTTAAATTATTTGAAGGATTTTTTCATAAAAAAAACATTAAAAAATAATTTTCATAATGTAAAAAAGGAAGTTTTTACCAGTAATATACAGACAATTGGCTTGTTGATTGATGAGAGTAATTTCAGGCATTCAAAGGCATTGATAAAAGAATTGATTTCTAATGGAATTGATTCTGAAAGAATTAAAATTGTTGTGTATAGAAATAAATTTAAGGACAAGAAAGAATACTCGTTTCTGACTTTTGGGAAAAAACATGTAGACTGGAGAGGAGATGTTAAAGTGCCTTTTTTGGCTGAATTTATTGAAACAGAATTTGATCTTTTAATTAGTTATTATGATGTTCAAAAACCGATTTTGAAACTCATTACTAACCAATCAAAAGCAAGATTTAAAGTTGGATTTGCATCGATAGATAAAAATATAAATCGTTGGATGATAAATACAGCTTTAGAAAATTATAAGCTATTCGTTTTTGAATTGTTTAAGTATTTAAGAAGTATAAAATAAAAAATATAATTTAGAATATGCAATCATTAATAGGAACTGGTGTTGCCCTTGTCACTCCATTTAAAAAAGATTTTTCAATTGATATCGAAGCCTTACAGCGAATCGTTAATTTTTCGATTGATGGAGGGGTTGAATATCTTGTTGTTATGGGTACAACTGCTGAAAATGCAACTTTGACCATGTCTGAAAAAGAGTTAGTTATTAATACTGTGATTGAAGTTAATAACGGAAGATTGCCTTTAGTTCTTGGAGTTGGGGGTAATAATACGATGCAGGTGGTTGAAGAATTAAAAACAAGGGATTTCTCAGCATTTGAAGCTATTCTTTCTGTTTCTCCATATTATAACAAGCCTACACAAGAAGGAATTTATCAACATTTTAAAGCAATTGCAGAAGCTTCTCCGGTTCCGGTAATTTTATATAATGTTCCGGGAAGAACATCAAGCAATATGGCACCTTCAACAGTTATTCGTCTTGCAAATGATTTTGAGAATGTTGTTGCAATAAAAGAAGCTGCGGGAGACATGGCTCAGGCTTTGCAATTGATTAAAAATGCACCAAAAGATTTTCTAGTAATTTCAGGAGACGATATGATCGCTTTGCCAATAGTTTTGGCAGGTGGAGCAGGCGTGATCTCTGTTATTGGTCAGGGATTTCCAAAAGAATTTTCAGAAATGATTCGTTTAGGTCTGAACCGAAAAGTAAATGAAGCTTTCAAAACACAATACTTTTTGTCTGATTGTATTGATATGATTTTTGAACAGGGAAATCCTGCCGGAATCAAACATGTATTCCAGTCTTTAGGAATTGCTGATAATACAGTTCGTTTGCCATTGGTTTCGGTTGATGAATCGCTGGCAGAAAGGTTAGATAAATTTGTAAAATCAGCATTAAAATAAAATAAAAATCTCCATATTTTATTGTATCAAAAAATATTTTGTAGTAGCTAAATTAATAACTAAATTTGCCACCGAAACTTCGGTGTGATTTTGCTTTGGCATAATTTGTCTCAGAAATCATAATAAAAGTAAGAAAATGAAAAAAATAGTATCGCTGTTAGTTGTTATTGCCCTTTTTTGCTCTTGTAGTGATTATCAGAAGGCATTGAAAAATGAAGATGTTGCAGCAAAGTTTGAAATTGCAACAAAAATGTATGAGGCAGGGAAGTATAACAAAGCAATTCGACTTTTTGAGCAATTAGCGCCTTCCTACAGAGGGAAGCCTCAGGCAGAAAAGCTGTTTTATATGTTTTCCCAGTCTTATTATAAAACAAAACAGTATTATTTAGCGGGTTACCAGTTTGAAAGTTTTGTTTCCGGTTATCCACGAAGTGAAAAAGTTCAGGAAGCTGCATTTTTAGGAGCTTACAGTTATTCAAAATTAGCTCCGGTATATAGTTTAGATCAGACAGATACAGTTAAAGCATTAGATAAATTACAGGCTTTTATTGATAACTATCCAAATTCAGAATATATTGCTCAGGCAAATGAAGCTGTTAAGTTATTAAGCGGAAAACTTGAAAAAAAGGCTTATGAAAATGCTAAAGGTTATAATACTATTTCAGATTATAAATCGGCATTAGTAGCTTTTGATAACTTTATTGCAGATTATCCGGGAACTCCTTTTAAGGAAGATGCATTGTTTTATAAATATGATTCAGCATATCAATTGGCAATTAACAGTATTCCTCAAAAAATGGAGGAACGTTTAAACGTAGCAAAGGTAGCTTACAATAACTTATTAAAGTTTAAAAGCGACACAAAATATAAAAAACAGGCAGACGAAATGAATGCCAGAGTTGAAACAGATTTACAAAAATTTACTAAATAAATAAAGTCATGGATTTAAAAAAGACGAATGCTCCTGTAAATACAATAACTTACAACAAAACAGTTATTGAAGAGCCAACAGGAAATGTGTATGAGGCAATTACCATTATGGCTAAAAGAGCAAACCAGATTAATTCTGAAATTAAAAAAGAATTAACTGAGAAATTAGAAGAATTTGCGACTTACAATGACAGTCTTGAAGAAGTTTTTGAAAATAAAGAACAAATTGAAGTTTCTAAATTTTACGAAAAATTACCAAAACCACACGCTTTAGCTGTTCAGGAATGGTTAGACGGTAAAACTTACCACAGAGGTTCAAACAAATAATATAGTACAATGTCAGTTTTAAACGGGAAGAAAATTTTACTGGGGATTTCCGGTGGAATTGCAGCCTATAAAACAGCCTCATTAGTACGACTCTTTATAAAAGCAGGTGCACATGTCCAGGTGATCATGACACCTGCTTCTAAGGATTTTGTAACTCCGCTTACGTTATCTACTTTATCAAAAAATCCTGTACATTCCAGTTTCTTTAATGAAGACGATCAGGATGCTGTCTGGAACAATCATGTTGATTTGGCACTCTGGGCTGATCTAATGTTAATTGCTCCTGCTACTGCCAATACCTTATCAAAAATGGTAACGGGAAACAGTGATAATCTTTTAATTGCTACTTATTTATCTGCTAAATGTCCTGTTTATTTTGCTCCGGCAATGGATTTGGATATGTACAAACATCCTTCTACTTTATCCAGTTTTAATGCTTTAAATCAGTTTGGAAATATAATGATTCCGGCTGAAAAAGGTGAGTTGGCAAGTGGTTTGTCTGGAGAAGGAAGAATGGCTGAGCCTGAAAATATAGTTGCTTTTTTAGAAGCTGATTTAGAAAGTAAACTGCCGTTAAAAGGAAAAAAAATACTAATAACAGCCGGTCCAACATACGAAGCGATAGATCCGGTTCGTTTTATTGGAAATCATTCTTCAGGAAAAATGGGGTATGATATTGCAAAAGCAGCAGCTAATCTGGGTGCTTCTGTGGTATTGGTTTCGGGACCAACAAATTTGAAGATTGAAGACTCATTGATTGAGGTTGTTAATGTAGTTTCTGCTCAGGAAATGTACGATGCCTGCCATTTGTATTTTAATGATACAGATGTAGCTATTGCAGCTGCGGCAGTAGCAGATTACAAACCAAAAGTGTTTGCTGTTCAGAAGATTAAAAAAGCCGCTGATGAATTTTCGATCGAACTTGAAAAAACAAAAGATATATTATTCTCTTTAGGAAAAATTAAAAAAGATCAGTTTTTAATTGGTTTTGCTTTGGAAACTGAAAATGAAATCGAAAATGCTAAGTTGAAAATCCAGAAAAAAAACTTAGATTTGATTGTTTTAAATTCATTGCAGGATAAAGGAGCAGGTTTTCAACTGCCAACTAATAAAGTTACTTTTATAGATAAGGAATTTAGAATTGAACCAATGGACTTAAAATCAAAAGAGTCTGTTGCGGTTGATATTTTAAACAAAGTTATAGAACATTTTTATGTATAAATTAGTTACTTTTTTAGCGTTTTTGTTTTTTAGTTTTGGGCAGGCACAACAGTTAAATTGTACGGTTACGATAAATACGGAAAGATTGCCAAACCCCAATCTTCAGGTGTATAAAACGCTGCAGGCTTCTCTCTCTGAGTTTGTGAATAAAACGGATTGGATGGGCGCTGTTTTAAAACAAAATGAGCGCATTAACTGTTCCATGTATATTACGCTTTTTTCTCATAATTCTGATCAGTTTTCAGGAACTATACAAGTACAGTCGTCAAGGTTAATCTATAATTCTACTTATTCTTCACCTGTTTTTAATTTTAACGATAAAGATTTTAATTTCAGGTATACTGAGTTTGAACCTTTATTATACAATCCAACTACATTTGAATCTAATTTAGTGTCAGTAATTTCCTTTTACAGTTATATGATTTTAGGAATGGATGGTGATACATTTCAGTTTGCAGGAGGAAATCCTTATTTTGAAACTGCCCAAAATATTGCCAATGTAGCTCAGCAGGGAGGTTCTAAAGGATGGACTCAGGCCGATGGTCTTCAAAATCGTTATTTTCTGATAAACGATATGGCTGCTCCGGTTTATTCTGACCTGAGACAAACTACTTTCCTTTATTTTTCAGGTTTAGATATAATGAGCCAGGATTTAAAAGAGGCAAAAGAGAAAATAAAATCGTCCTTAATGTTAATTGGTAAATTAAATTCTGTTAAGCCAAATGCCTTTTTGACAAGAGTATTTTTTGATGCAAAATCAGATGAGATAGTATCTGTTTTTTCAGGGGGACCAAGTATTATAATTACAGATTTAGTAGAAAACTTAAACAGGGTTTCACCTCTGAATACTACAAAATGGTCTCAAATTAAATACTAACTGAATTTACTTCAATAATTTTACTTTTAAAAACTATATGATTACTTCGCTGTCAATTAAAAATTATGCATTAATTGAAAAACTTTCTATAGATTTTTCGAAAGGGTTTTCTATAATAACCGGAGAAACCGGAGCTGGTAAATCCATTATTTTAGGAGCTTTGGGTCTGGTTTTAGGAAAAAGAGCTGACTTGACATCACTTAAGAATAAGGAAGAGAAGTGTGTAATTGAAGCACAGTTTGAGATTTCCAAATATAATCTACAAGAGTTTTTTGAAGCAAATGATCTGGATTATGAAGATGAAACAATTATCAGACGTGAAATTTTGCCTTCTGGTAAATCACGTGCATTTATTAATGATAGCCCGGTAAATCTTCAGGAATTACAGAATCTGAGTGTGTTTTTGATTGATATTCATTCGCAACAGCAAACCCAGGAACTCTCTGATGAAGGTGTACAGTTTAAAATAATTGACGCAATTGCTCAAAATTCAGAAATTATAGATTCTTATCAAAAATTACTCAAAGTATATAAAACAGATAAATCAAAATTAAATGCATTACTTAAAAAACAAAGTGATGCAGGCAAGGAGCAGGAATACAATACTTTTTTATTGAATGAACTGGTTGCCGCCAAATTAAAATCAGGAGAACAGGAAGAACTGGAGGCTGATTTTGAAAAACTGAATAATGTTGAAATAATTAAAGAATCAATTGATAAATCACTTGCAATTGCAAATGAAGAGCAATTTGGTGTTTTTCATAATTTGAATGAGATTAAGACTTCATTGCAGAAAATAGCAGCTTTTTCATCAGAGTATCAAAATTTATTTGAAAGAGTTACAAGTGTAGCTATTGAATTTGATGATGTTTCAAAAGAATTGCAAAATGCAGCTGATAAATTGTTAAATGATCCCGAGAAATTGGAATTAGTCAGTCAGAAATTACAGTTGATTTATAATTTGCAGAAAAAGCATCAGGTAACTAATGTTGATGAATTGTTGCAAATTCAGTCAAACTTGGAAAATTCTGTATTGGAATTAGGTAATATTGAAGAAGAAATAGCAATTCTGTTGACATCAATTAAACAAAAAACAGAAGAGTTAGATCTGCTTTCAGCTAAAATTCATCAAAATAGAAAAGAAGCAATTCCGGTTTTATCGAAACAGTTAATTTCAATATTAGAAACTTTGGGAATGCCAAATGCTCAGTTCAAAATGGAACTAACTCCATCTGATGCCTATTTTCTAAATGGAAAAGATGAATTACAGTTTTTGTTTTCTGCGAATAAAGGAGCTGACTTTGGCTTACTGAAAAAAGTGGCTTCAGGTGGTGAAATGTCACGTATAATGCTGACGGTAAAAGCCATTTTGGCTCAATATTCTAAATTACCCACTTTGATTTTTGATGAAATAGATACTGGTGTTTCAGGAGAAATCGCTATCAGAATGGGCGAAATAATGAAAGAAATGAGCTGTAAAATGCAGATATTTGCCATTACACATTTACCTCAGATTGCTGCAAAAGGTGATTCTCATTTTAAAGTATCAAAATCTACAGTTGGTGATGATACACAGTCAGAACTGAAATTATTGTCTCAGCAGGAGAGAGTTATAGAAATTGCTCAAATGCTTTCAGGGGCAAATATTTCTGATTCAGCATTGAATCATGCAAAGCAATTACTTAATTAAGAATACAAAAAAATGGAAAGCCTGAGTTATTACGAAAATCAATTTATAAAAGCGGATTCACTGATCTCTGACGGAAACATTGCCGACGGAAAGGAATTGCTTGAGGAAATATTATCTCAATACCCTGATTTTGGTAAAGCACATAATCATTTGGGATGGATTTACTACAATAAACTTAGTAATTATGATAAAGGAATTTATCACTATAAACTGGCAATGAAATTTGAACCGAAATATCCTGCACCTTATTTGAACTATACTTATCTGCTTATTGATATCGGCAGGTATGAGGATGCGAGAGAGCATATTAGCTTTACAATGCAGACTCTCGAAAATTTTGATTCCTCATCATATAATAGTGAATTAGGAAGGATGGCCGAGTATGAGAGTCAATATATAGCTGCTTACAATTACTATAAATCTGCAAAGAAAAATGCTTTAAATCCTGGCTTTATAGACAATATGAATGCAAACATGAAAAGGGTTAAGGATAAAATGTCTATTTTTGAAAAATTAAAACTGAAATTCAATTAATACAATAAATAATTACAAGATGATTATAGAACCTAGAATGAGAGGATTTATTTGTTTGACATCACACCCAAAAGGATGCGAGCAAAATGTTAAAAATCAAATTGAATATATCAAATCAAAAGGGCCTATTGAAGGAGCCAGAAAAGTATTGGTAATTGGTGCTTCAACCGGTTTTGGATTAGCTTCAAGAATTACAAGTGCTTTTGGGTCAGATGCAGCAACTATTGGTGTGTTTTTCGAAAAGCCTTCAGCTGAAGGTAAAACTGCTACACCAGGCTGGTACAATTCAGCCGCTTTTGAATCAGAAGCTCATAAAGCGGGATTATATGCAAAAAGTATCAATGGAGATGCTTTTTCAAATGAAGTAAAAAGAGAGACATTAGATTTGATAAAAGCAGACTTAGGGCAAGTAGATCTTGTAATTTATAGTTTGGCTTCTCCGGTACGTACAAATCCTAAAACAGGAGTTACACATCGCTCAGTTTTAAAACCAATTGGACAAACATATACTAATAAAACTGTTGATTTCCATACAGGAAAAGTTTCTGAGGTTTCAATAGCTCCTGCTAACGAGGAAGATATTGCTAATACAGTGGAAGTGATGGGGGGTGATGACTGGGCTATGTGGATTGAGGCTTTAAAAAACGAAAATTTATTGGCTGATGGCGCTACAACAATTGCGTATTCGTATATCGGACCAGAATTGACTGAGGCAGTTTACCGTAAAGGAACCATTGGTCGTGCAAAAGACGATTTAGAAGCTACAGCGTTTACTATTGCAGACAGTTTGAAATCTATAGGAGGAAAAGCTTATGTTTCTGTTAATAAAGCTTTGGTAACACAATCAAGTTCGGCAATTCCTGTTGTTCCTTTGTATATTTCTCTTTTGTATAAAGTGATGAAAGAAAAAGGAATTCATGAAGGATGTATTGAGCAGATTCAGCGTTTGTTTAAAGACAGATTGTATAGCGGATCTGAAATTGCTACAGATGAAAAAGGGAGAATCAGGATTGATGATTGGGAAATGCGCGAAGATGTTCAGGCAGATGTGGCTAAACTATGGTTAGAAACTACCACAGAAACATTGCCTGCTATTGGGGATTTAGAAGGGTACAAAAATGATTTCTTAAATCTGTTTGGATTTGAATTAGCAGGAGTAGATTATAAAGCAGAAGCAAATGAAATGGTTCATGTAGAAAGTATCAAATAATTTATTTAAATCATTATAAATGAAAACCATCAACCTAAAGTTGGTGGTTTTTTTATGAATAAAACTTATCTTTGCGCAAAATTTGAAATTATAAAAACTGTACCTAATTCCACACATAATCTATTATGGTTTTTTCTTTAATTATACCCGTGTATAACCGTCCCGATGAAGTAGATGAGCTTTTAGAAAGTTTAACGAAATCCGATTATAATGAAGCTTTTGAAATTGTTCTTATTGAAGACGGATCATCAATTCCTTGCAAAAGTGTGGTAATGAAATACCAGGGAAAGCTAAATATATCATACTATTTTAAGCCTAACTCAGGACCGGGAGATTCCAGGAATTTTGGTATGATAAAAGCAATAGGTAATTATTTTATTATTTTCGATTCTGATTGTATTATTCCTTCAAACTATCTGACAGAAGTTCGAAAAGAATTAGATAGGGAATATGTTGATTGTTTTGGTGGACCGGATAAGGCTTTGGATAGCTTTTCAGACATACAAAAGGCAATTAATTTTGCTATGACTTCTTTTTTAACTACCGGTGGAATTCGTGGTGGTTCTGAAAAAATTGATAAATTCCAGCCAAGAAGTTTCAATATGGGGATTTCAAAAAAAGCTTTTGAAGCATCAAACGGCTTTGGGAATATTCATCCTGGTGAAGATCCGGATTTGTCTATAAGACTATGGAATTTAGGTTTCGAAACCAGATTGTTCCCTAAAGCATTTGTTTATCATAAACGAAGAATAGACTGGGAGAAATTCTCAATTCAGGTAAACAAATTTGGGAAAGCAAGACCTATTCTAAATAGTTGGTACCCAGAACATAATAAATTGACTTTTTTCTTTCCTGCCTTTTTTATGTTAGGCTTATTATTAGCTTTTTTATTGTTAATTTTTAATTTTGATATTTTATTACAAATATATTTTGTATATTTCATTATAATTTTTCTTACATCTGGTATTAGTAATAAGAGTGTTAAAATTGGATATCTTTCTGTAATTGCTGTTTGGAAACAATTTTATGGTTATGGAACAGGCTTTTTAGAATCTTTTGTAAAAATTATTCTTTTAAAGAGAAAACCTCAGGAAGCTTTTCCTTATATGTTTTTCAAATTATAATATGACAAAGATTATTGGTTTGACAGGTGGAATAGGTAGCGGAAAAACAACTATTGCCAATTTTTTTGCAGAAGCCGGTGTTCCGGTATATATCGCTGACAACGAAGCCAAAAAAATAATGCAGTCAAAGCCTGTAATCTCAGAAATTAAAGCTGTTTTTGGTGATTTTTTATTTGAAAATGAAGTCCTGAACCGCGCAAAATTAGCGGAGATTGTTTTCAATAACAGTGAAAAGCTAAATCAGTTAAACTCAATTATACATCCTGCGGTAAAAAAAGATTTCGAGAAATGGCTTCAAAAGAATAAAAACTATGAATATATAATTTATGAAGCCGCAATTTTGTTTGAAAGCGGCCGATACAAAGATTGTGATATAATCATAACAGTTACAGCTCCTGAAGAAATAAGAATTGAAAGAGTTATTAATCGTGATAAAACAAGCAGAGAGCAGGTCTTAAGCAGAATGAAAATGCAATGGAAAGACGAAGAGCGTATCCTGAAAAGTAATTTTGTTATAACTAATGATAATCTTAAAAAAGCAAAAGAAGAAGTTGTTAAAATTCTTAAAATTTTAAATATTAAACAAAATCATTCTTAAATGTTAATATTTGGTTAATGTATTATTTAGTATATTGTTAAAATATTAATTTTGCTTCGATGAATAAATTATTTTTTAGAATACTTGTTTTGTTAATGAGTTTGTCCTTAATTGGTATAATTCTGGTTCAGGTATATTGGTTCAATTCGTCATTTGAAAATAATGATGAACAGTTTAAATATCACGTTACCCAAGTAATCAGCAATGTCTCTGATGAGCTTGAACAACAGGAAGAGTATAGCTTTTATGATAAAATCAATCATATAAAAGACAGTACCGGGAAAATCCCTCAAAAAGAAGATTTATTAGAAATTTTATTTGTTCAAAGAAATACAAAAACAAACAAAACTATAGTTTATAAAAACAGTATTAGTTCTGAAAAATATGATATTAATGGATCTGTATTTAATAAAAAATTCAGTTCGGATGGTTTTAAGAGTTTTAGTTCTAAAAGGTTAACTGAAATTTACAATAGCAATAGTGTCATTGACAATCCAGATTTAAATCAGAGTACTATTCCGGACAAAAAAATTGAAATAGACGGCAATTTAGATATTTTAAATAAAGCTCAATTGCAAATTTCATATAAAGACTATGCTGCTGCATTGCCAATAGATGAAAGGATTACGAAAGAAAGGTTGCGAAACATTTTAAAAAATGAACTGGCCAAGCATGGAGTTAAGACAAAATTTGAATTCGGAATTTATAATAGCGGGAGTCCCACAAAAATAAAATCTGAAGGGTTTCATTTTGATAAAGATGCAACTTATAATATTCCTATTTTTTCAGATAATGAAGGAAATAGCAAATATGAATTATCAGTTACTTTTCCGAACAAAAAGAAATTTTTATTGTCGCAGTTGGTAAGTATTACGATACTGTCTATAATTTTTACACTAATTATCATAATCGCTTATACAAGTGCCTTAAATCAGCTAATTCGTCAAAAGCAAATATCTGAAATAAAAACAGATTTTATAAACAATATGACGCATGAGTTTAAAACTCCAATTGCTACAATAAATTTAGCTCTTGATGCAATACGCAACCCCAAAATTATAGAAGACAAGGAAAAGGTATATCGTTATCTTCAAATGATTAGGGATGAAAATAAAAGAATGCATGCTCAGGTTGAAAATGTACTCCGAATCTCTAAACTCGAGAAAAAAGAACTAGATATCAGTAAAGAACCTAATGTAATTCATGATATCATAGATGATGCAATTGAGCATGTTAATTTAATTTTAGAAGACAAGAATGGTACAATTGTAAAACATTATAATGCAGCAAGGACTACTTGTCTGGTTAATGAAGTTCATTTTACAAATGTACTGGTAAATATTTTAGAAAATGCGATAAAATATTCTCCAAATGTTCCAGAAATAGAAGTTTTTACAGAGAACGTTAAAGACATGATTCTGATAAAGGTTAAGGATAATGGTTTAGGAATGAGTAAAGTAGCTCAAAAAAGGGTTTTTGAAAAATTTTACAGAGAGCACACAGGCGATTTACATAATGTAAAGGGTCATGGTTTAGGTCTTGCTTATGTAAAAAGAATTGTTGAAGATCACAACGGTCAGGTTTATGTAGAAAGCGAAAAGGGAAAAGGTAGTACCTTCATAATAAAAATACCACTAATAAATTAAAATATGGAAAATATTAATAAAAGAATACTTTTAGTAGAAGATGACCTTAATTTTGGTGCAGTTCTTAAAGATTATTTAATGCTAAATGACTTTGAAGTTACGTTGGCAAAAAATGGTATGGAAGGTTTCGAAAAATTCAAAAAGGATGTTTACGATCTATGCATTCTTGATGTAATGATGCCTTATAAGGATGGCTATACTTTAGCAAAAGAAATCAGAGAAAAAAATAGCGAAGTGCCGATTATTTTTTTAACAGCAAAATCAATGAAAGAGGATGTCTTAAAAGGATACAAGGCCGGAGCTGATGATTATCTTAACAAACCTTTTGATTCTGAAGTTTTATTAATGAAAATTAAAGCTATTATTCAAAGAAAATCCTCTGATACAAAAGCAGAACAAGTTCAGTTTGAATTCAATGTTGGTAAGTTTCATTTAAACTCTAAATTAAGGTTTTTAACATTTCAGGATGAGGAACCAATAAAATTATCTCCAAAAGAGAATGAATTGCTAAAAATGCTGATTCTGCATGAAAATGATTTAATGCCAAGAGAATTAGCTTTAACAAAAATCTGGAGAGATGATAACTATTTTACTTCGAGAAGTATGGACGTTTATATTGCAAAACTCAGAAAATATCTAAAAGCTGATGAGGATGTTGAAATTTTAAACATTCATGGTGAAGGTTTTAGGCTGGTAGTTAAAAGCAAAGCAGTATCTGAATAAATAAAAAAGCTCCGGAAAAACGGAGCTTTTTTTATTTCTAAACCAGACTCTTGGATTAAATTAAATTAACGCTTAATGTAATTTCGGTCTTCAAGAGTTTTGAAATTGGGCAAATTTCTTTTGCTTTACCTGCAATTTCAGAAAATTTTTCGGCTGTTATAGAAGGTACTCTTCCTTTCAGTTCCAAGTGGATTAAGGTGATAGAACCATCTTCAAAGGTAACTGTGGCTTCTGTAGATAAATCGTCCGCAACAAATCCTTCTTCGTTTAATAAGAAACTTAATTGCATGGTAAAGCAGCCAGAATGAGCTGCAGCAATTAGCTCTTCCGGATTGGTTCCTACTCCTTCTGCAAATCTTGTTTTAAAAGATAATTGAGCATTGTTCAGGGTTGTACTTTGAGTGCTTATAGCTCCTGTTCCTTCCATGCCAGATCCTTTCCAGTTGGCATTGGCTTTTCTTGTAAATTTCATTTTTATAGTTATTAGAATTAATAAAATTATTAAGTTAAAATTGATAAAAGAATGTCTATTTCAAATATAATCAATATTTTACAGATTTGTTTTATTAATTTGTTATTGAACGTACATTAAAAAAGGTGTAATGAAAATTTTCATTACACCTTTTAGAATTTATAAAGATGAAACCTTATTCCTGGCTCAGGTTACGCAATTGATTTAATTTGTCTTTCCATACTTCAAGGCTCTCCTTGTGGATAGCAATGTTTTTGCGAACTTCAAGCACTATGGAGTTTTCTTTCTTTGCATTTTTTGTATTTGCAAAAAACTGAATATTGTTCTCTAACTGGAATATTTCATTTTGAACTTCTTCGATTTTACGCATGATGAAAATCTTTTCATTATCTAACCTGCGTGTATCATTACTTTCTGATAAAGAATCGATTCTGTTGGAAAAACGCATCATTTCTGTATCTTTCTTACTGAGACTCAGTTTTTCAAAAAGAGCATCCAGTATTTTATTGAATTTGCCCTCGATATGTCGTCTTGAAAAAGGGACTTTTCCAAATCCTTTCCAGGTCTCGATGTGTAATTTAATCGCATCTAAATCTGTTTTGTGATCCCCGGTAAGCTCGAAAGCCCTTAGTGTATCCAAATATGCTTTTTTATTATCAAACGCAGCAACTTCTTCACTATTTTCTTCGGCTTTATGTTCTTTTAACTTGTCAAAATAATGGTTGCAGGCATCTTTAAATTCTTTCCAGATTTTGTCAGAGTATTTTTTAGGAACATGACCTATTTGTTTCCACTCTTCCTGAATTTGTTTCATGATTGGAGTAGCAGCATTAAAGTCTGTGCTTTCCTTTAATTCTTTGGCCTTTGCAACAAGTGCCATTTTTTTGTTTAAATTTTCATTTTGATCTTTTTTGATATCTTTATAAAACGAATTTTTAAAAGTATTAAAGTTTCTAACGGCAGTTTTAAATGCAGCCCAAGTTTGTTCGTTTACTTCGCTTGGTACTTTTCCTGTAGCAAAAAATTCATTTCTAAGTGCTTCAACTTTTTGTATTTGTACCAGCCATTGCGAATGTGAGCCCACTTTTTCAGTAGCCAAAACTTCAATTGTTGCAATAATTTCTTTTTTGATTTCGAGATTTTTCTGTTCGTTTTCTCTTTGGCTTTCGAACAAAAGTTCTCTTTTGTCATGGATTTTTTTTGTCAGTTCGCTAAATTTATTCCAAATTATATCACGATGTTCTCTGGATACAGGACCAATATCTTCTTTCCAGATTCTGTGTAAATCCTGCAATTCACGAAACGCTTTGCTTATATCTGCTTCGTTAACTAACTCTTCAACACGAGTAATTATTTTTTGTTTTTGTTCAAGATTATACTTGAAATCCAGATCTCTTGCTTCACGGTCTAAATGAAGATAATCATAAAAATTCTCAACATGAAAGTGGTAATTGTTCCAGACATGATTGTATTTATCTTTTGGAATCGATCCGGCATTTTTCCATCTTTCTCTTAATTCATTGAAATGCTTAAGAGTGTCTTTAATATTTTCCTGTGGATTTATAAGTTCTTTTAGTTCCTCTACTATAGCAAGTCGGGTTTCTAAATTTGATTTTAAATTGCTTTGTAAATTTTTAAAGTGAGCATTTCTTTTTTCACGAAATATATTATAATACTCGTCGAATTTTGATTTTAAAGGAGAGTGGTACTGAAAATCTTCATTTGGGTCCTCATTTGAAGCATTAAATTCTTCTTTTTTTTCTTCAATAAAATGATTAAACTGAAGCAAAAATGATCTTTTTATTTCTTCTATATGGTCTTTTACAGACATGACTTTGTCTGTATTTACAAACTTTTTTAATTCATCAACAAGTGAATCCATTGAAAAAGTATCGTAGTCCTTCATAGGAATATCATGACGATCTTTTAAAGTTTCATCTTCACTTTCTTCAGCATTGGAATTGGTAATTGCATCCAATGCAGTTTGGTGATTACTGTCCTCATTAACTTCGTCGTTTCTATCTTGCTTCTGAGTTGCATCAGAATCTGACTTGTGAGTTACATTATCTTGAACAGAATCGTTATTTTCGATTCCTGACTTTCCATCTGCTTCCTGCAGGTTATCATTCTTTTCTTCTAACATCTTTAAATGTATAAGGATTATTTAAACAGAGCGAAAGATAGTAAAGGTGTTTCTAAATACAAAATAAATCGTTTGTTTATGAGATGTTTTAGGATAAAATTCTTGTTATTCGCATTATAGAATAATTGAGATTTAATGATTTTTTAATTATACCAGTAGAAATATAAAAATTTTGATTCCTTATAAAATTTAGAAAACAGGAAATTAAAAAAGTTTTTTAAACTTATTTTTCTTATAACAAATCAGAACAAGACCAAAAAACCGACTTCTAAACCCCAATTATATGATTTTTGATTACCAAAAGCGATGCTGGGATGTATATACACCAAATCATCGTTGGAAATTTTTCTGCCCAGCTCTAAATAAGCATTATTCTGAAATCCGTCTAAAGTTTTATTATATCGAACTGCAGCATCAGCAGCAATCCAGTTTCTGCCAAAAAATAAAAAAATGGAGTTTTCAAGTGCTAATACATTGACATCATTTCTATTACTATAGCCAGCAAAACTCCTTTGATATTCTAATGATGAAATCCATAAATATTTTTTATTTTTTAAATATCTCGCGAAAAAAAAAGCGGGTATAAAGACCCATTTTCCAGTTCCAAAACTTGGACTTGAAGCTGAGTTAGAAATTACTCTGGCTCTTAAAGAGATGCCGTTATTGTGTTTCATGTACGGTATGTAGCTTATGCCAGCGCCAATATCTCCAATGCCTGTTTGGTTTGAAGTGTCTGAATTTGTTGAAACAAGAGGAAAATCAAATCTTAAATTCCATGCTTTATTACCAATAGGATAAAGCAAACGTAATTGTGTAGTGTTGTATGAGCCACTATCAGTGTCCAAATATTCGTTAAAGAAAACTAATGTTTTCAGGAAGTAGTGATATCTTGCTTCTGAAAAAGGACCTTCTGAATGAATGGAATCTCCTTCCTGTGCTTTTACAGCAAATGAATATATAGAAAAAATGCAGAAGTAAAGTAATTGTTTTTTCATAACCATCTACAAATGAGAATACTAAGTTATGAAAATTGTTTTAACCTCTTTATTTATAGTACTTGTTTATTTATTCCATATTTTCCATGCTTTTTCTGCCTGGAAAATAAGCATATCGAGACCATTTTTTATTACTGCTCCTCTATCTTTGGCATTTTTCAAAAACTGAGTTTCGGCAGGATTATAAATCAGATCGTATGCTATATGTTTATCCGTGAAAAACTCATAGGGAAGATCTGGGCAAGCCTCGATATTTGGGCTTGTTCCAACAGGGGTACAATTGATTATGATTTGAAAATTGTCAAAAGTTGTTGCATTAATTAAATTGTAATCAATAATATTTTCTTTTGCTTCTCTTGAAACAAAAGTATAAGGAATATCGAGTTCTTCAAGTGCATAAGCGACTCCTTTTGATGCTCCTCCCGTGCCTAAAATAAGCGCTTTTTTATGATGCGGTTCTAATAACGGTTTTAATGATTTTTTAAATCCGTAATAATCAGTATTGTATC
Source organism: Flavobacterium fluviatile (assembly GCF_010645065.1). Lineage (GTDB taxonomy): Bacteria > Bacteroidota > Bacteroidia > Flavobacteriales > Flavobacteriaceae > Flavobacterium > Flavobacterium fluviatile. The sequence continues at coordinate 18,878 of NZ_JAADZW010000027.1, read as the reverse complement.
CTTTTAGTTTTCCACTTTTGGTGAATTTTATTGTATTTACTGCACCAATTAAAGTTGCTTTTTTTGAAAGCTTATCCAGATAAGGAATAACCTGTTCTTTGTACGGAATTGTGACATTTAAGCCTTTTAAGTCCGGATTGTTTTTAAGTAATTCTTCAAAATGATTGATTTCAGAAATATCAAAATTTTCGTAACTATTACCTGCAAAATTTTCATTATTAAATTTTTCTGTAAAATATCCTTTGGAAAAGGAGTAACTAATATTGCGGCCTAATAAGCCAAAACGTCTTCTTAAAATATCAATCATTATTGTTTCCTATGTTTTTCAATATAATTTTTAACCATTTTTTTTGTCCATACTACAGGAAATAAATCTTCAATTAGAATGTAATTGTCAAAATTCAAACGCAAGCCATTGCTTAAATGAAATTTAGCTTTTGTATTGTCTTGTACCATAAAATACAATCCGGCCAAACGGTATTCTATTTCGTTTTCTTCCGGAAAATATTCGGAAGCCTGTAGTAATGTTTGTATGGCGCTGTCGAATTCTCCTAAAAACTGAAGAATATCTACCCAGAATAACCAGGTATCTAATGCATAATCGCCAAATTCTACTGCTTTTCTATAACCAAATTCAGCTTCTTCAAAAAAGTTCATTTGTTTATTTATGGTTGCATAACGTTTCCAGTACAAACGATTTTGATTGTCGATGGCTAAAGCCTTGTTAACAAAAAATAATGCTTTCTGGAAGTTTTTCTGACGAACGTAGAAATCAGTAATAGCAATCCATCCTTTGTCCAAAAGAGGATCTTCATGAACAGTTTGGTTGTAATATTTCAGAGCCAGAACATTATTTCCGAGCTTTTCGTAACATTTTCCAATTCGCAATAAGGCATATGAAGTTGCATCATCTAATTCAATGGTACGGTTATAGCTTTCTATTGCCTGTGCGTATTTTTTAAGTCTTTCGTAAGCTTTTGCTTTTTCCATGAATGCACCCAGAAATTCTTCGTCGATCAGGGTTGCGTAATCAAAAGCGCGAATTGCATTTTCATACTCTTTTACACCATAATGAAGTCTTCCTAGCTGATGCCAGGCGATTTCACTGTACGGATTTTTGTTGATGTATTCATTAAGATAAACAATAGCCTCCTGATTTTGGTCTAAAAATTCAAAGCAATACACTACGTTATACAATGCAGACTGATCTTCCAAGTCTTCTTCAAGACATTTGATAAAACTGTCTTTTGCCATCTCAAGGTTGTCCATAAAGAGATATTCCATTCCGATTAAGTTGTACACGTCAGCAAAATCGTCGGTATATTGCAGGGCAATTTTTAGCAATTCTACTGCTTTTTCGTGTTGGTCTCTCTTAGAACAAATATTGGCTTTCTGGATGTAAATTTCCTCGTTGTTAGGTTCAATTGCATACAACTCGTTCAAAAGCTTCTCTGCCATATCGAGTTTGTCATCGTAAACCAGCATTTCTACTTGTACTAATTTTAAGCCTGTAGATTTCGGATGTTGGTCTAATGCAAGTTTTAAGGCTTTTTTTGCTAAATTAGCCTTGCCTATGTCTAAATAGTGAAGAATAATTTCTTCGAATTCTTCAGAATCAAAAAAGAGTACTTTGTTGGTTTTTAACATCGACTCAAATTTGGATAGGGATAGGTTATAATCTTCTTCTTCGTTGCTTAATTGCATACTTTGTGTTTTTGAAATTAGCCTGTTATAAATTTAGGCAACCATATTATTTTGTGAGGAAAGGAAATTTATTGTTTTGAACAATTTAATTAACAATATGGACAGAATTATTCTGTTTTAAGTTTTAATCTTTTGATTTGTAAAAGATTACTTAATAGTGTTCCGGATTTTTGTTTTTAACGGGAAGCCATAGCCCAGATAGAAGTGGAAATCCTTTTTTGAAGCATTTTTCAGCTTCAAAAAAGATTGCAACGTATAGCTGGAAATAGCTCCTGATTAAGCTTCTTGTTCTGTTTTCAAAATTTCATCCATAACTTCAAGAATTATAGCGCATCCTTCTTTTATTTCTTCTTCAGAAATGGTTAATGGAGGTGTTATTCTGATGGCGCATCCTTCAAATAATAACCAGAACAATATGAGTCCTTTTTCCTGGCAGTTTAAAATGACCTGAGTGGTGATTTCGGCACTTTCGGTCATGGCTGCAAGCATTAACCCCTTTCCTCTAATTTCTGTTATCAAAGGATGTACCAAAAGTGATCTGAATAGTTTTTCCTTTTCTAATGTTTCCTGCATCAGATTAGTCTCAGTTAATTCCTGCAAAGTCGCTAAACAGGCTGACGCAATGACAGGATGGCCTCCGAAGGTTGTGATATGTCCTAATTTTGGATTTTCGGTCAACAGATCCATTTTTTCTGCAGATGCCGTAAAAGCGCCTACCGGCATTCCGCCTCCCATTCCTTTTCCCATAACGACAATGTCCGGAACGACATCGTAGTTTTGGAAACCGAATAATTTTCCGGTGCGTCCAAAGCCAGGCTGAATTTCATCTACAATCATCATGGCGTCTACTTCGTCACAGCGTTTGCGTACTTTTTGCAGAAAGTTGTCATTTGGCTCAATAAAACCAGCCCCTCCCTGAATAGTTTCTAAAAGGATGGCAGCGGTTCTGGTTGTTATTTTTTGTAAATCTTTTTCGTTGTTGAAAGTAATAAAATCAACATCCGGAAGTAATGGGCGAAAGGCTTGTTTGCGTTCTTCGAATCCCATAACACTCATGGATCCCATGGTATTTCCGTGGTATGCATTGTGACAGGAAATCAACTGACTACGACCTGTTGCACGTTTGGCTAATTTAAGGGCGCCTTCAATTGCTTCAGTACCGGAATTTACCAAATAAGTTTTGTTTAAAGTTTTCGGCAAGAGTGAAGCTATTAATTTACAATACTGCACGGCCGGGCTTTGTGAATACTCTCCGTAAACCATTACATGTGAATACTTGTCTAACTGATCTTTTATAGCCTGATTGACTCTTGGGTGCTGATGCCCTAGTGTACAGGCCGAAACACCGGCAACAAAATCTAAATATTTTTTATCGCTGGTGTCGTAAATATAAGAGCCTATGGCATGTGAAACTTCCATTCCGAGTGGATATGGAGAAGTTTGCGCCTGATATTTTATAAAATCCGGATTCATTGTTAAGCTTTAATATCGCCACTTTCACTTGAAACTATTTTTTAGTTTTTGTGGACGAATTATTAGTTTTTGCTGCAGGTTTCTTCTTGTCGTAATTTAAAGTTTCCTTTCTGACTTTCATTGGTACATTTGGTTTGGCATCTTCTGCTTTCCCTTCTTTGACTAATTTATCGTTTAGTTCGTTTTCTTCAGCAGGAAAAATATCGTCTTTTGATTTAATTCTTTCATCTCCCCGCCAGACAAAACCTTTTAATTTTCGGTCATTTTCCGCCAACTCATCTTCTGGATAGCTGTCGCTTTGAACATTTTTGAAAAGAGTGATGTTGTCAACTCTGTTATTTTCTATAATAAGATTAATTCTGCTGCTTACACTTTTGTCGATTCCTACAAGTTCGTTTGCCGAATTTCGGGCATAGTATATAGCTTCTGTATTTTTTATTATGTCAACATCATGTAATTTCCCGTCCCTGAATTTTCCAAAGAGGTTTAAACCTTTGACCTGATTGTATCCTGTGCCAAGCGTGTCCCGCGAAATTATAAACGTATTATTGAAGACTTTAAGTGAGTCTAATTTCCGGGTCTTGTTGTCTCCAATCAAATGCATAAGATCGCCGGTAATCTGACTTTCTGCATTCCATATAATTGGTTTCCCTATTAATTTTGTAAGTGCTGTTTTACTGTTTGAATGGAGGGAGTCGCATTTTCCGCTCATATCAATTTTATAAAAACGAACATTATTGAAAGCTCTGATGATTCTTTCGCCTTCCTTTCCGGTTACCATTAATTTTTTGCCGTGTATATAAACTGAATCTTTCTCGACCAGATTTATGGCAACTGCTCTTTTAGTTACAAACATTGAATCTTTTAGTTTGTATAATTCGGCATAATGTCCTTTTACGATTCCTTTGTTTATAGAGTCTGTGATTTTTACATTTCGTGTTGCGGAAGCGAATTCGGTATTTCGGTTGTAGAATAAACTGTCGCCTTCAATGCGCCGGTCATCATATTTTATGTACGATTTTCGGAGAAAGTGAGCCAGGTTTTTTTTCGTGTCGTAAAAACCATTTTCGGTATAGATATAATTTGTTTTACTTGTGATCGTTGATGGACCAAACAAATAAGAGTGACCGGAATTGCTGTAATAATCTAAGTGATTAGATTTCATAACATATTTCGGATTTGTAAGTGTTACTTCCGTTAAAAACTGAAATTTTTTCTGGGCTACGTAATATCTTCCTGATTTACTGACTAAGGTATTGTCTTTGTTGATAATTGTCCCTTTAGTATTGTAAAAAACCTCCTGTACGTTTCGGTCAAAATTGATGGTGTCAGTTTGTAAAGTTGCATCAGGAGAGGTCATAATAGCATTTCCTGTTGCGAAAGCTTTTTTGACATTACCGCTGTACTCGGCATATTTACTATTCAGAAATAATGTGTCTCCTTGCACAAGCTGTACGTTGCCGAAAGCTTTGATGTAATTTTCTTTTTGAAAGTAATACGCTTTATTACAAGTAAGGACTACGCCATCATGGTTTATTTTTACATTTCCGGTCAGCAAAAGTGCGCCGGGAATTTCTACTTCGTTGACATCTGAAAAGTCTGAGTTTTCAACTATTATTTTCTTAGGGGTTTGTGAAAATAGACCTTGAAGGCTTCCTAAAAATAAACAAAAAGATATTAAAAAGAGTAATTTCTTCAATTGATTTAATTTTTGTCAAATTTATTGAAAAAGGATATAACCTTAATGGATATTATGAATTATTTATAATAGCTCACTCAATACAGCTTAAAGGAAATAAAAAAGGCAGAAAGAAAACTTGCCCTTCTGATTTTAAATTTAAAAAAATTAAACTTTAGTTTTCAATGTTTCGGCATCAATACTGCCGTGCGAAACATCATAAACAGCTTTTCCATTTTTAATTAAAATCAATTGTGGGGACTCGTGATATACATTGAATTTTCTGGCAATTTCATTTGAAACCTCTCGATATGCAATCAAATCAAGAAAATAAGCATCCACAGTATCATTTAAATCAAACTCTCGTTCAAATTGTTTTAAAGCCATTCGGCTGATACTGCATCTTGTGCTGTGTTTGAAGATTATAACCGGTTTTTCATTGGATATTGCTTCAATTTCCATTAGCTGTAATACATCAGTTAAATTGGTCCAGTTTATATTGTTTTTAGGAGAATCTGTATGCTCTGAATTCCCGAAGATTGAAGTGAAAAAACTCATAATTGGCTTGATTTGTGACTTTTTGACATGTTAAATCGTTAAATATGGATTTAAACGGTCATTTTGTCTGTTCTTGTACTGTGGAATATAATTTGTCTATTTGAATACAAAGTTAATTTTTTTGAATCAAAAAGAGAGCTCTATAAATCTTAACTTTAATGATATCGAATATTTCAAACATTAATCATCAAATCATAAAAATATGAACATTAATAAATTTACAACTAAATCGCAGGAAGCCATTCAGCTTTCTCAACAGCTGGCTCAGCGATACGGGCAGCAACAAATAGAAAACGAACACATCTTTAAAGCTATTTTTGAAGTTGATGAAAATGTGGCACCTTTTATTTTAAAAAAACTTAATGTAAATGTGCCGTTGTTTTTGCAAATTCTGGACAGCACAATTCAAAGTTTTCCAAAAGTTTCCGGAGGTGATATTATGCTTTCCAGAGATGCAAATAAAGCTTTGAATGAAGCTGAAATCATAGCACAAAAAATGAACGACGAATACGTTTCTATTGAACATTTGATTTTAGCGATCTTTGATTCAAAAAGCAAAGTTGCCCAAATTTTAAAGGATCAGGGCGTTACCGGAAAAGCTTTGAAAGCTACCATTGAAGAGCTTAGAAAGGGCGAAAGAGTAACGTCGGCTTCAGCTGAGGAAACTTATAATGCCCTGAACAAATATGCTAAAAATCTGAACGAATTAGCCAGCACAGGAAAACTTGATCCGGTTATTGGACGTGACGAAGAAATTCGTCGTGTGTTGCAGATTCTAACGCGCAGAACAAAAAATAACCCAATGCTGGTGGGTGAACCCGGAGTTGGTAAAACCGCTATTGCAGAAGGTTTGGCGCACAGAATTGTAGATGGAGACGTTCCTGAAAACCTAAAAGACAAAATTGTTTTTTCTCTGGATATGGGCGCTTTGATTGCCGGTGCAAAATACAAGGGAGAATTTGAAGAGCGCTTAAAATCGGTTGTTAAGGAAGTTACCGCCGCAGAGGGAGATATTGTTTTATTTATTGACGAGATTCACACTCTTGTAGGTGCAGGTGGGGGTGAAGGCGCAATGGATGCGGCAAATATTCTGAAGCCGGCTTTGGCTCGTGGAGAATTAAGAGCGATTGGAGCCACGACTTTAGACGAATATCAAAAATATTTTGAAAAAGATAAAGCTTTGGAGCGTCGTTTTCAAAAGGTTTTAGTGGACGAGCCGGATACTGAAAGTGCGATTTCAATCCTTCGCGGAATTAAAGAAAAATACGAAACGCATCATAAAGTTCAGATAAAAGATGAAGCAATTATAGCAGCAGTCGAACTTTCACAACGTTATATTACTAATCGTTTTTTACCGGATAAAGCCATTGACCTGATGGATGAAGCGGCTTCTAAATTACGTATGGAAATCAATTCAAAACCGGAAGAACTGGATGTTTTGGATCGTAAAATTATGCAGTTGGAAATTGAGATTGAAGCTATTAAACGTGAAAAAGAAGAAGCTAAGCTTAAAATTCTGCACATGGATTTGGCAAATCTTAAAGAAGAACGCAATGAAATCTACACCAAATGGAAATCTGAAAAAGATATTGTGGATGGGATTCAGGCAGTTAAATTAGAAATTGAAGATTTTAAACACGATGCTGAACGTGCAGAACGTGATGGAGATTACGGAAAAGTGGCTGAAATTCGTTATGGAAAGATAAAAGAAGCTCAGGAACGTCTAGACGGTTTACAAAAACAATTACAGGAATACCAATCAGGAACTTCATTGATTAAGGAAGAAGTAACCCGCGAAGATATTGCGGAAGTTGTAGCAAAATGGACAGGAATTCCAGTGATGAAAATGCTTCAGACAGAAAGAGAAAAACTTCTTCATCTTGAAGAAGAACTGCATAGAAGAGTTGTGGGACAGGAAGAGGCCATTGAAGCTGTGAGCGATGCTGTTCGAAGAAGCCGTGCAGGATTGCAGGATATGAAAAAACCGGTTGGAACGTTTTTATTTCTGGGAACAACAGGAGTTGGTAAGACAGAGCTGGCAAAAGCCCTGGCCGAATATCTTTTTGACGATGAAAATGCGATGACGCGTATTGATATGAGCGAATATCAGGAACGCCATAGTGTGAGCCGTTTAGTAGGTGCTCCTCCCGGATATGTGGGCTATGATGAAGGTGGTCAATTGACAGAAGCTGTCCGCAGGAAACCATATTCTGTGATTTTATTAGATGAAATTGAGAAGGCACATCCGGATACTTTTAATATTCTATTGCAGGTTTTGGATGAAGGCCGTTTAACAGACAATAAAGGTCGTCTGGCAGATTTTAAAAACACCATCATTATTATGACTTCTAACATGGGAAGCCAGATTATACAAGAGAAATTTGAAAACCTGAAAGGAAGTCTTGAAGCCGCAACTGAAACTGCAAAAACTGAAGTTTTAGGATTATTGAAACAAACTGTTCGCCCGGAATTTATCAACCGTATCGATGAAATTGTAATGTTTACGCCATTGACAGTTGATAATATTTCTAGAATTGTGAGTTTACAGCTTAAAAGTGTTAGTAAAATGCTGGCATTACAAGGCATTACAATGGATGCAACTCCTGAGGGAATCAAATATCTTTCAGATAAAGGATATGATCCTGAGTTTGGTGCGAGACCCGTAAAACGAGTAATTCAGCGTGAGGTTTTAAACCAGTTGTCAAAAGAAATTCTTGCAGGAAATATTACGACAGAAAGTATTATTTTGATTGATGCTTTCGATGGTAAACTGGTTTTTAGGAATCAGTCACAGCCTGTAGTAGAATAAACATATAAATGGTTGCATTTTTTAAACACCAGCAGAAATGTTGGTGTTTTTTTTTAATCCGTGAATAATGAAAGATTTTTTGAAAGTCTTATAAAAAATTAAGTGCTTTAAATTCTCAAATTTACAGTAACATTAAAATAAATTATTATGAACAATATATTTAGAGGTTTGCTGGCCGGCTATGGCGCAAAAAAATTAGGAGGAGGATGTTTTGGTACTGTAATCGTTTTTATAATTCTTTGGTTCTTGTTAGGGCAGTGCAGCTAATTTAATCCGATTATGTTAAAAAAAATAACATAAAAAGTAGTAGATTCGCACCTCTAACATTAATAAAAAGGTAAATATAATGGCATCAGGTTTTTTCGTACTATTAGATGATATCGCAGCAATTATGGATGATGTTGCTGTAATGAGCAAGGTTGCAGCAAAAAAAACAGCAGGTATTTTAGGCGATGATTTAGCTGTAAATGCAGAGAAAGCATCGGGCTTTGCTTCTTCCAGGGAACTTCCGGTGCTTTGGGCAATTAGCAAAGGTTCATTACTTAATAAAATTATTATTCTGCCGATTGCCTTTTTATTAAGTGCCTTTTTGCCAGTTGCAATTATTGTGATTCTGGTGCTTGGAGGGCTATTCCTCGCTTACGAAGGTGCAGAGAAAATTTATGAATTTATATTTCCTCACAAGCATCATGAACCGGAAGGTATAACGGAGGAAACTTATACTGAAGAACAAATTCTGGCTATGGAAAAAGGCAAAATAAAATCTGCTATTTTAACTGATTTTATATTGTCTGTAGAAATTGTAATTATTGCTTTGAGTACTGTGGTGGAAGAGCCTTTAATGCAGCAAATCGCTGTAACTTCAATAATTGCATTAATTGCAACTATTGGTGTGTATGGTATTGTAGCACTTATTGTGAGAATGGATGAAGCGGGTTATAAGCTTATTAAATTTAGCAAAAGAGAAAAGAGCATATCAAAATTTATTGGGAATATTTTAGTAAAAGCACTGCCATTGATTATAAAAAGTCTGACTGTAATTGGTACAATTGCTTTACTGTTAGTTGCAGGTGGTATCTTTGTACACTACATTCCATTTTTCCATCATTTATCTGAAGAAATTAAACTTCCTTCGATATTAAAAGAATTTGTGACCGGACTTGTTCTGGGTTGTGTCGTTTTGGTTATTGTAAATTTGTTCAAAAAGATTTTCAAAAAGTAGCAGTAACAAACCAATCATAAATAAAAAAACACCAACTTGCTGGTGTTTTTTTATTTAATTATCTTAAACTTGCTCCAAGCTCAGTTTCAAAAGTCTGCTGCAGCTTAGACATAATTTTATCAATCTGACTATCGGTAAGGGTTTTTGTATTGTCCTGAATTGTAAAACTCAGAGCGTATGATTTTTTACCTTCCGGAAGATTTTTACCTTCATAAACATCAAACAAATTTATGTCCTTTAAAAGCCCTTTTTCTGTCTGTTTTGCCAGTGTATAGATGCTTTCATAAGTGGTGCTCTGGTCAATCAATAATGCTAAATCCCTACGCACTTCCGGGTATTTAGGAATTTCAGAATATTTGATTTTTCCTGTAATGATTTTTAGAACCAAATCCCAGTTAAAATCAGCATAATACACTTCTTGTTTGATTCCGAAATGTTTTAAAATAGATTTTTTAACTACTCCGATTTCAACTAAAACCTCATTATTGTAAACTTTTGCAGTCCCTTCAGAAAAGACATCAGACTTAGACGGAACATTTGAAATTTTGTCTATACCTAAACGATTTAAAATACCAGTTACATATCCTTTTAGTAAAAAGAAATCGGTCGTTTTTTGTGGATTTGTCCAGCTTTCCTTATTTCTGTTACCTGAAATTAGCAAACTTAAATGTTTATGTTCCTCATAGCCATTAAGGTACTTATGGTATGTTTTTCCGAATTCAAATAATTTCAAATCAGAATTTCTTCTGTTGATGTTGTATGAAATTGCTTCAAGACCTGAAAACAATAACGATTGACGCATCGTCGATAAATCACTGCTCAACGGATTCAGCATGGTAACATTGTGTTCTTCTTTTAGGTCAGCAGATAATTTAGCATAAGCAGCTGTAGTTAATGAATTTGCCATCATCTCATGAAAACCCTGAGAATTCAACTGCGATGCAATTACGTTCTGTACTTTATAATCTTCGGTTCTTGGCGAATTGGCTACTGTAGCATTGAATTTTTTAGAGAAATCTATATTGTTGTAGCCAAAAACCCTTAATATTTCTTCTATAACGTCTATTTCGCGCTGAACATCAACACGATAAGCCGGAATTGTTAATCCCAGTCCAGATTCGGAAACACTATTTACTTTGATATCTAAGGAAACTAATATTTTTTTGATGGTATCTTTCGGAATTTCCTGTCCAATGATTTTATAAACGTGGCTGAAGTTTAGTAAAACAGAAAAATCTTCGACTTTTTTAGGATATACTTCTATTATATCTGATGTAACTTTTCCTCCTGCTACCTCCTGTATTAAAAGAGCAGCACGTTTCAGCGCGTATTCTGTAATAGTTGGGTCAATCCCTCTTTCAAACCTGAATGAAGCATCAGTATTGAGTTGATGTCTTTTGGCTGTTTTACGAACACTTACGGCATCAAAATAAGCACTTTCTAAGAAGATGGAAGTAGTTCCTTCTGAAACGCCTGATTTTTTTCCGCCAAAAACACCGGCAATGCAAAGAGGTCCTTTTTCATCGCAAATCATCAGATCATCTTTATGCAACGTTCTTTCAACATCGTCCAGAGTGGTAAATTTTGTTCCTTCCGGAAGTGTTTTTACAATTACTTTTCCGTTAATTTTCGCTGCATCAAATGCGTGCAAAGGCTGACCTAATTCGTGTAAAACGTAATTAGTAACGTCAACTATATTGTTTTTTGGAGTTAATCCGATAGCTTTTAAACGGTCTTTCAGCCATGCCGGGGAATCTTCTACAGTAATACCCGAAATCGTTAAACCGCAATATCTTGGTGCAAGAGCTGGCTCTTCAACGCTAACATCAATTTTTAAAGTACGCATGTCAACTCTGAAATTGCTAACAGAAGGCGTAATCAATTCTACATTTACCCCTCGCTGCAGCATGCCGGCTCTTAAATCGCGTGCTGTTCCATAATGGCTCATGGCATCGGCGCGGTTTGGAGTTAAACCTATTTCGAAAACTTCATCATTTACTATTTTGAAAACTTCAGAAGCAGCAGTTCCGGGAATCAGTTTTTCATCCAAAATCATGATGCCGTCATGACCTGTTCCGAGTCCTAATTCATCCTCAGCACAAATCATTCCGTGGCTTTCCTGACCTCGGATTTTGCCTTTTTTAATAGTGAATTCTCCTCCTTCTTTATCGTATAAAACTGTTCCAATGGTTGCAACAGGTACTTTCTGTCCAGCCGTAACGTTTGAAGCACCGCAAACTACCTGAATAGGATTTTCTAAACCAATATCTAATGTTGTCACTTTTAACCGGTCTGCATCCGGATGTTTTTCGCAGGTAAGCACATGTCCTACAACAACTCCTTCTAAGCCCCCTTTTATGGATTGGTATTTTTCGACAACTTCAACTTCAAGACCTAAATCCGTAAGTAATTCTGAAGTTTGCTCTGATGTCCAGTCTGTTTTAATGAATTGTTTTAACCAGTTATAAGATATTTTCATGTTGATTTCAGTATTCTTGATAAGGGTACAAATATAAGGATTGATTGCGGGAGTTGGAAACTATTTTTTTTGTTTTCTAAAGTTCCTTAATCAAAATTATAGATGGAAGTAAATTAATGTGGAAAAATTTGATTTAAATCAATTCTTCGACATGTCTTTTGATATTTTCAGCGATTTTTTGAGTTGGTAAATCATTAGCATCGGTACCAAACGGATCTTCAATTTCCTCGGCAATTAATTCTAAACTGGCCAATACATAAAAAATAAAAACTACGACAGGGATGACGAAGTATCCTAGCGAAAATACATATCCAAATGGCAGTGTAAGTACATATATGAAAATAAATTTTTTGATAAAAGCACTGTAAGAGTAGGGAATTGGTGTGTTTTTTATTCTTTCGCAGGCGCCACAAATATCTGTAAGGGAAGTTAATTCATTATTTAATGTGATAAGCTGATCGCCTGAAATTTTGTTTGTGGAGTAAAGATCCTGAATTTTTTGAAAAATAATTTTAGCAATCTGATTTGGCCTGTGTTTATGATGATCAATTTCTAAATCAACGTCATCAAAAAGCTGTTTTCCCGTTTCCTCATCTTTTAAGTGCTTATTTAAAATGGATGCATATCCGGGAATCATTTTTCTGAAAAAAGATTTATCTTTTTCGTCTGTTAAAATAACCGAAAGTTTTATAGCCAAATTACGGCTGCTGTTGACCAGACCGCCCCACATTTTGCGCCCTTCCCACCATCGGTCATAAGCTGTATTGGTTCTGTATGCCAGTAATAGGGATATTACAAAGCCTAACATACTATGCATTAAAGAAATATTTTTGACATGACTGTTTTCAGGCAATTCCCAGTATTCAATTTCAAGATAGGCGATCCCTGCGCTGTAAATTCCAATAAAAAACATTACAGGAATTAACTTTCGAAATGTATCGGCTTTGTTAAATTGAAAAATAAAACTAAACCAGTCTTTTGGATTATACGAAGTCATTTAAAAAATATTTTTCAGCAAAATTAAAACTAAAAACTGATATTTCCGGCTAATTCTTTTAATGCAATTTCAGATAATTTTGCCTGATATTGTGCATTGCTGTATCGTACTTTCGCATTCACGTAATTTAGCTGGGCAGTTCTGAAATCAAGCGTTGTAATGGTTCCGATTTTAAATTTATCTAAAGTAATCTGCATGTTTTGTCTGGCAATAGCTTCATTGTCTTCCTCCAGGTTAATTAATTCGAGATTGGTTAAATACGTTTGAAAAGCAGTGCTCAATTGTGTGTTTAAAATCAGATTTTGCTGTTCAATGGCAATTTGCGAGTTTTCGATTTCGATTTTAGCTACTTTTTCATTTCGATGCTGATTAAAGCCATCGAAAATATTGAGTGTCGCATTAAAACCATAATTTAAACCTCTTGAAGAAGTCTGACTGGTAAATCCTAAACTGGACTGAGTTTCTGCAAAATTATAGCCCGAAGTCAGGTTTACCACAGGATAACGGTCAGCTTTGACCTGTTTCAGCTGCAATTCTGCAATTCGTTTGTTGATGATTTGTGATTCTAAGGCAGGATTTTGTTTTTGTGCCAGATCCATTAAATCAGCCAAAACCAAAGTATTATCGACTGTCACCGTATCTGCAACCGTAAAGTCAATTTTCGGATCTCGGGCCAAATGCTGGTTTAATAAAATTTTAGCATTAGCATAGGATTCTTTTTGTCTTAACAAAGTAACCTGATCGGTATTCAAATCTACCTGAGCATTCAAAACTTCTAATTTAGAGGCTTTTCCAATGCTGAATCGGTTTTGTGCCAACTCTAATCTTTTGGTCGAAATCACAATTGTAGTATCTAAAGCAGATAATTGCTGCTGCTGCTGCACCAGGTCAAAGTAAGCCGAATTCACCTGACCAATTTTAACTAAAATTGTTCTTTTTAATTCTGAATCACCTAATTTTTGAAGTTCTTTCAGCTGGTCTAAGCGGGCAAACATTTTCATTCCGTCAAAAACCGTCCAGCCAAGACTTACCCCGTAGCCTAAATTATTGTTCTTTGCATTATCCAGAGAGACAGAAGTCCCGTCCTGACGTGTCTGGGATGAATTCTGAACACTGTTGTTGTCTGTAACTGAAGCTGTAAGAGTTGGGAGCATTCCTGCATTTCCTACAGTTACATTGGTTTCCGATATTTTCGAATTGTTTTTGGCGATTTTAATTTCAAAGTTATTTTCTAAAGCTATTTTCATAGCCTCTTCAATAGTCAGGACTTCCTGTGCATTGGTTTTGCCAATACAAAAGAAGAGAATCAGTAAAATGCGGTATAAATTTCTACTATTCATATTTATTTTCTTTTGCTGAAATCAATGAATCCTAAGTTTAAAATTCATGTTTTTCAGCGCTATTTTGTACTTTCTTTTTCGTATTCGTCAATATGATCGAACTCAGGATAATGTTTTCGCGCTTTCGACCACATCAGATAAATTGCCGGAATCACAAAAAGGGTTAATGCCAAAGAAAAAATAGTTCCTCCCACAATAACAACTCCCATACCAATTCTGCTCGTAGAAGCTGCTCCAAGCGACATTGCGATTGGTAAAGCTCCCAACGCAATAGCCAGACTGGTCATTAAAATAGGACGCAAACGTGCTTCTGAAGCTTCCATTATAGCTTCTAATTTTGGTTTACCCTGTTCACGCAGCTGATTGGCAAATTCGACAATCAAAATACCATTTTTGGTTACCAGTCCAATAAGCATTACAGTACCAATCTGACTGAAAATGTTCCAGCTCTGATTGAACAGCCATAGTGAAAATAAAGCTCCTGCAACAGCCATTGGTACGGTTAAGATGATAATTAACGGATCAATAAAACTTTCAAACTGAGCCGCCAAAATTAGGAAAATCAACAATAACGCTAATCCGAAGGCGAATGAAGTATTGGAACTGCTTTCGACAAAATCTCGCGATTCCCCGCTCAAATCAGTAGTAAAACTCTGATCCAAAACTTTTGCTTTAATTCGGTCCATTTCCTCAATACCATCGCTGATACTTTTTCCGGGTGCCAGTCCTGCAGAAACCGTTGCCGACATGTATCGGTTGTTGTGGTATAACTGAGGAGGATTGCTTTGCTCTTCAATATTTACGACGTTATCCATCTGAATCAGTTCTCCGTTTTTGTTTTTTACAAAAATCGAAGTCAGATCAAGCGGTTTAGAACGGTCTTCCTGATCAAACTGACCGATAACCTGATATTGTTTTCCGTTTTTAATGAAATACCCAAAACGTTGTCCGCTTAACGAAAGCTGTAAAGTCTGAGCAATATCCATTATAGAAATTCCTAAACTTTCGGCTTTTTCACGATCGATACTTACATTGATTTCAGGTTTGTTGAATTTTAAATTAACATCACTAATGGAGAATACATCACTTTTACCCACTTCTTCCATGAAAAGCGGGATTTTCTCCCTTAGTTTTTCAAAAGTCGGCGCCTGAACAATGTATTGAATAGGCAAACCTCCACGTCTGTTAACCGCAATAGTGGGCTGTTGGATTACAGAGGTTTTGGCGTCCGGATATTGCTTGGTCCATTTGGTTAGTTTATCAGCAATATCTTTTTGAGAACGAACTCTTTCGTCTGGTTCCTTTAGCGAAAGCCTGATAAAACCACTATTTACAGATGAGGAACCAAATCCCGGTGACGTAATAACCAGACTTACTTTTTTCTCCGGAATAGAATCGTCTACCAACCTTGAAATCTCCTGCATAAAACGATCTGTATATTCATAAGAAGATCCTTCAGGCGTTGTCATTCTCATTGTAACAGAACTACGGTCGTCTAACGGTGCTGTTTCTTTTGGAAGTATGGTAAAAAACAGATATATCATTCCAAAACAGACAATAAGAATTGGAAAACTAATCCATTTTCGCTCCATAAATTTAGAGAGGCTTTCTGCATAAGAGCTGTTCATTTTTTCGAAAAATGGCTCCGTCTTCATGTAGAATTTGGATTTTTTCTGTTCTCCGCCTTTCATCAGATATGCATTCAGCATTGGTGTTAACGTCAAGGATACAAAAGCCGAAATCAATACCGCCGAGCCAATAACAACCCCAAACTCCCTAAAAAGGCGTCCTACGAAACCTTCAAGAAAAATTACTGGTAAAAATACAGCTGCCAGTGTTACAGATATCGAAATTACAGCATAGAAAATTTCGTTAGAACCTTTAATTGCAGCCTCAATTGGAGACATTCCTTCTTCAACTTTTTTGAAGATATTTTCGGTAACCACGATTCCATCGTCAACCACAAGACCCGTTGCCAAAACAATGGCTAAAAGCGTTAATACATTGATGGAAAATCCGAGCATCCACATAATAAAAAATGTAGCAATTAACGATACCGGAATGTCAATCAAAGGTCTGAAAGCGATTGCCCAGTCCCTGAAAAACAGGTAGATAATAATGATTACCAGTACAATAGAGATTCCTAAAGTTTCAGCAACCTCTAATACAGATTTCTTTACAAACTGAGTATTATCCAGAGCAATATTAAGTTTGATATCTTTAGGTAAATCCTTTTTCAGGGATTCGTATTTTTTGTAAAATTCTGATGAAATATCTAAATAATTGGCTCCCGGCATTGGCACAATCGCAAGACCAATCATTGGAAGCCCGGAGGATGTTAATTGTGTTTCTATATTTTCCGGTCCTAATTCGGCTCCTCCAACATCACTGAAGCGTATAATTTTATCGCCTTCTGTACGAATGATGATGTTGTTGAATTCTTCCGGTGTAGATAGATTTCCAATTGTTTTTACAGTCAGCTCGGTGTTGTTTCCGGTCAGTTTTCCTGAAGGCAGCTCAACATTTTGTGCATTTAATGCATTACGAACATCTGCTACGGTGCATTTATAGGCAGTTAGTTTTACAGGGTCAATCCATAAACGCATGGCGTAACGTTTTTGTCCCCAAATCTGAACACCGCTCACGCCCGGAATCGTTTCCAGCCGCTGTGAAATAACATTTTCTGCATAATCACTTAATTCAAGCGAGCTTCGGGTGTCACTCTGAAGCGTCATCGAAATAATAGATTCACTGTCTGCATCAGCTTTAGAAACAACCGGCGGCGCATCAATATCCTGCGGTAAATTTCGGACTGCCTGGGAAACCTTGTCACGAACATCATTTGCAGCTTCTTCCAGATCTTTGTCTAAGTTAAATTCGATGGTAATATTACTGCTTCCCTGATTACTGGATGACGTAATATTTCGGATTCCGTCTATAGCATTTACTGCTTTTTCAAGAGGCTCAGTAATTTGTGATTCAATAATATCAGAATTGGCTCCTGTATAATTGGTACGAATGGAAACCTGCGCAGGGTCGATCGAAGGAAATTCCCGAACACCCAGAAAAGTATAACCAATAAAACCAAATAAAATAATCAAAAGATTCAGTACAATGGTTAAAACAGGTCTTTTTATGCTTGTGGTTGATAAACTCATTTGTTGAATTATAAATTAGTTAGTTGTGAATCATGGATTAGTATTCCTGAAATGATAATATAATTTCAGAACTTATAACTCCAAACTCATAACTTAAAAATTATTTTACTTTAACTTTTATGGGAGCTTCATCTTTTAAAGACATAACACCGCTTGTTATTAAAGTGTCGCCTGCTTTTAATCCTGATAAAATTAAAACTGAAGCATCAGTTCTTGTAGCTGCTTCTACTTTAATTTCTTTCGCTTTGCCCATATTGGCAATGTAAACTTTTTTACCGTCCTTTATCGGAACAATAGCTTCTGAAGGCACTGTGATTGCGTCTTTAATGATGTTCAAAGGGAGTTTTACATCAGCAAAAGTTCCCGGAAAAAGTTTTCCGTCACTGTTTTCTGCGATGGCACGAATTTTTAAAGTACGTGTTGCTACTTCAACTTCCGGTTCAATGGCGTAAATTTTTGCTTTATAGACTTTATCCGATCCTGATACAGAAAAGTCGATAACAGAACCAGAGTTTACCTGAGCAGCATATTTTTCAGGGATGGAGAATGTAATTTTTAGCTTACCGGTATTTACAAGTTTCGCTACCAAAACCGTTGGTGTAATATACGTTCCGGGTGAAATAGAGCGCAAACCAATTTTTCCTGAAAAAGGGGCTTTTACAGAAGTTTTGGCAATTTGAGCACTTATTAATTGCGTCTGTGCTTTCGCGGAAGCGTAATCTGCGTTGGCAACATCAAATTCTTCCTGGCTTATAGCTTCTTTTTGTAACAATAATTTAGCTCTTCTTTGATTTTCGCCTGCCAGCCCTTCTTTTGTCTGCGCTTGTCTCAACTGAGCTCTCAATTCAATATCATTTACCTTAAAAAGTACCTGACCTTTTTTTACATTACTACCTTCGCTAAAGTAAATTCCTTCCACAATTCCCGAAATTTCACTGTGAATTTCTACCTGTTCATTGGCTTCAATTGATCCTGATAACGATAAATTATTGTCAAAAACCGAAGTTTTAATCACAATTCCCGTTACACTGGCAGGCCTGTCTTTATCGCCGAATTTTTTAGATTCTTCGTTTTTCTTTTTGTTGGATATCACACGATAGGTGATAAAACCTCCAAGTACTAGAATTATAAGGGCGTAAATTAGGTGTTTTATTTTCATAAAATTTAAGGTAAATGTGTTTAAGATATGAAATTAGTGGTTTACAAATTTAGTTTTTTGATGCGAATACAAAGGGGCTTAATATTTATTTAACATTTGTATGTACAAGTGTTTTCAAGCCTGAAAAGCTTAGACATGTGTTTTGAAAAAAGGTTTAATTGAAATGTTGCTTTTTTTTAGGATAATTTTCAGGAGCTATTTCCTGCTGTCCACTATATCTTTTGTGCCGAACCCCGGCACAAAAGGATGCCGTTTCCATCAGGGCTCATATCTTTGACATAGATTAAAAATATGAAAATGT
>NZ_JAADZW010000026.1 GCF_010645065.1 Flavobacterium fluviatile | reverse complement strand
TATATTTGAAAAAAGGCTCCGATTATAAAAACCGAAGCCTAAACTTTTCAACTTACACACTTTTTGGGATAGTGTCATTTTAAATAAAAAGAGGCGTTCAGCCTCTTTTTTATTGGATTAGATTTAATCGTTATTTTTTCTGTATTCTCTCATTTTGTCCTTTGCCTTATCTTTGTTTTCCTCCTGGATTTTTTTCCATTTGGTGTATTGCTCGGCAGTTAGAATTCCTTTCATTTTAGCATCGTTTGCATCTGCTTCTGCTGTCATTTCTTTTTTGAAAGCTTCTCTCTGTTCAGCGGTTAGTTTGGTGCCTTTTTCTCTTTGCTCTTTTCTGGCTTCTTTTAATTTTTCTGCTTTTGCACTTCTTTCAGCAATTAACTGCTTTACTTGTTCCTGCTGTTTTGCATCTAAAGTCAGGTCAGAGGTTAATTTTTTAAGTTGTTTTTCATTACGCTGTTCCGGAGTCATTCTTTCTCTTTGTTCACGGGCTGGTCTCTGATCCATTTCACCGCCATCTCCATCTTGTGCGAAACTTGCTATTCCAACGAATAGTAAAGCCGCAATAAATAATTTTTTCATGAGTTGTTTTTTTATTGGTTATTGCAATTAGACTTTAGAGGATTCAATAGGTTTAATCTGATAGTCAGAATTGTAATTGTTTAACAAAAAATATAGAAAAAAAGGTTCGTATTAAATATAAATTCATGGGTGATCTTTCCCAGTCCAGAATAAACTACGTATTTAAATAAGTATAAACCTATTTTAGGAAGTAGCTTTTTGTTTTTAAATATTCTAAATTAGTAACATTATCACATTTTTAAGCATTATTGTGTTTGAAAAACATACTTAGGTATTTTTACTTAGTTTTTCTTTATTTACTTTTACTCCCGAAGAAATCTTTCTTTTTTACTTAAAAATAGAAAATATAAATATAAGTATGTATTTAATATGATCAAGGATGAAAAACAGGACTTTTAATACTAAAGCATTACTCATTGCCACATTACTTTCAATACTAATGATCGTATTGGTTTTTTATGGTTCAAGGAAACTGCAGAATTTTGATGCTGCACTGATTACCTATCTTTTCGGGACTGTTTTTGCTTTTTTCGGTATTGTGTATCGCTATACTGTATGGCTGCAAAGACCTCCAACGTGGATCTATTTTAAAAGAGGGATTACTTTTTTATTCACCGGAAAAGTATTCTCTCATTTTTGGTTTGCATCCAAAGAAACTATTGAAAATATAGCTTTTCAGAAGTTTATTTATCCAAGAGGAAAATACCGCTGGATGGCGCATTTTATGATTGCAATAGGCTGTACGTCTGCTTTTCTAATTACTATTCCGCTTACGTTTGGATGGATTCACTTTACAATGGCTCCTAATTCTATTTCGGTTTATGAAGCTCATTTTTTTGGTTTCAAAGTGATGGATTTCGAACTGGATTCTATCATGGCATTCCTGACTTTTCATGCTTTGAACTGGTCTTCTTATCTCGTGATTTTTGGTTCCGTGTATTATTTAAGAAGACGATTGACGAATCCCGGATTAATTGCTACCCAGACTTTTGAGGGAGATTTACTGCCGCTTATTTTATTGATTGCTATTTCAGTTACGGGATTGGGACTGACCTATTCGTATCAGTTTATGAAGGGTTTTGCTTTTGACTTTTTGGCGGTTCTTCATGCTGTCACGGTAATTATGTTTTTGATCTGGATTCCGTTCGGGAAGTTTTTTCACATTATTCAGCGTCCCGCACAAATTGGTGCTCATATCTATAATAAAGAAGGAAGGAAGAAAGGAATGGCTGTTTGTCCACACACTGGCGAAGAGTTTGCAACAAAACTGCACATTGACGATCTTAAAATAGTAACCAAAGAATTAGGTTTCGATTTTACTTATGAAGACGGGACTTCACACCTTGATTTAAGTCCTGAAGGAAAAAGATCCCGATTGGCTCAGGCTCATTTAAGGGCAAGGCAGGATGGTGGAAATTTATTTGGATAATTTTTTAAAGAAAAAATAAAAAACATGGCAAAATTACCTGTTTCAGAAGAAAATATTGTTTCACTCTTTGGACCTCATAAAAATTATAGTCCAAAGGAAGGTTATGAAGGAAGGGACGAACCGGATGAGCTGGTCAAAACCCACTGTTGTTTTTGCGGAATGCAATGCGGAATCCAATTGTCTGTAAAAGAAAATAAAGTGGTTGGTTTTGAACCCTGGATGGAATTTCCTTTCAACGAAGGAAGACTTTGTCCAAAAGGGGTACAGCGTTATTTGCAGAACAATCATCCTGACAGGCTTTTGAGTCCGTTAAAAAGAGTAGAAGGGCAGGGATTTGTACCCACTTCCTGGGATGATGCAATGGAGAAAACGGTTTCAGAAATACAACGTATTCAGGAAAAATATGGTAACGATGCTTTTTCGATGCTTTCTGGAGTTTCATTGACTAATGAAAAAAGTTATTTGGTAGGCAAATTTGCCAGAGTCGCTTTAAAAACAAAAAACCTGGATTATAATGGACGTTTGTGCATGGTAAGCGCGGGAGCCGGAAATAAAAAAGCCTTTGGTCTGGACAGAGGTTCCAATAACTATTCTGATCTTGAATATGCTGAGGTAATTATTGTGGCCGGAGCAAATATAAGCGAAACGTTTCCAACCCTGACACACTGGATCTGGAAAGCGAGGGACAGAGGAGCAAAATTAATTGTTGTTGATCCAAGGATAATCCCGTTGGCGAGAACTGCCGATATTCATTTGGATGTGCGTCCGGGAACCGATTCGGCTTTGTATGGTGCGATGCTGAAATATCTGGCAGACCATGATTTGCTGGATCATGATTTTATTAACAATCATACTTCGGGATTTCAGGAAACTTTAGAGGCTGTAAAAGACAATACACTCGAGTGGGCAGAAGAAATTACCGGAATCAAAAAAGAAAAAATTCAACAGGCAGCCGAGTTATGGGGGAAAGCCAATACGAGTTTCCTGCTTCATGCCCGTGGAATCGAACATCATTCAAAAGGAGTGGATAATGTTTTGGGATGTATCAATCTGGTTTTAGCAACAGGAAGAATCGGTAAACCCTATTGTGGTTATGCAACCATCACAGGACAAGGAAACGGACAAGGAGGAAGAGAGCACGGTCACAAATGTGATCAGTTGCCGGGAAACAGAGATATTGAAAATCCGGAACACCGTAAATATATTTCTGATGTTTGGGGGATTAATGAGAAAGACTTACCCGGAAAAGGTTTATCTGCTTACGAAATTATAGAAGCCATTCACAGAAGAGAAATCAAAGGTCTGCTGTCTATTTGTTTCAATCCACTGGTTTCGTTGCCGAACAGTAATTATGTTCGTGAAGCTTTAGAAAAATTAGAGTTTTACGTTTGTATAGATTTTTTCTTAAACGAAACAGCGCGTCATGCCGATATTGTTTTAGCAGGTTCTTTGCAGGAAGAAGAAGAAGGAACAACAACTTCTGCTGAAGGAAGAGTAATCCGAATTCGTCAGGCAGTTACCCCTCCGGGTGATGCCAGAACAGATACTTCTATTATTTTGGAAATTGCAAAACGTTTGGGTGTGAAAGACAAATTTACCTATGAAAATAGTGAAGCGATTTTTAATGAATTGCGTGTTGCATCAAAAGGAGGAACAGCCGATTATTACGGAATTACCTATCAAAGAGTGGAAGATGAAATGGGAGTCTTTTGGCCTTGTCCAACGATAGGACATCCGGGAACACCACGTTTGTGGGAAGACAGAAAATTCAAAACACCAGATGGCAAAGCTCATTTTAATCCCGCCCCATATAAACTTCCGGGTGAAGTAACTGACGAAGACTATCCCGTAATTTTAACAACGGGACGTGTAGTTTCTCAATATTTGAGTGGAACGCAAACCCGAAGAATAGGAAAATTAGTCGATCAGTTTCCGGAACCTTTGGTAGAAATCCATCCAAATATGGCGAAACAATACGGAATTAAACAAAGAGAATTAGTCCGTGTTTCAACCAGAAGGGGAGAAGGAATTTTTCCGGCTAATATTGTGGAAACCATCAGAGAAGATACTGTTTTTATTCCGTACCACTGGCCAGGAAAAAAATCGGCAAATCAACTGACACCGGGAACACTGGATCCGATTTCCAAAATACCCGAATTCAAGGTTTGTGCATGCCATTTGGAACCTCTTAATGAAATTGCGCCAACTGCAAGTGAATCAAAAGCCTACGCCAGTATTTAACTAAAAAAACAAATTAATGAATTATACCAGTTTCAATACAAACGAAGAATTTTTTATAGACATGCAGCGCTGTATTGGCTGTAAAGCTTGTGAATTGGCCTGTGCAGAGTGCGAAACTAACGGTCAGGAATCCATGATACACGTTAATTATGTAGATCGGGCTGCTACCGTACAAACAACAGTACAGGTGTGTATGCATTGCGAAGATCCTGTCTGTGCGAATGTCTGTCCGGCAGATGCAATATCTCAGGACGAATTCGGAATCGTTCATACGGCCAATACCGAAAGATGTATCGGATGTTCCAATTGTGTGATGGCCTGTCCTTTTGGTGTGCCTAAAAAGGAAGAAAATTACGATTTGATGATGAAATGTACCATGTGTTACGACAGAACCAGCGTGGGCAAAAAACCGATGTGTGCAACTGTTTGTCCAAGTGGTGCTTTGTTTTTTGGTACGAAAGAGGAAATTCAGGAAATGCGCCCTAACAGTACTCCGGTAAACAGTTTCATATTCGGAAAAGAAACAGTCAATACTAAAGTAAACATTATGATGCCTAAAGGAAGTACAGAACTGATAATTTACTAAAGAATACACTCATGTCGAAAGAAGATAATCTAAATAAAAACTGGAAAAAAGACTTTCCGATCGAGAAACAGCTGGCAACCAGCGTAAGCCGGCGTGATTTCGCAAAATTCCTTACCCTGGTTTCCGGCGGATTAATGGTAGGAAGTGGTTTAGTTGCGGCAAAAGCTTATATATACCCAAAAGAACAAGTCGAAGGCGATCATTTTGTGTGTAAAAAAGACGAAGTCCCTGTGGGAGGAACGCGTGCTTTTGTAATCGAAGGCAGTACGATTCCGTATATATTAATTCATTTGGAGAATGGTGATTTTAAGGCGTATGAACAGAAATGTACGCATCTTTCCTGCTCTGTTTTTTACAAACCCGGAACCGGAATCATTCATTGTCCCTGCCATGAAGGCTCTTTTGATGCCAAAACAGGCGATGTTCTTGCAGGTCCGCCACCAAGAGCTTTACCAGGTCTGGATGTGTTTTTCAAAGGCAATGATGTTTATGTAAAAGCTGCCGTTCAGGAAAAAAATCCGGCATAAATCATTAAAATAGATCAATTATGAGTAATTTTAGAAGAAGTCAGAACCAATCCAATCCGAACAAGCTGAATGCAATTCTTTCGTCATTAATTTTTATTTTAATTTTGAATGTAAGTATTCAGATTTGGCTGTTGTATGCAGCTTTGAACAATGCTTTAGATAACAATAAAGAAATCCTTATTCCTGCCTTTGTGGCTTCTTTAATATTGTTTTTGATTGGTTTTAGCTGGCTGTATTATTTACCGAAAGGAAATTTTAAGAAATAACAGATAGTTAATCAAAATTTTAAAACAATAATTATGAGCTTAAATTCTATTTACAACCCAAAAAAGATTGCTTTTTTCTCTACCCAGCCGTATGACAAAACTTTCTTCAATAAATACAATACTGAGTTTAATTATGAGTTGGATTATTTTGAAACACAGCTGAATCCGCAAACGGTAATTTTGATCGAAAACGCTGAAATTGTCTGCGTTTTTGTAAATGATATTGTCAATGAAGAAGTCATCAGGCAGCTGGCAGAAAAAAATGTAAAAATTATTGCTCTGCGTTGTGCAGGTTTTAATAACGTAGATTTAGAAGCAGCAAAAAAATACAATATAAAAGTCTGTCGTGTTCCGGCTTATTCCCCTCAGGCAGTTGCCGAACACGCCATGGCAATGATTTTAACCTTAAACCGAAAAACACATAAAGCCTACAACAGAGTTCGTGAACAGAATTTTTCCTTAAACGGTTTATTGGGTTTTGATTTATTCGGAAAAACAATCGGAATCATCGGAACCGGAAATATAGGGAAAGCTTTCGCTAAAATTGCCTTGGGTTTTGGGTGTAAAGTATTAGCGTATGATATTGTTGATAATGACGAAATGATCAAAAACGGTGTTTCTTTTGTAGGTTTAGAAGATATTTTTAAAACAAGTGATATCATTTCGCTGCATTGTCCGCTGAATGATCAGACCAGGCATGTCATCAATAAAGACTCTATTGCTTTAATGAAAGAACATGTAATGATTATCAACACCAGCCGTGGCGGATTAATCGAAACTGCCTGTGTAATTCAGGGGTTGAAAGAAGGAAAAATCGGTTATCTCGGAATCGATGTTTACGAACAGGAAGAAAAACTGTTTTTCAAAGATTTATCAGAAGATATTATTCAGGACGATGCAATCCAGCGTTTAATGAGTTTTCCGAATGTTTTGGTTACGGCACATCAGGCATTTTTTACCAATGAAGCTTTGACGCAAATTGCGTTGGTCACTTTTAATAATATAAAATCGCTTCTAGCGCATAATGATATCGAAAATAAAGCTGCGTTATTAGTTTAACCCGATGGGTGAAATTATTTCTTTTCCAATTCTATCCCATCAGCTTGATATAAATCTGTCTAAATCTGTTTTAATTTGTGTAAATCTGCGTGAAAAATTAATACGCAAAAGTATTTCACGCAGATTTTAAAGGATTTTCGCAGATCAAATTAGATTTAATGCTTGAATGAAGCTATTTTGTTCAATTTCACCCAACGAGTCAGTTCAGATTTAAATACGTTTTCAGACCCCGACAAGTTTTAAAAGCCTGTCGGGTTTATTTTTGTCGAATATTTTTTGTAATTTAATTCATTATAAGAATTTAAATAGCAGATCATGAAACGCATAATTTTAATGCTAATCGGAATTTCAATATTATATTCCTGTCAAAACAAAGACCAGAAAAAAAATATCATTAAAACGATTGTTCAGGACACTTTGTCTAAAACACTAGGCGGTACAGCTGATGTAAGTGATGCTCCGTCAAAAGACGAAGCAGTCGAATTGATTCGCAAGCAATTGCAGGTTTTATTAAAAAAAGATCTTCCGGCAATGACAAAAGAAGACCGCTACTTTTACTACGAAGCTTTCGATTTGAACAATGACCAAAAAGACGAATATTTGGTAGGCTTTTCCAATTCCTATTTCTGCGGAAGCGGAGGCTGTTCAGGTTATATTTTAAACAATGACGGAAGCCTGATGAATTCTTTTACCGTAACCGATTTCCCGATTTATGTCACCACAACTCCAACTGAAAAGGTTTACGATTTAATCATGGAAAGCGGCGGAAAGTTTCATCATGTAAAATTCAGCAATGGAAAATATCCTTCAAATCCATCTATTGAGCCGGAACATAAAGGCGATTTTCCGAAAGAAAGTTCAAAGGTTTTGGATATTGAAGGGAAGAAACTGGAGAGTTATTCGTTTTAGAAATTTTTTATTTTGATAGCCATTCTAAATCTTCTTTGTCTAAATCTTCCTGAGAAATAACCCTGCCACATTTTATATCTTCTTCACTTTCTTTGAGCATGTCTAATTCGTATTGCTCAAATTGATAAACATCAGAAGTATCTACATTTTTGAGAAGATTTTTAATTTTTTCCAACAAACTTACATCTTCAATATTTTTGAGTTTGTCAAATATTTCTAATTTTAATTCTAAAGTGCTCATAATGATATGATTTAATAAATCAAAGTTATATAAATTTAATCAAAAACCCGACAAGTTTAAAACTTGTCGGGTTTGATATTATTAACCGTTGGAATTTGGCGATCCTTAAGGAACAGGCGAAGCAATTTATAAACTTTGGAATTTACCCCACCAACTCCACAAACTTAAACTCACCCTCAACAGCAACCTTAGTCAAACCGTGTTTAGATAAATTCTTCATAGACGCATCCCATTTTTTACCGCTTAAATTCGCCGTAATTTTTAATTGCTGAAGATCCATTTTATTTTCATTTTTGGTAAGCAAGTCAATAATGAATTTCTCCTCATCAGAGAGTTCAATCTGAGCTTGTTTTTTCTCAGGACGCATTTGCGGGAACAATAAAACTTCCTGAATAGAAGCGTTATTTGTCAAATACATAATCAAACGATCCATTCCAATTCCCATTCCGGAGGTTGGAGGCATACCGTACTCAAGCGCTCTTAAGAAATCTTCGTCGATAATTCCGTTGGCTTCATCATCCCCTTTTTCAGAAAGACGCATCTGGTCTTCAAAACGCTCTCTTTGGTCAATTGGGTCATTTAATTCAGAATAAGCATTTGCGATTTCTTTACCGCAAACCATTAATTCAAAACGCTCCGTCAAATCCGGATTATCTCTGTGCTCTTTACAAAGCGGCGACATTTCTTTTGGATAATCTGTAATGAAAGTTGGCTGAATATAATTTCCTTCACATTTTGCTCCAAAAATCTCATCAATCAGTTTTCCTTTACCCATTGTTTCGTCAACCTCGATTCCCATTCCGCGTGCTGCTTCAAACAATTCCTGTTCTGTTTTACCGGAAATATCAAAACCAGTAAAATGTTTGATAGAATCGGTCATGGTAACACGGGCGTAAGGCGCTTTAAAGTTGATGGTGTGCTCGCCAAAAGTAACTTCGCTGGTTCCGTTTACAGCAATTGCACAATGCTCCAGTAAACCTTCTGCAAATTCCATCATCCAGTTGTAGTCTTTGTAAGCTACATATATTTCCATTGCAGTAAATTCT
This sequence comes from Flavobacterium fluviatile, assembly GCF_010645065.1. GTDB lineage: Bacteria > Bacteroidota > Bacteroidia > Flavobacteriales > Flavobacteriaceae > Flavobacterium > Flavobacterium fluviatile. Next base: position 37,804 of record NZ_JAADZW010000026.1, on the reverse strand, counting down.
GGATTATGCGTTCTGTCCATACCTTCGTTACGGAAGTTTTTCGAAAACTCATAAACACCTTCAAATCCACCAACAATTAATCTTTTCAAATACAATTCGTTCGCAATACGCATGTAAAGCGGAATATCAAGCGAATTATGATGCGTAATAAACGGACGCGCCGCTGCACCACCCGCAATAGGCTGTAAAACCGGAGTTTCAACTTCAAGGTATCCCGCATCGTTAAAATAACCACGCATCGCACTAAATAATTTTGTACGCTTAAGAAAAGTTTCTTTAACCTGCGGATTTACTGTTAAATCCACATAACGCATTCTGTAACGTAACTCAGCATCGTTAAATGCATCGTACACGTTTCCTTCTTCGTCAACTTTTGGCAACGGAAGCGGACGCAGCGTTTTACTCAGGAAAGTAAAACCAGTTGCACGAATACATTGTGCACCAACCTGAGTCGTAAACAATTCACCTTCAATACCAATAAAATCTCCCAAATCGGTTAACTTTTTGAAAACCTGATTGTACAACGTTTTATCGTCACCCTCACACAAAATATCACGGTTTACGTACAATTGGATACGTCCTTCGCTGTCCTGCAATTCAGCAAAACAAGCTTTACCCTGATCACGAACACTCATCAAACGTCCCGCAACAACCACCTTCTTACCCTCTTCGAAAGTTTCCTTTATCTGCTTCGAAGTATGATTTACAGGAAAAAGATTAGCCGGATAAGGATTGATTCCTAAGTTGCGTAAGTTTTGAAGTTTTTCTCTTCTGATGATTTCTTGTTCTGATAATGCCATTTTGTGCTCTGTTTTTTAAGTGTGCAAAGATAGTTTTTAAGTCGCAAAGTTGCAAAGTCATCAAGTCTAAAGTTTTAGAAAAGAGCAATGTTTTTTATCAGAAGCAGAAAAATCGTTTTTAAATTATCTTTTGTCCCGCTATCCGTTATAATCTTTTATGCCGAACCCCGGCATAAAAGGATTTTCACTTCTATCGGGTCTATATTACAATAGTTCGTTTTATAATACAATAATCAAAAGTAAACCCAATTCACGTATATTTGTTTGAATAACTTTTAAACCAACACGTACGATGAAGTTATTATTTCTTTTACTGATTTTCGCTTCTGTTGTTTTTTCGCAAAATCAAATCCAAATAGTTGAAAAAGACGAAAATTCAATTTTAGTTAAAGGAACAATTAGTGGTAGTGCGATAACCTTATTTCTTGAAAATAAAAAAATTACAGATTGTGATATGTATGATAATTACATTGATGGCTGGTACTATTATGACAAGTATAAAATCAAAATTTATCTAACGGGTTTTTCGAATAAATGCGATATAAAACTGTTTAACTACGGTAAAAACCATTCGGCTGCACAAAAATCTGTGTATATAATAAATACAAGTTCTTCAAAAATTGACAGTCTGTATGAAAACTCAAAATATGAAGAATAACTGACTTTTAATCGTTGTGCCACGACCAAAGCAACACTTTAACTGGAATTTTCGATTTTAAAAATAAAAAACCTAAAATTATAATTCATTCAAACAATATTGCTATTGGTCAACATCATGAATATGTAAAACTGCCAAATGGCACTCAAATTGACTTGGTTAAGCTTTTTTCTGGTTACGGAGGTAATACTTTTTATAGTTCGTATCATGATGAAAATGAAAGTCGAGTAATTTATTCCTTTCGTGGTATTTCTAATCATAATTATTGTGGAAGGTGTGGTGCAAGTAATGGAGAAATAGGATTTAGAATAATCTATTTCGACAAAAGCTGGAAAATAAAAAGCAAAGAAGAATTTAAAACGGAAAGTTGTCTGGAAGGTTTATACCATTCAAAATTCAAAAAGCTATCCAGCAACTTATTTAAATACACGATTAAGGATAGTGATGATGTATTATTTGAACATTGATAAGGAAAAAGCTAAAATAAACAGATCGGAATAAAGTAAGGTCTGCTTAATGCGGGGTTTTATTTGTTTCTAATTAAACCTTTCCTAGCAACGGCTAGTCCAATTATGAAATAACCTTAATAATAAATGATTTCAAAACAGGAATCTTTTTCAGAACTTTATGCTCAATATAAAACCCTCGTGTATAACGTGGCTCTGAGTTATGTTCAGAACATTGAAGATGCCGAAGAAATTACCCAAGATGTTTTTGTAAAACTTTTTCAAAGCATCGATACTTTCAAACAAGAATCCAGCTTAAAAACCTGGATTTACCGTATGACCATCAATAAAAGTTTGGATTTTTTAAAACATAAAAAAAGCCAAAAGCGTTTCTTTATTTTCGGAAAGCGTTCGGAAGACGAATATGAAATCCAAAATACGTCTAATTTTGAGCATCCCGGCATTTTATTGGAAAATAAAGAGAAATCTAAAATACTCTTTGAAGTCATCAATCAGTTGAATGAAAATCAAAAAACGGCTTTTATCTTGTCTAAAATAGATGGGTTAAGTAATCCTGAAATAGCGACGATTATGGAGCTTAGTGTTTCCTCGATAGAATCGCTTCTTTTTAGAGCAAAAGAGAATCTCAAGAAAAAATTAGGAAATAAATTTGAAGAATACCACAAGAAAAAATAAAAAATAGCGTCTAAATACTATGGAAAAGGAAAATTGGATAAACGAAATTATAGACAGTACAGATCAAATCGTTAAAGTACTACCTAGTGACGGATTGTATGCCAGAATTCAGTCCCAAATGAATGCGCAAAATACCATTGAAACTAAATGGATAGGGCTCGCGGCCGCTTCCTTATTGTTATTGTTAGGCCTTAATGTCAAGGTCGTTATAAACGAATTGGAAGTGGAAAAAAATAGACAAGAAAAAGCTTTAGTTGCCCTAATCGCTGATACAAACTCATTTTACAAATAAGAATTATGAATAAGATAAAAGTATTAAGCTATGCTGTTATTATACTCGTTATTCTAAATTTGAGTATCATCTTTTTTTTTATGATTATGAAACCAAGAGAGTCAAGAGGTCTTCGCAATGGCCCGCGTGTGATGATTATGGAAAGACTCCATTTTGATGAACAGCAACGGAAAGAATTTCATGTCATAATAGAAGAGCACAAGGATAAAATTAATGTTGTGGAAGACGAAATCCAACACACCAAAGAAAATCTCTATTTACAGCTAAGTCAATCAGAAGTAGATTTAAAAGTAAAAGACAGTTTGATTAGCGTTTTGGGCGATTTGCAACAACAAATTGAATTGGCAAGATTTGAACACTTTAAGCAAATCAGAAAAATTTGTAATACGCCCGAACAAAGAGGAGATTTCAAGGATTTAATGATTGAATTGGCTGAAAAAATTCCACAGCAAAACCTCCATCCAAAAAAAAATTAGTAAAACCGCGCATGAATTAAATAAAACTTTCGTCTAAAGGAATATAAACAAATTAAAAATTATGAAAAAGTCACTCTTTTTGCTTATTCCTACTTTATGTGTCGTTTTATTTTTTGCTTGTAGTAATTCTGATGAGGATTCCTCAGGACCTGACTCACCAGATGTTTCAAATGCAGTACCTGAGGTATATAAAAAAATATATGGAGCATCGAGCATCACTTCAGATGGAACTTATATAACTATAAAAACCAATGGTCAGCCAGACCACAAAAGTGTCTATTATCCCACAACGAATGCTAAATATGAAAGTTTCAGCGGCACTACTTTTGGCGGCACTACTTTTCGTAAAAATCCGAATACGATAGGTTTAAATTTAGCCTATACCTATAAAATTCCATTACATCCTGTTGCAGCCACTACACATGCTTCTACACCATTAGGCGCCATGGGAGTTGCTGTAAACGGTGTGCCGTTTTTTAATCAATATGCAGGCCCTAATCAGCCTTTGACAAATGAAATTACATCATTCGATCAATATTGGGGACATCCGCAAGCCACTGGAATGTACCATTATCACGTTGAACCTTCTTATTTGACTCAAACCAAAGGCAAAGAAGCCTTGATGGGGTTTCTATTGGATGGCTTCGCTGTGTATGGTCCGGAAGAAAACGGAGCTGCCGTTACTGGCTTAGATATTTATCATGGACATACTGGTGTAACCACCGATTATCCAAACGGGATTTATCATTATCATATAACCAATACCGATCCTTATATTAATGGGAACGGATTTTATGGCACCCCAGGAACCGTTTCTAATTAGTTTCTTTACTTTTTTCACCGCGAAGACACAAAAGGTTATGCCATTAAGCCAAGAGAAAAAACATCTAGTTTTGTCATTTCGACGATGGAGAAATCATATAAGAAAAGCTTAAATTAATAATATTGAACGATGATATTGGACATAAGGACGCAAAGTTTTAAAAGTTATGGATTTGCTTTGTAAATGCTTGTCGGTTGTGATTCAAAACAGAAATCAAATGGATTTAAAAGAAGATTTTTTTAAAAAAATAACCTTTCCTTTTTTTGTATGCTTGTTCATTATAAGTTGTAATCAAAGCCCAAATGAAGTACCCAAAAGACTCGCTCAAAAAATACCTTCGATTTACAAACTAGCTACTGATGAAGGTTTTTATTTTAAACAAGACACCCTGCTGTTTAATAACGAAAAATTTTCGGGTAAACAATACGTCTTGTATCCCTCAAAAGATACTGCCTTTGTAAAATCCTATTTAAAGGGTATGCTCGAAGGAATACAGAAGCAGTGGTATTCCAATGGAATCTTAGCCGAGGAACGCCTCTATGTTGCCAATAAAAAAGAAGGATTGCATAAAGGTTGGTGGGAAAACGGAAAACCTAAATATACCTATCCGTTTTATAATGACGAACTAGAAGGAGAAGTCAAAGAATGGTATGCGACGGGGCAATTGTTTAAGTGGTTTCATTACAAAAAAGGCTACGAAGAAGGAAGCGAGCGCTTGTGGTATGAAGATGGCAGTGTCCGTGCCAATTTTGTTATCAAAAACGGCAAGAAATACGGATTAATCGGAATTAAATTATGCAAGAATCCTTATGAAAATACAGATAAATTATAAAATTTTAGGCGTAATAACCTCAATTTTTTTATTAGGCTCCTGTGCTAATAAACAGCAAGAGGAAGAAGGCATGCCTTTTTACAACTCTGCTGAATTCACTCCTGAATGGATTAGTGCCGATAGTCCCAACTATGATAAAATCCATACGATTCCTGAATTTTCGTTTACGAATCAGGAAGGTGAACCGGTTACCGAAAAAACGGTGGAGGGCAAAATTTATGTAGCCAATTTTATGTTTACCAGTTGTGGTAGTATCTGCCCAAAAATGACTGATAACATGAAAATCCTACAAGATAAATTTGCGAATGATGCTGAGATGTTACTGCTCTCTCATTCGGTAACTCCCGAAAAAGATACTGTTGAAGTATTAAAAAATTATGCTAAAGAAAAAGGGTGTATTTCGGGCAAATGGCACTTATTAACAGGAGATAAAAACGCGATTTATACCATTGCCAAGAGGGAATACTTTGCCGGGGATTCCATAGGCTATTATGGCAAATTGAATGATTTTTTGCATACCGAAAATTTTATTTTGGTCGATGGTAAACGCCGTATTCGCGGTGTATATAATGGAACTCTGCCCATCGAAATGGACCGAATTATCGAAGATATTATTACGCTTAAAAAAGAAAAGTTACAAAAAAAACCATTATGATTTATCACAATTTATATAGTAAAAATTTAATTAGCACCGCTGCTTTCTTGTTTTTTTTAATGCTACTTTCTTGTAGCTCTACTAACGATAGTGTTGTTGAAGTGCCCACCACTCCCGAAGTGCCATCGGTTTCAAATACAGTGGGTTTAATTCGACACGAAGCGGGAACATTCGATGCGGGTTATGTTTTGTTTGCACCCATTGGGAGTACGACCACCTATTTAATTGATAAATGCGGCAAACAGGTAAAAACATGGCCTAGCAATTATCGACCAGGACAATCCTGCTATTTATTGCCAGATGGAAGTTTATTACGAACAGGAAATGCGAATAATGCGACATTTAATGCAGGCGGAAAAGGCGGAATTATTGAAAAAATAGACTGGAACGGCAACGTCACTTGGACCTATACACTTTCGGATGCACTGCAATGCCAGCATCATGATGTAAAAGCACTGCCTAACGGAAATATCCTAATCATCGCTTGGGAATCTAAAACGAATACCGAAGCCATTGCCCAAGGGCGAAATCCAAATTTGGTACCCGCTACCGTTTGGAGTGAGCAAATTATAGAAGTCAAACCAACGGGCATTTCGGGAGGAACAGTTGTGTGGGAATGGCATTTGTGGGATCATCTGGTTCAAGATTATGATGTGGCTAAATCCAATTATGGCACCATAGCTTCCTCGCCAAATTTGATTAATTTGAATTACAATGCGAGTGCCACTAATCAAGATTGGATTCATTTGAATTCAGTAGATTACAATGCGGCTTTAGACCAAATCTTAGTAAGTTCCCACTCTTTTAATGAAGTTTGGATTATTGACCATAGCACCACTACGGCTCAAGCAAAAGGACATACGGGTGGAAATTCTGGCAAAGGAGGGGATTTGATTTATCGCTGGGGAAATCCGTTGGCCTATAATACGGGAACGACAACCCAATTATTCGGGCAACACAACGCCTATTGGATTGAATCGGGATTTCCTTTTGAGAACCAAATTATGATTTTTAATAATGGAAACGGAAGAACCGGAGGTAATTATTCGACAATAGAAATTATCAAACCACCTGTGAGTGGATATAATTACACCCAAACTTTACCCTATGCTCCTGCGGCTACTTCATGGAATTATAACTATGGCAATCCGAATGCAATGTATGCACAAAACATTTCTGGTTCGCAGCAGCTGTCTAACGGCAATGTTCTTTTTTGTAATGGCCCTGCGGGAACATTTACTGAGGTAAATAGCTCTGGGACTATAGTTTGGCAGTATGTTAATCCAGTTTCTTCTTCGGGGATTTTAAAACAAAATGCGACCGTAGGACAAAATCTAGTTTTTAGAAGTACATTTTATCCTAAAACCTTCAGCGGTTTTTCGGGACATACTTTGACTTCGGGTAATATAATTGAAGATGTGAACTTAATTTCGGCCTCTTGTAAATAGACTGCTGCTCATAACATTCAATTATTTTACTTAAAAAAAACTCTTTTTAGTGTAATCATGCTGAAAAGTTGATTCATGGGTGGACTATTATATTAATTCAAAAATCTACATTGGTAAATACTAATCTTAAATCTATCCTTTGTAACTTTGCAATTCGAAATAACGAACAAAATAGGATCCCTCGCCACTCCTAGCCATGACAAAAATGAATAAGACCATTCAACTTCAAGATTTAGGAACTAAAGATTACAAAGAATCTTGGGAGTACCAAGAAGAATTATTCAAAGGAGTTGTCGATTTGAAAATTCAAAACAGGAGAGAGGAAACCGATTGGCCAACACCAAATTATTTATTATTTGTAGAGCATCCGCATGTTTACACTTTAGGGAAAAGTGGTGATCTTGAAAATTTATTATTAAGCGAAAAACAGCTCGAAGCCAAAGGTGCGACTTTCTATAAAATCAACCGTGGCGGCGATATTACCTATCATGGTCCCGGACAAATCGTGGGTTATCCTATTCTGGATCTGGAAAACTTCTTTACCGATATTCATAAATACCTGCGTTTTTTAGAAGAATCTATTATTCTGACTTTAGCAGAATACGGTTTAGAGTCAGGCAGAAGCGATGGAGAAACCGGCGTATGGCTTGATGTTGGAACTCCGTTTGCACGTAAAATCTGCGCAATGGGTGTTCGCGCATCCCGCTGGGTCACCATGCACGGATTTGCCTTAAACGTAAATGTCGATTTAGGGTATTTCGATAATATCATTCCGTGTGGAATTCGCGGAAAGGGAGTTACTTCTTTAAATGTAGAACTTGGTGTTGAAAAAGTTGATGAAGAAGAGGTGAAAGCCAAAATCATCAAACATCTTACTGAGTTATTCGAAGCCGAATTTGTTTAACAAAAGTAATTCAGGCATGGAAAATGAATGTAAAAAATCATTTTTAGATCAGCTAGGCCTTCCTGAAAAGGAATTAAAGGAGTTGGCAAATATATCAGAACATAGAATTATTCATAAAGGAAATTATTTTATCAGTGAAGGCCAGATTCCGCGTAAAATGGCTTTTGTGATCAAAGGTTTGTTTCGATATGTTTATACTCACGAAAACGGAAACGAATTCACGAAAAATATTATAAGCGAAAAGAATTTTATCAGTTCTTATTCGGCTATGATTTATAATACAGCATCTTATTTTTCTGTTGAAGCACTGGAAGATGCTGAAATTTTTGAGATTAATTATACAGATTGGTTAAACATAAAAGAAAGGAATCCGTTTTGGAATGCCTTTTTAGTTCACATTCTTGAAAAAGCCTTTTGTACTAAAGAAAAGCGCGAAAGAGAATTACTCCTTTTGGACGCAGAAAAACGATATGAAATTTTTGTAGCAGAATTTCCAAATATTGAAAATCGTGTTTCACAACAGATCATAGCTTCTTATTTAGGGATTCAGCCCGAGTCCCTAAGCAGGCTCAAAAGAAAACGCAAGAGTTAACATAGGTCAATGCAGGCCTTCAGACAGTAAACTATTTTTGATTCATAATTGTAAAAAACAAGTTATGAAAATCTTAAACAGTACTGTCATTATTACCGGTGGAAGTTCAGGTATTGGCTTCGAGATTTGCAGACAGCTTATAGAAAGCGGAAATAAAGTAATTACCTGTTCACGCTCTTTGGAGAAACTTACCGCTGCACAAAAAAAATTACCAAATCTTATTATTTACCAATGTGATATCGCTCACGAAACAGCATGTAAATCTTTCGCAGACTGGATTATAGAAAATCATCCTGATGCTAATGTTTTGATCAATAATGCCGCAATTGTAACGAGAAACAATTTTATTGAAGATGCCTTCGCTTTAGAAAATCTGAATAAAGAGATTTCCACAAATTTTATTGCCCCGCTTCGTCTCACTAAATTATTATATCCGGTATTAATTCAAAACAGCCATCCTAAAATCATAAATATAACAACAGGTTTGGTGTATGTGCCAAGAGCAGTTTATACTTTTTACAATTCGGCTAAAGCAGCATTGCATTCTTTTACACAGGTTTTGAGATATCAGCTTAAAGAGGAAAACATTCAGATCATAGAAGTACTATTTCCGGCTGTTGATACTCCATGGCACGATGGAAATCCTCCTAAAATAGCCATAACACCTGAAAAAGCAGTTTCTGAAATGCTAAAAGGAATTAGCAGAAATAAAACTGAAATCAGGATTTCGAAAGTCAAGCTCCTCTATTTTATTTACAGATTAACTCCCAAATTTGCTTTCAAAAAAATAAATAATGTGAACTGAAATATCGTTTTTTTGAAATAAGTTAGACCTGAAAGTAAATTACGGATTTGTTGCAATTCTTTTCTGTATTTGTGGTAAATTTGAGTTTATACATTCTGTACAAGTTTTATTAATCTAATGTGTCTGACTTATGAGAAAAATTTACTTTATCTGTTTCCTTTTTGTACTTAATGGTCTTTTGGCTCAAAAAAAGGACAAATTATATCCGGTTACGGTTTATGAAAAAGTATGGCAGGAGAAAAATAGCGATGCAAGATTAAAACTGATAAAAATAATATGGCTCGAAAATAGCACTTTTGAAGATCCTTCAGCGTCAATAAAAGGCATTGCCGCATTAAATAATGTTATCAGCGAATTTTACAAAAAATTCCCGGATGCTGTATTAACATCGGGACCCAAAACCGTAAAAGATAATTATGTAACCTGGGACTGGAAAATTCAGGATTCTAAAAATAAACCCATAATGTCAGGACGCGATTTCGCCCGGTTAAACGGAAAAGGTCAGGTAAGTAAAATTATAGGTTTTTGGGATAAGGATGTGGCTTTGTCAGAGGATGATGTTTTGAAAAATCTGGAAGCGGATAATTTTAAAGTCGTTTCAAAATATTTTGATTGCCTTTTTAAAACCAGCGATTTAACTACAATGCAGACTTTAATTCAAGAAAATGCAGTTTATAACCAGGCAGAAGGACTTCCATACGGCGGAACATATAAAGGTTATGATGAATGGACTAAAATGTTTGTAAAATCAAATGAATTCTTCGATAGGCAGATAGAAAAAGAACCGGTCTATTTTAGCGATGCAACCAAAAATGAAGTGATTATTTATTTTACCATAAAATGCAAATCAAAAAAATCCGGTAAGACACTTTCAATGCCAGTTTCCGAGCATTTTGATTTAAAAGACGGAAAAATTACTGCAATCAGGTCTTTTTATTTTGATACTAAACTATTTGCTGAGTTTTTGAAAAGTAAAAAATAAAATATTTTTTTAAATCCTTATTTTAATTATCTAGTTCTTTACCAAATTGTGTATTTTTGTTTAGTAAGAATTTTTCGAACATTTTTTTTAAAATATTTTCGGTTATTGCTGAAAATCAAGTTCATATAACTTTTCAAATTATGCAAAGTGTAATAGACGATTTATCTAAGTTTATTGAATTAAAAGAAGAAGAAAGTGAAGCTTTTAGAAAAATACTGAAATTTAAAAAGCTAAAAAAAAACGAGCACCTGTTAGTGGAAGGCCAGTTTTGCAATTTTGGTGTTTTTATTGAAAAAGGATGCATACGCCATTATTATTTAATTGACGGGGTAGAATCAACAGGTAATTTTTTCTTTGAAAATGGCTGGTATGCTGATTTTGAAAGTTATTTGTATGGAAAACCTTCGAGGTTGAATATCGAAGCCCTGGAAGATTGTGATCTTTTTTTGGCTTATAAAGAAGATTTTGACAAATTAGTAATCCAATATCCTGTTTTTAATGGTTTCTTGAGGGAAATGATGGAAAGGACCATAAAAGGATTAACCGGAAAAGGAATGTCCATGACGCTCTTGAGTCCCGAAGAGCGCTATCTGGCTTTAATTAAACACCGTCCTAAAGTAGTCGAAAGGGTATCTCTTAAGTACATTGCCAGTTATTTAGGCGTAAAGCCCGAAAGTTTAAGCCGGATCAGAACCCGGATAACATTAAACAGTAAATCTTAACGAAAGTCAATTTTTAAAAAATTTGGGCTTTTTACTTTTGCTTTTATAATCCTAAAGGAACAAAAATGAAAAGTATATTTCTGATTTTTTTGAGTTTTTTAAGTCTGTGTATTTATGCTCAGACTGGAGTTGTCAAGGGAAAAGTAATTGACAAACAATCTGAAAAGCCTCTTTCAGGTGCTATAATTGAATTAGTTGGTACAGAAAATATTCAGGAAACCTCTGATGAGGAGGGAAATTTTAAAATTCTAAACGTCCCGACAGGCCGACAAAATCTAACCATCACTCTTATTGGATACGAAAGCACTTCGGTTTCTGATATAGATGTAACTTCAGGAAAAGATATTGTCATAACCGTATCAATGATTGAAAAGTTTAATACGCTTGATGAAATCGTTGTTTCTTCGAGTTCCAACAAATCTAAGCCTGTTAACAAAATGGCTATAGTTTCAACCAAACAATTCAGTCCCGAAGAAGTAAATCGTTTTTCCGGAGGCCGAAGCGATGTGGCACGTTTAGTGTCTAATTTTGCAGGGGTTTCGACGGGTGATGATACCCGTAATGATATTGTAGTTCGCGGAAATTCACCATCCGGAATGTTATGGCGTGTAGAGGGGATTCCGGTTCCAAATCCAAATCATTTTGCAACTTTAGCCACTACAGGCGGGCCTGTTTCAGCATTAAATCCGAATCTTTTAGCAAATTCAGATTTTCTGACTTCTGCTTTTCCTGCAGAATACGGAAACGCAATTGGGGGTGTTTTTGATCTGGGATTCAGGAAAGGAAATCCGGATAATTACGAATATATGGTGAGCGTGGGAGCGTATCCGGGAGTAGAAGCCATGGCCGAAGGACCTTTAGGTAAAACCGGTGGTTCTTTTCTTGCCGCTGCCCGTTATGGTTTCGTTGGCGTTACAGGTCTGGCCGGTACAGCTGCACAACCCAATTACCATGATATCAGTTTTAATGTTGATTTTGGAAAACATAAAATAGGGAATTTCTCTATTTTTGGAATTTATGGAGCGTCAAACATCGATTTTTTGGGAGAAGATATTGATAAGGATGACCCATTTGCTGCCAAAGATGAAGATGGCTATGTAACTTCAGATTTTACTTCTGTCGGATTAAAACACAATCTGGATATCGGGGACAATTCTTATTTAAAAACAATTGTGGGATTTGCAAATTCTGCCAATACCTATAAAAATGATCGTTATTATGATTACGGTACGCCAGAAGAAAATAAATTACGCTTTCAGGATAATGATAATAACGAAAACCGAATCACATTTTCGACCTTATTCAATTCAAAAATAAATAAAAAGATAACCATAAGGACAGGATTGCTTTTCGAAAATTACAATCTCGATTCCAATGTCGCATCAAGAGACAGACAGCAGGACAATGATGGCGACGGATATCCTGATTTAGTACAGCTCATTTCTACCAGGGCCAATTACAATATTGTTCAGCCTTATGCTCAGGCTCAGTTTAGGTTAACTGAAAAGCTTACTTTTAACGGAGGTGTCCACGGGCAGTATTTTTCAATAAATGAGGAATTTGCAATTGAACCCAGAGCAGCATTTTCTTATGCAATCAATGGGAGAAACAGCATAAATTTTGGCTACGGAATTCATCATCAAAACGTCCCTGTACCTATTTTATTTCTGAACGAAAATATAAATGGAGTTCCGCTTCAAACCAATAAGGATTTAGATTTGGTTCAAAGTCAGCATTTTGTTTTAGGCTATGAGGTAAGAATTGCAAAAAGATGGCGCGGAAAAGCAGAGGTTTATTACCAGGATATTGCCAAAGCTGGTGTTGAATCGTTTCCGAGCAGCTATTCATCCTTAACAGAAGGAGCAGATTATGGCTATTCTATAGACAAGACTTCTTTGGTAAGTAACGGAAAAGGCTTTAATCAGGGAATTGAGTTTACGCTTGAGAAATCTTTTAGCGATGGTTACTATGCTTTGTGTACGACTTCTCTATTTGAAAGCAAATTTAAAGGAAGTGACGGAATTGAGAGAAATTCTCCTTTTAACAATGGATATGTATTTAATGTTTTAGGAGGAAAAGAGTTTAAAGTGGGTAAGGCAAGAACAAATGTTTTTTCTATTGATACTAAATTTACCACAGCAGGAGGACGCTATTATACGCCTGTAGATTTGCAAGCTTCAAATGATGCAGGCTATGAAATCAGGGATGATGCTAATGCGTTTAGCCAGCAATATGATCCGTATTTAAGATTAGACATGAAGTTTGGCTTTAAAATTAATAGCAAAACCAAAAAGAGATTTCATCAGTTTTACATCGATCTTCAAAATGTTACCAATCATACCAATATTTTTACGATGGAATATAACAGGCTGACCAATAGTGTAAACCAGAAAGATCAAATTGGTTTTTCACCGGATTTTGGATATAAATATCAGTTTTAGTTTATCAGATTTTAATAAATAAATAAGGCTTGTCATTTACTGACAGGTCTTTTTTATAGCTCAAAAAAATCGAGTTCCAACTGTTCCGGCAGAAGTCTGAAACTCATTCGGTGGTATTTAGTAGTTCCGTATTTTTTTATGGCTTCTCGGTGTTCTTTGGTAGGGTAACCCTTATTTTGTTTCCAGTTATACATCGGGAATTCTTTGTGGATTTCGTTCATGAATTCATCACGGTACGTTTTTGCAAGTACTGAAGCTGCGGCAATACTTAAAAATTTTGAATCACCTTTTATAATGCTTTGATTCGGAATTGATTTTAATAACTCGATTTCTGTAGCAGAGAATTGTCTTCCAAGAGTATTTTTCAGGCCCAGTTTTGCATTCAGTGAGCGGTTTCCATCCACAATAATAAATTCCGGAACCTGTTTTAATTTCAGGATGCATTCCTGCATTCCTTTCATTGAAGCATTCAGGATATTAATTTCGTCAATCTCATCCGGATGCAAATGCGTTACGGCAAAACAAACAGCATTTTCCTCAATAACAGGTTTTAAGGATTCTCTTATTTTCTCGGATAATTGTTTGCTGTCATTTAACAATGGATGTTCAAAGTTAGCAGGCAAAATCACAGCTGCAGCTGTAACGGGACCTGCCAGACATCCCCTTCCGGCTTCATCTGTTCCGGTTTCGAAAATATGTCCTGAGAAATTCTTATGAAGCATTGTTTGGATTTGATATGACAAATATCCAAAAATATGATCAATAAAAAAATAATAAGATGATTTGTCGATCTGATAAATTCTATAGTATCATTTTATGATATCAGTAAAATAAATCAACTTTTTTAACGAGGTTAATTTTTTTAAACTTCAATAAGTTAAATTTTTGTTAAATGTTTAAATTTATTTTTTTGTTGTATATTTATCAACGATTTATTTTATTCTTTGATTTTTTTATTGAAAAAATAGTGTTTCATGTCGTTATTTTGCATTTATTTTATTTTTGAGTTGAAAAAAACAAAGATAAAATTTGGAGTTTTAAGAAATTATTAAGAGGTTTGCCCCATACTAATTCAAAATAAATTAACATGAAATTAAGATTAAAATGGATTTTTACGCTCTTTATAGCGTTGATTTTACAGCTTTCTTTTGCTCAGGAAAGAACTGTGTCTGGAAAAGTTTCTGATAAAACAGGAGTGATTCCAGGTGTAAATGTTGCAATTAAAGGAACTAAAACTAGTACGTATACTGACTTTGACGGTAGTTATTCTTTAAAGGCAAAAACTGGGGATGTTTTAGTTTTTTCATACGTAGGTATGACCAATCAACAAGTAACAGTGGGAACATCAAATACTGTTAATGTTACTTTAGAGACAGAAGCTCAGGAAATGAATGAAGTCGTGGTTGTTGGATATGGAATTCAGAAACGAAGTGAGGTGACAGGATCTATTTCGAAAATAGAAGGAAAGGATATTGCCAATTTAATCACTCCGTCTTTTGATGCGCTTTTAGCAGGTAGAGCAACAGGTGTTCAGGTTTTAACTAATACAGGTCTTATTGGTGCGGCTCCAAAAATCAGAATCAGAGGAATTGGTTCTATTTCCGGAAGTACAGAACCACTGATTGTGGTTGATGGTATTCCGATTTACTCTGGTGACATTGGAGGTGTTTCGGCTACAAATGGTCTGGCAGATATCAATCCGGAAGATATTGAATCTTTTGATGTCCTGAAAGATGGTGCAGCTACAGCGATTTATGGTTCAAGAGCTGCAAATGGTGTAATTTTAATTACGACAAAAAGCGGTAAAAAAGGAGCTTTAAAAGTTTCTTATTCAGCTGTTTTTGGAATTGCGAGTGCGGCTAAAAAATATGATTTATTAGAAACTCCTGATTTTATTACAATTTCAAATGAAAAAAGAGCTAATGCTTCATTGAGTCCATGGGCGGCAGGAACAACCTACAATACTGACTGGCAAAGTGCTGTGTTAAGAAATGCTCCGCAGATAACACACAATCTTAATTTTAGCGGAGGTTCAGATAAAACAAAATACTATTTGTCTTTAGGAATTAATGACTTAGAGGGTATAAACTTAGCAAATAGCATGAAAAAATATTCTATAAGGGCAAATATTGACCAGGATATCAATTCATGGCTTAGTATTGGTACAAACTTAAATGTGAACAGAACTGAATACAATGGGTTAAATAGTAATGCAAGTGGATTATCAGGTAATATTTTTAATACTATCAGACAATTACCGAATACGCCTATTTACGATGATCTGGATCCAACAGGATATAACCTTTCATCTAATAACGCAACTGTAGGTCAGTGGGAGAACTTAGCACCGGCAGGAGATAATATTACAAACATTATCTATGTGCTTAATAAAAATAAATATGAGTCAACTACTACAAGGATTATTGCAAGTGCATTTGCTAACGCAAAAATTACTTCTGATTTAAGTTATAAATTGCAGGTAAGCGCTGATAATGCTGCTACAGACGGTTTTCAATATTGGAATCCTGTACATGGTGACGGACGTACATCAAACGGAATTTTATATCAGGAAAACAGAAATCTCTTACGATGGAACTGGCAGAATATTCTGAACTATAAGCATACTTTTGCCGAAGACCACAATTTTGGTATAACCGCTGTGAGTGAGTATCAGAAATCAAAAGACAAAATTTTATGGGGACAAGGAAGTGATATCATAAGTGATTTCTTTGATAATAATTTAGTAACTAACAGTTATAATACTAAAGACTCCGGTGGTGGTATAACAGAAAAAGGAATTATGTCATATTTAGGACGTTTAACATATAACTATAAAGAAAAATATTTTATTCAGGGATCTATTAGACGTGACGGAATTTCTCAGTTTGAATCAGATGTACGCTATGAAAACTTTCCTGGTATTTCAGCAGGTTGGACACTTTCTAAAGAGAGCTTTATGGAAGGAATCAATAGTGTAGTTTCAGATTTGAAGCTAAGAGGATCTTATTCTGAAGTTGGTAACGTTGATGTTCTGAATAGTGCATCATATCCTTCAAAGGACCTTACAATCGGTTCTCCTTATGGGTCTTCAAATGGTATCGGCTATTATCAATTTGGAAATAGTATATTACAGTGGGAAACTTCTGCAAAAGTTGACTTTGGTGTAGATTTAGGTTTGTTTAACAATCGTCTGAATTTGACTTTTGATTATTACAAAAATGATATTGATAATTTAGTTCTGGCAGCTCCAACATCTCCTTCTCTTGGTATTCCAAATAATACAATTAACCAAAATGTAGGTAAAATGTATAATGAAGGCTATGAATTTTCGGGTTCTTTTAAAGCAATCAATACGGCAAATTTATCTTGGGATGTTTCTGCAAACCTGACGCTTACAAAAAATGAAGTTACAGCATTATATCAGGGACAGTCTATAATAGGAGGTTCTTCTACAGATACCAATATTGCACCAAATATTATAATTGCAGAGGGAGAATCAATAAATTCTTTATATGGTTTTAGATATTGGGGTGTAAACAAGGCTAATGGAAATCCGGTTTATTATAAAGCTAACGGCAGTTTAGTACAAGGAAATCTTAATAATACACTTTACTACGAATATGATCCTGCTGATCCTGCTAAAGCTATGACTGAAAGCAACAGATCCTCTTTAGCATCTACTGATAAAATTGTTTTAGGTAATACACTGCCAACCTATTACGGATCATTTATTTCTAATTTGAAATATAAGAATATTGACTTTGGTTTCATGTTTAGATTTAGTGGAGGAAATAAAATTTTTAATTCTACAAGAAGAGAGTTAATGAACCAGAACCTTAATAATAATGGTACTGAGATTTTAGGAAGATGGCAAAGTGCTGAAAACCCAGGAGATGGTTGGACACCAAAATTATATGCAGGTTCAAATACATTTACAAACCTTTCAGGGAGCGCCAGTACACGTTTTGTTGAAAAAGGAGATTTTATCTCACTTGATAATATTAGTGTAGGATATACATTACCTAAAATGTTATTGGATAAAATTGGGGTAGATAATTTTAGATTTTTCGTGCAAGGGCAAAACCTCTGGTTAATTTCAGATTATAAAGGTATAAACCCTGAGATGGAGACCTCAGGAGTAGATATTAATGGTACTCCTCGTGCTAAAGTTGTATCAGTAGGACTAAATGTAAGTTTATAATAAAAAAAAATATGAAAAATATAATTAAAACAATTTTGCTTTCAGTAATAGCTCTTGGGATGAGCTCATGTACAGAAGAAAAAATATTGGATTTAAAACCAGTAAATAATATCCTAAGTCCGGATGCTTTTACAACTCCTACATTGATTTCAACTTATATGAATGGTGTATATAATGCGGCTGCTATTGGTCAGTATAATGCTGTGCCTACTAGTCCTAATGGAGGTAGAGGCTATGTCTGGGGAGCTGCTTTCGTAGAGCAGGGTGAAGCAAGAGGTGAAGATGTTGTGAATATGGCTACCTTTTACGAGTTGACATACAGGGCAACTTATGATGCTACAACCCCTAATAATGTTTATTACTGGGTTGATGGTTACCGATTGATTAATAGATGTAATATTATGATTGAAGGAACTACCGATGCTGCAGCTAAAGGTGTAATTACACAGGCTGTCGCTAATGATTATATAGGTCAGTGTAAATTTTTAAGAGCAATTACACATTTAGAGTTGCTTACTTATTTTTCTAAGCCTTATTTTCATACTCCAGATGCAAGCCATCCAGGTGTTATTTACAGGGAGATTGGGGTAAATACTAACGAAGAAATTGCTTCAGAACGCCTAAAACCAAGAAATACAGTTGCAGAATGCTATTCTAAAATATTAGCAGATTTAAACGATGCTGAAGCTTTAATAACTGCTGTTAAAAATGTTGGCAGAGCTTCTAAATCGGCTGCAATTGCTTTTAAAACCAGATTGTATCTTCAAAAAAGAGACTGGACAAATGTAATTCTTGAAGGAAGCAAATTGTCTGCTACTTTTGCTTTAACAGTAGATCCATATGCTCCATTCCAGAGTCCTTCTTCGAATACAGAGTCAATTTTTTCTATTCAGCATTCTGCTACTGCTAACCCAACTGTTAATGGCGCTTTGGCTCCAATGTTAAAAGACAGGGCTTTAGTTTGCATCAGTCCAATACTTTGGAGAGATAGCGGGTGGTTAGCTGATGATAAAAGAAGAGAGAATGGAAAATTTATACACACTGCAGCCGGGATTAAATATACTAATAAATATACTGATGTAACAAACAGAACAGATCCTGCTCCGGTTATCAGATATGCTGAGGTAGTTTTGAATATGGCAGAAGCTCAGGCCCGTTTATCTAATCTGCAAGATGCACTTACTTTATTGAATTCTGTACGAAATAGATCTTTGGCTAATCCAGCTACACAAGCATATACTAATTCTTCTTTTACTACAAATGCTGGTATGGTTGCTGCTATTCTTAAAGAAAGAAGAATTGAGTTTTTACAGGAAGGTCGCAGATGGACAGATATTCATAGATTACAAAATGATCCAATAGCCGCAGTTGCAACTAACGGTATTCCTGCAAAATTTGCGAATGCAACACCTCCGGCAATTGCTTTTGATTTATCAGTACCCTATGTTGTTAACGCTACTATTGGTGCAATTCCATATACAGATCGTAGATTTTTATGGCCTATACCACAGATTGAATTAAATACGAATCCAGATTTAGAAAAAAATCCTGAATGGTAGTATAAGATAAATATTTTGAATTCTGAAAAGCCCTCTGTCATCTTCTTGACTGGGGGCTTTTTGCGAAAAAAGCAATTCTTTTAAAGAACTTAAAATACAAACAATTTGTTTTTTTTATTTATACATATTTATAATTTACCTTTGCTTTATCATTTTATCAAAATCTTTACATCATATCGTTATCAAATGAGAATATTCTTTTTTCTATATCTATTAGTTTTGCCTTCTTTATTGTTTTCTCAGGGAGAAACTCCTAAAAAGAGTTTAGATATGAATTCGCAATATTCGAGTATTACGGATACTGTAAAAAAGAAAAAAGATCTTGTAGCTAAAATTGAACAATATCAAATCGTTACTTTAGAACATGATACTACGATTGTAGATACTTCCTTAACCTTAAAAAGCGCTTACAGACAAAATTACCTGAGAAGGGATAATTTTGGACTTTTGCCTTTTTCTAATATTGGCCAGCCATATAATACATTGCAATATAGCCTGACTGATTTTTCGCCTTACCCGGATATTGGTTTCGAGGGAAAGCATATTAATTTTATGGATGCCAGCGAGATTAATTATTACCATGTAGCAACACCATTTACAGAATTGTTTTTTAATACATCTATTGGAAAAGGACAAAACGCAGATTCGTTTATTACACTAAACACATCAAAAAATCTGAATTTCTTTGCAGCTTACAGGGGGCTGCGTTCAGAGGGAAAATACATCAATCAGCTAACCAGTATTGGCAATTTTAGAATTGGGACCAGCTATAATACGACTAATAAACGCTATGTTTTATATGCTCATTATGCTTATCAGGATATTTTAAATGAAGAAAATGGCGGAATAACAACTGCTGAAGATTTTGAAAGCGGGGATCCAAACTTTACCAATCGTCAGCGACTGGAAGTTTATCTGACGGATGCCGAATCTTTTTTAAAGGGCAGACGCTTCTTTTTTGATCATACTTTCAGGGTAAATCCTAAAGAGGCAAGCAACAATTTATATGTTACGCACCAGTTTAATTTTGAAAATAAATTTTTCGAATACAAACAACCCACAGTTTTATCAACAGTTGGGAGTACATTGGTACAGCGATTTGGGGATTCTTATTTGGCAAGTAATATTAAAGACCAAACCCATTTTGAAAAATTGTATAACAAAGTTGGATTGACTTATGAGAATGTTCTCCTTGGAAAATTTAATTTTTTCATTGACGATTACAGATCAAACTACAGTTATGATCGTATCATAATAAAAAATGACGGAACAACAATTTCTGATAATTTGTTCAGAGAAATTAATAGTTTTGGAGCCCAATACGAATACCAGAAAAATAAATGGAATGGAAGATTTTTATTTTCAAGATCCATTACAAAAGAATCAATTTCTGATTTAGATGCGAAGCTGAGGTACAATTTAAACGAAAAGATTCAGTTTGATTTCCGTTATAAAAACATTAGCAAGCTGCCTAATAACAACTACAACCTTTATCAAAGCAGTTATATAGAATACAATTGGTCTAATGATTTTAAGAATGAAAAAATCAATTTGCTTAGTGCCAGGATATATACTCCGTGGCTGAATGCTGAGGCAAGCTATACTGTCTTGACGGATCATTTGTATTTTGCAGATGGTGCAACAGACCAGCAAATTGAGGATCGTGTACAAATTGTAAAACCGTTTCAATACGGAGGTACAATCAATTATCTGTCACTAAAGGCAAACAAAGAGTTTAAATTTGGTAAATTTGGTTTAGATAATACACTTTTGTATCAAAAAACTACGCAACGAGATGAGCCTGCGGAAGGGCCTAAACAGATTCTAAATGTTCCTGACTTTGTAACCAGAAACACATTTTATTATTCGACTTATTTCTTTGATAAGGCACTGTTTATTCAAACCGGAATTACCTTTAGTTATTTTACAGAATATTACGGAAATGATTATAACCCTGTTGTTGGAGAGTTTTTTGTGCAGAATAATAAGAAAATAGGAAACTATCCTGTTTTTGATTTTTTCCTGAACGGAAAAATCCGCCAAACGAGGATTTATTTAAAAGCAGAACATTTTAATGCGACTTTTGGCGAAAGTAATTATTATTCAGCTCCCAATAACCCCTATCGTGATTTCACTATCCGGTTTGGTCTGGTTTGGAATTTCTTTCAATAGAATGAAATTTGTTTTATCTTAAAGCAAAAAATTAAACTGATACAGATATGGACTTTTCAAATAATATTTTAGGAACCATTGGTAACACTCCATTAGTGAAACTTAATAAAATTGTTGCTGAAATTGATGCCCTGGTACTGGCAAAAGTTGAAACTTTTAATCCGGGCAATTCCGTTAAGGACAGAATGGCTGTTAAAATGGTTGAAGACGCAGAGGCAGATGGACGCTTAAAGCCAGGCGGAACCATAATTGAAGGCACTTCAGGGAATACAGGAATGGGCTTGGCACTGGTAGCGATTACAAAAGGCTATAAGCTGATTTGTGTGATATCAGACAAACAATCGAAGGAAAAAATGGATATTTTGCGCGCTGTGGGTGCCAAAGTTGTCGTTTGTCCTACTAATGTAGAACCTACGGATCCAAGGTCTTATTACTCGGTTTCAAAACGCCTGGCTGAAGAAACGCCCAATTCATGGTACGTAAACCAATACGATAATTTATCAAATACCCTTGCGCATTACGAACAGACAGGGCCTGAAATCTGGAAACAGACAGAGGGTAAAATAACTCATTTTGTTGTGGGAGTAGGAACTGGAGGAACTATTTCAGGCGTTGGGAAATATTTAAAAGAGAAAAACCCCAATATTAAAATCTGGGGAATCGACACTTATGGCTCTGTTTTTAAAAAATACCACGAAACCGGAGTTTTTGATGAAAACGAAATCTATTCGTATATCACTGAAGGAATAGGGGAAGATATTTTACCTAAAAATGTTGATTTTTCACTGATTGATGGTTTCACTAAAGTAACCGATAAAGATGCGGCGGTTTATACCAGAAAAATTGCATTAGAAGAAGCCATTTTTGTTGGAAACTCTGCAGGAGCCTGTATTAAAGGATTATTACAGCTAAAAGAACATTTCAGGCCGGACGATGTAGTAGTGGTTTTATTTCACGATTCGGGAAGCCGCTATGTTGGTAAAATGTTCAATGATGACTGGATGCGTGAACGCGGTTTTCTGGATGAAAATGTTACAAAAGCCGAAGATGTTATTAAAGATCATATTGACAAAGAACTGATCGTAGTTCGTACAGAAGAACTGGTTTCACATGCTATTGAGCGTATGCGTAAATACAAAATTTCTCAAATTCCGGTAGTCGATATTAATGGATTTGTGGGTTCTGTTGATGAAACCGATTTGTTTAGAAGCTATGTAGCCGATAAAAATGTAGCCGAAAAACCTATCAAAGAAGTTATGGGAAAACCGTTTCCAATTGTAAAATTAGGGACTTCAATTGAAGAAGTTTCAAAATTGTTTACAAAGGAAAATGATGCTGTTTTAGTGGAATTAGGTAATGGGAATCATCATATCATTACAAAATATGATATTATTGGAGCTATAAAATAAATGCTCTTATGTAAATTATAAAAGGCGTGCATTGTAAAAAATGCATGCCTTTTTGGTTTGCTGCTTTTTGCTCTTAATCAGAATCATTAGGATTCAGATTATCTTTTTTTGAAATCCGGTTTGGGTTATCATCAATAAATTCTTCAACAGTCTGCGTATTTTTATTTTTCTCAGAAAGTGTTTTTGCATAAAGATTTTCTATCGTGTCTTTTTCCGGGCAATTTTCGTTATCCGGATCATAATTTTTTTCGACCATGACTTTTGATTTTTAATTATTTTTGGCTGAATTCTTTTAAAAGCTATTTTGCGCAGTTTTTGCGCTTAGGCTTTTTTTGATAATCAATAAAATTAAATAAAGGAAGAGATTTCTTTTTTATAAAATTGAAATCTGCATTTATATAATTGTCAGCCTGATTTCTTAAAATCTGTGATAGAATATTAATATTGATTTGAAGCCAATCAAAATAATTCAAGTTGATTATTAGGATTTATGGGTTTACTTGTGAGAGGTTTAGCGTCGCCAAAAACAGTTTTTCCTCCATATTTATACGATTCATTCCGTTCTTTTTGAATTAGTGCATCAAAGTTAGAATTAGGTGTAAAGGACTCCTCAGCTTTTCTGGAAATTTCGGATAATTTCCGGATGGCATCTATTTTATCACTATTTCCAATTTTAGCACGGTTAATTGCTCTTTGTAAAGTGTCAATTGTTTCGTCATAAATTTTTACGGGAACAGGAAACGGGTGTCCGTCTTTTCCTCCGTGAGCAAATGAAAATCGGGCAGGATCTTCAAACCTGGTTGGTGTGCCGTAAATTACCTCACTAACTAAAGCCAGTGACTGAAGAGCTCTTGGACCCATTCCTTTCAAAAGTAGTAGTTCTTCAAAATCTTCAGGATTATTCTCATGGGTTGCCCACAGCATGGCACCAAGTCTTTTCATATTGACATTTTCCATCCTGAGATCGTGATGTGCAGGCATTACAAGATGCTGCATTTCTTTCATGATTTTGGTTGGGGATTCTTTAGACAATTCTAAAATGCCTTCTCTGGATTTTTCAGCACTATTTGCCGTGAGATTTAAAATTGCTCCCTGATTTTCACCATATATAAAAGTGTGTGGTTCATTTATAAAAGACTTCAGGTCTTGTGAATGCCAGTGATATCTTCTGGCTGTTTTGGAGTTAGGATTCATTCCTTGCTGAATAACAGCCCATTGTCCTTTGTCGTCAACAATAAAATTATGCTGGTATAATTGAAATCCGTCCTGAATAGCTGTATTGTCAACTTTGGCTGTCAACCTGCTGCAATTAGCCAGATTATTGCCATCAAGACCTGTTTTTTCAGCAACAAATAAAAGTTCTTTTGGCGTTAGCATAGAATGTTTGCCTTTGCCTCCGCAGATATAAATTCCCAGTTCTTTCGAATAGGGGTTGACCGACTTTTTTAATGCCCCCAGTACAGAAGTCGTAATTCCTGATGAGTGCCAGTCCATTCCCATAACGGCGCCAAAACTCTGAAACCAGAAAGGATTGCTAAGCTTACTGATTACTTCTGAAGTAGAAAATTCCATTGCAATAGTTTCAACAATAGCAAAGCCAAGTTTAGACATACGTTCAGCAAGCCATAAGGGCACATGTCCATAATGTAATGGAAGGTCTGCAGTTCCGGAACGTTTCATGAGAAGGGATTTTTTTGTAATTTACAAAAATACGAAAAAATGTTTGTAATACCTTAGAACAGAGAATTTAGGGGTAAAGCTATATGATATAAATTATTCCTTCTTTGTAAAGCCTTTTCTGGTCATTTCGCCCCAGCCCTTTGTTCCCATAATTTTTTCTTTATAACCAACTAAGGCAGCATAAACTGTTAAAGGATGAAAATATATTGGTTCAATAAAAGCGGCCAGTAACAGCTTAAAAAAATCAGTTTGTTTTGGATATTTATGATAAGTAAACTCTTCACTAAATAATGCTATTACAGAAAAGAATACGGCAAAAGTATAAACAAATAGTACAAGTAAAAGAAAGAAATGCCAGTGAATGAAACCAAAAAGCATAAATAACAGTGTTA
Source organism: Flavobacterium fluviatile (assembly GCF_010645065.1). Lineage (GTDB taxonomy): Bacteria > Bacteroidota > Bacteroidia > Flavobacteriales > Flavobacteriaceae > Flavobacterium > Flavobacterium fluviatile. Next base: position 12,819 of record NZ_JAADZW010000026.1, on the reverse strand, counting down.
TAATTAGTCCTGTAAATTCTATTGCTGGAGCCAGAAATTCGAAAAATGTCCAGTAAGGTATACTAATTAAACCCAGAAGTTTATACTTGGGGTTTAGGAACATTTTTTTGTGAATTGCAAGCGTCTCAATAGTACCCCTCATCCATCGGCTACGCTGTTTTTTGAATATCTTGAAATCTTCAGGGGCTTCTGTCCAGCAAAGGGGGTCAGGAATGTAGCTAACGGAGTAAGGTAGTTTATTTTCGACCATATAACGGCGCATTCTGACTACCAGTTCCATGTCTTCACCTACCGTTTTAGTATTGTAACCTCCTGATAATAATGCTATTTCTTTGTCAAATGCACCAAATGCACCACTAATGAGCAATAGACCGTCCAGTCTTCCCCAGGCCATTCTTCCCAAAAGAAAAGCCCGAAGATATTCTAAAACCTGTATTCTTGGCAACATTACGTCCGGAATATTTACTTCAACCAGACGTCCATTCCGGATAACACACTGGTTTGCTATCCTTACGACACCACCTGTCGCAATAATACGCTTGCCATGAGATTCTAAAAAAGGTTTTGCTAATTTTAATAAAGAGTCTTTGTCCAGAATGCAATCAACATCAATACATACTACGTATGGATTTTGGGCAATGTTAAGCCCTACGTTTAGAGCATCAGCTTTTCCTCCATTTTCTTTGTCAACAACGATCAGTTTTTTAAAAGCAGTATTTTTAGAAATGTATATTCCTCTGACTTTTTTAGTTTCGATTTTTGAGTCGAACCTAAGTTCCTTCAGAACAAGATTGTAGGTATTAATCAGGATTTCCATCGAATTGTCTTTACTGCCGTCATTCACAACAATTACCTCATAATTATTGTAGTTTAAAGAAAGCAAAGATTTTACATTTTCCTCAATAGTGAAACCTTCATTATAAGCTGGGGCAATTAAGGAAAGTTTAGGCGCAAATTCGCTGGTAAGCAGTACTTCATAATCTACAAAGCTATTCTTTTTGAGATAGCTTCTTAGCGCTTTTGTAGAAAGGTAGGCTAATATAAGGTAAGATGACATGATTAAGATTGCATATCCGAGAATGAGGAGGATGTAAACATCCAAAAACCATATTGTTTCACTGTTAAAAAAACTCATTCGTTTGTAAGGTTTACGGTTAGCGCTTTTAATACACTTTGTGCTTCATATTGTATTAGAGTATTGGGAGCCCTTTCTGTTAATAGTTTTACATGATGGAGTTTTTGCGTAAGCTTAAGTTCTTTGATGAGTTTTAATGCAAGTGCAACAACTGTTGTGTTTTTTGATTCAAGCAGGTATTCGACGCCCTGTGTATCGCCAATATCGTGTTTTTTGAAAGCATTTATAATATTTAGCTGCGTCCAGTCATCAATTGGATAGGCGTGTTCAGTAAGGTGTATTATGCCCTTTACTCCTTCAAGTCTGATAGAGGCATTTATAGCAGTGATTTTTAAGACTTTATTTTTGGATTTAGAAATGCTTATCATTTTTTCAGAAGCGTCAGTAATATTCATTTCAGCCAATTCTGTAATTCCCTTGCACTTTACTTCCCATTTATGGCTTTTAAGTTTTTTTAAAGAACTTTTTATTAATTCGGACTCTTTATAAAATTGTTCCAGCTTTAGGGCATAAACACCATCATAATTTTTGTGAAGATTGATAACAGATTCACTTAGTACTTCTCTGAAATAAGCATTCTTTAAAAACATCACATAATTAGGATCGTCTTTTACAGAAGAAAAAGGAGCGTCCATGAACACCACTGAATACATTAACTCTACAATGATTTGTTCGTATTCGTTTCTGAGTTTTTCCTGTTTTATTTTTCTGTTTCGGCTTTTGATAATTAATAAATACAAAACAACTGATATCCCTGCAAACAAGAAAACTGAACCCATTAGAAAAGGTTCTGCCCAGTCGCTGTTTTTATATTGTTCCCAGATACTCACTTTATTAACATATTATAAACGGATATTGAGTAATTTATTGATTCTTATTAAGAGTACAGCAGGACTAATCGGTTTGGCAATAAATTCGTTCGCACCAATGTCAAAGGAATCTAATTCTGTCTGTTCTATACCGGAAGAAGTAAATATAATTATCGGAATATCAGAGTTAATATTTTGTCTTACATATTGTGTGATTTCCATTCCGCTTTTGCCGGGCATATTAATATCTGTCAGGATCAGGTCATAACTATTCTTTTCAATAGCATCGAGTGCCTCCTGTCCATCAGAAAACTGGTCAACCGCAAAACCTTTAGAGGCCAGGAAAAAAGATAATGATTTGCGTAAGATTTCATTATCTTCTGCTAAAACTATTTTCATGGGTTTGAATATTTATCTTTTGAGGAATTTAATTTAGTAAAAAAATAAGGAATTACGTAAAGCTATAGCATATTTTCTTTTTATCACAGTTCCTTTAAAATTTTAACTGTCTCAATAATTCCGCAGTGTATGATATTTATCTTATCTAAACTTTCAGTGGTAAATTTTCCCATAATGGCTTCTTCTTCAATAATCGATAAGCAATTAGAAAGATCTTGCAGCATAAAGATATCGAGGCTGGATCTCATATTATGGGCTAGTTTTTTTACACTATCAAAGTCATTACTGTTAAATGACTCTTCGAGCTGAGCTGCCTCATTTGGAATCTTTTCTATAAAGAGATCTATCATATCCTGTTTAAAATTGGGATTTCCGCAAGACATTTCGTCTAAAAACGATAAATCTATTTTTCTTTTGAGAGTATGCTTAACATCTTTGTTCAGAACTGTTTTTATTGTCTGTAAAAGCATTGCCTGCTTAAAAGGTTTGGGTACATAAGCATCCATTCCTACATCATAACAGCGTTCCTGTTCACCTACAAGAGAATGTGCTGTCATGGCTATAATCGGAATGGTTAAATCCATCTCATTCCTGATATATTGCGTTGTTTGATAGCCATCTTTTACTGGCATCTGGAGATCCATTAGTACTAAATCATAATTGTTTTTTGATAATAAATCTATACCTTCTTCACCATTTTCTGCAATATCCAGTTCAAAGCCAAAATTTTCAATAACGCTTTTTGCCAGCTTTTGATTTAAGGCATTGTCTTCACATAACAGGATTTTGAGTTTGCCTAATTGTTCTTCCGGTAATGTTTTAATTGGAGTTTCATTGTAATCTGCTTTTTTGTAAGTAAGGACAAATGAAAATTCTGAGCCACGGCCTTCTTTGCTTTTTACATGGATTTCAGCATCTTGCAGTTCTACGAGCTGTTTTACAATGCTAAGGCCGAGTCCCGTTCCGCCAAATCTTCTGGTTGTACTTTCTTCTGCCTGGGTAAATCGTTCAAATATCGTTTTAAGTTTTTCCTCTTGTATGCCTATTCCGGTATCTTTAACAGAAAATCTGAGAGCATAATCATCAGCAGTCTCATTGATCTTTTTAACGGATACTGTAACTTCTCCTTCCTGGGTAAATTTGAGGGCGTTACCTGTAAGGTTAACCAGTATTTGATTTAGTCTCCCCTGATCGCCTATTACCATTTCCGGCAATTCGGTATCTACGAAGAGATTGAATTCAACAGCAGGAGGTACTTTAATTTTTAATAAATTATATACATGCTTAAGTGTCTTTTTTAAATTGAATGGCTGTGACTCAATAGTAAGATTGCCTGATTCGATTTTAGAAAGATCCAGAATATCATTGATAATCAGAAGCAGATTCTCTCCTGCAATTTGTACGCTATCAATATAATCCCTTTGCATGCTGTCCAGCTGTGTCTGGGCCAAAAGATCTGTAAAGCCAATTATTGCATTCAATGGTGTCCTGATTTCGTGACTCATGTTTGCTAAAAAGCTGTCTTTTGCCAATACGGCACGTTCTGCAATTTTTTTCTGAGCGTTGAGCTCTATGTTTTTTGTCGCCAGCTCCAATTGATTTATTACATGTTTTGCAACAATCGACAATGCATTTTTCTGATTTTCGTTTAGTTCCTTGGTAACATGATCTATTGCGCATAGGGTTCCTATGTTATAACCGTCTGGTGTTGTTAATGGAATACCGGCATAAAATCTTACTTTAAAACCTCCTGTAACATTCGCATCTTCTTTAAATCTTTCATTTAAAAGTGTATCGGGGATTTCAACCATTTTGGAGTCCATAATAGTGTACTGGCAAAAACTAATTTCCCGCGGTACTTCTGACACACCTATTCCTATTTCAGATTTGAACCATTGTCTGTTTTCATCTATGAACGAAATATGTGCAATGGGTACGCCACATATATAGGAAACAAGTTTTGTTGCATCATCAAAAGCATTATCAGGAAGCGTATCAAGAATATTATAACGTTTTAATGCGGCTAAACGTTCTGCTTCATTGTGTGGTATTGGAAGTTCTATGTTTTTCATTTTGATAAGGTAGAGTGTATAAATATAATAATTTTGGGTCTGAACTTCGCAATAAATTCGAAAATGAAATTTTTGTCAGGCATTTTTTAGGATTAATCTGTTTTTAGGATTGATTTGGTATCGTATTCCTTTTTGTCTTCAAATTTTTATATTCTTCTGTAATTGTTAAATAAGTATTTGAAACATCTCAATCTTATTCAAATTAGACCTTTTCTTGTTTCAAGTTATAATCTGAAACATGTTTAGTTAAATATCAAAGCACTAGTTTTTTAAATTTGAGTGTCTCTACAAATACCACAAAAAAAATTCAAGTTTTTTATTGAAAGACCATTATTAATCTAACGTGGTTATATAAATGTTCATATCCACATAGCAATTCCGGGCCTATGGAACAATCTATACAAATTAAGTGTTATTTCAAAAAAATAGTGTTAGCTGTACTTCTTGTATTGTTTTTTTCTAAAAATACATATGGACAAAATTGTACGGTAAACGCAGGAGTTCTAAACGTTACTATCTGCGAAACAGAGTCCTTAGTTTTAACAGGAAATAATCCTTCTCCTATAATTGGCAATGCGGTATGGACTCAAATAGCAGGCCCTACTGTAGTGATTGACACTCCAAACAACCCAACAACAAATGTAACTGGATATACAGGCGGTAATACTTATATTTTCAGGTATAGTGCGACCTGCGGTGATGGGATATTCGCATATCAGGACAAAGTTGTTAATGTAGAACCTATTACTATTGCCAATGCCGGTGGAAATATAGCGAGTTGTCCAAACAACTCGGGTACTTTAACAATTAGTGGTAATACACCACAAAATGCAGGAGAAACCGGTTATTGGGAAATTGTTGGAGCCAATAATGCGGGAGTTGTAATTGATTTTCCAAACCTCCCTACCTCTACTATAACATTACCTCCAACAAGCTGCGGCACCTCCACACTTCAATGGGTTATTGAAGGTCCTGAATATTCTTCCGGGCAGCGCTGCAGAACAACATCACAAATTACTGTTACGAACTATGGTGGAGAAACCCCTGTTTCTGCAGGACCAGATCAGACTTTAAGCAATTGCTATACTATTTCGCAATCTACAAATATAACAGGATCTTACGGAGGCTGTGGCCTGAACGGACAAAATGGGCAATGGACATTTGTAAGCGGTCCAAGCACCCCTACTATTGATAATCCTAATTCTAATAGCACTGAAGTTTCTAATCTTACTGAAGGAACTTATACCTTTAGATGGAGCGTAACCGGTCTATGTGCATCAGGTAATGATTTGGTCACTATTACAGTCCCTCCGGCTACACAGGATGTTACAACTTTACCGGGCGGAGACGAAAACATATCATTTTGTGATAATACAATTACATCAGTAACATTAGTTGCACAAACCCCATTATATGCGGGCGAAACTGTTGAATGGACACAAATAGCCGGAGATACCGGAGCAGTAATTGTTACTCCAACTAATCCAACTACCTTAATTACAAATATTTCAGATTCGGGAGATCCTTACACTTTTAGATATACTCTGACAAATAGCAATACCGGATGTGTGTTTACAAAAGACTATAATATCCGATATAATGGGGCAACAAGAACTATTATCGCCAATAATGGAGATAATATTGTAGGGGCCTGTGATGCTACAGTTTTTACAATTCCTATCGCTGTAACCGGTACAGGAGTCAATCAATACCGTATTGTAACCGGACCAAGTGGTTCTCCGTTAGGACCTTTTCCCACACCTTTACAAAGCGTCGGAAGCTCCCTTACGTTAACACTGGAAACTCCTGGCGGTTATGCACTTGAATTTATCAGAAGCCAGAACGGTTCTCTTCCTGTTGGCTGTGATTATGGATTCGACAGCTTAGTTATTTTTACATCTGGCCAACCGGTCCCTTCAAATGCAGGTTCTGACGTAAGCTTACCCTGTGGTACAACCAGTACAACTTTATCCGGAGTTGTGAGTCCGGATGGAACGCATGTATGGAATCAGTTAAGTGGTCCTAATAATGCTATAATAGATAACCCATTTGCTATAAATCCGCAAATATCAGGACTTGTTGCCGGGACTTATGTATTTCAATATGTTACAAAAGGGGGTGGTGCAACATGTGGTTATTCAACCGCTACAGTATCTATAAACGTTTCAGATAGTTCATTAAGTACGCCAGATGCCGGACCCAGTCAGATTGTTTGTTATAACTCACAAGTACAACTTGCTGCTGTACCAGCGCAGGCTGGTGAAATAGGTACATGGAGTCAGCTATCAGGTCCGGATACAATTACATTTTCGAATAGTAATGATCCAAATGCTATTGCCACTGGTTTCTCTACCAACACAGCTTCCTATCAGTTACAATGGACAATTTCTTATCTGCATCCTGGCCCTTCATGTAGTGCACCAGTTTCAGACGACATTACAATTTTAACAAATAATGCGGCTGCCTCTTCTAATTCTGATGCAGGTCCTGATACTTGTTATCCTTCCGGAACAGCTTCTTTCAATTTAAGTGGAAATACACCCGCGATTTTAGAAACAGGCACATGGTCTGTCTCGCCTTCAGCCGGAGTTGTTTTTGCAGATATAAACGATCCTAATACATTAGTTACAGTACCTTCAAACGGAACGTATATTTTTACATGGTCAATCCAAAGAACATTTGGCAGTTGCCAGCCTAATGAAAGCTCTGTTTCTGTAACCATTGCCGATACACCACCATTGGCTGAGGCAGGTCCTGATCAGGAAATATGCGGTTCAGTCATAACTATGGCCGCTACCTCCAGTAGTGGTGCTACTGGAACCTGGACAAGAGTTTCCGGGCTTTCCAATTATACCATTAGTGATATACATGATCCAAATGCAACATTTACATTTACCTATAGTGGTAATTATATTTTTAGATGGACTATTGAGGCCGGAGTGTGTGGTGAAGCTTTTGATGATGTTAATGTTACAATAGGAATTCCTCCCTCAGCAGCCGATGCAGGACCTGATCAAAATGTTTGCAGTGGCACCAGTACAACAATGAGTGCAAATAGTTTTGATAATTTTTTTGAAAACGGACAATGGTCTCTTCTTGATGGAGCACCAAATCAGCCAACTATTGTTAGTCCAAACGATCCGAATACAGTCATTAACGGACTTGTAGCGGGTACTTATACTTTTAGATGGAACATCACTGCCCGAAATGTATTTTTGTGTAACCCAACTTTTGATGACGTTGTTATTGTTGTAAGTCCACCTGCTGATGCAGGCTCTGATCAAAACTATTGTGATGTCACTAGCATTCAGCTTAGCGGAAATGCAAATTCAAGAGGAACATGGTCGCTTACCAGTACTAGTGGTAATCCAGGCGATGTTATAATTACACAGTCTCCTGCTGATAGTTATATTGCAAATGCTACTGTTGTTCCTGGAGAAAGTTATGTTTTTACTTATACAACTAGTTCCGTAACTTTTCCGGATAGCAGTACCTGTCCAGGATCATCTGATTCGGTAAATATTCAAATATTTAGTGGCGCAAGTCTTGATCCGATTGCTGGTCCTGATCAGAATTTATGTATTGATGATGTTGCAGGAATTACAACTCTAAACGGAAATATTGCTCCTGCTGATGTTACGACTGCAGAATGGCGATTTGTTACACAGCCATTAGGAAGCGTTGCAGTCATTGATGATCCTACAAATCCTAATTCAACAATTTCCGGCTTAACAGTTCCCGGACTTTATATTTTAGAATGGGTATTCGAAAGTGCCTCATGCAGAAGTTTATCAGATATTGTCAGAATAGAAATGTATGCGGCACCAAGCAGCGCTGATGCAGGTCCGGATGATGCTGTTGCCTGCCAGACGACTTATCAGACCTCCGCAGTAGCTCCTGCAGTTGGTATTGGAACCTGGACTATTACAAATCAGCCTCCGGGTGCAGCTGCTGTAATTGACAGCCCAAACAGCCCAATTACGACTCTTTCTAATATCTCAGTATTAGGAACCTATACACTAACGTGGACAGTAACAAATGGACCATTTACAAATCCTTCTTTATGTCAGCCTTCTTCAGATTCAGTCAATATAACCTTTAATGATGATCCTCCAACGCTGGCTGATGCTGGTCCTGATCAGGATTTATGTGATGTTGACACAGTAACTATGGCTGGTAATGTGCCTGTTATTGGAACTGGTGTCTGGACACAGATTTCAGGACCAAATACCGCTAATATCTCGAATATAAACAATCCCGTATCTTCAATTCTAGGACTAATTCCAGGGACTTATGAGTTTAACTGGACTATCTCAACCACCGGATGTATTTCTGAAGATACCGTGATAATTAATATTTATGATCTGCCATCAACAGCTAACGCAGGACCAGACCAGACAATTCCACAATTCACCCCGGTAAATCTAAATGCTGTTGCACCAACTGTAGGAACTGGAATATGGTCACAAATTTCCGGACCAAGTGTTGTAGGATTTACAGATAATACCTCTCCGGTCACTGCTGTAACAGGAACTGTTTTTGGTACTTATGTGATGCAATGGACCGTAAGTAATGGAAATTGTGCTGTTTCAACAGATACTGTTACCATTACAATTTTATCAGTTGCTGATCTTGAACTAACAAAATCGGTGTCTCCAAATATAGGTAACGCAGGTGATGTCGTAACTTTTAGCATAGAAATCTTTAATAATAACTCGCAAGGAGGAACAGTTGATGCCACAAATGTAGCAGTGAGAGATTATATTCCTTCGGGATATACTTTAGTTCCGGGGTCAGCAAGCAATTCAGGACAATACAATATAGGTGACAACACTCTTTCATGGTATGGCCTTGCAATTCCAAATGGAGACAGGCTTACCTTAACTTTCAATGCTACCATTAATCAAACCGGATCTTATTTAAATGTTGCTGAAATCATTGCAGCTGATCAATATGATCCGGACAGTACACCTAATAATAATATCTTAGCAGAAGACGATCAGGATGATGCAGAAGTAACATTAAAAATAGCTGATTTATCGCTGCTTAAAACAGTTTCGCCAACCTCAGTAAGCATTGATGATAATGTTATATTCACAATTAGGGTAACTAACAGTGGACCAAATAATGGTACCGGAATTACTGTTTTAGATCAATTACCTTCAGGTTACACTTATGTAAGTGATAACGGTGCCGGAAATTATAATAGTGCTACAGGCATTTGGACTATCGGAAATCTTAATACCGGTAATACTATAACACTTCAAATTACTGCAAAAGTCAATTCGGTAACCAATCTTTCAAATTATATAAATGTTGCTGAAGTTCAAACAGCGAATGAAATAGACCCTGACAGCACACCAGGCAATGGTTTGATAGAAGATGATCTGTCTAATACGACAGTTACCTTAAAACAGGCTGATTTAGAGCTCATAAAGTCTGTTGCCCCAACAACTGCAGCTGCCGGTGAGCAAGTAGATTTTACAATTAATGTCATCAACAATGGTCCCGGAAATGCATCAGGAGTTGATATTCAGGATGTAATTCCTGATGGTTACACTTTAATTCCTGGATCAGTTTCAAATGGCGGTACATATCAAATCGCAAGTGCTACATTACAATGGAGTGATTTATATATAGCCAGTAATTCTGGTATAAATCTAACTTTTAGTGCGATTGTAAATCCGTTAGGTAATTACGTTAACGTAGCACAGGTTACAGCTAGTGATTTGCCAGATCCTGATAGTACCCCTAATAACAATGTACTAACAGAAGATGATCAGGATGATGCCGAAATTACTTTTGAAGGACCCTCTGCCGACTTGTCTTTAGTTAAAAATGTAGTGGCAGGAAATACAACTCCTTTTATTGGAAGTCAGGTTTCTTTTGAACTCATTATTAGAAATGATGGTCCAAATAACGCCACAGGAGTTCAGGTAACCGATTTATTACCATCTGGATATGAATATGTAAATTATAGTTCATCAGCCGGATTATATGATAGCGCAACTGGTATATGGAGTGTAGGAAACGTTGATAGCGGAGTTTCAGAATCCCTGATTCTTGATGTAGAAGTACTTTCAACCGGTGATTATTTTAATATTGCACAAGTGACGGCAAGCGATTTACCTGATATTGACAGTACACCAAATAACGATGATGGTGATCAAAGTGAAGATGATGAAGCTAATGCAACTACAACTCCGATTCAGCCTTTATCAGATTTATCATTGACCAAAACAGTGAGCAATGCTACTCCTTTAGTGGGTTCTGAGGTAACTTTCGAAATAGTAGTTGCCAATAACGGTCCGCAGGACAATACCGGTGTTCAGGTGACTGACTTGCTTCCTTCAGGATATACTTTCAATGGATTTACCGTTTCAACCGGAACTTATATCCCGGCAACGGGTGTTTGGACTATTGGCAATTTAATCAACGGAGCTTCAGAAACATTACAAATAACTGCCACGGTCAACCCAACAGGAACCTATTTGAATACTGCCGAAGTTACGGCGAGCGATCTTCCGGATCCGGATTCCACACCAAATAATAGTGTCGTTCTTGAAGATGATTTCGCAACGGCTGTTACTATTCCGATACAACAATCTTCAGATTTATCATTGACCAAAACGGTGAGCAATGCTACTCCTTTAGTGGGTTCTGAGGTGACTTTCGAAATAGTAGTTGCCAATAACGGTCCGCAGGACAATACCGGTGTTCAGGTGACTGACTTGCTTCCTTCAGGATATACTTTCAATGGATTTACCGTTTCAACCGGAACTTATATCCCGGCAACGGGTATTTGGACTATTGGCAATTTAATCAACGGAGCTTCAGAAACATTACAAATAACCGCTACAGTCAACGCAACCGGAACCTACCTAAACACTGCTGAAGTTACAGCAAGCGATCTTCCGGATCCGGATTCCACACCAAATAATAGTGTCGTTCTTGAAGATGATTACGCAACAGCTGTTACTATTCCGATACAACAATCTTCAGATTTATCATTGACCAAAACGGTGAGCAATGCAGCGCCGCTTGTAGGATCTGAGGTGACTTTCAGTGTGAATGTGACCAACAATGGTCCTCAGGATACTTCGGGTGTGACTGTTACAGATCAGCTTCCTTCAGGTTATACGTATGTTTCCTACACAGCAACGGCAGGAACTTACGACACAGCAACGGGTGTATGGACAGTAGGTTCTTTAGCCAATACGGCTATCCAGACCCTGCAAATAACCGCTACAGTCAACCCAACCGGAACCTACCTAAACACTGCTGAAGTTACGGCGAGCGATCTTCCGGATCCAAACTCGACACCTGCAAATGGAGATACAACTGAAAACGACTACGCTGAAGCGACAACCGCTCCAATACAACAATCTTCAGATTTATCATTGACCAAAACGGTGAGCAATGCAACACCGCTTGTAGGATCTGAGGTAACCTTCAGTGTGAATGTAACCAACAATGGCCCTCAGGATACTTCGGGTGTGACTGTTACCGATCTGTTGCCTTCGGGTTATACGTATGTTTCCTACACTGCAACGGCAGGAACTTACGACACAGCAACGGGTGTATGGACAGTAGGGGATTTAGCCAATACGGCTACCCAGACCCTACAGATAACCGCTACAGTCAACGCAACCGGAACATACCTAAACACTGCTGAAGTTACGGCAAGCGATCTTCCGGATCCGGATTCCACACCAAATAATAGTGCCGTTCTTGAAGATGATTACGCAACAGCTGTTACTATTCCGATACAACAATCTTCCGATTTATCATTGGCCAAAACGGTGAGCAATGCTACTCCTTTGGTGGGTTCTGAGGTGACTTTCGAAATAGTAGTTGCCAATAACGGTCCGCAGGACAATACCGGTGTTCAGGTGACTGACTTGCTTCCTTCAGGATATACTTTCAATGGATTTACCGTTTCAACCGGAACTTATATTCCGACAACGGGTGTTTGGACAATTGGCAATTTAATCAATGGAGCTTCAGAAACATTACAAATAACTGCCACAGTCAACCCAACCGGAACCTACCTAAACACTGCCGAAGTTACGGCGAGCGATCTTCCGGATCCAAACTCAACGCCTGCAAATGGTGACACAGCTGAAAACGACTACGCAGAAGCGACAACCGCTCCAATACAACAATCTTCAGATTTATCATTGACCAAAACGGTGAGCAATGCAGCGCCGCTTGTAGGATCTGAGGTAACCTTCAGTGTGAATGTAACCAACAATGGCCCTCAGGATACTTCGGGTGTGACTGTTACCGATCTGTTGCCTTCGGGTTATACGTATGTTTCCTACACAGCAACGGCAGGAACTTACGACACAGCAACGGGTGTATGGACAGTAGGTTCTTTAGTAAATACGGCTACCCAGACCCT
>NZ_JAADZW010000025.1 GCF_010645065.1 Flavobacterium fluviatile | reverse complement strand
CAAACTGCGCAAGCTTTTTTGAATCTTTTTTTTGAAAATTTCTTCTCTCTTAAAATTCGTTTGCCTGTCAGTATTTCTGTGAACGTTTTTCGCTGTTGCGGGTGCAAAAGTACACAACAATTCCAGTTAAGCAAGCTTTTTTATTGCCTTTTTTTGATCTTTTTTTTGTTTAATTCATAACCCGCTGGCAACGCATTGTTTACAGAATGATTTTTTTTGACTTTCTGTACGGTTTTTCTGGTTTCCTTTGGTTTTTTATGGTTTAAAGACTCTTTCCCGTTATCGGTTTTGAGGAGTTTTCAGCCTTTTAGAATCTCTTTGAAGGGATTATTATTCTTTTAAGAACCGAATTATAACCGAAAATTCCTTCCGGAACAATACTGCCCTAGCCCGGATAGAAGCGAAAATCCTTTTTAGGGCGGGGTTTGCCATGAAAAGATTGCAGCGCATAGCGGGAAATAGCTCCTTAGTAATATCAAAATCCAATTCTTAATTTTAAAAAATGTCTTAACTACAATCTGACTTGAACAAACTCCCCTATTATACTATTATGTATAAAAAAAACAATCCCGATAGCCTAAAGCAACTATCGGGGTGGATATTATAAATATTCAATGGTTATTTCTTCGCAGGGAACTTCCAATCGAATTCGTCTTTGTCATTTATGATGGCGCCAATTTCAAATTTTACAACTTCATTAAATTCAGTTTGCAGAATGAACCAATTGTCTTCATTGAAATAGTTTTCGAAAGTATCAAATGTTTCCTGATTGTATTTTGTAATTCCTTTAGTTGCCAGATCTTTTTTTACATCTGCAATTTTTCTCCCAATAAGATTGAATCCAAAAACTTCCAGATCAACACCAGAAGCAACTACATAACCCAATTTAAAATCTTCTTCCTGATAAAAAGTCAATCTCATTTTTTGTGCGTTATATACAAAAATCACATTTTCGTCTTCATCCTTATAATTCTTATCAGGTTTTCCTAAAGCCGCTATTACATCATTTTGCTTCATTCCGAAAAGCAATTTATCGATTCCTGATTTTAGATTTATTTTCATATTTAACTATTAATTTTAAAAGTAAAAATTTCGCAATTTTTTGCTTTATGTTTCAAAACTTTATATGGAAGAGAAAAATTACTCACTCATTTCATCGTAGCGTTCAGGAACTTGTGGATCATATAAAGGACATTTGAACTCTTCTAATAAATCTACCAGTTTGTTCATTGTTCTGCCTTCGGTTCCGTAGCAGTCTATTTTGATACTTTGTGGTGTAGTGATAATTTGAAAAGCACCTTTACCTCTATTATTTTTCCAGCTGTTTTCATCCACTTTTTCCCATTCTGAGAAAACTGAACCAATTCGGTTGAGGATTACCTGTGTGGGAAGAATTTCAAGACCATTAACTTCCTGCTTTTCAAGTAAAGCTTCATAAACTTCCTGGTTGTTCAGGTAAATTTCGTCTAAATATCTCCAAAAAAGCAGTTCATACATAACAGGGTTGTTTTTTAGCCCCGATAGCAGCGGCATCCTTTTGTGGCGGGGTTCGCCACAAAAGATACAGCGAATAGCGGGATTAGCTCCTGAAAAAGCTAAAATTATTATAGATTCTAAAATGTAATCTGAAGGAGGTTGAGGCTTTTAAGGAATAAATAACTTCGACTCCTCAGCCTGACAAATTATATTTTAATATTCGAAAATTCCGTATTCGCTGGTGATAGTCAGTTTCTTAGCATCAGCAGCTTCTACTCTTCCTACGATTTGCGCATCAACATTGAATGATTTTGAAATCGCAATAATATCCTGAGCAATATTTTCAGGTACATAAAGTTCCATACGGTGACCGCAGTTGAAAACCTGATACATTTCTTTCCAGTCGGTTTTTGATTGTTCCTGAATCAGTTTGAACAATGGCGGAACCGGAAATAAATTATCTTTTATAATATGTAAATTTTGAACGAAATGTAAGATTTTAGTCTGTGCCCCTCCACTGCAATGCACCATTCCGTGAATATCATTTGGCGTGTAAGCGTCTAAAATCTTCTTGATGATCGGCGCATACGTTCTGGTTGGGGAAAGTACCAACTGCCCTGCGTTTATTGGACTGTTTTCTACAGGATCCGTCAAATTAACCTGACCTGAATAAATCAATTCTTCAGGAACGGCAGCGTCAAAACTTTCAGGGTATTTTTTTGCTAAATATTTTCCGAAAACATCGTGACGCGCAGATGTTAATCCGTTGCTTCCCATTCCGCCGTTATAGCTTTTTTCATAAGTTGCCTGACCAAACGAAGCCAGACCAACGATTACGTCTCCGGCCTTAATATTAGCATTATCTACAACATCGGAGCGTTTCATACGGGCTGTAACGGTTGAATCTACGATAATCGTACGAACTACATCGCCTACATCAGCAGTTTCTCCTCCTGTTGAGTGAATGGTTACTCCGAAAGATTTTAATTCGTTGATTAATTCTTCCGTTCCGTTGATGATTGCTGAGATAACTTCGGCAGGAATTAAGTTTTTATTTCTTCCGATAGTGGATGAAAGCAGGATATTATCTGTTGCTCCAACACATAATAAATCATCGATATTCATAATTAAAGCATCCTGAGCGATTCCTTTCCAGACTGAAATATCTCCGGTTTCTTTCCAATACATGTAAGCCAGAGACGATTTTGTACCTGCTCCGTCAGCATGCATAATCAGGCAGTATTCTTCGTCCTGTGTTAAATAATCAGGAACGATTTTACAGAAAGCCTGAGGGAATAAACCTTTATCAATATTTTTTATGGCGTTGTGTACGTCTTCTTTTGATGCCGAAACACCTCTTTGCGCGTACCTTTTGCTAGAATCTGAACTCATGAAACTTAGTTTGTGTTGAATGTGGGGCAAAGATAATCCCTTTTTTTAATTCTTTGGTTGATTCGTAAGTTTGATTGACAAAAAAATCCAATCTTACCTCAATATTACCACTCAATTTCTTTTAAACCTTTTGATTTAAGAAAAGTATTTGTCTGACTAAAATGTTTGTTTCCAAACCAAAATCCTCTGTTAGCACTTAAAGGCGAAGGGTGTCCTGATTTTAAAATATGATGTTTTGAAGCGTCGATTAAAGCTGTTTTTTTTTGAGCAAAACCTCCCCAAAGCAGGAAAACAACATTTTCTTTTTCGGCCGAAATTTGTTTGATAACGGCATCCGTAAATTTCTCCCAGCCTTTTCCCTGATGGCTTCCTGCTTCAGATTGACGAACCGTTAAAGTTGCATTTAAAAGAAAAACACCCTGATTTGCCCAACGCTCTAAATTACCGATTTTAGGAAGCGGTTTGCCTAAATCCGTTTCAATCTCTTTGAAAATATTATATAAAGAAGGCGGAAACGGGATTCCGTCATTTACAGAAAAACACAATCCGTTGGCCTGATTTGGACCGTGATAAGGGTCCTGCCCGATAATCACCACTTTTACCTCATCGAAATGGCAATGATCAAAAGCCGAAAAGATCTGGCTCCCTTTTGGATAACAAACTTTTGTCGTGTATTCGGATTTTACGAAAGAAATCAGTTCGGTGAAATATGGCTTTTCAAATTCTTCATTCAAAACCGGCTTCCAGGAATCATGCATTTTAACGTCCATATTTTTTTTATGCGAATTTCAGGATTTTTTTGCTGAAATCATATCTGCATCGAATAAAATAACACCTTTAAACTTTACAGCATTCATTGCTACTATTTTTGTATTTTTGCCTTCACTTTCTTAAAGAAATTAAATGATTAGTATTACCGAAAAAACATTACAAGACTTACAATTTCCAACCGTTCTCGAAACCATTTCAGATGGATGCAATACTGATATTGGAAAAGAAAAAGCTTTACAAATAAAACCATTTAGAGACAAAGAAACTTTGATGCAGGCCCTGATGCAGACATCTGAATATGTTTCGTCTTTTGAAAATAACAATGCCATTCCGAATCACGGATTTGACGCCATCACGCATGAAATTAAGTTTTTGGCAATTGAAGACAGTTTTCTTGAAGTGGGAAGTTTCAGAAAAATTGCCAATCTTTCTGCAACGACAAATGTATTATTGAATTTCTTACGAAAATTCGATGATTATTATCCAAACTTAAATGCGAGAGCGTCACGTGTAGAACTGACTAAAGATATCATCACTTCGATTGACGCAATTGTAGATAAATATGGAGAAATTAAAGACAATGCTTCTCCTGCCCTTTCCGGAATTCGTCAGAACATGAATTTGGTTCGAGGTAAAGTAAACCAAAGTTTTGGTGTTGCACTTACTCAATATAATGGTTTAGGATATCTGGACGACATTAAAGAAAGCTTCGTACAAAACCGTCGCGTTTTGGCGGTTTTAGCCATGTATCGTCGTAAAGTGAAAGGTTCTATTTTAGGAAGTTCTAAAACCGGAAGTATAGCCTACATCGAACCTGAAGCTACTTTGAAATATTCCAGAGAATTAGCGAATTTAGAATACGAAGAGAAAGAAGAAATTACGAGAATTTTAAAAAATTTATCGAATGTTATTCGTCCGTACTTACCTTTGTTAATTGAATACCAGGATTTTTTAAGTGATATTGATGTCGTTGCCGGAAAAGCAAAATATGCTAACAGAATCAACGGAATCTTACCAACAATTACTGAAGAAAGAAGATTGTTTTTCAGAGAAGCATATCATCCAATTTTGTATCTGAACAATAAGCAAAAAAAAGAAGTTACACATCCGCAGACTATAGAATTAAAACAGGAAAACAGAATTATTGTTATTTCGGGTCCAAACGCCGGAGGAAAAACCATTTCCTTAAAAACGGTTGGACTATTACAATTAATGTTGCAATCCGGAATTTTGATTCCGGTTCATGAAAGAAGCGAAACTTTCTTGTTTGACAGAATCTTAACTGATATTGGAGATAATCAGTCAATCGAAAATCATTTAAGTACTTATAGCTACCGACTAAAAAACATGAATTACTTTTTGAAAAAATGTAATCACAAAACCCTGTTTTTAATTGATGAGTTTGGTACAGGTTCTGATCCTGAACTGGGTGGGGCATTGGCAGAAATTTTCCTTGAGGAGTTTTATCATCGAGAAGCTTTCGGAATCATTACAACGCACTACTCGAATTTAAAAATTCTCGCTAACGAATTACCTTATGCAACCAATGCCAATATGATGTTTGATGAAAAATCGTTGGAACCAATGTACAAACTAGCTTTAGGACAGGCAGGAAGTTCCTTTACTTTTGAAGTTGCTCAGAAAAATGGTATTCCGTTTGGACTGATTAATCGTGCGAAAAAAAAAATCGAAGTGGGTAAAGTTCGTTTTGATAAAACTATTGCAACACTTCAGAAGGAAAGATCAAAACTGGAGAAAACTTCTTTGAATTTAAAAGAAGAAGAAACAAGAGCGCGTGAGGAAAGCAAAAAGATGGAAAACATCAATACCAAAATCAAGCAAAAACTGGAAAGCTATCAGGAATTGTACGACAGTAATCAGAAAATTATATATATAGGACAAAAAATTGACGATATTGCTGAGAAATATTTCAACAACAAAAACAAAAAGGAACTGATTGGTGAATTCCTGAAAATTGTTGAAATTGAAAATTCAAAACGTAAAAAAGCAACTCCAAAAGAAGTCAAAGCAAAAGTTGAAAAACAAAAAGAAATTATTGCTGAAGTACAGGTAAAAGTTGAAGAAATCCGAAAAGAGAAAAAAGAAAAGAAACTTAAACCGGTTGTAGAAAAACCAAAACCAATTTTAAAAGTTGGTGACCGCGTGCGAATGCTTGATGGAAGATCCGTGGGAAGTATTGATGCTATTGAAAAAAATAAGGCGACAGTAAATTATGGAATTTTCACCTCAAAAGTAAGTTTGGATGAATTGGAACTGGTTGAAGCTGTGAAAAAATAAGTCATTGCGACGAACGAGCAATCACACTTGTATGAGAAGCCTTGCAAATAGGAATGAGATCACTTCGTTCCTCGCATTAAAGTAAAAATAATACAAAAAATCAATAGGGATGAGATTGCTTCGTTCCTCGCAAAGACAAAAAAAGTGAAACCAGGATTTGTTTACATCATAACCAATAAATACCAAACGGTTGTTTACACTGGTGTAACTTCAAATCTTCCTCAAAGAATTTTAGAACATAGGGAGAAAAAATACCCAAAATCATTTTCAGCTCGTTATAATGTAAATATTTTAGTTTATTATGAGCAATTTCAGTGGATTGAAGATGCAATTGCAAGAGAAAAGCAAATCAAGGCAGGTTCAAGAGAAACGAAAAATGATTTAATTAGGTCGATAAATCCAAGCTGGAAAGATTTGTTTGAAGAAATAGAAAATATAATGATTGAATAATACAAATTAAAATGGAAGTACGTAGAGAGATTGCTTCGTTCCTCGCAATGACTGCCGGGAACAAAAAAATAATCCTCTTCGACGGTGTTTGCAATTTATGCGACGGAGCGGTTCAGTTGATTATAAAGCACGATAAAAAAGATATTTTTCGTTTTACAGCCCTGCAATCTGATTTGGGGAAAGAAATTTGCAGTTATATTGGTGTTGATCAGAGTAAAATTGACAGTATCATTTTGTATCATCCCGGAGTTGCCTATTATTTCAAATCATCTGCAGCTATTGAAATTGCAGAAGAATTAGGTGGGATTTACAGTTTAATTTCAATATTTAAAATTTTCCCTGAAAAACTTCGAAATTACATTTACGATTATATTGCTAAAAACCGTTACAAATGGTATGGTAAAAAAGAGAGCTGTATGATTCCTACTCCGGAATTGAAGGCTAAGTTTTTATGAAATTCCAAATCTGAAATTCCAAATCTGAAATTCCAAATTCCAATTTCAAAAAACTTGTCATTCTGAGGAAAAAGTTCTTCAAATCTTTGCCGAATTTCTAGTGTGATTTCACCTTACGTCGAAATGACAAAAAACAAAAAATCCCAAATTTCAAATCTATTAGAATTTGGAATTTGGGATTTTAAATATGGAATTTATTTTTAGAAAACTATCTAATCAATTTTCTATATTTCAAACGTTTTGGAGTTAAATCACCGCCTAAACGTTTCTTTTTATTTTCTTCATATTCAGTGAAACTTCCTTCGAAGAAATACACTTCAGAATCTCCTTCGAAAGCCAAGATGTGAGTACAGATTCTGTCCAGGAACCATCTGTCGTGCGAAATTACCACAGCACAACCTGCAAAATTTTCCAAACCTTCTTCAAGAGCACGAAGAGTATTTACGTCCAAGTCGTTCGTAGGCTCATCCAATAACAATACGTTTCCTTCTTCTTTCAAAGTCATTGCTAGGTGTAAACGGTTACGCTCGCCACCCGAAAGCATCGAAACTTTCTTGTTTTGCTCGCCTCCACCAAAATTGAAACGTGACAAATAAGCTCTGGAATTTACTTGTTTTCCGCCCATCATAATTAGTTCCTGACCATCGGCAAAATTTTCCCAAATCGATTTATTAGGATCAATATTAGAGTGAGACTGATCTACGTAAGCGATTTTTACAGTTTCTCCCACTGAAAATTCTCCGCTATCTGTAGCTTGTTCTCCCATAATCATTTTGAAAATGGTAGATTTACCAGCACCATTTGGTCCGATAATTCCAACGATTCCTGCTTGTGGCAAAGTGAAGTTTAAGTTGTCGTATAGTAATTTATCTCCAAAAGCTTTGGCAACATTTTTCGCTTCGATAACATTTGTTCCTAAACGCGGGCCATTCGGAATATAGATTTCTAATTTTTCATCCAGTTGTTTTTGGTCTTCATTCAAAAGTTTATCGTAGTTCTGTAAACGTGCTTTTTGTTTAGTCTGACGACCTTTTGCTCCCTGTCGAACCCAGTCCAACTCACGCTCCAATGTTTTTCTGCGTTTTGAAGCAACTTTTTCTTCTTGCTCTAAACGTTTTGATTTTTGGTCCAACCAGGAAGAATAGTTTCCTTTCCAAGGAATACCCTCTCCTCTATCCAATTCCAAAATCCAACCTGCTACATTATCCAGAAAATAACGGTCGTGCGTTACTGCAATTACAGTTCCGGCATATTGCGCTAAGTGTTGCTCTAACCAAAGCACAGACTCGGCATCCAAGTGGTTGGTAGGCTCATCCAAAAGCAAAACGTCCGGTTGCTGTAATAACAAACGACACAAAGCAACACGACGACGCTCTCCACCAGAAAGGTTTTTGATTGGGGTATCGCCATCCGGAGTACGCAACGCATCCATAGCGATTTCTAATTTGGTATCTATTTCCCAAGCCCCCAAAGCATCAATTTTGTCTTGTAGTGCCGCTTGACGCTCCATCAGTTTATCCATTTTATCCGGATCTGAATAGTTTTCTTCAAGACCAAATAAATCGTTGATTTTGTTGTATTCGTCTAAAACTGCCATTGTTTCAGCAGCTCCTTCACGAACAATTTCGATAACGGTTTTTGAATCGTCCAAAATTGGTTCTTGTTCCAAATAACCTACTTTGTATCCTGGCTGAAAAACCACATCACCCTGATAGTTTTTATCAACTCCTGCAATAATTTTTAAAAGAGAAGATTTTCCGGAACCGTTAAGACCTAAAATACCAATTTTAGCTCCATAAAAGAAACTCAAATAAATATTTTTAAGTACCGGTTTGTCTGCTCCCTGATACGTTTTACTCAATTTCTGCATTGAGAAAATTACTTTCTTATCGTCTGACATTTTTATGTTTTATTTTAATTGTTATTTTTCTATTGATTCTGAATTGCAATTGATTTTTGCAATTAATATTTTTTTTTAAACTCTCCCCTTCAAAGCATTAAAAACCCAGGCATTAGCAAGAAAACCTACTCCCGTTGCAGCAAAGCCATAGCCTGAAACATCTCTGTATCTGAATGCTCCAAGACCGATGAGTAACAATCCCATAAGTGTCATTATAAAAGTAGCCCATCCTAAGACGGTATTTTTATTCATTCCCATAATTGTGTAATTAATTTAGAGTGGTATTATTTAGAAATGCAAATATCGGGAATTTTCACGGCTTAATTAAAAATTTTGTATAGCATTTCTTTTAACAAATCAGATTGTGGTAAAGCATTGGCACCAACACCTTTACTTTTCATGTCAACCTCTCGTAAAGCTCCCACAATCTGGCTTACTTTTCGCATTGGATAATTTTTTAAAGCCAAATCATATTCCTTTAAAAAATAAGGATTTACTCCAATAGCTGCCGCAACATTTTTTGGGTTTTTATCTTTAAGTCCGTGGTATTTTAAAAGCTGAACAAAAAATCCAAAAACCAGTCCGGTTGTCATTACTAAAGGGTATTCTTTTGGGTTATGAGCGAAGTTTTCGGCAATTTTATACGCTTTTAACTGATTACGTTCTCCTATTGCTTTTCGAAGTTCAAAAACATTATAATCTTTACTGAAACCAATATTTTCCTCAATATGCTGAGGCGTAATCATAGTACCCTGAGGTAAAATGATCTGGAGCTTTTCAAGTTCATTATTAATTTTACTCAAGTCTGTCCCTAAAAACTCTACCAGCATCGCATTTGCTTTCGGGTCAATGGTATATTTTTTTCCGGCCAGAACACGCTTAATCCAGTCCCCTACCTGATTTTCGTACAACTTTTTACTTTCGTAAACGATTCCGTTTTGTGCCAATAATTTAGTCACTTTTTTACGTTTATCAAGCGTTTTATATTTGTAACAAAAAACCAAAACAGTTGTTTCCATTGGATTATTGACATAGGATTCAATTTTATCAATCGTCCTTGATAAATCCTGAGCTTCTTTTACGATAACCACCTGGCGTTCTGCCATCATCGGGTAACGCTTTGCTGTTGACACTATATCTTCTACAGAAACATCCCTTCCGTATAAAACCGTCTGATTAAATCCTTTCTCTTCTTCCGAAAGGACATTCTGCTCAATATATTCCGATAATTTATCAATGTAATAAGGTTCTTCACCCATTAAAAAATAAATTGGCTTTATATTTCCCGCTTTTATATCATTAACAATTTTTACAACTTCGTCCATTCAAATGTTTTGTTTCATGTTTCAAATTTCAGGTTTAAGCAAATTTTCACAACTTGAAACTTTAAAACTTGAAACCTGAAACTATTTTAATATTTTTGCTTTATGCAGCGATTAAATTTTCCAATCTATAATTTTCGATTCAAAAATAACGAAAATAAAGTGTCCATTTTTGATGAAATCAGAAAAAAATTTATAATTCTTACCCCCGAAGAATGGGTTCGTCAGCATGTTGTTCATTATTTAATAAATGAAAAAAAATACCCAAAATCGCTCATAAACGTAGAGAAAGTTTTAACGGTCAACGGTTTACGAAAACGCTATGATGTAGTTGTTTTTAATCCGGATGGTTCTATACATATACTGGTAGAATGCAAAGCGCCGGAAGTAAAAATATCACAGGCAACTTTTGATCAGATTGCGCGTTATAATATGACAATGCAGGCACGGTTTTTGAAAGTCACAAACGGGTTGAATCATTATTATTGTCAGATGGATTTTGAAAACGAAAAATATGATTTTTTAAGATCACTACCGGACTATAACGAAATATAATAATTATAAAAAAAATACTTTTGGATAAAATTGCAGTCGTCATTTTAAATTGGAACGGAATAAAATTATTAGAACAATTTTTGCCATCAGTAATTCAGTTTTCTCAAGAGGCTGCTATATATGTAGCTGATAATGCTTCTACAGATAATTCAATTCAATTTATTCAGGATAATTTTCCTTCTGTAAAAATAATTAAAAATTCTGGCAACCACGGTTTCGCCAAAGGCTACAATGATGCCTTGAAATCTGTAGATGCACAAATTTATGCCTTAGTCAATTCGGATATTGAAGTTACAGAAAACTGGCTCAAACCAATAGTTGATACATTCGAAGCAGAAAAACAAACTGCTATTATCCAGCCTAAAATCCTTGATTATAAAAACAAGGAATATTTTGAATATGCCGGAGCCGCAGGAGGCTTTATTGACCAATACGGTTATCCATTCTGCAGAGGAAGGATTTTCGATACGGTGGAAAAAGATAACGGACAATATGATGACAATTGTGAAATATTCTGGGCATCCGGGGCTTGTTTTTTTATCAGAAAAGAAGTTTACGATGAGCTGGAAGGATTTGATGAATCTTTTTTTGCCCACCAGGAAGAAATTGATTTGTGCTGGCGCGCCTTAAATAGAGGACACAGCATTAAATACAATCCGCAATCTGTTGTTTATCATGTAGGGGGGGCAACTTTACAACAAGGCAACCCCAAAAAAACGTATTTGAATTTTAGAAATTCATTGCTGATGCTGGTTAAAAACCTTCCAAAAAAAGGGTTGTTTTTCATCATTTTCTTCAGAATGGTTTTAGATGGAATTGCAGGAGTAAGATTTTTAACACAAGGAAAAATTAAACATACCTTTGCTGTTTTACATGCTCATTTTTCATTTTACTGCATGTCAATAGCTTATCTCAAAAAGAGAAAAGATTTTCAAATAAAGAAATACTACACTGTAAAAAGTATCGTTTTCATCTATTATATAAAGAAATTGGTTTTTTTTAAAGAAATCTTTAACACTAATCAAAATATTAAAAACTAAATTTGTAAACAACGTCTAATTAAATTTAACATTTATGAGAAAAATAGTTATCGCACTATCCGTACTAATGGCTTTAACATCGTGCGTATCGAAGAAACAATACGCAGCATTAGAGGCTAAAAACAAAGAGACTCAGGACTTATTAAATTCAACTACTGTAAAATTAAACGCATGCCTTGAAGAAAAAGCTGGTCTGGCTGCCACAGCTGCAAGTTATAAAGAACACAACCAGGATTTAATAAACAGCTCAAAAGACTTGACAGTATTAACTACCAAGGGTGCTGAAAATCTTGAAAAATCTTTAGAAAGTCTTAAAGAAAAAGATCTTAAGATATCCAGACTTCAGGATGCCCTTACTAAAAAAGACAGTGTAACATTAGCATTAGTTACAAGTTTAAAAGGAGCAGTTGGAATCAATGATCCGGATATCGAAATCAATGTTGAAAAAGGAGTTGTGTTTATTTCTATTGCTGACAAATTATTATTTAAAAGCGGAAGCTATGATGTAACTGACAGAGCTAAAACAGTTTTAGCAAAAGTTGCAAAAGTAGTAAATGACAAACCAGATTTTGAATGTATGGTTGAAGGACATACAGATAATGTTCCTTACAGAAGCAATGGTGTTTTACTTGATAACTGGGATTTAAGTGTAAAACGTTCTACATCTATTGTCAGAATATTGACAAATGATTTAGGAGTAAACCCTGCTAAATTAATTGCAGCAGGTAGAAGTTCTTACGTTCCTCTGGTTCCTAATGATACAGCAGAGAACAAATCAAAAAACAGAAGAACCCGTATTGTTGTGATGCCAAAAATCGATCAGTTCTATGATATGATTGAAAAAGAAATGAAAAAACAACAGCAATAATATTATCATCATTTTTGGATACAAAAAAGCAGGTCAATTGACCTGCTTTTTTTTTGTCCTAAGATTTAAGGACTGATTATTTTAATTAACTAACTAAATTTTAACTAACACTAAAGTTACTTAATAATTTTTAATTGTTACGTAGTTTAAGTTTTTTTTTACAAAATATCAATATCCCCTTTGCCTTCTCTGATAATTATCGGTTCATGTTCAGAAAGATCTATAATTGTAGAACCAACATTATCACCATAACCTCCATCAATCACCATATCAACAAGATTCTGCCATTTTTCAAAAATCAGTTCAGGATCAGTTGTATATTCAATTACATCATCTTCATCTCGTATTGATGTAGAGACAACAGGATTCCCCAATTGTCGTACAATCTCTAATATAATATTGTTATCAGGAACACGAATACCTACTGTTGTTTTCTTTTTAAATTCTTTAGGCAAATTATTATTTCCCGGTAAAATAAAGGTATAAGGACCCGGCAAAGCTCTTTTAAGAATTTTAAAAGTAGAAGTATCAATTTGCCTGACATAGTCAGATAAGTTGCTAAGATCGTGACAGATAAAAGAGAAATTAGCTTTTTCTAACTTCACTCCCTTAATTTTTGCAATTTTTTCTAAAGCCCTTGAGTTGGTTATATCACAACCTAAACCGTAAACAGTGTCGGTTGGATAAATAACTAAACCGCCATTCTGAAGAACTTTTACAACTTTTGCAATAGCAGCTTCACTGGGTTTGTCGGGATATATTTTTATAAATTCGGCCATTTTATTTTTGTTTAAATTTAATTTGTTTCGGGTTTCAGCTCATTTAACAGCAGTAATCTGAAACTCAAAACTTGCATTTATTTTATCCCACAACATCTAATTTAGCAAATCTCAACAACAGTTTTTTAATTCCCCCTGCTTCAAATTTTATTTCGGCTTTTTTATCAGCACCTGCCCCTTCTAAATTTATAACTTCTCCTTTTCCAAAACGTTCATGCATTACCACATTTCCAACGGTCAGCTTGTTATCAAACAGGTTTGCAGCACCTGAGGCCGCCTGTACATTTCCTGAAACTGGTTTTAATTTCCTGATATTTAAATCCGGTTTTGGACTATTATCTGTAATATGTTTGGGAGGAGTTCCCCCTATAGGTTTAGAAAGTCTTAATTTAGATTTTTCAACATCTCCAAAAATATCGCTGTCTATTGTTGGTTTGTAGCGATAATTACTTTCTGAAGGTGTTAAATATTCTAAATATTGGCCGTCAATTTCTTCGATAAAGCGGGAAGGTTCACTATCTGTAAGTTTTCCCCAGCGGTAACGTGACTGTGCATAGGTCAAATACGCCTGATGCTCTGCCCGCGTCAAGGCTACATAAAACAATCTGCGTTCTTCCTCAAGTTCACTTCGCGTACTCATGCTCATTGCGCTCGGAAACAAATCTTCTTCCATACCAACAACGAAAACATGAGGAAATTCAAGTCCTTTTGCCAGGTGGATTGTCATCAAAGCGACACGGTCTTCATCAGATGTATCCTTATCCAAATCAGTAGCCAGGGCAACATCTTCCATAAATTCAGAAAGAGCTCCCCTTGCCCCGTCAATTTCTCTCTGCCCTTCTGTAAAATCTTTAATCCCGTTTAAAAGCTCTTCAATATTCTGGATTTTTGCCATTCCTTCCGGAGTAGCATCTTTTTTCAGTTCCTGAACCAATCCCGTTTTTTTGGCAACATGATCTGTAATATAAAAAGCATCCTGATTTTCATTAATTACCTGAAAACTCTGAATCATTGTTACAAAATCTTTCAGTTTATTTTTTGTACCGGCATTCAGTTTCAAATCAATTTTATCGATATTAACCATTACCTCCCAAATAGAACGTTTGTAATGATTGGCCGCAATAGTAAGCTTTTCAACAGTTGTATCTCCAATTCCGCGCGCCGGATAATTGATTATACGTATTAAAGCTTCCTCGTCTTTCGGATTCAGAACCAAACGGAGATAACACAAAACGTCTTTTATTTCTTTACGCTGGTAAAATGAAAGTCCACCGTAAATTCTGTACGGAATATCGCGTTTTCTCAAAGCATCCTCCATCGCACGGGATTGTGCATTGGTGCGGTACAAAATTGCAAAAGCACCATTGTGCAACTGATGCTGCATTTTTTGTTCAAAAATAGTACTGGCAACAAAACGTCCTTCCTCAGCATCCGTCAAACTTCGGTGTACTTTTACTTTCGGACCAAATTCATTTGCCGTCCAGACTACTTTATCCAGTTTGGTTTTATTATGTTCCATTACCGTATTAGCAGCTTCTACAATATTTCGGGTCGAACGGTAATTTTGTTCTAAACGAAACATTTTTACGCCTTCATAATCCTTTTGAAAATTCAGAATATTATTGATATTCGCCCCCCGGAAAGCGTAAATACTCTGTGCATCATCCCCAACCACACAAATATTCTGGAATTTATCTGATAAAGCACGAACAATTAAATACTGAGAATGATTTGTATCCTGATACTCATCGACCAGAATATATCGGAAACGGTTTTGGTACTTCGCCAAAACTTCAGGAAAACGGGTTAATAACTCATTGGTTTTCAATAACAAATCATCAAAATCCATTGCTCCGGCTTTAAAACAGCGTTCAACGTACTGCTGATAGATTTCCCCTAAACGAGGTTTTTTTGACATTGCATCAGCTTCCATCAGTTCAGGATTATTGAAATAGGCTTTTACAGTAATCAAACTGTTTTTATAAGTCGAAATTCGTCCTAAAACCTGTTTCGGTTTATAAATATCACGATCCAGCTGCATTTCTTTTATAATAGAAGAAATCAGTCTGGCCGAATCCTGAGAATCATAAATAGTAAAATTGGAAGGGTAACCCAAAAGTTCGGATTCTGAACGAAGAATACGTGCAAAAACCGAGTGAAAAGTTCCCATCCACAGGTTTTTTGCTTCACTGGCTCCTACAATTGAAGAAATCCTTTGTTTCATTTCGCGGGCAGCCTTATTCGTAAACGTAAGTGACAATATATTGAAAGCATCGATTCCCTGATGCATCAAATAAGCAATCCTAATTGTTAAAACACGCGTTTTTCCCGAACCTGCACCTGCTATAATAATCATTGGGCCGTCTTTCTGTAAAACAGGCTGTCGTTGCGCTTCGTTGAGCTGGTCAATATAATTCTGCATGAAATTGTCTCCTTTTAGGCAAAAATAAGAATTAAAAAAGAAAGTTCCTAAGATGCTATGGTTCTGAGATACTAAGTTTTGTCGAAGTAAAAGAACAAGCATTTCAGCGAATATTATATTCGACTTCTGCTATAATTTTTCAGTCCGTTTAGATATGGTCTCAACTAATACACTGAATCAATTAAACCAAAATTAATATAAATTAATCCGGGCTAAGAGCAACAATTGCTGTCTTTAGAAACTATTTATAAAAAACATCGTAAGCAAACCGGATCAAAGTCCCCACAACCACAACTAAAAAGAAAATCCTGATAAAGCCATTTCCTTTGTTGATTGCCAATTTCGCACCAAGCCAGCCTCCTATTCCATTACTAACAGCCATCGGAATTGCAATGCTCCAGATGATTTTTCCTTTTATCATAAACAAACAAATCGAACCAAAATTGGTTGCCAGATTTACCATTTTAGCATTTGCAGAAGCATGCAAAAAGTCAAACCCTAATAAAGCAATAAAAGCAACCACAAAAAAACTGCCGGTTCCCGGACCAATAAATCCGTCATAGAAACCGATAAGAACACTGATAACAACGGCATACATAATCTGAGTCGTTGCAGAATGATCTTTAGCAGCATGCTGCCCGAAATTTTTCTTCGCATACGTATATACAAACAGCAAAGATAAAACCACCAGTAAAAGCGGTTTCATAAAATCGTTGCTTACAAGAGTTAAAATGGTCGAACCTAAAAATGCTGAAGGAACTGCCAGACACATCATAATCAGCAATAATCTCCACTGAATAATTACATTTTTAAGATATTGAAAAGCAGCAAAAGCAGTTCCGCTAAAAGCAGGAATCTTCAATGTTCCAATAACTGTAGAAACTGGCAAATTTGGTAATAAAACTAAACCCATTGGAGTTTGGATCAGTCCGCCACCTCCAACAATTGCATCAATAAAGCCTGCTGCAAATGCCGCCAGACAAAGAAAAAATATGATATAAGAATCCATTAAAATCGTGATTACGCTTTAAAAAAACAAGTTGCAAAAATAGGCCTTCTGTTTTGTTTATTGCTGAAAAATTAAAGCAGATTTCTCCTCAAAAAGTATATTTTTGCTTAAAAATTATTGAAATGGATTTTACACGAATTATAGAATTAGCGAGTTATACCTTACCTGCCATTGTAACTGGTTTTGTGGCTTACGGTTTTTTTGAACTGCATATTAAAAACAACGATAAAAAACGTGCTTTTTTATTAAACAGGGAATACCAAAAACAATCTTTACCGATCCGACTGCAGGCTTACGAGCGTATGACTTTATTTTTAGAGCGTATCAACCTGACCAAATTACTGATTCGTGTTGCGCCAATTTCACAACAAAAACATGATTACGAAAATTACATCATTGACCAGATAGAACAGGAATTTGAGCACAATCTAACACAGCAAATTTACATGTCTGAAGAATGCTGGACAATTATCACAACTGCTAAAAACTCGACTATCCAGATGATTCGAAAAGCCGCTATGAGTGAACGTGTAGAAAATGCTGATAAATTACGTGAAGTGATTTTGAATGATTTATTAGAAAAACAATCTCCAAGCAATGCGGCTTTGGGATTTATTAAAAATGAGGTTGCTGAATTGTGGTAATATTTAGTGGTTTAGTCCTTAGTAATTAATGAGTAGTTTTAAAAACTAACTCTCAAGGACTAGGGACTAAATAACTAAGGACTACCTATTATCACTCATAATCTCAGACTTATTCTGAGCATATTCGTATCCCTGTTCCCACCACGTTTTCATTACCTCCTTATTAAAAATCAAGGCATTATTGGTAAGTTTGGTAGGTGTGTAATATAAATTAAGTTTTACATTTTTATTATTTGCTATTAGTTTTCCTATAGTAATATCGTGTTTTTCAACCTGATCCAGAGCAATTCTAAACAAATCAATCATCAGCGAAAACGGGTTTTTACCGATAACCGTTTTCTCCATATTTACTTCTGTTTCCAGAATGATAACGTCAATTTCTGTTGCCCCTCTGTTGATTGCTTCACGAATAGGAACCAGACTTGAAAATCCTCCGTCACCATATTCGCAGTTGTTTTTTTCAACCAGACTCATAAAAGGAACATAATTGCTCGAAATCCAGGACCAGTCACAAAACTCTTCGTAAGTACACTCTTTTATCGATTTGTATTCGGCTTCGTTTTTTGTAAAATTGGTTACCGTAATTACGACATCCTTTTTGAGTTTTTTCAATTGATTAAAATCAGATAATGAGAAATTCTTTCTGATGTATTTCTTCAGGCCTTTGCTTTCTCCAAATGTTCTTTTTCCTTTAAAAAACTGCCGAATTACATTGAAGTGATTAATGGTCACTATATCTACACCGTCTTTAACTTTGACCACAAAAGGGCAAATATTAAATATTTTAGACATGTTGACATTGGTGTAAATCGAGTAGATTTGCTCAATATTTCCTAATGCGAGATGCGGAATCAATAAACTTCCGGTTGAAGTCCCCAGGAATAAATCGTATTGATGTCTTTTTACTTCTAATAAATATTGTGCAACACCGCCGGCAAATGCGCCTTTACTGCCACCACCGGAAATAACCAATGCTCTCATAAATTAATTGTAGGTTTTGTTTTTGGTTTAGATGAAAGAAAAAAGACTTAAGAAGAAAGATTTTATAAATTCTAAATTATCACTTTCCCGACTCTTGGTTCTTACATCTATTTTCTATTCTTTCAACAAACGATTCAACTGAAATTGTTCATCGGGGGTCAAATTAGGCAAAATTCTTTCAAACGAAGTACGCATTTCAGAATTTTTTAATAACAATCTGATAGTTTCTCTTCCAAATTTGGAAAACTGCCACATGTGATGTGTTGTAGCATTGACTAAATTACGCAGTACCTGATCGTTAATAATTTTAAAAGCAATTAATTTTTCTAAAGCATTTTGTCTGGTCGTCGCTTCATATTTTGTTGAAGAAAAAGCAATTAATTCTGAAATTAAAACTTCAGGATCATTGCTGTAGTTTACTGTAGACAACGCTAACGAAAGCCATAACGTACGAAGATTGTAATCGTTGAAACCAATCCAGCTTTTAGTTTTATCAAGATATGATGTCCTTAGTTCAGGAAAATCTTTCCATAAAAAATAAAGCGCAATTTCCCGTGTCTGGTAAGACTTTTCCTCTAATAAAGTTTCATATTCTGTTCTAAAATCTTCAGGGATTTTCGATAAATTTTCGGCTACAGCCTGTCGAACTTTTATATTATTAGTTTGCAAAGCGGTCGTTAAAAGTGCTTTTTTAGCTTCAAATTTTTCATTTTCAATTTGATTTATAACGGATACTTTTACAGCCTCATAAGTATCAGATTTTAAGACTTTTAAAAAATTACCCTCCTTTTCAGCCAAAGGTATTTTTTTCAGTTTATCAATTTCTAAACGTTCCTGAATTGCTTTATTTTTACTCAGCAAGGCGTTGGCAGTTTGCGTATCAAAAGCTGTAGTTTCCAGCCATGTTTTCTGAAATTTATCCAAATCAAAATCGGATACTTTTTTAATTTCGTTAAAGAAATCCTGTGTATTGACTGTTTGATAAGCATACTTCATTAAATAGCTTTTTATAGCCTTTTTAAAAGCTTTATCCCCAATTGATTCATGCAAAACAAATAACGCCCAGGCTCCTTTTTCGTAAAAAGTCAGTGAACTGGCTTTGGCGTTTAAAACCGGAATTGAATCTGTTCTGGAAGCAAATTTGAGTTGTTGTGCTGTATCGTATAATTTGGAATAAAAATAATCATCGCCATAAATTTCTTTTTCGGCCAATAGAGCATAATAGGTTGCAAAACCCTCCTGAAGCCAGTGATGCGTACTGCTTTCGGCGGTAATTAAATCCCCAAACCAGTGATGTGCCAGTTCGTGTGCATCAACATTGGTATAATTTCGATCTTTAAAACCAATAGAATCCACGATATAACGGGTAGCAAAAAGCGTTGTGGTCGTATTTTCCATTCCCGCATACAAAAAGTCCCGAACTGGAATCTGTCTGTTGATTTTCCAGGGATATTTCACGCCTATTTCTTTCTCTAAAAAGTCAAAAATACGTTTTGAATAACGATATGTAGGTTCAAAACGATCTGTATCTTTAGGTTCCAAATAATATTCAAGCGGAATTTTAGATTTTGATTTGAACTCTTTTTTATCAAATTTCCCAATCGCAAGCATCAATAAATAAGAGCTCATTGGTTTTTCCATTTGGTATTGCCAGTGAAACTGATTGTTTTCTTCTATTTTTTTCTTCAAAATTCCGTTAGAAACAACCTCATAATTTTTATCATACGTAATTCCAATGTTAAAAATCAATTTTTCATTCACATCATCAAAACTCGGAAACCAATTACTCGTGTATCTTCCCTGCCCTTGTGTCCAGATTTGTACCTCAGCATTTTCAACATTTACAAAATACAAAGCCTGTTTTGGTTTTACGGTGTACTGAAAAGTTAATTGATTTTCTCCTTCCTGAAAATGACCTGCGATTTGCAATTGTTTGCCTGTATTGATAAAAAAAACTTCTTTCTGATTGATTTCTACTTTTGAAAATTCCATGTTTTTGGCATCAATTTTAATGGTATCAAGTGACTTTAAAACCTCAAACTGAAATTCAACGGAACCTGAAACCGATTTTTCATTAGGATTGAGTTTTAATTGCCCTGAAACCGATTTAAAATCGACAAATTGGGTTTGTTGTGCAAAAACGAAGGTGGTGAAAAATAATAGAATGTATTTCATTGAAACAAATTTGAAGGCAGGATCCAAAGTTACAAAGGTTTCATCAACAAATCGAATGAAATTTGTATGTTTACGTTAGAAAATTTTGAGAACGTGTCAACACCTAAAAAAGCCTTGTTTAACTGGAGCAGCGGAAAGGATTCTGCTCTGGCCTTGTATAAAATTCTTCAGAATCCCGGATATAAAATCGAATGTTTGCTCACGAGCGTCAATCAGCAATATCAGCGAATTTCTATGCACGGTGTGCGTGTAGAATTACTAAAAGAGCAGGCTAAAAGCCTTGGTTTGCCTTTAAAAATAATGCAGATTCCGGAAATGCCAACCATGGAAGTGTATGAAAATGTCATGAACGAAACTTTATCCGGATTCAAAAAAAAAGGTATTACACATTCTGTTTTTGGAGATATTTTTCTGGAAGATTTACGAAAATACCGTGAAGACAAATTAGCCCAAATTGGTTTTGAAGGCTTTTTTCCAATCTGGAAAATCCCTACTTCTGATTTGATTCAGGAATTCATCGGTTTAGGGTTTAAAACTATTGTGGTTTGTGTAAACGAACGCTATCTGGACAAAAGTTTTGCAGGCAGGATTATCGATCAGGATTTTATTAATGATTTACCGGAAAATGTAGATGTTTGTGGCGAAAATGGCGAATTTCATACTTTTACTTTTGATGGACCTATTTTCTCAGAAGCTGTCAATTTCGAAATTGGCGAAACCGTATATCGGAAATATGAAAAACCAAAAACAGAATCCGGCAATACTGCCTGCGATACAAATGACACAGAGGCTTTTGATTACGGATTCTGGTATACTGATTTAATTCTGAAATAATTATGAACGAAAAACAGTATGCCGAATTAGAAAAAATCCTTTCATTTTTGAGCGAAATCGGGATAGATGTAGTTGAAAAAGAGCTTGAAACTTCTTTTTTGCCCGGATTAAGTCTGGGGCCAAATTGTCTTTATATTGATTATGAAAGATTAATGTACCCCGGTGATATCCTTCATGAAGCCGGACATCTGGCCGTAACAACTTCAGCCGAAAGAAAAATTGCCGGCACAGATGAAATGGCTCCTGACTGGCCATCCGAGGGCGAAGAAATGGGAGCTATTCTCTGGTCTTTTGCAGCTGCAAAACATTTAGAACTACCTGTTGAATTTGTCTTTCACCCTAATGGTTACAAAAACGAGTCGGAATGGCTCATTTCAAATTTTATCAGTGAAAATTATATCGGACTGCCTTTTCTGGAATGGATCGGACTTGCCTTAGGGAAAGTAAATGCCGCAAAAGAAGGCAGACAACCTTTTCCTAAAATGTTAAAATGGATAAGAGATTAAATGATGGATATTAGTTCTCTCGGCAAATTTCCGATGTTTTAAACTTAATTATCAATCGAAAGAATAAACTGAAGTATTTCCTTGATGTTTAAAATATAATCGGGTACTGTATTTTGAATCGCATTGTTGGGCATATAAGGCATTTCGGCAGATTTTGGATCCTGAATAATCACAGTTCCTCCTTCTTTTTGAATTGCTTTCAAACCCAATGTACCGTCAGCGTTTGATCCTGACAGCAAAATTCCGGTCAGATTGCTTTTGTAAACCTCTGCTGCCGATTCAAAAGACACATCAATACTGGGTCTGCTATAATTTATTTTTTCAGAAGTATCAAGTGATAAAGTTCTGTTTTTTTCGAATAATAAATGATAATTTGAAGGAGCGATATAAATAAATCCGGGTAAAAAAGGAACTTTATCCTCTACCGGTTTTACATTTATGATGGTTTTTAAAGCTATAAGTTCTTCTAAAGTCTGTTCATCAGTGCTTTTTCGATGCACCACAATTACGATCGCAAAAGATTTAATTTCGGACAGGTGTGGTAAAATCTGCATTAGTGCATTAAGACTTCCTGCAGAACCTCCTATAATTACAACGCTAAAATCTGGATCTATCTGATCTTTCTCCATATTTTTTCTCTCTCTAATTGTTTGTATTTTCCCGGAGCTATTGAGTATTTTATGGTTTCTTTTGTTCCTAAAGCCAAAAATCCTAAAACAGCAAGACTATCATCAAATAAATTAATGACCCTTTTTTGTAATTCATTATCAAAATAGATCAGTACATTGCGGCAAAAAATCATATCAAATTCATTAAACGAAGTATCTGAGACCAAGTTGTGCTGGGAAAAAACCATTTTCTGAGCCAGATCATCGTTAAATTTTGCAATACCATAATTAGCGGTATAATAACTTGAAAAATCTTCTTTTCCACCAGAATCCCTGTAATTTTCAGAATACTCCTTCATCATTCTCAGAGGAAAAATTCCTTTTTTTGCTGAATCCAGAACCTTTGCATTTATATCCGTAGCATAAATAAGGGATTTATGAAGTAATCCTGCTTCTTTGAGCAGAATAGCCATAGAATATACCTCTTCTCCTGTCGAACAGCCAGCATGCCATAAACGAATAAAAGGTTTTGTACCTAATAACGGAAGAATTTGATTTCGTATTACAGTATAAAAAGCCGGATCACGAAACATTTCTGTAACATTAACCGTAATTTCATCAACCATATGTTTATAATATTCCGGATCGTATCTCACTTTAGACAAAAAATCTTCAAAATGAGTAAATCCATCTAATTGATATATCCTGTTGACACGTCTTTTTAAGGATGCTCTTGAATAACTACCAAAATCAAAACCATAATATTCATACACTTCATTAATAAGGGTTTCCAGTTCGATATCTTCTATCATATTAAATTCAGATTTTGCTCAACATAATAAGCAATTTATCAACATCAACCGGCTTAGAGATGTAGTCATCTGCACCGGCCTCCAAACATTTTTCTTTATCACCCGTCATCGCCTGAGCTGTTACTGCTATAACAAAAGTAGATTCATGCGAGGGGATTTGTTTTATTAAAGGAATGGCGTCATAGCCATCCATTTCAGGCATCATCATATCTATTAAAACTGCATCAATTTTTTCATCAGATTTTAATATTTTCAAAGCTTCCTCTGCGCTCAAACATGATAAGCAATCAAATGATCTAGCACGCAGCGTATTTTCCAAAGCAAAAATATTTCTGGAATCATCATCAATAATTAAAAGTCGTTTTTTATTCATTTTTACTACTTTTTATTAAACTTTATCATACAGCCAAACACGCAATAACGACAACAGCTGGTCAATATCTACAGGCTTCGTAATATAATCTGAAGCTCCGGCTTTAATACACTTTTCCCGATCGCCTGTCATTGCTTTTGCAGTAACAGCAATTAACGGCAGAGTAAGGTGTTTTGGATTACTTCGTATTTTTTCAGCAGTTTCATAACCATCCATATTAGGCATCATCATATCCAGCAAAACAATATCTGTATTTGGATTTTCTTCAAGCATTTTAATAGCCTCTTTACCATCAAAAGCTGTAATTACATTCATTTTAAAAACTTCCAGTGCTTTTGTCAGCGAATAAATATTACGAACGTCATCATCTACTATTAAAACCGTTTTATCAAACAAAATATTATTGAGTAGATTCAGTTTTTTATGGCCTTCTTTTTTACCATCCGGAATTTTGTTTTCTTCAACCAAATGGAGGAAAAGCGATACCTCATCAAGCATCCTCTGGTAAGAATGTGCTGTTTTAACAATTATTGAATCTGCATATTTCTTAATTTTTATTTCTTCCTTAAGCGATAAGCTTTTTCCAGTAAATACAATTACCGGCAAGTTTTCTAAGCCTGGGCTTTTCTTAACACCATCCAGAATTTCATAAGCCTGTTTGTCAGGAATTCCCATATCTAAAATTACACAATCGACATCGCTTTTATTCAGTGCAATTAAACCTGCAGAAACTTCGCTTTTGATTTCAGAATTGATGTTATACGTTTCTAAAAAGTAAGACAGTGCCTTTGCATGTTTGGGATTATCCTCAATAATCAGGACCTTCTGGGCTTCTTTGCTAATGATATGCTCTATTCGCATAAAAACATCCGGAATTTTTTCGAACGCAACAGGCTTGTCAAGAAAATCAACAGCTCCTTTTAACAAACTTTCCTGTTTCAGTTTATGCGATGACATAATATGCACCGGAACATGCTTTGTTTGTGAGTTATTTTTAAGTTCTTCTAAAATTTCCCAGCCACTTTTTACCGGAAGCTCAATATCCAGTAAAACTCCAATTGGCTTGTACATTAAAGCAAAATTTAAGGCATAATCACCTCTTACTGCCACGACTGCTTTATATCCTTTTTTTCTGCTAAAAGCTAACAGTGATTTTGCAAAATTAATATCATCTTCTACAATCAGAATTACTCTGTCATTATCGGTAATTGAGTTTCTGTCGTCTTCTATTTCATCCGGAATAACAGTACTAATGTATTTGCTCTTAGTATTTTTTTCCTGTTCTTCTTCCTGTTCTGCAATTTCAATAGGAGGTGTTTTTAAAGCCGTAATTTTTTTTAAAGCTTTGCCCACAACTGGCAGACATAAAGTAAAACTGCTTCCTTCATTTTCTTTACTATGCAGGATAATCTCTCCATTGAGTAATTTTGCCAGTTCTCTGCTTATGGATAGCCCTAAACCTGTACCGCCATATTTTCTTTTGGTTGATCCGTCAGCTTGCTGGAAAGCTTCAAATATTAAAGGCTGTTTTTCCAGAGGAATCCCGATTCCTGTATCTTTTACAATAAAACAAATAATTTTGTCATCGTCATCACTTACTTTAATTTCTAAACTTACTGATCCTTCTTCTGTAAATTTTATAGCATTTGAAATTAAATTTTTAAGGATTTGCTCCAGACGCATTTTATCTGTTTTAATAACTAGCGGCGCATTGGCTGAAATAATTTTGAAATCGATTTTCTTCTCTTTAGCGACCAGTGTAAACAAATTAGAAAGATTGTCCGTTATTTCTTTAGTGGAAACATCTAAAAACTCCAGTTCCATTTTGCCTGCTTCAATTTTCGACAAATCCAGAATTTCGTCAATCAGGCCCAATAAACTGTTTCCGGAACTCTGAATCACCTTTGCAAACTCGATTTCTTCTGAATTCATGCTTTTGTTATTGTTTTCTGATAATAATCGGCTTAATAACAAAATTGAATTTAAAGGGGTTCTTAGCTCATGTGACATATTAGCCAAAAACTCTGATTTATAACGTGTTGTTAACTCTAATGCTTCTGATTTTTTCTGAATTTCAGTGTTTCTCTCTTCTAGTAAAACACTTCGTTCTGATAATTCTTCATTAGTCTGTTCCAGTTCTTCCTGCTGTACCCTTAATTCTTCTTCTGAAGCCTGAAGTTTTTCGGTCTGCGTTTCTAATTCGGCATTCATGGCTTCAAGTTCACTATGCTGAATCCTTAATTCTTCTGATTGTGCCTGTGTTTCCTCCAGAAGTTCCAATACCCGTTTTCTGTTCTGGGTTGATTTTATGGCAATTGCAATATTGTTGGAGACAGCCTGCAGAAATTCCAAATCAATTTCAGTAAATT
This sequence comes from Flavobacterium fluviatile, assembly GCF_010645065.1. GTDB lineage: Bacteria > Bacteroidota > Bacteroidia > Flavobacteriales > Flavobacteriaceae > Flavobacterium > Flavobacterium fluviatile. The sequence goes on along the minus strand of NZ_JAADZW010000025.1, from coordinate 24,689 downwards.
CTTTTACACTTGCTATTTCAAAAGCGCCTTCGATTTTAGTATCAATTAAAGGTACAGCAACAATGTGTTTGGGTTTTATTTCTCCCAAAGCATAGGTAATCTGAACATCATTTTCTGAAAATGTCTTTAATTCAAGAATTTTTCTTGAAGCCACACATTGCCCAATTAATCCCTCTCCATGTTGGATATGTTCTCTGCTTTTATTAGGTAGGTAGCTGTAACCTGAAATTGCATACAACTCATCACCCTCGATCGCATAGATCACGCCTGCGCTGCTTTTTGTATATTGGCACAAAAATTCAATAACGTCCCTGGATAGTTTTTCCAGTTCTTTATCCCCAATCATCACATTATTTAGCTGAGCAATTCCGGTCTGCAGCCATTCCTTTTGTAAGAGTAAATCAAAAGAAGATTTTAAGGAAGCCCCCATGCTGTTTAAAGATTCTCCTACACTACCCAGGGCATCAGATTTTGTATCGTCAACCTTTATGTCATAATTTCCTTTGGAAATATTAGCCGCAATGGTACTTATTGCCTCAATTCTCTGCGCGGTTTCAATATCTTTCCGTTCTAATTCTTCCTGAAGAAAGGAGCGTTCATTATAATCTTTTAAAATGCGCAGCAGGAACACAATTGTTATGATAAATGCAATGATAAAAGCAGCTATGATTAAAATAAAGCTATAATTACCATATCGTTCCGAATCTGCATTTCGTTTTTTCAAAAGTGATTGCTCTGAACTTTCTATAAGTTTATAGTCTGCCCGCAATTCATCCATCATTTTTTTTCCTTCATTAAGATCAAAGGAAACAGCACCTTTGCCCAGGCGCTTTTTAACAACCTGATTATGCAGGTATTTATAAAAAGCAGCAGTACTCTGTTTTACTTTTTGTAAGTTCTTTTGTTGTAATGGATTATCTGTTGTTAATTCATCCAGTTTATTAAAGAAACTGTCTGATTTTTTTTCTGCGTCATTATATTGTTCTAAAAATCCTTCATTTCCTGTTATTAAGAAGCCTCTCATACTCGTCTGGGCATCTGTAACGACTGATATCCCTTCGTTTAAATTGTAAATTACTTCCTGAGTGTGGTTTACCCAGTAATTACTGTTCAGTAGGCTTTTGATACTTAGAAATGAAGCCGTTGAGCTGATCATTAATATTAATAAAGAAACCAATGAACTGATTAATAAATTTCTTTTAAAGTTATTTTGCTTCATATAAATTATTTTATGTCCTGATATTCTAAAGGTAAAATCATAATAAAACTCGCACCCTGTCCAACCTGACTTTTAGCTGTAATTAATCCGTTGTGTTTTTCAATTATTTTTTTTGCAATTGCCAGTCCAATACCGGTTCCCTCATAGCTTTGGCGGTCGTTTAAGCTCTGAAAAATGATGAAAATCCTGTCAAGGTAAATCTCATCAAAACCAATTCCGTTGTCTTTTACAATAATACGGCAATATTTTCCGTCAGGAGAAGGTTTTCCATCAAAATCTTTGGTTTCAATTAATTCAGAGGTGACCTCTATGACAGGGTTTTGGGTATTGTTCGAAAACTTAAGGGCGTTTCCAATCAAATTTTGAAAAACCTGACGCAACTGGCTCGGAATACTGTCAATAGTGGGAAGCACATTTGTTTTTACTGTTGCATTCTTGCTTTCGATGAGATAATCAAAATCAGAAAGTACTTCCTGCAACACCTCATTTAAATCGGTTTTTTCAGGCTGAACTTTTGATGATAACCTTGAATAAGCCAGTAAATCTGTAATTAAAGTCTGCATTCTTTCTGCCGATTTAATGGTACGGTTTACATAATCAACGGCTTTATCATCTTTTGCCAGATAAAGATCTTTGATAATTTTGATAAAGATTTGAATCTTTCTTATGGGCTCATTCAAATCATGCGAAACTACCCAGGCAAACTGCTGAAGCTCATGGTTTTTAAGTTCCAGTTCTTCATTTTTTAAGATCAGTTCTTTCGTCCTTTCGGTGATTTTTACTTCCAGGTTGTCCTGCGCTTCTTTTCGAACTTTAATTTCTTTAGAAAGCAGTTCTTTCATTTCTTTTAGCTGGTTCTGCTGTTCGTAAATTTTCAGAAAGGTTTTTACTTTTAAAATCAGCAGATCAGTGTCAACAGGTTTAGTAATATATTCTACCGCACCGGTCTCATAACCTTTAAAAATGTATTTCTTTTCAATATTAAGTGCTGAAAGAAAAATTACAGGAATGTCTTTTGTTTTCTTATTCCCGGAAAGAATTTTTACTACCTCAAAACCATCCAGACCAGGCATCTGAACATCCATGATTATAAGACAGTAGTTAATTTGTAAAATTTTCTTCAATGCCTCTTCGCCTGATTCCGCAGTATCTACTTCGATATTATGCAGCTCTAAAGTTTTTTTTAAGGCAATTATATTTGCCTTTATATCGTCTACAATCAATATCATCTATTTCTGGTCTAAATTTGTTATGGTTAATATAAATTTTTAAAATTCTCTTTCAAATTTAAAGTTTATAAACTTTCAAATGTATTTAAAAAAAAATGAACCGTTTTTTATTTAAAATTATAATCATTACATAATTCCCATCCCGACAATTCCCTGACTTTTTGCGACAATGATAAAACCTTTTAAGTTAAAGATTTTAATCTGTTCATAATAATTTTAATTTAAATATTAAAAATGAAAGAGTTATGAAAAATATCAAAACATTTCCTGAACAAAAACAAAATTTGCCGGGAAACGAATATTTAATGAACCCTGAACCAGAAATTATTAAAGAGAATTATACCGGCAGCGGAAAACTTTTGGACAAAGTAGCGTTTATAACCGGAGGTGACAGCGGAATTGGGCGAAGTGCTGCTGTGCATTTTGCCAGAGAAGGCGCCAATATTGCAATTGTATATTTAAAAGAAGACAAAGATGCTCAAAAAACAAAAGAACTTGTCGAGAAAGAAGGCCAGCAATGCCTGCTTATAAGTGGAGATCTGAAAGATGAAAAATTTTGCAAAAATGCCATAAAAAGCTGCGTCAAAACATTTGGCAAACTCAATATTGTTGTTAATAATGCAGCGGTACAGTTCCCTCAAAATGAGCTTGAAAAGATTACTACGGCACAGCTTCAAAAAACATTTGAGACCAACATTTACCCTTATTTTTATATTACCAAAGCTGCTTTGCCTTTTTTAAATAAAGGAGACAGTATCATAAACACAAGTTCGGTCACTGCTTACCGTGGAAGTGAACACCTGCTGGATTACTCGAGTACAAAAGGTGCAATTCTGACTTTTACCAGGTCATTATCAACTATGCTGGCAAAAAAACAGATCAGGGTAAACGGAGTTGCTCCTGGTCCTATCTGGACACCGCTGATTGTCGCAACATTTGATAAAGTTTCTGATTTTGGACAAGACAATCCTATGGGAAGAGCAGGTCAGCCGTCTGAAGTTGGTCCGGCGTATGTTTTTTTAGCTTCTGAAGACAGCAGCTACATCACTGGACAATTCATTCATATAAACGGCGGAGAACTTGTAGGAGGCTAATTAAATAATAAAAAATATGAATTACGTTGATCTGATTGGCCTTTTTGCGGGAATTTGCGTGACCATTTCGGTTATCCCGCAAATCATAAAAGTCTGGAAAACAAAAAAGGTAAAACAAATTTCACTGCTTACTTTTGGAGTCCTGACTTTTGGAATTGCAGTGTGGATTTTGTACGGAATTTTAAAAAAAGATTTACCTATAATCGTTACAAACAGCATTTCGCTCTTCTTAAATTTGATTATGGTCTACTTTCTCATTTACTACGAAAAAGAACAATAGTCTTAAAACTCCTGTAAATAAAAAAAACAGCTTCAGTAAAAGCTGTTTTTTTTCAATATGTGATGCTTATTAGCTAACTAGTTTTTGATTGTATGATTTATTAAAAGACAAATGGTATTTCTCTTTAAGTAATCTCGGAAAATAATTTCGCCCTGTTACACCACCTCCTGAAAAAATTTCAAGAACATTTAAATTAGAAACTTTTCTCAGTCCTTCTATTTGTCTGTTTGCCAGTGACAAAATTGGCTGTATGCTTTTTGTATATCCATAAGTATGCTGATCGAGTTCAATTTCTAATATATTTTCTAAAATTCTGTTTTTCAGCAAATTCTTAACTATTCCTTTTTGAGGAACGGCGTTAAACTCTTTAATTTTTTCAGCTATTTTCGAATTTTGCTGGCCAACATGAATATAATTCCCGGACTTGCTTATGAATCTCTTTTTTAAACCTAAAAACAATTTGCTGTTTTCAGAGACCGCAGCATGATAGGTATTATTACAAATCATAGAAAACTTTACACGTTTATATCCTTCAAAATGCAATACACTATTTATATTTGATGTATTTCTGATAATACCGGTTTGGTTTGGTTTTATTTTTTTTCTCTCACCGTTAATTCCGAAACTGTGAGTCAGATTACCTTCAAAACAATAAGTAAATAAAATAGGCGAATTGGCAAACGACTCCATACTCAATTCAATATCCTCATTAAAAACAATATCAAACTGAATGTATGAAATTTGTTTATTTAGCGTAATACCGTTGATAATTCCATTTGCGTTTTTGGACTTAACTTTCAGGTTGTATTGATTATTTTCTAAAGTCAAACTACCAGTAAGATCCTCTTTAAGGTCATTAAAAATAGTATTTATTCCGCCTGTATTTATGTAAAGTTTTTTCATCTGATTACAATTAAAGTTTATAATTAGGTGTTCAAATTTTTTTAACTATTACATCATAATCTTTCTCTTTTGAACAATTCAAATTTCGTTTAAGTGCAGATTTTTAGTGTTATATAATTTTTCGTACAACTTTCATAATTAATACTTTAATTGAAAAGTAGCATATAAACAAAACAGCTGCTCCAAACTAACATTTGAAACAGCTGTTTTTCAGCAAAATAAAAAAATCCTTAACCTATATCTATAAATCTAATTTTTAAGTGAGTTTATCAATGTCTGCATTAGCCGAATAGTTTTTTTCCGGTATATCTTTAAAAAATTCTGCAGCTTCTAAATCTCCTGAAGGCCCATATCCTAACAAATAAGTCCCTTTTTTATCATCGCCTGTTTCTATAATATATAAAATGGACATATCCTCAGGATTGCTCATCCCTTCGTATCGGTGATGTGCAACAATGAATATCTCGTCAGGATGATAAGAATATTTCGATTCGGTTTCTACAAGTGCTCCATCCTGGAATAAAAAATTACAGCAATATCCTTTTTTTTGATACTCATCCAGATATTCTAATTCGTGTTTTGAAAGTTCGTTTTTCATGACAATTTCTTTTATGGAGGCCTAATAAGACAGCCAACTTTATCAATACAAATTTCATATATTCTGAATCAGGCTTTTAACTCAAAAAATATTTTTTTTGTCTCATAAAATCTTTTGATCAGAGATTGAATTGCTAAATACTTAACTTTATTAATTCAATAATTGGTAATAGCATAGAGAACTCCAAAAGGGATAAAAAAAGCAGCCAATTATGACTAAACTGGCTGCTTTATGGATTTTGGATGTTTTACGATTTATAAACAAAATTTTGTTCTGTTGAAATAAAATTTTTCCAGTCCATTTCGAGAGTGAAATTTATAATTTTTATGATATCACTCAAAAATACTGGCTTTGTCACAAAATAACTGGCACCCAGTGCACGACACTTTTCAATTATTCCTGGTTCGCTTGAAGTAGAAAAGATAATTACAGGAATATCTTTTTTTGCATCGTTGTTATATAGTTCTGCCAAAACATCAAAACCGTTTTTGCCCGGCATGTTTAAATCCAGAAAGATAACACTAGGCGTGGGAGGCGGATTATAAATAGCATTTAACAATTTCTCTCCTCCTGTATAAGTCTGAAGTACTATGTTTTTTTGCAATGAATCTACTGCATCAGCAAAAATACTTAAATCATCCTCGTCATCATCAGTGTAGAATATAGTTATATCATTCATAAGTATTTTTGAAATTAATAAAGTGTATTCAAAGATATATAATTAAATAGAATTATCAATAATTTCCTAATTTCTGATGAATTGAAATTGAAATACCATAACCTTAGAAATGAATTATATAACCATTAATAAAAGAAAATTCTGACCTTTATTTTCACATATATTTAAAATAATCATTAAAAAATAAAACTATGGGAGATCATAAAGACCTTAAAGACGTTTCGGCTGCAGAAAAAATAAAGGATTTGGCTGAAGATATCAAAACCTGTATGCTATGTACATACAAAAATGGAAAATTACAATCACGACCAATGTCGTTTCAGGAAATTGACGAGAATGGGAATATTTTCTTCTTATCGGATAAAAACAGTAATAAGAATGCCGAGATTATGGAAAATTCAAAAGTCGAAATCATATTTGCCCAGCCACACGACAAGTTTCTGTTCCTGCACGGCAATGCTACTGTCTCTTACGATAGGGAAAGAATTAAGGAACTATGGAATCCAATTATTAAAGTCTGGATGACTGGTGGCGAAGATGATCCTAATCTTAGTATCATTAAAGTAGTTCCGGAAGACGGGTACTATTGGAACAACAAACATGGTAAAATGGTGGCACTTGCTAAAATGACAGTTGCTTTTGTTACCGGGAAAACTATGGATGACGGTATTGAAGGCAATCTCGAGTTATAAAAGTTAAAAAGTGGCAGTTTAATCGATTGCCACTTTTCATATTTTACTGAATTCCAATGCATTTAAGATTCCCTCAGTGCCTGCTGTATTATTAAAATACACAAACCCATTTTTGTTTTCGAGCTTATTCTTTACCTGGTGTAGTTCATCTTTTGAATAACCCGAATAAAAAAGTTTTTTATTACCATGAAACCTTATATAAATTAAGGGGAATTCAGTGAAGATAGTCTGTTGCAAACCGGGATAACTAACGCTACAGAAAGTAATATTGTTTTCAAGGAATGTTTGCCAGACATCATCATTCCACCAGCTTTCATGCCTAAACTCAATCACATTTTTAAATTCCGGATTTAAATTATCTACTATATTATTCAGCTTTTCTTTGCTGTAGTGATACCCTGGCGGGAACTGAAACAAAATACAGCCTAATTTTTCTTTTAAGCCATTTTTGGAAATAGTATAAAAATCATCAATAAGATTTTTACAATTTACAAACTTTTTAATATGCGTGATTTCTTTGTGCACTTTAACCGAAAATATAAAGTCTTCCGGTGCTTTTTTATACCAATTGTCTAATATCTTTGTTGTTGGGAATTTATAAAAACTACCATTGAATTCATACGTATCGAAATGTTTGCAATAGTATTCGAACCATTTAGACACAGGGAGATTTTGAGGATAAAAAACATCTTTCCAAAAGCGGTTATTGAAACTGGAACAGCCTGTTAAAACTACATTTTTCATAGATATAATTTCTGACAGTTAGTGCAAAAGAAGCTTCGTCTTTTTTTAGCGCCTGTATATTTCTTTACGAGTGGAAGATTACAGCGTACACAAGTTTTTTTTGTATGCGCAAGCCAGTGCTTTTTCAACTCATACTTCTTCTTCCATTCCAGAAACTGAAAACTATAAATAACACTTTCATCAATAAGATTTTGTATATCTTTTTTTGGAATTTGACCAACTAAAGATTCCGGGTGAATTTTGCATCGGTACAAAACTTCATTTTTGATGATATTCCCTACTCCTGAAAATATATTTTGCTCCAGCAAGGCATCACAAATCATCATTTGCGGAATTTTCTCCAAACTCTGTTTTGCTTTTTCCGGTTCCCAGTTTTCATTCATTACATCTTCTTCCCACTTATAATAAAGGTTGATGTCTCCTTCTAAAATTTTAATAGAGCAGGTATAAAAATTAAGTTCCCCATTAGCAAAAATCAGACTTAGCCTGGGCAATGTTTCCTTCCTTTCATTAATCCGGTAAGTACCAAACATCAGCATATGAATTTTGACGGTAAAGTCGTCGAAACAAATGAGAAAATGTTTGCCCCATGTTTTAAACTCACGTATTGTTTTATTTTTTAATCTCAAAATAGCAATGCTGCTATTCCCGGAAACATCAATAATTTTTTGTCCAGAAAATTGCTGCACTGCTTCTTTTAATATCACTATGGATGGACCTTCCGGCATAATTCATTCAATTAAAACTAAAAAAAGCACAGTAGAGAACTGTACTTTTTTAGTGTTAAAATTAATCTAGTTCTGCAGCTTCGAGATTTACTGCACTTACCGCTACTTCAGTAAGTGTTTTGTCTGCTCCTTTTTCTTCATCAAGTGTTTGCTCTAATATAGCAGCAGCTTCTTCAAATCCTAAAGTTTCTGCAAATTGTCTTAATGTTCCGTAAGTTGCAATTTCATAATGTTCAATTTTTTGGCTTGCTGCAATAATTCCGGCATCTCGCACCACTCCTAATTCGGTTTCTTCAAGGATTGATTTTCCTTCTTCAATTAAACCTTCCATCGCATCACATTTTTTTGCAGTTGCTTTTTTACCTATTAGTTCAAAAACTTTTTCCAGACGGATTACATGTTCCTCTGTTTCGGTTAGGTGAGCATTCAATGCTTCGATCAAATCAGCTGAAGTTGCATTTTTTGCCATTGTTGGAAGCGCTTTTGTTAAAGCTTTCTCTGCCCAATAAATATCTTTAAGGCTATCTTCAAACAATTCCGTTAATCCGGATGCGGCATTTGACTTTGATTTTGCTGCTCCGCTTTTTTTTGCAGTCTCATTAGATTCTGTTTGTTTATTATTCGTTTTCATAATTATAATTTTTATTTATTAATGTTTTCAAAATTAGGCTGTTAATAAACCGTTTGCTTATATCATTTAAATTCAAAGTTTCAAGATGAACACCTGTATATTATGAAAGGAGTTTCGTAAATCCTGTAAGATGATTCCTTTATATGATGGATAGCTTTGTAATATCAAATTATTAAAATAAATACCATGAAAACGCACATTATATATCATACCAATAAATACAACGATTACGAAAACGCACAGCTATACTTTGAACAAAAATTTCAGGGAGGTTTTTTAGATCCTGATGCTGCCGTTTTAATCGAAAACGCAATTGATAAACTTTTAAAAAAAGACAACATCTTTCGAAATGAAAATATTCCTAACGACGGAAGCATCAGCGAAGAAGAATATGTGAGAAAACATCAGGAAGATGATAACTATTACAAACCTGAAAAAACAGAACAGGAAGAAGAAGGGATACAAAATGATGAGAACCTGGATTATGACCAATTAGAACAGCGAAATGAATAATCCATAAGGTTATAATTAATAACATTAAAAACTATGATTATGAGTACTATAGATCAAAATACTACGGATAAAAATTTCCTTATGAATGAGGAACTGTACAATAGCAATGAACAGAAACAGACCAACAGAGAAATCGCCGAGCAAGGATTTACTGTTCGAAATGGTCATGACCCGAACAAACCAAATCCGGATGAACCAATCACAAATGACGAAGACGATCTGGACGATTTAAATGATGATTTTCATACTGACAGAGATCTGGAAGGCGACGACATTGGCGAAGAAATAGACCTTGACGGAGACGAAAGAATCGTTAATGACGAGTTTGATAATCCTTCTGATTCTTTTGAAAATACTTTCAATGAAACTGAAGATGATTTAGAAGATCTTGATGAGGATGATGAAGAAATAGAAGAAGAGGATGATTACGAATACGAAGAAGATGATATTCAGGAAGAAGAAACTGAAGAAGATTATCCTGAAAATGATCCCAGAAAATTTTAAGCAGTACATCAATTAATACCACCAAAAAAACCGTTAGGATTTATTTCTCTAACGGTTTTTATCTTGTACAGAAAATCTTTTTTAAATCTTGAAATCAGTACTTTAGCCTTCAGGCTGAAGCAGCCAAAGAAATATTCATACTATTCAAAACCGGAGAATTATTTTAAACCAACATTATACCATTATATTTGAAAAAAGGCTCCTGTAAAAATGAATCACTCTCTTTTCAGCTATATCCATTTTAGCAGAGCTTCTTTTAATCCCAATTTCTTCCAGGGCAATAAGCATCGATTTTTTGCCATGAGCTTACTTAAAATTACAAAACGACACATTTACTAAATAAATGTGTCGTTTTTTACTTTTTTTGAAGTTTTATTTAGACATTTCTTCTGCCACTGATTAATGATATCAGAAACAATACAATAAATATAAAAAATAACACTTTTGCGATACCCGCAGCTCCGGCAGCAATACCACCAAAACCAAATATTCCTGCTACTATAGCGAGAATAATAAATATGACTGTCCAACGTAACATAATATTGATTTTTTTAAGTTAATACTGAATTTGTTTGTTACTCAAATTTCGAATTTTAACAGGAATTCGATTAACTCAAAACATTATTTTATTGTCTCAATCGAATAGCGGTTCTTAATCTGTATTAAGTTGGTTTTTGACATATATGAACTATTTTTGTAATGTAAAAATGGCATCATGAAAAAATACGACTTTTTAATACTGGGTAAAAATCAGCCAATACTTGAAATTTTGCTACGGCTGGTAAATGCTAATGAAAATTGGAATGCCGTTGGGTTTAATGATGAAAAATTGGCTGAGGATTACTTTTTACAGCACAATGTTGACTTTGTTTTGCTAAGCTCTGCAATTGAAGACCATGTTGAAAAAGAATTCTCTGCATTTTGCTTAAATGCCCGTCCCGGAGTTGAAATCATTGAACATTTTGGCGGTGGCAGCGGATTGCTGCAGTCTGAGATTTATGACCGGTTGTTTAGGAAAGGAGAGCTTTAAGAATGGATAAGAAATATTCGGTTGCTATTTATCCTTCGCAGGATGTTATTGCTTCAGTAAAAACAATGAAGGAGTATCTGAAAGGCAAAATCAAATGGTACAACAGTTGCAACTCTACCGCACATATTACGATCTGCGAATTCACGATTGACGATTCTCAAATCGATATTTTGAAGCAAAAGCTTTTTAGAAAATGTGATGCTATAACTCCTTTTCCCGTTTATTTAGATCATTTTTCTTCTTATGAAAACAGCGGTGCTTTTTTTATTGCTCCGAATGAAGTTTCGAAAAATAAACTAAAACCAGTCATGAAAATGATTCAGGAAACCCTCAAATCTTTAAAACTTAAAAAAAGTGACGACCCTCATCTGTCCATTGGCAGAAAACTTACTCCTGAAAAGCTCAAAATAGCATCACAGCTTTTTACATCCATTGAAATTGATTTTTTGTGTAAAGAAATTGTTTTGCGGGAACTCGACCCTGTCAAAATACAGTTTTTTGTTATTGATACTTTTCTTTTTAATGGGAATTCACAGCCTGAGTTTGTTCAGGGAAGTTTGTTTTAATTGAAAGGTAAACCACAATACGAGGAACGAGGAATCTCCACAAGTAACTCCGCAATGGTAATCCAATCTTTATCGAGTTTTTAGTGTGATTTGCTTCGCCTATTCGCTATCGCTCGAGTCTCCCTTCGGCGAAATGACAAAAAAAACGAATAAAAAATCTGCACAGATCTGCTTGAATCTGTTTGAATCTGCGTACCACAAAATTTCATATATTTGAATTTTACAAATCAAAACCTAATGAATTCTATAAAGACATTTTATAAAGAAATTGCAGAATTAACCCATACCGAATCCAATTCATTGTTAGATAACTGTATCCAAAAAGAGATCTGCCAGTTTAATGTTTTTAATATTAAAGAGCTTTTGGGAAAATGCACCATGCCTTACAATCGAAGAGCGTATTACAAAATAAGCCTCATAAAAGGCAGAAACAGAGCAGAATATGCGGATAAAATAATTGAAATCGATAAACAGGCACTTTTATTTGCTACACCCAAAATCCCTTATAATTACATTCCGCAGGACGGCAACCAGACAGGGCAATTCTGCGTTTTTACAGATCAGTTTCTAAATAAGAGCGGAATTGTGTTAAACGAACTTCCAATTTTTGCTCCGGACGGTTTTCCTGTTTTTCAGCTTTCAGACGAACAAATTACAGAAGTTGAATTCATTTTCAGCAAGATACAGAACGAAATCAATTCTGATTATGCTTACAAATACGATTTAATCCGAAACTATGTGGCTGAGTTAATTCACTTTGGACAAAAACTACAGCCAGTTACAGCCTTATACTACAAACACAATTCGGCAGCCAGGGTTTCGTCTTTATTTGCTGAATTATTAGAAAGACAGTTTCCAATAGAGTCACCACATCAGCGTTTAGAATTAAGGACTGCCAAAGATTTTGCCGAAAGATTATCAGTCCACGTGAATCATTTAAACAAGGTTTTAAAAGAAAACAGCGGAAAAACCACAACCGAGTTAATCAGCAGCAGATTAACCAGCGAAGCCAAAATTCTTTTAAGACAAACCAACTGGAATATCTCTGAAATTGCCTATTCGCTTGGTTTTGAAGAATTGGCACATTTCTCGAATTTCTTTAAAAAACAAACGTCATTGACCCCTTTGGCTTTTAGAGGTTAATTTAAAGTTTCAAGTTTAAAGTTTAAAGTTTGAAATTGAAATTCAATTTTGAAATTCAATTTTGAAATTGCTATTGTCATTGCTATTGTCATTGTTATTGTCATTGTTATTGTTATTGTTATTTGAATTTCGCAAACATAGGTTTGATATTTACAATTTTAGGTTAATGCTTCACTCCTACCTTTGACTTATCAATTCAAAACATAAATCAAATGGCAGTAAATACAAAAATCGCCTTAGTTACAGGCGGAAGCAGAGGCTTAGGAAAAAATATGGCAGTCGCAATTGCTAAAAAAGGAATCGATGTTATCATCACCTACAACAGCAAACAGGATGAAGCTGAAGAGGTCGTAAAAGAAATTGAGAATTTAGGCCAGAGAGCTGCTGCAATTCAGTTAAACGTTGCGGAATCAGGTACTTTTGATTCCTTTTTAGAACAGGTTTCTTCTTCATTAAAAAATATTTTTAAAACAGATAAATTCGACTTTTTGATAAACAATGCCGGAATCGGAGTTCATAATTCTTTCGCAGAAACTACAGAGGCCGAATTTGATCTGTTGACGAATATTCATTTTAAAGGACCTTTCTTTTTAACTCAGAAAGCATTGCCAATACTAAACGATGGCGGCGGAATCGTAAATATCTCAAGCGGTCTTACAAGATTTTCATTCCCGGGTTATGCTGCCTACGCTTCGATGAAAGGCGCTATTGAAACTTTGACACAATATCAGGCAAAAGAACTGGGCGAAAGAAAAATCAGAGTCAACATCGTCGCTCCCGGTGCAATTGAAACCGATTTTGGAGGCGGGGCTGTTCGTGATAATAATGAACTAAACCAAATGATTGCCGGCTTAACCGCTTTAGGAAGAGTTGGTCTTCCTGATGATATTGGCGGAGTTGTTGCCTTTTTATGTTCTGAAGAATCGCGTTGGGTCAACGGACAGCGTATTGAGGTCGCGGGAGGAATATTTTTATAACATTTTAGAAATTTAACCTATTTTTCAACACATAGAAACATCGGTTTTTCTTTTTTTGAAAAGGTTAAAAAGAGAAACTCATTTCTCAACACATAGCTACGCGTTTTTTAAACAAGTGAAACGCCTTTACAGTTACAAAAGGCTATGTTTACAGCCTGCACTGAGCGGAGTAGAAGTGTGTTTAAATCAGCACTAAACTTCTTTAAAACAAAACCCGATAAGAAAAAAACTTATCGGGTTTGTCGTTTAAATATCTGAATTAGTAAGTAAGCCAATTTCAATTTTTTTCGATACTGACATCGAATTTTCCGTTCTTGTCAAAAACAACATCATAAAACTTTGAATCTTTTTCTACTCCAACTTCATACGTGGTTTTGTTTTTATTGTCAACCATTACTGTGATCTCTTTTATTGCTTTTGCCGGATAGTTTTTTTTGAGATAGGTTTGCGCTTTTGGCGGAAGTTTGCTCAAAGGAATCTGCAGTTCATAGGCTTTCATATTTCCTAAATTGTCATAAATTGCCAGTGCTTTAGTTGTATTGTTTACATTATATTTGGCTTCATAACGAATTTCATCATTATCATCACCCACATATTCCTCATACCATACAGCTGTTTTTCCAGGATTTTCTTTTTCAAAAGCAACTCTTACAATTTCCGGAGGAATCACTGTTTTTTTCATGATCGTTCCATTCTGTGCTATTAAAAGACTGAAACTGAACATGGCGAAAATTGAAGATACTGTTCTCATTTTTCTGTCATTAAAGAATTAATAATCACCAAAAAACAGTAATAAATTTACTACTTATAAATGAATTAAAAAATGAAATTTTTAAAAAAATATAGTCTTAAGGAAAATAAAAGAAGGTTCAGATTCTAGATTAACAAATCAAAAAAGCCTGCAGAAATAAATCCTGACAGGCTTCTTTTTTGAAATAACTGAATTAGTAAGCACTTATTTCTGAACTCTTATATAGGGTCTTTATTCTTTAGTCGGTCTGTTAATTCCCTTCTGTAGGTAATCCCAACCGGCAGTTTTTCTTTGTTTATGAGTACAAAATCTTTTTCGCTTTCTTCGATTTTATCCAAAGCCACGATATAGGATTTATGAATACGCATGAAGTTTTTTTCGGGCAGGCATTTTTCCAGTTCGGTGGTAGTAATAGAAGCCAGATACGTTCTTTTGACTGTATGGATTTTTACATAATTACCAAAACTTTGCGCAAATAACAGCTGGTCTAATTCGATATCCATCAAATAACCATCCACTTTTACACTAACAGAATTGACTAACTCTTCCTCTTCCCTGATTTTTACATTTTCTGTAGCAAAAAAACGGTCAATCGCTTTTAAAAACCTTGGAAAATAAATAGGTTTGAGCAGATAATCAATCACACCGTAGTCATAACTTTCCAAAGCGAATTCGGAATAAGCAGTAGTTAAAATCGTTTTGGGATGTGTTGGAATAATCTTAAGCAGTTCCATTCCTGAAATTTCCGGCATATTGATATCCAGAAACATCAGATCGACTTTGTTTTCACGCAGATAATCCATCGCTTCAACGCCATTATAGCCCTGAAAAACAAGTTCCAGCTGCGAATTCTGTTTGATGTAATTGGCCAGAACATAATGCGCTGCCGGCTCATCATCAACGATAATACATTTTTTAGTCTCCTTCATTATACCAACTTTTTAAGTTGTATTTTCAAATCTGCGATATAGGTATTTTTATCCTCCTGAATATCTAATTTATATTCTTTACCGTAAATCAGGTTCAGCCTTTCAATTGTGTTTTTTAAACCAATTTTAGTAGAAACCACATCCGTTTTTTTCGGGATTGAATTGACAACATGCAGGTGCAGCAATCCGCTTTCGACTGTAATTATAATACGAACGAAACATTTTTCAATCGCGCAGGTCCCGTGTTTGAAAGCATTTTCAATAAAAGCTATCAATAACATTGGTGAGATTTTATAAGCATTTTCATTGTCTATTTTACAATCGTAGGTAATATCACAGCGATAGCCTACACGTTCCTTTTCGAGTTGGATATAACTGTTTATAAACTCCAGTTCCGCTTCAAGAGAGACACACTGTTTATTATTGCTTTCAAGCTGATAACGCATCAGTTGCGACACTTTCATAATCAGATCTGGCGTTCTTTCGGGGAATTCTAAACTGATTCCGTAAAGCGTATTGAAGGTGTTGAATAAAAAATGAGGATTTAATTGTCCTTTCAGTGAATTCAGCTGCATTTGATTGAAAAGAAGCGTTTCGTCTGTCTGTTTTTTATTGATTCTGTAAAACTTAAAAACAATAATCGGACTCAAAATACAAACTAAAGTTCCCAATACACTGGCCAGCTGATACACATAACTGCGCTGGTGTGAATTCTGATACAAACGACAGTTCGCAAACACGCTTAGAGAAGTAATCTGATATAAAACGACTGAGAAAAGAAAAACCCCTAAAAGTGCTAAAAAAACATAGGTTACCGGTCTTTTGTTTTTGAATAAAATGGGAAGTATAAAAAACCGGTTGAACTGGGCGTGCAGGTACAAAATGCAGTAGAAAAAAATCCCCATTAAAATCGAAATGAAAGAACTAAACAGCATCCAGTCATTTTTAAGGGTGTAGACCGTGAATGAAAAAAGGACGACGGCAATTTCCTGCCACCATTTGTTTTCCATCATGTTACTCAGCTTTTTATTCATCTCTGCATTAAATAGTTTACAAAGTACGGACAAATATTTAATTAATTTTTCGTAAAAATGACAAATTCAATTCGTCATTTATTATTTCAGTACATCATTTATAAAGGTTTTTATTCTGATTTCAGAAATAAATTTGGGGCATAATTTCACATCTAAATTATATGTATTTCAAAAAAACTACTTTAACTCCATGGATACGATTAGTTTTTAGTTTTAATTTTTCGTTAGTTCGAGTGTTTTTCGATAGAAAAATGTATCGGGAACAAGAAAAGTTAGAATTAAAAACGGTTCTCGATACATTTTTTATTCCGTTTCACTCCACAAAAAACACTCGAACTGACGTTTTTAACAAGAGCCTAAGAGTTACCTTATTATTTTTCCTGATTTTTGCCCTGAACAGTCATTCTCAAACCCTGTCTTTAAAAGACGCCATAAAAACCGGGCTTGAAAATTACGGTTCAGTCAGAGCAAAAAACAACTATACAAATGCTTCACGGGAGAGCCTTAAACAATCCCGCCGCGATTACCTGCCTAACCTTAATTTATCAGCACAACAGGATTACGGAACTGTAAACGGACAAAACGGGCCATTATACGGTTTTGGAGGTCTTGGCGTTGCTTCTTCAGGGTTACCGCTTCCGACACAAAACTGGAACTCGGCTTTTGGCGCGCTTTATTTAGTGAATATGAACTGGGATTTTTTCACTTTCGGAAAAGCAAAAGAAAAAATCAACCTTTCTAAAATTGATGTTGAGGCCAAAGAAAAAGATCTGAATCAGGAGAAATTCCAACTCGAAATTAAAATCTCTGCCGCTTATCTCAATTTATTGGCAAGCCAAAGATTACTGATTTCACAACAAAAGAATTTAAACCGTGCCGAAGTTTTTAAAAGAACCGCCGCGGTCAGAGTCAAAAACGGATTACTGGCCGGAGTGGATTCAACTTTGGCTACAGCCGAAGTTTCAAAAGCCAAAATAGCCCTGAATCTGGCTAAAAATTTCGTTAAGGAACAAAACAATAAACTGGTCGATTTAATGGGTGTGGAACCTCAGGATTTTGTTACTGATACTCTTTTTGTAACACAGATTCCAAAAGAACTTATAAAACAAAATAGTGTAACAGATAGCCTTCACCCGTTATTGCAATTGTATAAAACCAGAATTGATTACAGCAACCAGCAGGTCAAATTGTACAAACGTTTTTATTATCCTACAATGAGTGCCTTTGGTGTTTTACAAACCCGCGCCTCAGGATTTGATTCCTCTTACGCGACAGATCAGACCGCTTTTAACAGAAATTACTGGGATGGCGTCAATCCGGATCGTATGAATTATTTGATTGGTATTGGAATTACCTGGAATCTGACCACTCCTTTCCGAATGAGCAAACAAGTCAGTGCCCAGAAATTTGTTTCGCAGGGGTTACAGGAAGAATACAATCAGGCGGACAGAGAATTAAAATCGCAGTTGAATTTTGCGGAAGATAAAATCAAAATCACGCTGGAAAATTACGCCGAAGCCCCAATTCAGGTCAATGCGGCACAAAGGGCATATCTGCAAAAATCGACTTTGTACAAAAACGGATTAACCGATTTAACCGATCTGACACAGACGATTTACA
Source organism: Flavobacterium fluviatile (assembly GCF_010645065.1). Classification (GTDB taxonomy): domain Bacteria; phylum Bacteroidota; class Bacteroidia; order Flavobacteriales; family Flavobacteriaceae; genus Flavobacterium; species Flavobacterium fluviatile. Next base: position 6,825 of record NZ_JAADZW010000025.1, on the reverse strand, counting down.
CATTAAACCGTGCTGAAATCGATCGTGACATTGTCAACAATAATGTATGGCAGTCGTATTTGCTAAAAGTAGCCGCAACAGGCAATTTTGACTTATTTATAAATGAATTTTAATTATAGCGCCTAATGAATTTAATACGTTTTGCACTCCGCAAACCCATCTCTATATTGGTATTGGTGGCCGGTTTATTTTTCTTCGGAATTGGTGCCATCAAAGACATCAAGGTAGATATTCTTCCGAAAATGAATCTGCCGGTAATCTATATTGCACATCCGTTTGGTGGTTACACACCGGATCAGATGGAGGCTTATTTTGCTAAAAATTACGTGAACATTCTTCCGTTTGCCAATGGTATAAAATCGGTAGAAACCAAGAATATTCAGGGGTTGATGATTATGAAATTAACCTATTACGAAAATACCAATATGGCGCAGGCTGCTGCCGAATTAGGAGCGCTTTCGAACCGAATTCAGGCGGCTTTTCCTCCCGGAACACAGCCTCCGTTTATCATTCGTTTTGATGCTTCGTCATTGCCGATCGGGCAATTGGTTTTAAGTAGTAAAATACGTTCCAACAACGAATTGCAGGATTTGGCCAACGTTTACGTACGTGCTTCGTTTACTTCGATTCCGGGTTTATTATCTCCGGCTCCCTTTGGCGGAAGCCCAAGAACAGTAGAAGTTAACGTAGATCCTGATTTACTACGCTCACACAATATGACACCAGATCAGATTGTAGAAGCCATTCGTATCAACAATCAGACGGCTCCATCAGGAAATGTGAGAATTGGTGATATCAATTACCTTTCGCCAACGAACAATACGATTAAAGAAATCAAGGATTTTGAGCAGATTCCGTTGTTTAAAGGCGGTGTTCAAAATCTGAAATTAGGCGATGTTGCCACTGTTAAAGACGGTGCCGATGTGACCAACGGATATGCTTTGGTTAACGGAAAACGTTCGGTTTATATCAGCATTGCAAAAGCCGGAGACGCCTCGACCTGGGATGTTGTTCAGAAATTAAAGTCGGAATTGCCTAAAATTCAGAGCACACTTCCTGAAGACGTACAATTATCATACGAATTTGACCAGTCGGTTTATGTAATCAACTCGGTTAAAAGTTTAATTACCGAAGGAATCATCGGAGCGGTTTTAACCGGATTAATGGTTTTATTATTCTTAGGCGACAGGCGTGCGGCTTTGATTGTAATTTTAACGATTCCAATTTCGATTATTTCGGGGGTTTTATTTCTGAAATTATTCGGACAGACGATTAACTTAATGTCGCTGAGCGGACTGGCGTTAGCGATTGGAATTTTAGTAGATGAAAGTACCGTTACGATAGAAAATATTCATCAGCATCTCGATATGGGCAAACCAAAAGCACTTGCGATTTGGGATGCCTGTCAGGAAATTGCTTTGCCTAAATTATTGATTCTGCTTTGTATTCTGGCGGTTTTTGCGCCTGCCTTTACAATGGTCGGAATTCCGGGAGCTTTGTTTTTGCCATTGGCTTTGGCGATTGGTTTTTCAATGGTAATTTCGTTTTTACTTTCGCAGACTTTTGTTCCGGTAATGGCAAACTGGCTGATGAAAGCACATTCTAAACACGAACATAAACCGGAAATCACAGATGATGAAGCCGAATTCAACGCCTGTGGATTAACGCCTGAATCGGAGAAACAACTGATTACTCAGAAAAAGGAGTATGTTGAAAGAACGGATACAGATGGCAACGGAAAAATCAGTGCTTTTGAGCGTTTCAGAATTCGTTTTATGCGAACACTTGAACGATTGTTTCCATACAAAAAAGCAGCTGCTTTAACCTATTTGGTTCTGGCTACGACACTTGCTATTGTATTTATTTCGTTCATCGGAAAAGATGTTTTTCCGAAAGTAAATTCAAGTCAGTTTCAATTGAGAATGCGTGCTCCCGACGGAACCCGTTTGGAACGCACCGAAGAAAAAGCCATTTTGGTACTGAAAGAACTGAAGAAAATGGTCGGCAACGAACACATCGGAATATCTTCTGTTTATGTAGGTCAGCACCCGTCGCTGTTTTCGATTAACCCGATTTATCTGTTCATGGCGGGTTCGCATGAAGCTGTTTTTCAGGTGAGTTTAAAGGAATATCATGCCGATATGGATGAGTTTAAAGACGAATTCAGAGCGAGAATCAAAAAGATACTGCCTGATGTAAAACTCACTTTTGAGCCAATCGAATTAACGGACAAAGTTTTGAGCCAAGGCTCTCCTACTCCAATCGAAATCCGAATTGCGGGGAAAGACAAAAAACGAAATGAAACCTATGCGAATCAAATCGTTGAAAAATTACAAAAAATAGACTATTTCCGTGATGTGCAGATCGGTCAGCCGATTCATTATCCGGCAATGAACATCGATATTGACAGAACCCGTGCTGCCGAACTGGGAGTGGACATGAATGACATTTCGCGTTCGCTGATTGCTTCGACCTCATCATCCCGATATACCGAAAAAAATACGTGGATTGACGAACGAACAGGTTTATCTGTAAACGTTCAGGTTCAGGTTCCGTTAAATCAAATGAAAAGCAAAACCGATATCGGCGAAATTCCGGTATTGAAAAACTCGCTTCGTCCTGTTTTGAGCGACGTGGCAAAAATTACACCCGGCTATGTGAGCGGTGAAAATGACAATTTAGGGGCTATGCCATACATTACAGTGACAGCAAACATCAATCAGACCGATTTGGGGACGGCCGCGAAAGATGTAGATGCTGCAATCAGTTCATTAGGCGAATTACCACGTGGCTTATTTGTCACGCCTATTGGACTGAGTAAGGTATTGAGCGAAACATTAAGCAGTTTACAAGTAGGGTTATTGGTTGCTATTTTTGTAATCTTCTTAATGTTAGCCGCTAATTTCCAGTCATTCAAGGTTTCGCTGGTGATTTTAACCACAGTTCCAGCGGTAGTTTTGGGGGCTTTGTTGATGCTGACTATTACAGGCTCAACACTGAATTTACAATCGTACATGGGCATCATCATGTCAGTCGGGGTTTCGATTGCGAATGCCGTTTTACTCGTTACAAATGCCGAACAATTGCGAAAAATAAACGGAAACGCCTTAGAGTCGGCCCGTGAGGCTGCAGCACTGCGTCTTCGTCCGATTATCATGACTTCGGTGGCGATGATTGCGGGAATGCTTCCAATGGCAATTGGTCATGGCGAAGGAGGCGATCAGGTTTCTCCGTTGGGTAGAGCCGTAATTGGCGGACTGTTGTTTTCGACCTTTGCTGTATTATTGATCTTACCGCTGATTTTCGCCTGGGCGCAGGAACATACCACGACACAATCTGTTTCCCTCGATCCTGAAGACGAAGAAAGTATTCATTATATTTCATCAATAAGTAAGTCGAAAGTGAAGAGTGAAGAGTGAAGAGTGAAAAGTTATAAGTTATAAGTCGAAAGTCACTTGGTCGTGCAAGTTCTTCGACAGACTTTTATCTTTTCCTTTTATTTTATCAAATAAGAAATCCGCTGGGTGTAATTATTAAAAACGTCAGTTCGAGTGTTTTTTGTGCAGAGAAACGGAACAAAAAATATATCGAGAACCGTTTTTAATGATAACTTTTCTGTTCTCGATACAATCCCGATAAAAAATCGGGATCACTCGAACTGACGAAAAATTATCATCCAAAACTAATTACACCCAACAGTTTAAATAAGACATTATATCATATTCATTATATAAAACCAAAAAATGAACACTAAAATTATAAAATACAGCCCACTGTTTTTTGCAGCACTATTTTTCCTGAACAGCTGTAATTCTAAAAAGGAAGAAGTTATTACGGCAGAAATCGAACCGAAAACGGAAACCTTTCTTCTGGAAAAAGAAAAACTGACTACGGAATTGCGTTTACCGGCCGAATTAACCGGTTTCCAACAGGTAGATTTGTATGCCAAAGTGAGCAGTTTCGTAAAAACGCTGAAAGTGGATATTGGTTCGAAAGTAACCAAAGGGCAACTTTTGATCGTTCTGGAAGCACCGGAAATCAGTTCACAACTGGCTGCAGCCGAATCAAGACTGAAGTCGATGGAAGCAATTTATGCCACCAGTAAAAGCACCTACAACCGTTTGTACGAAACGAGCAAGGTCGAAGGAACGATTTCTAAAAACGACCTGGAAATGGCAAGCGGTAAAAAGAACTCTGATTACGCACAATATCAGGCAGCGGTTGCGGCTCATAAAGAAGTAAAAATCATGAGAAGTTATCTTGAAATCCGCGCGCCTTTTGACGGTGTCGTAGCAGCAAGAAACGTGAATTTAGGAACTTTTGTTGGTCCTTCTTCAAGTTCGCCATTATTGACGATTCAGCAGCAAAACAAACTGCGTCTGGCGGTTTCAGTTCCTGAATTGTACACCGGATATTTACACAATGGAGACGAAATGAGTTTTAATGTAAAATCATTGCCGGATACTTTTAAAGCCACAATTACGAGAATGTCAGGCGCTTTAGATTTGAAATTACGTTCTGAACGTGTCGAAATGGATGTGCACAACACCAAAGGCAATTTATTGCCCGGAATGGTAGCCGAAGTCTTGTTACCGCTTAACGCAAAAGACAGCACATTTGTAGTGCCAAAATCGGCTTTGGTGAATGCTGCCGAAGGGATGTTTGTGATCAAAGTGGTCAACCACAAAGCTACAAGAGTCGATGTAAAAAAAGGAAGGGAAATTGACGATAAAATCGAAATATTCGGAGACCTGAACCCGAAAGACAAACTCGTAAAAATCGCCAACGAAGAAATTAAGGAAGGCGATATCATAAACGAATAACCTGTACGCTTTAATTAATTATTGATTTGTTTAAAAGTGCTGTAAGACTTAGGTTTTATGGCACTTTTTTTGTTTAGGGAGCTTTTTCCTGCTATTCGCTTGTATCTTTTCCTGGCTAAAGGAACCAAAGGATACCGCTGCTATCAGGGCTATAACTTTAGGTTTCATAAGAAATAAACAGATATACAATAGATAGCGCGTATTTGAAGTCTATTTCCACATAGTAATTCAATTATTTAAAATAAATCTAGTCCTTACATCCAATTCGTTTCCTAAACCTGCATAGCTTGTTACTGAACTAAAATAGTGATCCTTTGGCAAGACTACGACTTTATCTTTTAAAGGATTTTGTGAATATAGCTAATCTTTTGTTTTATTTTTGTAAATTAGCTTTGTTCGCGAGAATTGCAAATCCGTGCAATCGTAATTAAGAGACTTTTTTTACATATTCGAGCGATCCGGCTTTCGGCTATATCTTTTATTACACTCCCGTTTCATAAAAGGATACATAGTCTTTATCATTCATACAAAAAAAGACTGTTTTTATCTACATTAAAAACATAATAATAGTTTCCAAGATTAAGAAATCCAAGATTATATAAAATACATATTTAAATTTATGGGAGAGTTGATATTTACACAAAAAGAAAAAGAATTTGATTTGGCTTTTAAATCAGATGGTGGTATTTGGCCAATTAAAGGTGTTTTAGAGACAGATAATCTCAGGATTTATGGAAGCAAAATACTTGAATGGTGTAGAAATAATGGAAAAGATTTACCATCTTGTAATTTTAATATCATTAATGATTCCAGAGTAAATGCAAAAGCTACCCTTTTTGAAAATCAATATTATATTGGAATAAATGTAGGAGCCATAGCATGTATCAGTAACTTATTTAACAGAATGCTTTCTCATCCTGAAATATTGAAACAATATGGGGATTCTTCTAAAGAAACTCCACCAGAAAAAATTTTTGACGTGCAAGTTATAGATTTTGATGTGCTAAAAGATTATATTACTGAAGAAAAAATAGTTATTCCAAAAGACCCACAACGTGCAAGTTTAGCGCGATACCTTACACAAACTTGTCTTAAAACAATTTTAATACATGAGTATGCACATGTAAAAAATGGACATTTAGATTACAAAAAAAGCCTTTTTTCGGATAATAGCTATAATGAATTCACTCAAATAAATAATTTAGCTGAAGGTAATTTAATGTGGCAAGCATTAGAAATGGATGCTGACTGTATTGCCGTTAATAATTTAATAATGGAAGCTGAAGTCTTGCTTAATCATAGAGAATTTATTCCAAAAACATTTGCGGAATTTTATACTGATTTAGAAAATAGCATCTACTTAATATATTTTGCTAACTATTGCTTTTACAGAATCTTTGGAAGACTTCGGTTTAGCTTAGATAATTTAAATAATTATACACACCCTCCGGCTCCCTTAAGACAAATGATGATGATGGCAACTGTATTAAGATTCGTTGAAGTGAATTTTCCTGAATTGCAAAACAAAATTCCTTCAATGGGACTTGAAGTAATTGAAGAAGTTGAAAATGGATTCAATAAAATTTCAGAACAACAAATAGATCCAAGCGGAATTATGTTAGCAACCACTTTACCTGCAACTGAGCATGTAAATAAAATATTAAAAGCATGGAGTGATATTCGTCCATTATTAACACCTTTTTCTAAAGGACCTTTAGCTGAATAATTTTATACCCTGCTCTACGAAGTGTTCTCATGAAAAGCTGCGCCCGCTCCCGCACGAATCCTTTCGTGTGGGCTTTTTGAAACCAGAATTTCTTATATTTCTTATATTTCAAGCATTCTAATAAAGCCATAACATCAAAGAACTTGTTATCTTTTATCATAAAATAACATAAAAAGGCTATGAAAAAATAAATTTCTAATCTAGGTACTATCTTTAGTTCCTAATTTATTTTACTATTTTTTTTATATTTGTATGACCGAGAGGAAACTTCTTGCG